>NZ_JAMJPL010000010.1 GCF_023555055.1 Marinobacter sp. ATCH36
AATAACAACCAATGACGCCAATAATTCAGGCATCGCTGGTATCCTTTAGCTTCTCACTCACACTGGTTCTTCCTGGAGCACGTCAGATCACCGGAAAACGGTGTTTCTGGATGGGCACTAACTAGAACATTGATCTCCGGGCTTTCAACGTTGCGTTGTTCGATTTGCATTCGGCCGTCATCAAAGAAGGTAATCGGGCCCTCCAGTTTCAGCGTGAAGGGATAGCTGAAGAGGTTATGGCGCAAAACGTCGCCTAGAGGCAAGGCGAGATTGGGTGCGTCCAGCGTCAGGTCTGCCTCGGTTTTGAACATCGGCCGGCCATCGTCTCCCTCCACAATGATTCCACGAATCAGGCTGTTTCGGGTGCAGTTCTCTTCGCAGTCCGCGTCGTCTTTGGCGTATCGCATGCGCAGAATCTGAGGTCCTGTGACTTGTGGATCTTCGGGAGATAGAAGAACATCAGTCAGCCCGTTTCCGTCGTCCAGATATACCTCGAGAGAAGTGGTCGCAAGCAGCGTCGGATATAAAAGTACTCGCACGCCTTCTTTACCCGTCTCGGGGTCAACTGCAGGGCCAATCACTTCGGTATTTAATCCGTAGGTCTGGTAGATGAACTTTTTCTCTGGGCAGTCAGCCCCCGCCGTTTGACAACCGACACGCGCTTCACTTCTGTCGCTGCCAAGCACTCTCGGCTCTCGGGCTGGGTTAATCTCAAGCCTCGCAGCATTTGCTGAAGGCAGGAAGCCATCCTGGCCATCATCTGCGTGCTTAAATGGCTCCAGGCAGTCAGTGCCACCCAGCGTTGCGCAATCCACCACATAATTCGAGTTGGTGTCGCGAATGGGCAGATTGCGCAGCGGAGTAAACACTGACTGGTTCGCAGATGCGCCCTTGAAGTATATGGTCATGGACGGGCCGCCGGGCGCAGTGGGGTCTACCAAAAGATTGGTTTCCAGCGGAAATCCATTTTCTCCGCATATGTCATCCGGATCACAAGTTGCGGAGTTGGACGAAGTCAGCGTGTACCGGTAGTGAGTGCCTTCTTCCCAGGGAGTGTTCGGATAAAAGCGGACGCGCTGGTTACTCTTCTCGAGCCTGCCCGAAACGATTTCGCCGTTGCCTACCGTTGCTGTGGGATCTGAAACCTTCTCTACGATGAAAGTCTCTGCGTTAATAGTGTTCAGATTCATGGACTGGGAGAAAACCACGGTGATCGGCCGGCCGGCTGGCAGTGTAGTGACGGGTAACTCGTCAGGCGCGTGCCCTGCCGGGTAGTCGAGATTTCCGCCCGAGGTGTTAACTGCATCCTGACAGACACCATGGGAGCCGGCGCTCAAGTCGACCTCGGTCGTCACACATGGATAGCCAGGGTAAGTCGTCAGCGCAAGCGGAGACCTTTGGGTGACTGAGCCGTCTCCTAAATCCGGTAGGGCAAAGTTCAGGTCTTGCGGCATGGCACCATTGCCGGCCAGATCCGTCAGTGCGTTGCCAATCTGCAGAGTGTAATCAACACCATGCTTGAGCCCACCTTTCGGATTCAACACCAAGGCAGTTCCATCCAGTTTGGCCTCCAGTGAGCCATCATCGGTAGTCAACGGGTTGCCACCTTCATCCAGAACGATACCGTCAGCAATGGTTTCGGCATCCAGCGGCTCATCAAAGTTCAGAATCACAGGGTCGCCCGGGCGCTGCATGGCCTGGCGGGTGTCGGGCAGGGCATCTTCCGGCCCTGGCATCCAGCTCACCAGTTGGGGGCCGGTGTTGTCCGCAAGCTCTTCGTCGCGCTGCTCGGCAGCACTGAGTGCCGACGTGGAATCTGTAGCGGCCTCGATGCGGAAAGCGATGGTGGAGTCGGTGAACTCCTGGCCCAGCAGGTTGGGTTCAACCATACCGATGGCGTCGATGGTCAGTACGCCGTCTTCCACGATGGCGATGCCGGATAATTCCACGCCCAGCAGGTCCTGGGACAGGGATGCATTTGGCTGTGCCTCCTCGGTATTCATGGACACATCCATGAACAGCTTGATGTGGCGCGGAGCGTTCATGTCGTCGGTGTAGGGGTTGGGCATCAGGTAGCCGGTGGCGTCCGACAGCATGGTGACCTTGATGTTTCCGGTTTTCTGCATCTCGCCGGTGACCGGGTCGATCACAGGTACGGTGCCATTAACCCGCACATCGAGACTACTACTGCTCAGCACACTGCCTTTGGGTACGCGCAGGGGCAGGGGTTCGTCGGCTTCGAACGCCGGGGCATAGGCCAATTCCGCAAACAGGCCGCCGATCTGTTGCGATGGACCGGCGACGCCCTGTAGTACTGAATTCAGGGTTACACCGTTGATGATCGCGCCATTGAGACGGGAGCGGCGGGCGTTTTCCTCGTTTGCGCTGGCGTTCAGTCCAGAGTCGATTACCTCCTGGAAGAGCACCACCGTCGGGCTGGTCTCCCGCGGAGTAACTTCTTCACTGAACTCTTCCAGCGTATCGCCATTGATACCTGGGAGATCGCGGATGGAAACCGTATAGATCTCGCCGGCGTTCAGTACATCGTCTTCTCGGCCGCATCGTTCAGGGCTGTCCGCAATGCAGGGGTCGATGGTCACATAACGGCCGTTTACCAGCACAGTTGCCGGCACGGTGTCGCCGTTGCTGTCTGTCAGCTCAATGACGCCGCCGAGGTCTTCCCACTGCGGATGTACCGCCTTGGTCAGGCGTAGCCGGAAGGTGGAAAAGTTCATTGGGCGGAAGGTGTTGCCTTCAGAAGGAATCATCTCCGCCACGGTGAATCTGGAATCCAGATTATCAAGCTCTGCAATACCGCTGAACTCGCCCCGGGTGGTGAACTGTATACCGTCCGGGCCCACGGCATTGGGTGTTGCTATCACGCGGTTACCCTCGGCTTCAAGCGTTTCGCTGAATTCGATGGTGTATTCAGTGCCCGAGTTGAGCTTATGATCTGGTGATACTTTCAGGCTTTGCCCCTGATCAACGGGCTCTGTTGAAAAGGCTATTTCATTGACGCCATCACTGATGCGGATCTTGCTCTCGATGTCGTCATCAGAGAGGGCGTGTGAGAACCGCAATACCAGGTCTGCTTTGGGGCTGACCTCGCTCTGCCCATCGGCAGGATAGGAGTAAACCACAGAACCCGGCGTTGCAGGTTCGTTGATGGATTGATCATCACCCCCGCATGCTGCAAGCAGGGCGGCGGGAATCAGTGCCAGGGTGTTGTTGTATTTCATGGCGAACCTCTCCTCAGAACTTCAGGGTGATGGAGCCGCTGATCACATGAATATCACCGTCGGCGGTGGCCTGTTGTTCGTTGCCGTCATAGTCGACGATGGTGAAATCCCGATCCTGCAGTTGCTGGTACTGGTAACCGAGGTCCAGCCGCACCGGATAGGCCAGCAGGCGTGTGCGCTCGTACGTTGCACTGATACCCAGGCCGGCCACAATCTTGTCGGTGTCCAGATAGTTCAGCTCCGGATTACGGGTGGTTTTCAGGGGAGACTCTTCGTACGCCAAACCACCGCGAAGGGCAAAATTGCGGCTGAGCTGATATTCGGCGCCAATACGCGGAACCAGTATGTCGTCGAAGCCGATGCGGTTGCCGGCACTGACATCCTCCTGATCCTTGATGGTGTCACCAGTGAACTCGTCTTCGAGTTCTGACCAGTTCTGCTGCTCGATGCTGCCGCCGACGCGCCAGCCATCACCCTTGTACTGAGTACCAATGGCAATGGTCTCAGGCTGGAAGGAATCTATGGTGGCAACGGCCAGGCTCAGGCCCGGGTCCGGAATGGTCTGGGTGACAATGATGTTTGAGTCCACGGAAGTGGAAGCAGACGATTTGGTGCGATAGGTGACCGCGCTCTCCCATCCGTCCAGAAAGCAGTCACTTTCCGGACAAAGTGTTTCGCCCCATTTGATGGTGGTGCCAAGAATGGATTTCAGAGACGGCTCGGCGTTAACTGCCAGCCGCTCACGGCTGGTTTCACCGCCGAGGGTTGATACCGCATCCAGTTGCGCGGCCGCTTCCAGGGTCACACGCACCGAGAAACCGCCTGAAATGCCCCGCCAGAAGGGAGTAGCGCCGCCAATGTTGAGGAATAGTGGCTCCTTTCCATACTGAAGGTACTGACCGGTCTCGGAAGTCTGAGAGGAGAAGGCCAGCATTTCCTTTCCATATTTCTCAACGCCCGCGATGAACCCCAGGTAAATCGGATGCTTGAAGCGGGTCAGTGATCCCAGGTTGGTTTTCATGCCAATCAGCACATGCTGGCTGGGAGAATCAGAAACGATATCACCGTCGGAATCAGACCGGCTCGATCGCAATTCCTGCTCTGCGTGAACGATTCCGCCCGTTAGCTCACCGCGCTCGTCGCTGGTCAGGTAAGACGGATTGTAATAGGTGGACGACACCTGGTCGTTG
This sequence comes from Marinobacter sp. ATCH36, assembly GCF_023555055.1. Classification (GTDB taxonomy): domain Bacteria; phylum Pseudomonadota; class Gammaproteobacteria; order Pseudomonadales; family Oleiphilaceae; genus Marinobacter. Next base: position 4,430 of record NZ_JAMJPL010000010.1, read on the forward strand.
AACATGGACAGGGACTGGGCGGTTGCAACGTCCACGGGCATGACGCCATAGGTGGTGCCAAGGTTACCCATGCTGGCAGAGGCATTCAGTGAAATGCCGGCGGACGCCGCAGCAACAGCGACTGTGATTGCACACAGGGAAAAGCGGGAGGTTAAAACCATGAAACACACTCCATTTGTTTGTCTTGTTATTGGCCTTCACATTGCTCCCAAGGGAGAGCGAGAGGGCTGGTAATCATTATTGGTACTATTGTTCGACAAGCAGTGTAGTGATCTTGTCTAATCGGGACGTTGGCCTTCTTGACAGCTTTTGATGTCGGAACGACCACTGCCGGGACAAAGATGGTTTAAAAATGACTGAAATACAGAGTCTTATCAGGCCGGAAAGTGTGTTTTTCTGTTACGGAAGGTTTTGAGTGGTCGTAGGTTTTCCGAAGGGGTAATAAAAAGGCTCCCGGTGGGGAGCCTCTGATAATGCGTGGACTGGATAAACGGTATTAGCGGAATCGCGCGGCCTAGCGGCTCGCCAGTACTGATAACACTCTCTGAGCATGCTCGGCCGTTTCACTACCCAGGCTTGTCAGATAACCCCCATCTTTCTGGGTAATCAGTCCCTTGTGGTGAAGTCGTTCAGCTGCGGCAACCATTTCCGGTGCTGCCGAGTGCTGGTGAACCTTGATGCCTTCCTGGGCAGAAGACAGGTCGAACATAGCCAACAGGTTGAGTTCATCAATGTGGTCGGAAGAGAACGGCATGGTGCTTTCCTTGTGTTATTTTTGATGGCTTCAGTGTAGTTGTATATGAAGCCAGTGTATTCGGCAAAATCAATTTGGCTTTGAAATTTCCTTTGTCCGGATGGCCGGCTCATGAATCCCCCCAGGAGAATTGTTAATGATCAGTTGGGAAGACTTCGAGAACGTAGAACTGAGAATCGGCACTATCATTGAAGTGAACGAATTCCCGGAAGCCCGCAAACCGGCGTACAAGCTGAAAGTCGATTTTGGCCCTGAGGTCGGCATTCGCAAATCCAGTGCGCAGATCACCGATCTTTACGATCCCGAGACGCTAATGGGGAAACAGGTGCTCGCCGTAACCAATTTTCCGCCGAAACAGATCGGTCCGTTTCTTTCGGAGTGTCTGGTGACCGGGATCAAGACGGATGAGGGCGCGATAACCTTGGTGAGCACGGATCACAAGGTGAGTAATGGACAGAGGCTTATCTGAAGCTCGGAGGAGTGGTGGGCCCAGGTGGACTCGAACCACCGACCAAAGGATTATGAGTCCTCTGCTCTAACCAACTGAGCTATAGGCCCTTATCAGGGAATGCTGTTCCAGGATTCGCTTTTGAGGTGTTGCTTCCGGGGAGGGAGCAACAAAGCGGGCGCCATTATACCCATGAGGGGTGGCGCCCGCTACTGTTGTGGTGCTGTTATCCGTTGCCCTGGTCGTCAATGAAGCCGCGCAGGTGGTCGGAGCGGGAAGGGTGACGCAGTTTGCGCAGGGCCTTGGCTTCGATCTGGCGAATTCGCTCACGGGTCACGTCGAACTGTTTGCCCACTTCTTCCAAGGTGTGGTCGGTGTTCATTTCGATACCGAAGCGCATGCGCAGCACCTTGGACTCTCTTGCGGTCAGCCCGGAGAGCACGGAGCGGGTGGCCTCGCGCAGGCCTTCGGCGGTAGCCGAGTCGACGGGCGAGAGGGCCTGGATGTCTTCAATGAAGTCGCCCAGATGGCTGTCTTCGTCATCACCAATCGGGGTTTCCATGGAGATCGGCTCTTTGGCGATCTTCAATACCTTGCGGATCTTGTCCTCTGGCATTTCCATGCGCTCACCCAGCTCTTCCGGTGTGGGCTCGCGGCCCATCTCCTGCAGCATCTGGCGGGAGATACGGTTGAGCTTATTGATGGTTTCGATCATGTGCACCGGAATACGGATGGTGCGGGCCTGGTCCGCGATGGAGCGGGTGATGGCCTGACGAATCCACCAGGTGGCATAGGTGGAGAACTTGTAGCCACGGCGGTACTCGAACTTGTCGACGGCCTTCATCAGGCCGATGTTGCCTTCCTGGATCAGGTCCAGGAACTGCAGACCGCGGTTGGTATACTTCTTCGCGATGGAGATAACCAGACGCAGGTTAGCCTCGACCATTTCCTTCTTGGCGCGGCGGGCCTTGGCTTCACCGATGGACACGCGGCGGTTGATTTCCTTGATGTCGGAAACGTCCAGGTCGACTTCGGTCTGGATGTTGGCGATGCGCTTCTGCAGACGGACGATTTCGTCGATGCGCTCGGCAACCAATGACGCGTAAGGCTTCTTGCCCTTGGAGATCTTTTCGGCCCAGTCGAGGCTGGTTTCGTTACCCGGGAACGACTTGATGAAATCCTTGCGCGGCATTTTGCATTCGCGCACGCAGATTTTCATGATGGCGCGCTCATTCTCGCGCACCAGATCGTTGGTGGAGCGGACCACGTTCACAAGTTCGTCAAACGCTTTGTTGCCCAGCTTGAAGGGTGCGAACACCTGGCCGAGCTCGTTCAGAGCTTCCTGGGTTTTCTTGTGGCCACGGCCGTGTTTGGTCAGGCAGGCGTCGGCGGCGTCGAGCTTTTCTTTCAATAGCTCGAAACGCAGGCGGGTCTCTTCCGGATCAGGACCGCTCTCGGTTTCTTCTTCGCTGTCATCATCGTCATCGTCGTCGGATGAATCGTCGGAACTGCTGGTCGTGTCCGGGGTGTTGTCTTCGTCCATGAACGGCTCGGCGCCGTCCGGGTCGAGGAAGCCGGATACGATGTCGCTGAGACGGCCTTCGTTCTCGATAATACGGTCGTAGGCCTGGATGACAGTGCCGGTGATGCCGGGGAAGTGCGCAACGGCAGCCATGACATCGCGGATACCTTCCTCGATGCGCTTGGCAATGACGATCTCGCCTTCGCGGGTCAGCAGTTCCACGGTGCCCATTTCCCGCATGTACATGCGGACCGGGTCGGTTGTGCGGCCAGCATCGGATTCCACGGCAGCGAGTGCGGCGGCAGCTTCCGCGGCAGCGGCTTCATCGGCGGTGGAGTCGCCGTCGGTCATCAGAAGTGTGTCTGCATCCGGAGCAACTTCAGACACCTGAATGCCCATATCGTTGATCATGCGGATGATGTCTTCGACTTGGTCCGGGTCAGCAATGTCTTCCGGGAGGTGGTCATTCACCTCGGCGTAAGTCAGGTAACCTTGCTCTTTGCCTCGTGCAATGAGGTCTTTCAAACGTGATTTCTGCGAATTGCCTGACATAGACACCCTGTGAACTCGCTGGTAATAGTAAAAAAGTTAAACAGCCATTATAGCTGCCACGCGATTGCTCTGCCACCGGATGGTTAGATGGTGATCAACACTGCAAGTTTCAAGTGCAGTGCCGTTTCCGGCTGCATTTATTGCGTTTTCTGGCCCGCCGGCCCTGTGCTTGCTGCTGTTCAGTCGTCGCTCTGGCCGGACAGCGCCTTCAGTTCCTGCCGCTCTTCGGCGGTGAGGTCTGCAAGGCTGCGTTTTTCCGACAGCAGTGACGCCAACCGCTGCTTTCGTGCCACTTCCTGGTTCGGATTCAGCATCTCCCGGGCGCCTGCCAGGGTTTGTTCCCGTGCCGGCACGTGTTCAATGCCATCGAACAGGCCGTAGAACTGGTCTCTGGCCCGTTTGTCCGTTGCCAGCTGGTAGATCAGGGAGCGCCGGTCTTTGATGCCGGCCTCCAGAATCCAGCCAGCAAACTGGCCGGCCTGCCGGTACTGTCGGCTGCTCCTGCACAGCTCAGCAATTTCACTGGCCATGTCCGGCGCTTCCAGCAGTGCCAGGCAAAGCTGGGTATCCTTGCTGAGTTTTACGTCAATGCGTTGTTCCTGAACCCGGCGTTCGCTGTATCCGCCTTTGCCGTTCTTCTGGCGGCGGTTCTGCCAGTCACCCCGGTTGTTGCCGCACAGCCGCAGCATCTCGTGCCACATGGCATCCCTGAGGGTGCTTTTGGGCATTTTCCTGAGCAACGGTTCTGTCCGCGCCTTCAGCTCACCCCGGTCTTCCGGCAGTGTCAAATCCAGCCCTTCGCTCTGCCGGTTGAACAGGTAACGGGACAGTGGTGTGGCACCATCGATGCGTTTCTGGAACGCCTCCGCGCCTTCCTTACGCACCAATGTGTCCGGGTCTTCGCCGTCTGGCATCATCAGGAATTGCAAATGCAACCCATCGGTCAGTAACTCCAGAGCATTTTCCATGGCCTTATCTGCTGCGCGGTAACCGGCCTGGTCGCCGTCGAAACAGAACACCAGATGCCGCACCTGTTTCAGCAGGGCCGAAAGGCTGTCCTGGTTGGTCGCCGTGCCCAGCGTTGCTACCGCAAAGTGGATGCCGTTCTGCGCCAGCGCAATGACGTCCATATAGCCTTCGACAACCAACAGTTTGTCGAGTTGACGGATCGACTGTTTGGCTTCATAAAGGCCGTAAATTTCGCGGCTCTTATGGAATACATCAGACTCCGGAGAGTTGATGTACTTGGCTTTGTCGTCTCCCAGGGCGCGCCCGCCAAAGGCGATGGTCTTGCCGCGGCTGTTGCGGATCGGGAACATCACGCGGTTGCGGAACAGATCCCGTGGCCGACCATAGCGGTCGGATACGGTACCGGTTTCGATCAGCGGCGCCTGCAAGTCCTTGCTGGCACTGTCGAACAGGGCGGTGCCGGTGCCAGGGGCGTATCCCAGCATGTACTGTTCGATAATGCTGTCGTCCAGGCCCCTTTGTTTCAGATAGTCCCGGGCGAATTCGCCCTGCTGGCCCCTGAGCGAGCCCTGGTAGAAGCGGCTGGCATAATCCAGGGCGTCCGTCAGCGTTCGCGCCTGTTGCATTTCCTGGCGAGCGTTCTGGTCGTAAGGCACTTCCATGCCGGCACGCCGGGCCAGTTCTTCCACCGCGTCGGTAAACCCGAGGCCGTCAAATTCGCGGACAAAGCTGATGGCGTCGCCATGGGCGCCACAGCCAAAGCAGTGGTAAAAGCCCTTGTCCGGCCGAACGTTGAAAGACGGCGTTTTTTCATCATGGAAAGGGCAGCGGGCCTTGTAGTTACCGCCGGCCTTTTTAAGGGTGACACGTGATCCGATCAGCTCGGCCAGGTCTATGCGGTCGAGCAGGTCTTCAACAAAGCGTTGTGGGATCAGTCCACTCATGATGTCTCCGGTCGCGCGGAAAATGCCAGAGCTGGAAGTACAGCTAAAAATGCCGCCGAAGCCAGGCCTCGGCGGCATTTTTGTATCGCTCTGTGCAACCTGTGGCTATACAGGCGATTATAGGCTTGCAGTCAAGCGGCGTCCGGATAAAGCTTAGTATAGACGCTCGAACTTGCGCTGTTCCCGCTGAAGCTTCTTGAGATGACGCTTGACGGCTGCAGCTGCCTTGCGCTTGCGCACGGCTGTCGGCTTTTCGTAGTGCTCACGGCGACGTACTTCCGACAGGACGCCTGCTTTTTCGCAGGAGCGCTTGAAGCGACGAAGGGCTACGTCAAACGGTTCATTCTCTTTCACTTTAACAGCTGGCATTCGAAAATCACCTACCTGATTGATTCGGTTTCTGTTTTGTCTGATCGACCGGTTTGTCAAATCGACTCGATACCTGGTCAGATTGGCTAAAACTCGACCAGTGCTTATTTAAGGCCGGCAATGATAGCGCCTGCTCATGGCCAAGGTCAATGTTTGTTCGATGAAACTGACGGAGGGTTTCGGGTTTCTGCTAAAATACTGCGCTGACTTTCACCAGCCCGGAGTTGTGGTGCTTAATTATGCTGATTCTCGGTATTGAAACCTCCTGTGACGAAACCGGTGTTGCCCTGTATGACAGTGAGCAGGGCCTGCTGGCGCACGCACTGTTCAGCCAGATTGCCATGCATGCCGACTATGGCGGGGTGGTACCGGAGCTGGCTTCCCGCGACCATGTGCGCAAGTTGCTGCCGTTATGCGACCAGGTATTGGCGGATGCGGGCAAAGTTCGCGGCAATATCGACGGCGTTACCTATACGGCCGGCCCCGGCCTGGTGGGTGCGTTGATGGTAGGCGGCTCTGTCGCCCACGCATTGGGGTTTGCGCTGAGTGTGCCTGTGCTGGGTGTCCACCATATGGAAGGCCACTTGTTGGCGCCGATGCTGGAGGAGAATCCCCCTGCATTTCCGTTTGTCGCCTTGCTGGTGTCCGGCGGTCATACCCAGTTGGTGTTGGTCAAGGGTATCGGTGAGTATGAAATGCTGGGTGAGTCCGTGGATGATGCGGCCGGTGAAGCCTTCGATAAAACCGCTAAGATGCTGGGGCTGGACTATCCGGGCGGGCCACGAGTGGCTGCGCTGGCGGAGAAGGGCACGCCAGGCCGCTATCGGTTCCCACGCCCGATGACAGACAGGCCGGGGCTGGATTTCAGCTTCAGCGGCCTGAAAACGTTTACCCTCAATACCGTCAACGCGGCTCAGAATGCCGGTGGGCTGGATGACCAGACCCGCGCTGATATCGCCCTGGCTTTCGAGGCCGCGGTAGTGGATACCCTCACCATCAAGTGCCGCCGTGCCCTGGAGCAGACCGGCTGCAAGCGCCTGGTGATTGCTGGCGGCGTGAGTGCCAACAAACGGCTGCGGGCCGGGCTTGAGAAAATGACGGAAAAGCTCCGGGCAGGAGTGTTCTATGCCCGTCCGGAATTCTGCACTGATAATGGTGCCATGATTGCTTACGCTGGTTGCCAGCGCATGCAAGCGGGGCAACAGGATGGCGACCGGATTGTGTCGGTACCACGCTGGCCAATGAACACGCTGCCGCCCGTCGGCGAACCCAGGGTAAATGGTCTGGTTGATTAGGCGCTAGAAGCCAGGTTCCCGGCCTTGGGCCATGCGGATCAGGTTATTGCGGTGGCGCACCACGATCAGTATCGCCAGTAATCCGAACAATGGCAGGGTATCCGGCTCGATCAGCGCGCTGATAATCGGGCCGCTGACAATTGCCACAATCGAAGCCAGTGCGGAAATCCTCCAGCGCCACATCACCAGCGCCCAGATGGCCGCCAGCATCAGTGTGGTGACTGGCGCCAGTGCCAGCCCGGCCCCCAGAGCAGTCGCCACGCCTTTCCCGCCTTTGAAGCGATAGAACAGTGGAATCATATGCCCGGTTACCGCGCACAGTGCCACCATGGCCTGGGAGAGAATGGTCAGGTCTGCCTGGTGGGCAAGCCATACCGGTAACCAGCCCTTGGCCGCATCCAGGAAAAGCGTCATTGCCGCTGGTGGCCAGCCGCCGGTGCGGTAGACGTTGGTGGCGCCAGGGTTTCCGGAGCCCAGCGCGCGCGGGTCTGGCAGCTGCCAGGCGCGGCAAACCGGCAGCGCAAACAGCACCGAGCCCGCCAGGTAGGCGAGGGTGCAGAGCAGGACTGTCAGTACCGGGTCACTCAGATAACTCATCGGCGGTGTTCACTGGCAAAGTGGTTAAGACGCAAAGACGCGTGCAGGTCATTTGTGAGAAAATGCCGACCCCGCGACGAAGCAGGTCAGAATTCACACAGTATCCGCTGCCTGCGCGTTATTCAATCAGCAAAGAGTGGAAGCCCGGGAGAGCCATCCGTTGACAGATAGTGTACTGATTGAAGGTCTGGCTGTTGAGGCAGTTATCGGCGTGTATGACTGGGAGCGGGAGGTCAGCCAGCAGCTGCTGGTAGATCTGGAGATGGCCTGGGACAATCGCGTGCCCGCGGCCTCGGATGATGTCAGTGATGCATTGGATTATGCGCAGGTGAGTGAAAGGGTTTCTGCTTACCTGGTCCAGGCTCAGCCTCAGTTGCTGGAAACCGCGGCCGAAGGCATTGCTGATTTGCTGCTGGATGAGTTCAGTGTGCGCTGGGTACGGCTGACGCTTCGCAAGCCTGGTGCTGTGCCGGCTGCAGCAGCTGTTGGGGTTAAGATCGAACGGGGGGGTCGTTGATGGCACGGGTGTATATCAGTATCGGCAGCAATATCGACCGGGAGCGTTACATCTCTGCAGCTCTTGACGCCCTGAATGACGGGTTTGATGACTTGCTAGTTTCCTCGGTATACGAAAGCGAGTCCGTCGGCTTTGACGGCTCGCCGTTCTATAACCTGGTGGTGGGAGTGGATACAGACCTGACCGTGGCCGAGCTCTCGGCCCGCTTCAAGCAACTGGAGGCGGACAACGGCCGACGCCGGGATGTCCCCAAATTCAGCGCCAGAACCCTGGACCTGGATATTCTTACCTACGATAACGAAATTGGCAGGATCGATGGCGTGGAGCTTCCCCGGGGGGAGATTCTGAAGAACGCCTTTGTGTTGCTGCCGCTGGCGGAAATTGCGCCGGCCGACATTCATCCGATCTGTGGAAAACGTTACGACGCGCTATGGCAGGCTTACGACCGCGACCAGAAGCTATGGCCGGTGAATTTCACCTGGCAGGGCCAGCTGATTTCGCGGGCCGCTGCCAGGTAACTCCTCTTTCTGTTATCAGGACGAGTGGTGTGAGCGGAACAGCCGGATCAGGTTGTCTGTTGAGCTGTCGCTGGGCTCGGAGCCTTCGGCGGTTTCCCCGGTGAGGCGGTCCAGAATGCCCTTGCCCATCTGCTTTCCCAGTTCCACGCCCCACTGATCGAACGAATCCACGTCCCAGATGATGCCCTGTACAAATGTGCGGTGTTCGTAGAGCGCGATCAGGGCGCCGACGGTTTCCGGTGTCGACTTGTCCATCAGCAGGGTATTGCTGGGCTTGTTGCCGGGGATCACCTTGTGGGGTGCCAGTTTGTCGACTTCCTCGGCACTCATGCCCTCGGCTGCCAGTTCGGCTTTTGCCTCATCAAGGTTTTTGCCGGACATCAGCGCCCGCGACTGGCTCAGGCAGTTGGCGAACAGGGTAACGTGATGGCTGGCCACCTGGTTGTGGGTTTCCAGCGGAATGATGAAGTCCGCCGGAATCAGCCGGGTGCCCTGGTGTAGCAACTGATGGAAAGCATGCTGGCCGTTGGCGCCGACGCCGCCCCAGATTACCGGGCCGCTCTGGTACGTCAGCGGTTCGCCGTTCTGGGTCACGCTCTTGCCGTTGCTTTCCATGTCCAGTTGCTGCAGGTGCGCCGGCAGGCTGCGCAGGTAGTGGTCGTAGGGCAGGATGGTGTAGGTTTCCGCGCCCCAGAAATTGTTGTACCAAAGCCCGAGCATAGCCATTACCACGGGCAGGTTCTGCTCCAGCGATGCGGTGCGAAAGTGCCTGTCCATGGCGTTGGCGCCGGACAACAGGGCTCTGAAATTTTTCATGCCAATGGTAAGCGCTACCGGCAGCCCGATGGCGGACCATAGCGAGTAGCGCCCGCCAACCCAGTCCCACATCGGGAAGATGTTTTCTTCGGACATGCCAAACCTGACCGCTTCCGGTGTATTGGCGGTGACGGCCACGAAGTGCTTGGCGATCTGGTTTTCACTACCGCCGTTGTCCAGGAACCAGGCCCTGGCGACCTTGCTGTTCTCCAGCGTTTCCTGGGTACGGAACGACTTGGACTGAATCAGGAACAGCGTGGTTTCCGGATTGACCCGGCGCAGTACTTCGGCAATCTGGGTGCCGTCGATATTGGCTACATAGTGGCAGTTCAGCTGGCCGTGCCAGTAGGGACGCAGGGCCTCGGACATCAGCTTGGGGCCGAGGAAGGAGCCGCCGATACCAATGCTGACCACGTCCGTGAAAGGTTTGTTGGTATATCCCTGCCAGCGCTCGCTGAGCACCTCGTCCACGAACTGTTCCATGCGGTTCAGGGTCTTTTCCACTTCTGGCGCAATATTGGCGCCATCCACCTGTACGGGTTCGCCACTGCTATCCCTCAGGGCCACGTGCAATGCGGGGCGTTTTTCCGTCACATTGATGTGGTCGCCGCGAAACATCGCCTCGGTTCGTTCCGGCACACCACAGCTTCTGGCCAGTGCCATCAGCCTGGCCATGGTGTCGTCGGTCATGCGGTTGCGAGAGTAATCCAGCGATAGGCCCCCACCGCTGATAAAGAAGCGGCTGGCGCGGTCAGGGTCGTCGCGGAACAGGTCCCGCATGTGGGTGTTTGCCAGCTCAGCCTGGTGCTGTGTCAGTGCCTGCCACTCGGGCCGGCTGGTGAGTGGAGCAGAGCCCTGGGACATAATGGAATCCTTTCGTCTGTGTGGTTAACGGGTGATAGACAGGTTGTCGATAAGCCGGGTAGTGCCGAGAAACGCTGCTACCAGAAGCGTCAGCTCGGTGTCGTCTGCATTGGCCGGCTTGAGAGTCAGGCTGTTGGCGATGTTGAAGTAGTCCGGACGCAGGCCGGCTTCGCTGAGTGCGTTGTTGGCTTCCTTTTCCAGCGCTAAAAAATCGCTACGGCCTTTTCGGATCTGTTCCGCCGTGTTGTTTAATGTGCGATAAACAATCGGTGCGATGGCGCGTTCGCCCTCGGTCAGGAAACCATTGCGGGAACTCTTTGCCAGTCCGTCATCATCGCGAACGGTCGGGCTGCCGATGATTTCGACCGGTATCATCAGGTCCCGGGTGAGTTTGCGGATAACGGCCAGCTGCTGGTAATCCTTCTCGCCGAAAACGGCGATGTCTGGCTGAACCATGTTAAACAGCATGGTCACCACCGTTGCCACGCCTTCAAAGTGGCCAGGCCTGCTGGCACCGCAATGGCCCTCACTGACTTCCGGCACGATAACGCGAGTGTGTCTTGCCAGCCCATCCGGGTAGATTTCCTCATTGGAGGGGGCAAACACCAGGGTGCTGCCGGCGGCACCCAGCCGTTCCTGGTCCTCGATCAGAGTGCGCGGATAGGTGTCCAGATCTTCGCTGGCGCCAAACTGCATGGGATTGACGAAGATAGTGGTGACAACGATGTCAGCGGCTTCCCGTGCTTTTCTGACCAGCGAAATATGGCCTTCGTGCAGGTTGCCCATGGTGGGCACCAGCCCGATGCGCTTGCCCTGCTGGCGATAGCTGCGAAGCATGGCACGGAGTTCTTTCAGCGTATGTACGGTTCTCATGCCTTGAACGTATGCTCCTCGGAGGGGAATGTGCGGTCGCGAACAGCGGCCACGTAGGCTTCGATGGCACCTTTTACGGAGCCGGACTCGGCCAGGAAGTCCTTCACGAAACGTGGCTTGCGGCCGGTCGTCATGCCCAACATGTCATGGACAACCAGTACCTGGCCGTCGGTGTCTGCGCCAGCGCCAATACCGATCACCGGTGCCTGAACGGCCTGGGTTATACGGGCTGCCAGTGGAGCAGGTACGCACTCCAGCAGAATAACATCCGCGCCCGCGGCAACCAGCTCACAAGCATGTTCGATCATCAGCTCGGCGTGCTTTTCATCCCGCCCCTGGACCTTGTAGCCGCCAAACTTGTTGACGAACTGTGGGGTAAGGCCCAGGTGGGCACATACCGGGACACCCCTTTCGCTGAGAGCATGAATGGTGTCTTTCATCCAGTCAGTGCCTTCCAGTTTGACCATGTGCGCGCCTGATCGCATCAGTTCCGCTGCGTTTTCCAGGGCAGCCTCGACTGTGCCATAGCTCATGAAGGGCATGTCGGCCATGATCAGTGAACCGCGGTTGCCCTTGGCGACGGACGATACGTGATACACCATCTGGTCCATGGTAACCGGCAGGGTGCTGTCGTGTCCCTGCAGCACCATGCCGAGGGAATCACCGATCAGTATAACGTCCACGCCGGCCTCACTGACGATCTGAGCGAAGGTGGCATCGTAGGATGTCAGAACGGAGAAGGTTTCCCCCTTCTGCTTGCGGTCCCGCAGGGTATTGATGGTAATAGCCATAGAATCCTTGCCTTGTGTGTGAGTGCGCTAAAATCGGGCCCCAAAACTGAGCCAGATTATGCCGGCAATCTGGTCTCAAGGGTAATCCGGGGGTGTGTTTGTGGCAATAGCCTTACACCGAGCCATTGGTATCAGCCGGGCGGGAGTGTCCGCGCCACCGGGGTGAGTTGCTGCAGGTTGTTGTCCGGGCATTGCTGTCTCAGGTCTGCAAGGCTGCGGCCGTCCGGTAGAACCCGTTCCGGGTCCAGGTCCAGGAGCGGCTGGAGAACAAAGTCCCGGTTGGCCAGTTCGGCGTGGGGAACTGTCAAACGGTCACTGATGATGGCTTCGTTGCCGTACAGGAGAAGATCCAGATCCAGCGTTCGTGGGCCCCAGCGCTGAATTCGTTCGCGTCCGTGGGCCAGTTCGATGGCCTGAAGCTGGTCCAGGAGATCCAGTGGTGTGAGTTCCGTGCGCAGCCAGGCCGCACCGTTGACGAAATCAGGTTGATCCTGTGGGCCAACGGGCCTGCTGCGATAGAAAGCCGATTGCGCCACCAGCTCGGTTTTGGGTAGCGCTGCCAGCCGGGCAACGGCGCCGGCCAACTGCGCGGATGGCTCCGCCATATTGCTGCCGAGCCCGATAAAGGCGTCTGTGGCCGCCATAGTCAGGCCTTCTTTGCAGGCTTCTTGCGGCGACGCTTTTTGGGGCCATCGCTGCCCAGCTGGGTCAGCATGCGTTCCTGGCCGCGCTCGTCTGCTTCCTGGAACTCAGTCCACCATGCGCCAAGCCCGGGTTCGATCTCGCCGGATTCTTCCCGAACCAGCAGAAAATCATAGGCCGCGCGGAAGCGCGGGTGAGACATGGTCACAAGCGACCGTTTGCCCTGGCGCCGGGGCAGGCGCATCTGCAGCTCCCAGATCTCCTTCATGGGGCCGGAGAAACGTTTGGGAATGGAAGTGGCCTGAACCTGACGCCCGATCACCTTGGCAATAGCCTGGTGCAGTGCCGGCTGAACCGGCTCGCCGTTATCCTGGCGTTTGCGCCATTCCGCCTGCAGGGCAGGCCAGAGCATTGCGGCAAACAGGAAGTAAGGAGTAACGGACTTGCCCTGGGCAATGCGGGCATCGGTGTTGCGCAGAGCCTTGCGCACCAGTTCATCAGGTTGGCCGTTGTCGATGGCCTGTACGGTTTCGGGAAACAGGGGTGCCAACAGGTTGTACTCGCTGAGCAGGTCATAGGTGGCTTCACCGTAGCCCGCAGAAAACAGTTTGAGTACTTCCTCGAACAGGCGGGCTGGCGGAATGTGCGTCAGCAATGGTGCCAGCTCGCGGATCGGGGCCTCGGTTTCCGGTTCGATATTGAAACCCAGCTTGGCGGCGAAACGCACAGCGCGAAGCATGCGCACCGGATCTTCCCGGTAACGGGTCTCTGGATCGCCGATCAACCGCATCTGGCGGTTTTCCAGGTCTTCAATACCGTTGGCGAAGTCCACCACGGTAAAGTCACGGATGCAGTAATAAAGGGCGTTGACGGTGAAGTCTCGGCGCAGGGCGTCTTCTTCCAGGTTGCCGTAGACGTTGTCCCGTAACAGCAGGCCGTGTTCGCTGGTCCTGCGGTCATCGTCATCATCATTGTCCTCATCCGCTTCCGCAGCGTTGCCGCGGAAGGTGGTGACTTCGATGACTTCACGCCCGAACAGTACGTGGACGATGCGGAAACGTCGGCCAATCAACCTAGAGTTGCGGAACAGCTCATGCACCTCTTCCGGGGTGGCACTGGTGGCGATGTCAAAGTCCTTCGGCTTGCCGCCGAGAAGAATGTCACGAACGCCGCCGCCTACCAGGTAGGCTTCATAGCCGGCATTATTCAGGCGGCTAAGCACCTTTTTTGCGGGCTCGCTGATAACCGAGCGGGAAACATTGTGCTGCTCCCGGGGGATTTCCCGGCGCTGGTAAGTACGGGGCTTTTTCTTCCCGTTTCCTGATACGTATGACAATAGTCGTTTAAGCATTGAATTCCGTTATAGCGGTAAGCAAAAGCGAGAGTTTAACGGTTTGGACGGGATTTGCACAGGTTGGAAAACTGCTGGGCCAAATAATCAAAAGGCGGATCCGTTTTCACGAACCCGCCCTGAAAGCGTTGACGATCTGCATTGTTTTTGTTTTTACCGGGATTTTTCTTCGTTTTTCTACCCCACTGTCAACCCCCAAATACAGGGGTTTCAGTAGTGCAAACGGAAAGCTTTGAATACACAGAGCAGTCAGAGACAACGGACGGGCCTTTAGGTAAATGCTGTGCCGTCTGTTCGACGATTCTTCTCCACATCTACAACCCGCACGTGCCATGGGACCACTAAAAAGCAAAGTACCCAAAACACTCAGTTCGCTCACGTTCCGTTTTTGTTTTTGTTACCGAACGTCTTCTACAGCTTTTTGTTCTTGTTGTTGGCGCTGTGTATCACTGTTGTTTTTGTTGTTGTGCGCCCTATAGACTGCAGTCCGTGTGCCAGGTTTTGGAAATTGTTTATTAACAGCTAGTTAGTGTTTTTCAATCTTTTCCGAAGGGTACGTATAAGTCCGGAGTGTTACTGATCGCTCGTTTTTTAGATCAAGGGTGTTACCGTGAGGAACACAGGGTAACAAATGAGTGCGGGTTCACATTTTCCCGGTAACACCGTTGCAGCCAGATGCAATTCCCTCAATTGCCTGAGCTCTTCTTGCGGGGAATGCCCAGGCGCTGGCGCCGCTCCCACAGGGACTTTCGGCTGATACCAAGTTTCTGCGCGAGCTCGGTTTCGCTCATGCGGTCCTGGTTCTCCAGTACAAAGTGCTGGAAATAGTCCTCGAGGGACAAATCACTGGTTGCTTCCGCGTCGCGCGAGAGCGTTTGTTCATTATTGCCTTCAACCAGGGAGTCCGGAATGTTTACGTCGCCGCCTTCGCCGTCCAGGTCCAGCAGGGATGGGGTGATCAGGTCGTTGTCGCACAGAATGGTGGCCCGCTCAATCGCGTTTTCCAGTTCCCTGACATTACCTGGCCAGCGGTGTCTCTCGAGTGCGCGCATGGCTTCCGGTGTCAGGTTCAGGTCGGGTTTTCCCATTTTTTCGCCCTGACGCTTCAGGAATCGCTGCGCCAGGCCCAGGATGTCTGCCTGGCGTTCCCGCAGTGGGGGAATGCGAACCTGCATAACGTTCAGGCGATAAAACAGGTCCTCCCGAAACTCGCCGGTACGGGTCATGGCTTTGAGGTTGCGGTGTGTTGCGGCAATCATCCGCACGTCCACCTGGCGGCTCTGCGTGGAACCCACCTTGCGGATCTCTCCCTCCTGGAGCACTCGCAGCAGACGGGCCTGGGCTTCAGCGGGTAACTCGCCGATTTCATCCAGAAACAGGCTGCCGCCGTCTGCAGCCTCGATCAGACCTGTCCGTGCGGAAACGGCGCCGGTAAACGAGCCTTTTTCGTGGCCGAACAGTTCGGACTCGATCAGGCTTTCCGGAATCGCCGCGCAATTCACCGAAATGAGCGGATTGGCGGCGCGCGGGCTCATAAGATGCAATGCCCTGGCGGCGAGCTCTTTGCCAGTACCCGACTCACCCTGGATCAGTACAGTGGTTTCGGTAGGTGCCACCTTGCGTATCAGGGTGAACACCTTCTGCATGGCATCACAATGGCCATACATGATGCTTGCCGGATCGCCGTCAGTATCAGCCGCAGTTCCGCGGGCGGTTTTCTCCTCCGGAGCTTTGCCTGCCTGTGGCTGCCTGGCAAGAATGCTCTCCACCGCTTCCAGCATTTCGTCGTGGTCGAAAGGCTTGGCGATGTATTCCACGGCCCCCATTTTCATGGAGTCGACGGCGGAGCGAAGGCTGGCATAGCTGGTCATGATCAGTACCGGAGTGTCCGGCGCGCGCCTGATCAGTTCGGTACCCGGCGCACCGGGTAATCGCAGGTCGGAAATGATCAGGTCAAACTGTGCGGGGTCGTGGTTTTCTTCTGCTTCTTCGACCGAACCCGCGTCGGCGACTTCATAGCCGGCATGGGTAAGCAGTTTGCGAACCGCTGAGCGGATAATCTCTTCATCTTCTACGATCAGAATGCGAGGCATAACGGTTTTACGACCCTTGGTTCTGGCTGATGGCATTTCCGGTGCCCGGCTCGTAGGCAGGCAACCTAATACGCACGCGGGTTCCCCGGCCCAGGTCGGCATTCACCGGACTGTCCACCTGTAAGTTGCCATAGTGTTCTTCAATGATGCTGTACACCAGTGATAACCCGAGGCCGGTCCCTTTGTTGGGTGCCTTGGTGGTGTAAAAAGGCTCGAAGATGTGGTCCAGTTGTTCTGGTGGTATGCCGGACCCTTCATCGGTGACTTCGATAATAGCGGAGTAGCCATCAAGGTTTCCACTGACGCGGACCTTTCCACCTACCGGTGAGGCGTCACGGGCATTGGCCAGAAGGTTGATAAATACCTGAACCAGCCTCTGCTCGTCGCCCAGAATCATCAGGTCTGCAGGGCAGTCGTTCACGTAGTGAACGCCCATGCTCTTATCGCTGAGTGAGAGCAGGTTGATGGACTCATCCACGCAGCGGCGGATGGTCACTGGCTCATAGCGGTTGGCATGGGCGTGGTTACCGGTGCGGGCAAAATTCATCAGTGACTGAAGAATGGTGGATATCCGCCGGGTTTGCTGCTGAATCTGGTCGGCGGTGGAGAGGATGTCCGGATCGTCGGTCTCAAGCTTCAGGTTCTGGGCCAGTGACGAAATGCCGGTGACCGGGTTGCCAATTTCGTGGGCGACACCTGCCGCCAGCCGGCCTACCGAGGCCAACCGTTCGCTATGCATCAACTCGTCTTCAAGCAGGCGGGTTTCGGTCTGATCTTCCACCAGAATAATACTTCCGCCCTCGGTGTGATCAGGCCCGCTCAACGCTGCTTTGTGAAGATTCAGCCAGTGGGGCCTGCCTTTCAGGTCCAGCCTGTGTTTGTATCGATGCAGATCCTCGCCGCTGTTGAAGTCATCCAGCAACAGGTGCCAGTGCTCCGGCAATGCCATCAACCTTGCCCCCACCACGTCGTCGGCGGTGATGCCCGTGAGCGCTTCCATGGCGTTGTTCCACATCAGGATTTCGCCGTCTTCACCCACCGAGCAGGCAGGGATGGGCAGGTTCTGGAGAGTTTGGCGGTAATGCCTGCGCAGGTTGTCCAGTTCTCCGGCCAGCCCCGTCAGGCGGTTCTGGTAGTCGCCCAGGGCCCGTTCCACGTAGCGGATATCCTGGGCCGTGCCGCCACTTGCCATGGGTTTGTAACCAAGGTGCCGTTTGACCAGGTCTCGTGCAACGGCGGGGCCGAGAAGGCCCGATAGGTTCACCTCCACCCGGTCACGGAGCCGCCTGAGCTGATAGGGGCGATATTCCACATTTGGCAGCTTGAGCTGGGCCAATGCCCGCTCTACTTCCCGCCTGGCAACACCAAGGCCCAGTGGAACGGCCAGTTGCCGCACAAAATCTGCCGAGGAGGATGCCAGCAACTCCCTGCGCTGGGGGCGGGACAGTGCCCCGAGTGAGCAGGCTTCGGCGGCACCAGCCTCTTCAGCGGTGCTGGTGCTCAGAACTGAAATCAATGTAAACACGACAACGTTTACCGTCAGGCTGACGAAGGTAAAGATATGCCAGTTGCTGTAGTCCGGAACCAGCGGTGCCCCGAGGAACTCCAGCAGGTTGGCAGTGTGGGAAAATGGCAGCACTAGCGTGACTATCCAGATAACCAGCCCGGATATCAGGCCCGCGATCAGCCCGCGACGGTTGCCTTCCGGCCAGTAGATAACCCCCAGAGCGCCGGGTAAAAGCTGGAGCATGCCGGACAGGGAAATGGCCCCCAGAATGGACAGGTCAAGATTCTTGCCCAGGGTTTCGTGAAACAGCAGTGCCGCAAAAATGATGGCAGCAATCAGTACCCGCTTGACCCATCTCAGCCAGTGGTAGATATCACCCTGGTCTTTCGGCGTGCGCAAAGGCAGAACTGCGTGGTTCAGTACCATGCCTGCCAACGCCAGTGTGCTGACTATCATCAGTCCACTGGCCGCAGACAGGCCAGCGATGTACATCAATAGCGTCAGTGCCGGGCTGCCCAGCGCCTGGGCGGTGCCAATAGCGTAGAAGTCCGGGCCGGTGGTGGCAGCCAGCGCCTGGCCGCCCCAGAGAATCAGTGGCACCGGCAGGCCCAGCAGCAACAGGTATAGAGGAAGGCCCCAGCTTGCCTTCGCCAGCGCCTTGGGGGACGGGTTCTCGCTGAACGTCATGTGATACATATGCGGAAGCACCAGGGCGCCGGCAAAGGACATCAGCATCAGGGCACGCCAGCTACCGTCGTCGATGCTCATGGTCATGGAGCTGACCGGTGTGCTTTGATCCGCCAGCCAGCCTTCCAGCCCTGCCATGCCATCGAACACGCCGAACAGAATCACACCACCGAGGGTCAGCAGCGCGAACAGTTTGACGATCGAGTCGAAGGCGATGGCAAGAACCAGGCCCTGGTGATTGTCCGACCCCTGGCTGCGCCGCGTGCCAAACAGCATGGCGAACAGAACCACGATGATGCTGAACAAAACGCTGATCAGCCGGGGTGAGGTGTCTGGTGCCAACAGGCTGGCGGATGTGGAAACTGCCTGAATCTGCATGCTCAGCAGGGCCAGTATGGCGGTGCCGGAACAGACGGTGACAAGGGTTCCTGCCCACTGGCTGCGATAGCGATAGGCAAACAGGTCGGCAAGGGATGTGAGCTGGTAAGCGCGGCCGATACGCATGATCGGGTTGAGCAGCACGGGCGCCAGCAGGAAGGCACCACTGATGCCCAGGTAGTAGGCCAGGAAGCCGAATCCGGACTCCGCAGCTATTCCCACCGCAGCGTAGACTGCCCAGATGCCGGCATAAACGCCAAGGCTCAGGGTATAGACCAGGGGGTGTCTGACCCAGCTGCGGGGCAGTACGCCTTTTTCGGTGATCCACGCGATACCGAACAGCAATACCAGGTACAGCAGACTGGCCAATAACAGGCCGGGAGCACTAAAACTCATTGGGATCCCGGCGCCATTCCAGCCAGAAGCCAATTGCAATCAGACCGGCCCAGATGACGTATGGGCTGTACCAGGCATTCTCCGGTGAAGTCCACCAGTCAAGAATGTTGGGCGAGAAAATGTAGATGGCCAGAACCAGAAGGAAGACCAGACGGTAGATATACATCAGGCATGATATCCGCACTGTCGTTTGAGTGAAGCTTTATAACACGTCGCTCACCGGGCTGTCAGGTGAATCCGCTCCGGTGCCCAGTTGGCTGTAGCCAGGTCGAGCAGGGTATCGATGTCTTTGGCTCCCGACAACAGACCTGAGTCCTGCCCCAGGGCCGCCAGGGCCCGTTGCAGATTGTCTTTTGCTAGCTGGTCATCCAGCGCCGGGGCATGATTCTGTTTGCTGAGTTTCTGCCCTTCATCGTTGAGTATGACCGGAATGTGCATCCAGTGGGGCGGCTGAGCCCCCAGGGCGCGGTAGATCTGCTGTTGCTGAGCGGTCATGTCCAGCAGGTCCGAGCCCCTGACCACGTGGGTAATGCCTTGATCAATGTCGTCTGCCACCACCGCCAGTTGATAGGCATAAAATCCTTCCTTTCTGAGGATGACCGGGTCGTCCAGTTCGGCATGCACGGTTTGCGATTGGGGCCCAAGCAATTGATCGTGCCACTCACTGTGCTCGTCGTGAAGCGCAAACCGGATAGCGTACGGGCGCTCGCCAGGCTCGGCATGGCCTTCGCGGCAGCCTTCAGGGTGTCGGCCGCCATGCTCCTTGAGTTGCTTGCGTGAACAGGCGCAGCGGTAGGCCAGCCCACACTCCAGCAACCGGTCAATCAGGCGGTGGTAATGGGCATGGCGCTCAGACTGGAAACGTACCGGTTCATCTGAGTGCAGCCCATGGGCGTCAAGGCTTGCCAGTATTCTATCGGTGGCTTCCGGGGATTCCCTCAGCGGGTCGAGGTCTTCAATCCGCACCAGCCAGATGCCATTGTGGCTGCGGGCTTCCAGGAAGCTGGCAACCGCCGTTACCAGCGAACCAAAATGAAGCGGGCCGGTAGGCGAGGGTGCAAAGCGGCCCCGGTAAAGAGGTTCAGTCATGGTCTGTGACTGCCGGCCCCAGCTCGGGGACCAGCGTTCTCAGGAAGTGGACATTAAATGCCAGTCTGGCGCTCGCGGATTTCGGCGAGAGTCTTGCAGTCGATGCACAGAGTCGCAGTGGGGCGCGCCTCAAGGCGGCGGATGCCGATTTCAACACCGCACTGATCGCAGAAGCCGTAGTCATCTTTGTCGATGCGGTCGATTGTCTGGTCAATTTTCTTGATCAGCTTGCGCTCGCGGTCACGGGTGCGCAGTTCCAGGCTGAATTCCTCTTCCTGGGTTGCGCGGTCGCTGGGGTCCGCGTAATTTGCTGCGTCTTCCTGCATATGGTGCATGGTGCGATCGACTTCTTCCATCAGCTCCTGTTTCCACTGCAGAAGCAGATCCTTGAAGTGCTCGAGCATCTCGGCACTCATATATTCTTCACCCTTTTTCATTTCATAGGGGGTGAAGTTGGTAATACGTTCGCTTGGTTGTGCTGCAGTATTTGCCATAAATACGGCCTCTTATAATCCTGAAAAGCACTCGCCCTGGAGCGGGAATTTGCGGAAAATAGCAGATTAGTCCCAAGGGCGCCAGCCTTGTAACAACAACTTTAGCATGGAGTCATGAATGAAGTTACCCGCGCCGCTGATCGAGGGCAGGCTGATTCGCCGTTATAAACGTTTCCTTGCAGACGTATTGTTGCAGGATGGCAATGAGGTGGTCGCACATTGTCCCAACACCGGCTCCATGCTGGGCTGCCAGCCGCCGGATGCGAGGGTCTGGTTGAGCACCAGTGACAACCCCAGGCGCAAGCTGAAATACACCTGGGAGCTGGTTGAAACGTCCCCTGACGAAATGGCCTGTATCAATACGTCGCGGCCCAATAACCAGGCACGGGAAGCGATTGAGCAGGGCACAGTGCCGGAGCTGTCGGGTTACGGGGTATGCAAGGCAGAGGTGCGGTACGGTGCGGAGAAAAGCAGGATCGACCTCCACCTGTCTGGCCACAAAGACCTTGCCGATGCCTGGGTAGAGGTGAAGAACGTCACCTTGTGTGACGATGGCCTGGGGTACTTTCCGGACGCGGTGACGACAAGAGGCCAGAAACACTTGCGGGAGCTGATGGCCCAGGCCCGCGCCGGAGAGCGGGCGGTGCTGTTTTTTGTGGTCAACCATACCGGGATAACCAGCGTGCGGCCGGCGGATCATATCGACCGTGCCTACGGTGAGCTGTTGCGCGAGGCACACGCCGCCGGCGTTGAGCTGCTGGCCTACAGGGCAGCGCTCACCGGCCTGGAGGGGCCGGATGGGGATATATCGCTGGTGAAGCCAGTGCCCGTCATTCTGAAAGGCTGACGGGCACCGTGCCTGCCGCCTGCGCCAGGATTCAGGCGCTGGGCAGGCCGAAATGCTGGCGGATACGGTCTGCAACAGCTTCGGCCACGTGTTCCTGATCGGTGTGCAGGTGGATGGTGTGAGTTTTTTCGTCGGTGGTCAGTGGCTCAAACCAGGTTTCCTGCACTTCAAGCAGCTCTTCGGTGGCCTCGGAGGCATCATCAGCGCGCTTGCGAATCCACTCCCGGCGGCTTTCCAGAGGCGCTTCACAGTGGATCAGCGCGAATGGCATGCCCCGGCTTTCCGCGACGTCCGCCAGTAGTTCACGTTCGGCCTGTTTCAGACAGGCCGCGTCCACGATAACTGGCATGCCCCCTGCCAGTAGCTCGCCGGCAAGATCCGCCAGGTGCTGGTAAGTGCGCTGGTTGGCCTCTTCGGTATAGAGGTTTTCACCAGTGGGAGACTTGCTCTGATCCAGCGGCCCCAACCCGAAAAGCCGCTTACGTTCGACATCCGAGCGTAACCGGATCAACCCCAGCTCGGCGGCCATGGAGCTGCTTACCAGTGATTTGCCACTGGCGGACAGCCCGGTGGTGGCCAGTAGGTAAGGGTTGGGAATAATGCTGTAATCTTCCGCCAGTTGGGCATAATCGCGGTACTTCTGCATCAGGCCTTCTTTGTCAGCATCTGTGAGCGACGGGTTGCCCATGGTAAACAGAGCAATCTTGGCGCGAACCATGGCGCGATAGGCCTTGTACAATGGTAGTAGGGGCAGGGCGTCGAAATCGCCCCGGTATTCCAGGTAAGTATTCAGCACCAGGTTGGCCAGTTCCGGCTCGCGGCGGGACTCCAGGTCCATCAGCAGGAAAGCCAGGTCGTTGATGACGTCGATCCAGCGGAAGGGCTCGCTGAATTCGATGCAGTCGAACACGGTTACTTTATCTTCGTACACGGTGATGTTCGCCAGATGCAGATCGCCATGGCATTCGCGAACAAAGCCGCCGTCGTAACGTTGTGCAATCAGGGCAGACTGGCGCTCGAAGGTGGTACGGGTCCATTGCTCCAGGTTGTCCAGCTGCAACAGAAGCGTTTCGTCTTCAATCATCGGGCGGATCTGGTCGAAGTTTTCCTGCATGCCGGCGTAGACTGCCTCTGGCGTTCCCAGAGGTTTGCCGGGGGTGACCGGTGGCTGGGTTTCATGGAAGTCAGCCACCTGGCGGGCCAGGCTGGTGAGCAGTTCTGGCGTCAGCTTGCTGTTTTCCTGGCGCACGTCGAACAGGTCGTTCTGGTCGAACTGGCGCATACAAATGGCGTACTCGAAGGCTTCGCCCTGGCCGCCAAGTTCCGGGGCGTCCGATGAGCCGGTGATGGGCAGAACGTCCAGGTACAGGTTTTCGGCAAGGCGGCGGTTGAGGCGAAGCTCTTCTTCGCAGAAGCGTTTGCGCCGCTCCAGTGTTGAAAAATCCAGGAATCCGAAATCCATGGGTTTCTTGATCTTGTAGGCGAAGTCGCCCGTCAGGATAACCCAGGAGATATGCGTCTCGAGAACCTGAAATTCTTTCACCGGGTGGTCATAAAGCGCCGGATCCTGCAGTGCCAGAATCAGGTTGTCGGAATTTGCATCGCTCACGGCTCTCTCCTTGGGTTCCTCGAACTCGTTGATTTTTCTTGCGCCTATCATAACGGGCAGATTACAGAAATAACACACGGATGGCCTGCCTCACCGATGCCCCGATTCGTTATAATCCCGCCATGAAAAAATCTGCCGCCCCAAGAAGATCCCCGAAAAAAAACAATCGCAAAGGCAAGAGCGCCCGCCAACCCTGGTTCTGGCGTCTGTTTTTCCGTGTATTTTTCATCGGCGTGGTGCTACTTGCCGGCTGGATGGTCTACCTCGATGCTGTGGTGACCTCCCGCTTTGAAGGCCGCCGCTTTGAAGTGCCGTCGCGGGTCTATGCCAGGCCACTTGAGTTGTACGATGGCGCCAGCGTCAGTTCCGGAGCCCTGCAGCGGGAACTGGAACTGTCCGGTTATCGCGCCGGCGATGGTAGCGCAGCAGGGACATATCGTCGTAACGGCGGGCACTTTGAGATCAGTACCCGGGGATTTCTGTTCACTGACGGCCTGGAGCCGCGCCGGCGACTGTCACTGAATATCTATGCGGACAGGGTGCAGGACTTCAGGGTGCTGTCTGGAGACAACTCACCCATTGTCCGCCTGGAGCCGGCACAGATCGGCGGCATCTACCCGGCCCACAAGGAAGACCGGGTTCTGGTTCAGCTTGAGGATGTTCCGGTTCTGTTCACCGATACGTTATTGGCAGTGGAAGACCGTAACTTCCATGATCACTACGGCATTGCTCCGCTGTCCATAGCACGGGCGATGCTGGCCAACATCCAGGCCGGCCGAATCGTACAGGGGGGCAGTACGCTGACCCAGCAACTGGTGAAGAACTTCTTCCTGACCCGTGAACAGACGCTGCTGCGCAAGGGTAATGAAGCACTGATGTCGCTGTTGCTGGAACTGCATTACGAGAAAGACGACATACTGGAGACCTACCTCAACGAAGTGTACCTGGGACAGGCAGGAACGCGCGCCATTCATGGTTTTGGTCTGGCCAGTCAGTTCTATTTCGGTGAATCCATTCGTGATATTGAACCCCATCAGGTTGCGCTGTTGGTGGGCATGGTAAAGGGGCCCAGTTACTATAACCCGCGACGCCGCACCGAACAGGCGCTTTCCCGTCGCAACCTGGTGATCGATGTGATGGCCGAAACCGGACTGATCGGTGAACAGGAAGCCGCCAGAGCCCGCGCCCAGCCACTGGACGTAACTGATCGAGCCTCCTATTCGGAGAATCGGTACCCGGCCTACATTGATCTGGTACGCCGCCACCTGGCCAGGGATTACAAGCAGGAGGACCTGCAAAGTGACGGTCTGCGCATATTCACGACGCTGGACCCGGCAATCCAGTATGCTGCCGAGTTTTCCGTAAAGGATATGCTGGGGCGCATGGAGGGCGGCTCCGACACCACGCTGGAGTCTGCATTGGTAGTCACCTCACGTGACAGCGGTGAGGTTCTGGCGCTGGTGGGCGGTCGCGACCCGCAGTATGCCGGGTTCAACCGTGCTCTGGATGCCCGTCGCCCGATTGGCTCGCTGATCAAACCGTTCACCTATCTGACGGCGCTCCAGCAACCGGAACGCTACAACCTGATTACGCCCGTGGAGGACAAGGGCTTTTCCCTGGTGTTCGACGACGGTAGACGTTGGGAGCCAAAGAATTATGACGGTGAAGCGAGGGGGCTGGTGCCTCTGCACGAAGCCCTGTCTCACTCGTATAACTTTCCTGCTGTTCGCGTGGGGCTCGACGTGGGAATCGATGCAGTGAAATCCACGCTCCAGGGTTTTGGAGTAACCAGTGGCATATCCGAGTATCCTTCCATGTTGCTGGGTTCCGTAGCCATGACGCCGGTAACCGTGGCCCAGATCTACCAGGGGCTGGCGACGTCCGGTTTCAATACGCCCTTGAGAACCATACGGCAGGTAACCGACGCGGAAGGCGAAGCACTTTCCCGTTACAGCCTCAAAGTGGATCAGGTGGCCGACCCCGCTGCGGTGCATCTCGTTCAATACGTCATGCAGGAGACCATGCAGGAAGGCACGGGCCGATCCGCGTACCGTACTGTGCCACGTGAGCTGACACTTGCAGGCAAGACCGGAACCACCGATGATGGCCGCGACTCCTGGTTTGCCGGTTTCAGCGGGGATCTGCTTGCGGTCAGCTGGGTAGGCCGCGACGACAACGGGCCGACGTCACTGACTGGCGCCACCGGTGCGCTGCCGGTCTGGTCGCGGTTTATGAGCCAGGTACCCCAGCACGGGTTTTCTCCGGTGGTGCCGGACGGCGTGGAGTACCACTGGGTCAATGCCGCGGAAGGCGCCCTGACTGACGAACACTGTGAAAATGCACGCCTTGTGCCGTTTATCACCGGTAGCGAACCCGATGCAGAGGTATCCTGCGGGGGCAATCTGGAGCGGCGGATACGGGGCTGGTTTGAAGGACTCTTCCAATGAAACCGAATACATTGAAATATGCGGGTGTAGTGGGCCTGATGCTTGGGATGGTGGGCTGCGCTTCGGGACCGGGTGGCGGCTCCATTTACGTGCCGGCCGGTAGTTCCTCCTCCCGTGACGAGGCGCCGGAACCGCCACAGACCAGCGGCAGTGCTGAAGAACCTAGGGTTGAGCGCAAAAGTGAGCAGCCTGAGGAACCGGTGCGAGAGCCCGAGCGCAGCGCACCGAGCTATCAGGACGAAGGCGATGCACTCTCGCCAGCCGCGAAAAGTCTTATCCAGCGTGCAGACACCTTGATGGCTGCCGGTGATACCCAGGCTGCGGTCGCGCAGCTTGAACGGGCCCAGCGGATTGCCCCGCGTTCGGCGCAGGTCTACTTCAAACTCTCGGAAGCCTACGTGGCGCTGGATCAGTTGGGTTCGGCAGAGCAGTTTACCCTGAAGGGTCTGTCGCTGGCAGGCAGTGATGTGTCATTGCAGCGTTCAGGCTGGATGCTGCTGGCGGATATTCGTCGGGCCAGGGGGAATGTGGCAGGGGCGAATCAGGCTGAGGAGAGAGCCGGAGCCCTATAACGAAAAATCCCCGCCGGAGATCCGGCGGGATTCCGAACTATTCCGTTCAACTAGTCGGCGGCTGTCAAATCGACAGTAGTTTCCTCCCCTTTAATGACTTCAGCGTTGACGCCAGAAGTGAAATCGAGATTCTCGTCAATCATGTTGCCTTCAGCATCTTGGCGTTCATCCATGTCACAGGTATATGCAACAGTATAATCGCCGGCTGGAAGGAACGCTGCAGTGTAATCGTATTCACCAATCTCTGTGTCCACAGGCGCGACGACCAATGGCTCATTCTCACTGCCAAGATCGTCTGGTGTTACGTCGGTTCCTTCGAAGATGTAAACGCCGCCAGCGTAAGCATTGGCATTGTCGCAAGTCGCCAGAAGTGTCTGACCAATGGTGCCCTTGATGGTGCCTACTTCGGCGTTGTCGACCAGCCTTAGCACTGGCTTCAGCAAATAACTATTAAGTCCGGGAGGGTTTATTAAAGACTTACGGACATCAAAGTCGATTGTGAAGTTCGCTGACCCACCGGCGGGCACAACGAAACCAGATGTCTGCAGCCCACGTTGATTACCGGACGGTACGAAAAGGTCGTTGGTGCCGCCATTATCATCGATAACTGAAAACGTGCTTTCATCGCCCAGTTTCAGTCGAATCCACTCGTAGCTGCCAGATGGTAGCTCTTGATCGGCCAGGAGAGTTTCAACGGCACCGTCCTGAAGGTCGAGGAGGTTGATGTTTTGAAGGTTTTCGGGGTTATTCACTTCAAAACTGATCCGTTCTCCGTCGGCTGGCTGGAGTTCCAGACCGACGATCGTAAGGTTCACCTCCTGAACACTGTCTACGGCAGCATCAGTGAGATTGAATGACGCAGTCCCGGTAGAACCGCTGTCGCCGCCCCCACTTCCACCACAGGCAGCGAGCGCACTAGCAAGGGCAGTGACAGTAAAGAGCTTGAGAGAATGATTCATACTAATCTCCGTTGTTTGATTTATCTGGCTCTGCATGCATTTTTATATGCCGCTGCAGGCCTAACGACGAAACAGGTAAGGGCGTTCCATGGTTGAGCGTTACTGTTTGTTAAAAAACTCACATAAATCATTAGAAGAAGATTTTCGTGGCAATATACTTGGGCTTGCGATGCAGCTATGCTCCACATTCGACTGATCATCCACGAGCGCACGGGCACCGGATTTGGCATTACTTCCCTTCAAACCTTCCCGTTCCAAGCGATTTGAAAAGCTGGTCCAGCCCCATCTGGGGGCCATGTACCGTTTTGCCTTCCGGTTGGCGGGGCAACAGCAGGATGCTGAGGACCTGGTGCAGGATGTAGTGGTGAAACTCTACCCCCGACTTGAAGAGCTGGAAGCGATCGAGCAGCTGCGGCCCTGGCTCAACCGGGTGCTGTATCGGCAGTTTATCGACGAGGTGCGGCGTCGGGGCCGTCGTGCGGACAGGCCGGTGAGCGACGTGGCGGAGCCTGAGCGGCAGGCGACGTTTCTCGACTCTTACGCAGCGGATATGCCGGAGCTGGCCGAACAGCTCAGTAGCGAACGCCTGAAGCCCATCATGGACTCTGTTATCCAGGAGCTGTCGCCGGATATGCGCACATTGATGCTTCTGCACGACGTGGACGGATGGAGCCAGGAGGACATTGCACGGATGCTTGAAATACCGGTGGGCACCGTGAAATCGCGGGTTCATCGTTGCCGGGCGTCGCTCAGGGAAAAACTGCTTGAGCGACCGGAACTTTTTCCGCAGGCCGGGCGTGTGGAACAATGAGGTGATGGATATGTTGTGTGACGAGTGCAAGAGCAATCTGCGTTCCTGGTTAAGGAACGAACTTTCTGCGGTGCAGGCCAACCGCATTGAGCAGCATATTGCCGATTGTAAAGACTGCTCCATCGCCGCGCACAATGAACAGGTGATTTCTGACGTGTTACGGGAAAGCCAGGCTGTGCCTGCTCCAACGTCTGGTTTTGAGGATCGGGTTCTCGGAGCTGCCACCGGCAGAGACGGGCAGTCCCGTAATGGTTATGTTGGCCATGGCTGGAGCGCGCCTGTGGCCGGTGGCGCCATCGCGGCTGCCCTGGTTGTCGGTATTGCACTGGGCTTTGGTTGGAAATCCGGCCCGGGGTCCGATGTCGATTTCGTGCATTTCGGAGCGGAGCCGGCCGGCAGCAACCAAAGCCTGGTCGCCGAACCTGTTGCCCGCAATGTCCGGCTTGCATTCAGCTCCAGGGAAGCGCTGGAAGGAGTTACCCTGACGGTGGAGTTGCCCCCTCATGTCGAAGTCGCAAGCTACCCTGGCCATCAAAAGCTGAGTTGGAAAGTGGACCTGGATAAAGGCGAGAATGTGGTCAATCTGCCGCTCAACATACTGTTCTCAGGTGAGGGCGAACTGGTAGCCCATCTTGACGACGGCCGCAGAACAAAGACATTCCGCACCAGCCTTCTTGATGGTGCTCCAGGGAATGGCGATCAGGAGCCTTCATCATGACTCCCGGTTTCTGGCGCAGTGTTGTTTTTCATGGCTGCCTCGGTTTGTTATTGGCAACATCCGGAGTAGCCGTCGCCAATGACGATCTGGATGTGACCATGCGAATGGTCACAGACGATGACGACCTGACGAAATCCGTTGTCCGCGAGATTGAACTGCGTGAACCGGTGGCCCTTGAGCGTCGGAACGGCGAAACGGGCAAGCCCGCTGATACACCCGGCGCGGCACGAGGCATCGAAAAAGCCCGAGAGGCACGGGACAGGGGGCGTGAGGCGGCACGGGCTGCGGCAGACCGTGCGAAGGAAGTCCGCGAACGGAATGAAGCGCGCGAGCGCCCCGAGCGGCCAGAGCCGCCGGGTGCGTCCAGACGCCCTGAGAAGCCCGAGTTGCCCTGACACGGGCTTCTGTCTTCATCGTAATGCTCCCCTGCTACTAACTGCTTCGTCCCTTGCTATACTCCCGATTTTGTTGTCCCCGCACTCGACTTTTCGCGTGCAGGTATCGACGTTTCATCGTCTTATCCGGAGTCAGGCTTGCGGCCCTCGAAGTTAGCTACATTCTTTATTGCCCTGACAATCCTCTCGCCTGCTTCAATGGCAGAGGAGCGGGCCGGAAATGCGGACTTTGAGGCCGGCGTGGCGGCATTTGGGGCCGGCGAACTCACTGCTGCCCGCATCCATTTCGAACAGGCCAGGGCAGATGGTCTGGACACCCCCTCACTGCTTTATAATCTTGGCGTTGTCTATTTCCGTCTTGGACAGCATGATTTCGCTGAATCCGTTTTCCTGGAACTGCTGGGCACCCCCCATGCACCTCTGGCCCGTTACAACTTAGGGCTTGTTATGCAGGAGCAGGGCCGGTACGAGGCTGCCCGCCAGTGGTTCGAGCAGGCGGCCGGCCCGGATTCCCCGGAAAAGGTAAGAGCGCTGGCATTTCGCCAGCTTGACGAGACGCAAACTTCACAATTCGACGATATTGACCGTAATGGCTACCTTGCGGCGGCCGCCGGCTATGATGACAACATTGCCGGAACACCGGATGACGCCTCGAGTAATCAGGCCGGTACATTTGCTGACCTGCTGGCGACCGGAAATCTCCACTTCGATAACGGCGTCAGCCTGCTGGGTGTTGCCTATACCCGCCAGTATCCGGATAACGCCGAATTCGATAACAGTTACCTCAGCACGGGTGCCGCCTGGCGGAAAGGTATCGGTGAGGGTGAGCTGACTTCTACTTTGAGCCTCGCCGGCTCCTGGTTTGGCGCTGACGCCCTGGAGCGCGAGTTACGGCTGGAAGCGGTATATCGTCCTGATAATTGTGCGTTCGGTATCGGAGCTTACGGCTATGACTGCAGCGTCGACGGGTCGGTTTCCACCATTCAGGGAGGGAGCGGTTTCAGTGCTTACGATGGGGAAATGCTGCGGTTGGGGGCTGGCGCCGAGAAAGGTGTCGGGAACTGGGTCTTCATCGGCCGTTATCAGTTCGAGCTCAACGATCGTAGGGATCTGACCGCCGGCGAGCAGTTTGTCAGTGTATCCCCGTTACGCAACCTTTTATCGGCCGAAGCGCGCTATTACGTGTCCGCCCGGTTATCTTTGTCTGCCAGGGGGGATTACCGTCATTCCCGCTACAAGGATGAACACCGGCTGTTATCGGGCGCGGATGTCATCTCCGAACGCCGTACAGACCATCGCCTGAGGGGGGTGTTACTGGCCCAGTATCAGTTAACCGGCCCATGGCTTGTTCTGGCGGAACTGAGCATGGTGAACAACCGCAGCACGATTGAGCGATACGACTACAATCGCCGGGAGGCGATGGTGGGTATTGAGATGGGATTCTGATGTGATGGCCGGGCGTCCGTTCCCGGCCAGGGCCTGAGATCAGAGGCCGGCGTTTCTCAGCCGGTTGGCCTGCTGCAGGTAGACCGTTTTCGGGTCGGTTTCGAACAGGCTGTGCAGGCCAAGAGCCTGGTTTACCTCATCCAGGTGGTTCATGAAGTAGTTGTCGCGAATGACCTTGCCAAAGTGGTTGCTGCAACGCCCGACCAGGCCGTCGTTGGCGCTGAAGCTGAACGCCAGGCTGGTGGTGCCCAGTAGCGCATCCGATGGATCAAGCACGTTGGTCAGAACACCCGTCCCGCCCCAGGAATAGAAACGTACCCCGTTGGCTGAATAGGCTCCTTCACCGCATGCACTGGTTGGAACGCCCGCTGGTGCAAACTGATTGAATTCAGCGCTGCCCTGCGTCGTCAGCGAGTACAGGCTGGAGCTCAGATCCTGGTTGTAGCCACCGCCGGACAGCAGGTCGATCAGACCGCCAAGCGCGTTACCCACTGATGCCGCCAGACTTTCCGCCGGGGAGCCGTAAATCAGGTCTGCAACCGGCGAGCCCTTGTGGGGCGAGCCAACCGACGTGACCGAGGCCACCAGGTCGGGCCGCACTCTGGCAATGTACCTTGCGGTTGGACCGCCATGGCTGTGGCCGATCAGGTTTACCTTGCCGTGGATGGCGGCAATGGATGCAATCTGGGGAAGCAGTGCTTCGCCTCGGGCGATGGTGCTGTCCAGAGCCGGTACCTGGGAAGTGTAAACGTCAGCACCATGCTTACGCAGGTCTTCTGCGATGCCGTACCAGTAATCCACGCCGGCAACCGAGTCGAAGCCGAACATGCCGTGAACCAGTACCACAGGATAACGGGTATCGGTGTAGTCGGAGGGAGTTGAATCCCACCACCAGGCCATTGAGGGTGAGGACCATGCCAGAACAGCCAGCACGGCGAATGCCTTGAACCATTGTTTCATTGTTGCACCTACAGTTTGCTGTTGTATTTGTTAGGTAGTCGCAGATAGTGCATCTCATTGTGTGAGATCTGCACATAGTTCGATCAGAAGGAGCGATAAGTCAACGGCAAGGGAAGCCGTGGAGGGGTGGGAACCGTCAAAGTGTGACGCGGTTCATCTGTGTGGCCTGAGAAGACATGATTTGAATGGTTTACTTCCGGGCCGTAGCCCGGAAGTTTTTATATCTCGAAGTCTTCAGAGTGTGGACATGACTTTGCGTGCTGCTTCCACGGTCTGGTGGATGTCGTCATCCGTCAGGGCGGCACTGGTGAAGCCGGCTTCGAACGCAGACGGCGCAAGATAGACGCCTTCCTTGAGCATGCCCTGGAAGAATTTTTTGAACCGTTCCACGTCGCAGGCCATCACCTGGTCGAAGCGTGTGATATTTGGGGCATCGGTAAAGAAGAAACCGAACATGGCCCCGGCGCTTTGCACTGCCAGGGGAATGCCGGTGCTGTCTGCCGCTTCTTTCAATCCGTCACGAACGGCAATGGTCTTTTCGGTCAGGCGGTCGTGGAAGCCGGGTTCGGAAATGGCGTTCAGCGTCGCCAGGCCGGCGCACATGGCCAGTGGATTGCCGCTGAGTGTGCCAGCCTGGTACACCGGCCCCAGGGGAGAGATGTGCTCCATGATTTCCCGCTTGCCACCGAACGCACCCACTGGCAGCCCACCGCCGATGACCTTGCCTAAAGCAGTCAGGTCCGGAGTCACGCCGTAAAAGCCCTGGGCCCCGCCGAGGGACACCCGGAAACCGGTCATGACCTCATCAAAGATCAGCACAGTGCCATGCTCGTCGCACACTTCCCGTAACCCCTCCAGAAAGCCCGGCACTGGTGGAATGCAGTTCATGTTGCCGGCAACCGGCTCAACGATAATGGCGGCTATCTCGTCGCCCATTTTGGCGAAGGTCTCACGCACACTGTCGATGTCGTTGAAGGTCAGGGTCAGCGTATGCTCGGCAAGGCTGGCGGGAATGCCCGGCGAATTGGGCACGCCCAGGGTGAGGGCACCGGAGCCGGCTTTTACCAGCAGTGAATCCACGTGGCCATGGTAGCAGCCTTCAAACTTTACGATCTTGTCCCGGCCGGTATAGCCCCGGGCCAGGCGAACAGCGCTCATGGTGGCTTCGGTACCGGAGTTCACCATGCGCACCAGGTCAATTGACGGCACCAGCTCACAGACCTTCTTTGCCATTTCGGTTTCCAGGGCCGTCGGGGCGCCGTAACCGATGCCCTGGTCCACCTGGGCGTGCAGGGCGTCCTTGATGGTCTGGTTACCGTGGCCAAGGATCATGGGCCCCCAGGAGCCAATGTAATCGATATAGCGACGGTCGTCTTCGTCAAACAGGTAAGCGCCTTCAGCATGCTTGAAAAACAGCGGTGTACCGCCGACTCCCTTGAAGGCTCTGACCGGAGAGTTGACCCCTCCGGGAATGTATTTCTGAGCCTCGGCAAATAGGGTTTCGGACTGGGTCATGGTTCAGGACTCCTGATGTACGGAAGATGAAAAAAGTGGATGATGGGCGGCAAACAGCCGGCTAAATTGACGCGCCCGCTCCTCAATGGAGGCCAGGTCACCGTCGAAAAGCCCGCCAACGACCGCCAGCATGTCGGCACCGGCACGGATCAGTGCTTCGCCGTTGCCCGCGGTGATGCCGCCAATGGCGGTTACCGGCTTGCCAAACTGTCTGGCTCGGGCCAGTACCGACGTGTCCGCGGCGGGCGCATCCGGCTTGGTTTTCGAGTTGAAAAAGCGGCCGAAAGCCAGGTAGTCGGCACCGTCACGGTCAGCGCTTGCGGCCAGAGCCAGATCGGCATGGCACGTAGCGCCTATGATCGCATGTTCACCGAGCTGTTGTCTGGCGCTAACGAGGGAGCTGTCAGATTGCCCCAGGTGTACTCCGGTTGCGCCGCAGCGTCGGGCCAGCTCCGGGTCATCGTTAATGATCAGCGGTACGCCGGCATTGCGGCAAAGGGCTGTGAGGTCCCGGGCCTGCTGCAAACGCTCCGGTTGCGGTGCGCTCTTTTCGCGATATTGGACCAGCACCGCCCCGCCCCGAAGCGCGGCTTCCACCGCTGGCAGAAGTTTGTCTGCAGGTAACAGCTGACTGTCGGTAATGGCATAAAGGCCCGGCCGCAGCCCTTTGGCAATGGCGTTGGCGCTCAATTCTCCCATGGGATGCCCCGGTCCGGTACCGGTT
This sequence comes from Marinobacter sp. ATCH36, assembly GCF_023555055.1. Classification (GTDB taxonomy): domain Bacteria; phylum Pseudomonadota; class Gammaproteobacteria; order Pseudomonadales; family Oleiphilaceae; genus Marinobacter. The sequence goes on from NZ_JAMJPL010000010.1 coordinate 37,899, forward strand.
GGCCTTCGCCGACTTTAAGGGCGTGCCGTATGGCGCGCAGCACGTAATTCTGGGCCTGGGCAATGGCTGCACGGGCGGAGAGCCCGGACGCCCTGCCAGCGGCTATGGATGCGGCCAGGGTGCAACCGGTACCGTGGTACTCACCACCAATACGCTCAACGTAAAAGTGGAGGGGGTCCTGGTCCCGGGTATAGAGGGTGTTGACAAGTTCCTCGCCCTCACCGTGCCCGCCGGTCGCCAGAACCGTCTGACAGCCGGCTGTCAGCAGGTTATGGGCAGCCCGGGCCTCATCTTTATCACCGCCCAGCAGGGCCAGCTCGATACCGTTGGGCGTAATAATTTCCGCGCGTGGGAAAAGGCGTTCCTTCATGCGGTCGATCAGGGCCTGGTCAGAGAGATCTCCGCCACCGGCGGCCTTGATGACCGGGTCGGTAATAACCGGAATGTCCGGATGGTCGGCCAGAAAATCCACTAATACATCCACCACGGCGGCATTGCCCAGTGCACCGGTTTTTATGGCGTGTATGGGGGAGTCGGCCGCCAGGCATTCCAGTTGCTGGCGGATCATCTCCGGGTCTGTGGCGGTAGCGTTGTAGACATTCCGGGTATCCTGCACTGTCAGACAGGAAAGTACCGGCAACGGATGGCACCCCAGAGCCGTGATGGCCTGGATGTCAGCCTGGATGCCAGCTCCCCCCGACGGGTCGAGGCCGGATACAATCAGAACATGAGGACGGTGATAAAGTTTGATGATCAGGCTCCTCAGAAGGGTTTAACAGAAGCAAGAATGACAACGGCGACCAGGACCAGAACCGGCACCTCGTTGAACCAGCGATAGAACACGTGGCTGCGGGTGTTCCTGTCGTCGCGGAATACCTTCACCAGGTGTCCGCAATAAAAGTGGTAAACGATCAGTAGAACCACCAGCAGCAGCTTGGCATGTAGCCAGCCCTGGCTCATATAGCCCTGGACATTGTAACCGATGAGCCAGAGTCCAAAAACGACCGTCGCCACCATGGACGGTGTGGTGATGCCACGATAGAGCTTGCGCTCCATGATCTTGAAACGCTCCCGGCCGGGCTCGTCCTCACAGGCTGCGTGATAGACAAACAACCGGGGCAGGTAGAATATGCCGGCGAACCAGCACACCATTGAAATAATATGCAGGGCTTTGACCCACAGCATTGGTTAGCTCCGTCGGTATTGGTAGTAGCTTTCGATATCGGTTTTCAGCAGCACGCCGTACACGCGCTGAATCGTCGGCGCAACGTGGCGCTGAACATACAGGGCTTCTACGCTGGTGTGTTCAAACTCGTTCAGTGCCTCCTCCAACGTGGCTTGGTATTGCACCGGGGCAATATCCCGGCGATTGGCGGGAATGTCCATAAGGTCGACCTGGTCAGGGGCCTCTTCTTCCTCCTCCTGCTCGCGGTTGGCTGACGCTTTGGTATCTTCCAGATAACGCGCAAGATCCACGGCGGGCAATAGCGCGGTGGGGCCGCTGCTGCCTTCAACCACCAGCCATTTCGGCTCGGATTTCAGAATTTTGCCAGCCTCCTCCCTCGACAGAAAACGCTCGGTACGAAGAATGCTCCTGTCCATGATGGCACCGACGGAAACCCGCCTTAATGCCTGAATTACCGGGGAATTCTGGTAGCTCAGCCCCTGGCTCTTGAGGATGGTCAGAAACAGGGATTTCTTGCCAAAGGCTTCGCTGGTCACCAGGCTGGCAGTGGTGATGACCAGCATACCCGGAAGGATGATGTTTGGATTTCTGGTGAGCTCCATCAGCGCCATCAGAGCTGCAAGCGGGGCCTGCAGTACCGCCCCCATCATTGCCCCCATGCCCAGCATGGCATAGAAGCCCACTGACGATGCTGTGTCTGGAAAAATCTGCGCGCCAATCAGACCCATAGCGCCGCCCAGTGTTGCACCCATAAACAGTGTAGGGCCAATTACCCCGCTAGGCATACCAAGGCCGAGGGTGATTGAGGTAATCAGCAGTTTGGCAATGCCGGCACCCAGTAACAGCCAGAACGGTAGCTGATTGTCGAGGGTGAACTGAACCGTGTCGTAGCCGATACCCATAACTTCCGGCACCACTATGGCAAAGGGCACCATGAGCAGCCCAGCGATGGTGAGGCGCAGCAGTACCGGGCGGTGATGGTGCCGGCCAGTCGTGTCGACCAGCTGTATGAACGCCGCCGCAGCAACCCCGATAATAATGGCTATGGCAATAATCCACGGGATTTCCAGCAATGAGTTCATGGTCAGCGGGGGGACGCTGAATGCCGGTTCGGAGCCATACATGGCCTGACTCACTACGGCAGCAGTCACTGATGCCAGGATAATGGGCGTAAAGCCGGCGATGGTGTATTCCATCATAACCACTTCCATGGCGAAGATGACGCCGGAAATGGGTGTGTTGAAAGAGGCGGAGATGGCCGCGGCGCACCCGCAAGCGACCAGTGTGCGGATGCTGTTGTTGGGCAGCCGCATCCACTGGCCCATAAGGCTTGAAAAGGCCGCGCCAAGATGGACCGCCGGCCCTTCGCGGCCGGCGGACTGGCCGGTAACCACCGTGCTGACGCCCGTCACGAACTGAACCAGAGCGCTGCGGATTGAAATATAGCCCTGATGGTAGTTCAGGCGCTCCATGACATGCACGATGCCGACCTTGCGATCATGGGTGGCAAGATTGTGCATCAGCAGCCCAAGCCCGACGGCGCCGGCGAGAGGGAGGATAGCCCGGGTGAGAATGCCCAGCTCTTCAAAGGACTCAGAGCCTTCGCCTGGCAGAAAGTATTCCAGTGGCCACTCAATGGCCAGCCGGAAAATCAGGATCACGCCACCGGTAAACAACCCGGACAGCAGGCCGAGAACCGCCAGTTGCGGCAGTGCATCCACACCGGACAGCCGGCGGCGGAAAACCGGGATCAGATTGTCGGTAGTCTTGTGCCAGAATTTACGCATGAACGCCGGGTTTCCGGAGGTAAGTGGTTTCCTGACGATATTGTAACCAGCGCTGGTGGGGCTGCAATAAGTCATTGGTTTATCATGTTAGACTATTGGGCTTTCGGGAACCTGATTTGTAGCTGGAGTAACTGGTGATAAAAGTAGGTATTGTAGGTGGAACCGGTTATACCGGTGTTGAACTTCTGAGAATTCTGGCAGTTCACCCTGAAGTGACGGTGAGCTGTATTACCTCGCGCTCGGAGGCGGGCATGCCGGTCGCCGATATGTACCCGAACCTGCGTGGCCATTATGACCTTGCGTTTTCAGAGCCCGATGTGAAAACGCTGGCAGCCTGTGACCTGGTCTTTTTCGCAACTCCCCATGGTGTGGCGATGCGCATGATGCCGGAATTGATGGCGGCGGGTGCCCGTGTTGTGGATTTGTCAGCCGATTTCCGCCTGAAGGATCTGGATGTCTGGGCCAACTGGTACGGTATGCCTCACGAGAGTCCTGAGTGGGTAGAAAAGGCAGTCTACGGCTTGCCGGAAGTGGTGCGGGACGAGATTCGCAGCGCACAGCTGGTGGCCAACCCTGGCTGTTACCCTACAGCGGTTCAATTGGGCTTTCTTCCCTTGCTGGAAAGTGGACTGGTCGACCCATCGCGACTGATTGCGGATGCCAAATCGGGTGCCAGCGGCGCCGGGCGCCAGGGCAAGATCGGCATGCTGCACGGTGAGGTGGGTGAGAGCTTCAAGGCTTATGGTGCTTCAGGCCACCGGCATCTTCCGGAGATTCGCCAGGGACTGTCACAGGCGGCCGGTAGCGATGTGGGTGTAACCTTTGTACCGCATCTGATTCCCATGGTCCGCGGCATTGAAGCCACGCTGTATGCTGAGCTACGTAATCCTGCGGACTTTGATCGCTTGCAGGCATTGTTCGAAGACCGCTTCAGGGAGGAGCCTTTCGTCGATGTGATGCCGTTTGGCAGCCATCCGGAAACCCGCAGTGTCCGTGGCGCCAACAGTTGCCGCATGGCACTTCACCGGCAGGAACAGAGCAATATTGTGATCGTATCTTCGGTGATCGATAACCTGGTGAAAGGTGCAGCGGGTCAGGCCATCCAGAACATGAACATCATGTTCGGTCTGCAGGAAACCATGGGGCTGGAAGCGCCCGCGTTGCTGCCATAGGTCTGTCCGGTGAGCGAATCGAGAAAACCTGCTGAAGAATATGTTGTCATCAGACATCGTCCTGGCTACCGGCTTCGGCGCACCCTGATACTGCTGGTATTTTCTATTACCGCCGCCGTGCTTGGGTATGCGACGGGCATGGCCCAGGGCGGATTCCGGTTTTCAACGGCGGAAGAATCCCGTGATCGCCTTGAAGAGCAGGTCGAGCAGCTTCAGAGCCAAAGCAGGGAAACCAGCCAGCAGCTGGTCAATCTTGAACGGGGTCGAACCATCGACGCCCAGGCCCTGAACCAGGCCCGCAGAACCATTGTGAATCTCGAAACGCAGATCGCATCACTGAAAGCAGACCTGACATTCTATAAAAACATCATGGCGCCCTCGGAAACCAGCAAGGGGTTGCAGGTTGATCGCCTGGCTATGCAAAGTGCCAGGCAGGAAGGAGCCTACAATTTCAAACTGGTGTTAACCCAGGTGGGCGATAACAAGAGCTACATTTCAGGCGTGGTTGCGGTAAACGTGATCGGCATGCGAAATGACGAGAAAGAAGTCATCGCCCTGCGGGACCTTTCCGACGACATAGAAGACCTGGGGGTCAGATTCCGCTTCCGGTACTTCCAGGATATTGAAGGTCTTCTGCGGGTGCCTGAAGGCTTTGAGCCCCTTGAGCTGCAGGTGGTGGCACGTGCCGAAGGCAGTAAATCGTCCCAGGCGGAACGTACATTTGATTGGGATGAACTAACGGAGAACTGACATGCTTGGCAAGAAGAAACAGAAACCCCGTCGCCCCACCGGGCATTTCGATACCCTCGTCTCATCCCGGACAACGGTGGAGGGGGATGTACATTTCTCCGGAGGGCTTCATGTTGACGGCACAATTCGCGGTCGGGTGGTCGCAGAAGAGGGTGGTGACGCGGTTCTCAGGGTGTCTGAAGTCGGGTCCGTGGAAGGCGATATCGTCGCGCCTCACGTGATCGTCAACGGCACGGTGCATGGAGATGTATACGCATCCACGCATCTTGAACTGGCGGAAAAAGCGTCCATTCACGGTAATGTCTATTATAATCTGATCGAAATGGCCATGGGCGCGTCGGTGAACGGTAGCCTGGTTCACCAGAACGAGCCGGTCGGGCTACTTGGTCGCGACAGGCATCAGTCGAATGCTCCCGATATCGATAAAGGCCAGGCTGAAGATCGCGGTGACGATGCTGTGCCCGATAAGGAATAGTTGATTGTTTTAGTCAGGAATATGATAATCAGATCAGATTTTCTCGTGGCAAACCGGAGGCGGACTTGAGTGTAGTTCAGCAACAGGCAATGACACCGGTGTTTTTCAGTGACAGTGCGGTGTCCAAAGTGCGTGAACTGGTTGAAGAAGAGGGCAACGCTGGTCTCAAACTTCGCGTGTTTGTGACCGGTGGTGGCTGCTCTGGTTTCCAGTATGGGTTTTCTTTTGACGATGCTCAGGATGACGAAGACACTGTCATCGAGAAAGAGGGTGTCATGTTGCTGGTGGACCCGATGAGCTACCAGTACCTCGTTGGGGCAACCGTGGATTACCAGGAAGGGTTGCAGGGCTCACAGTTTGTTGTGCAGAATCCTAACGCAAGCTCAACATGCGGTTGTGGCAGCTCTTTCTCCATCTGACCTGACTGTCTGGCACACCGTCAGGTCAGGCGTAATAGACTGCGCCCAGAATTCTTTCTCCGCTTGCTCCCGTTACCTCCGGAAGGTTTCCTGACTTACCTGACAGCGTCTGGCTGGCCAGCCAGGCGAATGCTGTGGGTTCAACCCACTGTGGGTCGAGCCCCAACTCCGCCGTAGAAGCAATTCGTAAAGGGCTGCAGGTACGTTGCAGTTCCCGCATTAGCACCTTGTTTTTGGCGCCTCCGCCGCACACGAAGACAGTCATTCCCTTGGCGGGTGGTATCTGCTGTGCCACGGTGACAGCGGTCAGTTCCAGCAAAGTCCTCTGGACGTCCGCGCCGGGCAGGTCCGGATGCCGGTTCAATAATACTTTTAACCACTCCAGGTTGAATCTTTCGGTGCCGGTACTTTTTGGTGGTTGCCGCGAAAAATAGGCTTCGGAGAGCATATCCCCCAACAGGCTCTGGTCAACGATGCCTTCGTCTGCCCAGGCGCCATCCTTGTCGTAAGCGCGCCCGGTCTGGTCAAGGCACCAGGCATCCATCAATGCATTCGCCGGCCCGGTGTCGAACCCGGTAACGGGCGCTCCGTCATTGGCGGGTAAGTGGGTGATATTGGCAATTCCGCCAAGATTAAGAATACAGCGATCCTCTCCGACAGCGCTGAAGAATGCTTTATGGAAAGCCGGAACGAGGGGGGCACCCTGTCCGCCGGCTGCCAGGTCACGACGTCTGAAATCGGCAACGGTTGTTATGCCGGTGCGTTCTGCAATGAGGGTGGGGTCGCCAACCTGAATGGAAAAGGGTGTTGAACCGTCTGGCTGATGCCGTAGTGTCTGCCCATGGCTGCCAATCGCTGCAATCGACGTTGCCGGGAAACCGGATTTTTCGATTACACTGCTTGCGGCAAGGGCAAACAGGGAGCCGGTGGTGTGGTCCAGTTCTCCAAAGTCATCGGGGGTGCCACGATTCTGGCTGAGATTGGAAAGTCGCTGACGGATGTCGTCCGGATAATCAATGGTGTGAGTGGCATGAACCCGGATTTGCTGGCGTTCGAACGACACCAGTATGGCGTCAATGCCATCCATACTGGTGCCGGACATCAGTCCTATCCAGGCTTTCATGTTTTACTCGTCTGCGGCCAGGGCGAGTTGCTGGTAATCCTGGCGGAACAGCTCAAACCGGGCTACTTGCTGGTTGGCGTGCTTTTTGAAGCGGGCCATTTCTGACTGCGGTACCGGCTTGGCATCCGGCAGTTTCACGGTCCGGGAATTCCTCGGGGACCCATTAACACGGAACTCATAGTGAAGATGGGGGCCGGTTACCATGCCGGATGAGCCCACGTGGCCGATAGTGTCACCCTGTTTAACGCGTGTTCCGTTTTTTATACCTTTGCCAAGACGGCTCATGTGGGCATAAAGGGTCGTGATGTTGTCACCATGTTTGAGTATCACGGTGCGCCCATAACCGCCTTTCCAACCTGCAAACTGAACCCGGCCATGGCCGGCTGCCTTGATCGGTGTTCCCGGAGGCGCCGCGTAGTCTGTGCCTTCGTGCGGGCGAACCACATCCAGAACAGGGTGGCGGCGCTGCAGGTTAAAGGATGAGGAAACCCGTGCGTTGATGGGGGTTCGCAGGAACGCTTTGCGCATACTGCTGCCATCGGGGCTGTAGTAGTCAGTATCGCCGTTGCTGTCGGTGTACTGCAGTGCAATGACGTCCTTGCCCTGGTTAACGAAACGGGCTGAAATAATGTTGCCAGTGTCGAACTTTTCGCCATCCAGGTAGAGTTCCTCGTAAACCACTTCAAACCGGTCGCCCTTGCGTACGTCGTAGACGAAGTCGATATTCCAGCCGAAGATGCCTGCCATTTCCATGGCCAGCCTGTCGGACATACCGGCGTCCCGGGCAGCTACGTAAAGCGAGCCATCAATAATGCCAGAGGCAAACGCTGGTTTTACATCGGGCTCACGGACAACGGTTTCCCCTTTGAATCCATCTTCGGTTTTTTCGACACGGAGAGTTTCAAGAAGGTTGCGCTGGAGACTGACCGCTGCAAGGTCGCCGGCATCATCGGTTGCGAAAGAAATGGTTTCACCCGCATAGAGCCGCTGTAATTTGTCAGCCTCTCCGTCGCCGTGAATAACCGACAGCATGATACCGTCGTTGAAGCCGGCCTTGCCGAAAAGCGACGACAGGGTGTCGCCAGACTTGATTTTGTACTCGTGCCATTGCAACTCTGGCTCACTGGTTTCTGCGATGGCGGTCGCCGTATCAAGTGCTTCGGATAATTCGGGTGCTTCCGTGGTGGCTGTGTCGGTATCTGGAGTCGGCTTTTCATCGTTCTTGGCCTGCTCGGCGGGGCGAGCGCCTGACTCGCTGACTGTGCCCTCTTCAAGATCCAGTGCGTAGGCCATTCTATTGGCTTCGACGTTGGCACTTGGGCTCATAAGAATGGCGGCGGCTACGACAACACTGGTCGCAGCGGCAATGGTAATGTGGGTCTTGGGAAACATTTTCAGCACGTGTCGCATCCGTTTTGATCGGCATTCCGGTAGGTTGTACTACCTAATTAAAGCTGTTGTTCAAGTATAGTCCAACAGATTACCGTATAAAATGCACTCAGGACAGCTTCCAACATTAACGTTGCCGGTACGCAGACCGGATTTCCTGGGTCAGGGTTGCTATAATCCTTGCCCCTAATACAGTCGGCCCTGTCTAAAAACTAAGCAGGGATACTCTAACAGGTAGGCCGGTAACGCACAGAGTTCTTTTGTAGTGGTCTGTAACCGTCTTTCCGCCCAAACTATCAGATTCGAGGGTGTGTAGTTAATGGCATCTATTGATGAGGCACTGGCCGTAGTCAAGCGCGGCATGGATGAGCTGATTTCAGAAGAAGCGCTGATTGATAAGCTGCAGGAGGGGCGTCCCCTCAGGATCAAGGCGGGGTTTGACCCGACAGCGCCTGACCTGCACCTGGGACATACCGTGCTGATTAACAAGCTGCGCCAGTTTCAGGACCTGGGGCACGAAGTCATTTTCCTTATTGGTGACTTTACCGGCATGATCGGCGACCCAACGGGCAAGAGTGCGACCCGGCCACCGTTGACTGAGTCGCAGGTGGCCGAAAACGCCATCAGTTATAAGGAGCAGGTGTTCAAAATCCTGGATCCAGCGAAGACGCGGGTGGTTTTCAACTCCGATTGGATGAGCAAGCTCTCCGCTGCCGATATGATTCGCTTGGCTGGGCAATACACGGTCGCGAGAATGCTTGAACGGGACGACTTCACCAAGCGGTACCGCGCCGAGCAGCCGATTGCCATTCACGAGTTTCTGTACCCTCTTGTTCAGGGATATGATTCCGTGGCTCTTGAGGCAGATGTGGAGCTGGGAGGAACCGATCAGAAGTTCAATCTCCTGATGGGTCGCATATTGCAAAGGCATTATGGGCAGTCGCCACAAGTTGTTCTTACAATGCCGATACTCGAAGGGCTCGATGGCGTTCAGAAAATGTCGAAGTCCCTGGGTAACTACGTGGGCGTTAACGACTCACCGGGTGAGATGTATACCAAGTTGCTCTCGATGCCGGATGATCTGCTATGGCGTTACTTCGAGTTGTTGAGTTTCCGGCCTCTCGCAGAGGTGGAAGAATTCCACGCTGCTGTAGATAAGGGGGCAAATCCCCAAGACTACAAAAAGTTGCTGGCGGAAGAGATTATTAGCCGTTTCCATGACGCCGAGGCGGCTGCAACAGCTCACAAATCCGCCGGCAACCGGGTGGGGCTCGGCGAAATTCCCGAGAATGTGCCCGTGGTGGAGGTCTCGCTTGCCGGGCGGGATGAGTTGCACATTGTGTCTTTACTTAAGGAATCGAATCTGGCGAGCAACGGAAAGGCGGCAAAGGACGTGTTTGGCCGTGGAGCTGTTTATATTAACGGTGAGCAGGTAAAGGACGAGCGTATGTTTACTGCCGGTGATGACTGTGTTGTCCAGGCTGGTAAAAAGAAAATTGCGCGTGTTCTGGTTAAGGATTGAGCGGAATCCAGGCATTTTGAGAAAAAATTCAAAAGCTCGTTGACACCTCGAGTGAGCTCTGTAGAATACGCATCTCTTTCGAGGGACACGCCGCTGAGGCGGGTCAGAAATTGAAAGGCAACTGTTTGAATTAACTGAAGATTTCAAGTTTTTAAATTCTTCAGAAAGCGGTTGACAAGGCGGTGATTCGATGTAGAATACGCTACCTTGATCGGGCAAGCCCCGAACGCTCTTTAAAAAGTTGACCAAGTAATTCGTGTGGGCGCTGGCCGAGGTATTTCGGACACGAAATATCAGGACAGTGACTCGTCGAAATTGAGTTTTGTCTTGAGCAAGAATAGAGGATCTTCGGATTCTTGTATGATTTAAACTGAAGAGTTTGATCATGGCTCAGATTGAACGCTGGCGGCAGG
>NZ_JAMJPL010000011.1 GCF_023555055.1 Marinobacter sp. ATCH36
AAAAAGCAGGGTGCGAACAGGTTTTCCAGGAAAAATTTACCGGCAAGCTACGAGAACGACCTGAGTTGTCGCAGTGCCTCCGTACGCTGCGGAAGGACGATGTTCTGGTTGTCTGGAAACTGGATCGACTTGCCCGCTCGCTGAAAGACCTGGTTGAGATTGTCCAGGATCTTCATGATCGGGAAATCGGCTTCAAGTCACTGACGGAATCCATCGATACCACCAGTTCAGGCGGTCGCCTGGTGTTCCATATATTTGGTGCCTTGGCTGAGTTTGAGCATGACCTGATTCGAGAGCGAACCATCGCTGGACTGACGGCAGCTCGGGCCCGGGGCCGAAAAGGCGGCCGAAAGACAGCCATGTCAGATGCTGATGTAAAGAAGGCGGCAGCCATGCTTTTAGACCCAAACATCACGAAAAAAGAGGTGGCTGAACACTTTGGCGTAGTCAGAACCACCCTCAACGCTTCGCTCAAACGGCTTCAAACAGATAACATTGCCCGACAAGATGCTGGACTAAAGAGTAGTTAGCTTGGAAGCCATCGCAGATGGAAGGGCGGGAGGGAACCGTGCTGGGGATCGTCACCAAGATCAACCGCAAAAGTGTGATCGTGCTGGATGATGGCAGGAAGCAGTACAAGGTGTCGCCGGTATTACTCAGACCACTTCGTGACGTGAAGTAAGTCAACTACGTCTTGGAATGACCGGTTACAACGCGTCAGCTATTTTGTTCGGTTCGCTGATCTGCTCGCGGAGTATATCGATGGACTCACTGTGATTTCATTGTTGGCTACCTTTTACTCTCTAATTTGGAGTTGGTCGCGAACTCCGCACGGTTTCGGACACCGATATCCACTCGCTCCGGTGTCCACCTCTATTTCTGGTCTACGAATTCGGGCTCTTTTTTTAGTCTTTGCCTGTGGGCGCTTTTCTTCAAAAGATCAGCGAGAGCTTCTCGACACCGGGCTTCTGCCGTATCCATTTCCATTTCCGCCTGGGCGATGTCGTTTTTCTGTTGTTCCAGCTGTTCGCGTTTGCGAGCCAGGGTGTCGACCATTAACAGAAGCTGTTTTTCGTTACCGCTGAGGGTTTCGTCCCACAGGTCGAACAGTTCCTTGGTTTCCGCCAGGGAGAAGCCCATGCGCTTTCCCCGCAGGATCAGTTTCAGGCGGACTCGGTCTTTTGAGCTGAAGATGCGGGTCTGGCCGCGCCTGGTCGGGTGGAGAAGGCCCTGGTCTTCGTAAAAACGTACGCTTCGGGTAGTAACGTCGAACTCTTTGGCCAGCTCGCTGATGCTGTAAGTTTTCTTGATGTCCATGACGGTTTCCTTTCTCGATCAGTACCGCGCGATCCCGCCCCATGGCAAGCGGCGTGCGCAGCCCCCCCTGACAGGCGTTGCCGACGAGCGAGACTGCCACGACTTCGCTTGCCTGACGGGCCTCCTTCAAACGTACCGCCCACTCGACGGCGATCTCATCGAACGGGTTCATCGACATTTTGACGTTGGCGGTTTCCACGCCGATGCCGTCGGCATTCACCCACACCTTGACGTTTTAGTCGACGTCCAGTTTTGTCGGTTCCAAAATGTTCATAGCTGATAATTCCTCACGCTCTTAAGGTTCGCCTCGCGCAGCATTTGCACGTAGCGGACCGCGACCGACGGGTTGGGCGGGAGGGCATCGATTACTTCCAGCAATACCGCCTTGTATCTGTCTCGGCCTCGCACCAGGCTGCCTCGCAGGTCCGGGCGCTCCGCAGGAATTGTACGCGCGAACATGGCCGCAAAAGAGTTCGCTTCCGGCAGCGTGTGCAGATGAGCGGTACAGGCGGGCGTTTAAGGGGTCGAATGGCCCTTAAATCGCCACCTGTCCGTTACGCTTGATTCGCGCGATCCCTTCACTGCAGACGTCCGCTAGTAGATCTTATTTGAGGGCGAAAGATAGTAAACAGGTCCAGTCAGGATACCTACGCCACCGACAATGTCCCGCCTCGTGGTGCCGTTGTTGCGCTCGACCAAAATATCGGCGGCCTTTAGCATTATTTCGTCGCGTTTATTTGGCAACCGAGCATTTAGGCTCTGCTCACTGTGGTCGGTTTGGGCGGACATCTCAGCTTTGTTGTTACGCAAGCATCGGACATGATGCATTGTGGTAACCATACAAACGTTTGGCTAATGGCGCCAACTCTTAAGATGCCCGCCCTACCTGCCGATTGCGGCGTCTACCCGATTTAGCATGGGCGTACCTTGGAGCAACTCCAGCACTAACTTGGCGGCCAGCCTAGCAAGTGCATGTGAAGATGAAACACCTCTTGGCCACCGTCCCTGCCGCAGTTGATCGTAGTGCGGAAGTTTCCCGACACGCCTTCCCGCTCAGCGACCTTACGCGCCGCCAGACAAAGGTCACCCATTAACTTGGCATCTTCCGGCTCCAGATCGTTCATGGTAGGAATATGTCGCTTGGGAATGATCAAGACATGGGTGGGCGCCTGCGGATTAATGTCATGAAAAACTAAAACGCTGTCGGTCTCGAGTACGATATCAGGCTTGATCTCGCCGTCGATCATCTTGCAAAAGATACAATCGCTCATAAATTTCTCTCCTCTTAAATGATGCCTACAAAAACACCGCGCAGGGGATTCGGGTGACACCGGCTGCCGAGAAAAAAGATAGCAGAAGCGCGGAGGCAGCGTTGCCTTCCGCAAACAAGCTTCCCCAGCAACTCTCCTTATGACTTTTCGCACAACCACCATCGTGCATGGAATAGTAGCGGGTAGAACAGTATCCGCTTGGGGGATGCATCATGCCGGTGATGGTTATGATCCTGTCTGTCACGGCCCGTGGCCAGCCCCACGTCCAGCCAATTGGACACCTAGATCGTCGATCATTGAGTCATAGGCGCTGGCCCTATCGCGGAAGGTATCGGGGGTCGGATCGATGGAGGAAGTCAGTTTAGCCACGGTTCAGCCTCGTCTAGGATCAGAAAACACGGGAATCTTCCAATAGGGTGGGATTGGTCAGGCGTTTTTGGCGACGGATGTAATCAACGCGCAGCCGGGTAAGCTGATGAAAGATATCGCGCACCTCGGCGTCCGGAGGCGCAGCGCCGCTGAGTTCAATCGTGATCCTGTCCACGCCGTCTTCGCGCCAGACACGGAAGCTGGCTTCGACGTCAGTGCCAAGGGATTGAGCCAGTGCAGTGGCATGGGAGGCGTAGAGAAAAATTTCACGCACCTTCACGCCGTCGCCCACCCGCCCGGTCACACCGGACATGCGGCTGACGAACCCGTCGTCAGATAGGGCAAGAGCCTGCGCGAGATCGCCTGTACCAAAGCGCACCATCGGCCAGCCACGTGCGAGTGTAGTCACCACTATCTGACCCTCGACCCCGATGGGCAGCGGCGCGCCTGTCGCGGGGTCGCAGATTTGTACCAGCCGATATGGGTGGCAGAGGTAGCCGGGCTGTCCGTCTTCCTCGTACCCCACCAAGCCGAGATCCGCAGTGCCGTAGGCTCCATATGTTTTAATTCCATGTTCTGCCTCAAGCCGTGCTCGCTTGCCCATCCAATCACCGGGTTCACCACCAAGAAACGCCCGCGTGATGGTCCATCGTCCTTTGGTACTGCCATAGGTCGCAGCGTAAACCTTGGCCACCTTTTCGAAATAGGCGGTCGAGCCGAGGAAGGCTGTCACACCAAGGTTTTCGATCAACGTTACTTGCAATTCGGTTTGCCCCGGACCCGAAGGAATGACGGTCGCCCCGGTCGCCCGAGCGCCCGTGTCAAATATTAATCCTGCTGGCACCAGGTGATAGGACCATGTGTTCAGCGCCACATCCCCTGACCCCAAGCCGCTAGCTTGAAACATCAGCTCAAAGCCATGTGCGCCGTGGCCCCGAAGTACGGGTTCAAAGACTGGGCCGGGCGAGGCAAAAACATGCGCAACCTCATCCAATGGAACGGATAGATAACCTGCAAACGGTGGATTGGCAGCCTGTTGCGCGATAAGGTCAGTTTTTTGCATAACCGGAAGCGTATCGAGCACTCCGGCACGGGCCAGGTCACCCGCCGCTATTCCCGCTGCAGACAATCGGGCGGCGAGGGCGGGGGCTTGTCCGATTGCCTCTGCGGTGACTTGAGCAAGGGTGGTCAGGCGCTCCATCATCCCAACCACCTCTTGCGGCGGCGATAATGCTTCACGTCACGGTAACTTGTGCGATCCGCTGCGTTTGAGGTGCCAAGATAGAACTCCTGCACATCTTGGTTGCTGGTCAACTCGTTGCGGCTGCCATGCAGCACGATCCGGCCGCCCTCCATGATGTAGCCGTAGTCGCATTGTGCAATGGCCGAGCGGGCGTTCTGTTCGACAAGTAGCACAGTCAAACCTTCCTCTCGTTTGATCTGCTCAATGGTTCTGAAAAGTTGTTGGCTCAGGTTCGGGGCGAGACCCATCGATGGCTCGTCAAGGATCAAAAGCTTGGGTTGCGCCATCAGTGCCCGCCCAATCAGAACCATCTGCATCTCACCACCTGACAGGTAGCCGGCGGTGCGGTGTAAGAGGTTTGGAAGTGCCGGGAAGTAGTGGTAAACCTTCTCCAGATCCTCGCGCACCCCAGCGCGATCCTTGCGAAGGTGGGCGCCGACCATCAGATTTTGGAGCACGCTCAGATGTTCAAGAACCTTTCGACCTTCCAGCACCTGCACAATTCCAGACTTCACAATGGTGGTCGGGTCCGCGTGGGTGATATCTCTATCTTCAAACGTAATCCGGCCGGCCGTGACCGCTCCTTGGTCGGCATGAAGAAGTGCGGAAATTGCTTTCAGGGTGGTGGTCTTCCCGGCACCATTTGCCCCGAGAAGCACCACCATTTGTCCCTGCCGCACCTCAATGTTGGTCGAGCGGAGCACTTGGATGACACCGTCATAAACGACATCGATATTGGCAAGGGTCAGCATGGTCAGATCACCATTTATCCAAAACAGGAACAGCGAACCAATCGCCCTGCACCGGAACGACCTGACCATCCTTCACGACCTCGGCACTTGATTTGATCTCGCCAGTGGGGAAGGGGGCGGTTGTGTCGTAGCTAAGTGTTGGAAGCGCGCCGAGTAGCCTCTCTTCGGAGTATGTGTGTCCGATTAATGCGTCATACATCGCCTGTCCGGTCACATTGTCCGCGCCCACCTCGGCCACCGCTTGCTCCAATACGCGCAGCGCGAGGATGGCTTGGGCAGCCGATTGCTCCGCCATCGTTCCCCAGTTGCCATCGGGCGCGTAGGTTTCAAAAACGTCGCGGATTGGCAGGTTCTCCTTTCCAGGTGGTGCAAAGCTGAACGTGGAATAGGATCCTTCAATTCTATCGAGGGGGAGACCCTTCGACACTTCGGCCAGCCCGTTATGGGTGGACATGACAATTGGCACATTGGCCCCCAGTTCTTCCATCGCCTTGGCGGTTTCAATTACCTGCGCGGTGGTGCCGCCAACAAGTATAACGTCCGGATCGTCCGCTAGTGCCTTCCGCATTTGGGGAGCCAGCGACACGGGGGCGGTATCCGCCCATTGTGTCGACGTCAGGGTATAGCTGTCGGGGTATTGCGTGGCCAATTGTTTGACACCTTCGACCTGATCGACAAAACCCGCCTGCGTTTGCGTCGAAATTGCTGCGATTTTCAAAGGGCCATCATGCCCCGCCGCGAGGTAACTAAATAGCCCCGCAAATTCGTGGCTATAGGTTGGACGGGTCGAAAAATGCCATCCATTCTCAGTCCACCCCTGTCCGCCCATGGCGGTGCCTAGAAGCAGAGGCACTTTGTCATTGGGTAAGCGCCCCATAAGTGTAACCAGATCGGGCGAGCCCCAGCCCAGATGGATGATTGGCGCATCAGACCTGAGGATCGATGGCCATGTCCTAGCAATTTGTGCTGAATTATAGCGCATGTCGTATATCTTCAAGTCCACATCGACGCCCAGGCCCTCGCCCACCTCGGCATTCCAGTAGTCAACAATGGCTTCCAGCCCGGACATCGAGTCCGGCATCACATCAGCGAAGGGCCCAGAATAGTCCGCGCTCGCGGTGAAAGTATATGTTTCGGCTTGGGCGAACGAGGCGAGACTGATCGCCGCGGCCCCTGCCAGAACCAGCTTCATAGCCTTCATAGTCTTTTCCTTCTTTTTAGTGTGGTGCAGAGCACCGTTTATATCCAGCCATGTTCAGTTCCGGGGGAACGGCCAGAGACGGAAATTCGTCTTAATCGTGTGCCAAAGGTGGGCAAGCCCGCGTGGCTCAAAGATCAGTGCAATAAGAATGCACAGAGCGAGTACGATGGAGCTAAGGGCAAATACCGCCCCGCCATCAAAACTACCCCCCGATTCCGATTGCAATAGCATATTAGACATCGTGTGCAGCCCTTCTTGAATGAACGTTATGAAAGCGACGCCTAGGATCGGGCCGAGTGGCGAATTGATGCCGCCTACAATCAACATTCCCAGATACCAGACCGAGGCGAAAATTGTGAAGCTCGACACCGTCACGAACTGAAGGTAATAGGCGGTTAGCGCTCCGGCAACTCCGGCAAAGAGAGCACCTGCAAAGAATGCTTCGATTTTGATTCGGGCTACGGGGATTCCCATCACGCCCGCTGCCGTGTCGTTGTCATGTACTGCCCGCAAAGCCCGCCCCAACCGTGACCGAGGCAAGTTAAAGGCGCAGAACATGGCCACGGCGGCGAAAACCAAAGCCAGCCAGTAGAGTCCATGTGGCGTTCCAAGTGACAGGCCGAAAAGCTCGGGGGATACTACCGGCAATCCGACCAAACCGCCGAGCCAGGACATTGGTAAGGCGAGGATCACAATTGGGAACATGATTTGCGCGGCGAGCGTCGTGAGCGCGAGGTAGAAGCCCTTAACCCGCGACGCCGGCAACGCGAATAGCACTGAGACAGCCCCAGTGACCAGCGCCGCCGCCGGGATGACCAGCCAGAACGGCACACCCAGCCCCGACAGCTTAGCCGCCGTGAACGCGCCCACCCCGACAAAGGCGGACTGCGCGATGTTGATCTGCCCAGCCATGCCAACCGTTACAAAGAGGCCATAGACCGCAATCAAGGTGATGAAGGCATAAGTGAGCTGGCCCAACAGCCACGGCCCGGAAAAAAGCGGCAATGCGACAAGCATCACGCCCAGCGCCAAGAGCCAAAGGCGCGAGCGCCGCGTTTCGAGGACGCGGGCTTCTGCCGCGTAGGTTTTAAAGAATATGCCGGTGGGTCGCATGTTAGAGCCTCTCGATTCGGCGCCAGCCGAATAAACCATAGGGACGAATGAAGAGAACGCCGATCATCACGACATAGGGCAATAAGCCAGAGGCTGCGCCACTGGTAATTGGGTCGAGATACATTGACGCCAGCGCCTCAGCTATTCCGATGATCAGACCGGCGAGCAGGGCACCCCGGATGCTTTCCAACCCACCCAAGAGCGCGATGGGCAGCGCCTTGAATCCGATGACTGCGACCTCCAACGATAGGATGGAGCCTGACAGAAGCACCACCGCCGCGGTCGCCGCCAAGACAGTCGCCGTGATCCAAGATACCGCGATAGCCTGGCGCACCGAAATACCCAGTGACAGGGCCGTGGTGTGATTTTCAGCCACTGCAGCGAGCCGCAGTCCCAAGCGCGCACGGGTAAAAAAGAGGTGCAGCGCTTGAGCCAGCACAATGGTGAAAATCGCGCCGATCAAAAGCCCGGTGTTTATTAGGAAAGGTCCCAGATCAATCGCTCCCTCGGGCAAGATTGCTGGGGCCGACCTCGTCTGAGCGCCCCAGATAAGCTGCGCCAAGCCACGCAGAAGGATAAGTAGCGCAATGCCGGCCATAAATATTGTAAAGGCCGACTGTCCAATCAGGGGGCGGAACACCGTGCGTTCAATTACCGCGCCAAAGATCACGCAGGCGATCAATGTCAGCACCAACGCAATGGGCAAGGGAATGTCGATCCCGACGTTGCGCGCCCCCTCCGTAAAGGTCCAGAGCAGAAAGGCTCCAATCACCAAGACTTCCCCTTGGGCGAGGTTAATTATCTTGGAACCCCGGTAGATCACGACAAAAGAGATCGCGACGAGACCATAGACCAGTCCTACCAGCGCGCCGTCAATCAGGGCTTGAAGCAGATTTATCATTCCGCAGTCTCCATCCGGTTCATCTCGACAACCGCGCTCAGTTGGCTTTTGCGGCCGTCCTGATAGGTCACGTCGATGGTAATTGGCACGTTGTCAACGCCCTCGAAGAGCCCCTCGATCAGTACGGCATATTTGGTCTCGATCGCGCCTCGGCGCAGCTTGCGCGAACGGGTCAATTCATCTTCATCCGCGTCCAGTTCTTTTGGTAAGTTGGCAAAGGCGGTGATGCGACCGCCTGGATCCACGTTGGTATTTGTTGCTGCGACTGCACGGGCGATCTCGGACCGCACAGGGGCAAGTTGGCTAAGTTCAGCGAAGGTGCCAAAGGCGAGCCCGCTGCGTTCTGCAAACCGCCCAGCAATTTCCATATCGATGTTAATCAGCGCCACAACGCAGTCGCGGCTTTCATCACCGATTACGATGGCGTCGCGCACCATCGCGGCAGAGCGAAGGTGGTTTTCCAGGAACTGGGGCGGATAGGTGTGGCCTGTGGAGAGGCGCCGAAGGTCCTTGGCCCGGTCTAGGAATATCAACGCTCCACTCTCGTCCAACCGCACGGAATCGCCGGTTTTAAACCCTGTCTCCCGCGCGCCCATCTCGTCGCTCGCTTTGGCGTTTTTGAGGTAGCCGGAGAAGGCCAGCACGTTGAGCCGAAGCTCGCCGCCTTCAATCCACGCCTCCATCGGCGGCGAAATGGCGGGGTCAGAGGGCATCAGACTGCCCATTGTTTCAGGTCGCGTGTCATCGGGGCGATGGGTGGAAATCAGGCCTAGCTCAGAGCTGCCATAGAGGTTGCCGAGAGGCACTCCGAAGGCGCGGTACCGGGCAAATAGGTCAGCTGAAAGACCAGAGCCGCCAGACAAAACCGCTTGCACTTGCGTGAGCCCCAGAAAATCGCGCACACCTTTAAGTATCAGTTGATCGGCCAAAGGCCAGACGATCCAACGCTCAAGCATACTGCCCCTGCGCCGCACCCGATCGTGGCCGCGCGCGAGGCTCCAATGGTAAAGGCGTTGCCGCCACGCGGGAGCATCCATCATCCGGGCTTCCACGTCCGATGCCTGCATCTCCCATTGGCGGGGCGTGAACATCAGGAAATCAGGGCCGATTTCGCGCAGGTCTCCTTGTACGGTTTCAGGCTTCTCCGCAAAATGTAGAATGAGGGGCGCGAGGATTGGCAGGGCTACGCCCATGAATTGCTCAGCCGCCCAAGCCGGGGAGATATAAGACAGGTATTTGCCTCCCGCTCGAATTTCGAGCCCGCCCATCAGCCGATAGGCGTTGTCGAGGATAAAGTCGTGGTTCATCATCGCCGCCTTGGGCTTGCCGGTCGTGCCAGATGTATAGCAATAAACCGCCACATCTGATGGCCCGGCGGCTGCGATCCGCGCGGGAATGTCCAAGTCTTTCGGGGCGGCGCTCTGCGCATCCGACAGTGCCATCAAGCGCGGATCCTCATAATCCCACAACCCACGTGGGTCGATATAAAGAATCCGGGTCAGGCATGCCAGTTGGTCGCTACAATCGAGGATTTTGTCGATCTGTTCCTGATCTTCTCCCAGTGCGAAAACAGCATCCGAATGAGAAAGCACATCTGCCAGTTCGTCGGATGGGGCATCGGGATAGACATTGGTGGCTATTGCCCCAAGACTGATTGCCGCCATTTGGGTAATCCACGCCTCTTCGCGGTTCTCGGAAATCAGGCAAATAACCTGTCCGGGCTGCAGCCCCAGATGATCCAGCGCAGCAGCAGTATTGCAAACCTGTGCGTAGAGTTCGGCCCAATTCAAACTTTGCCAAAGTCCAAATCGTTTGGATCGGATTGCAATCTTGTCCCCCATATCGCGTGCGTTGTCACGCAGAAGTTGGGGTAGGGTTCGTCCCTTTGAAGACCTGGACAGGGCGATCTCTGGGGCGCGCAGGTGCTTGACGGCGGTGCTGTTCATGCAGCCACCTCGGCTTGCCCAAGATAGGCCGCAATCACCCGCTCATCCGATCTAATTTGATCTGGCGTGCCATCGGCGATGACTTGACCGAACTCCAAAACGGTGATCCGGTCGCTGATGTCCATAACCACATCCATGTCATGTTCCACCAGCACGACCGGTATGCCGAAATGATCTCGGATATCCAGGATAAAACGCGCTAGGTCTCCTTTTTCTTCGGGGCTCATGCCGGCCATGGGTTCGTCCATGATCAGAACCTTAGGCCCGGTCGCGAGCGCACGTCCAAGGTCCACTCGCTTGCGCAAACCATAGGACATATCCCCAACCGCGAGGTGGCGGCTCTGTTCCAGTTCTAGAAATTCGATAATCTCTTCTGCTTTTGCGGAAAAAACCTCTTCCTGACGCACATGCGCCGGGGTGCGGAGCAGACCCGCAAACACGCCGCCGGTCATTTGGGAGTGAAACCCGGTCAGGATGTTGTCGCGTGCTGTCATTGATGGATAGGTCTGGATGCCCTGAAAGGTGCGACCAAGCCCCATAGCCGACCGCACCGGAGGGTGGGCGGCTGAGATGTCCTGACCGTTAAACACGACGGCGCCGGACCAAGGGTGATAAAATCCCGATAGGCAGTTCAGCAAGCTGGATTTCCCGGCCCCATTCGGTCCAATCACCGCATGGATGCTGCCCGCTTCAACGGCGACCGAAACCGACTTAAGCGCTTCGATCGCGCCGAAACGCAGGCTGAGGTTGCGTGCCTCCAGTGTGATCCCTAAAGTTGGGGTCATGTGCTCCCTCCCAAATTATTGTTTTTCTTCGTCCACTCTTTTTGAAAAAGTTAAGTAAAGTTGACGTCGAGTCCGCAGGAGCGCGCGATCAGCATGGTCTGAATCTGGCTGGAGCCATCGCCGATTGTGCAAATGCGGTTGTCGCGCAGGTAACGCGAAGCTGGGCAATCATCCATAAAGCCCCAACCACCACTGACTTGAACCGCCAGATTGGCAACCTCAGTGCCAATCTCAGTCGCGCCCATTTTAGCCATGGAAAGTGCGCCAAGGTCATCGATGCCTTGGTCGATCTGCCAAGCCGCACGGTAGGTGAGAAGTCGGGCGGTATCCACCTTGATCGCCATCTGCGCAATCATTTGCTGGACCATCTGCAGCCTGCCGATCGACCCACCAAAAGCTTGGCGTTCAGTGGCATAGGCGACTGCATGCTTAAGGCTCGCTTGTGCCAGCCCCAGTGAACATGCGGCTAGCCAAATTCGCGCGGCTTGATAACCTTTGTGGAGCAGATGCCTACCCCCATCTAGATCGCCAACGATGGCATCATCGCCCAGTTGACAGTCATCCAGATAAAGCGGCCGGGTGTCAGAGCTACGCCAACCCATTTTGTTGTAGCTCTTGCCACGAGTGTATCCTGGCGCATCATTCGGCGTGAGGAACAACGAGAATTTCTTGCGCTCATCTTCCTTGGGTGAAGTGATCGCAAGGATCAGCGTGAACAGTGAAATTGGTGTACCGGGGTTGGTGATGTACGCCTTTTCGCCCGACAGCGACCATTGACCATTGCCCAATTGCTTCGCGCGAGTGGTAAAGCCACCGGTATCGGACCCCGCGTCGGGTTCCGTCCCGGCAATTGCGCAGATTTTTTGACCAGAAATGATGTCCGGCAACCACTTTTTCTTCTGTTCTTCGGAGCCAAAGCGCGACACAGTCAGACCAGCTGCCATTGACACCATCGCGGACACGGCAATGGATTGATCCGCCTCCGCGAGGGCCTCGATCGCTAGAACAGCGTCAAATACACCAAGCCCCATACCGCCGAGTTCCTCGGGGAAGGGGATGGACATGACACCCATCTCGCCCACACGCTGAAACAAATCAACGGGAAACTCGGCCTTGCGGTCCAGTTCTTCGGCCCGTGGCGCAATTTCGCCCTGCGCAAAGCGGTGAATTTGGCTTTGCAACTCTTTTTGCTGTTCGGTTAGTGCGAAATGCATAGTCGTCCTCTACGTGTCGGCTGTCGGTGTAAACCAACGGTTGTCCATCTGTATGATCCTGCATGTCAACTAGTGGTGGATCACATGCCCCACCTCAAGCCACAGGCTTGCCATCAAACGTGCGTTTAGGGATAGCAGCCCCTCCGTATCGTTACAATCTAAAACGTGAACCGTTATAAATTGTAATTGTTTTTCTCCCGTTAATGGAAAAGGTGCCGCAGATGCAATGTGAATTATAACTATCGGTTGTTAGATTTAATATACATAATTTTCTCCTTTGGTCAAGTAATATTTTTAGCCGTCCGCGGACTGCGCGGACACGAAGGTGACAGTCGCCTCGGCTATGGGCCCTCCGCTAGTGCCACCTTGATGGGCCACGATGTTCAATGTTGCGGTGCTGCGCCCGAGCTGGACCAGGCGGGGGACGGCGATCAGATCCTCGGGGCGACCGAGCTTCAAGAACGAGACGTGCACCGAGGCGATTTCGAGCGGACGCTCAACGGCTCGGCATACGTAGCGGAAGGCGCAGTCCTGCAGCAGGGACACGATCACCCCACCGTGGAGCGAGGGCAGGGTGCCGTTGCCGATTAGTCCAGCCCTAAACGGTAGCACGAGGTGTTGTCCCTCGGCCGCGGCCATACCCATCAGCTCGGCGTAGCTCGGGGCGCGGGATGGCCGGCGCGGCGGCGGCAAATCGCCTGGGGGTTTTGGGGGGCTGGCGTGCGCAAGCATAAAGAATCTGCCGACGGATACCGCGAATGGCCCATCGCCTGTGGGTGTTCCCACCTCGCTCTTGGCTACCATCGAGCGCGCCCTGCGAGGATCGACCGCCCCCACGGGCGTCGCGTATGCGATAAAACCTCGCCCTGCCGGCATAGGACGTAGATAGTCTATCCGCAGGTTCAGCGTGACACATGTTCTTGCAAAATCCATGCAGGCCATGCTGGCGATGCCGCTGATCGTATCCATCACCGTTGCCAGTGCTCCCTGCGCCACATAGTTATTGCCGTCTTCGATGGCAGGGAGCGGATGGACGGTCCCCGTCACCGCGCCGTCCGGCGCGATTCCGTAGCGAATCCCAAGTTCTTCATCATGGGCGATGGGGCCGCCAAAGTGCCGCGCCATACCCTCTCTCAGTTCGGATGCATACAAGATCATTCCTCCATACCCCTTTCGTCCGGTTTAGGCACAAACACTTGTCAAAGCTGGACATCCATGATTAGAATAACTAACATTTGGTAGAAAACAAGTCGAGGAGGGATGCCTGTGAGGCTGACTTACGAGGAGTTCAAAAACAATTCGCAGTAGGTGACGCAGGCCCCGGACCGTAACCGAGGCTGATGTTCCACTTTTGTGTGGCTTGTCCGGCGACTTCAATCCCCCCCCTGCACTCGGACGCGGAATTCAGCGCCGGCAGCAGCTTCGGCGGGCTGATTGCTCACGGACCGCTTGTCCAGTCAATGGCGATCGGCCTCATGTCGCAACTCAACCTGATAATGGAACAGTGCGGGTATCGTGACCTTACGCCCACTGGTGTTGAATCAGACCGGTGTCACTGTTCAGGATGGAACCATGACGCTACTGACGGAATCAGCGTCAAGCAAACGGGAGCTGGTGAAAGTTCGATTCGCGGAGAAACAATAATGAAACGTTTAGACACGACGGTTGATGCGAAAAGCGATGGGTTCCGCCAGCGGAGCGAAGAATATCAGGTCCTGCTAGACCAGCTGGACGAAAAGCTGAACTGGTCACTCGGCGGCGGTGGTGAAAAGATGGTCAACCGCCATCATGAGCGTGGCAAGATCCTTGTGCGCGACAGGATCGATCTTCTGGTTGATCCGGGCACCGCGTTCATGGAGTTGACCCCCCTGGCGGGATACGGGCTTTACGAAAACCAGCTACCCGCAGCCGGGATTGTGACCGGAGTTGGCATGGTGCGCGGCACGAGCTGCATGATCATCGCCAACGATGCGACGGTGAAAGGCGGCAGTTTCTACCGAGAGACCGTCAAGAAGCACATCCGTGCGCAGGATATCGCCTTTGAGAACCGTCTGCCGGTGCTCTATCTCGTGGACTGCGGCGGAGCGAATCTCAACCAGATGGAAGAGGTGTTCTACGACGAGAACCATTTCGGCGGTACCTTCCATCGCCAATGTCAGATGTCGGCGCAGGGTATCCCGCAGCTTGCCATCGTCTTTGGGGAATGTACGGCGGGCGGCGCGTATATCCCCGCGCTCTGTGACGAATTCATCATGGTCGACGGGCAGGCGTCGATCCATCTCGGCGGCCCTCAAATCGTGAAGGCCGCGATCTCGGAAACTGTCGGTCGCATGGAGCTGGGCGGCGCCGAGATGCACTCGCTCACCTCGGGGGTCAGCGACCATCTCGCCGCCGATGAGGCCAGCGCTATCGGACGCCTGCGCGATATGGTCGAGGCGCTGAACTATCAGCAGCCCTATTCGATCGAGCGCAAGCCGACCGTTGATCCGCTTTACGACATCGACGAGCTGCCCGGCATCGTCGGCACCGACCTGAGTCGTCTTTTTGACCCGCGCGAAGTCATCGCGCGCCTCGTAGACGGCAGCGAGTTCCACGAGTTCAAGCCCGCATGGGGCGAAACGCTGGTCTGCGGTTTCGCGCATCTCGAAGGCTTCCCCGTTGGTATCGTGGCCAACAACGGCGTGCTCTTTGCCGAGGCGTGCTTGAAGGGTGCACATTTCATCGAGCTGTGCGACCAGCGCGGTATTCCGCTGATCTTCCTGCAGAATACCACCGGCTTCATGGTTGGTAAGGAAGCGGAGCGCAACGGCATATCGAAGCACTCGGCCAAGCTGGTCTATGCAATGTCGAACACGCATGTCCCGCGCTACACCGTGATCATTGGCAGCTCTTACGGTGCCGGCAATTACGGCATGTCCGGTCGCGGATTCCGCCCGCGGTTCTTGTTCACTTGGCCAAACGGGCGAGTAGGGGGCATGAACCCTGATATCGGCAGCGCGGTTCTCATGAACCTACGGCGTGGCTCGATCTCTCGCGAGGCTGACAGCGAGGCTTCCCACGCGGAACACGAGGCCACGGTGCGTAAGATGTTCGAGGAGAAATCGGATCCCTATTTCTGCACCGCTCGTCTGTTCGATGACGGGATTATCGATCCGCGGGACACCCGTCGGATCCTGGGTCTGTGCATCGCGCTTGGTTTCACCCGACCGGAAATTCAGAGTCATCGGCCCGTGTATAGGATGTAAAAAATGATGGAGTTTCTTACTGCCCCCAACCCAATCCGGACCGTTTTGATCGCCAACCGTGGCGAGATCGCCTGCAGGATCATGCGTACTTGTCATCGGCTCGGCTTGCGAACTGTCGCAATCCATTCCAAAGTGGACAGCGAAGCGCTGCACGTGCAACTGGCAAGCACGTCCGTCTGTATCGGCCCGGCCGCGTCTTCGGAGAGCTATCTCAAGATCCCAGCGGTTATCGAGGCGGCGAAGGCGAGCGGCGCGGATGCGGTTCACCCTGGCTATGGTTTCCTGTCGGAGAACGCGGATTTCGTGAAGGCCTGCGACGAGGCGGGACTGCTCTTCATCGGCCCGTCCGCCCATGCAGTGGCCGAGATGGGATCAAAGATCCAGGCCCGGCGCATCGCCAAAAAGGCCGGAGTGCCGACCGTGCCTGGTTTCGAAGGCGTGAACGCTAGCTATGAAGAACTGTCGGAAGCAGCTGTCAAGCTGGGCTACCCAGTCATGATCAAGGCTAACTCGGGCGGCGGCGGACGCGGGATGCGTCGGGTAACCTGCGCCGATGCACTGAAGGCGGCGATCGATTCAGCCCGGCAGGAGGCTGGGGCATCCTTTGGGGACGACTCGGTGTTCATCGAGAAGCTGATTGAATCGACCCGGCACCTCGAGGTGCAAGTCTTTGGCGACGGTCGAGGCGGCGCACTGCATTTCTACGAGCGCGACTGCTCGGTGCAGCGTAACCACCAAAAGGTGATTGAAGAGGCGCCCGCGCCGAACCTACCCGAGGTGGTGCGCGAGAAGCTGCTGGAAAGCGCGCTCAAATTGACCAGCGCGATAAAATATGCCGGAGTCGGCACCGTTGAGTTCATCATGGAGGCCAGCGGTGACAGCCCGTATTTTCTCGAGATGAACACGCGCTTGCAGGTCGAGCATCCGGTGACCGAGGAAATCTGCGGCGTTGACCTTGTGGAGTTTCAGCTTCGTTTGGCTGCCGGACTGTCCTTGCCGCTGACGCAGGAGCAGATTGTGCCGAAGGGCCATTCGATCGAGGTGCGAATCAACGCCGAGCGTCCCGAGAGTGCATTCATTCCCGGCACCGGCACGTTCCTTGATGTTGACGGGCCGGCGGGACTCCGGTTCGAGACCGGTGTGGCGACGGGCTCCGCCGTCGGGACCAACTATGACTCTATGATGGCCAAGCTGATAAGCTACGGGCCGGATCGAGAAAGTGCGCGGCGCCAGCTGGTCGGCGGGCTTAAGTCGCTATCGATGATCGGGGTACCGACGAACCAGGCCTTCCTGATCGACTGTTTGGAAGCAAAAGCCTTTGCGGATGGCAGGGGCACGACCGATTTCCTAACCGAGACCTTCCCAGACGGATGGTTGCCGGACGCGGACGAGCTGACGCGGCTGCGAGGTGCGGCGGCAAGGGCGTTCTGCGAAACGGGCGAGGCCGATCCGCGCCAGCGTCGCGACTGGTTCCGCACAGTCAAGAGCCGCCGGGGCGCGCGCGCCGACTTCGTCGTCCAGGACGATTTCGGCAACGCGGAGCTGACGCTCTGGACCGGCGGCCGCAACGCGGTGGAGGCGGACGGGAAGAGCCTTGACATGACGGATGTCGAGGCGACCGTCTTCGAGGCCCCCGATGCACTCTACGCGATGCGCAACGGGCTGACGATCGCCGCGAACATCATGATCGCGTCCGATGCGAAACTCGGCGGGGCTGGCGTGGGGCTGGCTGAAGGCGATATCGCCGCTCAGCTGACTGGCCTTGTCACCAAAGTCTTTGTGACCGAAGGCGAAGAAGTCGAGGCCGGAACCCCGCTTCTGGAAATGGAAGCAATGAAGCTCGTGCACACTTTGACCGCGCCGTTTGGCGGCAAGGTAACCAACGTTTCGTGCACGGACGGTGCAACAGTACAGGTCAAGACGGTCTTGATGTCGATTGAGGGGGAAGAATAATGGCTGGGCTTTACTTTGAAGAGTTCGAAATTGGTATGGTCTTCGACCACGAGTGGACGCGGACCCTAACCGAAACCGACAACAAGTGGTTTTCGCTGCTGACGATGAACACACAGCCCGTGCATATCGATAGCCATGCCGCAGCCAAATCGGTCTGGAAGAAACCGCTGATCAATTCGCTGTTCACTCTCGGCTGCATGGTGGGTATGTCGGTGAATGATACTACCTTCGGAACGACGATCGCCAATTTGGGCATGACCGACGTGAAGTTCCCGTATCCGCTGTTCGAAGGCGATACCATTCACATCCGGACGACGGTTCTGGGCAAGCGGGAGAGCAAATCACGCCCCGGCGAAGGCATTGTTACCTTCCGCCACGAATGCTTCAACCAAGATGACAAGCTGTGCGGGAGCTGCGACCGCGCCGCACTAATGAACATGCGCTCGAAGGAAACTGCGTGATGATCAGCACACGACGAGTTCTGATCAGTGGCGGCACTGCTGGCATTGGTCTTGCCACCGCCCGCCTGCTGCTCGAGCAGGGCGACCGGGTGGTCATCTCTGGTCGCTCGCCCGAACGCGGAGAGGCTGCGCTGCGCAGCCTTAACCATCACGAAGCCTCGTTCATTGCCTGCGATGCTTCAGACCCAGCGCAGTGCGTCGCGATGGTTGACGTGGCAGCCGAACGCCTTGGCGGCATCGACGCACTCGTGAGCTCCGCAGGGGGCAATCCGCGCCCCCGGCTGCTAAAGGATACTCCCTGCGAGGACCTGCTTCCGAGCATTAACCGCTCGCTGGCTCCGACGATTATGCCCGCTCGCGCTATTTTGCCCCTCATGACAGGCCAGGGCGGGGGTTCCATCATCTGTTTTGCTTCGGACGCTGGGAAACTCTCGACGCCCGGAGAAGTCGCCATCGGCACGGCGATGGCGGGTATCATCATGTTCTGCCGCGCCATGGCGGAAGAGACTAAGCGAAACGGAATTCGCGTTAATTGTATCACGCCATCAATTGTTGAGGGCACCGAGCTGCATGATGACCTGATGGCCGACACCTTTGCCGGGAAACTCTTCACCAAGGCAAAGCTACGTGCCGAGCTTGGAGTGGTGCAAGCATCGGAAGTCGCCGCGCTGGCAAACTTCCTGATCAGCGCGGAGGCCATGCGTATTACCGGTCAAACAATCTCCATTACCGGCGGTATCTCAACTATATGACAGCACCGGTACCATTCAGGAATAGCGAATGCCTGATAGCTCGATTCGCTTTGGACCCGCCTGAAGGTAATCTTGAACGGGGTAACTGTGAATTGGAAGAGATACTACATCATACTCAGAAAACCAATGGACGAAGTGCGAAGGCAGAGACTTCGCGCAATGAAATTCTAGAAGCCGCGGCAAATATTATGCGCCGTCATGGCTACGCGGAGATGTCGCTGCGCAAAGTGGCAGCCAAGGTGAACATGAAAGCGGGCTCGCTCTATTATCATTTCTCGTCGAAAGATGAGCTTGCCAGTGAGGTCATGCGGATCGGTGTGGAAGCTGTGGAGCGGGAGGTGCGCGAAGCGCTGGGCCAGCTCGGACCGGCCGACAGTGAACAGCGACTGATTACTGCGATCCGAATCCACCTAGATACACTCTTGCGGCGCAGCGAATTCGTCTCGTCACACATTAGGTGCTATCCCTTCGTGCCCGATAGGGTGCGGATACAGCTTCGCGAGGTCCGGCGCAACTATGACCTTCTGTGGCTCGAGCTGATCGGAGAGTTCATGAATCTGCCTGCGCAGAGAGAGGAAGTGAGCTACGTCCGACACATCCTGATCGGTGCGCTAAACCAATCACTTGAATGGTTCAACCCGAATCGCCATTCGATCGACGATTATGCCCGGCAGATCGAAATGATGCTGGGACAGTTCCGGAGGCAATGACCACCATGACCTATCGGTCCTATCTTTTCGTCCCGGCAGACAGTCCGAAGAAAATGTCGAAAGCTGGAGGGGGCGAGGCGGACGCCTTGATCCTCGACCTCGAAGACGCGGTCGCCGATGACGCTAAGGCAGAGGCCCGGGTCATGCTGGCCGAGTTCCTCGCCGAGCCTATCGCGCCGGCCCGCTTCGTGCGGGTCAACGCAATGGATACCGGGCTGACGGAGGCCGACGTCGTGGCCACTGCCGCCCTGCGTCCAGATGGCTATGTCCTCCCTAAGTGTCAAGGGCCCGACGACATCGAGACGCTGTCCCGGCTGATTGACAAGCACAACGGTCCGCGCGAGACGCAGATCATGGCGATTGCCACGGAAACGGTTCGCGCAGTACGCCGCCTCATGCGAGAGGACTGGTCGCATCGGCGCCTGTCCGCAATCACCTGGGGTGGCGAGGATCTCGCGGCTGACATGGGTGCCTATTCTAACCGGACGG
The DNA here is from genome assembly GCF_023555055.1 of Marinobacter sp. ATCH36. GTDB lineage: Bacteria > Pseudomonadota > Gammaproteobacteria > Pseudomonadales > Oleiphilaceae > Marinobacter. Next base: position 19,723 of record NZ_JAMJPL010000011.1, read on the forward strand.
CGGATGGCGGCTATGCTTCGGCTTTCGTGCTGGTCCGAGATTTAACCCTATTCGCTGCACTCGAAGCTGCAGTGGCGCCGGTGGATGCGGTCTTTACTAACTTCAAGGATAACGAGGGACTGGCGCGCGAAACTGAGGCGGCCAGCGCAATGGGTTTCACCGGCAAGATGGCCATCCACCCTGCTCAAGTGCCCATCATCAATACGGCCTTCACTCCAAGCCAGACTCAGGTCGATTGGGCAAACAGGGTACTTGAGGCCTTCGCCAGGGCCGGTATCGGCGTCGCGCGTCTCGGGAACGAAATGCTCGACGCGCCGCATCGAAAGCGGGCAGAGGCAATTCTTGCGACCGTGCGGCGAATCGGAACAGTTAGGCACTGAGGTTACGGCGGCACGGTTCGCTAGTGAGCACTTTCGAGTGCGGCATGAACTGCCTCGTATGTTGCCCACTTAAATAGCGACCAGAAACCCAAGTCTTCAGCCATCGCGAATCAGAGACCACATACCTAATTGACGGATGTCATCGTCGTTATGCTTCTCCGCACGGCCCTCTGGGTAGCATACATAATGATGGATGATGAAAGGCTCTGAGTATTATCTGCTCGCTGTCTACACTGCCCAAGTTTTTCCGAGATGTGTTTCCACAAGCTGAGGCGCCGCCGCACTGTGTAGGCCATCTACAACGAGTTGAACCTTTCCGAAACCATATTCGTGGGCCAGGAGTTATACAATCAAATCTGATGTTCGGCGGTCAGGTGGCTGTCCTATCTGACTGATCGGTCAACGGGCCCCTCAACTCTCATGATATATGATGCTTTGAACCAAACGACTAAGCAAAACACGGGACGGCTGTCTCTCGCCATTAGGATACTCGATGATACGTATCGTTTGATCCCAGAGACGCTTAATCGTAGATTTGAAGGTTCTGTATCCCCTCATATCGATCATTGTATTGGCCGACTTAACCCTATCGATCTCATCCGCGCTCGACTCATCACGGCGTACCTCGGCGATTGCAGCAAGGATCAGTTTCGGCTCCGAGAGAAATAGGTTGTGAGCCGTGTCCATCATTGTCTCGTTTGGCTAATTCATGCGTATAACGCAACTATTGCAAAATCAGGCTCGCGAATTAACCGGACGGAACGCTAATATAGGATCAGCGCATTCGCATCTGACCCAAATGCTTTCCTCATCATACGGACATTGTCTCCCGGTACGAATAGCCATGGTCGCGGTGTTTTCATCACATTCTCTTGGCGACTTCTTCCAGCATTACTTCGGTTGCACCGCCCCCGATGGACTGTACCCGCGCATCACGGGCCATGCGTTCGATCGTGCTTTCGCACATGAACCCCATGCCGCCATGAAACTGCACGCAGTCATACATGACCTCGTTTACCAATTCGCCGGCCAGCGCCTTTATCATCGACACGTCGCGGGCCAGTTCCTCGCCGCCAGCAAGTCGCGCAGCGGTGGCATAGACCATCTGGCGACAGCACTCGACGCGCGACTGTAGCATTGCGAGCCGCTGACGAATGGCCTGTTTGTCCCATAGCGGCGCGCCGAAGGCTTGTCGGTCACGGAGGTAAGCGACGGTCAGGTTGAGCGCCGCCTGCGCCTCGCCCATCGCCATAGCGCCCAAAACCATACGCTCGTTCTGGAAGTTCTTCATGATCTCGTAAAACCCTTGCCCACGCGCGCCGAGCATACTAGTCGCTGGCACGCGGACCTCGTCAAATGACAGCTCCGCCGTATCTGATGACCTCCAGCCATGTTTGTCGAGCGCACGCGAGACCGTAAAGCCAGACGTTTCCTTTTCGACCAGAAACATCGTCATCGATTGGCTGAGGGGGGCGTCCGGCTCAGTCTTGACCGCCACGCAATAAACATCGGCGTTCACCCCGTTGGTGATGAACATCTTAGTCCCATTGATGACCCAGTGGTTGCCGTCAAGCCGCGCGTTGGTGCGGATGCCCTTTACATCCGACCCGGCTCCCGGTTCAGTCACGGCGACGGCGGTAATCGTCTCACCACTCACACAGCGCGGGATCCATTCGGCGCGTTGCTCGTCATTGCCAGCGTTGAAAATGTGGACGGACGCCATATCGGTGTGCACCAACGCCGTGATAGCCACACCAGAGAAGGTGGACATCCCCAGCTCCTCTGCCCAGACCACGGTTGCGCGTTCGTCGAGCTCCGATCCGCCCAGCGCCTCGGGGTAGCGGATACCAAAAAAGCCCAATTCCCCCATCTTGCGCAGCACATTGCGCGGCGTGGAGCCCTCTCGTTCCCATAAGTCGGCGTTAGGTTTAATCTCAGTTTCAACAAAACGGCGCACTTGGGTGCGAAGCATTCGGTGAGTTTCGTCAAAGAACACCGGGCTGTCGTGGGCTGTCGAGAATTGTGTTGTCATAATGGTCCTTTCGAATGGCTGTTATGCCACCAGTCACGAAAATGGATTGCCCGGAGATCTGGGCTGGCCAGAAATATGGCCAATCCAGCGATGTTATGAACTTCCGTCACGTCAAGATGCGCGATGGCTTCGGCTTTGCCAAAGAGTTTTGAGGCAAAGGGATCCTGCATAACTTTGTCATAAAGCGCGTGTCGCGCACGATCCACGATCAAGGGGGTCAGCGTATTGACCCGGATACCCTGGTGTTTTGCATCAGTTGCCATGGCGCAGGAAAAGATTGCGACCCCGGCCACGCGCGCACTTCTGTCACGAGTCCAACGAGTGGCGCAAAGATTGCTCCCTCGGAGGCCGTATCTTGTTGGGCGTCCATCCGCGCTTCGGCTAGTGGGTGAGCTGCCAAGGACGCTTGCAGTCCCTCTGCAACTCTGAGCTTATCAAGTGTGGCAAGGCACCAGCTATCTGTCAAATACTGACAACCAGAAGCCAGAAACTTGCCAGTTGGTTCTGCACCAAGGGAAACGCTGATCAATTCAGCTTGAGTCTCTGATTTGGTAAAAACAAATTTCCGATAATCGAATCGACTAGGAACGATCATGGAGCAGACGAGTCGATAAAATTGAACTATTAGATGCTGAGCGAGAAAATAGATGATAACGCAAAGCGAATTCCATAGGTTTGCGATTAGTTGCCGTCTTTTTTAATTAATCAGCGCTTCCTTAGCTGCGCTAACACAAGGCGGGCCGTGTCAAATATTCCTCTTCAATGAGTTAGCTTTAAACGTGGCTTGGACCTCTGCCGCCACGGATGCCTGTGCGCAGTGAGGATGATGTTGGAGGGCATTCATTACCACTGGGCCAGTGGATGATACGGTGATCAAAACGGGTGTTTCAGTTATTCTCGATAGGCCACACCACGAGGGGCAATCGCATTCCGATTTTCTCGTGATAAATCTGCCCACTACCGCTTCTTGGAGTAGCTTTTCAAATCAGTATGTCACTGTCCAGGGTGTTGCCACCCCTGTTGATCTATTTGATTCCAACGAAGGAGCGCAGCAAGAACACCTCGCAATCTGGCTTACGGACAGCTTACACCCTTTGGGTGCTCATCGTTCTCCACAGGTGCCGAAAGGAAAAGGCTACCGAGAGCTAACGGATGTCATTATAAATCACGAATTCGGCGCCGTTTTGATGGAGTCGAAGGCGCTTACGGTTTTCGGGTGCGCGAGCCTTCCTAATAATCGGATTGCCACATTCTTCACAGTGATGTTCTGCAATGACTGGAATCTCTGTGATCGTTATGTGCCCCACAGCAAGGGCGCCTTCCTGTGATTTCAAGGTCTTCTGCGGGAAACGGAACATAACCGAGTTGGGAACATAACATGGATAACCTCTTCGCGGGCATCTGGCCTTCGCCGGATGAAAAGGATCAGAGTACCGTTAAGTTATCCCGCGTCACGCGGCTTTGATGAGGAGAGTCAGGCAGCCTGCCAGGGTGGCAGCTTTGCCGTGGAATCAGTGGCAGCTTTCGCGTGGAATGGGTGGCAGGCTTCGTCTGGAATCAGTGGCAACCTTGGTCCGGAATACGCATGGTAAAAAAGTAATCGCCCGATTCTTGACGGATTTCAAAGGTTCTATTATTCAGCAAGTTAGATCAAACCATAGTTCGTTACCAGCTGAACGGACCAGAGTCTACCTTTTACTTCAGGGCACCCCCTCGCAACCAAAAAATAAACACACATCGATCCAGACGAGTGGCCCATGCAGGACCACTCGTTAAATTTCATCTGGAAGCTGATGTGGCGGGTGCGAGGTTGCTTTGTAGCTTTGATACAACAGAGGAACTGTTCACCGTCCCCTCGTCTTCATTTTTCGTCGGTGGATAAAACTCCTCAACCACCTGACTCGCCTCATCCTCATCGTATTCAAACAGCGCATTGCCAAATCCCTTGGCCGCCGCCGCATCCAGCGCAGCCTGATCAACGCCCTCCTCCTTTACCTGCGTAGCCTTTTCCCTCGCCTCGGCTACCGCTTCCTGCAGTGACAGTCCCTCCTTGATCACCAAGTCCACATAGTAGATCGGCGTTCGGTGGCTCTGTGCCGTGCTTTTACCCCTCAGCTTCAATTCCAACGGCATGTACGCCAGCAGACCACCAGAGACTGCCTGGTAGTAGCTCAGTCTGGCTGCTAGGGTTCGAATACTGTTGTAGCCGGTCGTGCGGAAGATGAAAGTGCCGAGATCATCATCGTCACCGACCTTGACGTTCAGACGGCCATAGGGCTTGCACAAACCACCCTTGCCGTATTCACACAACGTCGGCCCCGGGCATGGCAAAGACTGCACGCCTGATTGCGTCAGACGCTTACAGGTGTCGCCATTACCGACACATATGGGCCGCCCGCTTTTGCGGTCGAACATGGTGTACTCAGCCCGCAGATTCAGATCCGCATCGTTGAACAGCATGCGGACCGGTATGGTTCGCAGTTTGCCGTTTGGCGCGTCCTTCCGGAGCTCTTCATCCATGGGATGCAACAGCCACCCGGCGTCCTTCTCCTGGATCTGGGAGGTGATGGTGAATTGATCATCTTTCTGAGGTAATCGGATACCGTTCTTTTCAACTACCCGACCGATGCTGATACGCCCCAACACGGGAGGCGTGATGGCTAAACCTTTAATCATGATGTCTCTCCTGAGAAAAAGGACCACGGGGCACTCGTCACGCCCGCGTGGCCAATGGGGGTTTTATGCTTGAATGAGGAATCGCCGGCTCCCCGGCTTGGTGAGTGGGTATTGATCCAGAAGCCCTGGCTGATCTTTCAATAACTGCTTCACATTGAGCCCGACGGAATCCTTGCTGCGTTTCCAGCTCACGCTGCCACTGGGGAAGGTTGCCTTTGATGCCTCGCCCATCTGACTCTCGATTCGCTGTTTCAGGTGAGATTCGGTGGACTTGAGGCTTTCCATTTCCGAGCGGATGGCCAGTAGCTCGTCGAACGCATCCGACAGTTCCTTGCTTTGGCTGAAGTCCAGGGTCTCCCCTCTGTCCACCGGGTACAGGTGGCGCAAGGCACGCTCGGCAGAATCAGTACCGTCAACGGGTGGTGGCGTATCCGTTTCCACGAAATCCCAGAACTGGCGCTCCAGCACCATCAGAGATTCAATCAGCTCTTCATTGCGCTCGATGCGAAAGATCTTTAATGACTGACCGCACAGCAACACACAGACGTCTGCCGACTGTTTGCCGGTAACGGCCAGCTGGTGTTGAACCTGGCACTGGATGTAATCCGGCACGCCCTCTTTCCAGAGACGTGACCCGAACTCACCAGCGGTTTTGCACTCCAGAATCTGCACGTCGTCACCGGCCACCACGGAGTAATCCAGGTTGGCCAGCATCCAGTGCTTTTCGGGATCTGGGTGCTGCAATACCGCATTCACCCGGCGCACCTTGCGGCCCGTTTGCTGGCTGTACTGTTCGGCTACAATCGGTTCCAGGACTTGACCCCAGTAGACCGGTGAAGTCGGATCGTCGGAATCCGGTTTCGGCAAGCCCGAATCCCTGCCGGTTTTGACCATCCACAGTTCCAGTTGGGATTGATACGGGTTCAGACCCACCGCTGCTGCTGCATCACTGCTGCCAATGCCCTGCTTGCGGACTTTCAGCCATTCATCCCGGCTGAGGCCTTTGGTGGAGACCAGGCGCAAGGCCGGTCGTTGTTTTTGAAGGGTGTTTGCACTCATGCCCATGGTTTTTCCTCCAGACATAAAAAAAGCCCACCAGAGCATCAGGCTCCGGTGGGCTTTATGGCGGTTTTGAGATTTGTAGGGTTGGCTCAGGCCACAAGTGACATGGCCTGCTCTAATGCACGGTTCTTAACGGCGGCACCGGTTCCGAACCAGGCCGAATCCAGCCGGTGGTCCACGGTTTTGGCGCGGCGCTGGTGGTCGATGAATTCGGTCACAGCGTTAAGCAGGCCGTAGGCCGTGCCCTCTGAGGATGCCAGATTGGCACCTATGCCCTCGCCTTCATACAGACCCAGAGCCTTCGACATGGAGCGTTCGTTGGTTTTGCCGACCCCGGTACCGGAATCGTCAGTGAACACCTTGAGGAAGTAGTTTCTGGCTTCGGTGGTTTTCACTTTTCGTTCGCTCAGGGTCTTCAGCCGGTACATGAAGTCGTCCCAGGCGGAGACGGAAATGCCCAGTTGCTTCTTAACCAGGTCCGCATCGAACGCTGTGTTGTGCTTCACCTTGACGGCGTTGGCATTAGAGCCCTTCAGCGCAACAGCCAGCGTGTTATTACACACCACCCGGATACTGGTGAACTGAGCGGTGGTTGCCATGGTGCCATCACAGGCGGTGGCCAGCAGCACGTAGGCATTAGTCTGGTCATTGCCCTTGAGCATGCCAGACTGCCCGGTACGGGCCAGTGCCCACATCTTTCGACCGCCCTTAAGCACACCAGCGGTTTCCAGCTCAAAACCGGATACCTCCGTCAGATCCCGATAGAACTCCAGGATTTCTTCTGGTTGAACCACCTTGAAGCGGTTACCGACCACCGATAGCGGTGCCCGTGTATCCGAGCGGTAAAGCACCTTCGAATCCGGGTAGGACAGAATCTCACCCAGGGTGCCACCCGAATTGGTGACATAGCGGACCGGGCTTTCCTGAATCTGCCAGTCCAGACCGGCTTGCTTTGCCCATACTTCCAGCGGCTGATTTGAGGTCAGTTCATTCCCCAGGCCATGCCACGGGGTTTGGCCAACGTAGGCCATTTGCTCGATGAGATGAGCCATGGTTGTTCTCCTTTGAATAGCGCGGGGGGAATTAGCGGGTGTCGTCTGACGAGTCGGGGTCGACACTGAAGGCATAGCCGCAGTCGAGGCAGCGGTAGTTGTCGAGCACACGGTCATCCAGGACATCGCCCAGAATCACGCCAGCGGAAGCGCCGGTCGCACCACCCAGCAGCGCACCGATAACGGCACCACCAATACCGCCGACAGTCGCGCCTACTGGACCGCCGACGATTCCCAGGGCGGCACCGGCTTTCGCGCCAGCCGTTGCAGCGGCATAGCCGCCATAAGTCCCGGCCGACGCACCGACTACGCCCGCGGTTTTCTTGCCGTAGTTGTTCTTACCGATCCGGACGGACAGGCAGTTGGGGCATTTTTCAGACATTGGAATTACCTCTGTGAATGGGGAAAGGAAGGCACTGTCAGTGCCCTGGTTCACAGTGGTGATATAGGTTTGAAAATCGCTGGGATCGAATCGGTAAAACCGCCAAACAAGCCCGCAAGCAGACTGAGGCCATGAACACTAACTTTTTTGACCGCTAATGCCGCCTAACCAGCGATTCCCCTGGCCAATAAAAATCCATTGCCCAGGCTCGCCGGGAATGTGCGCGCCTGCGACTTTGGCTTTGTATGTTATTGGGTAGTCAGCCTCCTTTAGAGAGGCTGTAGAGTATCTATGTGATAGAGGGCTCACGAAGTGAAAGCCCAGACAGACTCTCATAAGCAGATAGGGAGATAGACTCGCCTTTACTATGTCATTGCCATTAGACATCAAAGAGTCAGAGGGGAGATCCCCCAAAGGATCTCCCCGTTCACCGGTACAAAGACAAAGCCCAGCATCAACCGGATCCATCAAGTGAGCGAATTCAGCGAACCTCACCAGAGGTCGGCATACCGGCAGTGACGTAATTTCTTACAGGCCCAGGAGATGGTACGAGCACAACGCTCAGTACCTTTCCTACCTGGAGAAATCTCATGAACCCATACACTTACGACGATACCCCGACCGACGAAGAGATGCTGGACTGGTTGGGCGGATTACATGGCGGTGAAATCATTACCAATGCCCTGGGTCAGCCCATTACGATGCCCTCAGATTACCACTGGCGCAACGACCTGATTTGGGTCGACCAACAATTGAAAGCTCTGGCTAATGCAAAGCCGGTTCTTGATCACCAGCGACTTATTAAGCCAGACGCCTTCGGCTCAGAGGCCGTTGTGTTAGCCCCAGATCCGTTGTTAGAGACACTGACCACACTTTTCACTGTATTAGTGACCATGTTTCATAAAACAGATATTGGTCAGCACTATCGACCCAGCCCCTACGCTACACGCTTCCTGTTGGCTTTTGGCGACTGTGCGTACCTGCACGAGGCGGGTTTTTATCAACCACCTGTGCTGAGCCGTGAAATTGCAGAACAGATGGTCTTGGACCTCAATCTCCGACTGGACGCTTGGTATCAGAGTCAGCAGCAACCGGACTTTACCGCCGAGTGTTATCGTAACCGGCGCAACAGCCGAAAGAACCACACGAGCCTGTGTGAGCTGATGGAGGCCCTCTTTGAGTGCTACAGCCGCTTAATGGTTGTTCGGATAGACTTGGGCTATAGCGAGTTCGACAGCCCCTACATCGATTACGAAACAGCCCGTTACCACCGAAAGCAGCTTTGCCACGCCTTTAACACCCATCCACTGTTCGATCACCTTTTGGGCTACGCCTGGAAACTGGAGTGGCAACCCAAGAAAGGGTTCCACTACCACTTCATCTTTTTCTTCGACGGTCATCAGTGCCGGGAGGACATTACTCAGGCTCGTCTCATTGGTGAAATGTGGACCAACGCAATGACCGGGGGGCAAGGCCGTTACTGGAACTGCAATCTTGATGCTCAGCAGAGCTATTGCGACAACGCCATGGGGTGCATTGACTACCATGATTTCGAAAAGAAGCGCGGACTTTACTGGCTGGCTAAGTACCTGACCAAGATCGACGAATACGCTGCCATGTTGGTTTACGGCAGGACTTTTCAGACCAGCCGTAAACCGGTCTTACCGCAGGGGCCTCGCATGGGTCGCCCTCGGCAATCGGCGATGGCCTGGCCTGATGGGAAAGTAGGGATTTGATCCTGGCAAACGATTCGTAATAAAGGCCAATAGTATGGAATGACCCCGCAGCCACGGAAAAAACCCGCCTAAATCGAGTCAGCGACACCAAACGCCGGGCCATTTCCCGCTGCGGGCATAACGGTCTGCCTGTTTCGGCAGGCCTTTGTTGATCCATCAGGAGCCTTATGATGAACCCTTTTAACTATGCTCGACACACCACGCCAAACGTTTCAGAAACGTCCACAGGATCCCCTTCCGCAAGACCCGGCCCATTGCCCTGGCAAAGGACAGGCAAACCTGAATCAGCCTCTCAAACGAACCAACCCGAAGACGATCCCCGACTGGTCGCCATGGAACGCTATGAGTCCAAACGTCGGTTGATCCGGGATGCCAAAGCTCTGAGCAAATTACGCAAAATTACTCAGGGACAAATGGCCGAAGAAATCGGAGTGCCGAGACGCACATTAGAAGAATGGCTGCAGTTTCGGCGGATGCCCGAAGCCCCAGGTACGACCTTGATTCGGCGGTGGGTGGCGACGCACTGGAACAAGATGTCGTGATATCAGCCTGCACCCGCACCGACGATAATGAAAACTGAATCAGCCAAAACCTTTCAGTCTCAGCAAAGTGGCATCGTTCAAAACGCCGGATGAAAGCTAGCCCTCAGTCCACCGGAACCAGCATCAATCCGTATTTTTAATATAAAGCATCTTAAAAACCTGCTAATCCTGCTAGTATTAGCAAAATTAGCAGGTTTTTATGGATACTAAATGATTAATTACGATGCAGGCACCGACGAAGCAACCGAAGGGCATAGCGATGATGAGCACGCCGACCAAAGATTTACACCGCCCTCTGGCGATGAGTCATGCCCGCACTATCGTGAAGGCAAGTTGTTCGAAAACGCGACTCTAGAGGCAAGTCGCTTCGTTCAAGTGGATTATGAAATGGCCGTGGCTTCTGCACTCGGCGTTGTCGCCGCATGCTGTCAAGGGCTTGTTGATGTGGCCTATCCAAACGGACACACGGTGCCGACCTCACTCATGATCATGACGCTGGCTGGTGTCAGTGAGGGCAAGACTTCCCTAGACAATGAGTTCAGTCGACCGATACGCGAGTTTGAGAAGCAAAAAGACAAGGATCGTCAGGAGGAGGTCAAGCGCTACCAGCGAAACCTGGACATCTGGAAACAAAAGGAAAAAACACTCAACAAGGCGCTAAGCAAACTCTACGCCGAAGGCGAAGAAACGGCGGCCACTGAACAGGCGCTCCACGACCTGGATAAAGAAAAGCCTGAGCGCCCTCTCAGTTACCGTTTCATTTACGAAAGAGCCACACCCAGTGCGCTTCTACACAGCCTGTATGAGAACCTTCCTCTTGGCTACTTTCTTTCAGACGAAGCCGGTTCTCTTTTGATGGGGCCTGCCTTTGATGACATTAACCAATTCAATTCTCTATGGAGCGGATCCGATATTCCGGTCGATCGACGAACAAGTGACAGCTTCTTGCTGACAAACGCACGCCTGTCCGTAAATCTCATGATGCAGCCTGCTATCTTTCAACGCTTCATGGAAAACAAGCGTGGCCAACACGCTTATGAGAGCGGATTTTTTGCCAGGTTTCTGATTTCCAACCCGATGCCCAGCAGTCAAACGACGTTAAGTGAACGCTCTCCAGGTGATGACATGAAGCAATTTCATGAAAGAGCCCTCAAACGACTAAGTGCGTCGATTTCTGCTTGCCAAGCAGGAGAGCCACGCACCGCATTAGAATTCAATGGGACCGCTACCGAAACCTGGAGAAAAATCTACCAAAAAATCAAGGAGGAAGAACAAAACGGACGTGCGTACATGCTTGAAAAGGGGCACGCCAAAAAGTTAATGGATAACATATCCCGCGTTGCCGCCCTTCTTCATACGTTTGAGAACGACAGCTACGAAGAGGTTAAAATTACAGAGAAAGACCTTGTGAACGCGACCTCGCTGGTGCGCCATTTTTCTGGGCACTACATGAGAGAATTAGCCCAAGAGCCAGAGATTGTCACGCTTGCCGATAAAATGATCTATACCATTCGTAACCGTGGGGACAAAAAAGAAGGTGACCTCAGCGCGGGGACAGGCGATGAATATACGTTCGTTATGTCAAAAATAAAGCAATATTCACATCCAGATATCCGAAGCACAGAGGGCTTTGATCGCGCTATATCCTTTCTAGAAGACCTTGGTCATGTACAAAAGAAAAGATATGGACGCGATTATGTCTTCAGGGAAACAATAGTGTTAGACGGGTACCTTAAGCCTGCGATAAAAAACGGTGAACTTTACTACGTCAAAACATTACCCAAGTTCGCTGATCAGGTCGTTCTCGATGAGGGTCGTGGTCCAAGCTATTACGCATACAAAAACACACGCGATCGCTGATACCCATCGTGATTACACGCTGCCCAGCCGTCGGCTGTGTGACAGGATCCATTCGCAGGATCAGACTGGAATCCACATTGTTCGTTTCCCGTTTTCGGCTACCTCGGCTACCTCGGCTACCTCGACTATTTCGAGGGGCAAAACTCATACTGGTGCCGTCGACGGAGTCGTGCAATTTTTCGGATGGCCACCTTCACGCTTTTGACATCTGAGCAAGGTATGAGCTTGGAACGACCGTGCCGACTGGTTTTGCTTCCCCAGACACACAGCACCGAAAGACCTCCAAACAGATCTTTTTGTACGGTAACCCGATAGAACCGAGTTGGCGTTTCCCACCGAAGCGCTGACATAACTTACTCAATCTCTCATTTACTCAAATGAGTTAATATTCACTTCTTCTTTTTCAAGTCTACCTCGGACTCAGAGATAGAAAACCTCCCCATTAAGCGGTCTAGCTGCTCCTTGTAATGCCCAGCCTGAACCTCAAACTCCAAGCTTTTCCTTGCCGCCTCTGCATGACTTTGTTTGGCCTCATCACTCTCGGCTTTAAGCCGATCAATTTGTTTCAGCGCCAAATCCAGTTGTTCGTTTTGAACTGCAAGCTGAGCCTGAGATTCATCTTGTTCTTTCACTAGGGTATCCCGCTCAGCCTCGACGCTGTCGACCCGTTTTTTGAGCTGTGACAATTCCTTTTTGAACTCATCGCGTTCCTGGCGAAGATCCTCTTTATCTCGCTGAAGATCTGCGTTCCGGCTATGGAGTTCTTTGAGAGAAGATTCGGCGGATTCTCGCTGCTCACGCTCTTTTGATAACTTTTCCTGACTAACCGCCAGGTCACGCTCCAATTCGGCTGCTTTACTCCGAAGCGCGTCCACTTCCTCCTGAGATTTTGTAAGTTCAGATCGAGACTTAATCCCCTCTGCTCTCACAAATCCCAGCTGTTCTTCCAGGTCTTCGACAGTAGCGGCCGCATCCACAAGCTCTGCTTCGGCATTTTCCTGCTGTTCTTTGGCAGAACGAATGACTTCTGCGACTCGGCGCTCCGCCGTTTTTACCGCGCGGGAGTTGAGGTTCTGAGCCAGACTCCGCACCTGCTCCAGGAAAGACCCTGTCATTTCATTGAGCGCTTCCTCCACTTCCATAGGGAGTTCCTGAACCGGCTCACTATCGACCACTTCCTGAGAGCGCTTGTAGTCCTCCCAAACTCGAACCAGGCGGCTGGGGTTCCCGCCGCCAATAATCTTTCTCAAGGCGAAGCCTGTTACTCGCCGGCTGTCTTCGAGCAGTTGCTTGCCCGCCTCGATGATCTTGTCGTCTTCTATCTCAGGTGGTCGCATCTCGAATCCTCAATCAATGTCTGTTAACACCATTATAGACCAAATAAAGAAACTAACAAACAAATAAACGAACTAATAAACAAATAAATCTGAAAGGTGCAGAGAAAATAAATTGATGCTGGCCTGTTCTACCTGGATGACTGGGGTATCAGATAGATCCCCCGTTTATTGCCTAATAGGTTTGGTTCTGAACGATATGTTTTAGAGGAAAGAAAATGCTAAGAGTAGAGGTTCGAGAAAATTCATTGCCCATAATGAGAAGTGGTTAGCCTGGACTGGCTCGTGCTCTTGATATCGGGGTTGCCATTAGGACGTTTCAAAGAGTAATCGTTATGGAATTTGAGAGACCTGCTCTGCCGACAGCTCTGTGGCGTTTCTGTCGGCAGAGCCAAGTTGGGACGGAGCTATTTGCAAGACCGGCGGTTTGAAGGATAATTTTAGCTAAAGTCGCCAGTTTGCAACCCCTTGAGAATCTGAAGAGCCTGCTCACAGCCTTCAGGAGTGACAGTTGACTTGGAACTTCCCCTCCACGCCTTAATTGGACTTTCTAACCATTTCATGGCCTATCCTCGAGATTTAAACACAGCCTTAGCCATCAGCAGAGCACTTATCGGCGTTCGTTGAGGATCTTTAAAATTACTCATTTACTCATACTCTCAATTGAGTGATTTCGCATTAATGATAACTTGGGCAGCTCAAGTCACCTTGATAGGTCATCGAAGCAGTACAGGCCACCCACAGAGTGCCAGAATGTTCGTACACGCTTTGTGCATTGGGTTTTTGGTAATCAGCCCGGAATAGCCGAATTCGGCTTCCAGCTTAGCCTGCATAGCCGTTTCGACAGCTGCAAGGTAGCGCATTGGCTTCTGGCAGTCGTGGTGCCCGATGAGAACAGGCGCATCGAGCCCATGACGTAGGTGAGTGTTGTCCCAGGCAAGAGCTGCTCCTGGACAATCAATATCAAAGATTAACCAACTTCTAAGTCATGGAGGATTAGCTTGTATATACCCCATACGGCTCGTTGTAGTACTGGGACAAATTATCAGCCCTGCCGTAAGGTCGTTAGAGCAATAAGGCTTTGAAGGCAGCCTGGATTGAAAAGATTGAGTTGGTCGGTTAACTCAGTCCTCTCTTTACTTAGAACCCACGTGAGAGATTGCCGCCTTGATAACCGCGGGTTTTGTTTTTGAGCTTACCAAGCATCTTTCCTTTTTTTTGCAGTAAAGGCGTGCTTTTCCGCTACTTTGACGTTCAAAATTATTTTCCGTTTTTTTCTGTTCGCAAGTTCTCAAAGATAGAAGAAATTATTTTCTTTTTAATCCTTTTATAACCTTTAAAGCCTTTACTACCTTTTCGTCTCTGTAAAAACCAATAAAAACAATATTCTACGGTTCTATATACGGACATAAACAGGGTGATATGCAGACAGAAACAGGGTGAAAAACGGACAAATTCGGGGTGGGACGCGGACATAAACAGGGTCTTTAAACGGACAGAAACAGGGTATATACTGACAAAAATATACTTGTCTGTATAAGGTTGATAATGAGCAAAGGATTGGTTGTAAAGTCTAACGCAGTTATCGAAGCAAGCTACAGGCTCTCGGTGATGGAGCAGCGCGTTATCTTGGCTGCCATTTCACAGATACGTCGAGACCAGGTTGTCAGCGACGATGTGATGTACGAGCTCAATGTAAACACGCTCCGGGAGCTCTCTGGAACTAAATCTAAAGCTATCTATACAGACCTGAAAGAAGCAGTGAATCATCTGTATGAACGCTCTATCGTCATAGAAAAGCCACCTAATGGTCGTGAAGGCTCGACTAAGAAACTGAAAACTCGATGGATCCAGTCTGCTATTTATTCAGATGATGAGGGAATCATCAAGCTCCGGTTTTCAAAGGACATCATCCCCTACCTCAACCAATTGAATTCCCATTTTACTAGCTATGCACTAGCTGAGGTCATTCAGCTCACTAGCGCCCATGCCTACCGTCTATACGAGCTCCTGATCCAGTATCGAGAGTTTGGAAAGCGCAACATAGCGATTGAGGATCTAAGGCGCTGGTTAGATTTGGGGGATAAATATGGAGCTCTTTACGATCTGAAAAAGCGTGTAATCGATCCTGCCGTACGCCAAATCAATGAGAAAACGCCCTATCAAGTCAAATACGCTCAGACAAAGTCCGGGAGGTCGATCACAAACCTGGTTTTCACGTTCCAGAAAAAAGATTCTGCTGGTGATTCAGAGGTTAAAAGAAACCGATATACTCAGGCTGACCTGAATAAGAATCCGAGTTTAGCTCGGCCCGGCGAGACGTACGAGATGGCGTTGAGCCGACTGAATCGAAGGTCGGTTGCTTAAGCTTTTTTTTCCTCGTCTGAGTAATACACGGACAAAAACAGGGTTAGGCGGCTAAAAGCCGGTTTTGTGAAAAAAATAGTGCCCGCACATCCAAGAACTCAAAAAACCGGCCAACCCTGTTTTTGTCCGTATAAGCGTTCTCCTATTTACTCAAATAATTTCTGAGTATAAGCTCAATTACTCAATTACTCATTTGAGGTTCTGAGATGCCAACTATCGCTGTATTGAACCAGAAAGGTGGCTCAGGCAAGACCACCATTGCTATTAACCTGGCGCACTCGCTCCAGCTTGAAGGCCATAAAGTTCTGCTCGTTGACTCGGATCCCCAGGGTTCTGCGAGAGATTGGAATGAGGAGAATGAGGGCGGGGTCATTCCTGTTGTAGGTCTCGACCGTGAGACACTGCCGAAAGACCTGGCTGCTATATCGTCCGGGTACGACTATGTGGTGATCGATGGCGCTCCCCAAATTGCCCGCCTAGCGGCTGCAGCTGTGAAAGCCGCTGATATGGTCATCATCCCTTGCCAACCCTCTCCTTATGATATCTGGGCTGCCGCAGATCTCGTTGATGTGATCAAGGCACGTCAGGATGTTACCGACGGCAAGCCTAAAGCAGCCTTTGTAGTCAGCCGTGCCATCAAAAATACGAAGCTTGGTAAAGAAATCCTGGATGCCCTGGATGGCTATGATCTGCCTGTATTCAAATCTTCGACGACACAGCGGGTCGCCTACCCAACGACAGCGGCTGAAGGGAAAACCGTTTTCATTGAGTCAGGAAGTGAGGCAGCTAGAGAAATTATGGCAATCCGCGATGAGATAAAGGAGTGTCTCAATGCTTAAGCCAAAAACTCGCCGGGATCGAGAGGACAGCCAAGGCAAAACAGCTGCCATTGATGATGTGCGTAAAGAGCCGGCAAAGCGCCTGAATGCTAACGTTCCCGCATCTGTTTACCACGAGCTTCAGGTGAAAGCAGCGCAAGAAGGTCGAAAAATTAACGACTTAGTGAATCAATGGGTAAATGAGTATTTGAGTAAATAGGTGAATGATTAAATTATATTGTTAGAAATTCTGTATGAATTTAGGTTTAAGCGCCTTGAAGAGAACGATCGCTAGATCTCAGTTTGAGTGGGCCAGGCTAATCAGTTTATTTCAGTCAACTCCGCTGGGACTCAGTCAGGATTGTATAAATTCAAGCAGAATCCGAAACGACCAGGCCGTTATCCGACCAAAACACTCAAAAACTCATATACTCTTTTACTCTTTTACTCATATACTCAAAAATATATTAACACTTTATGGCTAACGGTCACTTTTTAGTAACGAACATCTGACCAAACGCAGTGATCTTGCCAATGTCCATAACTTGACGGTATCTCATTTGAGATACAATATAGAGTCATACATGGCAATCGGAGAATTAATCATGGCTCATACTTCCATGTTGCACGTTCGTGTGGACGACAAGTTGAAGGCTGATGCGGCAGAAAAGCTCGCCGGCTTTGGCCTGACGGTGTCAGATGCTGTCCGCATCCTTCTAACCCGCGTAACCAAAGAGGGCGGATTACCTATTGGGTTAACTGCTGATCCGGAAGCCCATGACGCCTGGTTCCGCAACAAAGTGAAAGAGGCGTTGGCTGACACGAGACCTACGGTTCCTCATCAACAGGTAATGGATGAGGCGCAAGCGTTAATCGACAGGAAGCGTCGTGCCTGAATTAGAGTGGTTAGAACTGGCTCGTACCGATCTGTTAGGGATTGTCGATTACATCTCTGATGATAACCCTGATGCAGCACAGCGCGTAAAAGATGACATTGAGTCGAAAGCTGGAAAGTTGCCGGAGTTTCCCAAAATAGGGCGACTTGGCCGGATTGAAGGAACCCGTGAACTCGTCGCCTGGTCGAACTATATCCTCGTGTACCAGGAGGATGCCTTGACGGTACGAATATTGCGCGTGTTACATGCTGCGCAGCAGTGGCCGCCAACCGATTAGCAGAGCGTTTTGTCATTTTCAGGGGGCTTCGGGCCCCCTCTATTTCTTAGCGTGCGCTTTCGTACGATTGGGCTCCACACCCCAGCTCCCACCGTATTTGTGACGGCCTTAACGAAAAAAAACCGAACCTCGAAAGGCTCGGGTAAGCTGGAAAGTGACCCAGGAAACAAAACAACCAACCTAATGCTTGCCAGGATGGCAAGACTCTCAATGAGGATACCGGATATCAGGGGGAGTTCGAGCCTCAAAGACAAAAAGGCCGAAAAAGAAACCAGGAACTGAGAAAGCTGAAATCGCTGCTCAGTCTGCCGATTCATCAGACGCCATTACCCGAGGTGGGCAACTGGAGGGGCTACCAGGACGCGCGCACAAAGCCGGATTGATTGCCGCTGCACAGAGTGGTCGGAGACGAATTGCCGTTGTCCCATACCGGCACGCACGCAGACGTGTTCCAGGAATAGCCTCAGCTTTGATACGCGGTTACCGCTCGAAACCCCACCGCCTGGCACGCGGAAAAAGCCGCATCGAGACTGTTGAAGATCCGCACCTGATCCGAGCCCTGGCGTTTGCGGTTCAGGTCCAGGGTGACTTTGACCCCGTTTCGCCGGCGAAACTGGCAGCACCAGCGCGGGGAAGGCCCCGGCTCCAGGGGCGCGGTGACGATCTCGGCGCGGGTCAGATCCCCGGCCTCAAACAGCAGGCGTAGCTGATCCAGTCTCATTGTGGGGTTTTGTCCCTGCAAATAGGCGATTTGAGCGGGCAAGGGTAGCGCAAAGGGCGGGTTTTGTCGGGCTGGTTTTCCCAGGTGCGGACCCTGGTTTTACATAACACCTGTTATTCGCAAGTATATAAAAGTCCGCTCGAAATCAATCAACCACTACATTCCATTGTTCCTCCTGACGTTGAAGAATCATCCATGCATCTGGGGTGCCGTCACTGGCGCCTGACATAGACATTGGGGTCAGACCCCACCACGGAGTTCCGGATGTCTTTTTTGTCACTGTTATTGGGTCGAACGTTGACGCTAGACTGGCTCCAGCATTCACAACGTCACGGCTTTTCAGAGCATCGGACCCGGGAATCCGAATACACCGGGAACGATCATGATCCGGGGGGGAGTCTTCAATGAGCAGGTTCGTACGCCATTTCCTTATCGTGTCCAGCTTTTATCTGCTGGGCTCCGCTGCCCCTGCCCAGCAGCTGAATACCAACACCGAACGCGTCGAATCGATGCCGGAGGATGAGCTGGAAATAGCCGGCGAACCCTTCGATCTGGCCAGTGGTCTACAGCAGCAGTTGGGCGTTTCCCGTCAGGAGTCCGCCGGCGCAGTCGCCTCTTTACTCGGTTTCGGCAGAGGACAATTAAGCGCAGAAGATATGGCGTCAATTGAAAACATTTCGGACATCCGGAACCTGCTTCGAGACGGTGCAGCCGGCACTCGGGTTACCGCAATCGACTCATTGCAGGGCCTGCACCGTTCGTTTGAATCCACCGGCCTTAGCCGGTTGATCATTGAGCCGATGGCGGTAGTAATTCTCGATTTTCTCAAGGCCCAGGGCATCAACCCGGAACTCCGAAACGATCTGGCCGCCCTCTGGTTTAACCGGATGGTCTGACGTATGCACAAGTGCCGATACCAACGCTTAACAGTTCAGTCCCGGTTTCCGACATTTTTCCTCTGTACCTACCGCAACGCCACGTTCTGCGAGCCCTCGCCTCAAAGCCTCTATCCGACGGCGATTGACAAAGAAGTCAAAGAGGCCAATCTGGGATTAGGAACGAACATCCAGACTTCTTTGATCCTCGCGAACAAGAACCTCAAGGTAATCCGGAAAATGAAACACGGCACTGAAATAGGTTATATCCAGACAGCCAAATCGCGATTCGTTGAGCGAGGCACCCGGCATTTCCGCAGCCACTGACTTGATCGTCTCCCAGGAAGACTCATCCAGCGTAGTCTTCAACTGAATAGGATCTACTTTATAGAGAAAAATGCTGGAGGTACTGGATGCGCAATTAAGGGGTTTGAAGTCCAACGGAACGAAAACGTACGCTAAGGCCATTCGTCCAACTCCGATGGCTGCTTCAACGGTCTTAGCTGGCCATTCAGCACCTGCTCTGCCAGGGTAAACGAGTAGTGGCCCAGCATGTTCACATGTTTATGGCTGAGTGGCGACAATCTGGCTTCGTCTTCTTCTTTCGCGTCCTCGCCCTGTTGTCTCAGGTGATCCAGGGCGGCCTGCATGTAGATTGTGTTCCACAGCACCAGGGCGCTGGTCACCAAACCCAGCGCGCCAGGTTGATCTTTCTGGCCCTCCCGGTACCGTTTCCGAATTTCGCCACGTTGGCCCCGTGCGACCGCGTGACGGCTTTCCCTGCGATTCAACTGGGTCAGAATCCGGCGGCGGTAGTCTTCATCATCCACGTAGTTCAACAGGTACAGGGTTTTGTTAATCCGGCCCGCTTCTATGATAGCGTGTGCCAAGCTGGAAGGGCTGTCACTTTTCAGTAACGAGCATCTGACCAAACGCAGTGATTTTGCCAATGTCCACAGCTTGACTGTATCTCATTTGAGATACATAATAGAGTCATACATGACAATCGGAGAATTAATCATGGCTCATACTTCAATGCTGCACGTTCGTGTGGACGACGAGCTGAAGGCTGATGCAGCAGAAAAGCTCGCCAGCTTCGGCCTGACGGTATCAGATGCCGTCCGCATCCTTCTAACCCGCGTAACCAAAGAGGGCGGATTGCCCGTTGGGTTAACGGCTGATCCGGAAGTCCATGACGCCTGGTTCCGCGACAAAGTGAAAGAGGCCCTGGCTGACACGCGACCTACCGTTCCTCATCAACAGGTAATGGATGAGGCACAAGCGTTAATCGACAGGAAGCGTCGTGCCTGAACTGGAATGGCTGGAACTGGCTCGTACCGATCTGTTAGGGATTGTCGATTACATCTCTGATGACAACCCTGATGCAGCACAGCGCGTAAAAGATGACATTGAGATGAAAGCTGAAAAGCTGCCGGAGTTCCCCAAAATAGGCCGACATGGTCGGGTTGAAGGGACCCGGGAACTCGTCGCCTGGTCGAACTATATCCTCGTGTACCAAGAGGATGCCTTAACGGTACGAATACTGCGCGTGTTACATGCTGCGCAGCAGTGGCCGCCAACCGATTAACAGACCATCTTGTCATTTTGGGGAGCCTGCCTTCCCTCTATTTCTTAGCGTACGTTTTCGTACCGTTGGACTTCACACCCCTTTGATGGCACTCATAAGCTAAAGGTGTCCACTGCGCTATCTCTGACCTGTCCAAGGTTTGCCGATTTATTCATCAAAATTTAAGTCATCTACAACGGCTCTCGCCTACTTTTCATGGATGCAGAAAACGGTCGTTTGTTGGACGTCGTGGCTTTCCCCTAAAAAAACCCGATTTTGCCTTGTTTGATGATCAACAATCGCGTACAACAATCTATGACCAGAAATGGTACCTTTTATGATCATAGGTTATGCACGTGTCAGCACTCAGGATCAAAACGCAGAGCTCCAGGTGGATGCTCTAGAAAAAGCAGGGTGCGAACAGGTTTTCCAGGAAAAATTTACCGGCAAGCTACGAGAACGACCTGAGTTGTCGCAGTGCCTCCGTACGCTGCGGAAGGACGATGTTCTGGTTGTCTGGAAACTGGATC
>NZ_JAMJPL010000012.1 GCF_023555055.1 Marinobacter sp. ATCH36
GGAATCCTCTTGGGTTGGTGGTTTTGGTTCGCGCTTAAAACATACCAGATCCAAGAGGATTTTTTTATGCCTGATCAATAATATTAACCAGAAATCAATGAATTATGAGTTTCTGGATGGGCACTAGATAGGGCGCTTGTGAAGAGTTGGTGGTTGATCTGGAGTTACTTCCAGCCACCATACGTTCTCCCCCCAGTCACCCAGTACAATGCGCCTGGCGGGTTTACCGTTGGCTTCAAGTTCGTGAACCGCCGGCCGGTGGGTGTGGCCGTGGATCATGCGCTGCACGCTGTGGGCTTCCATCTCCTTCACGACTTCATCCGGCGTGACGTCCATGATGGTCTCTTCCTTGCCCTTGTTCTTGGCCATGCTGATTTCCCGCAGCTGCCGGGCCATGGTCTGACGTTCCGAGAGGGGGCGGTTGAGGATCATCTGTTGCCATTTCGGGTCGCGCATGTTGGCGCGAAACTTCTGGTATTCCACGTCTGCGGTGCAGAGGCTATCACCGTGCATCAGCAGGGTAGGGGTACCGTAGAGGTTCACTACCGTCGGGTCGTCCAGCAGGGTAGCGCCGATGCGGTTGCAATAATCCTCGCCAATCAGGAAGTCCCGGTTGCCGTGCATCAGAAACAGCTCGGTGCCAGCCTCGCTGACTGCTCGCAGGGCTTTGGCCACCTGTTCCTGAAGAGGTGTGTGCTCGTCATCACCAATCCAGGCTTCGAAAAAATCGCCAAGGATGTAGAGCTGCTCTACACCCCGGGCTTCTTCACCTAGAAACCGCAGGAACGCGTTGGTGATGTCTGGTCGGGACTCTTCCAGGTGCAGGTCAGAGATGAACAGCGTAGTCACGCCGCGCCTCCGTCCTCTACCACTTCGGCTTTCTCAATTACGACGTCGTCGGCGGGAACATCCTGATGGCCGGAACGCATGGTTGTGCGCACCCCGCGGATGGCGTTGACCGTGTCCATGCCCTCCGCCACTTTGGCGAACACACAGTAACCCCAGCCTTCTGCGTTTTCGGCAGTGTGGTCAAGGAAACCGTTATTCTCAACATTGATGAAGAACTGCGCTGTTGCGGAATGGGGGTCCATGGTTCGAGCCATGGCAACCGTGCCCTGCATGTTACTCAGGCCATTGTTGGCTTCGTTTTTGATAGGCTCGCGAGTCTTGCGCGGGGTCATGCCCGGTTCGAAACCGCCGCCCTGAATCATGAAGTTGCTGATTACACGGTGAAAAATCAGCCCGTCATAAAAACCGTCGCGAACGTACTGTTCGAAGTTTTTCGCGGTCTCCGGGGCGTTGTCGTAGTCCAGTTCCAGTTTGATGTCACCGTGGGAAGTTTTCAGCAGAATCATCAGGGTTTCCTGTTTAAATGGGTAGATAAAGCATCGTTGTCGATATTGTACTGAAGAGTTTGTGCGTGTGCATGAGTTAGGCAATGATTTGTGAGTATAATACGCGGTTTCAGACCCACACCCTATGATTGAGATTGTATGAGCGCCGAGTCCAAGAAAGCCCACAACTTTATCCAGAGCCTTATCGAAGACGCCATTGCCAAAGGCGAGCACACCGGTAAGGTGGTGACACGGTTCCCGCCTGAGCCCAACGGTTACCTGCACATTGGTCACGCCAAGTCGATCTGTCTGAACTTCGGCATCGCCGAAACCTTCGATGGCGTGTGCACCCTGCGGTTTGACGATACCAATCCGGAAAAGGAATCCCAGGAGTACATCGACGCAATCAAAAAGGATGTCCATTGGCTGGGCTACGAGTGGGCAGGTGATGTGCGCTATGCCTCGGATTATTTTGACGCCATCTACGAGTTTGCCGTTGAGCTGATCGAGAAAGGCAAAGCCTACGTGTGTGCGCTGACCGCCGACCAGATGGCTGAATACCGGGGCACCCTGAAAGAGCCGGGGCAGAACAGCCCCTATCGCGACCGTCCGGTGGAAGAGAATCTGCAGCTGTTTCGCGACATGCGCGACGGCAAGTACCAGAACGGTGAATTGGTGCTGCGAGCCAAAATCGACATGGCCTCCCCGAATATCAACCTGCGGGACCCGATCCTGTACCGGATTCGCTACGCCGATCACCATCAGACGGGTGACAAGTGGTGTATCTACCCGATGTATGACTTTACCCATCCGATTTCCGATGCCATGGAGGGGATTACCCACTCCCTGTGCACCCTGGAATTCGAGGATCATCGCCCGTTGTATGACTGGGTACTGGAAAACATCTCTGCTCCCTGCCAGCCAAGGCAGATCGAGTTCGCACGCCTGAACCTGAACTACACCATCACCAGCAAACGCAAACTCAGGCGACTGGTGGATGAAGGCTTCGTAGACGGCTGGAACGACCCCCGCATGCCCACCATTTCAGGCATGCGTCGCCGTGGCTACACCCCGGAGTCCATCCGTACCTTCTGCGACATGATTGGCGTCAACAAGGCTGGCGGAACCGTGGATATGGGCATGCTCGAACACGCCATCCGCGAAGATCTGAACACCCGTGCGCCCCGCGCCATGTGCGTCATGCGCCCGCTGAAGGTGACGTTGACCAATTACCCGGAAGATAAAACAGAGACGCTGGTGCTGCCGGTGCACCCGCAGAACCCCGACATGGGCGAAAGGGAAGTCACCTGGAGCCAGACCCTCTATATCGATCAGGAAGATTTTGCGGTAGAACCACCCCGCAAATGGAAGCGCCTGGCCCCGGATCAGGCGGTTCGGCTGCGTGGTGGTTATGTGATGACCTGCCGCGAGGTTATTCGCGATGACAGTGGTGAGATTGTCGAGCTGAAGTGCGAGTACGATCCCAGCACTTTGGGCGTGAATCCAGAAGGTTATAAACCGAACGGTGTGGTTCACTGGGTATCGGCGACTGATAGCGTTGAGACGGATATCAATCAATACGACCGTCTGTTTACCCACGAATCGCCGGACGGCGATAGAGAGACCGACTTTGTAGAATCAATTAACCCGGAGTCGCTTGTTGTTCTGAAAGGCGCCAGGGTAGAAAAGAGCTTGGCCAAACCGCGAACAGACTTGCCTTATCAGTTCGAGCGGGAGGGTTATTTCTTCTGCGATCAGGAATTGACCAGCACTGCGGGCCGCCCTGTATTCAACCGTACCGTGACCCTCCGCGATTCCTGGGGAAAGAGTAAGTAATAGCGGAAGGCGCGAATAAAGTAGGGGGAGCCTACAGGGATGTATTCACGGCGTGTCCCGGATAGATGCTCCGGCCTGGCGGCGACCTGCACCAAACTTGACACATCAGGTAAACAACGAGCGTAGCGTGATTAGAATCTACAATACCCTTAGTCAGCAGAAGGAAGAGTTCAAACCTATAGAGCCCGGGAAGGTTCGCATGTATGTCTGTGGTATGACGGTGTATGACTACTGTCATCTCGGACATGCGAGGGTGTTGGTGGCGTTTGATGTGATCACCCGCTATTTGCGCCATAGCGGTTTTGACGTCCAATACGTGCGCAACATTACCGATATCGATGACAAGATCCTGCGCAGGGCCGACGAGAATGGCGAGGTGTATTCGGACCTGACCGCCAGAATGATCAAGGCCATGCATGAGGATGAGGCCAAGCTGGGGGTTCTGTCGCCGACGGAAGAGCCCTGTGCTACCAATTACATCAACGAAATTATAGCGATGATTCACAAGCTGGTATCAAGCGGCCATGCCTATGCCGCGGATAATGGCGATGTGTATTTCTCCGTGGAGTCTTACCCGGATTACGGCAAGCTCAGCAAGAAAAAACTGGAAGATCTGGTGGCCGGTGCCCGGGTGGATGTCCAGGAGGCCAAGCGCAGCCCGGCGGATTTTGTGCTGTGGAAAGCTGCCAAGCCGGGTGAGGTGAGCTGGGAGTCTCCCTGGGGTGATGGCCGGCCCGGTTGGCACATCGAGTGCTCCGCCATGTCCAACCGTTGCCTGGGTGAAACCTTCGATATCCACGGCGGTGGGCCGGATTTGCTGTTCCCTCACCATGAAAACGAGATTGCCCAGTCCGAGTGTGCCAACGGCCATACCTTTGTAAACACCTGGATGCACGCCGGCGCCATTCGGGTGAACAAGGAAAAGATGTCCAAGTCCCTTGGCAACTTCTTCACCATTCGTGAGATTTTCGAAAAGTACGCGCCGGAAGTGGTGCGTTACTTCCTGGTTTCCAGCCACTATCGCAGCCAGGTGGATTACTCGGAAGAGAATCTCGCCGAGGCGGGGCGCACGCTCACCCGGCTGTATCATGCATTACGTGGGCTGGTGCCGGCCAAAGATGTGGCGGAAACCGAGCATGACCGGCGATTTATCGAGGCCATGGATGATGATTTCAACACTGCCGGTGCCATTGCGGTGCTTCATGCGGTCGCAAATGACATCAACCAGTATCGTCGTGACGGTCGGGACGGAGAGGCCAGTGCGCAGGCAGCTGTCCTGGTCAGGCTCGGAGGTGTTCTGGGGCTGTTGCAGCAGGACCCGGAGGCCTTCTTCCAGGCTGATACTGGCAGCGAACTCAGCGCTGAAGACATTGAAACCATGATCCAGGCCCGTGCTGATGCCCGGAAGAGTAGGGATTTCGCGGAAGCCGACCGCATCCGTGATGAGCTGGCGGAAAAGGGGGTCATTCTCGACGACAGTCGTGAAGGAACCAGCTGGCGCCGGGGCTAATGACACCCTGGCCCCGCCAAAAGTCGGATTGTAAGCGTGAGAATGACCTTGTAGGGAAATTCCCGTACAATACCGGCCTCGAATTACAAGGCCCGTCCGGAAAAATCCGCCGGAAAGGGCAGGGAATAAAGTAACCCACTGAGGCAGACAACGATGACAGAACGCGTACAAGTCGGCGGCCTTCAGGTCGCAAAGAACCTGTTCGATTTCGTTAATAATGAAGCGATTCCGGGTACCGGTGTCGACGCTGACAAATTCTGGAGTGAGTTCGACAAGATTGTTCACGAACTGGCTCCGCGCAATAAAGAGCTTCTGGCCAAGCGCGATGCAATTCAGGAAAAAATGGACAGCTGGAATCGTGACCACAAGGGTCGGAAGCTGGACATGGCCGAGTACAAGTCGTTCCTGAAGGACATCGGCTACCTCGTCGATGAGCCGGGCGACTTCAAGATCTCCACCTCTAACGTGGATCCGGAAGTGGCTACCATGGCTGGCCCACAGTTGGTGGTTCCGGTGATGAACGCCCGTTTCGCCCTGAACGCCGCCAATGCCCGTTGGGGTAGTCTGTACGATGCCCTCTACGGCACCGATGCCATTTCCGAAGAAAATGGCGCTGAGAAAGGCCGTGGTTACAACCCGGTACGTGGTGCCAAGGTAATCGAGTTTGCCCGCAACCTGCTGGACAGCTCTGCTCCGCTGGCCTCAGGTAGCCATAAGGATGCTGCCCAGTATCTGGTCGACGGCGGCAAGCTGGTGGTCAAGTTCCAGAACGGAGACTCTACCGGCCTGAAAGACGAGTCCGGCTTTGTTGGTTACACCGGCGCAGCTGATGCGCCCACTGGCGTTCTGCTGGTCAAGAACGGCATGCACTTCGAAATCCAGATCGATGCCAGTCATCCGATTGGCAAAGACGATGGCGCTCACGTAAAAGATGTGCTGATGGAGTCAGCCCTGACCACCATTATGGATTGCGAGGACTCTGTTGCGGCAGTTGATGCAGACGATAAGGCTCTGGCATACCGCAACTGGCTGGGCCTGATGAAGGGTGACCTGGAGGAAACGTTCGAGAAGGGCGGGCAGCAGATGACCCGCAAGATGCACGAAGATCGCACCTACACCAAGCCTGAAGGCGGAGAACGGGTGCTCAAGGGTCGCAGCCTGATGTTTGTGCGCAACGTTGGCCACCTTATGACCAGCCCGGCGATCCTGCTGAAAGACGGAAGCGAAGTACCGGAAGGCCTGATGGATGGTCTGCTGACCTCTCTGATCGCTATTCATGACCTGAAAGGTTCCGGCAAACTGCAGAACAGCACCACCGGTTCGGTGTACATCGTTAAGCCCAAGATGCACGGCCCGGAAGAAGTGGCTTTCACCAACGAGTTCTTTGGTCGCGTGGAAGACGCTCTTGGTCTGCCGGCCTTTACCCTGAAAGTTGGCATCATGGATGAGGAGCGTCGCACCACGGTCAACCTCAAATCCTGTATCCATGCGGCCAGGGAACGCGCCGTGTTTATTAACACCGGCTTCCTGGATCGTACCGGTGATGAAATCCACACCTCCATGGAGCTGGGGCCGTTCATCCGCAAAGGCCCGATGAAGCAGGCTGCGTGGATTCAGGCTTACGAACAGTGGAACGTGGATATTGGTCTGGAGACCGGTTTCCGTGGTGTTGCCCAGATTGGTAAAGGTATGTGGGCCATGCCGGATCTTATGGCCGGGATGCTGGAGGCCAAGATTGGTCATCCCAAGGCCGGTGCCAATACCGCATGGGTGCCGTCGCCAACGGCGGCTACGCTGCACGCTACTCATTATCATCAGGTCAGCGTTGCCGACATCCAGAAAGAATTGGAAAGCCGAACTCGCGCCAATCTGGACGATATCCTGACGGTTCCGGTTATGGATGATCCGAAGTCCCTGTCGGCCGAAGAAATTCAGCAGGAGCTGGATAACAATGCCCAGGGTATTCTTGGATACGTTGTGCGCTGGATCGATAGCGGCGTGGGATGTTCCAAGGTTCCGGACATCAATGATGTGGGCCTGATGGAAGACCGCGCCACACTGCGTATCGCGTCACAGTTGCTGACCAACTGGCTCTATCATGGCATCTGTAGCGAAGAGCAGATTCATGAGACCATGAAGCGCATGGCAGCGGTCGTTGACCGTCAGAATGCCAAGGATCCGTCTTACCGTAACATGTCGCCGGATTTTGAGGGCAGCATCGCCTTCAAAGCAGCCATGGATCTGGTAATGAAAGGTCGTGAACAGCCGAATGGTTACACCGAGCCACTTCTGCACGCCTATCGCCTGAAGGCGAAAGAGAAGTTCGGGCAGTAGTCGCCCGGTCCCACAAAAAAACCCGCTAAAAAAGCGGGTTTTTTTTGTGGGAGTCGGTAAACCTATTTCTTATGCAACTCGTTTGCCGCATAAAGCGTATTCTGCAATAGCGTGGCAATTGTCATCGGCCCGACACCACCGGGCACCGGCGTAATGTACGCCGCACGTTCTGACGCCACGGCAAAATCGACGTCACCGCGCAGTTTGCCATCTTCCATCCGGTTAATGCCGACATCAATCACGGTTGCGCCTGGCTTGATCCAGTCACCCTTGATCAGTCCGGGCTTACCGGCAGCGGCGATCAGTATATCAGCCTCTCTCACGAACTTTTCCAGGTCGTTGGTGAACCGGTGGCATACGGTAACTGTGGCGCCTTTAAGTAGCAGTTCCATGGTCATTGGTCGTCCGACAATGTTGGAGGCGCCCACGATGACGGCGTGCTGGCCCTTGTAAGGGGTACCAATGCTGTCCAGCAGGGTGATCACTCCAGCAGGCGTGCAAGGTCGCAGGGCGGGTTTGCGCTGCACCAGGCGACCGATGTTGTAGGGGTGAAATCCGTCGACGTCTTTGTCCGGGCGGATTTTCACCAGGATAGGGTCAGCGTCCATGTGAGATGGCAATGGAAGCTGGACCAGTATGCCGTCCACGTCCGGGTTGTCGTTCAATTCGTCAACCAGTGCTTCCAGGGCTTCCTGTGACGTGTCCTCCGGTAGGTCATAAGAGAGGGACACTATGCCGGCTTCATCGCAAGCCTTGCGCTTGTTGCCGACATATACGTGGGATGCAGGGTCGTTCCCGATCAGCACCACGGCCAGCCCGGGAGCACGAAGCCCCTGTTGTTTGCGGGCCTCGGTTCCTGCCGCTACCTGTTGTCTCACCGCCGCGGCGATTTCTTTTCCATTAATCAGTTTGGCGCTCATGTCTTTGTCTTGTCGGTTGTGCGAAAATAAAGGCCTCGCATTGTCTCATGCTTGGGCTCCACCGCCAATCGGAAGAGGAAAAGCCCAAATGCGTGTTGACGGACAGGTCCGGCGCCGGTAATATGCGCGCCAACTTTGCTGAGGTATCTGTTGTTCAGTTCAGACGGGGTATAGCGCAGTCTGGTAGCGCGCCTGCTTTGGGAGCAGGATGTCGGGAGTTCGAATCTCTCTACCCCGACCACTTTCTGAATGTTCAGGTGGGCGAACGATTTATGCGCTCGTAGCTCAGCTGGATAGAGCACCGGCCTTCTAAGCCGGTGGTCGCAGGTTCGAGTCCTGCCGGGCGCGCCATACCGCAGACGGTTTGATCCGTCCCGGAGACACCTAACCAGCAAAGTTAATTTGGAGTATTGGTCGGGATTTGCCCGATAGTAGTCCGGATATGGTGGACGTAGCTCAGTTGGTAGAGCTCAGGATTGTGACTCCTGCGGTCGAGGGTTCGATCCCCTTCGTCCACCCCATTTCTCCTTAGTGATTTATGGTTGATTTCCGCAGTTGCGGCGATCTACGCTTGTTTTATAAGGTGTAGACTCGCAAACCGTGTGCGAGAGTGGCGGAACTGGTAGACGCGCTGGATTTAGGTTCCAGTGGGGCAACCCGTGAGAGTTCGAGTCTCTCCTCTCGCACCATTCTTACTTGCCGGTTTTTCTCCTCCATTTTCTCTCCTTGATCTGCCTGTGATCTGTCCCCATAAAAGAGCCTGTACCGGGTGATTCTCTCGGCATGGTAAACCGTGGTAAACTACCCGCTTTTAAATTTGCGTCCTTTTCCGGGAATTCGCCCTGAAATGGATTTTTCACTTTATTTTCATTCACATATTGAACCTGTAATTTGAGGATCTTCCATGCAAGTGTCTGTTGAAACGACCTCCAACATCGAACGTCGGATGACGATTGGTGTGCCCGCCCAGGAAATCGACCAGGCGGTCCAGAAACGCCTGCAGGAAACCGCACGCACAGTGAAAATGAACGGTTTCCGTCCGGGCAAGGTGCCCATGAGTGTGGTGAAGCGTCGTTTCGGTGACAGCGTCCGCCAGGAAATCGTCGGCGAAGTCATGCGTGACAACTACATCAAGGCGCTGCAGGAGCAGGATATCAATCCGGCGGGCTGGCCCAAGTTCGAGCCGAAAACCATGGAAGAGGGTAAAGACCTCGAGTTCGTTGCCGTTTTTGAAGTGCTGCCGGAAGTGGAGCTGGGTGATTTCAGCAAGATTTCAGTGGAAAAGCCGAAAGCGGACATAACCGAAAAAGACGTCGATACCATGATCGATAACCTTCGTCGCCAGCAGGCTACCATGAAATCCGTTAAGCGCAAGTCCAAGAACAAGGACGTGGTACTTATTGATTTCAAAGGTTTTGTTGATGGTGAAGAGTTCGAAGGCGGTGCTGCCGAGAACCATAAGCTGACCCTGGGTTCAGGCCAGATGATTCCCGGTTTTGAGAAGGGCATTGTTGGCGGCAAGGCCGGCGAAGAACTGGAGATCGAGGTCACTTTCCCCGAGGACTACCAGAACGAAGAGCTGGCTGGCAAGCCGGCGAAGTTTGAGATCAAGATTCACGAAGTTCAGGAGCCGCAGTTGCCAGAGCTGGATACCGAGTTCTTCAAGAAGTTCGGTATCGATGCTGAAGACGAGGCCGCGTTCCGTGAAGAAGTTCAGAAGAACATGGAACGTGAGCTCAAACAAGCTGTCTCCAATAAGGTCAAGAACGACGTTGTTGAAGGGCTTCTGGAAAGCACCGAGCTTGAAGTACCTACGGCTCTGGTTGATCAGGAAATCGACCGTCTGCGCCAGGACGCAGTGCAGCGCTTCGGCGGCCAGATTGACCCGCAGCAGTTGCCCAAGGAAATCTTTGAAGAGCAGGCTCGCCGCCGGGTTAAAACCGGCCTGTTGTTCCAGGAAGTGGTCAAGCAGAACGACCTGAAAGCAGATCCTGCTAAAGTGGATGAAAAGATCCAGGAAATCGCGTCAACGTATGAACAACCTGAAGAGGTTGTAGCGCACTTCAACAGCAACCCTGAGCAGAAGCAGCAGATTGAATCGTCTGTTCTGGAAGATGCGGTTGTTGATCTGGTGCTGGATAAAGCCCAGGTCAACGAAAAGAAGCTCAAGTATGAAGAGGCGATTCAGGCCGGCCAGCAGCAGCAGGGTTAAAGACTGCGGGGGCGCTTGAAAGTGCCCTGGCACGCCTGACGGGTAAAACAGCCGGCACGCCCGGCTGTTTTCATCTTCGCTCGGTGCTGGCACAGTACTGTAAAGCGCAGCTGATTTATAAAGCGGTGGCGGACACTCGCCACTCCATTGTCCAGAAGGAGTTCACGCGCATCATGACGCAGAAACCAATCGATGGTCCCGCAATGGTTACCAATTCCGGCCTGGTGCCAATCGTTATCGAGCAGACTGCACGAGGCGAGCGCTCATTTGACATCTTTTCCCGTCTGCTCAAGGAACGGGTCATCTTTATGGTAGGCCAGGTTGAAGATCATATGGCCAACCTGATTGTGGCGCAATTGTTGTTCCTGGAGTCAGAGAACCCTGACAAGGACATCCACCTGTACATCAACAGCCCGGGAGGGTCCGTTACTGCAGGTATGTCCATCTATGACACCATGCAGTTCATCAAGCCTGACGTGGCTACTCTTTGCGTTGGGCAGGCAGCCAGTATGGGGGCTTTTCTACTGGCTGGTGGCGCCGATGGTAAGCGCGCTTCCCTGCCTAATTCGCGAATGATGATTCACCAGCCACTGGGGGGTTATCAAGGGCAGGCAACCGATATTGAGATCCATACAAAAGAGATCCTCAAGATCCGTCATCAGTTGAACAGTATTCTGGCTCACCATACGGGTCAGGATCTTGAGAGAATTTCCCGGGATACGGACAGGGACCGGTTTATGGACCCTCAGGAAGCCAAGGACTATGGCCTGATTGATTCTATACTTGATAAGCGTATACCTAATAAATAATACTGAAGGTAATCGCAACATTCCCTGCCGGCGTACCGAGGTAGCTGCGTCGGCAAACCAAGCTCAGAGGTATTTCAATGGCAGATGATAGAAACGGCAGAGGCGACGATAACGGCAAGTTGCTGTACTGCTCGTTTTGCGGAAAGAGCCAGCATGAAGTCCGTAAGCTCATTGCAGGGCCCTCGGTGTTCATCTGCGACGAGTGCGTTGACCTGTGCAACGATATTATCCGGGAGGAAATCCAGGAAAATGCCCAGGAAGAAGCAAGCGATCGTCTCCCGACACCCGCCGAGATCCGCGACACCCTCAATGAGTACGTGATTGGCCAGGACCGCGCCAAAGTTGTGCTTTCGGTAGCGGTGTACAACCACTACAAGCGCTTACGCTATGGCGAGGGCAAGGCCGAAGTTGAGCTTGGCAAGAGTAACATTCTGCTGATCGGCCCCACCGGCAGTGGTAAAACTCTGCTGGCAGAGACACTGGCGCGCATGCTCAACGTCCCCTTTACCATTGCTGATGCTACCACGCTCACGGAAGCGGGCTACGTCGGTGAGGATGTTGAGAACATCATCCAGAAACTGCTGCAGAAATGCGATTACGATGTGGATAAAGCCCAGCGCGGCATTGTGTACATCGACGAGATTGACAAGATTTCCCGTAAGTCTGACAACCCTTCCATCACCCGGGATGTGTCCGGTGAGGGCGTCCAGCAGGCTCTTCTCAAGCTGATCGAGGGCACTGTCGCATCGGTTCCGCCCCAGGGTGGTCGCAAGCATCCGCAACAGGAATTCCTGCAGGTCGATACTGGCAATATGCTGTTTATCTGTGGCGGTGCCTTTGCGGGCCTGGACAAAGTGATCCAAGAGCGTTCTGATCGCAGCAGCATCGGGTTTTCCGCGACGGTAAAAAGTCCGGAAGACATCAAGAACACCGGTGACATCATCAAGGATGTGGAAACGGAAGATCTGGTCAAGTATGGCCTGATCCCCGAGTTCGTCGGTCGCCTCCCTGTTGTCGCGACGCTAACGGAGCTGGACGAGGAAGCTCTGGTCCAGATTCTGACAGAACCCAAGAACGCCCTCACCAAGCAGTATCAGAAGCTGTTTGATATGGAAGGTGTTGAGCTGGATTTCCGTGAAGACGCTCTGCGTGCCGTTGCCCGCAAGGCCATGGCACGGAAGACGGGCGCACGCGGTTTGCGCTCTATCATGGAAGCGACGTTGCTGGACACCATGTATCAGATTCCTTCTGAGCATGACGTTTCAAAGGTGGTTATTGACGAGAGCGTCATAAGCGGTCAGTCGGAGCCATTCAAGATCTATGACAGCAGTGATCACGCCAAGGCGGTCCCCGAGGACTGAGTGCCCCGGCTGTTAGCGTGAAAAAAGGGCGGCGACGCCCTTTTTTTATGTCCTGAGTACACCGTAAGAATCCGTATCCGAACGGTAAAAAGATTGCAATTTTTGCTGACGCCCCAAAGAAGGGTGATATGCTGAAACAAACATCGTCAGAGGATTTTCTATGACCCTGATACCTGAAGAATCTGTGCAAGAATACCCGCTGTTGCCGCTGAGAGACGTGGTGGTGTTCCCGCACATGGTGGTGCCGCTGTTTGTGGGCCGTGAAAAGTCCATACAGGCGTTGGAAGCGGCCATGGAGGGCAACAAGGAAATCCTTCTGGTTGCCCAGAGAGATGCCTCTACAGACGAGCCCGGCCCCGATGACGTGTTTGCCATGGGTACCGTGGCAACCGTGCTTCAAATGCTGCGGCTGCCGGACGGAACCGTCAAGGTTCTGGTGGAAGGCAACGCCCGTGCAACCATCACCAATATAGACGACGGTGAATACCTGGCTGGCAAGGCCATGTTGATGGATGAAGACTCGCTGCCGGCACGTGAAGAGGAAGTGCTGGTCAAGACCCTGATGGACGAGTTCGAGAAGTACGTCAAACTCTCCAGAAAGGTGCCTTCAGAAGTCTCTAATGCGCTTACTGGTATCACCGAACTTGAGCGCCTTGCCGATACCATGGCAGCCCATCTTGAATTGAAGATCCCCGAAAAGCAGGAGCTGCTTGAAGCGCTTGAAATCCGCCAGCGTGTTGACCTGCTGCTGGGCAAGCTGGATGGTGAAATTGACCTGATCGAAGTTGAGAAGCGTATTCGTGGTCGCGTCAAGAAGCAGATGGAGCGCAGCCAGCGGGAGTATTACCTCAACGAGCAGATGAAAGCCATCCAGAAGGAAATGGGTAACCTCGGTGAGGGAAATAACGATTTTGAAGAGCTTGAGCAAAAGCTGGAAGAGGCTGGTCTGCCGGAAGAGGCCCGCAAGAAGACCGAAGCGGAGCTCAACAAACTCAAGATGATGTCGCCCATGTCCGCCGAGGCAACGGTGGTACGTGGCTATATCGACTGGATGCTCGCTATTCCCTGGAAAAAACGCAGCCGGGTACGCCATGATATCGAGAAAGCCCGTAAAATTCTGGACGAAGATCATTACGGCCTGGATGAGGTCAAAAAGCGTATTTTGGAGTACCTTGCTGTCCAGAGCCGGGTGAAAAAGGTGAAAGGCCCTGTGCTTTGTCTGGTTGGTCCCCCCGGCGTGGGTAAGACCTCCCTGGGGCAATCCATTGCCCGTGCGACCAACCGTAAGTACACCCGTATGGCCCTTGGTGGCGTGCGCGATGAGGCTGAAATTCGTGGTCACCGCAAAACCTACATCGGGGCATTGCCGGGCAAGTTACTGCAAAAACTGTCCAAGGTAGGTGTTAAAAACCCGTTGTTCCTGTTCGATGAGATCGACAAGATGGGCATGGATCATCGTGGTGATCCCGCATCCGCGCTTCTGGAGGTGCTGGACCCGGAGCAGAATCACACCTTCAACGACCATTATCTTGAAGTGGATTACGACCTGTCCGACGTCATGTTCGTATGCACGTCGAACTCCATGGATATTCCACCGGCCCTGTTGGACCGCATGGAAATCATCCGTATTCCCGGGTATACCGAGGACGAGAAGGTCAATATTGCGCTCAAGTACCTGTTGCCCAAGCAGTTGAAGGCCAATGGTCTGCGCAAAAATGAACTGGAAATTCCACGGGAAACACTCCTCGACCTGATTCGCTACTACACCCGAGAGGCGGGTGTACGCGGCCTGGAGCGTGAGATTGCGAAGCTCTGCCGCAAAGTGGTACGTGATCACGTAGAAACTGATGACAAGGCTTCTGTGACCCTTAAACCCGAGATGCTTGAGGATTACTCAGGTGTGAAGAAGTTCAAGTACGGTCTCGCAGAGGAGAAAAACCAGGTCGGGCAGGTCACCGGTCTGGCCTGGACTCAGGTCGGCGGTGAACTGCTGACTCTGGAATGTGCATTGACCAAGGGCAAGGGCAGGGTTATCAAGACCGGCTCGCTGGGTGACGTCATGCAGGAGTCAATTCAGGCCGCATTGACAGTAGTCAGAAGTCGTGCGCTTGGCCTGGGTATCAGTGACGATTTCCACGAAAAACATGATCTTCACGTTCACGTTCCGGAAGGTGCAACGCCAAAAGATGGTCCCAGCGCTGGTGTCGGCATGTGTACGGCACTGGTCTCTGCATTGACCCAGATTCCGGTTCGGGCTGATGTGGCCATGACAGGTGAGATCACCCTCAGGGGTCGGGTGCTGCCCATCGGAGGCCTCAAGGAAAAGCTGTTGGCGGCTCATCGTGGTGGCATCAAGACAGTGATCATTCCCGATGAAAATGCCCGTGATCTCAAAGAGATACCGGACAATATCAAGGAATCGCTGGAGATTCGTCCGGTCAAATGGATCGACGAAGTTCTGGATATTGCGTTGGTTCACTCACCGGAGCCACTGACCGAGAATTCGTCATCTGAAAAGGCTTCCGGGACCCCTCGGGATGATGACGGTGAAGCGGCAGAGCGCATAAATACACATTAAACACGCGCAGTTTTGTTGACATGCGAGAGAGCCCATTGGTATAACTGTTTCGCCGTGAAGCAGCCAATATCAAGGGCTCCCGCGCAGTTAACGCCTATTCCGAACACCGGTTAGTAGCCGAAAGGAATAAAAATAGTGAAGAATGGAATTCTCTGACCGCTTATGCGATAGTCGGGAACGTCCAGGAAACAACAAACCAACCTATAACATCTTCAACCTGAAATCGAAGGGGTTTAGTGTGAATAAGTCCGAACTGATCGATGCAATTGCAGAATCCGCAGATATCTCCAAAGCCGCCGCTGGCCGTGCTCTGGATGCCATGACCACCTCCATTACCGGCGCCCTTAAAAAAGGCGACCAGGTAACGTTGATTGGTTTTGGTACTTTCTCTGTTAAAGAGCGTGCCGCGCGCACTGGCCGTAACCCGCAAACTGGTGCCGAGATCAAGATCCCGGCTTCCAAAGTGCCTGGGTTCAAGGCAGGTAAGGCCCTGAAGGACGCCGTTAAGTAACGGTAGCTTTCATTTGGTGGCGCCCATATTGACGGGTGTTGCCGGAGCGGTTGGCCCGGTGGCAATACCGCAGTCAGCCCGCTCTGATGAATTCAAGGCGCATTCCTGAATGAATGCGCCTTTTTACGTTAAGAGCCCTCACAGACATTGATCAGGGATCCGGGAGAAACATGCTTCAAGATATTCGGGATAATGCCCAGGGCACTATTGCCAAAGTTATTATTGGCCTTCTGATTGTTTCACTCTCAATCTGGGGAATGGACGCGATTGTCGGCGGTTTCTCAGGTGAACCCGAGGTTGCCACGGTCAACGGAGATGACATTACCGAGCGTGAGTTTCTGCGTGTTGTCCAGATTGAGAGCCAGCGCCGCCTTTCGGATATGGACAATCCGGATCCCTCACTACTTGACGAAGACCAGGTTCGCCGTGACGTGTTGGATTCGCTGATCCAGGAAAAGGTCATGACTCAGGATGCCGAGAATCAGGGCCTTGAACTCTCGGATCAGGACATCGATTCGCTGATCACCCAGATGCCTCAGTTCCAGGTGGATGGCACGTTCAATCGGGACCGATTCGTGTCGATGGTCCGGAATATGGGCATGGGTGTTGGCGAGTTCCGGGAAACCATGCGCAAGCAGTATGTGGTGAATCAGATTCGTGCAGGTATTGCCCAGAGCGGAATCGTGGCGGAGGAGCATGTGGCCCAGCTACTGCGCATTCAGAACCAGACTCGGGATTTCCGTGTGGTGACACTCTCCGAGGACGCGGTGAGTGACCAGGTGGAGGTTTCAGAAGCCGAGATCGAAGCCTACTACCAGGAGAATCAGGAAGCATTCCAGCAGCCTGAAAGGGTCGATGCCCATTACATTGCCCTGTCACGTGAATCGCTCGCGGAAACCGTCGATGTCAGTGATGATGAGCTTCGCGAGTATTACCAGGAGCGTTCCTCAGAGCTTGCCAGGGAAGAGCGTCGTGCAGCCCATATTCTGATTGAAGATGGCGAGAGCGCTGAGGAAACCATGTCGACGGTCCAGGAGCGCCTTGAAGCAGGAGAAGACTTCTCCGAACTGGCCCGTGAATATTCCGTGGATACAGTTTCAGCTGAAGAGGGTGGCGACCTGGGATTTGCCGAACGCGGGGTTTACGACGAAGCCTTCGAAGAGGCGCTGTTCCAACTTGAGAAAGAAGAGGTCTCTGAGCCTGTTTCCACCACTTTCGGTATCCATCTGATCAAATTGCTGGATGTGCAGAAGTCGGAAGTGCCTCCGCTGGAGGAGCTGGAAGAAGAGCTTCGCAGGGAGCTTGCTCGCAGTAAGGCCGAAGACCGCTTTGCCGAGGTTCGTTCCGAGCTGGCTGACCTGGCTTATGCCGCAGATGACCTCGATGGCCCGGCGCAGGAGCTGAGTCTGGAAGTCCGTGAAAAGGGCGATATCACCCGCGATGGTGGTGAAGCGCCGTTCGACCATCAAGGGCTTGTGCGCCAGCTATTCTCCGAAGATGTTTTGCGTGATGGCTTCAATACAGAGCTGATTGATGTGGGTGATAACATGTCCGTGGTTGCCAGGGTAGCTCAGTATCAGGAAGCCCAGCAGCAACCTCTGGATGAAGTATCGGATGAAATCCGTACGGCATTGACCCGTGAGAAGACCCGCGAAGCGCTGAACCAACGCGCACAGGCTGTCATCGCAGAACTGGAGTCCGGCAAGGACCCCGGCGAGATTGGTATCGGGGAGTGGCAGTCCTATGACGATCAGCCCCGAAACAACCCCATTCTTGGCGGTGCTGTTATGTCTGGGGTGTTTTCTCTGCAACGCCCGGAGGGTGACGGGGAAGTCTATGGCTCGGTGATGTCCGATGATGGCATTGCCATTGTTGCCCTTGAGGCTGTCAACGAAGGGGAAGTAAACACTGACGGGGGTGAATTCAGCCAGCTTCGCAACTTCCTGGCATCGCTGGAAGGCCAGCGGGAGTATCGGGCGTATCAGCAACACCTTCGCGATAATGCCGAAGTGGAACGGCAGTAAATAAAAGGCACCCTTCAAAGGGTGCCCCGGTACAACGCTGAATCAGGCCCGGGATTTATCCCGGGCCTTTTAGTTTGTCTATTCAATATAGATTTCTGGTCTTTCTCCCAGTACGTCGAGGTAAAACCAACAGGTAAACGGTTTTCGGAGGCGTGAACGGATGCCTTGGCTATACTGGAAACCGGGTTGGTTTCAGGCTTTCCTTGATCTTTTTCAGGTGGCTCAGGAAGTCCGCGCCGCGTTTGAGCGTGACACCCGTGGCCAGAATATCGATCACAGTAAGATGAATAATTCGTGACGACATGGGCATGTAGACCTCAGTGTCTTCAGGGGCCGTAACTTCTATAACCACCGTGCAGGCCTGGGCAAGTGGTGAGCCGGGCATGGTGATTCCGATGACCGTGGCACCGTTATTCCTGGCCTGCTGGGCAATTTCAACGGTTTCGCGCGTGCGACCGGTATAGGAAATAAGCACGATGACATCGCCTGTTGTGCTGCCTGCGGCAACCATACGCTGCATCAATGCATCGTCGTAAGACATTACCGGGATGTTGAAGCGAAAGAACTTGTGCTGGGCATCCATGGCGACGGGGGCGGACCCTCCCATGCCGAAGAAATTGATCTGCTTGGCCTGAATCAGGTAATCAATGGCTGCGGACAGCGCCTTGGGGTCAAGGGCCTGGCGTGCCTTGTCCAGGCTCGCGATTGTACTCAGCATGATTTTGTCGGCAAACTCTGCAACCGTGTCATCAGGCTCTACATTCTGGCCAATGTAGGGAGTGCCGGTGGCTATACTCTGGGCCAGGCGTATTTTGAAATCAGGGAAGCCGGTAGCGGAAAAACCGCGACAAAACCGGTTGACGGTCGGTTCGCTGACGTCAGCGGCCCTGGCCAGCGCGGCAATGCTGTATCGGGTTGCGGCGCTGGGGTCGCGAAGGATGGCTTCGGCAACCTTGCGCTCGGATTTGTTAAGAGTGTCCAGCCTTAGCTGGATATCTTCGAGCAGATTGTCGTCGCGTTGCGCCTTATTGGCAGCCATTGAGAATACTCCCTGATTTATCGGCTTTCTTGTCAAAATTCGCGCTGATTATAGCGCGTTTTGTGCTAACTTGTGGTAGTAAAAGTATCATTAATTGGAAAATATCCTTGGAAAATTCGGTTTTAGGTGTCATTATTTGCATAAAATTACTACATTGATGCCTCGAGTCGTGAGGACAAAGAGAGAAGGAACCGATGGCTGACCCTATCAATACCCGCTGTGACCTGATGATGTTTGGAGCACTGGGCGACCTGGCGCAACGCAAACTTTTTCCCGCCCTTTACCAGTTGGAGCGCGCCGGGTTGCTCCACGAAGGTAGCCGTATTCTGGCTATCGCGAGAAACAAGGCGGACGCCGGTGAAGTTCGCAAGATCCTTTTTGACAAGCTGGAAGAGCATGTAAAAAAGAATGAGTTTGACGCTGTTGTCGCAGAACAGTTTTTGCAGCGCGTGGATTACCAGTTTCTCGACTTTACCAATCCCGGCGGATATAGCGTTCTCAACGATTGGCGAAGCACCGATTCCAGCAACCTTATTGTCTATATGGCCACACCGCCGTCCATGTACGGGGTTATTGCCCGCAACCTGCGGAGCAATGACTGTTGCGACAAGAACACCAGAGTCGTGGTTGAGAAGCCTATTGGTCATGATCTGGAGTCGTCCAAGGTCATCAACGACGAGTTGGGTGAAGTCTACAACGAGAACCAGCTGTTCCGTATTGACCATTACCTGGGCAAGGAAACCGTCCAGAACCTCATCGCCCTGCGGTTCGCCAACAACCTGTTTGCCTCCCAGTGGGATCAGAACCACATCTCCCATGTCGAGATATCGGTGGCAGAGAGTGTCGGTATTGAAGGCCGCTGGGGCTATTTCGACAAGGCCGGCCAGGTTCGTGACATGGTGCAGAATCACCTGTTGCAGCTGTTATGTCTGATTGCCATGGACCCGCCTTCCGACCTTTCCGCCGACAGTATCCGTAACGAAAAGGTGAAGGTGCTAAAGGCGCTGCGCCGGATCACGCCGGACCTGATGGACACCCATGTAGTGCGCGGCCAATACACTGCGGGCACCAGTGACGGCAAGCCGGTTCCCGGTTACCTGGAAGAAGAGGGCGCCATCAAGGGCAGCAAGACTGAAACCTTTGTGGCCCTGAAAGCAGAGATCGATAACTGGCGCTGGTCCGGTGTGCCTTTCTATATCCGTACCGGCAAGCGCCTGCCAGAAAAGCTGTCTCAGATCATCATCCATTTCAAACCGGCGCCGCATTACATCTTTGATCCGGACCAGAAACACCTGGCCAATAACAAGCTGATTATCCGCTTGCAGCCAGACGAAGGTATGTCGTTGCAGATTCTTACCAAGGACCAGGGCCTGGACAAAGGCATGCGCCTGCGCCAGGGCCCGCTGGAACTGACCTTCTCGGAAACCTTCGAAAACGATCGCATTCCCGATGCCTACGAGCGTTTGCTGTGGGAGGTCATGAAGGGTAACCAGTACCTGTTTGTCCGTCGCGACGAGGTGGAGCATGCCTGGCAATGGGTTGACCAGATCATTGCCAACTGGGATGACAGTGGGCAACCACCGAAACGATACGCGGCCGGAACCTGGGGCCCGGTGGCCTCGATTGCGATGATTACGCGCGACGGAAGGAGCTGGTATGAAGATGCATGACCTGAATCTGCCGGAGGCTGTAGATGCGCATTTTTTCGATACTCCGGATGACGCCGGTGTGGCTTTGGCGGATGCCGTTGCCAGGCATTTGTCGGAGCGGCTGCTGATCGCGCCCCGGGCCAGCCTTGTGGTTTCCGGCGGATCAACGCCCCTGCCGTTTTTCCAGGCATTGCGTGAGAAACCTCTGGACTGGGCACGAATCGATGTACTGCTGGCGGATGAGCGCTGGGTACCAGAAGACGATGAAGCGAGTAATACCCGCCTTGTCCGCGAAAACCTGCTACAGGGTCCTGCCTCGGAAGCGAGTTACCTGTCCCTCAAGCAGCCAGGAGAAACGCCGGCTGATGGTCTTTCCGCTGTGGAAGCGGCGCTGGCTGATCTTCACCTGCCGCTGGATGTGCTGATTCTGGGCATGGGCAACGATGGCCACACCGCATCCCTGTTCCCGGATGCGCCCGAACTGGACGGGGTGCTCGATACCGATTCGGCGGCTATCGTGGCCGCAACGACACCGCCTTCCCAGGCCCATAAGCGTATTACCTTAACGCTGCGGGCCCTGAGTCGGGCTGGTTTCACCGCGTTGCATATCAAAGGTGATGACAAGCTGAAAACCCTTCAGGACGCCTGTGCGGATATCGGGCAAATAAAGGAAATGCCCATCCGCGCTTTCCTCAGGCCTGGCCTGCAAATTTTCTGGAGTGCCTGATGGCTGGCGCCACTGAATTGTTTTATCGGAGAAATTTATGAATCAACTGTCTGACTTTCACCGCGAGCGGGTCCAGTCGGTGCTGAGCGCCTCGCCTCTTATCCCGGTGATCACTATTGACCACCCTGATCAGGCATTGCCTCTATGTCAGGCCCTGGTTGATGGTGGCATTCGCGTTCTGGAAATTACACTGCGCACGCCTCACGGCATAAAAGCCATCGAACAGGTCAGAAAAGCCATCCCGGAAGCCTGGGTTGGCGCGGGTACGGTCACCAGTATCGCCCAATACCGCCAGGTGGAAGCCGCCGGCGCCCAGTTTGTGATCACCCCGGGTGTCACCGAGGCCATCCTGGAATTCGGCGTCACCTCCGAGGCTCCGCTGCTACCGGGCATTGCAACTATTTCCGAGCTGATGGTGGGCTACAATCTGG
The DNA here is from genome assembly GCF_023555055.1 of Marinobacter sp. ATCH36. Classification (GTDB taxonomy): domain Bacteria; phylum Pseudomonadota; class Gammaproteobacteria; order Pseudomonadales; family Oleiphilaceae; genus Marinobacter. The sequence continues at coordinate 21,276 of NZ_JAMJPL010000012.1, forward strand.
GCTACCGCGAATTCAAGTTCTTCCCCGCCGAAGTCGCCGGCGGCATCCCGGCCCTCAAAGCCTTCGCCGGCCCGTTCCCGGACGTCACCTTCTGCCCGACTGGCGGCATTCGTCGCAACACCGCAAAGGACTACCTGGCCCTTGACAACGTTACTGCTGTCGGCGGCACCTGGTTGACCCCTGATGACGCTGTTTCCTCGGGTGACTGGAACCAGATTTCCGAGATTGCCCGCGGGAGTTTGTTGGACCTCTGAGTTTTCTCGCCGGTTCGTAGCCTGAGGAGTCGGGGTTTCGCAGTTGGTGGGAGGGTCTTTCGGGAAACGCTACGAGCACATATATGTAGACCTCTTGTTGTGCAAGCCCCAAAGCTATCGGTGGTGTCAAAGGCTAACTGGGTAAAACTGCGCACGTATATCCGGCCTTTATGATGAGCCACTCTGGTGGCTCTGGCCTCA
>NZ_JAMJPL010000013.1 GCF_023555055.1 Marinobacter sp. ATCH36
CGAAATATCAGGACAGTGACTCGTCGAAATTGAGTTTTGTCTTGAGCAAGAATAGAGGATCTTCGGATTCTTGTATGATTTAAACTGAAGAGTTTGATCATGGCTCAGATTGAACGCTGGCGGCAGGCTTAACACATGCAAGTCGAGCGGTAGCAGGTCCTTCGGGATGCTGACGAGCGGCGGACGGGTGAGTAATACATAGGAATCTGCCCAGTAGTGGGGGATAGCCCGGGGAAACCCGGATTAATACCGCATACGCCCTTTGGGGGAAAGCAGGGGATCTTCGGACCTTGCGCTATTGGATGAGCCTATGTCGGATTAGCTAGTTGGTGGGGTAAGAGCCTACCAAGGCGACGATCCGTAGCTGGTCTGAGAGGATGATCAGCCACATCGGGACTGAGACACGGCCCGAACTCCTACGGGAGGCAGCAGTGGGGAATATTGGACAATGGGGGCAACCCTGATCCAGCCATGCCGCGTGTGTGAAGAAGGCTTTCGGGTTGTAAAGCACTTTCAGTGGGGAGGAAAACTTGTCGGCTAATACCCGCCAAGCTTGACGTTACCCACAGAAGAAGCACCGGCTAACTCCGTGCCAGCAGCCGCGGTAATACGGAGGGTGCAAGCGTTAATCGGAATTACTGGGCGTAAAGCGCGCGTAGGTGGTTTGATAAGCGAGATGTGAAAGCCCCGGGCTTAACCTGGGAACGGCATTTCGAACTGTCAGGCTAGAGTATGGTAGAGGAGTGTGGAATTTCCTGTGTAGCGGTGAAATGCGTAGATATAGGAAGGAACACCAGTGGCGAAGGCGGCACTCTGGACCAATACTGACACTGAGGTGCGAAAGCGTGGGGAGCAAACAGGATTAGATACCCTGGTAGTCCACGCTGTAAACGATGTCTACTAGCCGTTGGGACTCTTGAAGTCTTAGTGGCGCAGCTAACGCACTAAGTAGACCGCCTGGGGAGTACGGCCGCAAGGTTAAAACTCAAATGAATTGACGGGGGCCCGCACAAGCGGTGGAGCATGTGGTTTAATTCGACGCAACGCGAAGAACCTTACCTGGCCTTGACATGCAGAGAACTTTCCAGAGATGGATTGGTGCCTTCGGGAACTCTGACACAGGTGCTGCATGGCCGTCGTCAGCTCGTGTCGTGAGATGTTGGGTTAAGTCCCGTAACGAGCGCAACCCCTATCCCTAGTTGCTAGCAGTTCGGCTGAGAACTCTAGGGAGACTGCCGGTGACAAACCGGAGGAAGGTGGGGATGACGTCAGGTCATCATGGCCCTTACGGCCAGGGCTACACACGTGCTACAATGGTGCGCACAGAGGGCTGCAAACCCGCGAGGGGGAGCCAATCTCACAAAACGCATCGTAGTCCGGATCGGAGTCTGCAACTCGACTCCGTGAAGTCGGAATCGCTAGTAATCGTGAATCAGAATGTCACGGTGAATACGTTCCCGGGCCTTGTACACACCGCCCGTCACACCATGGGAGTGGATTGCACCAGAAGTGGTTAGTCTAACCTTCGGGAGGACGATCACCACGGTGTGGTTCATGACTGGGGTGAAGTCGTAACAAGGTAGCCGTAGGGGAACCTGCGGCTGGATCACCTCCTTAAACGAAGCCGAAACGCTTCGGTCAGAGTCCACACGAATTACTTGGTTAGCTTAAGAAGAGAGCAAAGGGTCTTACAGGCCCGTGTTTTTGGGTCTGTAGCTCAGTTGGTTAGAGCGCACCCCTGATAAGGGTGAGGTCGGTGGTTCAAATCCACCCAGACCCACCAGAATTGCCCAGCTCGGCGTTATCGAATGACTTGCATAGCAGGCTATGCGGCGCCATCCGATGCCTTGATCTGAACAATTCTTAGTGGCGCCGAAGTATCGGCGATCGCGGATGCGCCGGACAGGTTTTGTCAATCTAGGCGCAGTGTGAGCGAGTGAAGGAGTGACCCTCGATGGGTCATGACTGATGCGAGCGAAGGCTGCAACGACGAGTGACGAAAGCTGGACAAGCAGACGGGGCTATAGCTCAGCTGGGAGAGCGCCTGCCTTGCACGCAGGAGGTCTGCGGTTCGATCCCGCATAGCTCCACCATATTACTGACTAACGCCAGTTAGCAGTGTGCAGAAAAAAGTGTTTCGATGTGATGACAGGGTTCATCATTCGAAGTTCTTCTTTCTGATCACTGGGTCAGATTTGCTCTTTAACAAATTGGACGAGATAGAACACGAATTGATTTCTCTCATTATCTCCGAGAGGAATGAATTCAATGTGATAGCGATTTCAAGCGTTATCCGGTGTTGTCGTTGAAGTGATTGCATATGCTTCAAGCGACTGTCTCTGAACTCATCCTGGATGAGAGACGTGTATTGGCTTTGGTCAGTATCCGGTTCTTATGAAGTGATGAGGCACAGATCAGTTGTCTTGGGGTTATATAGTCAAGCAATTAAGCGCATACGGTGGATGCCTTGGCAGTCAGAGGCGATGAAAGACGTGGAAGCCTGCGATAAGGCTCGGGGAGCTGGCAAACAAGCTGTGATCCGGGCATCTCTGAATGGGGAAACCCACCGGTCTTCGGACCGGTACCGTACAGTGAATACATAGCTGTGCGGGGCGAACCGGGGGAACTGAAACATCTAAGTACCCCGAGGAAAAGAAATCAACCGAGATTCCCTCAGTAGCGGCGAGCGAACGGGGACCAGCCCTTAAGCTGGACAACTGGTAGGAGAAGGCTCTGGAAAGTGCCGCCATAGTGGGTGATAGCCCCGTATCCGAAACCTGAGTCCAGTGAAATCGAGTAGGACGGGACACGAGACATCCTGTCTGAACATGGGGGGACCATCCTCCAAGGCTAAATACTCCTGACTGACCGATAGTGAACCAGTACCGTGAGGGAAAGGCGAAAAGAACCCCTGTGAGGGGAGTGAAATAGATCCTGAAACCGTATGCGTACAAGCAGTCGGAGCGGACTTGTTCCGTGACGGCGTACCTTTTGTATAATGGGTCAGCGACTTATGTTCAGTGGCGAGGTTAACCGTTTAGGGGAGCCGTAGGGAAACCGAGTCTGAATAGGGCGATTTAGTCGCTGGGCATAGACCCGAAACCGGGCGATCTATCCATGAGCAGGGTGAAGGTTGAGTAACATCAACTGGAGGCCCGAACCCACTGTCGTTGAAAAGCCAGGGGATGACTTGTGGATCGGAGTGAAAGGCTAATCAAGCCCGGAGATAGCTGGTTCTCCCCGAAAGCTATTTAGGTAGCGCCTCGGACGAATACCACAGGGGGTAGAGCACTGTTTCGGCTAGGGGGTCATCCCGACTTACCAACCCGATGCAAACTCCGAATACCTGTGAGTACTATCCGGGAGACACACGGTGGGTGCTAACGTCCATCGTGAAGAGGGAAACAACCCAGACCGCCAGCTAAGGTCCCCAAGTACCAGTTAAGTGGGAAACGATGTGGGAAGGCTCAGACAGCTAGGAGGTTGGCTTAGAAGCAGCCATCCTTTAAAGAAAGCGTAATAGCTCACTAGTCGAGTCGGCCTGCGCGGAAGATGTAACGGGGCTCAAACTGGTCACCGAAGCTGCGGATGCATCGCAAGATGCGTGGTAGGGGAGCGTTCTGTAAGTCTGCGAAGGTGTGTTGAGAAGCATGCTGGAGATATCAGAAGTGCGAATGCTGACATGAGTAACGACAATGGGAGTGAAAAACTCCCACGCCGGAAGACCAAGGTTTCCTGCGCAACGCTAATCGGCGCAGGGTGAGTCGGCCCCTAAGGTGAGACCGAAAGGTGTAATCGATGGGAAACGGGTTAATATTCCCGTACCTTGGATAGCTGCGATGGAGAGACGGAGAAGGCTAGGTGAGCCGGGCGACGGTTGTCCCGGTTTAAACGAGTAGGCAGTGGGATTAGGCAAATCCGGTCCCACAATGCCGAGACGTGACGACGACGGCCCTTTTACGGGCTGGAAGTCATTGATGCCCTGCTTCCAGGAAAATCTTCTAAGCTTCAGGCTATTCGAGACCGTACCCCAAACCGACACAGGTGGTCAGGTAGAGAATACCAAGGCGCTTGAGAGAACTCGGGTAAAGGAACTAGGCAAAATGGTGCCGTAACTTCGGGAGAAGGCACGCCGGTATTACGTGAAGCTCTTTACGGGTGGAGCGGACGCCGGTCGAAGATACCAGGCCCCTGCGACTGTTTATTAAAAACACAGCACTGTGCAAACACGAAAGTGGACGTATACGGTGTGACGCCTGCCCGGTGCCGGAAGGTTAATTGATGGGGTTAGCATTCGTGCGAAGCTCTTGATCGAAGCCCCGGTAAACGGCGGCCGTAACTATAACGGTCCTAAGGTAGCGAAATTCCTTGTCGGGTAAGTTCCGACCTGCACGAATGGCGTAACGATGGGGGCGCTGTCTCTACCCGAGACTCAGTGAAATTGAAATCGCCGTGAAGATGCGGTGTATCCGCGGCTAGACGGAAAGACCCCGTGAACCTTTACTATAGCTTCACAGTGAACTTTGAGCATGTTTGTGTAGGATAGCTGGGAGGCTTTGAAACCGGGACGCCAGTTCCGGTGGAGCCAACCTTGAAATACCAGCCTGACCTGTTTGAGGTTCTAACTTCGACCCCTTATCGGGGTTAAGGACACTGTGTGGTGGGTAGTTTGACTGGGGCGGTCTCCTCCCAAAGCGTAACGGAGGAGCACAAAGGTGGGCTAAGCATGGTCGGACATCATGCGGTTAGTGTAATGGCACAAGCCCGCTTAACTGCGAGACAGACACGTCGAGCAGGTACGAAAGTAGGTCATAGTGATCCGGTGGTTCTGTATGGAAGGGCCATCGCTCAACGGATAAAAGGTACTCCGGGGATAACAGGCTGATACCGCCCAAGAGTTCACATCGACGGCGGTGTTTGGCACCTCGATGTCGGCTCATCACATCCTGGGGCTGAAGCCGGTCCCAAGGGTATGGCTGTTCGCCATTTAAAGTGGTACGCGAGCTGGGTTTAGAACGTCGTGAGACAGTTCGGTCCCTATCTGCCGTGGACGTTGGAGATTTGAGGAAAGCTGCTCCTAGTACGAGAGGACCGGAGTGGACGAACCGCTGGTGTTCGGGTTGTCATGCCAATGGCATTGCCCGGTAGCTATGTTCGGATAGGATAACCGCTGAAAGCATCTAAGCGGGAAGCCCCTTCCAAGATGAGATCTCCCTGGACCCTTGAGGTCCCTGAAGAGCCGTTCAAGACCAGGACGTTGATAGGTCGGGTGTGTAAGCGCTGCGAGGCGTTGAGCTAACCGATACTAATTGCTCGTGCGGCTTGACTATATAACACCCAAGACAATTG
>NZ_JAMJPL010000014.1 GCF_023555055.1 Marinobacter sp. ATCH36
CCCTGTAGGCTCGTAAAAAACATCCTTGTTTTTTACGAGCCTACAGGGACGTATTCACGGCGTGTCCTGAACCAGAGCCTCCCTCCCACCAACGCGACCAACCACCCAAGCAAGAGACCATAACCATGCTAAAAAAGCTCCTGATAGCCAACCGAGGCGAAATCGCAGTCAGAGTGATTAAAACGGCGAGATCGCTGGGGTACCGGACCGTGGCGGTGTATTCGGAGGCGGACGCCAGGGCACTCCATGTGGAAATGGCCGATGAGGCGGTGTGTATCGGCCCGGCTCAGGTGTCGGAGTCGTACTTGAGGGCCGAGGCGATTGTTGAGGCGGCGGTGAAAACCGGGGCGGATTGTGTGCATCCGGGTTATGGATTCCTGTCGGAGAATTCCGGGTTTGCCAGGGCCTGTAAAGACGCCGGGCTGGTGTTTGTTGGGCCGCCGGAGGCGGCTATTGAGCTGATGGGCAGCAAGCGGCGGTCGAAGATTGCCATGCAGGAAGCCGGCGTGCCGGTGGTGCCGGGTTTCGAAGGGGATAACGCCAGCGATGAGGAGTTGATCAAGGCCGCAAAGGATATTGGCTACCCGCTGATGATCAAGGCCTCTGCCGGGGGCGGTGGTCGTGGTATGCGACTGGTGGAATCTGAAGATCAGCTGGCAGATAACATCCAGCGTGCCCGGTCGGAGGCAAAACAGGCCTTTGGTGACGGTGAGCTGATTCTTGAAAAAGCTGTTATTGAGCCCCGCCACATTGAAATACAGGTGTTTGCGGACCAACACGGCAACGCCGTTTACCTGGGGGAGCGGGACTGTTCGGTTCAGCGGCGGCACCAGAAAGTGGTTGAGGAAGCACCGTCACCGTTCGTCACTCCCGAGTTGCGCGAAGCCATGGGCGAAGCGGCGGTGAAGGCGGCACTGGCCTGTGGCTACGAAGGCGCCGGCACTGTCGAGTTTCTGGTGGATAAGAACCGTAACTTTTACTTCCTGGAAATGAACACCCGTCTGCAGGTGGAGCATCCGGTCACCGAGCTGATCACCGGGCAGGATCTGGTGGCCTGGCAGCTCTCCGTGGCTGAAGGCTTGCCGCTGCCGCTGGCACAGGACGAAATCCGGCTGAACGGCCATGCCATCGAAGTGCGCCTCTATGCAGAAGACCCCGCGAACGACTTTACGCCGCAAACCGGCCCCCTGCACCAATTCAAGCCGGGAGAGGGCGAAGGCCTGCGGTTTGATACCGGTGTTCGCTCCGGCGATTCAGTTACGCCTCATTACGACCCGATGCTGGCCAAGGTGGTTGCCTGGGGAGAGAACCGCAACGAAGCTCGCCGCCGGCTGCTCAGGGCGCTGGAAGACACTACAGTGTTTGGTGTAACCACCAATCGATATTTTCTCAGCCGCATCATCGCGGACGAGACCTTCGGTGCCGGCGAGGCCACTACCGCGTTTCTGCAACAGGCCTTCCGGGACGACCCTTCGATGGCCCCGAAGGACATCAGCCTTCGCGAGCTGGCACTGGCCGCCTGCGTGTTCAGCCATGGCAGTTCAGGCCCTGATGCGGACCATCAAAATCTGAGCACTTCCTGGAGCAACGCACCCGCCACCGTCACACCCATGAAGCTGGAATGCGGCGAAAAATTCCTGGAATTACTCGTACGCCGCACCGGCAATCATTTCACGGTGACACGCGGAGAGGACCAGTACGCGCTCGATCTGGAAAGCATGGGCAGTGGCCTGTTGTGCATTATCGACAACAGTATTCGTCAACAATGCCAATATCACCGCCAGGGCGATCACCTATATTTGCAGGCGTCCGGGCAGTCGGTGGCATTACGTGATGCGACCCATCAGCCGACCAGCGGGGCTGCCGCCAGCGGCAGCGGCCGTATCAAGGCCACTATGGACGGCGCCATCATCGATGTTCTGGTAGAGGCAGGCCAGGCAGTAAAGCAGGGGGATACCCTGGTGATACTGGAGGCCATGAAAATGGAGCATCCGGTGAAGGCAGACCGCGATGGCAGAGTGGGTGAAGTCCTGGCCAGCAAAGGCGACCAGGTCAAACGCAATCAGTTGCTGGTGGCAATTTCCGCCGAAGAGACCACTCCAGAGGAGTCCGGGCAATGAGCACCATGAACAACAGAACCGTTTTTATTACCGGCGGCAGCCGGGGCATCGGCCGGGCCATTGCCCTGGCCTGCGCCAGGGAAGGTGCGAATGTGGTGATTGCGGCAAAATCCGACCAGCCACACCCCAAGCTCCCGGGCACGATTCACAGTGTGGCGGAAGAAGTTCGGGACGCCGGCGGCCAGGCGCTGCCACTGGTGCTCGATGTGCGGGACGAGAAGCTGGTAAGGCAGCGGGTCGACGAAGCCGCGAATCACTTTGGCGGTATCGACGCACTGGTGAACAACGCCGGGGCCATCAAGCTGACCGGCGTGGAAAATCTCAAGGTCAGCCGTTACGACCTGATGCACCAGGTCAACGCCCGCGCGGTTTTCGTGTGCAGCCAGGCGGCGCTGCCCTGGCTGAAGGAATCAGACCGAGCCCACATCCTGAGCCTGTCACCGCCCCTGAACCTGGATACCCGGTGGTTTGCCCAGTACGGGCCCTATACCACCACAAAATACGCCATGACTATGTTGAGCATGGGCATGGCCGAAGAATTTCGCCGCTATGGCATTGCGGTAAACACGCTGTGGCCGAAAACGCTGATTGCAACCGCCGCCATCGAGTTTGAGGTGGGCGGCCCGCAGATGATGGCCCAGGGCCGCAAGCCGGACATCATGGCCGACGCGGCACTGAGCATTCTCAGCCGCCCTGCCGAGAGCATGACCGGCCAGTCGGTTATCGATGAGGATGTGCTTAAAGCGGACGGCGTTACGGATTTTGAACACTACCGGTACCAATCCGGCGACAAGCCGCTGATGCCGGACCTGTTTCTGGATTAGCCCTGACGGATGGCCTTATGTCCCAGGACAACGTATCCCCGCGCGACATCGCGCGCAGTTTGCCGGGCATACTCCGGCGCCTCCCCGCTATTGCACGGGGGTATTATTACTATGCAGTCAAGAATGAAAACAAAGAACTGACGCTTGGCACCCTGGTGGAACACAACGCCAGAAAGCACGGCCAACGCCCCGCCATCCTCTATGAAGACCGCAGCATTACCTGGCAGGAATTCGATGGCTGGGCAAATCGCATCGCCGGATTCCTGAAAGCCGAAGGACTCTCCAAGGGCGATGCCATTGCCGTTTTTCTGGAAAATCGGCCGGAACTGCTGGCCGTCGTAGCCGGAGCCGCCAAAATTGGCGTGGCTTGTGCCATGCTAAATACCACCCAGAAAGGCCGGGTCCTGCAACACAGCATCAACCTGATACGCCCGCAAATGATTGTTGTGGGCGAAGAGCTGGTAGCCAGTTTTGACGGCGTAAAGGCAAACATCCAGACCGGTCATCCCAATCCGTTCCTGTTCCTGGCCGATACCAACACCCTGAATATCTTTGGCGAGGCGCCGGCAGGTTATGTAAACATGGCCGCGAAGATCGGCGCCCACAGAAGCACCGCCCTCAAGCCCGCGAATCCACCGACGTTGGGCGACACCGCCATTTACCTGTTCACCTCCGGTACCACCGGCCTGCCCAAAGCCGCGCCCGGGAGCCACCGCAAATTCATGAAGGCCTATGGCGGTTTCGGCAAGATGTCCCTGGACATGAAACCGGACGACGTCCTGTACTGCACCCTGCCCCTCTATCACGGTACCGCGCTGCTGGTATGCTGGGGCTCCGTCATGGCCGGCGGCTCCGCCATTGCCCTGCGCCGCAAGTTCTCCGCCAGCGCGTTCTGGGACGACGTGCGATACTTTCACGCCACCACCTTCGGCTATGTCGGCGAACTCTGCCGCTACCTGCTCAACCAGCCCCCGAGCAAACAGGACCGCAACCACCATCTAACCAAGATGATCGGCAACGGCCTGCGCCCTTCCATCTGGAAGGAGTTCAAGGACCGTTTCGGCATCGAAACTGTGGCGGAACTCTACGCCTCCAGCGAGGGCAACATCGGCTTCAGCAACTTCTTCAACCTGGACAACACCGTCGGCTTCTCCACTGCGCCCTACAAACTGGTGAAGTTCCACGACGGCACCCGCGACCCGGTCCGCGGTGACAACGGCTTCATGCAGGAAGTGGAAAAAGGCCAACCAGGCCTGCTGATCGGCGAGATCACCAAGAATTGGTCGTTCGAGGGCTACACCCAGAAAGACGCCACGGAAAAATCGATCCTGCGTGACGCCTTCAAAAAAGGCGACCAGTGGTTCAACACCGGCGACGTACTCAAAGACATTGGCTGCGGCCACCTGCAGTTCGTGGACCGCATGGGTGACACCTTCCGCTGGAAGGGCGAGAACGTGTCCACCACGGAAGTGGAGAACATCATCGACGGCTCCAACATGGTAGAGGAAGCCATTGTCTACGGCGTGGAAATCCCCGGCACCAACGGCAAAGCCGGCATGGTAACGCTGGTGCCCCACTCCAACGGCAGCGAATTCGACGTGAACAAACTCTTCCGTTACCTCAATGGAAATCTACCGCCCTATGCGATTCCGGTGTTCGTGCGGATAACCGGCGCCATCGAGAAAACGGGCACGTTCAAGTACCGCAAGGTGGATATCCAGAAGGCTGGCTACTCCCTCGACAAGCCCAGTGAGACGGTATATGCGTGGTTGCCTGGGACTGACGGGTATACCCGTTTGACCTCTGAGCTGGTTGCCCGGATTGATGCTGGGGAGTTTCGGTTCTGAGCAGTCCTGCAGGTTATCGGGTTGCTTCTGGCTCTGGCCCTAGCCTGCATAACTAGTTGAATCGCGGTGGCTGAGGGGCTCTCCACAAAAACGCTACGAGCACATCCATGTGCGCTTGACTCCGGCCGTCCCTGGCCGGAGACATTTTGTGGAGAGCCCCTCAGCCACCGCTTGCATACCTCGGAGAAATACCGGTTACAACAGGCCTGCAGTATGGGGTATAACTCCCATGTTTTGCCGGCATCGGAGGGCACCCCCTCCCAAAAATGTGCGGAGCCATGGATGGCGGAGCCCAAGCGCACATGGATGATGGGATGAACACCTCTTGTTGAGATCGGCGTCAAGGCGCCACTATTGGATTAGCGAAATCAATAGGCCAACAACAAGAGGTGTTCAGATGAAAGTTACCCTAATCGGAAT
>NZ_JAMJPL010000015.1 GCF_023555055.1 Marinobacter sp. ATCH36
TGCGGAATCCTCTTGGGTTGGTGGTTTTGGTTCGCGCTTAAAACATACCAGATCCAAGAGGATTTTTTTATGCCTGATCAATAATATTAACCAGAAATCAATGAATTATGAGTTTCTGGATGGGCACGAGTTAGATCTGCGATATCAGGATTCCGTGGTTTCTGTAAGGGTTTTGTCGTCCCACCTGGGGCGGTTTGCCCTTAGCTCACGGACTGATTTCATCCAGCCAACCCCATCAACCAACTCACCGGTTTCCGGGTCAATGGGCGGGTACGGCAGGTTGCGGTCGTCGCAGTAGCGTTTTACCACCGGCTGGCACCAGCGGAACAACAGGCGGTTGTACTCGTCGTCCGGTAGTCTCCGGTAGTCATACAGCCCCGCCAGTTTTCGCTGCCTCTGGGCCTCCGAGAGAATAATGGCGCAGGCAGATGAGACGTTCAGGGACTCGACCATGCCCATCATCGGAATCACGATGTGCTCGTCTGCCTGTTGGGCCGCGTTGTCGCTGACGCCGTCCACTTCGTTACCCATGATCACTGTGCAGGGCACGGTGAAATCCGCTTCCCGCTAGTCAATCGCGCGGTCTGACAGCTGCGCTGCGTAGAGCTTGTGCCCCTGCGCTTTCAGGGTGCTGATTGCCTTATCCATGGTGGGATGGGTGTGCGTGGTTACCCAGTTGTAGCTGCCCCCGGCAGTTTTTCGGAACGCGCGGAAACCTTCCCGCGGCCATACCACGTGCATGTTGGCAACCCCGAAGGCGTCGCAGGAGCGGATGATGGCCGACAGGTTGCGGGGTTTGTGGACCTGGTCGGTGAGGACGCGAAGGTCGGGTTGGCGGGTGTTGAGGGTTTGTTTGATTCGGTTCAGGCGTTCGGGGGTCATGGTTTTTTGGTAGTTAAAGTTGTCGGATGAGGCTTGGCACATCGGTTTGGGAAGGGGTTGGGTGGGGCCTTTTGAAAACCGTGGAGGGCCATGGATGGCCCGACCGAGCCTACACGGACGTATTCACGGCGTGTTTTCAAAAGGCCTCGCCCAACCGCTTCGTGCTCCAAAGCGCCAATAATACCACAGCCGATTTAGAGGATTGCCGAGACAAAGGTGGTTGCGGATTGATCACCCCGTTATAATGTGCAGCTAACTTTTTTGAGCGCCAATCCTGACCTGCCGGCGCAAATCATACACCAACCGCGTTGAGAATCATGGCCAAAAAGCTGTACATCAAGACCCATGGCTGCCAGATGAACGAGTACGACTCTTCCAGAATGGCAGACCTGCTGCGCACCGGAGAAACCGTCGAAATGACCGATTCCCCTGACGACGCCGACATTCTGTTGCTGAACACCTGCTCCATCCGGGAAAAAGCCCAGGACAAGGTGTTCCACCAGCTGGGCCGCTGGAAAAAGCTGAAAAACAGCAAGCCGGATCTGATTATTGGCGTGGGCGGCTGCGTGGCCAGCCAGGAAGGCCAGGCCATCATCGATCGGGCGCCCTACGTGGACATGGTCTTCGGCCCACAAACCCTGCACCGCCTGCCGGACATGATTACCGAAGTCCGCGCCAAGGGAAACGGTGTCGGTGTTGTGGATGTCAGCTTCCCGGAAATCGAGAAATTCGACAATCTTCCAGACCCAGGCGCCGATGGCCCCTCCGCGTTTGTCTCCATCATGGAAGGCTGCAGCAAATACTGCACCTTCTGCGTGGTGCCCTACACCCGCGGTGAAGAAGTCAGCCGGCCGGTGGATGATGTGATCACCGAAGTGGCGCACCTGGCCGGCCAGGGCGTACGCGAGGTTAACCTGCTGGGTCAGAACGTGAATGCCTACCGTGGTGAGACTCACGACGGCGATGTGATGGATATGGCCGAACTGGTCACGCTGATCGCTACCATCGACGGCATTGACCGCATCCGTTATACCACCTCCCATCCAGTGGAATTCTCGGATTCGCTGATCGAGGTCTACGAACAGGTTCCGGAACTGGTCAGCCACTTGCACCTGCCGGTCCAGAGTGGTTCCGACCGCATCCTGGCGGCCATGAAGCGCGGCCATACGGCGCTGGAATACAAATCCAAACTCCGCCGGTTACGCAAGATCCGCCCGGACATCAGCTTCTCGTCGGACTTCATTATTGGTTTCCCGGGTGAAACCGAAAAAGACTTTGAAGACACCATGAAGCTAATCAACGATATCGGTTTCGACGTGTCCTTCAGCTTCATCTACAGCGCCCGGCCCGGCACCCCGGCGGCAGATCTGCCGGACGATACGCCGATGGCGGTGAAGAAGCAGCGCCTGAGCATCCTGCAGGATCGCATCAACCAGCAGGCCATGGACATCAGCCGCAAGATGGTTGGCACGACCCAGCGCATCCTGGTAACGGGCCTGTCCAAAAAGGACCCCGGTGAATACGCGGGCCGTACCGAGAACAACCGTATTGTGAACTTCCGGCACGAGAATCCGGAGGTGGTTGGGCATTTTATTGACGTGGAGATCAAAGAGGCATTGCCTAATTCTCTGCGGGGTATGCCTGTTAACTCGGAGATGTATTGAGCTTGGGCTCCCATGGGTCCAGAGTTTGGTGAATGGCGAGTGGTGGGTATGCCTTCCCAAAAAACGCTTCAAGCCCATCCATGGGCGCTTGGGCTCCGCCATCCATGGCTCCGCACATTTTTGGGAAGGCATACCCACC
>NZ_JAMJPL010000016.1 GCF_023555055.1 Marinobacter sp. ATCH36
GTGCCCATCCAGAAACACCGTTTTCCGGTGATCTGACGTGCTCCAGGAAGAACCAGTGTGAGTGAGAAGCTAAAGGATACCAGCGATGCCTGAATTATTGGCGTCATTGGTTGTTATTTGGTCAACTTCTGCGGCTTTAGCCCACGGCGGGCCCTCACACGGCCTGTCTGTGCGGGGCATTTGGCGATTTTCGGTTCCGCGTGGCGATCTAGCCAGTATCCAGTCGGGCCAGCCGCACCAGGTTGTAACTCAGCACAGACGCCCAGACAAACGCCTTGAAGCCATCATGACCTTTCCATCGGGCTTTTGTGGCTCCGAAGGCGCGTTTTAACTCAGAGATATTGCCCTCCACGCCGGCGCGGAAGTGTTTCAGAGCCTGGAAGGTTTTGGACTTAACCCCCATCGCGTTCAGCGAGACCCCGACCGGCTTATGGAAGACGACCTGCTTGACGCCCCGGGCTCTGCCGGCGGTCACATTCGCCTGGCTGGCGTAACCGCCGTCAGCGACCACGGCACGCGGTAACTGTCCCAGCGCCGATTCGTGATAATCCAGCACGGGCAGGAACAAGTCCTTGTCGGACGGGTTGCCGTCCTCAATGGAAAACGCCGTGATAAAGCCGTTTTTATCACTGCTCAGGTTGACCTTGTGGCCGTATTGTACATCCCGAAACGCCTTGACGATGATGTCGGTATGGGGCTCGAACAGGCTGACAAGCTTCTGTGATGCGGGCACCCGTTCTCCCTGAATGACCCGGCGCTCGGTTTGCGTCACCACTTGCTGTGCCAACGCCCGATAGTGAGCCAGATCCCAACACCACGTTTGCTGGGACTGTGTGAGGCCGCCCGTCTCGGCAAACCGGTGCAGGCCCCGGTCTGCCTGCCTCAGCACCAGCCGCGTAATCCTGAGAAGATCGGGGTAGAGCACTTCCTTCTCAGCCTTCTTGGCATTGAATATCCGGAATGCCAGGGACTTTGCCGGCTTGCGCTGGTCAACGAAGCGAATCTTGATGCCCGTGCGATCCCGGCTGGTCGCCAACAGGCGACTGATCACACGGATGGCATCGTTTAACAGCTGGCTGTCGCTGGGCGGGGCGATGTGGCTGGCCACCACCGTGCTGTCGATGCGCAATGTGTCCAGCGAGATCACGCCCTGATCCAGCAAGTTGTGCGTCAGTAAACGGTACGCCTGTTCCAGGGTGTCCGGTCTGATACGGCGGATGGTCGACTGTAGGCCTGACCGGCTGGGCATGAGGTGGCCCAGGCGGGCAAAGGCCCGGTAAGTCATGGAATCCGACAGGTGAAAGGCCAACTGCTCATAGCTGACCCGCAGTTGCTGCTTGAGCAGCAAACAGCGCAATACGCTCTCCGCGCTAAGGCCCGTTCGCCCTACCGGCGAGACGTCTGCGTCGATCAGGTCTTCTGCCACCAGAGCAAGCAGCTGTGGATAGTCATCCAGCCGCTCTGACAGTCTTTGCAGAAGGATCCCATGTTGATGATCCGAGTAATTCTCGAATATACTTGCCTGAGCATTGCGGGTCTCTCGCATGCGGAATCCTCTTGGGTTGGTGGTTTTGGTTCGCGCTTAAAACATACCAGATCCAAGAGGATTTTTTTATGCCTGATCAATAATATTAACCAGAAATCAATGAATTATGAGTTTCTGGATGGGCAC
>NZ_JAMJPL010000017.1 GCF_023555055.1 Marinobacter sp. ATCH36
AGCACATATATGTAGACCTCTTGTTGTGCAAGCCCCAAAGCTATCGGTGGTGTCAAAGGCTAACTGGGTAAAACTGCGCACGTATATCCGGCCTTTATGATGAGCCACTCTGGTGGCTCTGGCCTCAATGAAAACCGCGCCCTTGCCGCTTATCGTCCGTACGGAGTTGGTGCTCCGTGTGCTCGTCAGCCTTCACAAGGGCCGGTTTAACCCTGTTAACTCATTGCTCACCGCGTTTGCTTGGGGTGATTGCTCCTTCCGGCCAGCTGTATTATCCCGCCCGGTATTCCGTTTGGTGATACAGCATGGCCCAAAGAATTCTTGCCAGCTTGTTTGCTACCGCGACCACCGCTTTGTGTTTGCCGCGACGCTCCATCACGCTTCTGGCCCAGCGTGATAACCTGTCTGTCGACCGATCCGCGTAGCGGATAACGGACCAGGCGCCTTGAATCAGTAACCGGCGCAGATAGTTGTTTCCTCGCCGAGTGATACCGCCCAGTTTTTGCTTACCGCCACTGGAGTGCTCATTCGGCACCAAACCCAGGTTGGCCGCAAAGTGCCGTCCGCTCTTAAAGGCTTTTCCATCTCCCGCAAAACCAACGATGGCGGTGGCTGTTTTCTCAGCGACGCCTTTCACCTCCATCAGTCTGCGAGCAGGCTCCAGTTGTTTGGCGGTTCTCTTCAGTTTCGCTTCATGAGCCTGAATCTGCCGATTGGCTTCGCGCCACTCCTCCAGCATGCTTTGCAATACTTCTCTGGCTGCTGGAGTCAGCCCGTTTTCGGCATCTTCCAGCAGTTCTGGCAGTGCTCTGAGCAGCCGCTCTTTCCCGGGACTGACCACAAGGCCATATTCGTTCAGAACCCCCCGGATCTGATTTGTCAGGGCAGTTCGGGCCTGCACTTTCCGGTCAATCACTTTGTGCAAAACCAGGATGTCTGTTTGCTCCAGTGTGCGCGGTTCCACATACTGCATTCTTGGACGCCGGGCCGCTTCGGTAATCGCAAACGCATCATTACGATCGTTCTTGTTGCCCTTCACAAACGGCTTGACGTGCTGCGGCGGAATCAGAAGCACTTTAAACCCAAGCTTCTTCAGCTCCCGTCCCCAGTAATTCGAGCCACTGCAGGCCTCCATGGCAATCGTCACCTCTGGATACTGAAGCAACTTTTCAATCAGGCGGTTGCGGCGGATCTGATGATTGAACACCGAGTTGCCAACCTGATTCACGCCGCACACCTGAAAAACTGACTTTGCCAAATCGATTCCGATTAGGGTAACTTTCATCTGAACACCTCTTGTTGTTGGCCTATTGATTTCGCTAATCCAATAGTGGCGCCTTGACGCCGATCTCAACAAGAGGTGTTCATCCCATCATCCATGTGCGCTTG
>NZ_JAMJPL010000018.1 GCF_023555055.1 Marinobacter sp. ATCH36
CTCGAAGCGCTGGTACGGCCTGGCTACGATCACACGGCAATCACACTGGCGCCGACCAAGATCTGCCGCATCCCGCGCACGCTGGTTGAACGCCTCAATCGGGAAACGCCGCGACTGCAGAAACCACTGTTCGAGCACTGGTACGCCGCACTGGCCGAAGCGGACGCCTGGCTGGCCGAACTGGCCGCCGGACACGCCGACGTGAAAACGCGGGTGGCGCGCCTGCTGCTGCGACTGCGCACCGAAGAGGCGCCTGGCAGGGCGATCCGCCTCAGTCTGGAAGACATCGGCGCCATCCTCGGCGTCGCCCCGGAATCGGCCAGTCGTGCGCTCGGGTTGTTGCGACGCAGCAACCTGCTCACTGACGCGGACAGCCGCTACCACTGGCGCATCGACGCTTCAGGTCTCGCCGCACTTCTTGCGGCGCACGATCAAGAAAACTGATCCAACGTTGCCG
>NZ_JAMJPL010000019.1 GCF_023555055.1 Marinobacter sp. ATCH36
CTGAAAACCCCTCTGTTGTTGCTGGCCAGGTAACACCCCCTGAGGGGGGCGATCGCCTTTGGTTTGGGCCGTTGAGGGTTGGTGCCGAAGGCACCGACCCTGGGCTTGTCACTTCTCAAACAAGTGACACGTCAAACCAGCAAATCCTTATAGACACTGCCTCTACGAGACTTCGCCGGATGCGCTCGGCAGTCCTTACGGCTGCCCGCTTGCACTGCCAGGAGGTGCCCCGCTGGCGCGTGGCGATGCTCACCCCCACCTATGCAAAGGTCGGTGGTTGGTCTGCTCGGCACATCTCGGACCTGCTGAAGTCGATTCGCAACTGGATGGCTAGGAGAGGGCATGACCTCCGGTATACGTGGGTCATGGAGCTGCAGGAGAGAGGCGCACCCCACTACCACATCCTGATCTGGCTCCCTCGCGGCCTGAGCCTTCCTAAGCCTGATAAAC
>NZ_JAMJPL010000001.1 GCF_023555055.1 Marinobacter sp. ATCH36
TGCGGAATCCTCTTGGGTTGGTGGTTTTGGTTCGCGCTTAAAACATACCAGATCCAAGAGGATTTTTTTATGCCTGATCAATAATATTAACCAGAAATCAATGAATTATGAGTTTCTGGATGGGCACTAGTTCGGGATCGTTGACATCAATCACCTGCGGCGGATTATCCAGCAGGCCAACCGCTTCATTAATAACTTCGCCAAACTCCCGGTCGGCGATCAGCACCTTGGCCTCGCCATGCTCAAGCATAAAGGCAATGGTTTTCGCGTCCAGGCGCGTATTCAATGCATTCAGCACCGCGCCCAGCATGGGAACGCCGAAATGGCATTCGAGCATCTCGGGGATATTCGGTAACATCGCCGCCACTGTATCCCCCTTGCCGACCCCCTTCGAAGACAGGGCAGACGAGAGGCGACGGCAGCGTTCATAGGTTTCCTGCCAGTTGCGGCGTGTTTTGCCATGAATCACTGCCGGGTATTCCGGATACACGCTGGCAGTACGAACCAGGAAATCCAGCGGTGTCAGGGTCGCGTGGTTTGCATCGGTGGGCTCAAGGCCCTGATCAAAGATCGAAGCCATACAGGTCTCCTGATGTTGTTGTTCTGGATTGGTATCCTGTTCCCATGACTATAGGGCAACGGACCGGTTTTGACACTTCCACCATACGCCGAAAATTTTTTCTGACTACCATCCGAAATTGAACCTTAAAAAACTTTACGTTTACGTAAACTTTATCTAACCTAAGTCTAAAAAGGAATCTTGCCATGGATATCAAGAAAACCTACAGCATCAGCGAACTCGCCAAAGAGTTCGACGTGACGACCCGGAGCGTAAGATTCTACGAAGATCAGGGTCTGCTCCACCCCACCAGGCGCGGCCAGACCCGGATCTTCAGCTCGAAAGACCGGGTGCGCCTGAAGCTGATCCTGCGAGGCAAGCGCATGGGTTTCTCACTGTCGGAAACCAAAGAGCTGTTCGACCTGTGGGACGAAACCCTCAGCGGCAACGAGAAGCAGCTTCTATTGATGTTGAACACCCTGGCCAACAAGCGGGAACAGCTGGAGCAGCAGAAAAACGACATCGCTCAGGCGGAAATGGAAATGGATACCGCTGAAGCCCGGTGCCGGGAAGCCCTGGCCGAGCTTCAGAAGAAAAAGCGTCAACAGGAAAAGGCTAAGAAAGAAGAGCCTGAATCCATGGAACAGAAATAACGGGAATGACAAGGTAAGCGGACAGGGCTTCCGAAACACGCTGTAAATACGTCCCTGTACGCTCGGCTCCGCCATCCATGGCTCCGCACGGTTTCGGAAGCCCTGTCCGCTTACCTCGTCAGCCAACTCTCTGCGAAGATCAAAAGGTAGCCAACAATGAAATCACAATACTCAGAGTTCAACTTCGGCCTTGGTGAGACCATCGATATGCTCCGCGAGCAGATCAACGGATTCGCCGCCAAAGACATCGCACCCCGTGCTGAAGATATTGACCGGGAAAACCTGTTTCCCAACGACCTGTGGAAAAAGTTCGGCGATATGGGCCTGCTGGGTATTACCGCCGATGAAGCCTACGGCGGCTCCGGAATGGGCTACCTGGCACACGTGGTTGCCATGGAAGAAATCAGCCGTGCGTCCGCCTCCGTGGGTCTGTCCTACGGCGCACATTCCAACCTGTGCGTTAACCAGATCAACCGCAACGGCACCGACGAGCAGAAAGAAAAATACCTGCCCAAGCTCATCAGCGGTGAACACATCGGCGCCCTGGCCATGTCCGAACCCAACGCCGGTTCCGACGTCGTCTCCATGAAACTCAGCGCCAAAGACGCCGGCGACCACTACGTGCTCAACGGCAGCAAAATGTGGATCACCAACGGCCCCGACGCCAACGTATACGTGATCTACGCCAAGACCGACCCGGCTGCCGGCCCCCGTGGCATCACCGCCTTTATCGTCGAACGCGGCACCCCGGGATTCAGCCAGGCCCAGAAACTCGACAAACTAGGCATGCGCGGCTCCAACACCTGTGAACTGGTATTCGAAGACGCCAAAGTCCCCAAGGAAAACATCATGGGCGGACTCGGCAACGGCGCCAAAGTCCTGATGAGCGGCCTCGACTACGAGCGCCTCGTCCTCTCAGGCGGTCCATTGGGCATCATGCAGGCAGCCATGGACGTAGTCGTTCCCTACATCCGCGAACGCAAACAGTTCGGCCAGGCCATCGGCGAGTTCGAACTGGTGCAGGGCAAAGTGGCTGACATGTACACCTGGATGAACACCGCCAAGTCCTACGTTTACATGGTCGCCATGTCCGCCGACCGCGGCAACACCACGAGAAAAGACGCTGCCGGCGCGATTCTCTATTCAGCGGAAATGGCCACAAAACTGGCCCTGGACGCCATCCAGCTGTTGGGCGGCAACGGCTACATCAACGAATACCCCACAGGCCGCCTGTTGCGAGACGCCAAGCTGTACGAAATCGGTGCCGGAACATCCGAAATCCGCCGGATGCTTATTGGTCGCGAGCTGTACCTGAACAAATAGAAATCAGCCCCGGGAAGCCAGCCGCCAGAACGGTTTTATAACAATACATCTGGCGCAGCAGAACTCCGGAAAGCCAGCACCTTTGTATGACAAGGCGCTGGTGGGTGGGGCTTCCGGAACCGTAAAAAACACGGATGTTTTTTACGAGCCTACAGGGACGTATTCACGGCGTGTTCCGGAAGCCCCACCCACCAGCGCCGAGGCACGGACGATGAAGCTATGACGATACTCCAAAGCAAGATCAATCCCAGGTCGGAAGAGTTCCAGGCCAACCAGGAAACCATGGCAAAAGCCGTGGCAGACCTGCGGGACAAAGTAGCCACCATCCAGCAGGGCGGCGGCCCCACCTACCAGGAACGCCACCTGGCAAGAGGCAAACTCCTCCCCAGAGAGCGCATCAACCGCCTACTGGACGACGGCTCCCCCTTCCTGGAAGTGGGCCAGTTCGCCGCCTACAACGTCTACGACGAAGAAGTCCCGGCCGCTGGCGTCGTCGCCGGCGTGGGCCGCGTCTCCGGCACTGAGTGCATGATCATCGCCAACGACGCAACCGTAAAAGGCGGCAGCTACTACCCGCTGACAGTGAAAAAACACCTCCGCGCCCAGGAAATCGCCCTGCAGAACCGCCTGCCCTGCATCTACCTCGTAGACTCCGGCGGCGCCAACCTGCCAAGACAGGACGAAGTCTTCCCGGACCGCGACCACTTCGGCCGCATCTTCTACAACCAGGCCAGAATGTCTGCCGACGACATCCCCCAGATCGCGGTGGTGATGGGCCTGTGCACCGCCGGCGGCGCCTACGTGCCCGCCATGGCCGACGAATCCATCATCGTGCGCAATCAGGGCACCATCTTCCTGGCCGGCCCGCCGCTGGTAAAAGCCGCCACCGGTGAAGTGGTCAGCGCCGAAGACCTGGGCGGCGCCGACGTACACTGCAAAATCTCTGGCGTGGCTGACCATTATGCCGAAAACGACGCCCACGCCCTGGAAATCGCCAGGCGCTGCATTTCCAACCTCAACCGTCGCAAACCGACGGACGTGGAGATCCGCAAGCCCAAGGCACCGCTGTACAACCCCGAAGAAATCTACGGCATCGTCGGCACCGATCTGCGCAAACAGTTCGACGTTCGCGACGTCATTGCCCGCACCGTCGACGGCTCCGAGTTTGACGAATTCAAACGCTACTACGGCCAGACCCTGGTCACCGGCTTTGCCCACATCCACGGCTACCCGGTCGGCATCATCGCCAACAACGGCATCCTGTTCAGCGAGTCCGCCCAGAAAGGTGCACACTTCATCGAACTCTGCTGCCAGCGCAACATCCCGCTGCTGTTCCTGCAGAACATCACCGGCTTCATGGTGGGCCAGAAACACGAGGCCGAAGGCATCGCCAAGCACGGCGCCAAGATGGTGATGGCCGTGGCCTGCGCCAACGTGCCCAAGATCACCGTACTGATCGGCGGCAGCTTTGGTGCCGGCAACTACGGCATGTGCGGCCGCGCCTACAGCCCCGACTTCCTGTGGATGTGGCCCAACGCCCGCATCTCGGTGATGGGCGGCGAACAGGCCGCCGGCGTGCTGGCGACCGTCAAGCGCGAAGGCATGGAGCGTAAAGGCCAGGACTGGAGCACCGAGGAAGAGGCCGAGTTCAAGAGGCCCATCGTCGACTCCTACGAGCATCAGGGCCATCCCTATTATGCCAGCGCCCGCCTGTGGGACGACGGCGTGATCGACCCGGCGCAGACTCGCGAAGTGGTTGCACTGAGCCTGTCCGCCACTCTCAATCGCCCTGCCAAGCCAACACGCTTCGGCGTGTTCCGCATGTGACGGAGGAGAACGCCATGACCGATCAGGAATCAGCAGTTCTGCTCAAACGCCGCAGCGACGGCGTTGCCGAAGTCGTGCTGAACCGCCCGGACAAACGCAACGCTTTTGATGACGTCATCATCCAGCAACTGATCAAGGCGCTGGAAGAAGTGGACGCGGACGACAGCACCAATGTTGTAATACTGCGCTCCGAAGGCAAACATTTCTCCGCCGGCGCAGACCTGGGTTGGATGCGCCGCATGGCCGACAACAGCCGCCAGGAAAACCTGGACGACTCGCGGGAACTGGCGCGGCTGATGAACGTCCTCAATCACCTGTCCAAGCCAGTCATCGGCCTGGTGCAGGGTGCCGCCTTCGGTGGCGCCGTCGGCCTGGCGGCCTGTTGCGACATCGTACTGGCTACCGAGAAATCCAGTTTCTGCCTTAGCGAAGTCAAACTCGGCCTGATCCCTGCCGTCATCAGCCCTTATGTCGTGCGCGCCATCGGCGAACGCCAGTCCCGCCGTTACTTCATTACCGCCGAAGTCTTCACCGCTTGGCAAGCCGAACACTTTGGCCTGGTGCATGAGGTATGTGAAGACGTGGCCGCCATGGAACGCCGCTGCGGCGAGCTGCTACTGCAGCTTGCCTTGAACGGCCCCGAGGCCATGAAAGCCGCCAAAGACCTGGTGTTCGCCGTTAGCCAAAAAGTTATCGGCAAAGACGTTATCGACGACACCGCACAACGCATCGCGGACATCCGGGTGGGTGCCGAGGGTCAGGAGGGGCTCAGTGCCTTCCTGAACAAGCGCAGAGCCAACTGGATTCCGGAGGAATAACCATGTTCAGCAAAATTCTCATCGCCAACCGCGGCGAAATCGCCTGTCGGATCATACAGACCGCCCATCGAATGGGTATTCGTGTCGTCGCCGTCTACTCAGATGCCGACGCCGATGCACGGCACGTAGCCATGGCGGACGAGGCCTTCAACATCGGCCCGGCGCCCAGCTCGGAAAGCTACCTGAAAGCCGACAAAATTATCGAGGTCGCAAAACAGAGCGGCGCCCAGGCCATCCATCCGGGTTACGGTTTTCTCTCTGAGAACACCCAGTTCGCCGAAGCCTGCGAAGCCAACAACATTGTCTTTATTGGTCCGCCCTCATCGGCCATTGCCGCCATGGGTTCCAAGTCCGCCGCCAAATCCATCATGGAAAAAGCCGGCGTACCGCTGGTGCCGGGCTACCATGGTGACGACCAGTCCCCGGACACCCTGCGCAAAGAAGCCCAGAAATGCGGCTTCCCGCTATTGCTGAAAGCCGTCGCCGGTGGTGGTGGTAAAGGCATGCGGGTCGTAGAGCGCATGGAAGAGTTCGACGACGCCCTGGCCGCCGCCAAACGGGAATCCAAGAACGCCTTCGGCAACCCCGACATGCTCATTGAACGTTACCTGACCCAGCCGCGCCACGTGGAAATCCAGGTGTTCTGTGATCAGGATGGCAAAGGCGTGTACCTGGCTGAGCGCGACTGCTCCGTGCAGCGCCGCCACCAGAAAGTGCTGGAAGAAGCCCCGGCCCCGGGCCTGAGTGACGACACCCGCAAAGCCATGGGCGAAGCGGCGGTCAAAGCCGCCCAAGCCATCAACTACGTCGGTGCAGGCACCGTGGAATTCCTCTACGACGTGGACGGCTCATTCTTCTTCATGGAGATGAACACCCGCCTGCAGGTGGAGCACCCGGTTACCGAAATGGTCACCGGCCAGGACCTGGTGGAATGGCAACTGAAAGTGGCCTGGGGCGACCCGCTGCCACTGGAACAGTGCCAGGTGAAAACCCGGGGCCACGCCCTGGAGGCACGCATCTACGCCGAAGACCCGGACCAGGACTTCCTGCCCGCCACCGGCAACCTGCGCTACCTGAGTACTCCTGATGAGAGCGCGCATGTGCGAGTGGATACGGGCGTCACCGAGGGCGATGAGATCAGCATTCACTACGACCCGATGATCGCCAAACTGATCGTATGGGACGAAACCCGGGGCCAGGCCATCAACCGCATGGTCCAGGCACTGGAGCACTACCGCATCGCCGGCGTGAAAACCAACATCCGCTTCCTGCACGCCCTGGCCGACGCGCAGCCGTTCCGCGAAGCAGACCTGACTACCGGCTTCATTGAAGACCATCGCGAGCTGCTGTTTCCAAAATCCAGACTCGACACCCACAAGGCCCTGGTACTGGCCGCAGGCTTCGTACTGGAACAGCGTAAATCCCGGGAAGTGATCAGCACCGACCCCTGGTCGCCCTTCGGCCGCCAGAACAGCTGGCGCATAAATTCCGAATACGCCCAGCCCCTGCAACTGCAGGTGGGTGAGGAAATTCATGAGCTGAAGGTTCTGGAGCGCGACGATCGCTATCAGGTATTCGTCGGCGGCAGTGTCTACAACCTCACGGCCAAACTGGACGACGACTACCTGCAAGCCGTTATCAATGGCCACCGCATCAGCATCCACGGCAACCTGCACAACGACAAGCTGGTGCTCTTCTACGAAGGTGACACCTTCCAGTGCACCGTTTATCGTGAAACCTATGGCTTTGAAGAAATGGCCGGTGACGGCAGCCTCGCTGCCCCCATGAACGGCGCCATCGTGGCGGTACAGGCAAAGGTAGGCGACAGGGTGACCGCCGGCCAGAGCCTGGTGATCATGGAAGCCATGAAAATGGAACACGCCATCAAGGCCCCGGCCGACGGCGTGGTCACCGACATCTTCTTCGCCGAAGGCGACCAGGTCTCCGAAGGCGCCGAGCTGATTGCCATTGAAGTGACCGCAGACGCGGAAGAGGAGGCAGGCTGATGGCCTTTCCCCAACAAGTACGACTGGTTGAAATGAGCCCCCGGGACGGCCTGCAGAACGAGCCCGGCCCGGTCATCAAAACCCGCATCAAAACCGGCCTGATCGACCGGCTTGCCGACTGCGGCCTCAACCACATCGAATCCGCCAGCTTCGTGTCCCCGAAATGGGTGCCACAAATGGGCGACGCAGCCGAAGTAATGGCCCGCATCAACCGCAAACCCGGCGTGCGCTACTCCGTACTCACCCCCAACCTCAAGGGCTTCGAAAACGCCCTGGCGGCCGGTGCAGACGAAGTCGCCGTCTTCGGTGCCGCGTCCGAGTCGTTTAGCCAGAAAAACATCAACTGCTCCATCGCCGAAAGCCTGGAGCGCTTCCTGCCAGTGATGGAAGCGGCCAAACAACACAACATCCCGGTACGCGGCTATGTGTCCACGGTACTGGGCTGCCCCTACGAAGGCGACATCGCCCCCGAACAGGTCGCCAAAGTCGCAAAGGCCCTCTACGACATGGGCTGCTACGAAATCTCCCTGGGCGACACCATCGGCGTAGGCACACCGCTGAAAGCCAAACGCATGCTCGAAGCGGTCACTGCCGAAGTGCCTGTCGAACTCTTAGCAGCGCACTTCCACGACACCTACGGCCAGGCCCTGGCAAACCTGTACGCCGTACTGGAAGAAGGCGTGTCGGTTATCGACGCCTCGGTCGCCGGCCTCGGCGGATGCCCCTACGCCAAAGGCGCCTCCGGCAACGTCGCCACCGAAGACGTGCTATACCTGCTTGATGGTTTAGGCATCGAAACCGGCGTCGACCTCAACAAGTTGGTCGCAACCGGCGAATGGATTAGCGGACAGTTAAAACGCCACAACGGCTCCAAAGTAGGCCAGGCGCTCGGAGGAAACTGCAAATGAGCCAGAACAAAAACGTAATAGCCCTGGATCTCCCTATCCCGGAGATCAACGACATGCCAGAAGACACCCGTAAGTACTTCCAGATCTGTCAGGAAAAACTCGGCATGATCCCGAACGTACTGACCGCCTACAGCCAGAATCTGAAACAACTCGAAGGCTTCACCCGCCTCTACAACGAACTCATGCTCGGCGAAGGCGAACTGAGCAAACTCGAGCGGGAAATGGTCGCCGTTGTCGTCTCATCAGAAAACAAATGCTACTACTGCCTGGTCGCCCACGGCGCCGCCGTACGGGTACTGAGCGGCGACCCCACTCTGGGCGAACACATGATGATGAACTACCGCACCGCCAAACTCGACAAACGCCAGCGTGCCATGCTCGATTTCGCATCCCTGCTCACGCGAACACCAGCCCTTGTCACCGAGGAGAACATCCAGGTCCTGCGGGACGCCGGCCTCAATGACAGCGCCATCTGGGACCTGAGCAACCTGATTGGCTTTTACAACATGTCCAATCGCGTGGCCATCGCCAGCGATATGCAACCAAACCACGAGTATCACAGCCAGAGTCGCTAGCAGGTTCGACACTGCTCGCCCTCGACGACAAAAACAATGGAGGCAGACACAATGAGCACGACTCTCCCAAGTTACACCAGCGGTACCTCCGAAGTGCCCCTACTGGGCATGACCATCGGCGAAATGCTCGACCGCACCGCCGAGAAATACCCGGACACAGAAGCCCTGGTCGCCCTGCACCAGGATATTCGCTGGACCTACAAAGAGTTCCAGCAGAAGGTCAACGAAGCCGCCCGTGCCTTCCTGGCCATCGGCGTTGAGCGTGGTGACCGGGTGGGCATCTGGTCCCCCAACCGCTACGAGTGGACGGTCACCCAGTTCGCCACCGCCAAGGTGGGTGCCATCCTGGTGAACATCAACCCAGCCTACGGCGTGCACGAACTGGAATACGCACTCAACCTGTCCGGCATGCGCTTCCTGGTAACCGCAGACAGCTTCAAGACCTCCGACTACCGCAAGATGATCTATGAGCTGGCCCCGGAACTGAACACCAGCCAACCCGGCCAGCTAAAGTCCCGGCGGCTGGAACAACTCGAAGGTGTGATCAACCTCGACAAGCGAAGCCACGACGGCATGTGGAGCTGGAGCGAATTCGTCAGCCTGGCTGGCGACGTGACCCAACAACAACTGGACAAACGCCAGAGCGTGCTGCAGTTTGATGACCCCATCAACATCCAGTTCACCTCCGGCACCACCGGCAACCCCAAGGGCGCCACCCTCACCCACCACAACATCCTCAACAACGGATACTTTGTGGGCGAGAGCCAGCGCCTGACCGAGAAAGACCGCCTGGTGATACCGGTGCCCCTGTACCACTGCTTCGGCATGGTGATGGGCAACCTGGGCTGCATCACCCACGGCTCCACCATGATCTACCCGGGCGAAGGCTTCGAGCCCAAATCCGTGCTGCAGGCCGTGCATCAGGAAAAAGCCACCGCCCTGTACGGCGTGCCCACCATGTTCATCGCCGAACTGGCCGAGCCGGAATTTGAAAGCTACGACCTGTCCAGCCTGCGCACCGGCATCATGGCCGGCTCCATCTGCCCGGCGGAAGTGATGAAAAAGGTCAACGGCAAGATGAACATGAAGGAGGTCCAGATTGCCTACGGCATGACCGAAACCAGCCCGGTATCCACCCAGACCAGCTCCCTCGACCCGTTCGAGAAGCAGGTCACCACCGTGGGCCGCACCCAGCCGCACCTGGAAACCAAAATCGTCGACCCCGCCAATGGCAACATTCTGCCACGGGGCGAAACCGGCGAACTCTGCACCCGCGGCTACAGCGTGATGCTGAGATACTGGAACAACCAGGAAAAAACCGCCGAAGCCATCGACGAAGCCGGCTGGATGCACACCGGCGACCTGGCCACCATGGACGAGGAAGGCTACATTCAGATCGTCGGCCGTATCAAAGACATGGTCATCCGCGGTGGCGAAAACATCTACCCGAAAGAAATCGAAGAATTCCTCTACACCCACCCGGCCATCGAGGAAGTACAGGTTACCGGTATCCCCGATGACAAGTACGGCGAAGAACTGATCGCCTGGGTAAAACTGGCCCCGGATGCCGACCCGGTGACCGGCGACGAACTGAGGGAATTTTGCAAGGGCAAGATCGCTCACTTCAAGATCCCCCGCAACTACAAGTTCGTGGATGAATTCCCGATGACCGTCACCGGGAAGATCCAGAAGTTCAAGATGCGGGAGATTTCAATTGAGGAGATGGGGTTGAAGAAGTAGGCCTTCCCCCCGTTCTTTACGTTCCTACCTCAAACCCCAGCTATGTGCTGGGGTTTGTTCTTTTTGGTCTTACCGTATACGCTAACAATAACTTTGATCTCAAACTAACCGTAGCTCCTAGTCATTAAGAATTATAGAGTATTCAATCCGCGAAGCTTCGTGCTCCATAGATTAATTAACTGTTTGCGGATTCAAAAATATTAGAACAAACAATCGATAAATTTTTTCACCAACTTAAAAGCTATCGAATCGCCGTTAGCTCTCAAATGAAAACGTTACTGAGGTATTATAATGGAGAAATCTACGACCGGCCTATCGATCAAAGGCGAAAGCATTCAAAGCCTTTACGGATCATATCTTTCAGGAACTTTTCTGGTAAACAGACGATATCAGAGAAAACTCATATGGACCGTAGAAGAAAAGCGATCTTTTTTGGATTCAATTGCAAAAGACTATCCGGTCCCGTTGATCCTTCTCGCTGAAGTTGGCACCGATCTTGGAAGGAGGCTTGAGATCATCGACGGAATGCAACGAATGAATGCAATTATGTCTTTCATTGGTCAGGAATTCGACCTCGAAGGTAGCTATTTCGATCTTGATACTATGGCCGACACAAAATTATTGAAAGATCAAAATAAACTTACCCAAAAACAACCAGTGCTTGACCGAAGTAAATGTGCCAGCATCGTCAGATATCAGGTACCGCTTTCTATTTTTCAAGAAACGGGCAACAGTCATGTTGATGAAGTCTTTAGACGATTAAATTCCGGCGGCAGAAAACTTTCAAAGCAAGAGCTCCGCCAAGCAGGAACCACAAGTAAATTTGCATCGATTGTGAGAAAAATATCTAGCAATATTCGCGGAGACTCCAGCGCATCAGACACTTTGAATTTAAGTGCAATGAAAAATATAAGCATTACAAATAAAAATTTAAATTATGGAATCCCAGTAGAAGAAATATTTTGGGTTAAAAATAGCATAATAACAAAAGAAGCACTTAGACAATCTCAAGATGAAGAAGTAATTGCTGACATCGTCGCTTGGGTCGCAATGGATAAAGGTATTCGATCAAGTTCAGACATCTTGGACCAACTATATGGCTTCAAGGAATCCACGAATGGCGATAGTGAGTCCAGTCTCTCATCCACACTGGAAATGCAGATACAGAAAATCAATGAAGATGTGGTCTTAACAAATGTTCAATTTGTTCTTGATGAACTTATAAGAGTCGTTGGTAACTCAGGAAAATCTTTTAACTCTCTTTTATTTAGGAACCAACAAGCCAAGATATCAAGATACTTTCAAATAGTGTACTTGGCTATCTATTCACTTCTTATTGACGATGGATGTGAGATAGTTGACGAAAAAATGCTTATTCAGCACTTGGATGGGGCGGGTGACAAGACCATAAAACTGTCAGCAGGCGGTGGGAACTGGTCAGCTAAAGAAAAGCAAACTCAGGTCGACGCTTTGTATGGCGTCATAAGGAATTGTTTTGGACGGCCAAAATCAAATGATCCGGCTCGAAATCAGTGGATAACGCGATTTGAAAACATTCTTATGCAGTCTTCGACTGAGCAGAATCTTTATGATTTCAAAATTGGGCTACATGATTTAAAAGAAAATTCAAACTCAATAAACAGAAGAACATTCTCAAAAATAATAAAAACTCTAACTGCAATGGCAAACACTTTCCCAAGATCAACCGGATATTGTATTTTAGGAGTGTCCGACTCGAAGGAATCGTCAGAAATTCATAAAGAGACCTATGGCTCCGAACCTATAAAGTATTCATCATTCTATGTTACAGGCGTGGATGGAGAAGCCAATCGGTACCACAATGACATTGACAAATATTTCACGAAACTAGTTCAATTTATTGATAAAGAACCGCTTGCTCAGCGTGATAAAGATAATATCTCCAGGAATATCACCACGGTCCGATACTTTGGCAAAAGCGTCATCATACTTAAGATTGAATCGGGCGACTCGCCAGCGGTTTACGATGACAAATACTATGTTCGGCACGGGAGTAATATAACGGAGATAGAGCCAGCCAACTTTGGTGACTTATTTTCTCGTTTTCACGAAAACTCAAAATAAGATTTAAGTTTTTGCTGACGTCGAGTGATTTCAGTGATTAAGCCAAAAAAGAAGCCAGCGTTACGAATAAACTCAAAAATAGAGACGAACAAACATGAGATATGTAAACGCTTCCGATTTTCGGAACAGTTCCGATTTAAACAAAACCGAGACAGAATTATTTTCTGTCGCAAAAAGCAGACAGTAGTGAGGGCGAACAAAGCCTATCAGAGCACTTGATATGGAGAAGCGGATAGATACGGTGGAAGTTCATGGCCCGTTCAGTTTTCGAGGGGATAATTCAATTTTCGGTCACTCCAAAGCCTGGGTGAACGGTTTTTATATTTGGTGCGTCCACATCAAAGATTCACGCTATCGAGCCTACTATGTAGGCGAGGCTGTGGACATAGCATCGAGGCATAAGTCACACCTCAGGGATTGCCTAAGAGGTAACTATCAGGCTCACTGCCTGGAGGGGCTTCGTGACAACCAGAGCATTTTAATGCACCGACCGGGCGACGGAATGATTCCTCGTTTTGCCCACATTGATCGCGACAAATTTAACAACGAGTTTGTTGATGAGATGTGTCTCTTTTTCGCGGAGGTTCCCAGAACCGGCGATAAACAGGCCGACAAGATACTCAGGTGTCGTTACGAGGCGGGGATCGTTCGTCACATTGAAAATGCCGGGAGAAATGTTCTCAATGTCGGGCGGATCAGTAGTTGGTCGGGTGAACCGAGCCAGATTCGGCTTGAAACCGTTGGTCTAGAGATCGAAGCTCTATCGGGGGAGGTTGTTTCAATCTAAACAGTAGTTCCAGTTCGGTCTGGGCCTCCCAGCCACAAGGCCGCCACAAGTACAAAGTGGGATATATTCATTTTCACTCGCAGATTTTGGTCCCGTTCTCAGCGATTAGCAGTCCGCACCGTTCGTGGCGACATACTGCTTTTGAGCCGATTCTGGCTTTAGGTTAGTATCTGGTGTCCTCTAGGAACTCAAGGAAAGGAGACTAGGACAAATGGAATGTCCAACTATTTCCGGACTTCGGCTGGATTATGAAGATCTGGAAGCTATTGAAGCGATCCGAAAAGCCCAGCGTAATGGAAACATGCTGGAAATCATGTTGCCGGCGGGTGTGCTGACAACGATCTTCCTTGGCAATAATTCCGCGCAGGCTGCGTACAACATCCACTCCATGGACTGGGCTCAGTTTGCAGAAGCAATGACCCACATTTCACCGATGGTCAAAATGAGAATTGTGACCATCTCCCAGATGCAGCGCCTGCGCGCCGGCCTATCCTACGAACAGACTCAATTCTGGCGTGCAGTGGAAGCGGGGTGTCAGCCATGAGAATCCGTAAGTCTGCCATCCTACTTTGCTTGGGCTTGCTGGCAGCAGCGTGCCAGGCCGGAGGAGGCGATTCTGATGCACAGCGGTACATCCAGTCAGATATCAAGCAATTGGAAGCGGCGATCGTCAGGTGTGATGAAATAGCTGCCAATAAAGCCATGCCCAGTCCAGAGATCTTTCAATTGCTCAGGCAGTATGAGTATGAAGACGTGCGCGTCTTTCTTATTACCCGGAACGCGGCGATGTCGGAGGAGTGCCAAAAACCGCACCTGACTGAACTGGCTTACACCATTGGCATGCTGGAAGCATCTACCGCTTACGCTGAAGTCGAGGATTTAATATCCAGCGTCAAGCCGCTGATGTACGGGAAAGAGACCTGGGCTCTCAAAGAGCGATACTTTCAGTTGCCGGAAACCATGAGGAAAGCTCTGGAGTCGATACCCTACTTCCAGGAGCCTTTCCGGGATATTCCCATTATCGAGGAACTGGAATCGGCGAATAGGCCATAACAATTCCACCGGCCAAGGAGAGGTTATTGGTTTTTGCGGCTTTAGCCACATCACCTTTGCTGGCCGTAAGGAAGTGAGCTTGTACAATGGGGATGGTGACGAAAAGGTCTATTCTTCGCGATTTCGGTGATGGTAATACTGCCGCTTTTGAGACATACCACAATGATCCCCGCTCTCAGGAGTTCTGTGGTTCCGAGCAGGCCAATGCCTAGCAGGG
The DNA here is from genome assembly GCF_023555055.1 of Marinobacter sp. ATCH36. Taxonomy (GTDB): domain Bacteria; phylum Pseudomonadota; class Gammaproteobacteria; order Pseudomonadales; family Oleiphilaceae; genus Marinobacter. The sequence continues at coordinate 14,570 of NZ_JAMJPL010000001.1, forward strand.
GGCAGGATGCCCGAGACTTATGGCGGTGGCTGGGGCGAAGCGTATTTGCCCCAAGCAAAACCTTGCTTACAAAGGACCGGAGGCCCCAGGTCAGGGGTTTAGTTCGTCCTTCCTGTGTTGATTAAGGCGTTTCATCACCCGGCTCTTTGTTGACTGTTCAAGGTGTGCCTATTATGGAAGGACAGATGCGGACGGAGCAGCAGTTTTCTGAGCCGCAACAGATACCATCAAGGAAATAATATGAGCAGTGAGCCGGTTCTGTTTGCACTGGAAGGTAGCCGGGCGTTTGGTCACGCCGTGGCCTCGCAGCTTGGTATTTGCCTGGCTGCCAATGAAGACCGCAACTTTGACGATGGCGAACACAAATCCCGGCCACTGGACAGTTTACGGAGCCGGGACGTCTACATTCTCCTCTCCCTGTTTGGCGAAGGAACGTCGAGCGTGAACGACAAGCTGATGCGCCTGCTGTTTTTTGTCGCCACGGCAAAAGATGCCGGTGCGAAGCGCGTCACCGCGTTGCTGCCGTATCTGGCCTATGCTCGTAAGGATCGCCGTGGCAAAAACCAGGACCCGGTCACCACACGCTACGTGGCGCAACTGTTCGAAGCCATGGGGGTGGACTGCATGGTGGCACTGGAAGTTCACAACCAGGGTGCGTTCGACAACGCCTTCCGCTGCCAGACGGTGCACCTGGAAGCCCATGACCTATTCCTCAATGCACTCAAAGACCGTGTGGGTAAAGAGCCGGTGGTAATCGTTTCCCCCGACGCCGGTGGCACAAAACGTGTGGACCGGTTCCGGGACGCCTGGGCGGATGCCGCCGGCGAACAGCCACCCACCGCGTTCCTGGAAAAGCACCGCAGAGACGGCAAGGTAACCGGCGATGCCGTGGTTGGGGATATGACGGGCAAGGTTGCCATCATCGTCGATGATATGGTCGCCAGCGGCACCACCCTGCTGCGCGCCGCCAAGGCCTGCAGGGAAAAGGGTGCCACTAAGGTTTTCGGGGTGATCACCCACGCTCTGTTCGGTCCGGGTGCAGAGCAACTTTACAGTGCGGGGGCTATTGATCAGCTTTTCATTACAGACAGCGTGACACCCCAGCAGGAACCGGAGGCCCAGGGCCGGGTTACCACCATTCCGGTTGCCGGCCTGTTTGCACAGGCCATTCGGGAGCTGCATACGGACTGAGAGCGTTTACAGGGCGGGATTACCCCGGAGTCGCTGGTGTCGATGCTGACCAGTGCCGGTTTCAGTATCGACCATGAGTGGCGGCTGGATAAGGGGTCCATTTTTCTTGTCGCCCGCAAGTGACCCCTTCCCTCAATCACAACTCAAACAGCGATTTTTAATGCGATGTCGATTTCGCGTGCTCCCGTGCGACTGGATAAGGAACTCATCGAACAAACGGTGTCTGCACACCGGAGGAGCGGAAAATGCTGAAACTGTACGGAACACCCCCAACCCGAGCCCTGCGAGTTATCTGGTTGCTCAATGAACTGGGCCTGGAGTACGAACTATACCCCATGGATCTCCTGCAAGGAGAGCAACATCGGCAAGACTTTCTTTCTCTCAACCCCGCCGCCAAAGTGCCGGTATTGGTCGACGGCAGCCTCGTGGTAACCGAATCGGCCGCGATCCAGCTTTACCTCGCCGAGAAACATCCCCAAGCGGGTTTTATCCCGGAGGCGATGGCGGACAGAGCCCAGATGTACCGCTGGATTTTCTTCCTGGTGACTGAGTTGGAACAACCCCTGTGGCGTATTGCGCGTCACACGTTCCTTTACCCGGAAGAGAAGCGGTTGCCTCAGGATATTGAACTCGCGATGCAGGACGGCAAGGAGATGGTGGCGGTGCTCGAACGACACATGGCGGAACGCGAGTTCATTGTTGGCGAAGGGCTCAGCGTGGCTGACTTCAATGCAGCGTATACGCTGGACTGGGCGAACGAAGAGAAGATGCTCGACAATGCACCAAGGTTGCGGGAATACCTGAAGTCGATGTATGCCCGCCCTACGGCTCCGATAACCATCGCAGAAGCGTTTGCGGCCATGGAAAGCTAAGCTGTCACTGCGGGGCTGTTGGCACTGGCCGGCATGCGTCATGGTAATATCCAGGCAGCAGTGGATTGAATCACTGTCTTGGGCACGACCTCATTTCAATGTACTTCACCCAGAGTGATCTATGTCAGACATCGCTAACACCCCCAAAGCTCCCTATTACGCCGTCATTTTCAGCAGCCATCGCACTGACGGCGACAACGGCTACGCCGAAATGGCCGCCCGAATGGCGGAACTAGCAGCCCAGCAACCCGGCTATCTGGGCATGGAATCCGCCCGGGAGGGTTTGGGCATTACAGTATCCTACTGGGAAAGCCTGGAAGCCATCCGCAATTGGAAGCAGAACGCCGAGCACCGGGAAGCCCAGCAGCTCGGCCATGAGCAATGGTATTCCAGTTTTCGGGTGCGGATCGCGAAGGTTGAGCGCGAATACGGGATTTAACCCGACCACGGGAGTGGCTTTTTGATCGACTGGCAGGTATGGCGCTATTTGGATTCACCGCCCGCGATACAGCAACTAGTGGCAGTGATATTGATGTGCTGGTGGAGTTCGACGGCCCGGCAACCTCCAAGCGTTATTTTGGCCCGCAGTTCTATCTGGAATATCTACTCGGCTGCGCGATCGATCTGGTCACCGAGAAGACCCAGCGCGAACAACCTCACTCCCCGTCATAAGCCGCCCTGACAGCCGCAAGATCAAACTTCTTCATCTTGAGAAACGCCTGCGTCACCCGATCAACCTGCGCCTGCGAGCCGTGGCTCATCATGTCATCCAGCTCCGCCGGTACAATCTGCCAGGACACCCCAAACCTGTCCTTGATCCAGCCGCACTGTTCCGCCTCGGGCACGGCCGATAGCCGTTCCCAGTAGTAATCAATCTCTTCCTGGCTGTCGCAGTTAACCCGGAATGACAGCGCCTCATTGAAGGCAAAATCATGCGCATGGGCGCTGTCCATGGCTGCGAACCAGGTGTTCTCCAGCATGAAGTCGGCGAACATCACCGTGCCTTCCCGGTCCGGCCCTGGGCCGGCTTCGTAGCGGTGGAGCTGCCCTTGCTGCGAGTTCCGGAATACGGACAGATAAAACAGAATGGCTTCCTCCGCCCTGCCACAGTTCTCTCCGACGAACAGCATGGCGGGAATGATCGGGGGCCGGGGTTCACCGCCGGGATCGGTGAGTATCAGTTGCCAGGAGAGGCCGTACCGGTCCTGAACCCAGCCATACCGTTTGCTGAACGGGTATTCGTCCAGCGGCATCAACACTGTGGCGTCACGTGAGAGCTGGTCCCAGGCATGATCCAGCGCTTCCCTCGCGGCCTGAGTTGGTGACGATGTCCCGAACCGTGCGGGGTCAAAGTTAACCATTAAGGAAATGGAGGGGTTTATTCGGAAGAACGGCCCGGCGCTGATAGCCATGACCGGCTGCCTCCAAAGCTTCATGGACACCACATCGCAATCACCCGAAGGTGTGTTGCGAAGCGTGGTAATGTTGGTCACCTCCGATTCCGGAAGCAGCGAGGCGTATAGTTGCGCCGCTTCCCGCGCTTCAGTGTCGTACCAGAGATGGGGAACGATCCGTTGTTTGATCCGTGGCATAGCGCTTTCCTTCTGAATGGCCGGTGATACTGCTATGTCGGGCGACCCCGCCCGGAATCGACACTATCACTGTGGAAACATAGCAGTTATACAGCCGACCACCTCAGAGGCGCGCCTCCAGGATCAGGTTGAACGGCGTTTTTGCTACCAGCCGGAAATGGCTGAAGCCGGCCTCACGGAAAACCCTCTCCAGGCGTGCTTGCCCTGCCTGTGCCCCCAGTACCAAGGTGCCACCCTCCGAGATGGAGTGGGCACAACAAATGGTGGACGAAGCCGAATAGAATAGCCGTGAGACGGTCGACAGGTTATCCCCCACGTGGTCTTCGGCAAACGGCTCGACCAGCATCACGGTGCCGCCAGGGGCGAGTGTCCGGGCGGCGTGGCGTACCGACGCGACCGGGTCGCCCAGGTCATGCAGGCAGTCGAAGAAGCAGATCAGCCCGTACTGCCGGTCCGGATAGTCGGTTGCCCTGGCTTTGTCGAAAGCAACGCGATCGGTTACGCCTTCTGTTGTTGCATTCTCTCGCGCTTCGCTGAGTGAAGGCTCGTGTACGTCAAATCCGTAAAAGCTGGACTGGGGGAATGCCCGGGCCATTAGCACGGTGGAGTAGCCGTGGCCGCAACCTACATCAGCCACGTTAATGCCTCGGTCGAGCTGCCCGACAACGCCTTCGAGCGCGGGCAGCCATTCGGGCACCAGGCTGGCCCGGTAGCCGTTACGGTAGAAGGCCGCGGACCCACAATGCAGGCCGCTGCTGTGCTCGCCCCAGGCCACGCCCTTGCCGGTGCGGAACGCTTCCAGGGTTTTATCCTCGTCGAACCACATGGACGCCGGAGTCTGCCATGCAGGTGGTATGAACACCGGGCTGCTTTCATCAGCCAGCACCATGGCCTGTTCCGGCGAGAGCTCATAGGTGTTGCTTGCTGAGTGATAGTCAACGTAGCCGCCCGCTGCCTGGGCGTTCAGCCACTCCTGGAGATAGCGCTCGGCGCAACCCGTGCTTGCGGCAAGCTCCTGAGCCGTGATGGGGCCGGCGCCGGCCATGGCCTTATAAAGGCCCAGTTTATTGCCGATGCTGACCATCACACCGCCATAGGCGGAAGACAGGTCACTGACGGCGCGTGCGACAAAAGATTCCAGTTTGTTCTGGTCAATCGTGGCGGTATTCATGATGTGCGGTTCCTTTGTGTGATTGGCAGATGCCATAGCCATCATCGCTGCAGTTAGGGTGTATTCTTAAGAGGCGAACCATCCAGAAACGGTTCGTTTCTGCCACGTCCCCACAACAGGGGATTCGAGGACGACGCCATGCCCACTCAAGCCGCCTTTTCGATGTCTGTGGTTCGCCACGTCAGCCTGGTAGCCCTGCCTGATGCCGTGGTATCCACCATCGCCGGGCTGTTTGATGTGATGAACGGTGTCAGCCTGAGTGGTATGGCGGCAGAGGGAGCCCGGGTTCCGTTTCATGTCGAGATTGTCGGTGAGGCCGAGGGTGCGCTGGGCCTGGCAAGCCAGATGCCAATTCACGTGCAACGCGCCATCGATAGCATTGAGTACAGTGACGTGGTGATCGTACCGTCAGTGCTGCCGGGTACCGACGGCTGGCAACCTGGCCGTTATCCGCGGCTGGTGGCGTGGTTAAAGCAGATGCATCAGCGGGGCGCCATACTCTGTTCGGCGTGTTCAGGCATTTTTCTGTTGGCCGAGACGGGGCTTTTCGATGGTAAGGATGCCACCGTCCACTTCGGGTATGCGAAAGCGTTCCAGCAGGCATTCCCCGCGATACCGATCCATCCTGAACGGGCCTTGATGGTTTCCGGTTTACGGGAGGATCTGGTCAGCTCCGGTGCCTCCATGAGCTGGCATGACCTGGCCTTGTATCTCGTGACCCGTTACGCCGGAGCGGTAAGCGCCCAGGAAATCGCCCGCCGTTTTGCCCTGCAATGGCACCAGGACGGACTCTCACCCTATATCATTTTTGAAGGCCGGATGGACCACGGAGACGGAGACATCGAGGGCGCCCAGCGCTGGTTGGCGGATCATTTCTCAGTCGCTCACCCGGTCGAGGAAATGATCAACCGATCCATGCTCACTGAACGCACCTTCAAACGCCGTTTCGCGAGCGCCACCGGCCTCACTCCCATTGCCTACATCCAGCGCCTGCGTGTGGAGGACGCCAAACGCCGCCTGGAGCGAACGGACATGCCGATCGACGAGATTAGCTGGCGGGTCGGGTACGAAGATGCGGCTTTCTTCCGGCGGCTTTTCAAACGCAGCACCGGGGTTACCCCAAGTGTCTATCGGCGGCGTTTTCGTATTCCACGGGTGCCCGCGGCATGAATTGATAGGCGGGGCGATGACAACGGGTTGTCAGCACCCCGTTGCCATGGTTCACTTCCCGAACCCACTCCCAAACAGAGACTACATAATGTCCACCGCTTTCAATATCAGTTCAATCACGCCAACCGGTGCCCGGCGGCTGTGGCTGTCGCTGCTCAGTGTCGCGCTTCTGGGCGGGTGCTCCTCCCTGTACTACGACACCATGGAGAAGTTCGGGTATGAAAAGCGCGACATCCTGGTAAACCGGGTGGAAAACGCGCGGGACAGCCAGAACGACGCCCAGGAAACCTTCCGTTCGTCTCTGGAGCGCTTCCAGAGCGTCGTGGATACGCCGGATACCGAGCTCAAAGGTCGGTACGCCGAGATCAGCGATGCCTACGAAGACAGCAAATCAAGTGCGGAAAAAGTCCGCGACCGTATTGAAAAAGTGGAAGAGGTTGCAGAAGACCTGTTTGAAGAGTGGGAGGACGAACTTGATAAATACGAGAGCGCCTCTCTCAGGCGGAGCAGCGAACAGCAGCTTGATGAGACTCGAGTTCAGTACAGTCAACTGATCAGCCGTATGCACGCGGCCGAAGAACGCATGGACCCGGTCTTGCAGGCATTTCAGGATCAGGTGCTGTATCTCAAGCACAACCTGAACGCCCAGGCGATAGGCGCCCTGGAGAACGAGCTGGTGGAAATTCGCCAGGATGTGGATGAACTGATTCGCAATATGGAACAGTCAGTTGCAGAGTCCGAGGCCTTTATCAAGCGTTTCCGCGAAGGTGGATAACGGCTGCCAGGTGAGAGACGCAAAAGAACCCCGCGAGAATTTCGGTTAAAGCCCAAGGGCTTGTCACTGCAATACACTCAGTTAAGCTGGTCGGAATTCACCCAGTGAGGCAGCTCGCAACTATGGGACAACCATCCGAAAAATTCAGCAATATCATTCCGACCATTCCTTCACTAGACCCTGAGCGCGTATCGCTGATCGAGAAAGCGGGGTTAACGGTCAAACAGCTGGAACCTCTTGGCGTTGAGGTCTACGGGGCCGATGTTCGCTCCAGGCTCCCCGAGCCTGTTATTGAGGCCCTGGAAGTGGAAATGGCGAATCGGGGGTTCATCGTCTTCAAACAGCAAACCGATCTCTCGGCTGACGAACTGGTCGATGTCAGCAAATGGTGGGGCGCTCACGAAATCCATTCAACGCACGGGGTCCATCCTGCAACGCCCGGAAGAAACAGGCACATCTTCCGCTGCTCCAACGACAGCCGCCACGGCATCCTTGGTGTCGGTCCTCAGTGGCACAACGATGGCAGTTTTGAAGCAGCCACGTTTTCGCACTCCGCGTACTACATGGCTCGAGCGCCGGAACAGGGAGGCGGCACGCACTTCGCTCACCAGGGCGCGGCCTTCGATGTTCTTCCGAAGGAAAAGCAGGCGTTCTGGGAGCGCCTCGTCTCCGTGAATTCCGCTTCCAGTGTGACTCATCCCGTGGTCCACACTCATCCCGTTTCCGGAAAGAAGAGCGTATGGCTTCACCTGGGAATGACCGGCGCCATTATCGAGCGGCTGCCGGAGGATGGTGTCGCTATTGATGAGCTGAAAAAGCAGCCTGCGACCGCCGACAAATTTCGTTTGTTGACCGAAGACGAAATGAAGGAGCTTTTCAATGACTATAACGATCTGATGAATGCGTCGTTCGAAAAGGGATACGGGATACGCTATCACTACGACACGGGTGACCTGCTCTACATCGATAACTGGGCACTGGCCCACAGAGCAGCACCTGAAGCTCACATGCCGGCTGAAAAGCAGGGATTGAGGATCATGGATCGTGTCACGATCAAATCAAAACGGGACCTGTCGCCCCATTTTGGATTGCCACAATACATCAATATCAACGGGCCTCATCCGTTCAATAAAGATGGTGTCTGGCAGGCCGGGGGCGTGGGATTTCGATGGAAAGATGACATCCGCCTGCAAAACTGATCTGGTTCGACGGAGCTGGATTTTCGGTCACGAACGACCGGCCAACAATGCGTTTTCCGATTTGCTTGCTACGCTAGGTAAGAGCCAAAAATAACAAAGGAGAACACTATGTTAGATCGTGCGTCCAGACCGCTGGTGAGTATGGTGGACAAGTATCTGCCAGACCCTTACCTGTTCGTGATCATCCTTACCCTGCTGTCGTTCATCGCGGCCATGGTATTCGAAGGCCATGGCCCGATGGCCGTCATTGAGATGTGGGGGGATGGCTTCTGGAACCTGTTGACCTTTTCCATGCAGATGCTGCTGGTGCTGGTAACCGGCTTCATGCTGGCGAGCACTCCGCTGGTACGCGGCATTCTTAACCGGATTGCCTCGCTCGCCAGCACACCGGGGCAGGCGATTATTCTGGTTACCTTCGTGGCTCTGATTGCCAGTTGGATTAACTGGGGTTTTGGCCTGGTGGTGGGTGCACTGTTTGCCAAGGCTCTGGCGCGCCAGATTCGCGTTCACTATCCGTTGTTGATCGCCAGTGCCTATTCCGGGTTTATCGTCTGGCACGGCGGACTTGCAGGCTCCATTCCACTGGTCATTGCCACCGAAGGCCACTTCACGGAAGACGTCATCGGTGTCATAGGTACCGGCGACACTATTTTCGCGTTCTTTAACCTGGCCATCGTGGTCGCTCTTTTCATCGTCGTGCCACTGGTAAACCGTCTTATGCTGCCTGAAGAACGGGAGAGCGTGTACGCGGACCCGAACATCCTGGACGACGAACCCGATACGGCTGTTGTTATCAATCGCCCAGCGGACCACATCGAGAACAGCAGAACGCTTGCTTGGTTGATCGGGTTCAGCGGTATCGCGTTCATCTTCCAGTATTTCATCGACGGTGGCGGCCTGAACCTGAACATCGTGAACTTCATGTTCCTGTTCCTTGCCATTATTCTGCACCAGACGCCGAAACGCCTGCTGACCAGCCTGAACGAGGCGGTCAAAGGGGGCTCCGGTATTGTCATCCAGTTCCCCTTCTATGCCGGGATTATGGGGGTGATGACGGCCTCCGGCCTGGCGGCCAGCATATCCCAGGGCTTTGTATCCATGGCAAGCGCTCAAAGCCTGCCCTTCTGGAGCTTTATCAGTGCGGGCCTGGTCAATATCTTCGTGCCCTCCGGCGGCGGCCAGTGGGCCGTGCAGGCCCCTGTCATGTTGCCGGCGGCGCAAGAGTTGGGTGCCGACATACCTCGGGTAGCCATGGCCGTTGCCTGGGGCGATGCCTGGACCAACCTGCTGCAACCGTTCTGGGCCCTGCCAGTGCTGGCCATTGCCGGCCTGAAGGCCAAGGACATCATGGGATACTGCCTGATGCTGCTGATTATCACCGGCGTCATTATCAGCATTGGTCTGACCTGGCTATAATAATACGAGGAAACATCAGCGAGGGGAGGTCGGCGTCATGAAACGCATCGCCATCTGCTTTGACGGCACATGGAACCGCCCGGAAGTAAATATCGGCGAGGACTTCCCCACCAACGTACTGCAGTTCGCCCGCGCCATTCGTCCATCGGATGGTAACGGCGTTGAACAGGTGGTTTTCTACGATTGGGGCATCGGCTCATACCACGATGAGATCCTCGCCGGCGCCACCGGCCACGGCCTTGAAAAGAACGTGATGGACGGCTATCGCTTCCTGGTTCACAACTACGAGCCCGGCGACGACATCTTTCTTTTCGGCTTCAGCCGGGGCGCCTACACCGCCCGCAGCCTGTGCGGGATGATCAACAACTGCAGTATTCTGCGCAAAGAAAACGCTTATCTGATCCAGAACGCCTTCAAGCTCTACAAAGTCAAAAAGCACAAGGCCAACAGCGACCACGCCATGGCATGGAAACGCCAATTCTCTGTTGAAGAACGTACCCCCATCAAATTCGTCGGCGTGTGGGACACCGTTGGCGCCCTTGGCCTACCGTTTACCTTCTTCGGCCTGATCAAAGACCAGGACCTGTTCTACGACCGCGAGATCGGCAGCAACATCGGGACGGCTCGGCACGCCCTGTCGCTGGATGAACATCGGGAGGATTTCGAGCCTACTCTCTGGGAACCCCGCGCCGGGACAGACATTGAGCAGGTCTGGTTCGCCGGTGCGCATTCCGATGTTGGTGGCGGCTATGGCCCGGACAAACAAGGCCGCATCCTGGCCGATATTCCTCTGCTGTGGATGGCAAAAGAAGCGACAAAGCAGAAGCTGGTGTTCAACGATACCCTGCCAACCACCACCCACACCACCGCCGAGCAGCACAACGAATACAAGGGCAAATACCGGTTACTGGGGAAACTGGTGCGGGAGATACCCCCACTGAACGAGATCAAAACCTGGGTGCATGCCAGCGTAAGAGCGCGCTACAACAGCGGATACCAGAGCGAGCCGATCGAGCGGTATGCAGAGCGCAACGGGGAGTGGCCGCCCATCTGGCCCGAATAATTTCCGGCCAGGCGGCCATTCGTTAGACGACTTGTCCCTTATACTACGGCGCCAGCTTCCGCTTCACACTGAGTGACTCCGGAATCATCGCCTCGATCAGGTGGGGGCCCGCAGCGAATGCCCGCCCATAAGGAGGGCCGTTTTCTTGCCAGAGCGAATGACTGAGGCAATCACTTGAATGGTGGCATCGTATTTGACGTGATAGGTGGCGTGATCGCCAACAATATTCACAACCGGAACCTTGCCCTTGCGGGCGTTGTGCAGGTTGGCCAGCAAAAGCTCTTTCACGCATCCGGCGCGAGTGCAGTTCAGCCAGCCCCGGCTTGGGCCATTACAAGGATACCAGGCGGTGGCGGACACTGATGCGTCCTTGCCGGAAATTGCCGAGTCGCTGGGTATTGCGGAAGTAAGTACTTTCTATCGAGCCTTTAAGCGCTGGACAGGTTCGCCGCCGGTGCGTTGGCGCAAAAAGCGAAGCTGAACACGTTGGTACGACATCCTTTTTGACTTGTTACATGCCATCTTTCCCCCGACAATGCACTGTCACATTTACCTGTCGCGGAACTGAAACATGCTGGAGAGTTTGGCCCTGGCCCCTGAAAATTTAACATTGCCGGACTCTATGATGAGGCTGCTGATCAGTACCGGGCTGCTGATTCTGGCTATCATCATCCTGCGGACTCTGACTGCGCGCTTTATACGACGAAACGTGACTTCATCGGAGTTGCGGGGCCGGTTACTGGTGAACTTCCGCAACGGCTTTCTGCTTTTGGGGATACTGGGCCTGGCGTTGATCTGGGGTGACCAGATCCGCTCCCTGGCGCTGTCCATCGTCGCCATTGCAGTTGCCTTTGTGGTTGCCACCAAAGAATTGATCCTGTGTGTGTCCGGCGCAATCCTGAAAAGCGGCGCCGGCTCTTTCAATCTGGGAGACCGTATACAGGTAAAGGATTTTCGAGGTGATGTCATCGACCAGACCTTGCTGGCAACCACCATCCTTGAAGTTGGGCCCGGCAAAACAGGTCACCAGCGCACCGGGCGGATGATCGTGGTTCCCAACGCTCTGTTCGTGTCTGAACCGGTGATCAATGAAAGTTTTACTGACCACTGGGACTTCCATGTTTTCACCGTGCCCTTTAAACGGGAAGATGACTGGCATGCCGCCCAGAAAGCCCTGCTGGACGCCGCCAATCGCCATTGCGAGCCCTATCTTGAGGCGGTTCGCAAACACATGAACAAGGTTGGTGTTTTGCGGGGCCTGGAAGTGCCGTCCGTGGACCCAAGGGTGACCATCCAGGCCCCCGTGGCCAACGAAATTCATCTGACTGTCAGGCTGCCCGCCAAATCCGGGCAACGCAGTTACATCGAGCAAGCTATTCTGTCAGAGGTGTTTGCAGAAACCGATTTCGCCAGCAAAAAGCCTCAGCTCTCTGATGACAACAAGGACACCCCATCATGAGCAGCCCCAAACCAAGCACCATTCGTGTCGGTCGTCGTTACCGCGCCAATCGACTGGACGGACCTTACGACGCCATTGTTATCGGCTCCGGCATTGGTGGGCTTACTACCGCCGCCTGCATGAGCAAGCTCGGCAAGAAAGTCGTGGTGTTCGAACAGCATTACACGGCCGGCGGGTTCACCCACAGCTACGACCGCAACGGCTACGAGTGGGACGTAGGTGTGCATTACATAGGTGACGTGGGCGCCGACCACACCCTGACCAAGCGCCTTTTCGACCACATTACCGACGGCCAATTGAAGTGGGCCCCCATGGACAACCATTTTGACCGCATCTTCATAGGCGACCGCCATGTCGACCTGGTGGCCGGGCCGGACAACTTCAAAGCCGAGCTGAAGAAAGCGTTCCCGGGCGAAGAGCATGCCATCGATACCTACCTGGATTATCTGCGCAAAGTGGCCAAGGCCATGCCGGGGCTGGTGATTGGCAAGGTTCTTCCCGACCTTGCGGCTGGCCCGCTGCGCAAACTTGTTGACCGGGCCGCGCCATCCTATCTCAACAAGCCAACCCGGGACGTGCTTGAGAGCCTGACCAGCAACCAGGAACTGATTGCCGTGCTCACCGGCCAGTGGGGCGACAACGGCCTGCCGCCAGCGGAATCCAGCTTTATCATCCATGCCCTGATTGCCCGCCATTATCTTTACGGTGGCTACTACCCCATCGGCGGCGCCTCGGAAATGGCGAGAACCATCATCCCGGTCATACAGCAGAGCGGAGGCGAGGTGTTCACCTACGCCGACGTGACGGACATACTGATTGAAAAAGGCAAGACGGTCGGCGTGCGGATGGCGGACGGAGAAGAAGTCCGCGCCCCGTTGGTGATCAGCAACGCGGGTGTCTTCAATACCTTCGACAAGCTGCTGCCGGAAACTGCGCCGCATTGGGACTATTACCAGCAGAAGCTGAAAACCGTGGAACGCTCCATGGCCAGCAACTGTCTGTACATTGGCCTGCAGGACACCGCGGAGAACCTGAAGCTACCGAAAACCAACTACTGGATATACCCTGGCCCGGACTACGAAAAACACGTCAGCGACTTCCTGGCGTCGCCGGAGGAGACGGATATTCCGCTGACCTACATTTCCTTCCCTTCCGCCAAGGACCCAAGCTTTGCAGAACGCTACCCTGGCCGCGCTACCATCGAGATCGTCGCCCCCGGGCCCTACGACTGGTACGCAGACTGGGCGGATGAAACCTGGGGCAAGCGCGGCGAAGACTACGAGGTAAAGAAGGAAGCCTACGCCCAGCGGTTACTGGCCAAGCTGTACGAAAAGTTCCCGCACCTGGAAGACAAGGTGGATTATTACGAGCTGTCCACGCCGCTGTCCACTGACCACTTCTGCCGCTACAGCAGGGGCGAAATCTACGGCCTGAACCACACGCCAAGCCGATTCGAGCAGGACTGGCTGAAGCCAAAAACCCGCATCCCCGGCCTGTACCTCACCGGCCAGGATGTGATGACCTGTGGCGTGGCCGGGGCGATGATTGGCGGTTTATTGACGACTGTGGCCGTAAGCGGGCTGAAGGGGTTGCCGTTGGCGAAGAAGATGTTTGTTGGGTAAATATCAGGAGGTCCAATGCTCTGCTTCTGTTACGGCTCAAATATGTCACAACGCAGGCTCCGGGCAAGAGTCCCGTCAGCTCGCTTTGTCACTGTCACAGAACTCCCCGGCTACCGGCTCAGATTCCATAAATCCGCCATGGACGGCTCCGCCAAATGCAACGCAGAAGAAACCGGCAACCAGGATGACCGGGTTATGGGAGTGGTTTTCGAAATTGCCGATGCAGAAAAGCCGGACCTGGATCGACATGAGGCGTTGGGGTTTGGCTACGATGAGAAGCAGATAGAGCTGAAAACCGGGAAGGGCTACCTCAAAGCGTGGATGTATTACGCCACGCGCATCAACAACTCGCTTAAGCCCTTCCACTGGTATAGGGACCACGTGCTTATCGGCGCCCGGGAGAACGGCCTGCCGGCTGAGTATATTGCGCAGATTGAAACCGTGGAGTCCGTTCACGATCCCAAGCCCGAACGACACAACCAAGAGCTGTCCATATACGGCGACACATAAGCCGCTTTTTCTTTTCTGCGGACCCACCACCAACAACAAGCAACTTATTAGTTGCTGAAAAATCATAAAGAAACTAGTATGCTTCTATTACTCATAAAAGCAACTAATAAGTTTCTGTATGACTTCACTACTGGACCAAATCAAACAGCGCAGGCTGGACATGGGACTGAAACAGCACGACATGATGATGCGTGTCGGCATGTCCCGCCAGCAATATCAGCGCCTGGAGTCCAAGGGTAACCCCAGGCTCGATACGCTTGAACTGATAGCCTTGGGACTGAAAAGCGAACTGATGCTGGTTCCTCAGGAAAAGCTGGAAGCGGTCATGGCCGTCCTGGAGGGCACAACAACCAACCACTCCACTCACGATAGCTCTCCCTCCGAAACAGAAAAGCCGCTCTCGGATGACCCCTGGCGGGATTTGCTGGAGGACAATGAGTGAGTGAGACCACATCCGGGGACGTCAATGTACTCCAATTAACGCTGCACGGAAGACGGGTTGGCTATCTGGCCGGCTTCAGGAATGGCCGCAATGTTCTGAGTTTTGCGGATGAGTTCAGAAACGATATAAACCGCCCGACATTCAGCCTGATCACTCACCCCCATTTCCCGAACTCCAAAAAGCTTGTTGCAGAGTCCTGGGCTCGTAACCAAAGGCTCCATCCTTCGCTATCCAACCTCTTACCGGAAGGGTCGCTCAGGGAACTGATTGCGCAGAGTCTGAAAGTTCATGTCGACAACGAATTTCACCTGTTTTCCTATCTTGGGGAGGACCTGCCAGGCGCATTGATTGCCACTCCCATGGAACCCGAAGACGTTCCGGACAGCGTTTTATCCACCCACGCAAAGGCGAAGGCTGTGAAGTTCGAGAAGCCTAGCCTCGAAAACAGGTTCTCGCTGGCGGGCGTCCAGATGAAATTTTCCATGAAGGAAAAGGAAGGACGCTACAATCTGACGAAGGGGGACGAACTGGGCGACTGGATTATCAAAACCCCATCTACAAAGCACAGCCACGTGCCCCTCAACGAATACACAGCAATGAGCTTGGCATCCCTGGCGGGAATCAATATTCCGGATATAAAGCTCGTAGCCCTGGACAAACTCGACAACCTTCCGCCTATTAATCTACCGGAGGAAAAGCAGGCATTTGCGATCAGGCGGTTTGACCGGGACGGGCAAAAACGCATTCACATGGAGGACTTTGCACAGGTCCTGGTGAAGTACCCCCACGAAAAATACAGTCCGGCGAACTACGAGCAGATTGGCAGGGTGGTTTACGACTATTCCGGCGATGGCCTCGCAGATGCCCAGCAATTTGCACGCAGACTGCTGGTGAACATCCTGCTGGCCAATGGGGATGCCCACCTGAAAAACTGGAGCCTGATCTATCCTGACCAGGTTGCGCCCCGGCTTTCACCGGCCTACGACATCGTCACAACCCGCGTTTACATCGAGAATGAGAGTGAGTTTGCGCTCAATCTGGGGAAAAACAAGCGGTGGTACAGCACGACCATGAATCACTTCCAGTTGTGGGCAGAGAAATCCGGGGTACCCTGGCGGGCCATCAAGCCGCACCTGGACGACACACTGGAAAAAGCCCGAATCTTGTGGCCAAAGGCCCTTCAGGAGCTACCCATGGCGAACGCCCACAAACATATCTTGAGAGCGCATTGGCAAGCGTTGGACGATGATTTCAGAATAGGCGTCCCTTAACACGCCTTTTCGGGCGTACCCGGGGTTAGTCACACCCCCAACCGATCCCGCAACGCATAATACCAGGCACCCATTGCGGTCAATGGCACCCGGAATGCCCGTCCACCGGGAAACGGGTAGTGGGGCAGGCTGGCGAAGGCGTCGAAGCGTTCGGACTGGCCCTCGATAGCCAGGGCCAGTGCCTTGCCCGCCACATGGGTGAAGGTAACACCGTGGCCGGAGCAGCCCTGGGAATAGAACACATTATCCTGCAGGCGACCCAATTGTGGCAGCCGTGACAGGGTAAGCAGGAAGTTGCCGCTCCAGGCGTAATCAATCTTTACATCCGCCAGCTCCGGGAATGTCCTGATCATGTGCGGGCGGATCAGCCGTTCTATGTTGGCCGGATCGCGGGCGCCATAGACCACGCCGCCACCATAGATCAGGCGCTTGTCGCCGGAGAGACGGAAGTAGTCCAGCAGGTAGTTGCAGTCTTCCACGCAATTATCTTGCGGCAATAACCGCTTTGCGGTGTCTTCATCCAGAGGCTCGGTGGCAATGATCTGCGAGCCGCAGGGCATGGACTTGGCGCCCAGCGCCGGTACCAGGCCGCCCAGGTAAGCGTTACCGGCCAGAACGACAAACTGAGCTTTCACCTCCCCTTCCCTGGTTTTTAGCGTTGCAGGTTCTCCGGGAAGAATCTGAATGACTTCAGAATGTTCATGGATTACCCCACCCCTGGATTCCAGCGCGGCCGCTTCACCCAGAGCCAGATTGAGCGGATGGATATGCCCACCGGTGTGGTCGATGGCACCTCCTACGTAACGATCGGTGCCTATGCGGGCGCGGATGGCTTCCTGGTCCAGCAGTTCCAGCTTGTCGTAGCCGAAGCGGTGCCACAGGGCCTGCTGGGATTCCAGGTGACGAAGCTGACGCGGATTCAGGGCCGCGAAGATTCCACCCTCCTTCAGATCACAACGGATCCGGTAATCCCGCACCCGCTGCCGGATAATCTGGCTACCTTCGAAGGCCATGTCTGCCAGCAGGCGCACATGGTCTGGTGTCGTCTGGCGCTCGATATTGTCCAGGTCCCGGCTGAAACTGTTTACAATCTGACCACCATTGCGACCGGAGGCACCCCAACCCACCGTTGCCGCTTCAAGCACCACGACCCGATACCCGGATTCAGCCAGAAAAAGCGCCGCCGACAAACCGGTATAACCGGCACCCACGACGCACACATCTGCCTCGCATTGGCCCTGCAACGCCGGGCGTCGGGGTGCCTTGTTGGCAGAGGCTGCGTAACAGGAAGGAACTGGGGAATACTGGATCATAAGGGGCGCCATACAGGGTGACGGGCTGATCAGGGGGTTGATCAAGGAACAATCCGGAAGCGGCTAGAAAAAGGGGCCACCGAGGCAAGTGTATTCCAGGACCCGGCATTCGGGAAGACAGGTTCTTCTACCTATACCAGAAGCCGGGATTGGCCGTGAAAGTGCTGCTATGATTGGCGAATTCCCCTGCCTGAGAGCCTGCCATGAGTCATCCAGAACCTTCCACCACACCCACCGACCGGTCCGGCTGGCAAGCCATGGCAGATAAGCTCACCTTTGAAAGCCGCGCCTACGTGAATGGCGACTATCAATGGGCTGTGAGTGGCGAGACCTTTTCCTGCACCAGCCCGGTGGACGGGCGTGAGCTGACCCGGATTGCCAGTTGCGACCAGGCCGATGCCGACCTTGCGGTGACCGCCGCCAGGAAAGCCTTCGAAAGCGGTGTCTGGAGCCAAGTGGCACCTGCCAAACGCAATGCTGTTCTCGTTCGTTTCGCGGAACTGATCGAGGCCCATGGTGACGAACTGGCCCTGCTGGAAACCCTGGACATGGGCAAGCCCATCGCCCATGCCCGCCGTGTGGATGTGCCGGCAACCGCCCGGGCCATCCGCTGGACCGCCGAAGGCATCGACAAGGTATATGGCGAGCTGGCCGCCACACCCCACGACCAGATCGGTATGATTTCCCGGGAACCTATTGGCGTGGTGGCAGCCATCGTGCCCTGGAATTTCCCGATGATCATGGCGGCCTGGAAGATTGCGCCGGCACTGGCCACCGGCAATTCTGTCATCCTCAAACCGTCCGAAAAATCCCCGCTTACCGCTATTCGGTTGGCGGTCCTCGCGAAGGAAGCCGGCATTCCCGCTGGTGTGTTCAATGTGCTGCCCGGCTACGGCCATACCGTGGGCAAGGCTCTGGCGCTGCATATGGATGTGGACTGCCTGGTGTTCACCGGTTCCACCAATGTCGCCAAGCAACTGATGATCTACGCCGGCCAGTCCAACATGAAACGGGTGTGGCTGGAGGCCGGCGGCAAGAGCCCCAACATCGTCTTTGCCGACGCCCCGGACCTGAAAAAAGCAGCCGCTGAATCCGCCAGCGCCATTGCCTTCAACCAGGGTGAAGTGTGCACCGCCGGCAGCCGATTGCTGGTGGAAGAGAGTATTCGGGCAGAGTTTATCGGACTGATCCGTGAGGCCCTGAAAACCTGGCACCCTGGCCATCCCCTGGACCCGGCCACCACCTGCGGCGCCATCGTCGATCAGGCCCAACTGGACCGCATCATCGAGTACATCGGCATCGGCCAGTCCGAAGGGGCAACTCTGGTGGAAGGCGGGAAACGGGTGATGGAAGACACCGGCGGCCTGTTCGTTCAACCCACGGTATTCGCCGGGGTGAACAACCGCATGCGTATCGCCTCGGAAGAAATTTTCGGACCGGTACTGTCGGTGATCGGCTTCACCACCGCGGAGGAGGCCATAAACATTGCCAACGACTCTATTTACGGCCTGGCAGCAGCGGTTTGGACCTCCAACATCAACACCGCGTACAAAGTGGCCAAGGCCTTGCGGGCCGGCAGCGTGTGGATTAACCATTATGATGGCGGCGACATGACCGCGCCTTTCGGTGGCTTCAAACAGTCCGGCAATGGCCGGGACAAGTCCCTCCATGCGTTCGACAAGTACACCGAGATCAAATCGACCTGGCTTATGCTTGATTAGTGCAGTAAATGCGAAACGGCGCCACTTGGGCGCCGTTATTCAGGTGTGGTCAAAGTCTCAGACAGTGTGCAGGTACCACAGGTATTCAAGATCCGAGATCGTCATCTCGAATTCAGCCAGTTCGTGCTCCTTGCAGGCCACAAACACGTCCATGAAATCCCGCCCCAGATAATCCTCCATCACCGATGACTGGCCCAATTCCCGCAGTGCATCGCGCAGGTTATTTACCAGGCTGGCTTCGTGCTGCTCGTGGGCGTTGCCCACCGTAACCGGTGGTGGCTCGATCCTGTTGGTAATGCCGTGATGGATACCCGCCAGAACCGCCGCCATTAGCAGATAGGGATTCGCATCAGAGCCCGCTACCCGGTGCTCGATACGCAATGCCTCCGGATCGCCGCCAGGCAGGCGCAAGGACGCGGTGCGGTTATCCACGCCCCAGGTCGCAGCACTGGGCACGTAATACTCCGGGCTGAAGCGGCGATAGGAATTTATGTTGGGGCAGAACAGCGCCATGGCATCGTTCATGGTAGCCACCAACCCGCCAACAGCCCAAAGCAGCATCTCGTTGGGTTGCTCGGCATTGCCGGCAAACACGTTATGCCCTTCCCTGTCCACCAGGCTCACATGCAAGTGCATGCCACTGCCCGCCTGGTCATGGTAGGGCTTGGCCATGAAGGTGGTGTCCATTTCGTGGTCGTAGGCCACGTTCTTGATCAGCCGCTTGAGCAGGGTGGCATGGTCGCAAGCACGCACGGCATCATCCACGTAATGCAGGTTTACTTCGAACTGGCCGGGCGCGGATTCCGCCACCAGGGCATCCGCCGGCAGCTCCTGCTCGTGGGCCGCATCCAACACATCCGCCAGGAATTCCGCGTATTCATCCAGGTCGTCAATGGAATAGGCCTGGGTACCGGCGGGACGCTTACCGGAAATAGGCGACTTGGGCGGCCGGGGCCTGCCCGCCAGGTTTTCCTGGTCGATCAGGTAGAACTCCAGCTCATAGGCGGCCACCGGGGTCAGGCCCAACTCATCGAAACGTTTGACGATGTTCTGCAGTACCACACGCGGGTCTGCGAAGAAGGGTGTCTTGCGGTCCAGCTCGTACATGGTCAGCAGCAGTTGACCGGTAGGTCGCTTTTGCCAGGGTTCCATGGTCAGGGTGCCGTCGATAGGCAGGCACACTCTGTCCGCCTCGCCGATGTCGAGCCCCAGGCCGGTTTCTTCCACAGTCGTGCCCTGAATGTTCAGCGCAAAGATTGACGCCGGCAGGGCAATGCCGCGCCTGAACACCTTGGCCAGGGTCGACGGGTCCACCCGTTTGCCGCGGACAATACCGTTAATATCCGGAATCAGCAGATCAACAAACTGCAGTTCGGGGTGCGCTTTGAGGAATGCGTCAGCGCTCGCAAAACCAGAACCCATAGGGAAAGCCTTCCAGAACTCAAACAGGCCTGTGGCGAGGAGCCGGCACAGGGATTTTCAACGCTTCTTTATCCAGCTTTCCGGGGCGTTTTGCAAGATAGGCACATACCACACCAGAGGCTTTTTCTTGTGGACGCACCCTGATCACCGACACCGTTACTGCGTACTATCGATAACAAACGTATAAACTGTTATCGAGACTGTCCCTCATTGTCAGGAGCGCGCCGTGCCAAATAACCTCGGAATTACTGAACGAGTGGAGGAAATCAGGGAAAAGTCACCGGTTGACGCAGCTGAATCGTTGGCAAAGCTGGCACCGGACGAGATCCAGTTTGTGCTTTCACGCCTGCCTCATGAGCAGGCGATGGATGTAGCATCCCACTTGGCGGAGTCTGTGGGGGCAGAGGATCTTGCCACCAAGGCCGTGCTCTCCGGCGTCGAAGAAACCATCGGGGAGCTGATGACACCGGCGCCGATACATCGATACAGGAGGCGGTGGGAGAGGTGCTCTACCGCCACTATCCGCTATACCCGGTTGTTGACGACACCCATCATGTGGTCGGTGTTGTCCATGGCTGGAAGCTCTATGAACGCATCGCCTCGGAGCTGAGTGGTCAGGCTGGCGCCCAGTACGGTGTTGATAAGGAAGAACAGGTCAGTACTTCCGTGCTGAGCTCCTTCCGTATGCGCCACCCCTGATTACTGGTTAACCTGATAACGGCTTTTGCCGCAGCCTTTGTGGTGGGCGCGTTCGAAGATACCATTACCCGGATTGTCGCCCTGGCTATTACCCTTCGCGGAATGACACTCGGGCAGTTGCGGGATTACCCGGCCACCGCCAGCAGCATTTTCCTGGCAACGGCGCTCGTGCTTTAATGAAAGTCACTGAAACCATTGAAGGAGGCAATAACCCATGAGCTGGGAAGGTAAAACCGCGCCCGATTTCACGCTGCAAGACCAGGAAAGCAAAGAGCACACTCTGTCGGATTATCAGGGACAGAAAGTCCTGCTCTACTTTTACCCACGTGACGATACCCCGGGCTGTACCATCGAGGCTCAGCAATTCCGGGACCGGCTGGACGAGCTGAAAAACCATGGCGTGCAGGTGCTGGGTGTGAGTCGCGACACAGTTCGTTCGCACGAAAAATTCGCCCGGAAAGAATCGTTGAACTTCCCGATTCTGGCGGACCCGGAAGAAGAGGTGGTCAACCAGTACGAAGTACTCAAGCAGAAAAACATGTACGGTAAACAGGTGATGTCCGTGAACCGGGAGTCATTCCTGATTGATGAAAAGGGTGTGATTATGCGCCATTACGGCAAGGTCAAACCGGCAGAGCACGTGCAGGAAATACTTGATGACCTGACGTAAATGCCATACTGCTACCGCAAACGGTAGCCGATCCCGGCTACGGTCTCCATCTGTTTGGCGCAAGGACCAAGCTTGCGCCTCAGGCTGCGGACCACCGTATCCACCACGTTGCTACCGCCAAAGTAATTGGTATCCCATACGTTGCGCAGCAGGTCGGTTCTCGATACCGCTTTGCCCCTTCGGTCGCTCATGTATTTGATGACCCCGAATTCCAGGGGCGTAAGCGCAATCCGGGAACCGTCCACTACTAATTCGCGAGCCTCGGCATCCAGCACGGGGGCCCGCTCTATTCCCAGCTCTTCGGCCGCCAACCCCGCCAGCCAGCCATCCACCGACCCTGGTCCGAAATCCAGTACGGCGCTATAGAATGTGATCCCGTCCAGCACCTGCTCTTGACCTTCCAGCACCTCAAACCCCAGGCGCGTGGCCACGGGCGCGTAGGTGGCCAGATCATTGACCGTCAGATAAACCCGCCGCAGTGCAGGGCGTAACTCCATGTAGGTGCGTTTCAGATCCAGCCAGATGGCCGCCTGAACCTCCGAGGGGGCCTCGCCTTCAGCCAGGCTCAGCCAGCGCCGGCAGAACAGCGCCTGTTGTCCCTCGGGAATGGGGTTCTTTTCCTGATGGGAACACCATTCTGCGGTAATGGGGTCGTCCCCTAGCCAGCCGGGTTCCACCCGTGCACCGACAAACCTGCAACACAGCCCCAGAACCCGTTCGTCACGACCACGGACCACAACAAAGGTATCGGGACGCCGGCGCCACCACCTGCACAGGTGAGCCGCCGCACCAGACTTTTCCCTGCATTCGATAATACTGACAATGGCTGCATCATCGTCCGCTGTCGCCGGTTCGACGGCGAGTCTTTGCGTACCGGTGGGAAAGAAGGCCTCCCGTACGACCGGGTTTTCGATCAGGTAGAGCATGTCGGCGGTGTAGCGCCAGAGTTCGGCCCGTCCGGCAGCGTGGGCTTCCTCGATAAGCTGTTGCCAGGCGGCCTTCTGGTGACCAATGAAAGCACTTGGATCCCGGGCCCGCAGAGAGTGGGCAATGGCTTCGCGCACGGCGTCATGAATCAGCAGCCCGTCTTCGGCCTGATCTACGAAGGGCAGGCCACGGAGGCGATCATAGACATCGCGCGGAGCCAGATCCGGCAGTAAAGCCCGGAGCAGGGAAACGGTAACCCGCCGCACTACGGTGCTTGCTTCCAGAGCGCGTCGGGTAACCGGGTCCCCGGCGTCAGCCAGGAACATGTCAGTGAGTTCTTCAAGGACCTGTTGCAAACTGACTTCTTCGAAGGACAGATCCGGCCGTTCGGCATAGGCCGAAGCCGCCAACTGCAGGGCCAGAGGATGGCCGTGGGTGGCATGGGCAACGCGTGCGGCCGCCTTGGCCGGCACGCCAGCGCGGATCAGCAGACTACTGGCCTCAGCCTCAACCAGAGGACCAACCGCCATGGCGCAAAACCTTCCCTCTGGCGAAGTCCGCCAGGCGGCCAACGGCCTCTCGCGGCCCAGGCATAACAGACGGACATTATCCGGCAGTGCCGGCACCCATGTCTGGCGCAGCCAGGTGTCCATCAATCGGTATACTTCGTAGGTATCGAGCACCAGGATCACCCGGGCCCCAAGCTCACCCAGGCGGGCAGTGGCTTTATCCAGATTGCCGATACGCCCGCCGAGGGCCTTGCACAGCTCCCTCATGAAGCCTTCAATGGTGGGCTCTACGCTGCGACAATCGAGCTTTACGATAGTCGCGCCTTGCGACCTGGCCAGGCTGACAAACACATCCAGCAGGCGACTCTTGCCGATACCGGCAATGCCGTAGATATGCATGACCCTGGGGCCATCCGCATCGAGCAGTGTATGCAGAGTTGCCAGTTCCTCGCGACGGCCGACAAAACCCGGGGCTACATGGGGAGCCGGCGGTTCAGGTGTGTCGTGCGATTGCATAACCAGTACCTCCGTGACTTCCATAATACGCCAGTACCCGTAGCAGTGCAGTCCGGCCCTGCCTCCACGGCTGCAATCCTCACAATATCCTCATGATCTCATCACTCCACAGCTGTCAACTGCACCTATAGTGAACAATGCAGAACAACGCAAAGGAGGACAAATCATGACTGACACAACATGGAAACTGGAGGGCCACTACCTGGAAAGCTGTACCTGCCGGGAAGCATGCCCCTGCCTGCATCTGGGCCACCCCACGGAAGGTGACTGCACCGGTCTGGTGGCCTGGCATATCAACCAGGGCCACCATGCCGACACATCCCTGGATGGCCTGAACGTCGTGGTGGCCCTGAACTCGCCGGGGCATATGGCCGACGGTAACTGGAAGGTCGTGCTCTATCTGGACGAGAGCGCCAGCGAGTCCCAGCGGGAAGCCCTGGGCCAGATCTTCGGCGGTCAGGCCGGCGGCCACCCGGAAGTGCTGGCATCCTTCATCGGAGAAGTATTGGGGGTCGAGCATGTGCCCATTGATTATCAATACAACGCGGGCGAAGTACGTCTCAAGTTGGGCCGAATCGGCGGCGCGGTGGTACACGCCAACGAAGGGCCGGATGGTCAGCCGGTAACCCTGCACAACCATCCATTTGCGGTGGCGCCCGGCAATCCGGCGGTGTTAGGTACGTCGGAATCGTTGCAGCATCAGGCCTACGGTATTGACCTTGATACTGCCAAACGCACGGCCGCCTACTCGCCGTTCAGCTACGCCGGACCATAAGCGGAGAAGATATCGTGAACTGGACGATCGCCAAAGCCTACCAGCGTGACCGGTGGCTGATCATCAGTGGCATGGTGGTTGTCATTCTGCTGACCTGGGGTTATCTGTTCGATTCAGCAAGGGCAATGGGTCACCATGCTGCCATGCCTGCCTTCCCGGCCTGGGATGGTGGCCTGCTGGTGGGTATTTCGGCCATGTGGAGCATCATGATGATTACCATGATGCTCCCCAGCGCCACACCCATGATCCTGGGTTTTACCCGGGTACAACACCAACGCCGGCCGCGGGAAAAAGCCGTGCGGCTGACCTGGCTGTTTATTATGGGTTACCTGGGTGCCTGGACTGTGTTCAGCCTGGCTGCCGCTTTTGCCCAGTGGGTACTGTTTAGCCTCGGGCTGATGTCCTCGGCCATGGGCCAGACTGATACTCGGCTGGCCGGAGCCTTCCTGATTGGAGCCGGCCTTTTCCAGTGGAGCCCCCTGAAAGATGCCTGCATGACCCAGTGCCGCTCACCCCTCGATTTTCTGCTTAATTCATGGAGGGACGGCGAGCGTGGCGCTCTGGTCATGGGCCTTCACCACGGCGCATTCTGTATCGGCTGTTGCTGGATGCTAATGCTGCTGATGTTCGTGGGCGGGGTCATGAACCTGCTCTGGATGGCAGCCATTACTCTGTATGTAATGGCGGAAAAGCTCATGCCTCGAATGCAGGAATGGGGGCGTCTGACCGGCGGATTGCTGATTCTCTCGGGTGTCTTGATGCTAACCCTGTTTCAAGGATAACGCTACTCGCCCTGCTCCCTCACCTTGCCTTCGCGAATATTCTCCCGGGCCTCCTGATGCTCATCGCGATCTGCCTCTGGCGCATCGTGCTCATCCGCCCTTGATGGTCGGAAACAGAAGGTCACCAATATCGGAAAGTGATCGGAGCCAAATGGCGCCAGCCGCTCGATATGGCCCAGCGTGAAATGCTCGGTAATGAACGCGTGGTCCAGAGGCCAGCGCAGGAACCAGTGTTCCGCGTGGAAGGAGTTGAACATGCCGCGACCCCGTCGCGGGTCCAGCATGCCGCTGACGTTGCAGAACAGCCGAGTGGTGCGGGACCAGGCCACGTCGTTCAGATCTCCCGCAACAATGGCGGGGTAGCCGCCCTCATGGATCTGCTTGCCGACCAGCAGAAGTTCAGCATCCCGCCAAAGGGATTCCTCACTTTCGCTGGGAGATGGTGGACGCGGGTGCAGGGCGTGAAGCTTCACCCGGTCCCCACAAGGCAGTTTCAGCCAGCCGTGAATGGAGGGGATGTCGTCCTGGATCAGATACTTCACCTCTGCCTCCTCCAGCGGCAGCCGGGAATAAAGGTGCATACCGTAAAGGTTATCCAGCGGCACCCGAATGATTGTGGGCCAGTCGCCAAACGCCGCATCAAGCTGGTCACCCCACCACTGGTCTGATTCCAATGTCAGCAACAGATCCGGCTTCCGTTCCCGGACCTGACGAATCAAGCCTTCACTGTGGCGATTGGATGTCAGCACGTTGGCAATCATCAGTGTTACGCAGCGCTCTTCCTGTCCCGATTCAGCGGGACGCACCTGCAGGGGCCAGAGGCGTGTCCACGGGAGGATGCGATGCAACTGCAGCACAAGCACTATGGCGCATAGGCCAAGCACCCAGCCCCGCAGGCCCTCGTCTGCCAGCCAGAACGATACGACGGCAACCAGGGCGGTGAGGACAGCAATCTGTACCCGGGGAAACTCACAGGCCCGTATCCACCAGTCGTGAAGGCGAACTTTACCGAGCAGGGTTACTACCAGCAGGGCGACAGCCAGGATGAGCAGGATATAAGTTGTCAACCAGTTCTCCTCGGCGCAGGATTCCATTCTCATCCCACTATAAACGATCATCGGTGATCGTGAACCTTTAGATAGGCACAACCCCCGATCCCCGCACGGAAAATTTTCATAGCGCGCTCCCCATTCTCGTGATAAATATCGCGCGAAAGACCTGCAATTTACTGCGTGCGCTCTGCACGCTTTGTATCCATCCCTTTTTAGTGAGGGAAAACACCCATGTTGAAGTTGTGTAAGCCAGCGGCCCTTGCCGTCGCTATTGCTGTGTCATTGGGTGCGTCTTCTGCCTTCGCAGCGGAAGAAGTGCGTGTTTACAACTGGTCCGATTACATTGCCGAGGACACGCTGGAGAAATTCACCGCCGAAACCGGCATCAAGGTGATCTACGACGTCTACGACAGTAACGAGATCCTGGAAGCAGCGCTGCTCTCCGGGCGTTCCGGTTATGACCTCGTGGTGCCATCTAACCATTACGTCGCCAAGCAGATCTCCGCCAAAGCGTTCGAGAAGCTGGACCATGCCAAACTGCCGAACATGGCCAACCTGAATCCGGACCTGATGGATGACCTGGAGAAGGTTGACCCGGGAAGCCAGTTCTCCCTGCCCTACCTGTGGGGCACCAATGGCTACGGCTATAACGAAGGCCGTATCCGGGAAATTCTGGGGAATGATGCTCCAACCGACTCCTGGGCCCTGGTGTTTGACCCGGAAGTGACCGGCAAACTGGCCGCCGGCGGCTGCGGCATTGCGATGCTGGATTCGGGGGAAGAAATGGTGCGTGCGGCCATGGCCTACAAAGGTCTGGACCCGAATAGCATCAACGCAGATGACATCAAAAAAGGCGGCGAGGTGATCAAGGCCATTCGTCCGAACGTTACCTATTTCCATTCTTCCCGCTACATCAGCGACCTGGCCAACGGTGACCTGTGCGTGGCCGCCGGCTATTCCGGCGATATCCTGCAGGCCGCTGCCCGTGCCGAGGAAGCAGAGAATGGCAACGTCATCCGCTACACCATCCCCAAGGAAGGCGCGGTGCTGTGGTTCGACATGATGACCATTCCGGCAGGCGCCCCGAACGTGGAAAACGCCCACACGCTGATGAACTTCCTGATGCGCCCGGAGATCATCGCGGACGTGACCAACTATGTGTGGTACGCCAACCCCAACAAACCGGCCAATGAGTTCGTGGATCCGGATATCCTCGGCGACACCAGCATCTACCCAACCGATGAAGTGATGAAGAAGCTGTACATCATGGAAGGCCGGCCCCAGGACGCCCAGCGCCTGATGACCCGTACCTGGACCAACGTTAAGTCCGGTCGTTAAGGGGTGGAAAACGGCAACAGTACCTCCGCGCAAGCGGAGGTACTACTCCACATCGAAGGCATCACCAAGCGCTTTGACGGCACGCTGGCCGTGGACAATGTGAGCCTGGACATCCACAAGGGCGAGATCTTCGCGCTATTGGGCGGTTCCGGTTCCGGCAAGTCTACCTTGCTGCGCATGCTGGCGGGTTTTGAGGCGCCCAACACCGGTCGCGTTGTGCTGGACGGCCAGGACATTACCGCCCTGCCCCCGTATCTCCGACCTACCAACATGATGTTCCAGTCCTACGCCCTGTTCCCCCACATGACGGTGGAACAGAACATTGCCCTGGGCCTGAAACAGGACAAACTGCCGAAGGGCGAGATACGCGAGCGGGTCGACGCCATGCTCAAGCTCGTGAAAATGGAAACCTTTGGCAAGCGCAAGCCCTACCAGCTCTCCGGCGGCCAGCAGCAACGCGTGGCCCTGGCCCGCTCACTGGCCAAACGCCCGAAACTGCTGTTGCTGGACGAGCCCATGGGCGCGCTGGACAAGAAATTGCGCTCCGAGATGCAACTGGAGCTGGTGGAGATCCTGGAGAACGTAGGCGCCACCTGCCTGATGGTCACCCACGACCAGGAAGAAGCCATGACCATGGCCAGCCGCATCGCCATCATGGCCCAGGGCCGGATTGCCCAGGTGGGCTCGCCCATTGATATCTACGAAAGCCCAAACAGCCGCATGACGGCTGAGTTCATCGGCTCGGTGAATATTTTCGAGGCCAGGATTCTGGCTGATGAGTCCGACAGTATTACCCTGGAAAGTGCCGTGCTCGACGCTCCGGTATTTATCGACCGCGGTGTCAGTACACCAGCGGAAAGTACAGCCACCCTGGTTGCCCTGCGCCCGGAGAAGGTCTACATCTCCAGCGAAAAGCCGGAAGGCGAAACCAACTGGAGCAGGGGCATGGTTGATAACATCGCCTACCTCGGAGATATCAGTTGTTACTATGTCCGGCTGGCCAGCGGCAAACGGGTACAGGCCACCATGGCCAACGTGGAGCGCCGTGGCGAGCGGCCCACCTGGGGCGACACCGTGTTCGTGTCCTGGGAAGCCTCCAGCCCCATTCTGCTGTGGAACTAACGCCGTGGCCAATAAACTGATGTCCAGTCCGCTGATGGAGCGGGTGCGCGCAGTGGTATTTCACCGCCGGGTGGTATTCGGCATTCCGTTCCTGTGGTTGCTGCTGTTTTTCCTCCTGCCTTTCGCGCTGGTACTGAAAATCAGCTTTTCCTCGGCGGTGATGGCGATTCCGCCCTACCAGCCGGTGTTCAATTTCGTGGACAACACCTTCTCGGTGGTGGTGAATTTCAGCAACTACCTGTTCCTGCTGTCCGACAGCCTGTACATCGCCGCCTACTGGGGCTCGGTCAAGATCGCCCTGGTCTCGACGCTGGTGTGCCTGCTGATCGGCTATCCCATGGCCTACGCCATGGCCCGGGCCTCGGCGAGCATGCAGATGGTGCTATTGCTGATGGTCATGCTGCCGTCGTGGACTTCTTTCCTGATCCGCGTTTATGCCTGGATGGGCATCCTCGGCAACCAGGGCCTGCTGAACAACCTGCTGATGTGGCTGGGCGCGATCGACTCCCCGCTGAAGATGCTGAACACCAACTTTGCGGTGGTGCTGGGCATCGCCTATGCCTATTTACCGTTCATGGTGCTACCCATCTACACCAACCTGGTGAAGCTGGATGTGCGGCTGCTGGAAGCCGCCTCGGACCTGGGCTGCCGCAGCCTGACCACCTTCTGGGCCATCACCCTGCCGCTGTCCAAAGCAGGCATTATTGCCGGCTCCATGCTGGTGTTCATTCCGGCGGTGGGCGAATTCGTGATTCCCGAGCTTCTCGGCGGGCCAGACACGCTGATGATCGGCAAGGTGCTGTGGGAGGAATTCTTCAACAACCGCGACTGGCCGGTAGCGTCTTCCCTGGCCATCGTAATGCTGGCACTGCTGCTGATTCCCATCATCCTGTTCCACCGCTTCCAGGCGCGGGAGATGGAAAAACATGATTAAGTCGCAGCCATTCAGTTTTTCCAAAGTGATGCTGGTGTTGGGCCTTCTGTTTTTGTACCTGCCGATGCTGGTGCTGATCGTCTATTCTTTCAACGCATCAAGACTGGTGTCAGTTTGGGCGGGGTTTTCCACCCATTGGTACGGCGAGCTGTTCCGCGACCAGCAGATCCTGTCGGCAGTGTGGATGAGCCTGAGGATTGCCTTCTACTCTGCAACCATGGCGGCGTGCCTCGGTACCCTGTGTGCGTTCGTGATGACCCGTTTCAGGCGTATTCGCGGGCGCACCCTGTTCTCCAGCATGATCAGTGCACCGCTGGTAATGCCGGAAGTGATCACTGGCCTGTCGCTGTTGCTGCTGTTCGTGCAGATGGCCCAGACGATAGGCTGGCCGGCTGACCGGGGCATGGCGACCATCTGGATTGCCCACACCACCTTCTGCAGCGCTTATGTGGCCGTGGTGGTTAGCGCCCGCCTGCGGGAAGTGGACCGTTCCATCGAGGAAGCGGCGATGGATCTGGGTTGCACGCCCTTCAAGGCTTTCTTCGCGATCACCCTGCCAGTAATTTTGCCGGCGCTGGTGTCTGGCTGGCTGCTGGCGTTTACGCTGTCACTGGATGATCTGGTAATTGCCAGCTTTGTCTCCGGCCCGGGTGCGACTACACTGCCAATGGTGGTTTTCTCGTCTGTGCGCATGGGGGTCTCTCCCAAAATCAATGCGCTGGCCACGATTATTATTCTTACCGTATCTCTCATTGCGTTTATTGCCTGGTACATGATGCGGAGAAACGAGGAAAAACGTAAAAGGAGCTGACCATTGGATATCGCCCAGGCATCAATGCAATTTGACGCCGCCCTGGCAGAATTTGCCCGCGCCCGTAGCACGTCGCCTCAGGCTTCCAGCCTCAGCTTACTTGAGCGTGCACGCTTGCTGATGACGATGCCAGGCGGCTTTGACGTGTTATACCGCCGGGTTCGTGCGCTGGAGTCGGCGGGCATCTTTGGCACCAGCGACTGGTCCACACCAGCTATCCTGCAGCCTGCCCTGGCAAAGCACTCCCTGCGTGAGGCAGGTGCCGTCACCACGGTGGTGGAGGCTATCAGCGAAATCCGCCTTTTAGCGGTGGTTCGTGGCGACTACTTCCACCGCGGCATCTCCTCGGAGCAGGCCCGCAACTTCCTCACACAGGTTATGGCCCTGAACCTGGACCTGCTTTCCGGCTCGCTCACGGAAGCGGACCGGGAACGCCCCAAGCAGCTGGGTATGATTGTTGAGGGGCTGTACCAATACCTGATTTCCCACCTCGGCTACGACAGCCTGCTGGACAGCCTGGTCGCAGAGGTCTGGCGACTGCTGGAACAGGGTCCGGTGCAAGTGGACAGCATTTGCGACATGATCGGACAAATCGCCAAATGCCTGTACGATCCAGACCTGGAGACCAATGGTACCGCGGATGCCACCCGCCTGGTACGCGCCCTTTTCGCCCCTACCCCCGGCAGCAAGGAAGACCCCGGCCTGGATGTTTACCAGTTGCGCCTGGCGAAAATGGACCGCACTGCACTGTCTGCAGAGGCCACGGAATTTGCCCGCAACATGCACGACACCGGTCTTGCATCGCCTTATCACGCGATCTTCCTCCGCTTCCTTCGCACCAGCAATGAAGACGAACTGATCCCCAAAGCTCTGGGGCTGACCATGACCGGCCTGGATGACTTCTACTGTTACAACCAGCTGGTTTATTCCCTGATCGACGAAGCCATCTTTCCGGAGACCTGTCAGGCGGTCTACGGCCTCACCATGATGCTGGAACGTGGTTCGCTGTTTACGCCGGCAGTTGCCCAGGCACTCTGGCGACAGATCAAGCTTAAACTCTCGGCGGAAACCCAGCAGGCCCTTACAGACGTGTTCGGCAAGGCCGTGCCTCCCCGGGTATTCCTGCTGGCCGGAGTGCTGAACCTGCTTGGGCAGCCATTGGGCGTGGGCCAGGGCAACAATCCCAGTTGCCAGTCGGCCATCGGGCTGTCCATGTGGGCGTCCAACGAAGCGGATTACCTGCTCCAGGTGCTTGCCTGGGCAGCGAGGGACAATGAAGTGTTAAGTCGCTTTGAAGGTTGGGAAGTGTCATCCAGGAACCTTGAGCCTGGCCTGGTCAAGGAAGCCCCAGTGGATGTAGACCCGGTATCACTGATTCTGATTCCGCACCTGGACCGCATCTACGCCGAGATGTGGCGCCGCTGTGAAGACCGGGACGATGACGCCCACCGCTGGATCAACCCGGAGTTCTATGGCTGGTGGGTCAGCCATGGTTTTCGGGTGGTGGCAGATATACACACGGGAGAACTAGAGAACTACGAGGATTTTGTGCGGCACTTCTACGCCAGCTACCACCCCTTCTACAACGATAATATGCCTCTGATACATCCGCAGCCGGCCGGCATCGTCGTTACCGACAGTGCTGCGCGACTGGTTGGCCGCCACGCCATCACCATCCAGCGAGTAGCCCTGAGCCCAACCAACGAGATGCGGGTATATTTCTTCAACCCCAACAACGACAGCGGCCAGGATTGGGGCCAGGGTATCAACTGCTCGACGCGCGGAAATGGCGAGATTCGTGGAGAGGCTTCCCTGCCCATCGCGGAGTTTGCCTCCCGCCTTTATGCCTTCCATTACGACACGCTGGAACTGGGTGACCTCACTGCTATCCCCGAAGACGAGGTGGCCAGGGTTATGGAGCTGGGGTACGGCAGCTGGGCGGCGCCTGAGGAATAGAATACCAGGGTTGAAACCGTTCTCTGGCTTATGAAGCAGGTGATTGTGGCCGCGATGGCGGCTCTCGCGAGACAATAAACCTGTCCCTTACCGATTGAATCCATTGGTAGAACACCGGCACCAACAACGTACCCAGTATGGTCGCCGCAACCATTCCGCTCAGCACGGTTATACCGAGACTCACCCGGCTGGCTGCACCGGCACCACTGGCAAATACCAGGGGAAGCACACCGAGCACAAACGAAAGCGCCGTCATCAGAACCGCGCGGAATCGGAGTACGGCCGCTTTCCTGGCTGCTTCTCCAGTGGAAAGGCCGGATTGCCGAAGCTGCATTGCAAATTCCACAATGAGAATGGCCGTTTTGGTCGACAGACCGATCAGCAGCACCAACCCTACCTGTGCGTATATATTGTTGGCCAGGCCGAATAGCCAAAGCCCGCCCATGGCGCCAAACATGGCTAATGGAACCGCACCGATTACCGCTATCGGGAGGCTCCAGCTTTCGTACTGAGCGACGAGAAACAGATAAACGAACACGATAGCCAACAGAAAGATCAAAGTCGCCAGGCTGCCTGCCTGTATTTCCTGCAGGCTCTGCCCCGCCCAGCTGAACTCATAGCCCTGGGGCAGCTTTTCTGCCAGGTTTGCCATGGTGGCAAGGGCATCCCCACTGGCAAAGCCGGCGGCAGCCTCACCGGATATGGTCACCGAGCGTTTGAGATTGAAATGCTGGATGCTCGAAGGCCCCAACACTGGCTCCAGTGATGCCAGAGTGGTCAAGGGCACCATGTCACCTTGCTGGTTGCGCACGTAGTAGTAGGAAAGATCTTCAGGACTTTGCCGGTAGTTTCCCTCAGCCTGCAGTAATACCCTGTAGTTCTTACCAAAACGGGTAAAGTCATTGACGTAAAGCGAACCGAGCTGGGTCTGTAGTGTAGAGAAGATATCAGAAAGCTGTATGCCCAATGCCTTGGCCTTGTTGCGATCCACCTGCAGAAGGAACTGAGGAATATTGGCGCGATAGGTACTGTATACCCGGGAAAGGGATGCCTGCTGGTTGGCCTCGAAAATCAGTCCGTTCATGACTTGGGAAAGCTCGGAGACGTCGCGGCCCAAATTGTCCTGAAGCCTGAAATCGAACCCTGCCGAGGTGCCAAGCCCGGGAATCGGTGGCGGGTTGAACACCATGACCTGCGCTTCAGCCACCGTCCAGAGGCGCGAAGACAACCGGGGTATAAGCTGCTGCAGGCCCAGAGAGTCATCTTCCCGATCTTCCCAGTCCTTGAGCATCACGATACCCAGGCCGTTATTGGAATTGGCACCCCCCAACAGCGAAAAACCCGATACCGTAATAAAGTCCGTCACGGCAGGGTCTTCCAGCACCATACCGGTCACTTTATTGAGCACCGCATCGGTTCGTTCGAGTGAAGCGGCATCTGGCAGCTGCACATCCACAAAAAGAAAACCCTGATCTTCTGGTGGCACAAACGCCGTCGGCACTGCCCTGAACAGGCCGGCGCTGACAACCAGAATCGCTACCAGCCCTACACCGACCAGCGCACCCTTGCGAAGCAGCCGCGTTACCAGGCCGTCGTACCCCCTGGTTCCACCGACAATCAACCGCTCGAACGGTCGTAGCCAACGAATCGATTGATTGCTTTCCCGTCCCAGCAGAGAAACGCAAAGCGCCGGACCCAGCGTCAGCGCATTGATGGAGGAAATGATCACTGCTACCGAAATAGTGACGGAAAACTGTTTATAAAGCTCTCCGGTAATGCCGGGCATGAACCCTACCGGGACGAACACAGCGAGCAACACCAGAGTGGTGGCAATTACCGGACCGGTAACCTCCGCCATGGCCTTGGTCACAGCCTCGCGGATGGGAAGCTTTTCTTCCTGCAGAATACGTTCAACGTTTTCGATCACCACAATGGCATCATCCACCACAATGCCAATGGCGAGAACCAGGCCAAACAGGGTGATGGTGTTAATGGAATACCCAAGCATCGCCATGACGGCAAAGGTACCAATCAGTGAGACTGGAATGGCGATACTGGGAATGAGTGTGGCGCGCCAGTTCTGCAAAAACAGAAAAACCACCAGGATTACCAGCCCGACTGCCTGGAACAGGGTAACAATCACTTCGTCGATCGAACGGCTGATAAATTCGGTGGTGTCGTAGAGAATGCTGTAATCAACACCGTCCGGGAAACTGGCCGAGGCTTCGTCAACTACCCCTTTTACCCGTTCTGCCACCTCAAGCGCATTGGCAGTAGGCAGTTGATAAATAACCACGAACGCGGTGTCCTGATTGTTCAGTTTGGCGGTGGACGCATACGAGCGGGAGCCCAACTCAATTCGACCGATATCCCTCAGCCGCACAAAACCACCATCAGATTTTGCCCGAAGAATGGTCTGGGCGAACTCGTCGGGATCAGACAGCCGCTCACGGCTCTGGATGCTATATACAAATTGCTGCCCGGCGGGCACAGGGGGTTGCCCAAGCTTGCCGGCGGCAACAATCTGATTTTGCTCCCGCAAGGCTGCAGCCACTTCTGCAACGGTGATATCGAGGGAAGACATGCGTTGCGGGTCCAGCCAGATCCGCATGCTGTAGTCTTTTGCCCCCATTACCTCTGCGGAGCCAACACCCGGTACCCGTCCCAGAGCCTCCACCAGATTGTTGGAGGCGTAATTACTCAGGAAAACACCATCCAGGTCAGGGCGTTCAGAAGTGAGGTTGATACCCATCAACATATTGCCAGACTGCTTGCTGACAACTACACCCTGTCGACGTACTTCGTCCGGCAGGAAAGGCTCAGCCAGGGCGACCCGATTCTGTACATTCACCTGGGCAATGTCGGTATCGATGCCGCTCTCAAACGTGAGGGTAATCTTGGCGGTACCATCACTGGAGGCCGTCGACTCGATATAGATCATACCCTCGACACCGTTAAGCTGTTGCTCAACAGGCCTGACGACCGCCTCCTCAACCACCTGGGAACTGGCGCCAGGCAACGATGCAGTCACCTGAATCTGAGGAGGAGCCATATCGGGATACATATTGACTGGCAAAGCCCTGAGGGCGAGCAGCCCCGCGAGGGTAATCAGGATGGAAATGACGAATGCAAATTTTGGCCGCTGGATAAAAACGCCGCTGATCATTGACCAACCTCGCCCGCATCCTCAAGCGCTCCGGTATCGGGATCCATGCGCTTTGTTACCGGGTTAACCGTTGCTCCGGAACGGACTTTCTGCAGCCCTTCCACAATCACCCGTTCGCCGGTCTCAAGCCCGCTCTGCGCCACCACCATCGCACCCTGGCGAGGCCCGGTTTTGATAAAACGCTGCACTACCTGCTGTTGGTCGTCTACTACCAGAACAAACATTCCCTCAATGGTTTCCTGCACGGCCACCTGCGGCACCTGAATCTGTGATTCGCCGGCCTGGCCTTCTACGTGCAGTGTCACGTAAAGCCCTGGCAGCAGAATGGCCTCAGAATTGGGAAAGACGGCCCGCATGGCAACGGTCCCGGTACTGGCATCCGTGCTGACATCGGCAAAATCGAGCGCGCCACCCTGTGAATAACGTTGTCCGCCCGGCAACGTAAGGTACAGGGACAGATTACGGACAATGTCATCCGCTGAATCCCGTCTCAACCGCCGAAAAGCGACATAGTCAGCTTCGTTAAGCTGAAACTCTACGTAAATGGGGTCCGTCACCATAATTTCTGTAATCGCGCCGCTGGCAGGACTGACTACAGAACCGACATCGAAATTGAGTTTGCCCACCCATCCGCCGAAGGGTGCCCGGATTTCGGTATAGCTCAGGTTATTGGCGGCTTTCTGCACCGCCGCTTCCGCCGCCTGCAAGCGACCTTCCGCCGCGTTGAGCCGATCTTTAAGCTTGTCCAGGTCCGCATCCGAGAGGTATCCCTTATTCGCGACGTCTTCTCCCCGCTGGAGATTTCTGGTGGCTGACAGAAGCTCTGCTCGAGAGGCCTCCAGTTCTGCTTCGGCTTGTCTCAAATCGGCACCGGTGCTGGTGCTTTCCAGGCGCACCAGCAGTTGCCCCTGTTCAACCCGCGAACCTTCCCTGAAATGAACCTCCTGAATCTCCGCTTCAATTCGTGCTGAAATCCCGGCTTTTGCTGAAGCGGCGGTTCTGGCAACAAATTCCCGGGATGGCCGCACCTCAGCGTTGTCCAGCACCACCACAGACACGGATACCGGCGCCGCCTGTGGCGATTCCGTGGACTCAGAGCAGCCTGCGATGAAGGACAGCGAAAAACACAAAGCGAGGACAGCCGCAGATTGATTCCGGGCAAGCCCGCGGAGGGATCGGGATCTGAACATTTCATATCGTCCTTGAAACAAGGGGCCCGAAATGCACGACTGGGTTGGAACTCAATAATAGCCAACGCCCCCGAAGCTGGCTATTAATTAATCGCACAACCAGTCTAATATACTAAACACCAATCGTCTGACGGATACCACGATGACAACTCGAGTGACCATTCCAATCGCCTTGCTGGCAATTTCGCTCAGTGGCTGTGCGTTCCAGGAAACCCTGAAAAGCGGCACTGACAACCCTTGCGCAACCCTGAAAGAAATCGTGGAAGATTACCCAGCGGAGTTCGCTTCGTTTCGGAGAGGCGGAACCGATTACCGTTCGGTGACGATCTACCGGGCAAAACAGGAGCTGATCAGGGGGCATTGCGAAGTCTGGGCCTGGGGCAACGCGGATTCGGCCTATGTCTGTACCGTGGGTGCACCTGACCCAGAGGTGGCAAGTGCGCTTTACCGTCGGGCAGTGGAGCAGGTTTCAGGCTGTCTCGGGCCAGAATGGGCATTGAAGGAAGAAGAGCGAGAAAGAGACGGTCAGGCAGACGGCCTGGCCACCCGTTTCCGTCATCCCGATTCCACAAAGCCGGCGGTTTCTGTGCACAACGTTGAGGATCGCTCGCGCCGGTCGGTTTATCTCTACATTGGAAGCCCGGCACGGGCTTTCTGACATCACCATTACCAAAAGGCCGCCTCGTTAGGCGGCCTCTGTCAAACTGAGATAACTGACTCACACGCTAACTCATATTCTTCCGCATGAAGTTCTGGATCTCACCCACGATGCCCGAACGGAAGGCCATCACTGTCAGCACGAAGATAGCGCCAAGGATGGGATCCACCCAGTCACCCAACGGCCCCTGTGAAAGCTGGTATTCCAGGGTCACCACGAAACCGGCGCCCACCACGGGGCCCAGGAGGGTGCCGGTGCCGCCCAGCAGAGTCATGAGGATGACTTCACCGGACATGTGCCAGTGGGCGTCGTTAAGGGAGGCCAACTGGAACACCACGGTTTTCACCGAGCCGGCCAGGCCAGCCAGGCCGGCAGAGAGTATGAAAGCCATCAGTTTGTAGCGGTCCACGTTGTAACCCAGGGATACCGCTCTTGGTTCGTTCTGCTTGATCGCTTTGAGCACCTGGCCAAACGGTGACCCCACAATGCGCTGCACCAGCAGGTAACCGGCCAGAAACACCGCCAGCACAAAGTAGTACATGGCGTTGTTGTCATTCAGGTCTATCACGCCAAGCAGGTAACCCCGGGGCACGCCGTGCATGCCGTCCTCGCCACCGGTAAACGGCGCCTGCACGAAGAAGAAATAGACCAGCTGTGCCAGCGCCAGGGTAATCATCGCGAAGTAGATGCCCTGTCGACGTATCGCCACAAGGCCAAAACCCAGGCCAAGTACCAGTGATGCCGCTGTGCCCACGATAATGCCCATTTCCGTGGTCAGCCCGGGGAAGCTCGATAGCAGGTAGCCAGTCGTATAGGAACCAGCCGCCAGGAAAGCGGCATGCCCGAAAGACAGCAGGCCGGTGTAGCCAAGAAGAAGGTTCAATGCCACCGCGAACAGGGCAAAACACAGGATTTTCATCAGGAACACGGGGTAGAACACCGCTGGTGCCAGCAGTAGCAGGGCCAGCAACACCAGGTTGAGGATCTGCTTTTTACGTTGCTCTGCTTTCTGCTGTTTGACGATACTTTGATGGATATCAGTCTGTGTGGTTGTCGTCGCCATGGTTACGCCTCCTTACCGAACAGGCCGGATGGCCGAATCAACAGAACAACCACCATCACCAGGAAGATCACGGCTGCCGACCCTTCCGGGTAGAATACTTTGGTGAACCCTTCCACAACTCCCATCATCAGGCCGGTAATCACGGCACCCGCTATGGAACCCATGCCGCCGATCACCACCACGGCGAACACAACAATGAGTATGTTGGATCCCATCACCGGGGACACCGAGTAGATGGGCGCAGCAAGGGCGCCCGCAAACGCAGCCAGCATGACGCCGAAACCGTAGGTCAGGCTGATCAGCAGTGGCACGTTGATACCGAACCCCTGCATCAGCTGGGAGTCTTCCGTACCGGCCCGCAGGTAGGAGCCAAGCCGGGTTTTTTCAATCATGAACCAGGTGCCGAAACATACCAGCAAAGCCGCCACGATAACCCAGGCGCGATAATATGGAAGGAACATGAACCCCAGGTTCATGCCACCCCTGAACACTTCCGGCATGGAATAACGCAGGCCGGAAACGCCATAAATATTGGTCAGTACACCCTGGAGAATAAGGGCAATACCAAATGTCAGAAGCAGGCTGTAAATATGGTCCTGTCCCGCAATGCGGCGCAACAGGAAATACTCCAGCACAATGCCAAAACAACCTACTACCAACGGGGCCAGAAAAAGAGCCACCCAGTAGTTGATTCCGAAGGCGTCAAACATCAGAACGGTGCACATTGCACCGAGCATGTACATGGCGCCATGGGCAAAGTTAATGATTTTGAGCAGGCCGAATATGACCGCCAGCCCCAGACTCAAGAGGGCGTAAAAGGCACCATTGATAATCCCGAGCATTAGCTGGCCAGAAAGCACAGCTACAGGGACTCCCAGAATCTCGGTCATGTTACAAACTCCAAAAGCAGCACAACGTTCAACTTACAGAGGCGAACTGCGTGTCTGCAGGTCAGTGGCCGCCCCGCCCGAACTGCAGGATGGGGCGGAGCGGCCCGGTCGGTCAGAACATCAGTTTTGGGTTACGAGCTTGCACTTGCTCTCGGACAACGGGCGGTAGGCTTCCTCTCCCGGAATAGTGCGCACGATCTCGTACAGGTCCCACTCGTTCTTGGACTCTTCAGGCGTCTTGACTTCCGCCAGGTACATGTCGTGCACCATGCGACCGTCCTCGCGGATGATGCCGTTCTTGGCAAACATGTCGTTGATGGGCGTGTCCATCATCTGCTTGCGCACAGTCTGGGCATCATCGGATCCGGTTGCCTTGACGGCGTTCAGGTACTGCATGGTGCTGGAGTAGATGCCGGCATGAACCATGGTGGGGCGAACGCCGGTTTCTTCCATGAAACGATCAGACCAGGCGCGGGTTTCATCGTTCATGTCCCAGTACCAGCCAGTGGTCAACTGGATACCCTGGGCGGAATTCACACCCAATGCGTGAACATCGGTCAGGAACAGCAATAGGGCTGCCAGAGTCTGGCCAGACTGAGTCAGGCCGAATTCACCGGCCGTCGTGATGGCGTTAGTGGTGTCTGCACCAGCGTTGGCCAGGGCAACGACATCAGCACCTGAGGACTGTGCCTGCAGAATGAAGGACGAGAAGTCAGAGGTCGGGAAAGGATGACGCACCGCGTCGAGTATTTCACCACCGTTTTCTTCCACAACACGGGTGACGTCACCTTCCAGAGCGTGGCCGAACGCGTAATCAGCGGTGAGGATAAACCAGGTTTTACCGCCCTCTTTTACCACAGCACTGGCTGTGCCGTTGGCCAGCGGGTAGGTGTCATAGACATAGTGAATGTGGTTAGGGGTACAGTGCTCGTTGGTTATACTGGAAGCGGCGGAGCCAGAGACAATACCCAGCTTGTCGTTTTCTTCCAGGATATTGCTCACGGCGATGGTGACCGAGGAAGCAACCAGGCCTGCCACCAGATCTACGTCTTCGTTCTCAACCCAGCGGCGGACCGTGCTTGAAGATGAGTCCGGGCTGTTGCGGTCGTCGGCGCTGACAACCTCGATCTTCGCCCCGTTCACAGTGCCACCAAAATCAGAAATGGCCATTTCAAGCGCTGTCAGGCCATTGGGACCCGCCAGGTCACGGTAGGTACCTGACATGTCCGCCAGGTACCCGATCTTGACCGTTTCATTGGATATTTCAGCCTGTGCGCCGCCCACCATCATGGCTGAGGCAATCGCTGTTGTAAGGAGCTTTTTGGTAATTGTCATTGTTGTTTCTCCGCTACTGTCTTTGCGTTGGTTTTCGGGTTTCATTCTTGTTGCTTTTGTTGCACTTCCTACTTCATGACCCGAGCGCTATACACCCAGGTAGCTATCCAGTAACGATTGCTTGGCTTCAAGCTCATCGGAACGGATTTCCTCCACAATCTGGCCGTGTTCCATCACGTAATGACGGTCCGCCAGTGGTGCGGCGAAATGGAAATTCTGCTCTACCAGGACGATAGTGAGGCCCTTTTCCTTGAGATGGATCAGCACCTCGGCCAATTTCTCAACAATCACTGGTGCCAGGCCCTCGGTGATTTCATCAAGCAGCAGCATGTTGGCACCGGTTCTCAGTATCCGGGCCATGGCCAACATCTGCTGCTCGCCTCCCGAGAGCTTGGAACCCTGGCTGGTGCGCCGCTCATACAGGTTAGGGAACATGGAGAAGATTTCTTCCAGCCCCAGGCCGCCACTTCTTACTATCGGTGGAAGAGTCAGGTTTTCCATGACATTGAGCCCGGAAAAAATGCCCCGGTGTTCGGGGCAATACCCGACTCCCAACCTTGCAATATGGTGAGGTGCACAGGACATGGTCTCCTCACCGTTGATCATGATCGAGCCCGTACGGCGGCCCACCATATTCATAATGGCTTTCAGGGTTGTGCTACGGCCGGCACCGTTACGGCCCAGAAGGGTAACCAGCTCGCCGCGCTTAACCTCCAAATCAATGCCATGGAGAATGTGCGACTCACCGTAAAACGCGTGAAGCCCCTTGATACGAAGCTGTTCATATTCCTTATGGGAGGCCTGGCTCATTCCGCTGTCTCCTGCTTCTTGGTCGCGCTGCCACCCATGTACACCTCGCGCACCCTGGGATCGTCGGAAACTTCCTGGTAGTCACCCTCGGTCAGCACCGAACCCTGGGCCAGCACTGTGACCCGGTCACAGAGTTTGCTGACCACGCCCAGGTTGTGCTCTACCATCAGTACTGTGCGGCCCTGGGCAGCCTTGCGCACCAATTCCACTACCTGTTCCACGTCCTCGCTGCCCATGCCCTGAGTGGGCTCGTCCAGCAGCATCAATTCCGGTTCCATAGCCAGAGTTGTGGCCAGTTCCAGCGCGCGCTTGCGGCCATAGGCCAATTCTACGGTAGTGGTATTGGCAAACTCGGTCAGGCCCACGCTGTCCAGAAGTTCCATGCAGCGATCGTTCAACCTGTTCAGGGATTGGCCGGATTTCCAGAATTTGAATGAGTTGCCTTCGAAGCTTTGCAGGGCCACACGGATATTTTCCAGCGCGGTCATGTGGGGGAACACGGCGGAAATCTGGAAGGAACGCACCACGCCCTCGCGGGCAATGGCTGCGGACTTCATGGACGTGATGTCCATACCCTTGAACAGGATCTTGCCCCGGGTAGGAATCAGGAATTTGGTGAGCAGGTTGAAGACCGTGGTCTTGCCCGCGCCGTTGGGGCCGATCAGGGCATGAATGTGGCCACGCTGCACCTTAAGGTTGACGTCGTCGACCGCCACAAAGCCCTTGAACTCTTTGACGAGGTTTTGGGTCTCCAGAACGAACGGGTCACTCATGAGCCATCCTACCTTTTGTTATTGTTGTGCATTTGAACTACTCACAGAGTAGATTGACGTCTACGTAAACGTCAACCTAAATTCACACTTTTTTGATCGATCTCCATTCGCAAAAAATCACCCATCAACTCCAGCACCCGGTCGGGCTGCTGCAAATGCGGCGCATGGCCGGTTTCGGGCATAAAAACGGGAATCGCGTTGCTGCCAATACCCTCCACAATACGGGTCACCTGTTCCGGAACGCCGTATTCGTCGTCTTCCCCCTGAATTATCATAGCCGGGCATTGGATGGCGTCCAGCCAGGACGCGAAATTCAGCGACCGCTGAAAGCCCTCATCCAGCCATACCCCCTGCCAGGCATTGAATAGCACGTCAGTGCGCTCGCCATGATGTCGTATCAGTTTTTCGCGAATACCCTGTTCTGTATAGCGCCGCCCCATGTCCCGGATGCCGGCCAGGGTCAGGTGATCAGCCCAGGTATGAGCGGCCATGGTAATCAGTCCTTTTACACGCTTCTCCAGGACTGCAGCTGTGATCAGGGCAATGGAACCGCCGTCGCTGTGGCCGACCAGTATGACGTCGTCGATCTCCAGCGCGTCCAACAGCCGGGGCAGCCACGTTCGGCCCTCCTGTTCCAGGTAGTCGTAGGGCCGCGGCAGAGGCTCATCACTGGACGCGCCATAACCCCGACGCTCATAAACCAGCACGTCCAGGCCTGTGGCTTCAGCCAATCGGCGGGGAAACTGTTTCCAGAGCGCTATATTGCCCAGTGATTCATGCAGGAAAACCAGCACCGGCCCACCATCATCGAGGTGGCGTAGTTGCTGCGCCTGAATTGTGACCCCATCCCCCAACGGCACAGCAAGGTCACTTACATGCATACCATCACCGCTTCGCCGGAATGGCATAGGTAATGGTGGCATGGGCAACCGGGTCTTCCAGGCCATCTGAATAGATATGAACCTCGCCCACGGCGCTGGCCTTGCCAATTCTCAGCATCCTGGCCTGCGCCCGAATAGGGCTGTGGGACACCGGCTTACGGAGGAAGTTGATGTTCAGGTTGCTGGTCACGGCCAATGGTACCAGGCCAATTTTGCCCAGCAGCGCAGCGTAAAGAGCCACATCCGCCAGGCCCATCATCGCGGGGCCGGCAACCGTGCCACCGGGGCGCAGATGCTCTTCGTCAACATCCAGCTTCATTTCGGCCCAACCGTCGCCCAGCTTCTCCAGGGTGCCGTAGCGGTCACCCTGGGGAAACTGGTCAGCGAGGAAAGCCTGCAACTCTTCGAAGGTGACGATCATCCCTGTTTCTCTTCCTTCGCCTGGTTGCGCAACACAAAGCGCTGAATCTTTCCGCTCGGAGTTTTCGGTAGTTCATCCACGAATTCGATTTCACGCGGGTAGGCGTGGGCAGACAAACGATGGCGCACCAGTTCCTGCAGTTCGTCTTTCAGCGCGTCTTCACTCTCCGGCTCTTGGTCGCCCTTGATCACCACATAGGCCTTGATGATGGAGCCCCGCTTTTCGTCAGGCTTGGCCACCACTCCGGATTCAGCGACGGCTTTATGCTCCAGCAGGGTGCTTTCGACGTCAGCAGGGCCCACGCGATAGCCGGCGGTGGTAATGATGTCGTCGTCGCGGCCGCTGAAGGAAAAGCACCCATCGCCGTGATTCACCACCATATCACCAGTGAGGTAGTACCCGTTCACGAACGGATCTTTCTCGCCCCAGGTGTAGCCATCAAAGTGGAACAGGGGGGACGCCTTCACATCCACCGCCAGCTGGCCTATTTCGCCCTCGCCCACCAACTCATTCTTTTCGTTCAGGGCAACCACCTTGTGGCCGGGAGAGGAATAGCCCATGGAACCCTGGCGTACCGGGTGCTCAAGGCCATGAAAGTTACAGCAGGTCATGCCGGTTTCTGTCTGGCCGTAGTGGTCCTTTACCGGGCAGTAATGGCGCTTTTCGATCCAGCTCACGACCTCCGGATTCAGTGGTTCGCCGGCGCTACTGGCAACCCGCAAACCGAGGTTTTCGCCTTCCGGCAGCACATGGTCATTTGCCTTTAACAGGCGATAAGCCGTGGGAGCTGCCGCCAGATTGGTGATCTTGTACTTGCGGATCATGTCGTAGGTGGTTTCCGGGGTAAATGCACCCGGATTGAAGTGGGTCGCATGCCCCATCAGCAACGGGCCAACCACGGCATAGTAGAGCCCATAAGCCCAGCCAGGATCAGCCACGTTCCAGAATACATCATCGTCCCGCAGGTCGATGGCGTATTTCATGTAGACATAGAATGCCAGCAGAGCCTTGGTTGGCACCGCAACCCCTTTGGACTTGCCCACAGTGCCGGAGGTAAACATCTGCAGGAACGGGTCGCTGCCTTTTATCAACACCGGCTCGAACTCGCCTGACTGGCCCGCCAGGGTCTTGTCGAAGTCCGGTATGTCGCCA
The DNA here is from genome assembly GCF_023555055.1 of Marinobacter sp. ATCH36. Classification (GTDB taxonomy): domain Bacteria; phylum Pseudomonadota; class Gammaproteobacteria; order Pseudomonadales; family Oleiphilaceae; genus Marinobacter. Next base: position 59,209 of record NZ_JAMJPL010000001.1, read on the forward strand.
CTCACTTCGGCGGCGTTCACACACACAACCGGTGCACAGTCCTTCACCTCGATGAGCTTGGGATAGTTGACCGGGTCCGTGACCACCAGCTTGGTATCTGCGCGTTCAAAGCGGTATTCAATGGCGCCAGGGCCAAAGGCTGTAAACAAAGGTTGGTAGACAGCGCCCGCCCTCAGAGTGCCGGCGATAACGATAAGCAGCTCTGGGCTGCGTGGCAGCAGGGCGGCAACCCGATCGCCTTTTCCAATGCCCCGGGATATCAGGTAGTTCGCAAAGCGCGCAGATTTATCTTTCAGCTCGGCAAAGGTCAGCTTGCCAGAGCCACCTTCCGCTTTCTCGTAATACAGGGCGACCCGCTCAGGATCGTCCGCCCACTTGTCACAGATCTCCGTGCAGACGTTCAGGCCCGCATCCAGGCTACCGTCCAGGACCTCGGCTTCGAGGCTGGCAGGATCGAAATTGTCATAGACTGTTTGGTATTCCGGGAGGCTCATAGTCCAGTCCTTTTATTGTTGTGGACGAATTCTGTTCTCAATGTTTAGCACAGGCTGTAGTTTACGTAAAGGTAAACTTTAAGCTAAAAATAAACGCCTTCAGAAGCCATCGGCATGGTGGAAAACCCCGCCAAAGAGCCCGGAAGGCGCCGCCTGCTCAGCTTTGCCCGCGGTAATAGAATTTCTGGATACTGGAGAAGTCCAACCCGCCGTTGCCCTCGCTGGCATGCAGCTCGAACAGGTTGCGAGCCAGTGACCCCATGGGAATGGGCGCGTGATTCTTGACAGCATTGTCGAAGGCCAGCCCCAGATCCTTGTTCATCAGGTCGACCAGGAAGCCACCCTCATAGTTGCGTGATGCCGGCACACCATCCATCACCCCCGGCCAGGGGTTGTAGACATTCAGTGCCCAGTTGCCGCCAGAGCTCTGCTTCATGATTTCCGAAAGTACGGCAGGGTCCAGACCGTTTTTTACGCCCAGGGCCAGAGCCTCGCTGGTGCCACTCATCAGGATGGCCAGCAGCATGTTGTTGCAGATTTTGGCAATCTGCCCGGCGCCATGGGGACCGGCATGGAAAATGTTCTTGGCCATGCCATCGAGAATGGGTTTGGCACGCTCGAAAGCGTCCGCTTCGCCACCACAGATGAAGGTCAATGTGCCGGCTTTGGCGCCACCTACACCGCCGGAGACCGGCGCATCCATAAAGGAAATGCCGGCTGCGACGGCGGCTTCCGCTACCCCTTTGGCTGTTTCCGGAGCAATAGTCGAGGAATCGATTACCAGAGTGCTGGATGGCAGGATTTTCAGCAGACCATTATCACCCAGGTAAACCGACTCCACATGCGGGCCCGCAGGCAACATGGAAATCACCACCTCCGCACCTTCGACGGATTCCTGAATCGTCGCCGCGGATTTTGCGCCTTCGTTGGTAAGCGCCTTGACGGCCTCGGAAGACAGGTCAAACACTGTCAGATTGTGGCCTGCCTTGATGAGATTGGTGGCCATGGGGCCACCCATGTTGCCAAGACCGATAAACGTGATAGTCGCCATATTATTGTTCTCCGTTTTTTTGATCAGGTTTGTATAAAGAACCGCTCGATCCATTCCGGGTCGACGCTGTCCAGGGTCGGGAAATGCCAGCGTGGCTTCAGATCCTTATCGATAAGCAGAGCCCGGACACCTTCAGCAAATTCGCCCATTCTCAGGCTGCGTTTTGATAGTTGCAGCTCCTTGTCCAAAACCTGGGACAGGCTGTCGTGCAGGGTGTCGTGAAAGTGTCGCCAATGCACCGTCAGCGCCACCGGTGAAGCCGCCGCAACGGTTTTGACGGCTTTCATCAGCCAGGGGTCTTCACCGGCGTACTGCCCCAGGTTATCCACCACGTCCATCAGCGAGTCGCCGTCGGTGAGGGCCTGTATCACGTCAAAATGCTCACGCACCACGGCCTGGGGCATTGCCTCACGAGAGCCTGCCTCGAACCGCCGCAATACTTTGCTCACGGCAGCATGGGCTTCGTCACCAAAACCGGACTGCCGCAAGGCCTGCTTCACTTCATTACGCATATCGTGCCGAATGAACCGGTCTGCCAGCCCGGTGAAAATGGCATCCGCAGCGTTCATGCGTGCGCCGGTCAACCCGAGGAACAGTCCGGTGCGCCCCGGCATTTTGTTCAGGAACCAGCCCGCGCCCACATCCGGATACAGGCCTATGCTCACCTCCGGCATTGCCACGCGGGTATGCTCTGTTACCACCCGGTGAGAACCACCTGACATGAGACCCAGGCCGCCACCCATCACAAGACCGTTACCCCAGACAACGAATGGCTTGGGGTAGGTGTGTATCTGGTAATCCAGCTCGTACTCGTCGGTGAAGAAGGCATCTCCTTCACTTGCAGTACGGCTGTCGGAGCGGGGTTCGGTCATATCCCGATACAACGCCACAATGTCACCACCTGCGCACAGGGCCTTATCACCCTCGCCTTCCAACCACACTGCACCAATAGCGTCATCTGCTGCCCACTGGTCGAGTCTGGGCTTTATAAGGTGGATCATTTCCAGCGACAGGGCATTCATGGAACGAGGCGTATTCAGCCGTACAACACCGATGCGCTTACCGCCAGCGGCTTCCAGTTCTTCAAAAATCACTGCTTGGTTGCTCATACCATTAACTCAGTCATCCGGCCCGTTTTATCGGTTCTTCCATTCAGGCGTACGCTTCTCAAGAAACGCATTCACCCCTTCACGCTGATCTTCTGTTCTGAACAGGTCGACAAACAGTTCCCGTTCCATCCGCCAGCCGTCATCGTGGCTGCGGCCATCGCGGGCGCTCATCACCAGGGTTTTGCAACGGGCAACGGAAGACGGGCTCTGTTTGCCGGCCATCTCCGCCAGCTCCAGGGCTTTGTCCAGGGCCGCGCCCGCAGGCACCACCTCTTCCACCAGCCCTATGCTCAGCGCCTTGTCCGCCTTGATGCGCTCGCCACAGAGAATTATGCGCTTGGCCCAGCCTTCACCCACCAGCCAGGGCAGGTTCTGGGTTCCGCCGGCGCAGGGCAAAAGCCCTACGGTTGCCTCCGGCAGTGCCATCTGAGCGTGCTCCTCAGCGATGCGAATATCGCAGGCCATGGCGCATTCCAGGCCACCGCCCATGGCATAACCGTTTACAGCAGCGATGGACACACCACGGAAGCGGCTCAGGGCACTGAATGCCCGGCCGAAGGCCTTCCCCATTAATTCGGCGTTGGCGATATCGCCGTCGGCAAAACTTTTAAGGTCGGCACCGGCTGAGAAAAACTTCTCGCCCTGGCCGGTTACCACCAACGCAAAGATATTGCGGTCCTCGTTCAGCGCCTCGATGGTTTCCTCCAGCGCCTTCAGGGATGCCAGCGTCCAGGTATTCGCCGGTGGATTATTGATGGTGATGATTGCGGTATGACCGCGCTTTTCCAGCTGAATCAGATCACTCATGGGGTTTTTCCTTGTTATTGAATAGCTTCGGCGACACCCGGCTCCAGAAGCCTGCGGGCCACGATGAGCCGCATGATTTCGTTGGTGCCTTCCAAAATCTGGTGTACCCGAAGATCACGCACATAGCGTTCCAGCGGGTATTCGCGGATATAGCCGTAACCACCGTGGAGTTGCAGCGCCTCGTTGCAAACGTCAAAGCAGGCATCGGTGGCAAAGCGCTTGGCCATGGCACATTGGAGCGTGGCTTCGCCATCACCCTGATCCACTCGGTAGGCGGCCAGGCGAACCATCTGCCGGGCAGCCACCAGTTTGGTGGCCATATCCGCAAGCTTGAACTGCAGGGCCTGAAAGCTGCCCAGAGACTGACCGAACTGCTCGCGCTCATGCATGTAATTGCGAGCCCTGAGCAGTGCAGCCTGGGCACCGCCGATAGAACAGGTGGCGATATTCAGGCGGCCACCGTCGAGGCCTTTCATGGCAATCTTGAAGCCCTCGCCCTCTTCACCCAGACGGTTATTGGCCGGCACACGGACATTTTCGAAGGTGATCTGGCGGGTGGGCTGGCTGTTCCAGCCCATCTTTTCTTCGGCCTTGCCATAGTGGATGCCATCGCTGTCAGCCGGCACCACAAAGGCACTGATGCCTTTAGCTCCACTGTCCGGCTCACCGGTACGAGCCATGACCACCAGCATCTGCGTGGCGCCCGCGCCGGAGATAAACACCTTGCTGCCGTTGAGCAGATAGCTGTCGCCGTCACGGGACGCCTTGGTTCGCAGGCTGCCGGCATCAGAGCCAGCACCCGGTTCGGTAAGGCAGTAGGAACCCAGCCATTCGCCACTGGCCATCTTCGGGGCAATCTGTTGCTGGATGTCGGCATTGCCGAATTTCGCCACCATCCAGGTTGCCATGTTATGGATGGTGATGTAGGCGGCTGTGGAAGGGCAGGCAGCCGCCAGCTCCTCCACGATCACGCTGGTATCCAGCCGCGACAACCCCATACCACCCTGGGCCTCCGGGGTATAGATTCCGCAAAAGCCCATGTCACCAGCTTCGCGGATCACTTCCACCGGAAACACATGCTCGGCGTCCCATTTCGCAGCGTGGGGCGCCATGGCCTTTTCCGCGAACGCCCTGGCGGCCTCGCGGAAGGCCAGTTGATCTTCCGTCAGATCAAAGTTCATGGGTTCTCCTTACCGCATGCGGATGGAGAAGTTGGTTTCCGCAACCGCATCGCTGCTGAACCATCGCGCAGTGATGGTCTTGGTTTCGGTATAGAACTTCACCGCTTGCTTGCCGTAGGCATGCTGGTCACCGTAGAAGGAGCCCTTCCAGCCGGTGAAGGAGAAGAATGGCAGGGGTACCGGAATGGGTACGTTAATACCTACCTGTCCCACGTCAATTTCATGCTGGTAGCGGCGAGCTGCCCCACCGGAGTTGGTAAAGATGGACGTGCCGTTACCGTAGGGGCTGTCGTTCACCAGGGCGATAGCGTCAGCCAGCGTATCCACTTCCATGCAGGCAAGCACCGGGCCAAAGATTTCTTCCTTGTAGATATCCATGTCCGTCTTGACGCCAGAGAACAGTGTGGGGCCAACCCAGTTGCCATTCGGCAGACCGTCAACAGTGCAGTTGCGTCCGTCCAGTAGCAGGTTGGCACCTTCCTCTTCACCGCGGGTGATCAGCGATTCTACCCGCTCCTTCGCTTTCTGGCTGATGATCGGGCCAAAGCTGGCCGACTTGTCGTTCCAGGCGCCCGGCTTGGCCGTGGCCAGTGCTTCCTTCACTTCCGGAATCCACTTCTGGGCCTCGCCCACGAAAACCGCCACGGAAATAGCCATGCAACGCTGTCCGGCGGCGCCCACAGACGCACCTACCAGTGCCCTGACCACCTGATCCTTGTCTGCGTCGGGCAGCACGACCATGTGGTTCTTGGCACCGGCAAAGCTCTGTACACGCTTCATGTTGCGGGTGCCGGTTTCGTAGATGTAGCGGCCTACCGGCACGGAACCGACAAAAGACACTGCCTTGATGGCGGGATCGGTCAGCAGCACGTCCACCTGTTCCTTGGCACCGTGGACAACCTGCAACACACCCTTGGGTGCACCGGCCTGCTCGAACAACTCGGCCAGTTTCATCGGAGTCAGCGGATCCTGCTCGGACGGCTTTAGGATAAAGGTGTTACCGCAGGCGATGGCCATGGGGAACATCCACAGCGGGATCATGGCCGGAAAGTTGAACGGGGTGATACCGGCACAGACGCCCAGGGGCTGGGTGTAGGAATAGGTATCGACTTCACGAGCCACGTTCTCAACGGTTTCACCCATCATCAGGGACGGGATGTTCGCTGCATGCTCCACAACCTCGATACCGCGCCAGACATCGCCCTTGGCATCTTCAAAGGTCTTGCCGGTTTCACTGGAAAGGATCTCGGCAATTTCGTCATGGTGTTCTTTCAGCAGAGCCTGGTAGCGCATCATAACCCTGGCACGCTCGGAAACCGGGGTTTCCTTCCAGGCCTTGAACACCTCACCGGCATTGTCGATGGCGCGACGCATTTCAGCGTCCGTGGTGCACGGGGCCCGCGCAATCACTTCGTTGGTGGCTGGATCGGTAACATCAATCCACTGGTCAGTCTGGCTTTCTACGAATTCACCAGCGATATAAAGGGGTACGTTTTTCATAGCAATGTTCCCTGTCATTGTTTTAGGTATTGGGGTCGATGCCCTCAGGTTGTCATCAAGCCTAGCACAGCCATCTGCCGCATCATGATTGACTAAGTTTCGACCATGATGGATTATCTTTCGTTACATGAACAATGCAGCTATCGATTATGACCAGAACTTCCCAGTGGCCGGTACCACCTGACAGCATCCGTTACGTGATCCCTGACCCGGTAATACGAAGCCTGTCGCGGCACCCCCTGACCCGAGACCTCTACCCGCTGGCTTTTGGCCACTACCGCCGCGCCGCAGGCCACCATATGCACCGGGAACACCATAATGACGATCTTTTGATCCACTGCACCGAGGGAGAAGCCTACCTCAGTGTCGAAGACGAACCCTGCGTGGTCCGGGCCGGCGACCTGGCGCTGATCCCCGCCGGGGCTGCCCACCGGTACACCGCCTCGCCGGAGAACCCATGGACAATCCATTGGGTGCACTATGCCGGCCCACTGGCGGAAAACTTCCGCGAGCACATGGGGTTTACCGATGACATCCGCATTCAGCACATCGGGCGGCAGCCCAGATTGCTGGTGGATTTCAACGGCCTGCTCTCGGTACGGCAGACCGGATTCCGTACCCCTGGCCTGGTGCACGTGGCCAACCGATTGCGGCAGTTACTGGCGGCGGTCCCACTGAGCGTGGTCGAAGCCGGTGAAGCTCAGCAACCGGACCTGGACATCATCCACAGCTTCATGCGGGAACATCTGGACGAGCGCATTTCCCTTGCCCAACTGGCAGACCTGACTGGCCTCTCCCCCGCCCATTTTGCCACCCGCTACCGGGCCCTGACCGGGGTATCGCCCATTCAGCATTTTCTGCACCTGAAAGTGGAGCAGGCATGTCAGTTGCTGGACACTACCGACAACTCGTTTACCCGGATCAGCAACATGCTGGGCTACGACGACAATTATTATTTCTCTCGGCTGTTCAAAAAAGTCATGGGTCAGTCTCCCACCGACTACCGACACACGCATCGCCATTAATGACTCATGATATTCTTTTAACGAAAACAACTTACGGTTGAAAAACTGATTCAAACCCGAAGCTAATACCTACTCATGCACCACTGAAGAATTGATACAGAATGTTCACTGAGTGTAACCGGTACAAGCGCTAGAATATTGGCGAGAAAGCCTATCTTCACGGAAGACCATGGAATTCGAAGTACACCTGCCGACACTGCTGCTATTGTCTGTCGCGATCAATCTCATGATCGGTGCATTGTTGTGGGCGATTTTCCGGTTGCGTTCCCGCCAGGATTGTTTCCGGCTTTGGGCGCTGGCCTGCGGGGCATTCGCTGCGGGTAGCCTGTTAGCTGGAGCAAGAGCGTTTCTCGATTCTCAGTGGATCACTGTTTTCCTGGCACATGGCTTCCTTGGCCTGTCGCCATTGCTGGTTCTGGCAGGCCTCCAACGTTTTTCGGGCCAGGCGCCAGGAAACTCCCGACGATTCCGTTACGCCCTGCGGGCGTCCGCAGTCGGTTATTGCCTGATCCTGCTGTTCACATTCCATGACACCCCCCTGAATGCCCGCTTTCTGACAGCCCTGTATTCCGCAGCCATATTCAGTTTTGCGGTTTATCACCTGTCGAGGCTGGACAGCACGCCTTCCCTGCCCCGCAGGATTCTGCAGGTGCTGTTCACCGCCCATGGTGTGCTGATGATGATCCAGGCCCTGGTTATCTGCGCAGGTTGGATCGGCATAAACCAGCACGAAACCGGTTTCGTTCTACGAATAATCCTTATCAACCACATTCTGCTGGCCACCGCTACCGTACTCGCCTTACCGCTACTGGCATTTACCCAATCTGAACAGCGACTGCGAATCATGGCGGAACGGGATGGCCTCACAGGACTCTACAACCGGCGTTCACTGTTCCGGGACGGCATCCAAGCCTTTAAAAAAGCAGAACAGAAACAAGTGCCGCTGGCGGTTCTGATGATGGACCTGGATTACTTCAAGCAAATCAATGACCGATGGGGACATGCCACGGGTGACGCCGCTTTATGCCTTGTCGCCCGGATTCTGAAACAGGAATTGCGGGATGACGACATTGTCGGTCGGATCGGTGGCGAGGAGTTTGCGATCATTCTGAACATTACCGCCGAGGATGATATTCGCCTGATAACCCGCCGGCTACTCGACGCCATCGTCACCAATGGCGAGGAAATGCAGGGTTTACCGGTGTCACTCTCCGCCAGTATTGGCGGCGTTGAGAAAGCGGACCGACATAAAACCTTTGCCGACATGATGAACGAAGCGGACTCCGCGCTATACAATGCCAAAAACAAAGGCCGCAACCGGGCAGAATTCCAACAGCTGACACCGGAGATTCCCTGACACGGCCCGATAATAATAACCACCAGGAGGCCCTTGTGACCCGCCCGTCCGTTTACACCGAGATCAATTCCGCCATTCATCAGTGGGACAGGGAATTGGCCGAGGCATTGGCTGCGGAAGGCGCCGGAGGCTATCCTGTGGTCTTCGAAGAAGCGATTGAGGGTGCCGGCCGGTTTGCCGGTGGCGCCGGACGTCACGGAGCTTTCAACAAACCCAGTGAGACATCATGAGACTGGTCTGTATATCGGATACTCACAGCATGCACCGCCAGATAACGGTGCCGGATGGCGACATCCTGATCCACGCCGGTGACTGCCTGGGGGTGGGCACCCTCGAAGAGCTGGAAGACCTGGACAACTGGTTTTCCGAACAGCCGCACCGCTATAAGATCCTGATTGCCGGCAACCACGACTGGTGCCTGCAGGATGAGCCGGCAGACGCCGAGGCACTGATCAGGAATGCCATTTACCTGCGGGATAGTGGAACCGAGATCGAGGGCCTGAGGTTCTGGGGCAGCCCCTGGACACCAGTGTTCTTCGACTGGGCCTTCAACCTTGCGCGCGGCCCGGCGATTGCCGAGCGCTGGGCACAAATCCCCGCCGATACTGACGTTCTGGTGACTCACGGGCCACCGGCAGGCATTCTCGACCAGGTGATCACGGATACCCACTCCCTGTCCGTCGGCTGCGACGACCTGACCCACGAACTGGAACGTTTACAGTTAAAGATGCACGTATTCGGACATATTCACGAGAGCCATGGCAAGCAAAGCCTGGATGACCGCCTCTTCGTCAACGCCAGCACCTGCAACGGAAGTTTCAAACCGCTGAATCCGCCAATTGTTGTGGACCTTTGAGTCCGCGGTTTCAGCGGTCAGCAACCACCCGCTCAACCGCACTGCGGAGCTCGGATGCATCCGGTTTTACACGGCTGGGAAAAGCCTCGACAACTTCACCCCGGGCATTCAACACATACTTGTGAAAGTTCCAGTTTGGCTGACTGCTCTGGCTGTTGATCGCCTTAAACACAGGGTTGGCGTCGTTTCCAGTCACCGCTGTCGGGGCGATCATGGTGAAGGTTACGCCAAAGTTCTTGAAGCAAACGTTGGCCGCCTCCTCCTCGGTTGCTGCCTCCTGACGAAAATCATCGCTGGCAAAGCCAACCACCACCAGGCCCTTGTCACTGTACTCCCGGTGCAGGGCCTCCAGGCCCTCAAACTGCCCGGTGTAACCACAGCGGCTGGCGGTGTTCACAACCAGCATGGGCTTTCCGGAAGCCACATCGCACAGATTGACGGAATCCGAAGAGTGCAGCTTGCGCAGGTCATGGTTGAGGAAGGCCGGACACTCCGCGGCCACCGCCGACGCCGGGGCCAGCATCGAAATCGGGGCAATCAGCGCAATGAGAGCAATAAGGACTCGCATATCGGATTCTCCATAGGGCATCATCAGTGATCATTCTATGCTTACGCTCTGGCCAGCAAAACAGTTTCTATGACGCCCGCATCAACCAGACATTCCTCCGTTCCCGGCACTGCCGACCTGGACAATCCGCTGTACTATCTCGAAAACTTCGAGACGGTAGTGCGCTGGGTTCGTCAGCACCACAGCGATCTGCTGACCACCGAGGAAACCGGGCACATTGACAGCCTGCTGGCATTGCATCAGCCGGAGCGGGCCCTGCTGGCCCGGCTGGTGATGCGCTCTGGCGACCTGTTCCGGATGGAAAAACTCAACTATCCGGAGCTGGTCTTACCGGCGGCTGAGGTAGCGAAAAAGCTCTCGCGTAGCGGCTGGATTGAAGACAGTCCGGACGTGCCCCTGGCCGAACTCTTTCGCCTTTTTACCCTCGCCGAACTTCGCCCTGCCCTGGCTGAACAGATTTCTGCTGCCGGTTTGCCCGGCACGGCAGCCAAGGGGCTGTTGAAAGACACCCTGATTCCGCTTTATCCCGAACCCGCTCCCGTGAAGCAGTGGCTGCCGGACATCCCCACGCAAGTGATCCGCCTGAAGCATATGGCGCTTTTTGATCGCCTGAGGTTAATGTTCTTCGGCAACCTCCGACAAAGCTGGTCCGATTTCGTGCTGGTGGAGCTGGGGCACCAGCAATACGAACAGGTACCGCTTAACGCTGCATCCCGTGCCTTTGACGAGCGCGACGACGTTGACCGCTATCTCATCATGCACCGCTGCCGTGAACGCCTCGAGGAAAATGAGCCGCCGGAAGCAGTATGGCAGGACATTCCCCCGGCCAACGAGAACCCCTGGCTTGAGAGTCGGCGCGGCCGCCTGTTGTTCGAGCTGGGCAAACGGGCGGAGCGCGGCGGCAATACAGAGCTTGCCTTGGCCGCCTACCAACGCAGCGGCCACCGCGAAGCGCGCCTGCGGCAACTACGACTACTGGAACGGCTGAAGCGGCACCGCGAAGCCTGGTCGCTGGCCATTACCGCCGGCGCCAAAACCAGAACCGGTACGGAAGAAAGAGGGCTGGAGCGCATCCTGTCACGACTGGCGAAAAAACTGGGAGAAGCCCCGCCTCAGCCATCCGCACGCCCGGCGCTCACCGCTTTTACCATTGAGGTGGACAATCCGCAGGGTAACTCGGTGGAATGGGCGGCCCTGCAACACCTCACGGAACCTGAAGCCCCGGTTGCCTATGTGGAAAACACCCTGATCAACGGTCTGTTTGGACTGCTGTGCTGGCCTGCCCTGTTTGCCCCGGTGCCCGGTGCATTCTTCCATCCATTCCACACCGGTCCGGTGGACCTGTACCGGGAGGATTTCGTGGAACGCAGGCAAACACTGTTTGGCGACTGCCTGAGCGCCCTGGCCACCGACGACTACAAAGCGCGGATTCGCAATAACTGGCGTCGGAAACGGGGCATTGCCTCTCCGTTCGTGATCTGGCCCGTGCTTTCCGACGATCTCCTGGATCTGGCGCTGGAATCCATTCCCGCGCGTCACCTTGAGTTGATATTCCTGCGCCTGCTGGACAATCTGCGGGAACACCGAAGCGGTTTCCCCGACCTGATCCGCTTTCAACCTGATCATCCGGATCCGGACCGACGCTATGAAATGATCGAAATAAAAGGCCCCGGCGATCGCCTGCAGGACCATCAGACCCGTTGGCTGGAGTTCTGTGTCAGCCACGGCATCCCGGTATCCGTCTGCTACGTGCGTTGGGGCGGAGCTGCCGAATGAGTGAACTCAAGGTTGCGGTGCGAACCCTCTGCGAGTTTGCCGCCCGCAAAGGTGACCTGGATTTACGCTACACGCCGGCGCCGACGTCGGAAGAAGGCATCGCCGGCCACGGTGCTGTGCAGGCCCGACGCGGGCCAAGGTATCAGAGCGAAATTGCCCTGGCCGGCCAGTGCGGCAAGCTAATGGTCAGTGGCAGAGCCGATGGTTACGACCCGGTCGCCGGCAGGCTGGAAGAAATCAAGACCCACAGGGGCGACCTGTCACAGGTGCGGGAAGCCCAGCGCAACCTCCACAGGGCGCAGTTGCGGGTATACGGGGCGCTGTTGTGTCGTCAGGAGAAACTGAACACGCTCGACCTGGCGCTGATCTACTACGATGTCGGCAAGGACAAGGAGACTGCCATCACCGAAACCGCCAGCGCTGACGAACTCTGGCACGAACTTGAGCAGCTCTGTGCGATATACAGTGGCTGGGCGAAACAGGAGGCCACACACCGGCAAGACAGGGACCAGGCCCTGTCGCGGCTAACGTTTCCCTTCCCTGAATTCCGCCCCCGGCAACGCGCTCTGGCAGAGACCGTTTATAAAAACACCATTCGCAACCGAACACTGCTGCTGGAAGCGCCCACTGGCCTGGGCAAAACACTGGGCACTCTGTTCCCGGCCCTCATGGCCATGCCTGCGGCCGGACAGGACCGGCTGTTCTACCTGACCAGTCGCAACACCGCCCGGCAACTGGCAGTGGACGCCGTTCACCTGTTACGGGAGAAGCAACCCGGCGCCCTGCCACTGCGAACCCTGGAACTGGTAGCGAAGGACCATGCCTGCGAACACCCGGACAAAGCCTGCCACGGGGATGCATGCCCGTTGGCCAGGGGCTTTTTCGACCGCCTGCCGGAGGCCCGGGCAGACGCTGCAAACACCACCGGCGCGCTGACACAACCGGTGCTTGCCAGTATCGCCGGCCGGCATGGCATCTGCCCCTATTTCCTGGCCCAGGAAATGGCTCGCTGGAGCGACGTGGTGGTGGCTGATGTGAACCGGATGTTTGACCAGTCCGCCCTGCTCCATGCCCTGATCCGGCAGAACGACTGGAAAGCCAGCCTGCTGATCGACGAAGCCCACAACCTGGTGGACCGGGCTCGGGGCATGTACTCGGTCGAGTTAAGCCAGGCCCGTCTTCTGAGGGTTCGAAAGTCGGCACCTAAAGCGTTGAAATCCAGACTCGACGGAGTATCCCGGGCCTGGCAATCGCTGATCCGCGACCATGCCCCCGATATCAGCCGCGAACCGGTCATTCTGGACAACCTGCCCGGTTCACTGACCGGTGCTCTGAACCGCCTGGTCTCTGCCATTACCGATTACCTGGCCGACTACCCGCCAGATCTGGCCCTGCAGGAACTGATGTTCGAGAGCCTGGCTTTTACCAAGCTGGCGGACGTGTTTGGCGACCATTCCCTGTGCGAACTGGTCAGGCCTGGCCGCGGCAAGGCGCAGCTGGCCATCCGCAACCTGATTCCGGCGGATTTTCTCGGCCCGCGCTTCAACGCCGCTGACAGCACGCTGCTGTTTTCAGCCACGCTCTCACCTGGCATCTACTACCGAGACCTGCTGGGCATGCCCGAAGACACCTGTTTCCAGTCGCTGCCTGGTCCATTTTCGGCTGAACAGCTAAGCGTGCACTTCACCCCACAGATCAGCACCCGCCAGGCGGACCGCGAGCGCTCCCTGGCTCCCATTGCCGAAATCATCGCACGGCAGTACCGCGAACGGCCCGGCAACTACCTGGCTTTTTTCAGCAGTTTTGCCTACCTCAACCGCGTGCGGGATACCCTGGCCAGTCTGGCTCCGGATATTCCACTGCGCAGCCAGCAACCAGGCATGTCCGGCGAGGCACGCACAGCCTTTCTGGAAGACTTTCAGGAAGGCAATTCCGGCGTTGCCTTTGCCGTGCTCGGTGGCGTGTTCAGCGAAGGCATCGACCTGCCCGGCGACCGTCTGATCGGCGCCTTCGTAGCCACCCTCGGCCTGCCACCTTTCGACGCCTGGCATGAGATCCTGCGCCAGCGACTGGAACAGCGATTCGGCGCAGGCCAGGCCTACACCTATTTGATCCCCGGCCTACAGAAAGTGGCCCAGGCCGCTGGCAGGGTGATCCGCACACCAGAGGACCGTGGCGTAATCTGGCTGATCGACGACCGCTTTCTGAAGCCTGACATCCAACAGTTGTTTCCGCGATGGTGGATGGCGGACTGCAATACCGGGCACTCCCTATAGCGGCACGTACGCCGGTTTTTGTTATGCTGCGGGATAGTTCAAAACCGGAGCATTCAATGTCGCAGTATTCCAGCGCCCAATTCCCTTCTTTTTCCCTACTGGAGCTGGCCTCGGTCCGCGAAGGTGATTCCGTGGGCCAGACTCTTGCCAACAGCGTTGCCTATGCCAGGCATGCGGAAAACCTCGGTTTCCAGCGCTTCTGGCTGGCTGAACACCACAACATGGAAGGCATCAGCAGTTCCGCGACGGCGGTTCTGGTCGGCCATATTGCCGGTGCCACGACAACCCTGCGTGTGGGCTCCGGCGGCATCATGCTACCCAACCACCCGCCGCTGGTGATTGCAGAGCAGTTCGGCACACTGGAGAGTCTCTACCCCGGTCGAATCGACCTTGGCCTTGGCCGGGCTCCGGGTACCGACCCGATTACCAGCCGCGCCTTGCGCAGGGACGGCCTGGGGGCGGAGCAGTTTCCCGAAGATGTGGCCCGCCTGCAGACGCTGCTCGGTCCGCTGCAACCCGGCCAGCAGGTAAAGGCGATTCCCGGCGCCGGAACCAATGTGCCCATCTGGCTGCTGGGTTCCAGCCTTTACAGTGCCCAGCTCGCTGCCATGCGGGGTCTGCCCTACGCCTTTGCCGGCCACTTCGCGCCCCGCCTCTACCGCGAAGCCATCCAGGTATACCGGGACAATTTCCAGCCCTCCGAACAGCTGGACAAACCTTACGTGATACTGGCCGTGCCTGCTGTCCCTGCGGATACCGATGAAGAGGCACGGTTCCTGGCCACCACCAGTTATCAGCGCATTCTGTCACTGTTCCGTGGCCAGCCACTGTGGATGCGGCCACCGGTGGAATCCATGGAAGGCCTGTGGAACAGCGGCGAGCGCGCCGGCGTGAAGGACTTCCTGTCGCTGCAGCTTCTGGGCAGTGAAGCAAGCATCCGCCAGCAATTGGAGCGATTACTGCAAACCGTGGAGGTGGACGAACTGATGTTCACCGTGGACCTGTACGACCCGGAAAAACGCCGGCACGCGCTGGATATTCTTTCTGCAACCCGACTCTGAACCCGCTCATCGGAGGTGATCATGGCGACATCCGACATTCACGTATTCCTGTCACACGGTCTGGAAAGCGGCCCCGGCGGCACCAAGGTTCAGGCCCTGAAAGCGGAAGCGGAAAGATTTCCCGGTGTGACCGCCATCGCCCTGGACCATCGCAGCACGAAAGTGCCCATGGAACGCCTGCAGCAGATGAAGGAGGCCATGGCAGAGACAGGCGCCAGCCCGGAACGCACCATACTGGCCGGCTCCAGTATGGGGGGCTGGGTGTGCGCCCGTACCAGTGCGGAAACCCCGGTATTGGGGTGTTTCCTGCTGGCGCCGGCACTGGCGATGTCTGCCTATCCACAGTCCAGCCCGCGGATTCAGGCCCGAAAGACCCAGATCATTCACGGCTGGGACGATGATGTGGTGCTGCCCATGCCGGTAATCGAACTGGCGCGGGAACAGAAGCTGCCATTGCTGATGCTGCCGGACGGGCACCGACTGGAAAACAGCCTGGAACGGCTGGTGAGTGAGTTCAGGGATTTCATGACCCGCTGCCTGCCCACAAACTGACAGGCACGCCCCTATTTCATCCGCGAGGCCTCGAACACCGCCAGCTCTTCGCCGGCCTCGCCCAGAAGCCGGAGCTCGATGCCTTCCAGGTTGACGCCCACCGTCTTGG
The DNA here is from genome assembly GCF_023555055.1 of Marinobacter sp. ATCH36. Lineage (GTDB taxonomy): Bacteria > Pseudomonadota > Gammaproteobacteria > Pseudomonadales > Oleiphilaceae > Marinobacter. Next base: position 74,931 of record NZ_JAMJPL010000001.1, read on the forward strand.
CCAGTGCGGCGAACAGCTGGCCTTCCGTCTGGCTGTCAGGGCAAGCCATACGGGTGCTGCTCATTGAATCGAATAGCAGATTTTCGCCCTCGACGCGATAGTTACCCATGTACTGATTGCAGCCACTGAAACCACTCACCCGGCCATCGTCCAGGAACAGGACATGAGCCTTCTGCTCACGGTCGGTTTCCGGCACAGGTTGGCCGGCTACGCTCACCAGCTGCCAGTAAGTGTTCGTCAGCGGCATCGCCACAACATCGCGGCGCGAGCTATCCGTAGCCGGAGAGCCTGCGCAACCCGCCAGCAACAGCACAGCGAACAGAGCTACCACACACTGCGGTATCCGTATTGTCCCTTTCATTCGATTCCTCCGCTGGGAATAAGTCATGGCCGAGAACTCAAGACAACAATCTGGCCAGCCCCGATGCTCTGACCACGCCGCGGCCCACTGCCTCTCTCAGCACACCCTCCTGGCTCACCACCAGGCTCAGCCAGTGACGGGCCCGGGTGATGCCGGTATAAACCAGTTCCCGGGTCAGCACCGGGGTCAGCCGGTCCGGAAGCACCAGGCAGGCATGGGTGAATTCCGAGCCCTGGGATTTGTGCACGGTCATGGCGTAGACGGTCTCCAGTGACTGCAACCGGCTGGGGGAGATCCACCGGATGGTGTCACTGCCATCGTTTGACGGAAACGCCACCCGCAGGGTATCGACCGGCTCGCCCGCTTCATCACGTTCCCAGGGCACGCTCAGGGTAACGCCGATATCACCGTTCATCAGGCCCAGATTATAGTCGTTTCCGGTGATCAGTACCGGGCGACCAGCATACCAGCCCTCCGTACGATCAATCAGTCCGGCCCAGCGCAGGCGCTCGGAGATTTCCCGGTTAAGCCCTTCCACCCCGAATGGCCCCTGTCGCAGGGCGCACAAAATCTTGAAATGGTTGAAGGCGTTGAGTACCTCGATTGCCCAGGTATCCCATTGATCACGGGCCTCCCTTTCACCGCCGGCGGAAGGCTTCTGGTCCCGGATGATACCCAGGTAGTGGCCATAACCTACCGGCGGAGCGACAGGCTCTTCGTTGACCAGACGCCCCTGCCCGTTGTTGCAGAAACCTTCCGGGGTGCCGGTAAGGGCATGATCCGCCAGTAGCGCGACCCCTGGCTCGTTGATGCCGGGGCGCGCCGAGTGACTGTCCGGTGTGAGCCAGGCCACGTCTTCAAACGCCTGCTCACGGCATTGGCGAATGAGCGGTTTATCCAAGCGACCGGCGTTAGTGGCCGATGCCAAAACACCGATACCGCTGTGTTCGTCGAAACGATAGCTCTTGCGAAGCATGGCAACCGCCTGGTCCAGCGGCAGGCCCTCGGTATCGGTCAGGTGCGCTGGCAATGGGCAACCCGTCACTGACTCCAGCCATTGGGCTGTCTCCGGCAGGTAATGGGCTCCCTCGGCACGCTGGCATAGCTCACCCAGCACGGCGCCGGCGTCCACTGAAGCCAACTGATCTTTATCCCCCAGCATGATCAGACGTGCCCGGTCGGGCATCGCCGCAAAAACCGAGGCCATCAGGTCGACATCCACCATGGAGGCTTCGTCGATCACCAGGATATCCAGTGGTAGTGGGTTGTCTTCATTGTGCCGGAAGCTCCGCGAACCGGGTCGGCTGCCCAGCAACCGGTGCAGGGTGGTCACCTGCGTTGGAATGGCGGATTTGTTCGGGCTGCCAGGCAGCTTTGCCAGAGGCAGGCGGTCAACCGCACCACCAATCGACTCGCTCAGTCTTGCGGCGGCTTTCCCGGTGGGGGCTGAAAGACGGATACGCAAATATGCATTGGTTTCATTGCTTCCGACTGATTCGCAGGCCACCGACTGCAGGGCCGCGAGCAGGTTTACAACCGTAGTGGTTTTGCCAGTACCGGGACCACCGGTGATCACGCTGAAACGGTTCCTTGCCGCCAGAGCGCAGGCTGCTTTCTGATAGTCAGGCTGACTATCCGGTTTCGCAGTCGCCCCGAACAGGACATCCAGCGTTCGTGTCAGCAGCCCCGAATCCACCCGCTCTGCAGGACTTTCAAGGCGGGCCCGGATACCGGCGGCAATGGCCTGTTCGTAGCGCCAGAACCGCCGCAAATACAGCCTCGACCCGTCCAGAACCAGCGGGGTCGCCTGCTCGCCGTCACTGACCGCGCAGCTTTGCATGAGATTGGCGAGAATTTCGTCCGGGCCGATTCCGGCAAACAGGTCTGACGGTCGCGGACTGTCAGCCGGGAGTGCACCCCCCCCTTCCGGTGGCAGCACCAGCGTGGGTTCGGTATCGATACAAAGCTGCCTGATATCGAGGCAGACGTGCCCCCGCCCCACCTGATGGGAAACCATGGCAGCCAGCAACGCCAGCATGGTTGACGGCTTCTCGCCATTGTCACCGACCATGTTGCAGACAAAGGCTGCAAAGGCATGATCCAGGGCGCGAATCCAGCTCCGTTCTACCCAGTCGTCCAGAAGGGCCAGCGCTTGCTGGGCGTTTCCGGGTAATGACGCCGGCTCCTCCGGAACAGTGTCGAACAGGTCCTGCATGGTTCCGCTCTCCCCGATCATGCTGCATTCTCCCGCTGGCCACTGAACAGCTGGTCCAGTTCTTCGATCAGTGCCCGTCCCGGTCGCTCGGTAAAGACGCCAGCCCCCGGCGAGTCACACCCGCGCAGAAACAGGTAGACCGCACCGCCAACATGGGTGTCATAATCATAGTCTGGCAGTCGCGACTTCAGCAGACGGTGTAACGCCAGCAGATAGATGACGTACTGCAGGTCGTACCGGTTTTCCAGGATTTTTGCTCTCATGGTGCCGGTCGTATAGGCCTGATCATCTTCACCGAGGTAATTCGACTTGTAGTCCAGGACGTAGTAGCGGCCGTTGTGCTCGAACACCAGATCGATAAAACCCTTGAGCATGCCGTTAAAGGTGGTTTCATGGGCTTCAGGCCGGTCTTCACCGTTCAGGGTTTGTCGGCGAACCAGTGTGTCCATGGCCCGGGTGTTTACCTGATGGCTTTCGAACCAGAACTCCAGCTCCGCGCGAAAGGTTTCAAGGCCGGCGAGTGAGCAGGTTCCACCGTTATCTGGCAGGGGCATGTTCACGGTGACCAGTGTGTGGATGAAGGTTTTCAGGGTGTCCGCCCAGTCGCTCCAGTTGCGCAGTTTGCAACGGCGTTCCACCAGTTCATAGAGCTCGTCTGGCGCTTCGGCCACCGTACGGAACCCCCGGGTGGCACACCACTCCAGAAGATCGTGGAGGAAGGTGCCGGGTCCGGCGCCCTTGGGAAAGCTGTGCTGATTGAAGGGTTGCGGCGCTCTGGAGGCTGCGCCGGTGGCGGTATCGGTGCCCGAATCCTCCTCTTCCTCCCGCAAGTTTTCCTGTTCCGCGTCTTCACTGGCGGGGGCGAAGCCGTCATTGAAGCCACTACGGGCGCCATAGGTGATGGCCGAGTAACTGGCAATCCACCAGTTTTCCTTCGCCTCACGCACCGGTTCCAGCGCCATGCCAAGCTCCGGTTCCATCTCGCCAACGTAAACATCTTCCCCTGGCTCGGGAACTGGCGCCACCGCTATTGCAGGCTCACCAGCGGCCATGGCCTGCAGGAAAGGCATCAGATCCGTATCGTCCTCACTGGCGTCAAGGCCGACCAGGTACCCCAGGCCACTCTGGCGCCAGCCCTTGATGCCGGCCGCGCCTACCCAGGTTGCATGGCGGGAACGGGTCAACGCCACATAGAATTTGCGGATGTCCTCACCCAACCGTTCATGATCAGCCCGGGCGAGCGTGTCGTCGTCCGGCTCCAGGGAAATCTGCAGTTTGCCCTCGTCATCGTGGTACTTGATAAAGGCCTGGTTCGGTTTTTCCTCGCGAACCTCGGTGGCAAACGGCAGGAACACCAACGGGTACTCCAGGCCTTTGGACTTGTGCACGGTAACTACCTTGACCAATCCGGCGTCGCTTTCCAGGCGCATGGTCCGGTGTTCGTCCTCGTCGTCGGATTCCCGCAGCATCTCGGTAAAATGATGAATCAGGGCGTGTTCGCCATCCAGTTGCTGGCTGTCCTGCTGCAGCAGTTCGGCAATGTGCAGGATATCGGTCAGGCCACGCTCACCATCCGGCCCCGCCAGAAGTTTTGCGGGCACGTCGTAGTCCATGAGCAGGCGACGTAACATTGGCAGCACGCCCTGTTGTTGCCAGAGTTCCCGGTAGCCCTGGAAACGGTTGATTTGCCGATCCAGGGCATTTTCGTCGCTGAGCAGCCGGTCCAGGTCCTGGTAGGCCAGGCCCATGGTGGGTGTGGCCAGTGCGGCGCGAATCAGCGAAAGCTGACCGGGCTCGGCACAGGCCTGAAGCCACTGCAGCAGCTGCATCGCCTGCGCCGACTGCAACACGGAGTTACGGTCCGACAGATACACGCTGCGGATACCCCGGGCACTCAGGGCTCGCCTGACGGCATCCGCCTCATCACGCTTGTTCACCAGTATGGCAAAGTGCTCCGGCCGCAGCTGCTCGAGGGGCTGACCCTCGGCGGCAAAACCGGCCTCACCGGCCTGACCGAGATTCAGCAGGCGGGCAATCTCCGCTGAGCAGACGTCCGCCATGGCCTCTCGACCGGCTTCCTTGGCGACAGGACGGTCGTCCGCCAGGGTCCAGAAGGTCAGTGGCGGCTGCGGCTGACCCTGCACGCACCACTGACGGTCCGTACCCTTGGCATTCACCGGATTGAATGGCAGCGGGTTGTGACTACCGGCCCGGAACAGGAAGGCTCCTTCGGACAGCTCCTGATCGGCATGGGCGAACACCCGGTTGACCCCATCCACCATGGTAACGGCGGAACGGAAGTTGGTAGCCAGCGTGTAGGTGCGGCTGCTGACCGCAAGGCGCGCGTCCAGGTAGGTATAGATGTCGGCACCCCGGAAACCGTAGATGGCCTGCTTGGGGTCGCCGATCATCAGCAGGCTGGTATCCTGGTGGTTGCCAGCTACCCGGTAGACGCGGTCAAAGATCCGGTACTGGACCGGGTCGGTGTCCTGGAACTCATCGATCATCGCCACCGGGAACTGGCGGCGGATGGTCTCGGCCAGTCTATCGCCCTGGGGGCCGCCCAGAGCATCATCCAACCGGGTCAGCAGGTCGTCAAAACCCATGCTCGCAAGACGCTGTTTTTCACTGTCCATTCGCCGGGCAATCCAGCAGGCAGCGTGGTTGAGGATGTCCGGCTTTGCCACCGGCATGGCTTTCAGCGCCGGTTTGAGCTCGGCAATCGCATCCATGGCGGGGTGGTGGGGCGGATCGTCATCGCCAGTCCACTTTTCTGCAAAGGCGTCTGCTTCCAGGGTATCGAAACCCTTGGTACGCTTGCTGGAGAGAAATTCATGGGGTTCAATGGCGTCTGTGGTGGCCCATTCTCTCAGGTAGTCCACGGCCTTCTTAATGGAGTTTTTCGTGGTTCCGTGCAAAGGCTTGGGCTTCCGTTTGGCGGTTTCCGCCAGCAATTCATCCAGCTCATCACACCAGGCCAGCCAGGGGGCCTTGAGTTCCTGAAGCCTCGACTCGCGGCGGCTTTTTGCGTTTTCCGCCGCGGCCACCGGTTTGCGGCTGGGCACCGGCAGGGCATCAACATGGGGCAGAAGATTGCGAACGGACTGGCGCAGGCTCTCGGGGGTTTTCCAGTTATCCAGCACCTCGTTCATCAATTCCGGCGGTAACGGGTACACGTATGTGCGCCAGTAGTCCCGGACCACATTGTCCAGCAGATCCGTCTGGCTGGTTTCCAGGGTCTGGCGGAACAGGCTGCCGCTGTCGAAGGCGTGTTCACTGAGCATTCGATTACACCAGCCATGAATGGTGGAGACGGCGGCTTCATCCATCCATTCGGCCGCCAACAACAGTTTGCGGCGACAGACCGGCCAGTCTTCCGGAGGGCAGGCATTACGCAGGTTGACCAGTGGGTCTTTTGCATCAGCGTTGGCATCAACGGTATCCGACGGCATGGCAAACAGGGCTGCGGCTTCGGTCAGGCGGGAGCGGATACGGTCCCGGAGTTCCTTGGTGGCGGCTTCGGTAAAAGTCACCACCAGCAGGTTGGGTGGCAGTATGCCTTCTCCAAGCGGTTCCTCGGCGGCGCGGTGTCCGATTACCAGACGCACATACAGCAGGGCCAGAGTAAAGGTTTTTCCGGTGCCGGCGCTGGCCTCAATCAGCTGACTGCCGCGCAGTGGCAGTGTTAAAGGATCCAGTGTGCGAACATTTTCGGTCATTACGCGGTTTCCCTTTTAGCGCCGCCAGGCTTCGACCGGCCCGCCTGCTCGGCGTGCCAGAGCGGTTCATATAACGACCGTACCAGCTGCGGGAATTGTTCGCCGGCAAGCAGCTGCCCGAATTCCGGGTAAACCCTGCGCAGGTAGCCGCTGTCCCGGGCCAGGGCCTTGTTGAACGCCTCCTCTGCTTTGAGTAACGCCTTGTCTTCGCTGCCCTCACCCCGGGAGGGATACAGACCCCGAAGATAGGCGAAGGCAGCGCCGGACTCGATCGGCAACGGTTGAGTCTGGCCCTGTATCCAGATGTCCAGCACCGTGGCCAGGCATTCGCCGGCGGCGGTACTGCCCATGGGCAGCAGGTTGACCACCCGCTGTTCCTCCTTGGCGATAACCAGGGTATGGAAAGCTTCAAAGCGCAGGTTGCCCGCCAGATGCGCCACCCAATGGTCAAGCAGAGCCGGGAATCGCAGCTGGCGATAGCCCCCGGCTCCTTCCAGAAGGTTACTACTGGCAATCACTACCCTGCATATCTCTCCATCCGCACGGGTGCGCAGATTGCCAAGGCGGTCGCTGACAGCCACGGAATCTTCGCCTCGCTGGTGCTGGTACTCAAACCCAATCACTTCCTCAATGGCCTCAGGCCAGAGCGCCAGGGCCTCCCGGTAACGCTTGTGCAGGTCCGGCATGCGGTTTTCCAGTTGCCGGGTCAGAGCAAATTCAGTCAGCCCCATACCCAATTCGCCCCGGCGGGCCATACTGGCCAGAGAGGTTTCGATGCGTTGCTGCAACTCCTCTTCGGTATCGGCTTTCATCACCGCCTGGCGAATCAGCTCATCCTCCAGTCGCCAGTGGTGTAAACCATCCATGGCAAACGCTTCATTATCGGTATCCAGACTTTCCACATCGGTAAACCGCACCTGCAGGCGACGCTGGAAAAAGCTTTCCACTGGCCGTTTGAGGAAAGCGCCAATATCCGCAAGAGTGAGCGGATCTGCCGGCGGCAGGTACGGCAGCGGGGCATGTTCAGCCTCGACTTGCAGGGATTGGTGGGCGCTGAGCCATTCACTGTCGTAAGTAAACAGGCGCCGGGCCGACACCACGTCGTTGGCTTTTGGGGAGCCGTCCTGCCCTACTCCGCGATTCGCAAGCGGAAAATACTCCCGGCTGAACGGTTGCAATGGGTGTTCAGTAGTAAGCGCGGCCGACGCCGACTGATCTGATTCCGACACCTGCCACACCGCATCCAGATGATCCCGTAACTGGCTTACCAGCACCGATGGCGGCCGCTCTGAGTCATCACGGATGCTGCGCCCCACCCAACTGATATAAAGCTGCTCCCGCGCCGACAGCAAGGCCTCAAGAAACAGGTAGCGGTCGTCTTCCCGGCGGGAACGGTCCCCGGGGCGGTAATCCAGCGCCATCAGGTCAAAATCCACCGGTGGCCGAGAGCGCGGGTAGTCACCATCGTTCATGCCCAGCAGGCAGACCCGACGGAAGGGGATGGCCCGCATCGGCATCAGGGTGGCGAAATTGACCTTTCCCGCCAGGAAACGCTGATTGAGCCCACCCTCTTCCAGTCCCTCCAGCAGGATTTCGCGAACAATGTTCAGGGGCAGCTCCACCTGCTCCATTCCGGCGCTGTCACAGTCCTGCAACCACTGCTCGGCCTGCCGGCGCAGGCGATTTACCAACAGCAGTTCATCGTCGGAAAGGTCATCAAAGAAACGCTCCAGTATCGATTGCAGGAGGTCCAGCCACCCTGACGGTGTCGCGGTGGCCCTGAGTTCGTGCCAGAGCACTTCCAGCCGGTCGATAAAACGGCAGAGGTTGCCCGCCACACTGGCCTGCAAGCCGCCAATTTCCTCGTAGGGCTCGACGCCCTGCCAGGGTTCGTCGCGGCCAGTACCATAGCCCAGCAACATCCGCCGCAGGCCCGCCTGCCAGGTGTTACGCTCCAGCCCGCCTGGCAGGTCGAGGCTGCTGCGGTGATCGCCGTGCAAACCCCAGCGAATATTGGCGCCTTCCACCCATTGGCGCACCAGAGGCAGATCGCCTTCGGCAATACCGAACCGGTTTCGGACCGCCGGCACTTCCAGCAAGCTGATGATCTCGCTGACGCCAAACCGGCTTTCCGGCAGCGCCATCAGGGTATCCAGCGCAATCAACACCGGTTGGCGGTGGCGCTGGCCCTGGTCGGAAATGGTAAACGGAATATAGCGGCGGGATAACGCGGAGTAACGGCCGAATACAGCCTGGATGTGGGGCGCATAGGTATCCACATCCGGCACCATGACGATCACGTCCCGGGGGCGCAGCTCCGGGTTGCTGTTGAACGCTGCCAGCAGCTGGTCGTGGAGAATTTCCACTTCCCGCTGAGGACTGTGAGCATTGTGGAATACCACCGAATCGTCGCGGAACGGATCCAGTGCGCGCCCCTGTTCGAGCATTTCCTGTTGCGATGCAAGAGTGCGAATGTCGTTCTGGATCTGGTGCAGTATTGCCGCCTGTTCCGACACTCCGTGAGGCGTGAATATATCGATCCGGCCGTCCGGGGTGGCAATACGGCCCTGATAACCCTCGGGGTTGTCGAATTCATCCAGCAGGCGGATGTAGTCCCGCCCCTGCTTGCCCCACGCCGCCAGGAGTGGATTGGCGTGCTGGTGCAGATCGTCCGGGTTGGTCAGTGTTGTCAGTTTCGGGTGAGCCAGGCCCCGTTTGCGGTCAGCATTGAGCAGATCGCGATCACTGATAATGTCGGCCCAGTAGTATTCACTGGGGTTATGGACACAGAGCACCACCTGGCTGACCCGGCTGAGGATCGAGAGCGCCTCCAGTGCCTGCTTCGGCAGCGAGGAAACACCAAAAACCACAATGCGCCGTGGCAGGTCAGATGGCCTGTCCACCGCTGTCAGATTTTGTCCCTCATCCATGAAACGGGTGTGGATGCGGGAGCGGCTGGTGCCGGCAAGCTCACCGACATCCTCCACCAATCTGCGCCACAGCACAGGCTGCCAACGCAAATCTTCACCCAGTTCCTTGTATTCGCCCCGGGCCATTTGCAGGCGATCATGCCCGGCTTCCCAGTCCGCCAACCAGTCAGCACGGAATACCTGGTACTGGTCGAACAAATCGGCAATCTTGCCAGCCAACTGATACCGGCGGGTTTCCGTATCGGACCCCGCCATAAACCTCTGCAGCGGAGCAAATACCTCGTCTTCCGCAATCAGATCCGGCAGTAACCGGAACAGGCGCCAGACCAGGCGGGATTTGTCGAAAGCGGACTGTTCCGGCACCTCCGCAGAGGGCAACACCGCACGATAGGCCTGCCAGATAAAACGCGCAGGAAACAGGAAATCCATTCCTGCTGCGATACCCATGCCGCCGTTGTCATTACCGTTCCTGGCATTGGACGGATCTTCCGCCAGTGCAAGCTTCAGCCACTGGGCAATGCCGTTGCTCTGCACCAGGAAAGTTTCGCTTTCCAGGGGAGGAAGGGGACTGTTCTGACAGATCCAGACCACTGCCCGGCGCAGGTCTTCCAGGTGGTTCGCGTGGATGGCATGAAAGCCGGGTTCAATGATTGGTGTTGCTGGCATACCTGCTCTGTGTGGTTGTCCGGTTGACACAGGAAGCCTACCACAACTGCTTACGAATTCAGTTCAGGCCACGTGGGATTGACGCAGATCAGCTCAAAGTCATCCGATCTTGCCCACACCCCGAACAACTTTATACGGTGAAAGCAAAAAAACACCGAAGAAACAGTAAAACACAAAATGAAATGAGAGAGAGGAAATCACCATGAGCAAAATCAATGAAAGCCGCCGCGTGTTCCTGCGCACTGCAGCCCTGGGTGTAGCGGCTATCCCGCTGGCACGGTTCGCTACTCATTCGCCCAATGTGCGGGCCGACATGCCCAAGGCCGAAGATGGTCACGCCCTGGACTACGTCAACAATGGGGCCGATTCGGATCACAGCAAATATCAGGAAGGCCGCCAATGCGACGGCTGTGCATTCTGGGCGGGTGAAGAATCCGACGGCTGGGGCAAATGCCGCCACCCCGAATTCAGTGACGTGCTGGTCAATGCCAAAGGTTGGTGCAACACCTGGGTACCCAAGGGCTAGACTGATCGCGCTGCATATAGGCTACGCCGAGGCGTCTATACTTCTGGCGTAGCCTCAATCCAAAAAACGCCCCATTCCGGCGCGCACTTCACCCAAGACTTCTTCAATTGCGAATATTTACCAAACATAGCGCCAGATAGCCGGCGTTTGAAAAATCTATTCAGCCAATTTCTTGCGAAAACAGCATTGTTTTGCCAGTCTAAATAAATGTAACAGTTCATTTCAGCAGAAAAATAAGCGGAGAACACGCGATGAGCAACATAAGCAAGTTCAAGAAACTCGCAGGATTTTCTGCGTTTGCCTTTGCCGCAATGACAGCGGCAAATTCGGTAAACGCCGCTAATTGGCGCTATGCGCACGAAGAATATGAAGGTGATGTCCAGGACGTATTTGCCTATGACTTCAAGGAATACATTGAAGACAATTCCGACCACACCGTTCAGGTGTACCGTTTTGGTGAGCTTGGCGAATCCGACGACATCATGGAACAGACCCAGGCTGGCATTCTCAACTTCGTCAACCAGTCTCCGGGCTTTACCGGCTCGTTGATCCCGGAAGCACAGATTTTCTTCATTCCTTACCTGATGCCAACCGACATGGACACGGTGATCAAGTTCTTCCGTGAAAGTAAGGCGATCAACGAGGACTTTCCCGAGCTTTATGCCCAGAACGGCCTTGAGTTGCTGAAGATGTATCCGGAAGGCGAAATGGTTGTGACGGTAGACGAACCCGTAACCAAGCCGGAAGACTTCGACAACAAAAAAATCCGCGTAATGACCAACCCGCTGTTGTCAGAGACCTATGCGGCATTCGGTGCAACGCCTACGCCTCTGCCCTGGGGTGAGGTTTACGGTGCACTGCAGACCAACATGATCCAGGGCCAGGAAAACCCGATTTTCTGGATCGAGTCTGGCGGTCTTTACGAGGTATCACCTAACCTGGTCTTCACCAGCCATGGCTGGTTCACTACCGCAATGATGGCGAACAAGAACTTCTACGATGGCCTGTCTGACGAAGACAAGAAGCTTGTGCAGGATGCTGCAGACCATGCCTTCGAAGAAATCATCGATCACATCGACGGCCTCGCTGACGAAGCGCTTGCTAAAATTCAGGAAGCCAGCGACGAAGTAACCGTTACCCGCCTGAACGACGAGCAGATCGAGGCCTTCAAGGCCCGTGCACCGCAAGTCGAAGATAAATTCATCGAAATGACTGGCGAAGGCGGCGAAGAGCTGCTGAACCAGTTCAAGGAAGATCTCAAGGCGGTTCAGAACAACTGAACCTGAAGGAACCGTTCCCGCCGGCAATGCCCGGCGGGAAGCTGTATTAACCCCGCCCCGCCGGGGACTCCTACCGGCCGGGAGCGATTTGTTCTGGAGCGGAACCCATGTCCGAGAACTCCCCGGATCTAGAAGACGATACCGGCACCTATGAGTCCGGCCTGCCCGGGTTTCTGGGAACCATTGACGAACTCATTGCCAAGACCGAAGCCGTAATGCTCGCGGTTGGCGTGATCCTCATGGCCGTTAATACATGCGCCAACGTTATTGCGCGCTTTGTCTTCGGTGAAGGCATGTTTTTCTCCGGTGAGATCAACCGGATTCTTATTATCCTGATTACCTTTGCAGGTATTGGCTATGCGGCCCGCCATGGCCGTCATATCCGGATGTCTGCGGTTTACGATGCTATCCCCCCGAAAGGGCGCAAGGTACTGATGATTTTCATAGCCCTGTTTACATCAGTGGTGATGTTCTTCCTCTGTTATCACTCTTATGGATTCGTAGAAACCATGCAAAGCCGCGGACGAATTCTGCCGGCGCTGGGTTTTGAAATCTGGTGGATTTACATCTGGGCCCCAGTGGGCTTTGCGATTACTGGCATCCAGTACTTCCTCACCGCCATCAAAAACCTCACCAGCAAGGATGTTTACCTGTCCACCGGTGTGATTGATGGTTACGCAGATAGTGAATCGGAAGTCTGACCCCTGCAGCTGCTCTGACGAAGGATAGAAACTCATGGCGACTATAATGATGGTGATCATGATCGGGCTGCTACTGCTGGGCTTCCCGATGATGGTTCCGCTGATTGCCGGTGCGGTAGTCGGCTTTGTAATGATGTTTGATGGCTTCGGCCAGATGGGTACCTTCATTCAGCAGATGATGGGCGGCATCCGCCCCGCATCGCTGATTGCCGTACCCATGTTCATTCTGGCGGCGGATATAATGACCCGCGGCCAGTCAGCCGACCGCCTGATCCACATGGTGATGGCGTTTATCGGACACATAAAGGGCGGGCTGGCAATCAGTACAGCCACTTCATGTACGCTCTTCGGTGCGGTTTCCGGCTCGACCCAGGCCACCGTTGTGGCTGTTGGCTCACCGCTGCGGCCAAAACTGCTCAAGGCGGGTTATTCCGACTCGTTTTCACTGGCTCTGATAATCAATTCCAGCGATATCGCTTTTCTGATTCCTCCCAGTATCGGCTTCATCATTTACGGTGTTATTTCCGGAACCTCCATTGCCGAACTGTTCATTGCCGGCATCGGCCCCGGCGTCATGATTCTGATCATGTTTTCCATTTATTGCCTGATCTATGCATATATCAACAAGGTCCCCACCGAGGAAAGAGCCGGCTGGAGAGAGCGGGGAGTTGCTGTTCGTGAAGCGCTATGGCCGCTGTTCTTCCCGGTTATTATTGTGGGCGGTATTTATGGCGGCATATTCAGCCCCACAGAGGCAGCCGCTGTCTGTGTGCTTTATGCCTTCTTGCTGGAATTCGCGGTTTTCCGCTCGCTGAAGTTGCCGGACATCTATCGGATCGCCAAATCCACTGGCTTGATAACGGCCGTGGTTTTCATACTGGTTGCCGTGGGCAACGGCTTCTCCTGGATCATCTCCTTTGCACAGATCCCGCAAACAATACTGGAAGCGGTTGGCGTCAATGAAGCCGGACCGGTCGGCGTTCTGATTGCGATCTGTATCGCCTTCTTTGTGGCCTGCATGTTCGTCGACCCGATCGTGGTGATCCTGGTGCTGACACCAATCTTTGCACCGGCCATTGAAGCCACTGGCCTGGACCCGGTGCTTGTCGGGGTTCTGATCACGCTTCAGGTGGCCATAGGTTCTGCTACGCCACCCTTCGGTTGTGACATATTCACCGCCATAGCCATATTCAAACGCCCATACTGGGAAGTGATCCGCGGTACGCCACCATTTGTCTTTATGCTGGTGGCAGCAGCGGGCCTGATTATCGCCTTCCCGCAAATTGCGCTGTTCCTGCGTGACCTGGCATTTCGCTAAGGGCTGAAGAGACCAATTTCAGGGAGAAGAATATGTTCAAAAGAATCCTGGTGGCTGTTGACGGTTCCAAGTCATCCTTCAAGGCCATGGACAAGGCCATTGAACTGCAGAAACTCATGGATACCGAGATCTATCTGCTATGCGTCTACAAACACCACAGCCTGTTCGAAGCTTCGCTATCGATCGGGCGCCCTGAAGCCATGGATATCCCCGACAAGGTGTTGTCAGAGTACGCCAAGGATATAGTCAACCACGCCAAGGAAAAGGCAAAAGAAAAGGGCGCTGTTAAGGTCCGGGGATTCGTCAAGGCCGGACGCCCCTCCAGTGTTATCGTCAAGTTTGCCCAGGATAAAGATGTGGATCTGATTGTGGTCGGCACCAGGGGTACTCACAGTGACAAGGATGGCATGCTACTTGGCAGCGTGTCGCACCGCGTCGCGTCCAAGGCGAAATGTCCGGTGCTGGTCGTTTAAGAGCAACCGTTTCTTGTAAGAGCAGCCGTTTAAGGAAGAACAATGACCGCTATCGTGGATTTTCTTAACTCGATTCTCTGGGGTTACGTACTGGTTTATGGCCTGTTGGGTGTTGGTATTTTCTTCACCGTACGCCTGGGCTTCCTGCAATTCCTGAATTTCGGTGAGATGATCCGTGCCATCCGTGGCTCGCGGGAAAGCGATGTCCATGGTATCTCGCCCTTCCAGGCCCTGTGTACCAGTCTCGCATCCCGAGTAGGTACGGGTAACCTGGCCGGTGTTGCAGTTGCGCTCTACCTTGGTGGCGCCGGTGCCATTTTCTGGATGTGGATGGTGGCGCTGGTGGGTATGGCAACCGGCTACGCGGAGAGCACATTGGCGCAGCTCTACAAGGTGCGTGACGGCAAAGGGCAATACCGTGGCGGCCCGGCGGTTTATATCACCAAAGGCCTCAAGGCTCCCTGGGCGGGCAGCATCTTTGCGGTGTGTCTGATTCTCTCCTTTGGACTGGTATTCAATGCGGTACAGGCCAATTCCATTGCCGATGCCATGGAAGGTGCGTTTGGTATCCCCAAGCTCTGGGTCGGTATCCTGATTGCGGTACTGGCGGGCGTTGTTATCTTTGGCGGCCTGCGCTCCATCGTGCGCTTTGCGGAACTGGTAGTACCGTTGATGGCGGGCATCTATGTGCTGATAGCACTGGTGATCATGGCCATCAATATCACCGAAGTGCCGGGCGTGCTGATTACCATTGTGAAGAGCGCGTTCGGTCTGGAAGAAGCCGCCGGTGGCGCGGCGGGCTCCATTACCGCCGCCATGCTGAACGGTATCAAACGCGGCCTTTTCTCCAACGAAGCGGGCATGGGCTCTGCCCCCAATATCGCGGCGACCGCGACACCCGCGCCCCATCACCCCTCTTCCCAGGGCCTGGTTCAGGCATTCGGGGTATTTATTGACACCATTATCATCTGTACCGCCACAGCGGTCATGATCCTTCTATCCGGGGTGATGGAGCCCGGTTCCGGCGTCACCGGCACCCAGCTGACCCAGGATGCCATGCAAAGCCATATCGGGATTTCCGGCGCCTACTTCATTGCCATCGCAATCCTGTTCTTTGCCTTCACCTCCATTGTTGCCAACTACACCTACGCGGAAAACGCCCTGATTCATCTGGGTGGTGATAACAATATTGCTATTACGGTGCTTCGCTCCGCGGTTCTCGGGATGGTGATCTGGGGCAGCTACGAAGCCGTGATAACCGTCTTCAACGCGGCTGACGCGTCCATGGGCCTGATGGCTACAATTAATCTGATTGCCATTGTGATGCTTTCCGGCACGGTGGTGAAGCTGACCAAAGACTATCTGGCGCAACGTAAACAGGGCGAGGTGCCGCACTTCAAGTCGAAGGAGTACCCGGAACTGCACGAAAAAATTGACAGCAATATCTGGCACTAGCGAATTGCTGCTGGCTACAAGATTTCCACCCGATCCCGGCCTGCCTCCTTGGCCCGGTATAATGCCCGGTCGGCAAGGCCCAGCAGGCTGTCCGGGGAATCGCTGTACTCAGGCCAACTGGATACACCCACCGATATGGTGACGTGACCCAGGTCATTGTCTCCGTGCTTCACCGACACCGTACGAACAGCTCTGGCAAGTTCCCGGGCCTTGTCACAGGCGGCCATGGCGCTGGAGCCCGCCATAGTGATAACAAACTCTTCTCCTCCGAAGCGGCAAACCACATCGCTGTCCCGGAAGTGCCGCGCCAGTATATTCGCCACCGCCTTGAGGGCAGCATCACCGGCTTCATGGCCGTGGGTGTCGTTAAACTGTTTGAAATGGTCAATGTCCACCATCAACAGCGAAAGGGGTTGTTCACTACGCACGGCAACAGCGGATTCATGCTCGAACAACTGATCGAAATAACGTCGGTTTTTGAGCCCGGTCAGCGCATCTTCGTAGGAATATTTCTGCAATTCTTCCCGCAAGCTGATACTGGACAGCACTATCCCTATCTTCTGGACACCCTGGCTGAGTGCCTGAAACAGTCGGGCTGATCCGTAATCCGTGCCGTCTGCCGTAAATTCCTCCGGGACTTCGACAAACAGCAGAGCCATGGTCACCGGTCCCTCGGTTGCCGACTGCAGATTGATCCACAAACACAACGAATCCTCCACGCCATCCTGCCACTCAGACTGGGAGAGGCCTGAATCCACATCGTAAGGAGTCGGCACCTGGCTGTGGGATGGCGGACCGTCCGGAGTCTCGATACGGGGAAGCGACTCCGGCTCTCCGGCGTATCCCCAGCGAGTCAGCAACTCGAAGGCTCTACCCTGTTCCACTCGTTGGTAAAGCATGCCTCTCAGAGGGCTACAGAGGTCAGGAAGTCGGCGCGCCAGTATATGGAATGTCTGATTCAGGCTGATGCAATCCTGCAACTCGGCAATAATGTCATTTAGCACGCGGGTTTTCTCATTCTCGAAGGTCAGCATGCGTACCCTGGCCTGCTCCCGGCGGGCCAGCGCTTCCGCCTTTTCAGTGCGTTCGGCAACCTGTTGCTCGAGGGACAGGTTCAGCCGATACAGTGCCTGTTGTGTGCGGCCATAATGCCATAGCGAGATCATCACCACCGCGAGGGAAAAAATCAGCGTGCCCCAACTGACGGGTACCCGCCACCAGGGAAGGAATCCATGGGCAACCGCCATATCCAACACCAGTAGGCTGCAGAATATGCCGTAAGCGCCGAGTATCACCTGCTGCTCGATTTTCAGGTGGCGGAAGCGTCTTGCCACCACAACCGTGATTGCTGCAAGAGAGGCCAGCAACAGGGCATCGAACACAGGGAATGTCGCTGACAGATCCACTGCACCCGCCAGTGCCAGCCCGAGAGCCGCCACGGCGTAGACCAGATGAAACTTCCAGACCAGGTTGATCAGCCAGGGCCGGTTATCACTGAACCACTGTTCCAGCAGGAGCCCCATCGCCACTGGCAACAGATAATAGGAGCCGGCAGCCAGGTAGTCCCACAACAGTGGCGCATTCCAGAGCAACTGACTGGCCTGACTCTCTGAGAGCAGTAAAATTGCCGAGGCAAGGGAGAACAGCGCAATACTGCCGAAGCTTTTCTTTTCCGCCTGCAGCAGGGCAAAAATCATCGCAAGCAGAGCAATCAGGGCCGAGAAACCTGCGATCACCAGTGCTTCCAGGGAATTTTTCAGGATAAAGAGGGTAAGGTCGGGCCGGTTCATAATGGAGACTTCACCCCACAGACCGATATCCGTGTAATCGGAAAATACCCGGAAATAAGCCTTTTTGCCGCCAAAACCCTCAGGCAGGGGAATCGCGTGCCAGGGCCAGCCCTCGAAGCGCCCCCTGCCCTGATCATCAAAGGTTCCGTACTGATAGATCTGTTCGCCGTCCAGCCAGACCTGGACAATCAAATCCACACTGAAGATGTACAGCACTGGCTCCTGCCACTCGGTGTCCGGCAGTGTCACGCGATACCAGGCATGCTCGCGCCCGTCACGCCCGGGAGGATTCGAGGGAAAACCAATACTTTGCCATTGGCCCGGCTCATCGGTCTGAGTCCATTGCGGTACTCCGTCGTCCGTAAACGGAGAATCCCCCCAGCGATACTCCCAGCCCTCATCCAGGTCAACGGCAGCAACGGCAGCCTGCGGAGCAAAAAAGCTCAAGGCGAACAGGAAAATCAGGCTTGTGACTCTTGGGAGGTACAGCATCTGCATACAGTAAATTCGCCTGTCGCTTTAGAGTACAGTCTCAACATTATACAACACTCATAGAGGTAAGCTCGCCGGAGCCGCTAATAAACACAAGTGTTTCTTTCATCTGCCTGACGAGCCACTTCACCTTTGCACTTCCGATTTGTCACAAAACCATCACACAGTTTCCGTAGTGTCATATTCACGTCACCAACCGGACACAAGGAACTGCCCCATGAACCGAACAATGACCGCTGTCGCCTTTGCATCTGCAATGCTGCCTATAGTCGCCCATGGCGCTTTCAAACTGGATTCCCGATACCAGGACACTGACGGCGACCTTGTTGCCGATATCCCCTCTGAGGCCGAAAACCAGCAAGACCCATCCACCCTGGTATTTGCTTACACGCCGGTTGAAGACCCCGCCGTGTACCGGGAAGTCTGGTCAGGCTTTCTGGATCACCTCTCCGAGGTGACTGGCAAAAAAGTACAGTTCTTCCCTGTGCAGTCCAACGCAGCCCAGATCGAAGCCATGCGTGCAGGCCGCCTGCACATTGCCGGCTTCAACACGGGCTCCAATCCCCTTGCCGTGGCCTGCGCCGGTTTTCGTCCGTTCACCATGATGGCAGCCGCCGACGGCTCTTTCGGTTATGAAATGGAAATCATCACCTACCCGGGCTCCGGTGTTGAAGAAGTGGAGGATATCCGCGGTGGCGAACTGGCTTTTACGTCCCAGACATCCAACTCGGGCTTCAAGGCGCCTTCGGCCATTCTCAAAGCGGACTACGACATGGTCCCGGAAGTGGACTTTGAGCCTAAGTTTTCCGGCAAACACGACAACTCCATTCTGGGTGTCGCCAACAGGGACTACCAGGCCGCCGCCATCGCCAACTCAGTCCTCGACCGGATGCTGCGCCGGGACGTGGTGAGCGAAGACCAGATTACCAGCGTCTACAAGTCGCAGACTTTCCCAACCACCGGCTATGGCATCGCCCACGATCTGAAGCCGGAACTGCAGGAGCAGATACAGGAAGCCTTCTTCTCGTTTGACTGGGAAGGCTCTGCGCTGGAAGAGGAGTTCTCCAAATCTGGCGAGGCCCAGTTCATTCCCATCACTTTCAAGGAACACTGGGAGGTTATCCGCAAGATCGACGATGCCAATGGCGTGGAATACAACTGTCGTTAACCTGACCATGGCAACTCACTGTGCTTGAACTGAAACAGCTCTCGAAAACCTATCACACCGGCGACCGGGCCCTGACCGACATCAGCTTTACGGTGCCGGCGGGCCAGGTAGTGGGGCTGATAGGGCCCTCCGGCGCCGGCAAGTCAACGTTGATCCGTTGTATCAATCGTCTGGTTGAGCCTTCCGGAGGCAGCATTTCTCTCGCTAACACCGAGCTTACCTCGCTGCGGGGCCGGGCTTTGCGCAAGGCCCGCAGGCGGATTGGCATGATCTTCCAGGAATACGCCCTGGTGGAGCGGCTCACGGTGATGGAGAACGTGCTGTCGGGCCGACTGGGCTATGTGCCCGTCTGGCGCTCATTTCTCCGCCGCTTCAACGGTGATGACATCGCTCTGGCCTTTTCACTGCTGGAGAAGGTCGGGCTCGGAGAGCACCATAACAAGCGTGCGGATGCACTGTCTGGCGGCCAGCGGCAGCGTGTCGGCATTGCCAGGGCGCTGGAGCAGAACCCGGAACTGTTGCTGGTGGATGAACCCACCGCTTCCCTCGACCCGAAGACTTCGCGCCAGATTATGCGACTTATCCAGACCGTATGTCGGGAACGTAACCTGCCGGCTATCATCAACATTCACGACGTAATGCTGGCCCAGCAGTTTTCAGACCGCATCATCGGCCTGCGGGCAGGCGAAGTAGTGTTCGACGGCAAGCCGGAAGGCCTGACAGACGACGTTCTGACCAGAATCTACGGCCAGGAAGACTGGGCCCAGGTACGGCAGGACCAGTCGGGCACCGATACTGAAAAACGATCGCCCGCCATTGATGTGGCGGAGGGGGTCTAGGTTTGTCCAACACCATGCCCACCACCTGGAAGCGCCCCCCGGTTGTGCTGAAAAACCCGTTCTGGCGGCGAGTGTTCTACCTGGGTGTACTTGTCTACCTGGTACTTGCGCTGCAAACGGTCGATGTCAACTGGACACGGGTCTACGAGGGCCTGGAACGCGGCTGGCGTTTTATCGAGGGCTTCCTGCTACCGGATTTCACCACCCGCTGGACAGACATCCGTGCAGGATTGATTGAAAGCCTGACCATGACAGTCACCTCTACCGTGGCCGGCGTACTTGTCTCCGTGCCTATCGGCATTGGTGCCGCCAGAAACCTGGCGCCCGCACCGGTCTATCTCTTCTGCCGCAGCATTATTACCCTGTCACGGTCGTTCCAGGAGGTCATCATCGCCATCCTGCTGGTGGCCATGTTCGGATTCGGGCCCTTTGCCGGTTTTCTGACCCTGGCTTTCGCCTCCATCGGTTTTCTCTCGAAATTGCTGGCAGAAGACATCGAAGCCTGTGACCACAATCAGATAGAAGCCATCCGGGCAACCGGGGCAAGCTGGTGGCAAGTCGTCAACTACGCGGTCCAACCCCAGGTGATGCCAAGACTGGTGGGGTTGTCCCTGTATCGCATGGACATTAATTTCCGCGAATCCGCGGTGATTGGCATCGTGGGCGCCGGCGGCATAGGAGCCACGCTCAATACCGCCATCGACCGCTATGAATACGACTCAGCCGGCGCCATCCTTATTATCATCATCGCCATTGTACTGGTGGTTGAGTATTCATCCTCCCATATCCGCAGGTGGGTCCAGTGACGCAGGCGCAGACTCAAACCGGTCCGACCTGGCAGTTTCGCTCCGGCAAACAACAGCTGCTGCGCTGGGCCGGCTGGTTCTGGCTGGTAGCCCTGACGGTGTTCTGCTGGGAACTGATGAACCGCGACACCATCTGGGCTTTCGTCGCGGACGCTCCTGACCAGGCTGCCGATATTGGCGATCGCATGTTCCCACCTGCCTGGGGCTATGTGAACGAGCTCTGGGGCCCGCTCTGGGACACCCTTAACATTGCCACGCTGGGCACCATAATAGGCGTTGTTATCGCCATTCCGGTGGCTTTTCTGGCCGCCAGCAACACCACACCCAGCCGCCGCTTCGTCCGGCCGGTAGCCCTGCTGATCATTGTCACTTCCCGTTCCATCAACTCGCTGATCTGGGCGTTGTTGCTGGTGGCCATTATCGGCCCGGGACTGTTGTCCGGTATTGTCGCCATCGGGCTGCGCTCGATCGGCTTTGTGGCGAAGCTGTTGTATGAAGCCATAGAGGAGATCGACGTCAGGCAGGTGGAGGCGGTTCGCGCCACCGGTGCATCCGGCGCACAGATTATTGACTACGCCGTGGTGCCACAGATCCTGCCGGCATTCTGGGGTATCAGCGTGTTCCGCTGGGACATCAATATCCGCGAATCCACTATTCTGGGTCTGGTTGGTGCTGGCGGGCTTGGGCTTCAGCTACAGGCTTCCCTGAGCACCCTGGCATGGAACCAGGTCACCATGATCTTTGTGGTGATACTGATCACCGTCGTCGCCTCGGAATGGGTTTCCGCGAGAGTACGACAGGCGGTACTCTAGCTGGATGATCGACACGCACCCAACTTCGTTCAACGGCATCACGCCCACACCCGACTGGGCGTTCAGGCATTACGAACAGCTGAGACTGGGGGAAAGGCTGCCCGCTGGTTTGCCCGCGCAACAACAACCAGGCTCGCAATGGCTGGACAATCTGGCCCCGCTGATCAGCTCTTTCGATGTGTTCGTGTTCGACGCCTTTGGCGTTCTCAATGCCGGGCCAAGGGCATTTACCGGGGCCATTGCGCGGTTTCGTGAACTGCAATCTCTCGGCAAGGAGGTGCAGATTCTTTCCAATGCAGCAACCGCCACCCACCCGCGACTGGTGGAGAAATACCGGGGCATGGGTTACGTAATCGAACAGGAGCAGTTGATATCAAGCCGCTGGCTGCTGGAGCAATCCCTGGCGCACTGGCCTCGGAAAGGCCGGTGGGGTGTGATCGCGCCGGATAAATCCGACCCGGCTACACTCCCTGTCGACTGGGTTCCGATAAGACCACCCGTCACCCCCAAACTCATCAATGCACTGGACAGCTGCGACGGGCTCATCATGCTCAGCAGCGAAGACTGGAACGAACCCATGCAGGCGGCCCTCGAAAGCAGCCTGCTGCGACGCCCCCGCCCACTGGAAATTGCCAATCCGGACCTGGTTGCCCCGCGTGGCGATTGCCTGACCCTTGAGCCCGGCTTCTTTGCCCACAAAGCCGCAGAGCTTTGCAGCATCGCACCCACGTTTTACGGCAAGCCCTACGCACCTGCCTTTAGCGCGGTATTGGACCGTTTCAGCGCAGTGCCACCGGAACGCATCCTGATGGTGGGAGACACCTTACATACCGACATCCTTGGCGGCCAGAATGCGGGCATGAAAACGCTGCTGATTACCGCAGAGGGCTCGCTGCAGGGAATGAATATCAGCGAATGTATTGCAGCGTCAGGTATTGCACCAGACTTCGTGGCACCGGTCATTTAAACGTCAACAAAGCGTAAACAGGCCGTCATGCGTTGTGGGAGATTCTATATGCACGAATAATGCAAAACAGAGGATCTACCATGCGCTCAATTCTGATCACTGCCGGAATCTCCGGCACGCTGTTGTTGGCGGGCTGCAACAGCTCCGACAACGATTCCCCTGAAACGGAACAGGACGACCGGTTCACCCTGCAATTGCTCCATCTTGCCGATGTGGATGGCGGCGGCACTGCCGCCATGTTCAACGTGGACGAGTTTTCTGCCCTGGTCGACCATTTCCGCTCTGAGATGCCGGATAACACTGTTGTTGCCAGCTCGGGTGACAACTATATCCCCGGGCCTATTTTTCAGGCCAGCCAGGATACTCGCATGGATGCCGTTGTTGGAGCTGCCGGCGAAGGCCGCGGCGAGACCCAGATACAGAACCGTATGGGTATTCAGGTCTCGGCAGTTGGCAACCATGACCTTGATACCGGGCCGTCCGGATTTGCGGGAATCATCAGCGCGGACGGGAACTACCCGGGAGCACTCTACCCGTATATCTCGGCCAATGTCGACTTCACTGCAGACCCGGACACAGCCAGCCTGGTTGAAGACGGCGGACAGGAAGCGAGCGACATACCCGGAAGGATCGCCCCATCTGCAGTCATCACCGTTGATGGTGAACGCATCGGTTTCGTCGGAGCCGTGACTCCGACCCTGCCGCAGATTACTTCCACCGGCACGCTTGAAGTTTTGCCTTCCGACTACACCAGAGACGATGCCGGATTGGAGACGCTGGCAGCCAGCCTGCAACCGGAAATAGACGCGTTGCTTGATGACGGTATCAACAAGATCGTACTGCTTTCCCACATGCAGGTACTGGATATCGAGAGGGGCCTGGCTACAAGGTTAGAAGGTGTGGACATCATCGTGGGCGGAGGCTCCAATACCCTGCTTGCCGATGCCAACGACACACTCAGGGACGGCGACAGCGCACAGGGAGACTATCCGGAGATATTCACCAGCCCGGCAGATGAGCCAGTGCTTCTGGTCAACACCGACGCCGATTACAAGTATCTCGGACGTTTGCTCGTCGATTTTGACGATCAGGGCCGGGTGATCACTGACAGCATCGACCCGGCTACCAGCGGCGCTTATGCCGCCATTGATGCCGTTGTCGACCCTCTGATGACAGCGCCCATCGCTGGTGTTGTAGAAGTCGCTGATGTGATCCGCGAAATTCTTGGCGAACTTGACGGTTCAGCCTTCGGTATCACCGAGGTCTTCCTTGATGGTCGCCGGGAATTTGTACGCAGCCGGGAAACCAATCTGGGCAACCTGTCTGCGGATGCCAATCTCTGGTACGGCCAGGTGATGGTAGGCACTGATAACCCGCCCGTCATCTCGGTGAAAAACGGCGGTGGCATTCGTGCGCCAATCGGTCAGATCGTCAGCCCTGCCGGCTCCACGTCCGCGGATGATGTCCAGCTGTTACCGCCTGAATCCAACGAGTTTGGCAAACCCCAGGGCGGCATTTCCCAGTTGGATATACAGACGGCCTTCGCCTTCAATAACGGCCTGGCTCTGGTCAACATGACCGCAGCGGAGTTACATGACCTGGTTGAGGAGATGATCAAGGGAAACTTCACCCACACTGGTGGCCTGAGGGTTGAGTTTGATCCAGAGGCTAACGCCCGCTCCGATGGAGACGAGAACCTGGGTCTGGGTACAGACGGTAAGAGGGTACTGAAACTGGAGGTACTGGTTGACCCGGATGCAGCAGACGAAGCCGACCGCTGGGACCTGGTGGTGGAAAACGGAACCCTGGTCGGCGAACCCAGCCGGTCCTTCCGCGTTATCGCCCTGGACTTCCTGGCATCCTGCGCTGAAGTTACCGATGGCAGCGCAAACTGTGGCAGCGGCTGGCCATTTAACGGACTTACAGACCCGCGGTACGTTGAGTTGGCAGATCCGGATCTGGCCGAAAATGACCCGGGCTTGACGGACTTCTCTAACACGGGAGGAGAACAGGACGCGTTTTCAGAATACCTGAAGGTATTTCATCCTGATGCAGCCAACGCTTACAACGTTCCTGTGGACGTCAATGAGCGCCTGATTCCAGTTAATCCCTGATCTCACCGGCAACAAGCCAAAACCGGAGCAGGAGAATTTCTCCCCTGTTCCGGTTTTCTGGTTTACTGGCCCGACTTCAGCATTTCCCAGTATTTGGTGTACACCTGCATGGCGTCGTCACCCACGTCTT
Organism: Marinobacter sp. ATCH36; assembly: GCF_023555055.1. Classification (GTDB taxonomy): domain Bacteria; phylum Pseudomonadota; class Gammaproteobacteria; order Pseudomonadales; family Oleiphilaceae; genus Marinobacter. Next base: position 99,693 of record NZ_JAMJPL010000001.1, read on the forward strand.
CCTGGAATTCGGCGTTGGTGAGATCTGCCGGCGCCGGGTAGCTGGTGCGGTCGTTGGCCACTTCGTCACTCAACAATTCGCGGGCGGCAAGATTGGGCGTGGCATAGCCGATTTCCTCGCTGATCAGCGCCGAGATTTCCGGTTGCATCACGAAGCTGATGAACTGGTGGGCGGCGTCCGGATTGCCGGCATTCTTGGGAATCACAAAGCTGTCCAGCCAGACAATGATGCCCTCTTCCGGGTAAACGTATTCCAGAGACGCCATGTCTTCCTTGCCCATCACCGCTTCACCATTCCAGATCATGCCGATGTCGGTTTCACCTTCCAGGTAAGGCATACGCGGTGCGTCCGAGTTGAAAGTGCGCACCGAAGGCATCAGCTCCGTCAGCTTTTCATAGGCCTCCTCGATCTCATCCGGGTCAGTGGTGTTACCGGAGTAACCCAGCACCCTGAGGCCGATATGGAACACTTCGCGCATGTCGTTGGTCAGCATAACGCGACCTTGGTATTCCTCGTCCCAGAGATCCTCCCAGGCTGTTACCTCGTCACCGTCAACGTCGCTGGCATCATAGGCCAGGCCAGTCGTGCCCCAGAGGTAGGGAATGCTGTATTCGTTATCCGGATCAATATCCAGATTGATCAGTTCCGGATCCAGCTTTTCAAAACCTTCGATCTGGCTATGATCGATTTTCTCCAGCAGTCCCTCCTGGCGCATCTTGCTCACGTAATAGGTCGAGGGCAGCGCCAGGTCGTAATCCCCGCTTTCGTCCAGCAGTTTCAGCCGCGCGTACATGGCCTCGTTACTGTCGTAGGTGGTGTAGACCACCTGGATGCCGGTTTCTTCCTCGAAGCGGTCGAGGACTTCCTGGGGCATGTATTCGGACCAGTTGTACAGGTTCAGTACTTGGGGTTCTTCCTGAGAACTGCATCCGGTCAGGGTTGCAGCCACCAGGCCAGCCAGCGCCAGTTTTTTCATCGTTTGCTCCTTGTCAGTATCCATTGGGACAGCATCAACATCGTCAGGGAAAACACCAGTAAAAGAGTGCCCAGGGCATTCACTTCGGGTTTCAGGCCCACACGCACCATCGAGTAGATGCGCAACGGCAGGATTTCATAGCTGGGGCCGCTTACGAATGTGCTCACCACCACATCATCCAGTGACAGGGTAAAGCCCAGCAGCCACCCTGCCAGAAGAGCCGGCATGATGACCGGGATAAGCACTGTCCGGGTCATGGTGAAATCATTGGCTCCCAGATCCCGCGCGGCTTCAGGCAGGCTTTCATCAAACCCGCTCAGCCTGGCCATCACCGTTATCACCACGAATGGCAGGCAAAAGGTCACATGGGCCAGAAGCAGGGATATGAACCCGAGCTGAATCCCCACCAGCAGAAACAGCGCCAGCAGGGAAATCGCCAATACGATTTCCGGCGACATCATCACCACAAACAGCATGCCCCTCAGCATTCGCTTGCCCCTGAACCGGTATCGGTGGAGAGCCAGAGCCGTCAGTGCCCCGATAATGGTAGAAACCGTTGCCGCCACCAGCGCAAGCCAGAGTGAATTCCACATGGCCTGCACCATGGCATGGTTATTGAACAGTGACTGATACCATTCCAGGCTCAGCCCACCCCACCGATAGCCGGTACGGGAACTGTTGAAGGAGAAGACCACCAGCACCAGGATCGGCAGGTACAACAGGATGTAAACCAGAGTCAGATAAGTTTTCGGCAGCCAGCGGCTCACGTTTGCGCCTCCTCACCCAGCCGTCGCTGGCTAAGCCTGTGGGCAAACAGCAATACCGCCATGGCCAAAGTGAGCAGAACGCTGGCAGCGGCACCGAAAGGCCAGTTCCGGGCATCCAGGAACTGGTTCTTGATGACATTGCCCACCAACAGGTTGCGGGAGCCACCCAGGATATCGGCCACGAAAAAAAGCCCCATGGCCGGCAGCAGAACCAGCATCACGCCCGCCAGCACGCCGGGCAGGGTCAATGGCACGGTGACGTGCAGGAATGTCGAAAGTTTACCGGCTCCCAGATCATGGGATGCCATCAGTAATTCCCGCTTAAGATCATCAAATACGGAGTACAGCGGCAGGATCATGAACGGCAGCAAGAGATACACCAGCCCGATAATCACAGCGCCTTCGGTGTAGAGCATTTTCAGGGGCTCATTAATGAGCCCGAGGCCCATCAGCGTGTTATTGGTCAGCCCGTTTGTGGCTAATAGCAGTTTGAGAGCATAGGTGCGCACCAGGGAGTTGGTCCAGAACGGCACGATCAGCAGGAAAATCAGCAGAGTCTGGCGTTGCTTGCCCAGCCCGGATAACGCCCAGGCAAAAGGATAGCCAATCAGTAGACAGAAAAAAGTGGTTACCCCCGCCATATAGAGGGAATTCAGGAAGACGTCCAGATACAGGGGGTCAAACAGTTGCCGGTAGCTGTCCAGGGTCAGTGGCAGCGAGAGGAAGCTGCCCGGGTCCCGGGTCATCACACTGGCACCCACCACCAACAGGTTTGGCGTCAATACCAGAAGCAGCAGCCAGCCCCAGACCAGCAACAGCACAGCGGTTTTGAAGGGCTGCTGAAACACTCTATGCATCCGTGGCCAGCCCTTCCGCCTCTTCATTAACTGGCTCCAGTTCCACTGGCAGCAACCACTCCCAACCATCCACCCAACTGACCCGCACTAGTTCGCCGAGTTTGTAATCAAAGGTGGGATCGTCTTCATCGAAGAATTCACTGGCCAGCACCTCGGTGCCATCCTCAAGGTGAATTACCGAATCCAGCGTGCTGCCCTTGTAGTTTCGCTCAACAATCTTGCCGGCCAGACCCTGCTCATCCTCCGGTGCCAGTACGCGAATATCCTCCGGGCGCAGCAACACACTGACCTGCTCACCTTTGCGTACATCAAAAGCCGGTTTCTGAAGGGTTCTCCGAAGGCCCAGAATGTCCACCGTGATGGCCTCATCTCCAACCGAGGCAAGGTAACCGGGAAACAGATTGGTCTCGCCCACGAAGCGCGCCGTGAAGAGGTTGGCGGGCCGCTCATAGATTTCCCGGGGCGTCCCCAGTTGCTGAACAGCGCCATCTTTGAGCACCACCACCCGGTCCGACATCGACAGGGCCTCTTCCTGGTCGTGAGTGACAAACACAAAGGTGATACCCAATTCCCGCTGCAGACGTTTCAGCTCTACCTGCATGGTGCGGCGCAGCTTGTAGTCAAGTGCAGAAAGGGGTTCGTCCAATAACAGGAGTTGTGGCCGCTTGACCACGGCACGGGCAATGGCCACACGCTGCTGCTGGCCGCCGGACAACTGGTGGGGCTTACGACGGGCAAAGTTCTGCAACTGTACCATCGCCAGTACGTCGTCCACCCGCTGGCGAATCTCGTCCTTGGGCCGCCTCTCCATTTTCAGGCCATAGGCCACGTTGTCGTAAACCGACATGTGGGGAAACAGCGCATAGTTCTGGAACACAGTATTCAGCGGGCGGTGCTCGGGAACCGCGTGGGTAATATCGTGACCGGACAGGGTCACCGACCCGGTGTCCGGCTGCTCGAAACCCGCCACCAGCCGCAGAAGCGTGGTTTTACCGCAGCCGGATGGGCCCAGCAATGTGATGAACTCGCCGTCCAGAATATTCAGGTCCAGCGAATCCAACACGGTTTTGCCGTCGAACGCCTTGGAGACGTTCTTCAATGATAGCAGGGTCTCTTTCATTCACCCGAAACGCTGTTCAAATACGCCTTGTCGGAGATGTTGGTCCACTGGCGAACCTGCTTCAGGTAATCACGCTGGGAGGTGATGATTTCGTTCGCCAGTTCGTCTTTCTCGGCTTCCTCGGCCAGCAACTTTTCCGTTGCCTCACGCAGGGCTTCAATGACTTCCGGCGGGAATGTCTTGTGGGTTACATCCGGATAGTCTTCCTTCATGCGGTCCCAGGCGATACCGCTTTCATGGGTGCTTTGCATATACATGTCATAGGCGGCGGTGCGCATGGAAACACGCAGAATTTCCTGCAGATCGGCCGGCAGCTTGTCCCAGGTTTTCTGGTTGATCAGGAACTGTACTTCCGCACCCGGCTCCTGCCAGCCCGAGTAGTAGTATTTTGCAATCTGGTGGAAGCCCATATTGAAGTCAAGTGCCGGCCCTACCCATTCCAGAGCGTCAATGGTGCCCCGCTCCAGCGCACTGTAAAGTTCACCGGGCGGAATATTGGTAACCGCTACACCTAGCTCGGACATGACTTCACCAGCAAAACCGGGGGTGCGCATTTTCAGTCCGTCCAGATCTTCCACGCTTTCAATTTCCTCGCGGAACCAGCCACCCATCTGGTTACCGGTATTGCCTCCGGGGAACGAGAGAAGGCCGTGGGGACGGTAAACCTTTTGCATCAATTCCATGCCATCGCCGTAGTAGAACCAGGCGTACTGCTCGGGCGCGATCATCCCGAAAGGCACGGTGGTGAAGTACATGGCGTTGGGAATTGAGCCTTTGTAGTAATAGGACGCGGTGTGACCCATGTCGTACTGGCCCGCTTTCACCATGTCGAAGATACCGAAAGGTGCCTTGTGCTTGTTGGAGGAATCAATGCGGAATTGCAGCCGGCCATCGGACATTTTCTCTGCCATGGCTGCCATGTTGCGGGGTGTTTCACCCAGGATCGGGGAGTTGGGTCCCCAGGTTTCCGCCAGGCGGATAGTGTAGGTTTCCTGAGCAGCCAGCGAGGAACTCGCAAGGGCAAGTACCAGGGCAAACGCAGTTCTGAATGGTTTTTTTAGTGTCATGGCTAGTTCATCTTCCGTTTTTGTTGTGGTCGATCAGATCGACTTCATCATAGCCTGCTGACGGGCTGGCGCCAAACGCAGCCTGTCAGCAACAATGTGAGGCCTATACCTTGAACTGCCCTACCAGGTCCCGCAGGCTCTCACCCAGCCGCGCCAGTTCATGGCTGGCTTCGTTGGTCTGTGTGACACCGGTGTCGCTGCGCTGTGCCGCATCAACAATACGCACCACGTTCTGGTTAATTTCCTCGGCCACCTGGCTTTGCTGCTCTGCGGCGGTGGCAATCTGGGTGACCTGATCGTGAATGTGGCCTACTGACTTTTCAATCGTGCGCAGGGCATCAGTGGCATGGTTGATACGCTCAACCGTTTCGGTGGAGCGTGTGCGGGAGGCGTCCATCCGTTCTACGGCCGCGCGGGACTCAGTCACAAAACCATCAATCATACCGCGAATCTGGTCTGCCGATTCCGCACTGCGCTTGGCCAGTTGACGCACTTCGTCTGCTACAACCGAGAAACCTCGGCCATGCTCGCCGGCACGAGCAGCTTCGATGGCGGCGTTCAGGGCCAGTAGATTAGTCTGGTCCGTGACCGCGTGAATCACGTCCAGCACCTGGGTGATTTCATCGGTTTTCTCGGCCAGATTACTGATACGGGTGGAACTTGCGTCGATTTCTTCCGACAGCTGATTGACCGAGGACTGCGCATTGGCAATCGTTTCGCCACCATCCCGTGCCAGCTTGTCAGCATCGGAAGCCGCGCTTTCCACTTCGTTGGCATTGCCGGAGATCTGCTGAATAGTAGCCGCCATTTCGTTGATTGCCGACGCAATCTGGTCTGTCTCCGAGCCTTGTTCCTGCACCGATGCACGGGTTTCAGTGGCGACACGGCTGAGCTCTTCAGCCGCAGAGGCGACCTGATCGGTCGTGGCCCCGACTTCCCGAATGGTGTCCTGAATTTTCACTACGAAGGCATTGAATCGACGGCCCAGTTCCGCCAGTTCGTCGTTACCCTCATCCGGCAGGCGATGGCGGAGGTCACCCTCACCCTCGGCAATGTCTTTCATCATGGCAATGACTTTGTTCAGAGGGTTGGTAACCGTGCGCCCGACAAAAACGCCGATAATCAGCGCAATAATCACCACAACTGCAGAAACCAGAACAAAAAAGACCAGTGTCTGTGCAATCTCTTCTTCAATATCTGCCCGGGCTGCAGCGACCACTCGTTCAACATCGGTGACATAAACGCCGGCACCAATCATCCAGTCCCAGTCAGGAATGATGGTGGAATAGGACACTTTGGGCTCAACGTTTCCGGATTCGGGATTTGGCCAGTCGTATCCGAAAAAGCCTCCTTCTTCGGCCGCGTCAAACAGCGAGCGCACCAGCTTCTGAACGTCCGGATTGGTCGTGGGCCCCTCTCGCGAGGGATCCGGTGCATAAGCCAGATTCTCCAGATCACGGGCATAGGCAAAAACATAGTTGCCACCCTCAAAGCTGATGGAACGCAGTCGATTCCTGGCCTCTTCACGGGCTTCGGCGGCCGAGAATTCCGGGTTATTCTTGGCTTCAAGAACCACGGAACGGGCCGTATCCACCAGGTTTTTCAACCCTTCTTTACGCGCCTCCAGCAAGCTTGCTTCCAGGCGTTCAAGCTCAGCCTCACCACCGCTTTTGATCTGGCCCACTGTAATCCAGGCGAGCGTGGCCGCCGTAACAACTACTGGTATAAGAACGCCCAGCAAAAGACGGGAGCGAATGCGTAGCCGGCTCAGAAAGGTCATTGGTTATTACTCCGTAAGATGTTGGATACTCGGCGCAATTATCCACAATGGCGCGCCAGGGTGTGTTCCAGTTTGTAAAACGCACGTAAACAGGCAGACTGGATCCGTGTAGCCCCTAGCCGTAACTCCTTAACGCCCTGATGTTTATTGGTGAAGGGGTTATCGGCTGAAAATTACAGTGCTTGAACCGGGTTTAGACTAAAGATTCAGGACGTGACTACCGAATGACAAAACAAGCCCCTGAAACGCCGGCCCAGAGACGCAGATGAAATACCTGTATCTGATCCGACACGCCAAATCCAGCTGGACCGACGACAGCCTTCGTGACCACCAGCGCCCTCTGAACAGCCGCGGCCAGAAACAGCTTGGCCCCATAAGCGGAGCTTTGCGGGCTGCAGGTGTTCTGGATGGCCCGATATTCTGCAGTAATGCGACCCGCGCGCAGCAAACCCTGGCCGGCCTGATACCGGACGATCTGCGCCAGAACACTCATACCGAGCCCGAGCTCTATACCTTCAACTACAAGGTGCTGATCGACTGGTTGCGCCAGAGGCGGGACGAGGACAGCATCACCCTGATTGGCCACAACCCTGCCTTGCAAGAACTGGCAGACTATCTTTTGAAACAGGCACCAGAAAGCTTTCCGACCTGCGCTTTCATGCAAATCTCGTTGCCCATAAAGCACTGGCACAAGCTCGCACCGGGAAAGGGTCAGCTGGAGCAATTCCTGACACCCAAAGATGTCAGCTACGGGCATTTCAACCGCAAACGCAAAAAGGTCCCCGGCGACGCAGACGCTCCTTTGGCCCGATATATCCCCGAAGCACTCCAGCACCAGTATCAGCGCATGCGGGATCTTGAAACCGGGGTGGTTCAGGGCTTTGACGACGAGTTCCTGCACCAGTATCGCATTGCCATCCGGCGCAGCCGCGCTATCGCGGAATCCGTCAGCGAGATCCGCGGTGACACTGAACTGCGCAAGCAGATAAAGCCGTTAAAAAAACATGCCCAGGCCACCAGCCAACTGCGCGACCTTCACGTTTTTCTTGCAGACCTGGAGCAGTGGCAGCTTGATGGGGGCACACACGCAGCACTGACCTGCTCTGGCGCGAGAAGCTATTTTGCCAACCAGGCAGACATTGAGCACCAGGCACTCGCCAGGCGAATAGCCAGCAAGAAATATCGAAAAGATATGGATGGCTGGCATCGGCTCATCACCTCTCGCCACTTTGAAAAAATAACCCGGAGGCTGACGACGAAAGACATCCAGAAAGCACTGAGCAAGCGTATGACCCAGTACAGCAAGCAGACGCGTCAGTTAGGCAGTCAGGCGCCAGACGAAGACTATCATCGCCTGAGAAAACTGCTGAAACGCATACGTTACCTGGCCGAGCTGGACAAACCTGTATTCCGTGAAATGCTCAGACAGCTGAAATACCGTCAGCAACGATTCGGTGATTTTCAGGACCTGCACGTGCAGATCAGTCTGCTGACAGGTTTCCGCGACAGCATTGCCACTGAACCCGATATGCTGGAATCCGTTGCGGGGTTGAACAGCCTGATAGGACGCCTTGAGTCGGATAAATCCGGCGTACGAGATGACATCCTAAACCTTGGAGACATTGATGGACACCCTGTTCTATGACGGCCAATGTCCTTTGTGCGCAAAGGAAATCGCTACCCTCAGAAAACTTCAGCGGGGCGACCTGGTTTTTGCCGACATCCATGTTCAACAGAATCGCAAAGGCATGCTGCCGGATCGTGAAGCACTTCTGCGCCGGCTGCACCTGCTCACTGGAGAAGGTGACTGGGTAGTCGGCCTGCCCGCCAACGTGCGCGCCTGGTCCCACACCCGCTTCGGGTTTCTCTTCAAGCCACTGCTGTGGCCTGCCGTTTATCCCGTGGCATCTCGAATCTACGAGAACTGGGCTGACAAGCGTTACGACAAGAAATATGCTTGCGGTACCTGTGAGGTTTAGTTTTAAGCCAGGCGGGGCCGGCCGGCCCAGGCCGACCAGGAATAAAGCCCCAGTGCCACCCAGATCATCGCAAAGCTCAACAGCTTTTCACCGCTCATAGGCTCGTCAAATACATACAGCGCGATAAAGAACTGGAGAGTGGGATTGATGTACATCAGAAAGCCCACGGTAGCCAGTCGCAACCGGCGGGCAGCGCCGGCAAAGAGCAGCAGCGGAATAGCCGTGACAATACCGCTGGAGACCAGTAGTAACGTGATGCTGTTGCTGTCGCTGAAATGGGCGTGGCCGGTGGAGCCCAGCCAGGCAAGAGCGAGCAATCCTACCGGCAGTAGCAGAAGGGTTTCCACGAAAAGGCCGGACAGGCCATCCAGTTCTACCTGTTTCCGCAGCAGGCCGTAAGTGCCGAAACTGAAAGCCAGCACCAGTGTTATCCAGGGCACCAGGCCCAGCAGGAACAGCTGATACAGAATCGCAATGGTGGCCAATGCGACCGCCACAACCTGCATCCGGGAGATAGTCTCTTTAAGCACCAACATGCCCAAAGCGACGTTTACCAGAGGGGTCAGGAAATAACCCAGGCTGGCCTGAAGCACGTGGCGGGTTTCTACGGCATAGATATAGACGCCCCAGTTAATGGCAATGAATACCGCACAACCGAAGACAAAGCCAAGCTTTCCAGGGCGAACCAGCGCCATTCTTACAGGCTGCCAGCGTTTAAGAAGAGTCACCACGATAGCCAGAAAAACGCAGGACCAGATAACCCGATGAATCAGCACTTCGTAAGAAGGCACTCCAGCGAACAGAGCGAAATACAACGGAAAACAGCCCCAGATGGTATAGGCTGACAGGCCGAATAAGACTCCTTTGGTCGCTTCTGGTGTAGCAGTTTTCATAGCTTCCTCATTGTCTGATGCGACAATTTAACACACCACTGATGACGCCTGCCCAATCAATGCCTTACTCTCTGTGTAATTGTTCATTATGTTGAGGAGCCACCATGAAAACTGCCCATGATCTAGTTGCCGAAGCCAAACAGGATATTCGCGAAGTGCCACTGGAGCAGGCGGATGATGCCATCAAGAAAGCCGATTTACTGCTTGATGTGCGCGACGCCGACGAATACCGGTCAGGCCATATTCCGGGGGCGGTGAACATTTCCCGGGGGCTTCTGGAGTTCAAATTTACCAACGATCCGGCATTCGAGAACCGCGATCTGAATATCGTTTGCTACTGCAAGACCTCAGGCCGCGCCGCTCTGAGCGCCCGGTCACTCAAGGAGATGGGTTACATGCACGTACAGTCTATCGCGGGTGGTTTTGATGCCTGGCAGGAAGCGGGCAAACCCATAGCCAAGCCGGAGTTACCGTCGTTCGAGTAACCTGCTTGTGACCGATCTTCCCCTGCTACAGATAATCCTCGCCAATCTGGCCCTGCTGGCCGGTTCCTGTTTGCAGGGCATCGCAGGCTATGGCATAGGCACATTGGCAGCACCGCTACTGTTTCTGATCAGCCCGATGCTGGTGCCCGCTCCACTGGTTCTCAACGCCGTGGTGTTAACCGTTTTTATGTTACTGAGGAACCGGGGGGCATTGCAGATTCGCGAGGTACGCTTTGCCATTGGCGGCGGTGTTGTGGGTATGTTTTTAGCGGGCATAACGCTGCTGCTGATCTCACCCAAAGGCTTCGAGCTTGTATTCGGCATTCTGATCCTGATCGGGGTAATGCTCAGCGTAGCTGGCCTGCGGCCAGCACTGAACGCCCGCAACAGCATTCTGGCAGGAGCCGCCTCAACCTACATGGGCACCATCACTGCCGTAGGCGGACCACCGATTGCACTGATCTACCAGAACCAGAAGGGGCCACTGGTGCGGGCCAATATGTCAGCATTCTTTCTGGTGGCAAGTTTCTTCAGTATCGCGGCCCTGGTTGCATCGGACTATCTGGGGCTGAGAGAGCTGCAACTCTTTGCGGTGACTTTTCCGGGCGTGCTGATTGGCTTCTGGCTCTCCGGCAAGCTGGTCAATCGCATGCCATTCGAAGGTCTGAGGCCGGTGATTCTGGGAATTGCCGCCATCGCCGGTATGGCAGCGCTGGTGCGTGGACTGATGTCGCTGTAATCCAGCGCTCACTCTGCCCACAAACGCGCACGAAAGCGGCTCTGTTTCCACAGTACCGCGACCCAGATGGCATGCACGTTGATCAACAGCGCCAGTATCCATTCAAAGGCATCATCCATCTCGCTGTATATCTCCGGCACCACAGCCGTGAGAATAACGGAAAGAATACCCACCGCGAGGGCCAGTTCGCACAGCCATAAAAGATGTTTTCCATTCCTGTGCCAGCGCGGATGCCCTTTGAGCGCGGAACTTATCAATAGCTGCGCGATGTAAGTCAGGGAAAAGTAGAACACCACACCAATGCGGCGGGTCAGGTTGAAACCGTCCCCCTCATGGCCCAGCGCCAGGGTGTAGGCCGCCAGCGATGCGCAGGCAACAAAGCCCAGCCAGGGAATCCAGGGGCGCCCTCGACTGGTAGCCCCCAACTGCAACAGCCAGCGGCCGTTGAGGAACCAGAACAACATGCCCAGAATCGCCGCCGGTAGCATGGTGCCTTTGAAAATGAAGTAGGCAGTGCCGTAGCGGCCGGTGCGACTTATGCTGGTGCAACTGTCCCAGTAGGGCACGCACCAGGAGATGTGGCCTTCCAGTACCGACACCGCGAAAGTAATGTGGATGGTTACCAGCGGAGTCAATGCGGCGGCCATAGCCAGCCACCACAACGGTACGCCGATTCGTGCACTGTTCATGGCGCTGTTCCCGATTCGCTGGAAATCAGACCTTCAATCTGAATGTTAGCGAGTGTGTGCTAGGCTCAAAGATATCAATATGCCACTTTTGGTTACAGCATTTGACAATATTTTAGATAGCACACGATACAATGAAGTCACATTCACTCATACTTTGGTCGTGGTGATCAGGGTATGGCCAGAGTGCAAACCAGTCAGCGTGCCATTGTCGATTCAACAGAGTATGCAGTATGCCCACGGCCCGTCAGGACATTATAGAAACAGAAGTTCCTGTATCCCAGCTGCAAATCGGGATGCATGTGGTTCGTCTGGACCGCCCGTGGAAAGATACCGACTTCCTGCTTCAGGGTTTTATCCTTCAGACTGAAGACGACGTTCTCGCCGTTCAGCAACAGTGTCATACGGTGTTCGTCGAGGGCCGGGTTAACGTCTCGCCGGAACCCTTGGAAAGATCCTCTGTAAGCAAACGGAAAACCGTCGACAAACCGGTTTCTTCTGGCCCATCGAGACACCAATCTTCCATTCCCAAACGCAAAGTCACCTACATCAACAAGGTCGACGCCAGCCGTGAAATGACCACGGCGCGGATGAGTTATACCGAGGCCAAGGCCACAGCAAAGAACATCATGTCCAGCCTGCGGCTTGGACGCACCCTGGAGATGAACCAGATTCACCAGGTAGTGGGTAGTTGCGTAGACAGTGTGCTGCGGAATGACAACGCCCTGCTGCTGCTTACCAAGATCAAGAACAAAGACGAATACACTGCTGAACACTGCATCAACGTGTCTATTCTATCGGCAGCATTTGCAAAGCATCTGGGACTGCTGGAAGGAGAGATTCGAACAGTCGCCCTGTGTGGACTGCTACATGATGTAGGCAAGATGCGCATCGACGACGAAATACTGAACAAACCCGGCGCTCTAACCCCTGAAGAATTCGCGGTGATGAAAAACCACACCACGTTCGGTCGCGATGTTTTGGCCGCCCTGCCCCGTCTCGCCCATTCGGCGGTCGACGTTGCTTACTCCCATCACGAGCGAATGGATGGCAAAGGCTATCCGCGAGGCCTGGCAGGACATCAGATTCCGCTGTTCGCCAAAATTGTGGGACTGGTGGACACCTACGATGCCATCACCAGTTCCCGGGTTTACGATAAAGGCCGGGCGTCAATGGAGGCGCTGCAGATCATCCACCGCAACAAGGGCGCGCAGTTCGATGCGGAGCTGGCAGTGGAATTTATCCGCATGATCGGCGTTTACCCGCCCGGCTCCATCGTGGAAATGGCCAATGACGAAGTAGGCATCGTGGTGGCCAGCCACCCCACCAGCAAACTTAAACCTCGCGTACTGCTGGTGCGGGATGCCAACAAGCACGCGCTTGCCACCTTCCGCGAAGTGGACCTCCTGAAAGGTACGCTGGACAGCGCCGGGCAACCCTACAAGATTGCCCGGGAAGTGCCGGATGAGAGTTACGGCATTGTGATGAAGGAGTTTATCGAGCAGGGCATTCTCAACCACAAGGCCCCCGAGATATCAGCCCCGGTCAATGACGGCCATGGTAAGCCTTGAGATACAGGTCAGTTTACCTTCCTCGTTTTCCAGCCTTATCTCCCACACCTGTGTTGTACCGCCAATATGGACGGGACGCGCAGTACCATAAACCCAGCCTTTGCTGGCTGAGCGAATATGGTTGGCATTGATGTCCAGCCCCACTGCTATCTGGTTTTCCTTGCGCAGGCAGTAGTTGGCGGCCATGCTGCCCAGCGTTTCCGCCAGCACCACTGACGAGCCACCATGCAGAATACCGAAAGGCTGCACTGTGCGTTCATCCACAGGAATACGGCCGATCAGGTAGTCGTCACCAATTTCCACAAATTCAATGCCCATAGTGGCGACAGCGGTATTTTTGCTCCCTTCGGCCATTTGCTCAAGGGTGGGAATACTTCGGGTCCAGATTGCCATTGACTGCTACCTCCTGGTTTGGGGAGCCCACGGACAGCCGCGAGCCTAGAATTCCCGAGTTTATACAGATAGGTAGCGAACGACCATAGGGGACAATAAACGTAACGGCGCCCGTGAACTGCTAAAGACCCAACCTCTTAAGTCAATACCTGCGCGACCGGGTGGCCAACCCTACCGCGTTTCTCAAACGCAGCGTGAGATTAATCCGGGTTTCGTGTGCCAATTAGCTCACCGAAACGCCAATATCAGAATCACAGCAAGTCCGGCCAGGCTTACAAGACCCAACCAGAACAACACGCCGACAGCCCAACCTGAGAGAGCAATGCTGGCAACCAGTGCAGCGCCCAGACCTAGCCAGCCTCCACACCTCCACAGGACACGTGCCCGAGCAGATATGGGGCGGTGGAACACCTTCCGGTGATGCCGGTCCATGGACAGTGACAAGGCAAACAACCCAGCGAAAGTAAGGACGGTAGACAGTAAGAGGATCATTTAGCGGATTCTGCCGGATCGGATAATTCTGACCAATGCAGCGCTGTTTCATCAGCCGGTTCGCGCGACCATTTCCGCATCAGATGTCGCGTGACCATCGCCCATGTACCCCCAATGGAAAACATCGTGAGATCAAAACCCGCCAGTGCCCAATCGCCCTGAATCAGCGTCCTCCCCAAGTGTTGGTCAGCTGTCAACGCATTCAATAGCGGAAGTAAGGCAAAAGCCACCGACGCACATAACATCAGCTCAAGCCAGGCCTTTCTGATCGGACGCAAAGCACCGTATAGGAGCGTCAGGCCCCAGGTAATAAAAAGAACGTGAACCTCCCAGGCGGCACGGGCCTCGAAATCAACGGGCAACAGACGGTTTGCCCAGAAATATGCGGCAATCCCGACGGGAAGACCCACGATGGTTCCAACGTTCAGTTTCTCTACAAGGCGTAACCCTGCATTTACCGTATTGCCCTTTCGTTCTGATCGCTCTCGCCGTTTTGCTGCCCACAGCACCAGTCCGGTCGCAACCATGCCAGTGCCCAGCAACCCGGAGAAAAAATACAACCAGCGCAACAATGGCCCGGCAAACAACCCCTCATGCAAACCGATGAACACGCTTCGGATATTCTTTGAAGAGGACAGCGCTGGTGCGACTGAATGCAGCAGCTCGCCAGTAATTCCGTCAAATACCAATTGCCTGGCGCTGTTGCTCACAGACCGATCGATGTTTTCGCGAAAAATGATACGGGCATTGCGATCTCCCGGGTGACGGATATCCATACTACGAATCCGGCCTTCGCCCCAGCGAGCTTCCGTCGATGCAATTGGCGTGGTGAGCGATACCAACTCCCCTGGCTTATTGGCCGGATCAACCATGCCGGGCGGGTCGAAAACCTCAGCTATGAACTGACTGCGATCTTCAGCATCAGCACCGTAGTGCGCCACCACAACCAGTGGCATGTAAGCGAATGCCATAAAGATAAGGCCTGAATAAGTAATCATCAGGTGAAACGGCAAGCCCAGCACACTCAGAACATTATGGGCGTCCAGCCAGGAACGTTGGCCTTTCTTTGGCCGGAAGGTAAAGAAGTCCTTGAAGATCTTCTTGTGAATGATAATCCCGCTGACCAACCCAACCAGCATAAACAGCGTCGCAAACCCTACGATAACGTCTGCCTGGTTTCGGCTCAGGTAATGCAGCCGCCAGTGCATCTGATAAAGAAGCTGCCCGCCACCGGTGTCCCGCGCCTGAAAGTCTCTGCCGTTTTCGCCGTTCAGTTTCAGGCTGCCGCTGGTAGCGCTTGCGCCGGCGTCGACAGACGCTCCCTGCCAGAAAACTTCCGGATACAGCTGATTACGATCAGTCGGGAGGCTTAAAAACCAACGCTCGGCCTGGGGGGCTTCTTTCCTCAGCCGGGCCAACAACGTTTGCGCAGTATCTGCAGCTTCCAGTCTAGTCTGGGGAGGTGGTAGCTCTGGCTGCATCCAGCGGTCAATCTCGGTGTCAAAGTAGCCGGCAGTGCCAGTGACAAACATCAAAAACAGGACCCACCCCAGGGTCAGCCCGGCCCAGGTATGAAGCCACGCCATCGCCTGGCGGAAACCTCCTTTCGGGCCATCATTAGGCCCCGCGCTTTGCGAGCTGGATCGGATCACGGATGCCACTCCCGAAGCATTAATCCAGACATGGCTAATAAGGCGCTGGCCAGGAGAAGACCCAGCCAGGCGAGCAAAGGCCGACGCAGGATAAATACCCATAGGATCGCGCCTACATAAAAGACAAAGCTGGCCATGGTACCCGTCAGAGCGGCGCCTCCCCTGGAATCAGGAAGCACGCCCCCGAGAAAAATACCCGCCGCCGCAGCCAGGGCGTAGCCGCCAATCAACGCGGCGCCGATCAGCGAGACCAGGCGCCATCCGTGCAGGCCCATGGTTCAGTGCCTCTCAAAAATCAATCTGTGCGCCCAGCTTAATCGTACGCGGGCTGCCCTGCTCCAGGGACGAGCGGCCAGATTGCGAATACCAGAAGGCTTCATCAGTGAGATTCTCAACGTTCAGCCGCAAGGTCACGGGTGTTCCTCCGGCCTGCACGTCATACCGTGCGCCAGCATCGAAAAGCGTTACTGGATCAACGTTCCACCTGCCCTGGGGGTCCACGGGGCGCTCACCCACATACTGCGCGCCAGCACTGAGCGTTAATGGGATACCCGCAACCCGATACTCTCCGTATAACTTGACCTGCTCGCGGGCAACGCCCTGGACTCGTTCACCATCAAGGCTGGGGTCACCGGTTTTCTCATTGCGGGCATCCAGCCACAACGCACTCGCCGACAGCAGCCATTGCGAACCAATGCGAGCTTTGGTCGACAGTTCTAACCCCTCGTAACGAGCTTCGCCATTCTGGGTGAAAATGTTGTCAGAATTGGTATAAGTCAAACCGCGCTGCAACCGGAAGACCGCCGCGTTTGCTGACCAGTCATCTCTGCCAATCTTGACCCCCAGCTCCAGTTGTTCACTAACAAGAGGGTCAAACACTTCCCCCGCATTTGCGGCTCTTTCCGGCGCAACATTGCCCTGCTCAAACGCCTCAATGTAACTAGCATAGACAGACAACCATTCAGCGGGGCGGTGAATAACGGCTAGGCTTGGCGTGATTTCGGACTCGTCATAATCGCCGAACTCGTCTTTCAGATTTCCGTGGCGCAAGCCTGCAATGAAGTCCCAGCTTTGACCCACCCTCAAGGTATCTGAGAGAAACAGTTCCTGGCGTTTGACTCGCGAATACTCCTGCTTTTTAGCAGCGCTCTTGGGCAGACGTTGGCGAGGCTCCATAAACTCCTCAGGGTCTGACAGATTACCCGACCCCAGATCTACAAACAGATTCAACGGCCCACTGTTGGACGCTACGGTCTCGTTGTAAGAAGCACCTGCTACCAGTTCGTGGCGAACGAATCCTGTGTTTGCCTCACCTGAAACCATCAACTGGGTCTGCTCACTTTCGAACAGGTTGTTATAGCTATACAAAGTCGCCGTGTAATCGCCGTCAACGTTGGCAACAATGCCGGGCATATGGAACAGTCGATAGTTATCGGATTGGCGATGGGCGATCTGCATACCCCACGTCTGGGACCACTGCCAGTTCAGTGTGGTACCCCAGGTTTCCTGAATGGATTCGTAGCTGGCCCATTCCGGTGCCAGGCGCTCGTCACCACCGATGGGATCAAGGGGCTCGGCAGGGGTAAAGTTACCGCTCTGGCCGTCGGCGTTAGGCGTCACTGAATAATGGCCGCCTACGCGATTATGGTTGGCTTTGAGCGCATCAACCTGCCAGAAAAGATCTGGAGTAATGCGCCAGTCCAGCGCTACGGACGCCGAATTTCTTCGAGATTCTCCATCATTGATATAGGTATCGCCGGATTCGTGTACGGCGTTTATTCGATAGCCAAACTGGTCTTCAGTGCCGAATCGGCCGCCTAGATCGCCATGAATCAAAGCCAGACCACTGTCCATTAGCTGAAGGTTAAGAGTACGGGTTGGCGCCTCCGTGGGGCGCTTCAGGGTGTAATTAATGATGCCACCCGGAGCACCAAATCCATACAGGAAACCACCAGCGCCCTTGAGAATTTCCACAGTCTCAACGTGTTCCAGCGGCAGATCCTTTGCCCTGCTGCGAAAATTCATACCGTCCAGTTTTTGACCTGTATCAAAATCCGGAGAAAGGCCCCTGATAGCCAAAGTGTTGTTTTCCGCAACCAGATCACCGGCAGATGAAGTCACAGATGCATCCAGCTTGGTCACGTCGGAAAGGGATCGGGCCTGAAGATTGTCCATCAATTCCCGGGAGTAGACATCAACGCTATAGGGGGTATTCTGCAGACTTTTATTTCCCAGCACGCCAACTGATGCGGCCTCCGAACGATAGGCGGCACCGGCGGAGCCGGGCACGCTGTCACCGCTGATCGTTAATTCCGGCAGAGTTGTCAACGCTCCTTTGTTCTCGCCGTTGTGAAGAATGACCGTGTTAGCGTCAGCAAACCGCGCGCTCAGTCCCGTTCCTGCAAGCAGCTTCTCAAGCCCCTGATCCACCCCATAACGGCCTAGAAGAGCCAGGGCGCGCTTGCCTTCAACCATGGCGGGATCAAACGACAGGGTTATTCCCGCTTCACTGGCAAACTGGTTCAACGATTGCGCCAATGGGCCCGCAGGGATGGTGTAGCTTTTCTGTTCCTCAACCTGCGCCTGCGCCAGGTTCATCGGTGTCCAGGCCAGTGCCAGCCCCACCCCGAACAGACTGGCCCGCAAAGCAAACGTCAAAGGCTTCAGGCGAAACGGATTGGGGCATTGGTCAGCCAACCTGACCCGTGTAGTAGGGAACGACGGCATCGTTTAAATCTCCACTGCTTGGCAAACAAAAATCATTAAGGTTTCTAGGAGGTATGCCGTGTAACCAGGAAAAGAGGGACAGAATTCGGAAAATATTATGCAAAACCAGCAAGCTTGGCGGGGTATTCAGACCGGAACCACCGTCACCCAGTAGCCTGTTACGCGGCTGACCCTCACGGGCAGCGTGTTGGCGAGAATCTCCAGTACCTGATCGGTGTTATTCAATTGGAAGACTCCGGAAATACGCAGGTTGGCCACCGCCGGGTCCACTCGCAGAACCCCGGGGCGATAGCGCGCCAGTTCCATCAGAAACTGATCCAGGCGCTGGTTGTCCGCAATCAGTTGCCCTTTTACCCAGGCTTGTGATTGATTGGATGCCGATTCTGGCGGATGCACACGCTGCTCCGAGAAAGCGGCTCTGAAATCTGCTCGAACAACCGTCTCTTCCCGCTCTTCATTTGGGGCAATCGCTACGGCGTGACGGGTGACGGTAACTTCTGTGTGAGGCCTGGTCCCGGGATAGCCCGGCGCATTGGTGCGAACGATAAACTGCGTACCCATTGCCCGAATCCGACCCTGTTCCGTTGTCACCGTAAATGGCCTGGGTGAGGCGGCGGGGTCCGGCGCGGTGGTGACCCGGATCTCGCCACGATGCAGTTTGAGGGCGCGGGCATTCTCGCTGTAGGCGACGTCCACGGCGGTGTCAGTGTTGACGACCAGTTCACCACTGTCGGGCAGGGTTACAATTCTTTGCTCGCCTTTGGCCGTGCGCATGTCAGCCTGCCAGATCTCCCAGGGCAGTTTGGCATAACCAAGCCAGCCAGTGGCCGGCAAAACGGCAAGGGCTGCAAGCGATTTTAGCAACGTGCGACGGTCCATTCGTCGGCGGCCCAGGGTAGAAGCTCCCATTTCAGAGGGCACAGCACCCAACATTGACCTGAGCCGGCAGGCAGCCTGCCAGGCTCGCTCGTTGTCCGGGCTTTGGCGTCGCCAGGCAGTCAGCTCCCGCTCGGAGTCTTCATCCAGTGCGTTTTCATCCGACTTGACGAGCCAGTCCGCCGCTTCCTCCAGAACGCGCTCAGCAGCATGTTTCATAACCCGATTCACTCCTCCACCATTAATGCCAGACACCGGGTGAAGGCGTGTTTCATATCCCGCTTCACCGTCCGTACAGAAACCCTCAGGAGCAAGGCGATATCGGAGTAGGAAACGCCCTCCAGTTGCGACATCAGAAAAGCCTGTCGTATGCGCTCTGGCAAGCGGTCCAGCATAGCGTCAATGCGATCCAGGGTTTCCAGTAGAGCTTCCCGTTCCTCAGGCGACACAGACTCGGGTTCCGGCATTTGCGCCAGCGCCTCCAGGTAGGCCCGCTCCAGCGACCGACGGCGGTAATAATCGATCACCAGTCCATTTGCAATCACCCGCAGATAGGCCCGAGGCTGCTCAACTTCCGAGACCGACATCCCCCGTTTACGCCGCAATAGCCTTACAAAGGTATCCTGTGCCAGGTCGGCCGCACTGTGAGAGCACTCGAGTTTTCCACACAGCCAGTGGTGCAACCAACCGTGGTGCTCCCGATACAGAGTGATGATGCTGGTTTGTGAACTACCCATGAAATGCTCGCTGGTGAACTCGATTGCCAAATAGTCACTGGGAACAAACGTTAACGATTATCATTTCCAAACGCAATGTGAGTTTTATTAATACGAATTATTTTCATTCGCGTTTTTTGCTGCTAATCTCAAAAGAACAGTGGCACAGAAGCAACTAGGAGACGGCGTGATGAGCAGAACAGCGATCCAACTGGCCGGCAATACCAGCAGCATTTTTCAGGCATGGCTGGATTTGAAACAACATACCAGCGCCAACCAGCGCCGCATGGCTCACAAAGAGGCGACTTCTTCTAATCGTCAGCAAAGGCACGAAAACTCAGCCTCCCGATGCGGAACAGCCACCTGGCAGATGTCTGACGGCAGTTGAGATTTCCGATGATCACTGACCAATCTGGGCCGTGGTTATAAATTTTAATAGGAATCATTTGTATTTGTGGACCGAGATGCTACTCTTTCCACGGTTGGTGGACCCATGGAGTCTCTCTCGCTGCCGCATCAAATCAGGTTGTGCGCCAGCCGCCAGGAAGGCAACCAACTCTGCAGGTCCTGGCCGTTTTGCGTCTTTCGGTCAGGCGCCTGCAATCCCTCCTGCCCGACTCCAATGGCCTGCGAATTCCGGCTGCTACTCCCTTTCACAAGCCTTTCGCTGAACTGTGCACGGAATAATGCAACGGCGGGGGTTCACATTTAGGATGTTATAACATAACATTTGCCTTGAAATCGATGACAACGGGTTA
Source organism: Marinobacter sp. ATCH36 (assembly GCF_023555055.1). Lineage (GTDB taxonomy): Bacteria > Pseudomonadota > Gammaproteobacteria > Pseudomonadales > Oleiphilaceae > Marinobacter. The sequence goes on from NZ_JAMJPL010000001.1 coordinate 120,227, forward strand.
ATCACTCATATCTCCCTGCACCAGGACGACGCCATGACCCTGCAACCATCAGCGCTGGAAAAGCCAATTGCCATCACGGGCGATCAGCCAGAATGCCTGACCGAAATCTTTCGGGATGAAGTCAACCTCGCTGTCTGGAACCGGGCTTTACACCCACGGATTGCGCCATTTGTGGAAGAACTGACGGCCTGGGAGGGGCGACTGGAACGTTTCGTCAGTCTCTCGAAGGGCGATAGCGCGGAAACGGCCCTTCCGAATTGGGCCATGACGATCAAAGGCGCGGAGGCATGGATAGATGACGCCAATGAGCTTATCGAGATGTACCGATGCCTGTTCGAGCCCGAAACCGTCGGCCTTCGGCTCCATGTCCTCAAGGGCACCATGTGCCCACGCTTTCACGTCGACCGGGTACCGGTGCGTTTGCTATGTACGTACCGGGGAGTCGGTACCGAATGGTTACCGGAAGGGTCGGTAACCCGACCCGACACGCCGGGCCCGCTGCCGGATCAGTTGGTTGACCCCGGCAGCGTGGGACGCCTGGCGACAGGTGCAGTGGGGCTGCTTAAAGGTGAGGCCTGGGAGGGCAACGAAGGCAGAGGCCTTGTCCACAGATCGCCCTCACCCGGCAACCATCCTCGCCTGGTCCTGGCGCTGGATTGGCTTTGATTTTATCCAAAAAAGTAACGTTATAACGTTTTACAACAAGGAGTTTCAGAATGATCACCAAAAACAACTCACACACCAGAAGGATCTGGGTTCACGCCCATCGCGCTCCCCTGGCTGTTGCACTTTCCGCCGCTCTGATTGCCGGATGTGGCGGTAGCAGTTCAGATGACGACGAAGCCCATGAGCATACCGATATCGATACCTCTGGACGCCTGGCCCTGTTCGACACCGATGCCGGTGCCATCAAGATCCTGGAAATCGATGACAATGGCGAGACGCTGGCTTCGTTTGCGGTAGACGGCGAAGCGCCAAGGTTGTACAGCAGCCCCGACCGCCGCTACGCCGTAGCCATTCAGCGGGCCGACGACCTGGTTTCCTTTTTTGACAGCGGCCTTTACACCGAAGACCACGGCGACCACATGCATGACTACGCAGAAACGCCGACCATGCTCAACCTGTCGTTGAACGACAACCGCCCGACCCATTACTCATTGGGTAATGACCGGGGCATCGTTTTTTTTGATGGGTCTGCTTCTGCCAGCTCCAAGGTCACCGTTTTTACCGACGAATCTCTCGGCAACGGAGACGCCGAAGCGTCTCTGGATCTCGATAACAATATGCACGGCGTCGCCAAGCTGGCCGACGGCAAGCTGTTTGTTACCTATCGCCCGTCGTCAGTAACCGACACGACTCTACCTTCCCAGATAGAGAGATACGGCTTTACAGACGGTGGATTCAGCTTCGAAGATCGTTATGACGAAACCTGCCCTCGCCTACATGGCGCCGCTGCCAATGCCCATGTTGTCGCCTTCGGATGCAGCGATGGTGTACTGGCCATCGATCTTCATGATGCCAACTATCCCGTCATCAAACTCGGCAACCCCGATTCGCTGGCCGATGACAGCCGGATAGGCACCCTGGCCGGTCACCCGGATGTCGAGGAGCTCGTAGGGATCGCGGGCGATCAGGTCTTTGTAATTGATGCCGAAGCCGCCACGGACAACTACAGTGAATTGGTTCTTGATGACGGCGTGGGTCCTATCGCTCAGGGCTTCGATGCTCACGGCGAAGTCTTCTATGTAATGGGAGACGACGGCAAGCTCCGGCTTTTCCAGCCTGAAAACGCCTGGACCCTGGCTACGACGATAGACGTGACCGACCCACTCGGAGAAGACAGCGCCTCACCAGCCATCGCCCAATCGGCTGCCGATGACCGCCTGTTCGTGTTGAATCCCAACAACCAAACCATCACCGAAATCGATACTCACGATGGCGAGGTTGTCCGCACCATGGACCTGGGCTTCTCCGCTTCCGGACTGGTCTGGCTGGGCCTGCCGGACAGTGATCATTCTCACGACGACCATGAACATGATCACGACGATGATCACGACCACGAAGATGACGAATCCTGATTCAGGGTTTGTCACAATTTTTCCTGAAGTCAGAGGAACACTATGAAACTCCTGAACACTCAAGCCGGCGCTCTCGCGCTGGCCATTCTCCCGTTTACCGCAATTCAGGCCAACGAAATGAACCCGGATGTCAGCGTGGTGCTGGATGGCTATTACAAGCAGAACCACACCGCCCTGTCACACCGTGACGAGGGCTTTGGGCTCGGCCATACCGAGCTGTCTCTCTCCTCTCCTATTGACGACCTATTCGAAGGCCGACTGACAGCCGTACTGGAGGATCACGAAGGCGAAACCGAACTGGGCCTGGAAGAAGCCTTCCTGCAGACCACTGGTATGCCCTACAACCTCAGCGTTCGCGGTGGCCGCTTTCTTTCTCAGGTAGGCTACCTGAACAGCCGTCACCTCCATGAGGATGACTTTGTGGAGCGGCCCGCCGCATACCGGGCATTGCTGGGCAGCCATTATTTCGACGATGGGTTGCGTGTGAACCTGCTTTTGCCCACACCCTTCTACTGGCAGATCGGCGCCGAAGCGTTTGATGGTAACCAGCTGTCCGAAGGCGAGGAAGACATCGGCGTGTACACCGTCAATACCCGACTCGGCGGCGACCTCACCCCTTCGCAAAGCTGGCAGGCCGGCCTGTCGTACCTGAATAACCGTCAGGTCCATGGCGGCCATGGTGACCACGGCGACCACGGCGATCACGGCGATCACGGCGATCACGGCGACGACCATGATCATGGCGGCCATTCCCACGGCGCCCAGTACACCGGCGAGAATCTCTACATGGCGGATCTGGTGTGGAAATGGGCGCCGGGTGGCAACAACCGCCAGCAACAGCTGACCCTCAGCGGCGAATACCTTTATGTCGACGACCTGAATGAGCATGCGACATCGGATGACGTTCACGAAGGCTGGTATGCGTCCGCGGTTTACCAGTTCGCGCCACAATGGTCGGCCGGTGCCCGCTATGGCCAGGTCGAACTCAGGGAAGCCCATGGCGACCACTTCCACGACCAGGAACTGAAAGAAACGGATGTCATGCTGGCCTGGTCTCACTCCCACTTCTCGACGGTGCGTCTGCAGTATACCCATCAGGAAGCCCACGGATTCGAGAAAGCCGACAACACCGTAATGCTGCAGTACGTCATGAGTTTCGGAGCGCACGGTGCCCATGGTTTTTAAACAACTCGTTACCGGCGTGATGCTCGGGCTGGCCATGATGCCCGCCCAGGCAGCTCTCAATGTCTTCGCCTGCGAGCCGGAATGGGCAGACCTGACCAGGATTCTGGTGCCGGATGCGGAGATTCGAACCGCAACCACCGCCTGGCAGGATCCGCATTACATCGAGGCACGGCCCAGCCTGATTGCAGCCATGGGTCGTGCGGATATTGCCGTCTGCACCGGTGCTTCGCTGGAATCAGGTTGGCTACCTGCGCTGATCAGCCGCGCATCCAACCGCGGCGTCCAGCCGGGTAAGCCGGGGTTATTCTTCGCTGCCGAGCAGGTCGAGCTGCATCAACCCCACGACCACGTGGATCGCAGTATGGGCGATGTGCACCCGGAGGGTGACCCCCATATCCACCTCGACCCTGACAGGCTGCCCGATATCGTGGAAGCGCTCGCGGATCGACTCACCGAGCTCGCACCCGACCGTGAGAACGCGATCCGTCTGCGCCAGCGGCAATGGCACGTGGGCTGGAAACTCAACACCGCACGATGGCGCGAGGCCGCAACCAGCCTGGAGGGTATGCCGATTGTGGTTCAGCACTCCACATTTGGTTACCTTCTGCGCTGGCTTGGGGTGGAGGCAGCCATCGATCTGGAACCCAAGCCGGGTTTGCCACCCAGCGCAGCTCATCTGGGCAAAGTACTGTCCGATCCGGCGCTTGACGAGGTTAAAGTGGTGCTGATTGCAAGCTACCAGAATGATCGCCCGGCGCAGTGGCTATCGGAAAAGGCCGGGCTACCGGTTGAAGTTTTACCCGGCACCGTGACGGAGGAGCCGAAAACCAACAGCCTTGCCGAACTGATCAGCCATATTATCGAGCGCCTCCAGCAATACAATGACAAGGCGGCCCCGGAGAGCGCCGATCATGGCTAGCTGGTTCTGGCTTTTGACCCCACTGGCGGCGAGCCTCTTGATGGCCCTGTGTCTGGTTCCGCTGGGCCACCGGGTTCTTGAGCGGGGCGTGGTGTTTGCAGACCTTGCTATTGCCCAGTGGGCGGCACTTGGCTCCCTGACTGGCCTGTCCCTGATGCCGAACCACACCATTGCCGGCATACCGGCCAGCGGGCTTTTGTTTGCCCTGTTGGCGGTGGCAATGGTGCACCTGATCCTGAAGCTGGTGCCCGACTATCGCGAAGCGATGATCGGAACCCTGTATGTGCTGGGGGCCAGCCTGGCTACCCTGGTGGTCAGCCAGGACCCCCACGGTGCCCAGCAGCTGGCAAAAACCCTCAACGGCGACCTGCTCTGGGTCACCAGTTTTTCGCTGATTCCAATGGCTGTGATCACCCTGGCCGTTTTGCTGTGGCGTAACACCGGCTCCGAACATTTTCGTGCACGGCTGTTCCTGCCGCTGTTTGCGGTGGCAGTCACCATGACCGTGGAAACGGCGGGGGTCTATGTGGTGTTCGCGACCCTGATTGCGGCACCACTCATGCTTTGCTGCCTGAGGGGATATGGTCTGGTGATGGCGTCCGCGGTCTGTTTTACCGGCCATGGCATCGGGCTCTGGCTGTCAGCGAGCTATGACATACCGGCTGGTCCGGCCATTGTGGTATCGGTGCTCGGTAGCTGCCTGCTGGCAATGCTGGTTTTCAGAGAGCCCGCACTGGGAACGGCTTTTCGCGGATGCCAGAAAACGGATTCGCCATGACGGCCGGGATTAACGCGTCATCTTTGAACGGCCATCATCAGGCTGTTCAACCAACCTTTCAAACTCGGCAGAAGGCAGAGGCCTGCTAAAAAAATACCCCTGGAAACGCTTACAGCCCATTTGAATCAGCCGCTCCAACTGCCCTCTGGTTTCTACGCCTTCTGCCACTGCCGATAACCGAAGCGCAGAAGCCAGGGCAAGGATGGTCTCTGCGATTGCAGCATCATTGGGGTCATCAAGGATGTCCCTGACAAAGCCCTGATCAATCTTGAGCTCATCCAGCGAAAGTCTCTTCAGGTATCCCAGCGACGAATACCCTGTACCAAAGTCATCCAGAGAGACGCGGATTCCCATGCTTCTCAGTGTACGGAGCGTTTCCTCAACCATCTCCAGATCATAAGCGAGCGCACTCTCGGTAATCTCAATTTTCAGATTTCGGGGCGAGGCGCGGGTCTTTCTCAGTAAAGCCATCACCGTTGTGCAGAATGACGGCAGCCGAAACTGCTTTGCACTCACGTTTACCGCAACCGGAAGCTTCGACAACCGATCGCCCCTGCGCTGCCAATCGGCAACCTGCGAGAGAACTTCCTCCAGAACCCAATAGCCCACCTGTTCAATCAGCCCACTCTCTTCCGCCAGGGGAATGAACTCGGCGGGTGAGACCATTCCGCGACCGGGGCATTGCCAGCGCAACAGGGCTTCCGCACCTATCGGGCTGCCACTCTCGTCGACCTGCAGCTGGTAATGAACAGAAAACTGTTCCCTTCGTACCGCTGCGCGCAAATCCGATTCCATTGCCAGGCGCTCAGACACGTCACTCTGCATTTTACTGTCGAAGAAGCGAATGCAGTTACGACCATCTTCCTTGGCCCTGAACATCGCCATATCGGCCTGGCTCAGCAAATCTTCCAGGGAGGCGTCATGATCATAGAACAGGGTGACACCAATGCTGGGTGAGCCGTTGTATTCGACACCCTGAAGGCTGTATGGCTCGTTCAGGGCATCGCGAACTTTTTCGCAGACTTTTTCAACCTTGGTCGCAGCGCTGGCTGAACCGGCGGAAAAACCCTTCAGAATGAGAACAAATTCATCGCCGCCAATCCGGGCAACCGTATCCCACTCACGAACGGACTGCTGTAACCGGTGACCAACCTGTATCAGCAGTTCATCTCCGACAACGTGCCCTGCCGAGTCATTGATATTCTTGAAATGATCCAGGTCGATGAAAACCAGCGCGCCATGATGATGATCTCTGGTGCTGCCGGCGAGAGCCTGGGCCAGGCGATCTCGCAGCAAGCGGCGGTTAGGCAGCTTGGTGAGTGGGTCATAGAAAGCGAGCTGCTCTATCTCGGATTCTGCTGTTTTCTTCTGGGTTATATCGAAGAAGTATCCATGCCAGACGACGCTCTGATCCGCCAACATTGCCGGCACCGAACGTGCCTCGATCCATGCGATCTCCCCGTTAACTTTCTCTGCTCGGAACTGGATTTCAAAAGGCGTTAACGTCTGCGCTGATTTCTCAATGCCTGCGAAAACAGCTTTTCGATCCTCAGGCACAATGCGGTCAAGTAAAGGAGTGGCGTCAGGCTTTACCGTGGCATGGGTCAGACCGAACATGTCTTCGACCCTTCCACTGATAAAAGGAAGGGTCATTCTGCCGGATGGGTAGGCACGAAACTGGAAGACAACCCCGGGGAACTGTTCGGAATAGCGATACAAGCTGCTTTCAAAGCGCTGATTTCTGGCGGACAGGAGCCGTCGATGAACAGAGGCACCCAGTATCGCAGCAAGTTTCTCAAGGGCCTGTTTTTCCGAATTTTCCAGCGACACCGACCGGCCGACATAATCGAAGCCCAAGGCACCCGCGATGTCTCCATCCAGCCTCAGCCCCACCAATACGAGGCTGCCTATACCTTGCCTCCGGAATTCACGCTGCTCTTCTGCAGCGGCCGGGGTGAGTTTTTCCACATCGGGTATTGCCACCACCGATTCAGACGCGAGCTGTTCCGCCAGCCAGGAGAAACGTGCCATTGGCACATCCTGAATGGCATCACTCTGGGGGCTGATGTCAGGGGCGCAATATTCGTGGGAGGTGGACAGAGTTTGTGTAGCTTCATCGATCAAAAGCAGATAACAGCGATCCGCCTCGAGCTCGCTTCCTACCTGGGCGATAAAGGTCTGAATGGTATCTTCAAGCTGTTCGACGCTTGCACTGGCCAGCTCCAGCGAAAAAGTGCTGAATAGACTCTCCAACTGTCGCACGTTTCCGACCATTTTTACGGACTCCTGTCCTGCTCAATCATATAGCTGCGGCTTTGCTGTTCTTCTATCCATGACTGTAGACAAATACGACGGAGCGCCAAGGTGGGTTCACACGACCACTGGTACCTCAGTTTTTTCCGGTATAGACCCTGGTAAATTCAGCTATCAACTGGTCGACGCGGCCTGAATCCACGAGGCTCGACACACGTGCCGCAATACGCTCTCTCAATTCGAACGTATTGCACGCTGACTTCTTCGAGAAAGTAAAAAACAACCCCTCCCGGCTGACCGGCGTCTCCAGCGCCACAAAATCCTCTGCAATTCCCAGTTTTTCCAGCTTCACCTGACCTTGCAGCAACTCATAAAGAACGTAATCGACACGGTCAGCCAATGCCATCTGGAAGGATTGTTCAATGGACCGCACGCCTTCGATGCGCAGATTTTGATCTGCGTAACGGTCAAAATTCTGCCCGAAGCTGTTATTGATCAGGGTGCTGCCACGCTTTCCCAGTAGATCCGGCCAGTGGCGGTAGACAAATTCGCCACCTTTGGGCACCCAGACAACAGTTGGGAGGTGAGTGATCGGAGGGAGCAGGTAATCCATGTAATCAATACGTTCGGAGGTGTAGAACGCACCTGCGACCATGTCGATTTCACCCCGACTTGCTACGTGCTGAACCCGCGCCCAGGAGCCAAGGTCCCTCACGATAATCTCCAGCCCCATTGGTTCCACGATTTCCTGCAACAGTGCCGGTATGGCTCCGGTAAGTCGGCCGTCATCCGGCGAATCCCGCCACAGCAGAGGCGGGTATTCCGGGTTACCACTCGCTGTGAGGATCTTGCAAGGAGGCTTCGGAGACGCACCGGCGGGAACCACAAAAAAAAGTGTCAAAACCAGAGCACAAAGATTGTAGAACGTTTTCAACATCGGTTTACTCAACCCTGACGAGCACCTGCCCTTCCCAGCCCAGGCGCCCGGTTTCGGTAATCTGGCGGCGAATCCCCGGCACAGGCCGGATCATGAACAAATCGCCGTTTCGGCCAACCATGGCCCGGGGTACTCCGTTTGCCTTGGCAATACCCGCGTGGGTCTCCATATGCAGGGCCTCGCCATGAACCGGAATGGCAATAGCAGGCTTTACCCATTGATACATTAAGTCTAGCTCTTCCCGGGCGGGATGACCTGACGCATGAATGGGTAAATCTGCGTCTTCCGCAGTGATCACTGACACACCCAGAGCTTTGAGCCTGCCGATAAGTGCGTCAATAGCCTCTTCATTACCGGGAATGGCTCGCGCGCTGAAGATGACCGTATCACCGGCCTCAAGCTCGAAGTCGGGATGGTTACCGGCTGCCAACCTGCGCAGGGCAGTGCGTGGCTCGCCCTGACTACCGGTGGCAACCGCCAGAACCTCTTCCCGTGGCAGATAGCCAAAGTGGGAGGCATTGATCAATGTGTCGGCAGTGTCCCACAGCCCCGATGCCTTGGCGGCTCCACTCATATTGATGAGTGAACGCCCGATCAGGCCCATGTAGCGCCCCGTTGCCCGAGCAATCATGGCCAGGGTATGCAGCCGCGCGATGTTACTGCCAAAACAGGTGACGACAACACGTCCGGCGGCAGGTTTGATGACGTTCAGCAGCCCGTCGTACAGCACCGCCTCCGACGTGGAGTGGCCGGAAACGGTGGCATTGGTGGAATCACACACCATGGCGTCCACCCCTTCATTCGCCAGGTCTGTAAAAGTGGTTCTGGAATAGCCGTGACCAACCAGGGGATGGTCATCCAGCTTCCAGTCTCCGCTGTGGAAAATCCGGCCGGCGGCAGTGCGGATCATCAGGGCGTTGGGGTCAGGAATAGAGTGAGTCAGTGCGAGCCATTGCACTTCAAATGGCCCGATCGCCCTGCGGTCGCCGACATCGACAACGTGAATCGGCACTCGGTGAAGCAGGTCGAACTCCGCCAGCTTGCGGCGCAGAATTTCGGCGGTGAAGCGGCTGGTGTAAATGGGGCATTGCAACAACGGCCACAGGTAGGGAACCGCGCCAATGTGGTCTTCATGAGCGTGGGTGATTAACAGGCCGGCCAACTGGTCGCGGCGATCCGCGATAAAGGCAGGGTCTGCCATCTGCACCGGCGGTTCACCACGATGGTGAACGGTGCCATCGGCGGCAATCCGGCCTGGTTTCGGAAAAGTGACACCACAATCCACCATCAACCAGTGGCCGTCGTGACCATACAGGTTGAGGTTCATGCCGATCTCTCCAGTTCCGCCCAAGGGCAGGAACCACAAATCACTCCGGTCCGGCGTCATTTGCTGGCGTGATCCCGATAGCCCATAACAAGCTTGTCGTAAGTACCATCCTGCCGGATCTCATCAAACACCTGGTTTATCTCCTCTTGCCGGGAAAACACGGGCGAGGTCCGGGAAATGGCGATGTATGAATGTTCACCAGGCACCTGGTAGGGCGATACAGAGACATCGATATCGAGCTGCCTGACGGTATGACGCCCGACCAGCTCGGGGGCAACCACCACATCCACCCGACCAAGCTCCAGCATTCGCATCAGGTTTTCATAACGTGCAATGGGCTCTTTTGTGAGTTTTTCATCGCTATCGAATGTTTCGAAATAGCTGGCACCGTCGAGCACGCCAATCTTCTTTCCGTACAGGTCGTCGTATTCGTTGATCCGGTATTCATCACGATAATAGAAAAACAGTTTTCGTTCCGGTGGAAAAACTGGCGCCACGAAGGCCATCATCCGCTCTCGCTCGTCAGTTTTAAGAGGGCCGAGCATGACATCCACCACGCCTTCTTCCATCACCAGCAAAATCCGGCGAAACGGCGCTTCAACGTAGCGCACGTCCCAGCCAACCCTTTCGGCGATTTCGTTGAAAATGTCGACGTAGAGGCCTGTGACGCCTTCATCGCCCACCACTCGATAGGGTGGGGCATGATTAATCCCAACAGTTACGGAATGCCCCCCATTTTCAGCTGACACCAGCGGAGAGGCCAGAACTATGATGGCCATGAAGCAAGAAACAAGGTGACGCAACGTACAAACCCTTCGATGAAGTTATTATGAAGACAGGAACCCGGAACTTCGGTTCAGTCTTTTGTCCATAATCACGTAAAGTATAGACGATAGACAGTAGACGATACCCACAGCATCTGTTTGCCATCTTCGGATATAACTTGAAGTCCACGGTTGATTTACCACGCTGTCGCCGCAACACAGTTTGTATAGGGCAGTAGAACTGAATTCATTTTCCGAATCAGAAAGGACAACCTTGATGAAAGTACTGATGGTTCTCACCTCGCACGATCAGATGGGAGACACTGGCCACAAAACCGGTTTCTGGCTGGAAGAGTTCACCGCACCGTATTACGTGTTCAGCGATGCCGGCGCCGACATCACCATTGCCTCGCCGAAAGGTGGCCAACCACCGGTTGACCCCAACAGCGAAACAGACGATGCCCTGACTGAAACCACGCGCCGATTCCAGCAGGATGCCCACGCCAAGGAATCCCTGGCCAGCACCAAGAAATTGGCGGATGTGGACATGAACGAGTACGACGCCATTTTCTATCCTGGCGGCCACGGCCCGTTGTGGGACTTGGTCAACAATGAGAAAAGCATGGCGCTGATCAAGACCGCTTTCGAGCAGGACAAGGTCATCGGTGCCGTCTGTCATGCCCCGGCCGTGTTCAAGAATGTGGAAATCAAACCGGGACAAAACATCGTGGGTGGTCGCAAAGTCACCGGCTTCAGCAACAGTGAAGAAGAAGCCGTAGGGCTCAGCGGTATTGTGCCCTTCCTTCTGGAAGACATGCTGAAGGAAAACACCGCCACCTATACCAAGGGTGACGACTGGGGCCCGCACATTGTGGTGGACGGCAAACTGATCACTGGCCAGAACCCGGCTTCTTCTGAAGGCACGGCCAAGGCCGTTGTGCAAGCGCTTCAGGAACGCTGAACTGCTTCCCTGAATATTGCCGCTATTCCCCGGCGTGGCTGATCAGCACGCCGGTTGCTCCCACCTCAAGCTTTTCCCGGATGGCATCCGGGACAGGCGTTTTTGCCATCTGTGAAGGCTGAATTAACACGTAGGTTATATCCGCTTCGGCAACCTGCGCCTCTTCGCCGTGGTGATAGAACTCCAGGTGCACCGTGAACGACGTATTGCCTATCCGCCCTGCCTTAATCCTGGCTTCCAGCACATCATCAAACCGCGCCGGTGCGCGGTAATTGATCATGAGGCTGACCACCTGAATGTCGAGATCCTGGTCCAGCAAATTCTGGTAGTCCCCGAACAGAGTGCGGATGTACTCGTTGACGGCGATATCCACGTAATCCGCATAGCGGGCATTGAACACCACACTCTGGGCGTCGCATTCGCCGTAGCGGACGCGGAAACGGAAGCGGAATGAATTATCTGAAACCATCGACTACTCCTGAGCCCCGCGACACTGACGCGGGGCCCTGCTCAACTTCAGAAATGAATAACCGACCGAATACTCTTACCCTCATGCATCAACTCAAACGCCTCGTTGATGTCCTCAAGCGGCATGTTGTGAGTAATGAACACATCCAGGGGAATATCCCCTTTTTCGGCCTTTTCCACGTAACCGGGCAGTTCGGTACGGCCTTTCACGCCGCCGAACGCTGACCCTTTCCAGACCCGACCCGTCACCAGTTGGAACGGGCGGGTGCGGATTTCTTCGCCGGCACCGGCCACGCCGATGATGATGGATTCACCCCAGCCCTTGTGACAGCATTCCAGGGCTGAACGCATCACGTCCACATTGCCGATGCATTCGAAAGAGTAGTCCACACCGCCGTCGGTCATTTCCACAATGACTTCCTGGATCGGCTTGTCGTAGTCCTTGGGATTGACGACGTCGGTAGCGCCGAGTTGTTTGGCGATGTCGAATTTACCGGGGTTAATGTCGATGGCGATAATGCGGCTGGCTTTGGCCATGGTGGCGCCGATGATAGCAGCCAGGCCGATACCACCGAGGCCGAAGATGGCCACCGTTGCGCCCTCTTCCACCTTGGCCGTGTTCAGCACGGCACCGATGCCGGTGGTGACGCCGCAACCGAGCAGACAGACTTTCTCCAGCGGCGCCTCCTTGGGAATTTTCGCGAGGGAGACTTCCGGCAGCACGGTATACTCAGAGAAAGTGGAGCAACCCATATAGTGGTAGATGGGCTCGCCCTTGTAGGAGAAACGGGAGGTGCCGTCCGGCATCACACCCTTACCCTGGGTTTCACGAACGGAACCACACAGATTGGTCTTACCGGAAGTGCAGAATTTGCACTTGCCACATTCGGCGGTGTAGAGGGGGATAACGTGGTCGCCCACTGCCACAGAGGTGACACCCTCACCAACCGCTTCAACAATGCCACCGCCCTCATGGCCAAGTATGGCGGGGAAATTACCTTCGGAATCGGCGCCGGAAAGGGTATAGGCATCGGTATGACAAACGCCAGTGGCGACGATGCGCACAAGCACTTCCCCTTTCTGTGGTGGGGCAACATCCACTTCCACGATTTCCAGCGGTTTATTGGGGGCAAACGCCACGGCGGCACGGGATTTAATCACTGGCAGGCTCCTCTGAAACGGTTGGGAATCTCGGCAATTGCGGACTCCGGTGATTTGACGGATTCTAGACGACCGGTCTAATATACCAAACATGAGCACATACGACACCCGCACTCACATTATTCACACCGGCGCCGATCTGATCGGCCAGAAGGGCTTCGGCGCAACCGGCATCAATGCCGTGCTGACAGCCGCTGGCGTGCCCAAGGGGTCGTTCTACCATTACTTTAGCAGTAAGCACGAATTCGGCCTGGCTGTCATCGATACCTTTGCCGACGAATACGACACCAAGCTGGAACGGATCCTCAACGACACCAGCCGCAGCTGCGTTGACCGCCTGCGCGCTTACTTCGACACCGGTTTCGAAACCATGACCAGCTGCGAGTACACCCGCGGCTGCCTGATTGGCAATCTCGGGCAGGAACTGGCGGGGCAGAACGAGGCTTTCCGGCAGCGGTTGGACACAGTCTTTGCCAGTTGGGAAAAACGTTTCGAACAGTGCCTGCGGGACGCCCAGAAAACCGGAGACATCAACCCCGATATCGACCCTACAGACGCCGCCAGCTTTCTGTTGTCCGGCTGGGAAGGTGCCATCCTGCGCTCGAAAGTCCTCAAGTCCACAGAACCCATGGAGCGATTCGTGCGGGTCTTTTTCATGCAGTGCCTGACCATCCGCTGAAATTTTTTTCGATTATAGGCTAGTAGACTGGTCTAATTACATTCAGTTAACCTTGAAGGAGAATGCCCAATGAGCAACACCAACGACCCGATCAACAGCAAAGTCGTGATAATTACCGGCGCCAGTAGTGGTCTCGGTGAAGCCACAGCCCGTCGCCTGGCCGATCGCGGTGCCCGGCTGGTACTCGCCGCACGTCGGGAAGACCGGCTGAAAGCCTTGACGGAAGATCTGAAAGCCAAAGGTGCCGAGGTAACCTGGCAGGTCACCGACGTAACTGACCGAACTCAGGTCGAATCCCTGGCGGCGAAGGCAAAAGAAGCTTTCGGCAGGATCGATGTGCTGGTCAACAACGCTGGTCTGATGCCCCTCGCGCCCCTGGACGCCCTGAAAGTCGATGAATGGGATCAGATGGTAGACGTCAACATCAAAGGCGTGATGTACGGCATCGCCGCTGTGTTGCCTACCATGCGGGAACAACACAGCGGTCATGTTATCAACCTGTCGTCCGTTGCCGGGCATAAACTGTTCCCCGGCGCTGCTGTCTACTGTGCCACCAAATACGCCGTCAAGGCGCTGTCTGAAGGGCTGCGCATGGAAGCCGGTGACGAGATCCGCAGCACCAACATCTCGCCGGGTGCGGTGGCGACCGAGCTCACCAGCACCATCACCGATCCGGACGCCAAAAAGGCAGCGGACGAGCTCTACCAGGTTGCCATTGATTCCGACGCTGTGGCCCGGGCTATTGTCTACGCCATCGAGCAACCGGCCGATGTCGACATCAACGAAATCATCCTGCGGCCCACTGCTCAGGAACTGTAAATATCACAGATGGAAGGTTCCGGTGCTTGCGGACACGCACACACCGGAACGAATTTTCTCTCCAACAATCTTTTCCCCGTAACGCGCGTATACCTTGGCCAGGGCATCAGACAAAATTCCCTGCAAAATCCCTGAAAGAAGTTGCCGATATGAAAACCCTTTACTGGTTCACGCGGGATCTGCGCCTGCATGACAACGCCGCACTGCTGGCCGCGTCGAAGTCAGACATTCTGCTTTGTGTGTACGTGGTGAACCCGCGCTGGTTTGCGCCGGGCCCGTTCCAATGCAAAACCATGGGTGAACACCGGTGGCGATTTCTGTGGCAAAGTCTGATGTCGCTGGAACGCAGCCTCAGGGCCTTGGGGCAACGGTTGCATATCGCTTTCGGCGATCCTGAAGAGGTAATACCGGCACTGGTGCATGATCACCAGGTTGGTCGGGTAGTACGCTCCCGCCTGCCCGGCACCCGCGAGGCCACGCAATGGCGAACAATCAAGGAGAAGTTGCCACAGACGGTCTTCCAGCAATTCGAAACGCTTAGCCTGTTTACTGAGGGCTCGCTTCCGATGGAGCTGGATAGCCTGCCGGATACCTTTTCCGGGTTTCGCAAGCAAATTGAGAAAAACGGCGAACGTCATTCAGAATTGCTACGCATTCGCACACTGACGGCACTGCCTCCTGCGCCCGGCTATCCCGAAGACAATCGCGGGGAATGCCCGGCCATTCCCGAGCCCCGCCAGCCGGTCTGGTTCAGTGGTGGCGAGTCAGCGGCCCTGGAGCGACTGAACGACTACCTGTTTGTGAATCACCACATCGATTCCTACAAGGAAACCCGCAACGCGCTGGATGATTCCGAGGCGTCTTCCCGTTTGTCCCCCTGGCTGGCCAATGGCTCACTGTCAGCCCGCGAAGTAGCCGACAGCATCACCGACTATGAAAGCAGGCATGTTAAAAACGAGTCTACTTACTGGCTGTGGTTCGAGCTGCTGTGGCGGGAATACTTCTACTGGTACGCCCTGAAGCATAACTCTGACCTGTTTCGCCGTGATGGGGTACAGCACAAAAAGCGCTCTTCTTCCTTCTACCCTCACCGCTTCAAGGCCTGGTGCGCGGGCAGTACGGAATATCCCCTGGTGAATGCTGCCATGAATCAGCTGCGGGAAACCGGCTACATCAGCAACCGCAGCCGCCAGATTGTCGCCAGTTGTCTGGTGAATGAACTGGAACTTGACTGGCGCTACGGTGCGGCCTGGTTTGAAGAGCAACTGGTCGACTACGATGTCGCCAGCAATTACGGTAACTGGCAGTACCTCGCCGGGGTTGGCGCAGACGCCAAGGGGCCAAGACACTTCAATCTGACAAAACAGGCGCAACAGTTCGATCCGGATGGGGAATTCGTGAAGCACTGGCGGGGAGACGCCGCCCAGCCAGTTGGCCTGCACCTGGTTGATGCCGCCGACTGGCCAGTGGGATACTGACCGCTCAATCTCAAAAGGACACGCTCTGCCATGACCACAGCCCATCAGGCCCTGGCCCGCATTATCGACACCTGCCAACCCGCCACCCTGGTGGTTTGTGGCAAAGTCGCTGGTGAGGTGGGTGATCACTGGTGTCAGCACCATAGCGAGTCCGCCATGACAACGCTGGATACCAGGGCCCCGAACGACGCCTTCCCATTACCCCGCACACAGGACCTGGCTCTGATCACGGAAACATTGGAGCACCTGGACCACGATCAGGGAGAGATTCTTCTTGGCCAACTCCGGAATTATGGCACCCATCAGATTGCAGTCGTGGTCGCTGACAATCCGAACTGGGCGTTCACCGATTTCATCGGGCTGGGTTTTCGCCGCCAGGCCGAGCTGGAAGACGAAACCCAGCCATTGACCCTGTACACCTACAACATCGACAGCTACAACCACAAACGCGCCTGGAACAATCCCGACAACTGGGCGAATCCGGAAATGTGGGACAAGGCGTGGTGGTGAATTTCACGGAATCAGAACGTTCCCGCATCATCGAAATGGCCTGGGAGGACCGCACGCCGTTTGAAGCTATCGAAAGCCTGTATGGATTGCAGGAAAAAGACGTTATAAAAATAATGCGACGGGAGTTAAAACGCGGCAGCTTCCGGCTCTGGCGAAAGCGTGTCAGCGGGCGAAAAACCAAGCATCGTGCACTGCGCCCGGCAGGCGTCACGAGAGGTTATTGCCCTACCCAGTATAAGCGCCAATAAGTCACAATCGCCCGATTACTCCCAGATTGCGCCTGCAGGCGTCAAGATACGATGTCCCGAACAGGTTGTAGTGGTTAAGGGTGTGATAAAGGTTATAGATCGCCCGTTTGGTGTCGTAACTCCCCGTTCTCGGATAAACGCGATCGTAAGCACGGTAGAAGGCCGTTGAGAAACCTCCGAACAGCTCTGTCATGGCGATGTCAGCTTCCCGGTCGCCAAAGTAGACAGCAGGGTCAATCAGCCATGGGCCGGCTTTGTCGAACAGTACATTGCCGGACCAGAGATCGCCATGAAGCAGGCTGGGGTGCTGGCAATGCTCGTTCAGGAATTGCGTCAATGCAGCGCCGTTTTGCCCCAGCACACTCTCAAACTCGCTCTTGACCTGGGGGTTACGGATCATCTCAACCTGGACTCCCAGGCGGTCTTTGAGGAAAAAGTCGCCCCAGTCGTCCGTCAGGCGATTTTTCTGTGGTGACAGGCCGATCATATTGTCGCGGTCAAATCCGTAGTGTGGGTGGTGAACGGCATGCATCCGGGCCAGGCCTTCGCCCAGCGTTGTCATGGCCGCCTCACTTGCCGGGCCGGGGTTGATCCTGGGGATAACCAGCTCCCGTTCCGAGACAGATTTCACTTCTGGCACCCGTAACCCACTGACACCGGCTGCCTTGAGGGTATCTGCCAATACCTCAAGCCCCCTGGCCTCAGATAACAGGGCATCGGGAAATGCGGTGGAATTGTTTTTTACGAACTCGGCCATACACACAGTATAACCACGATCCGAAAGCACCCCGCAAACCCCTTGGCTTCGTCGCTACCTTGATGGATCATGGGTCGGGAAAGGCTTTTCACTACAGGAAACGTCCAATGGCTACTTTCAGCGAACGCAGTGCAAACGAACAGTTGAATACCGAAGCCGACAGAGTACGCCGAGATGATGTGGCCGACCTGCTCAGCCGTCAGAAGTCCATAGAGGACAAGGTCAGAAAAAGCGGTAAACTGCGCCGATTCAGTACTGATATCCGGCTTATGTTTTCCATGCTGCGGGACTACTGGCAGGGAAACTACCGGGAAGTGCCGTGGAAAAGCATAGCGGCTATTGCTGGTGCCCTTATCTACGTGCTCAACCCCCTGGACTTGATTCCGGACTTGCTTCTGGGCATTGGCTTCCTGGACGACGCCGGTGTGGTCGCAGCCTGTCTGGCGCTGGTGGAGACCGACCTGTTGCGGTATGCCGCATGGAAAGAGCGTATACAAGAAACAGAAATCACAACGATGTAATCCCCTCGATAACGCACCACGAGTATGCACTATCGGTATTGATGCCCCATTATATCGCCCACTTTTGGGGCACCCTCTGAGCCTGGCTCACTGACAGTTTTGCTTTGCTACCAGGAAACAGTGCCAGTTTGGTGCAGACTTACCGTCGGCTGACACCAGTTTGTATTGACACATCTCCCCTCCTGGCCTTTTCTTAAATAGCCCGCCCTGACCAAAAAACGACTTCCATTGCCAGGGTGGCCTGCCTTTTGCTGTTCCTTCTGACATTGGAACGGCTGGATATAGACCTTCCGCATCCGGCGGGAGGCATGTTCAGGAGAGGGTCATGGTTATGCTGATTCAAACCCCGCCCGAGGGTATTTACGACGAGCTGTTCGACGAAAATAACCGGGTACGGCCCAGCTGCCGGATGCTGGAAAACTGGCTGATCAAGTCCGATGAGGACGTACTCGCCGAGAAGCGTCGCGAAGCGGACGTGCTTTTCCAGCGCCTGGGTATCACTTTCAATGTGTATGGCGAGGACCAGGGCGCTGACCGCCTGATCCCCTTTGATCTGATTCCAAGGGTGATCTCCGCCAGCGACTGGCATCATTTGCAGGCCGGGCTGCGCCAGCGGGTCCATGCCCTGAACCGGTTCCTGTTCGACATCTACCACGATTTTGACATCATCCGCGCTGGGGTTATCAGTGCCGAGCAGGTGTTTGCCAACCCCCAGTACCAGCCCGGCATGCAAAACCTCAAACTGCCCCGCAACCTGTATTCCCACATTGCGGGCATCGACCTGATCCGCCACAACGATGGCGACTTCTACGTGCTGGAGGACAACCTCCGCTGCCCCAGCGGCGTCTCCTACATGCTGGAAAACCGGCGCATGATGATGCGTCTGTTCCCGGAGCTGTTTGCCCAGGCCCCGGTTGCGCCGGTGGAACATTATCCCGCTCTGCTGGGTGAAACCCTGCGCGCCGCCTCCCTGAAACCAAACCCCACGGTGACGGTGCTTACCCCCGGCCGCTTCAATAGCGCCTACTTCGAGCACGCTTTCCTGGCCCGGCAAATGGGCATTGAACTGGTGGAGGGCGCCGACCTTTTTGTGCGCCAGAACAAGGTCTACATGAAAACCACCGTCGGCCCCCAGCAGGTGGATGTAATCTACCGTCGGGTAGACGACGACTTCCTCGACCCACTGGCCGGCAACCCCGACTCCATGCTCGGCGTTCCGGGGTTGTATGCGGCTTACCGCACCGGCAATGTGGTGCTCGCCAACGCCATGGGCACCGGCGTTGCCGACGACAAAGCCATTTACCCCTTCGTGCCGGAGATGATTCGCTTCTATCTGGGCGAAGAGCCCATCCTGAAGAACGTGCCTACGTGGCAGGGAAGAAAGCCCAAGGACCTCAGTTATATTCTGGACAACCTGCCCGAGCTGGTGGTCAAGGAAACCCAGGGTGCCGGCGGCTACGGTATGCTCATCGGCCCCAAGGCGAGCAAAAAAGAGCTCAGCCACTTCCGCTCGCTGCTCAAGGCCAGGCCGGATAATTACATTGCCCAGCCCACGCTGAGCCTTTCCACCTGCCCCACCTTTGTGAATGAGGGTGTGGCTCCGCGGCATCTGGACCTGCGACCGTTCGTGCTCTCCGGCAAAAAAGTGCAGATGGTCCCGGGAGGACTCACCAGGGTGGCGCTCAAAGAGGGGTCCCTGGTGGTGAACTCCTCCCAGGGCGGTGGCACTAAAGACACCTGGGTACTGGAGGACGACCAATGCTGAGCCGCGCCGCATCAAGTCTGTTCTGGATGGCACGTTATCTGGAACGCGCCGAAACCCAGGCCCGCCTGCTGGATGTCAGCCTGACCATGGCGCTGATCGACGTTCCCGAAGACCGGGAAGAGCAGCTTTCGGTACCCTTGCTGGTCACCGGCACGCAAGAGGTGTATCACGAACTCTATGAGGAGATTACCCCGCAGAACCTGATCGACTTTCTGGTTCTGGACGACCGCCACCCTGCCAGCGTGTTCAGTGTTATTGGCAGCGCCCGGGATAACGCACTGCATGTGCGGGGCAACCTCTCGGCCGACGTGTGGGAAAGCATCAACCTGGCGTGGATGGAGCTCAAGGAGCTGCGTCACAAAGGCGTCACCGAGTCCAACGCCAGCCGCGTGTTCGACTGGACCCGCGAACGCTCCCACGTGTTCCGGGGGGCTGCCTACGGCACTCTGCTACGCAATGATGCTTTCAACTTTCTGCGCCTGGGCACCTTTATTGAACGGGCCGATACCACCGCACGGGTGCTGGATATTCGCCATCACATGGCCACCAAATCCCTGGAAGGCCATCCGACTCAGTCGTTCTTTGAGTGGACGGCGCTATTGCATTCACTGGCTGCCTTCGAGGCTTACCAGAACACCTACGGACATAACATCGAGCCAATGAATGTGGCGGAGCTGCTGATCCTCAAGCGGGATGTACCCCGATCACTCCATGCCTGCCTGCAGGAAATCGCCGACCTGCTTGAGCAGATTGAGAGCGGTGAGGCCCGACGCGCACGGCGCCTGGCCTCCAGCCTTTACGCCAACATCCGCTTTGGCGACCGCGAGTACATTGAAGAACGCGGGCTGAACGAGTATCTGACCGATTTCCTGGAGCGTATCGAGCGCATCACCGGTCAGATCCAGAAAGACTACATGGGGTGGTAATGATGAAACTGAACATCCGCCATGACACGACTTATACCTACGATACGCCCATGCACAGCGGCATCCAGTACCTGCGGCTGACACCCCGCAACACGCCACAGCAGAAGATTCAGGAATGGCACCTCACCACCCCCGGCGAAACCAGCCAGATGACCGACGGTTTCGGCAACCTGGTGACCGTCATGACCATGGACAAGGCTGTCACTGAAATCACCCTGACCGCCGAGGGCGTGGTGGACCTGACCGGAAAACCCCTGACCAAAGACGACTCACCCTTCCCACCGGAGGTATTTCTGCGCCATACCCCGCTGACGGAGGCCGATAAAGCCATCAAGGCCTTCGCCAGCCAGTTCTCACCCAACAAGCGCAGCCTGGTGCGGATGATGAACCGCATCCTCGAGCATATCGAGTTCATGCCCGGCGTTACCACGGTCACCCACACCGCGGCGGAGGCCTTCCAGCAGAAAGCCGGAGTTTGCCAGGACCACACCCATGTGTTCATCTCCTGCTGCCGCCATATCGGCGTGCCGGTGCGCTACGTCAGCGGCTACATCCACACCTTCAGCGAACACCACCTGGCCACCCATGCCTGGGCGGAAGCCTGGCTGGGCAGAAACTGGCACACCTTTGATGTGGTCAATCTGCTCAATGTAGCGGAGAGCCATATCAAGCTGGCAACCGGACTGGATTACCGGGATGCGGCTCCGGTTCGTGGTATTCGCAGTGGCGGTGGCATGGAATCCCTTCGCACGCGGGCCTGGGTAACCATGGCGGGTGAAAGCCAGTAACAAAAAGCTTTGAAAACACACACGCCAATTCATGCTTTCTTCGCAGAAAGGATTACACTGGGCGGATTCCTATAACCCGAGGGTAGTCCCCATGACCTACTGTGTGGCGATGCGCCTGGCTGATGGCCTGGTATTCGCATCCGATTCCCGCACCAACGCGGGTTTCGACCAGATTTCCACCTTCCGCAAGATGCATGTGTTTGAACAGCCGGGAGAACGGGAACTGGTGGTCCTGGCTGCCGGCAACCTGGCGACCAGCCAGAGTGTGATCAGCCTGCTGGAAAAACGGGCTGGTTCCGAAATGCCCAACGTTTTTTCCACGGTCTCCATGTTCGAGACGGCGGAGATCGTGGGCAAAACCATCCGCGAGGTCATACAACGTGATAACCCGGAGGGTAAGGTCAACCACGTGGATTTCAGCTGCTCGTTGATCCTGGGCGGTCAGATCCGGGGTGAAGATGCACGGCTGTTCAACATCTACCCGGAAGGCAACTTCATCGAAGCCACCAGGGAAACCCCCTATTTCCAGATTGGCGAATCCAAGTATGGCAAGCCGATCCTCGACCGGGTGGTGAACTACAACTCCCCTCTGGACCGGGCCTATCAGTGCGCGCTGATCTCCTTCGATTCCACCATGAAAAGCAACCTGTCGGTGGGTATGCCCCTGGACGTGGCCATCTACCGCAACGATGAACTGAAACCCTGCTTCATCGACCGTGTGGACGAGCACAACGATTATTTTCATCAGCTCCGCCAGCAATGGCACCAGGGCATCCAGGAACTTGTTACCGGGCTGCAGCCGCCGGTCATTCGCTGATACTGTCCACGCCCCTTAATCCCTGTAGCCGGTCAGCTCCATGTACCCCACGCCATTGTGTGAACCTGTCACGGACACCGGGCTTTCCCAGTATGGATACAGCCCAGCGTTCCAGTAGTCGCCCGATGGCGCCGCAATCGTCAGATTCAACCCCTGTTCCGGAATCTTCAGGCGCCATGTGACCGGAACCCTACCCTGAGCCGACTCGTTCCATTGCGCAGGTGTCAGAGTCATTTCATCACCACTCAGTGGCTCGACCTCGCCTTCTGCACCCACCAAACTGCCAGATACAAAGGCACCCTCGTTTTCACGCAGGCGAAACACCATCAGCTTTTCGTCATTCTCCAGATGCAGTGCAAACCAGTCCCAGCCCTGCTGGCCGGCCTTGAGAAACTGGCTGCTCCATTCCCGGTCAAACCAGCCCACTCCGGAAACCTTCAGGGTTTCATCGCCGAGCGTCACCGTTCCCTTAATCTGTAAATCCACCAGGCTGAAATACATGGAGCCTTCACCACTGGCAGACTTGGCGCTGAAACCATCGTTGCCGTGAGCGACCACGTCGCCGGTATTGATCAGCCGCAGGTCATAGCTCCAGCCATCTCCTTTGACCTGGAGGCGCCACACATCCGATCCTGCCGTCGCCTCCAGCCGCCAGTCATCCAGCCATACCCGGAATGGCTCCACCGTTGCGCCGGCATGGCCGACATCACCCCTGGCCAGTTTTTCCTCGAACCAGTGCTCGCCGCCATAAGATACCGCCCCGTGGGCCATCCAGGCGGCCTCAAGAGGCCACGTCTGCGGATGCGGGGGTTCACTTTCAACAGCCCGGGGTTTCAGTGCCTGGCGGAACTGGGTCCATTGCAGGCCCAATGGCTGATTATCACTGGTTTCAAGGTTGGCGGTGAGGTACCACCATTCAATACGGTGCTGTGGGTGAGGGCCCCAATCGTCGGGGAACACCAGAGTATCCCCTGGCTGCGGCTGCTGAAATCCGGACTCCTCCACCTCGCCAACCTGCTGGGCCAGGCCGGCGAAGCCGGTCTCTGTTGAAGAATCCGAACATGCTGCGACAGCAGCAGCGATCAATAACGCCACAAATCGGGAAAACAGCCTCATGCTTCCACCTGCTTATCACTCACGCGGTGAACCAGCTGCCGGCGCATCAACTGAGCAATCACCAGGCCAGTCAGTACTGCAATTGCGCCAAGCTCCAGCCAGAAAAACGGATACAGGTCCATCGGGAGTGACCAGCCAAAAGCCAGCGGGTTAATGCGGCTGACCAACACCCAGGTCAACCAGATACCCAGTGGCAGGGCAGCGATGGTGACTGTCAGAGTCAGAGTGACCGACAGGCGCCGGAGTTGGCTGCGGATGGCGCTGGCTGGCAACCCCCAGATGCCAAGTAGCCGGAAGTACCAGACCCGGGTGGTGAAAAACACCCAACCCATGATCAGCAGGGCGACCGCCGCCAATACCAGGGTCAATATACTGATGGCACGGGTGAGCAGGAAGGTCTGGCTGAACACCTGCGAGGCCAGCGCACGAATACTGGCGTTATCCCTGACTGTTACTTCAGGCGTGTTCCAGATACTCCCCAGCTGTTCGCTGATATCTGCCATAGCCAGCTCACCGGGGTTCACCGAAAAGCTTTCAAAACGGGCGCTGAAGTTTTCTGGTAGTTCAGCCCCGGACATCAATACCTCTCCTGCCGGGCGTCCATAATCCGCGTAGATGGCCACCACGCTGGTGCTGGCTTCAGTGCCAGCCAGGAGGATCCTGAGGGGATCACCCACTTCGATCCGATGGCGGCGTGCCAGTTGCTCGTTGATCATTACCCCACCGCGTTCGAGGTTCTGCCAGGGCTGATCGACACTGGCCAGCAGGGTCCAGTCGGACACCAGATCACCGATGGGCGTCAGCGCGAACAGATCCGCAGAAACACTTTCACCCTCCGCGCCCATAGCTTTGCCGGAATCACCTGCTGTGATCCGCGCTTTACCTCGGATAACCCGATGCCACGGCCCAATGCCTTCAAGCTCGCTCAACCGTTTCGCCGCAAGACTCGCATCCGCACCCGGAGGCACCTGGACGTAAAACTCCGCCTCCAGCCGCTGGGCCAGCCAGTCTTCAAAGGTGTTTTCAAAGGTTGTCACC
Source organism: Marinobacter sp. ATCH36 (assembly GCF_023555055.1). Classification (GTDB taxonomy): domain Bacteria; phylum Pseudomonadota; class Gammaproteobacteria; order Pseudomonadales; family Oleiphilaceae; genus Marinobacter. The sequence goes on from NZ_JAMJPL010000001.1 coordinate 144,520, forward strand.
AGAGCCTGCACCGCCAGCACCGTGGCCATGGCAAACTGCAGTGCCACCACGGGAAGCGCCAGGTGCCGGAACATCACCGCCAGTTCCCGAAGCCGCCAGCGAATCAGCGGGCCGGTTCCATACACTTCAGCTCCATCAGCCCGCCTTTGAGCCAATATTGCCAGCAATCCGGGCGTAAGCCAGCCGGTGCCGGCAAACACCAGCGCCGTACCCAGAAAAACCCCGGCGAGGCCCTGGGCCAGCGCAACGCTCGCCAGCCCCACAAGCAGAACCGCGACAGCAACCAATTGCCCACGGCCAGACACGGCGGCATCCTGCCAGGTCTGCGGCACGACCCAGTCCACCAGGCAAACCGCAAGCACCAGCAGGACCATAATGCCGGCAGCCTGCCAGGGCAGGGATTCTGTAGAGCCCGCGTAGAGGGTTACATCAAACAGACTGTCGAGAGCCTGCCCGAACCCGCCGCCCAGCATTCCGGCAAGCTGAGCTCCCAACCATAGCCCGGGCAGCACGCAAACACCGGTCAGCACCACCAACTCCAGCGCCAACAATTGACGTACCCGCCGACGGGGCACCCCGAATCGATGCAGCAGGTCAAAGCTGTGCTGGCGCTGGGCAATGCCCAAACGATGCACGCTACGAACCAGCAGCCCGGTGATCAGCAGTACCAGCAGGCTCAGGGCATCCAGATTGAGCAGAAAGCTGTCCGCCAGCTCACCCGTGGCGGGGCCCAGTGAAAATTCACGCAGGGCGTAGCCGTCAGGCAACGCCGGGTTTTCACTCGCGGCAAGTAAGTAAAGCCGGCTGTCATATTCTTCACCGGAAAGCCTCACCGCTTCGCTGATATCAACAAAAGGCGCACCGTCCAGCGTGCCCGCCTCACCCCCGGGCGCTGCATCGCCAAAGCAGCCCATAGCCAGCAGATCGATACCGATCACCCGACCTTCCGGGGGCGGGCGCTGTATCTCTAGCCAGGGCGCGATACACGCGCCAGCCAATCGTAGCGCGACAAAGTCATTAACACCGATTGGCTCACCATCGGAGCGCACCACGTGGACCCGGGCTGCCACCGCCTCCTCACTCTGGAACAGACTGTTGCGGGCCTGATCGGTCAATACGGTGACGCCCGTCCACAGCATGGTGGCCAGCACAATCATCATCGCCAGCGCCGCGAGCTGAATCGGATGCCGGCGGTAATGACTGACGAAGGCCCGTACCAGCATCATGGGTTACCCAGCCCCACTCGGTTTAACAGCGCTCAGATCGAGCAACCGGTCGCAACGGGTGGCCAATGCGGTGTCGTGGGTAGCAAGAATCAGGGCACATCCGGTGTCCCGTTGCATCGTGAACAGGCACTCGGCCACCTCATCGGCGGTGTGGCGGTCAAGACTGCCGGTCGGCTCATCCGCCAGTATCAGAGCCGGTGCCATGGCGAATACCATGGCCAGGGCAGCGCGCTGGGCCTGGCCGCCGGAAACCTGGTCCGGATAACGGTCAGCTTCAGCGCCTAACCCCAAGCGCTCCAGCCAATCACGCTCACCACCCGCCGTGAGGCCGGCCAGGTGAGCCCGCAGGCGAACATTCTCCAACAACGACAGGGCCGGCATCAGGTTAGCATCCTGGAACACCACACCGATGGAGCGTCGCCTCAGCTCTGCCCAACGTGCATCGGAGTCGCTGTTGCCGGAGCTGTCGAACGATTCTCCAACTACGGTGATGGCTCCCTCGTCCGGCTTTTGCAGGCCGCAAAGCAGATTCAGCAGCGTACTCTTGCCAGATCCCGAGCGCCCCACAATCGCCAGGGACTCCCCCGAATGAACACCCAGCGTCAGACCACTGAGCACCGGCACCCGTTGCCCGGCGCTGATAAATTTTTTGCTCAATCCGTCAACGGCCAGTACCGGGCTCGACATCACACGCTCCGCTGAATCGTGGGTTCAGGCTCTTCACCCCGGCGGTAAGCCCGCCACTCGCGGAACTGCTCAAGGTAAGACAGTAACGCCGGGATCACCGCCAGCACCAGCAGGGTCGACAGCCCGAGGCCAAAGGCAATAGAGGTAGCCATGGGGATCAGGAACTGTGCCTGCAGTGAGGTTTCAAACAACAGCGGCAGCAGACCGCCAATGGTGGTCAGGGAAGTGAGCAGCACCGCGCGCACCCGCTGCACCGCCGCCTCGTTGAGGGCATCAGTAATACCCAGGCCCTTCTCCCGCTGCTGGTTATAGAAAGCTACGAGAATGATCGCGTTATTGACCACTATGCCGGAAAGACCGAACAGGCCGAACAGCGAAAGAATGGTGAGCTGCAGCCCCATCAACCAGTGGCCGATCAGTGCCCCAACCAGAGCAAAAGGAATAATGGCCATCACAATCAATGGCATACTCCAGGATGCGAACACCCAGGCCAGAACCACATACATCAGCCCCAGACCGATGATCAGCCCGGTTTGCATATCCTCCATGGTTTCACGCTGGTCGGCTGCCCGGCCCTCAAAGCTGTATCGCAGGTTGTATTGGCTGGCCAGCGACGGCAGTACGTTCTCTTCCAGGCTGGCAATGATCTGGTCAGCGGTACTGATGCGGGTGTTCAGGGAAGCAGTGACTTCTACCGACAGCTCCCCCTCGGCATGCCGCAAAGCCTGAAAGCCCTGACGATGGTCCAGGTTCATGACCTGGGCCAACGGCACAAAGCGTCCGTCGGGTATCCGCACCGTCAGCTGCGACAGGGTTGCCATGCTTTCACGCTGGTCACGGGGCAGTTGCACCCGCACTTCCACTTCATCGCGCCCATCCTGATAAATCTGGGCAATACGGCCGTCAAACGCGGCCCGCAACTGGCGCCCCAGATCATCGGTGCTCAGCCCCAACGCCTCACCATGGGCGCTGACCTGATAGATAAGCTGCTCGCGCCCCCAGGGCATGTCGTCTTCGGTATCCAGCACGCCAGGCAGGGTACGTAATGACTCATTGAGGGTTTCTGCAGCCTTCTTGAGGTCAATGGCGTTCTCTCCCGTCAGCCGCACGTTCACATCTTTGCCCGGCGGGCCGGACTGACGCTCGGAGATAGTGAGGTTATCCAGACCGGCGGGGCGGTTCAGGCTGTCCCGCCAGGTAGTGATGAATTCCGGGTTGCGAACCGGACGGCGGTCCGATGGCACCAACTCCACCATGATCGAGCCCAGCTCATCGCCAGAGCGTGTGGTGCCCTCGGCGCCCTGGCTGGTACCGTGATTGGCAACAGCGTGCAGGATCAGATCACCACCCAGCGCCGCCTCGGTTTCGTTCAGTTTCCGTTGCATTTCAGCGACAAAGTCGTCCACAGTTTCCCGGTTGGTTCCGGCCACAAAACTGGCGTTGGCATAGAGCACCGAGGGCTCCGGTGTGGGAAAGAAGTTGAACCCCAGCCGACCGCCAACGAGTAACCCCACGGTGAGCAGCGCCACCGCCAGGGCTGAAGACAGGGTAAGGCCACGATGCTGCAGCGTGTAGCGGGACACCTTCCGGAAGGGCCCTTCACGGAAACGATCAAAGCCTGACTCAAACCGTTTACGCAGGCGCTCCACCGGGCCGGCTTCCCTCTGCTTGCGTTTGCCGGGAATGAAGGCATGACGCAAGTGAGCCGGCAACACGATGAAACATTCCAGCAACGAGGCGATCAACACGCAGATCATTACCAGAGGAATATCACCAAGGATATTGCCGATCACACCGCCCACCACCAGCAGCGGCATGAACGCTGCCACCGTGGTCAGGGATGACGCCAGAACCGGCCACACCATCCGTTTGGCCGCGCCCTCGGAGGCATAGATGGACTCCTCCCCCATGCGGGCATGGGCATCAGCATCCTCCCCCACCACTATGGCATCGTCCACGATCACCCCCAGTGCCATAATCAGCGCGAACAGGGAAATCATGTTGATAGAGCCACCGATTCCCCAAAGCACCGCCAGCGCCGCGAGAAAGGCAGTCGGTATGCCAATGGCCACCCACAGGGCGACTCGGCCCGGCAGGAACAGGTACAGCAGGATAATAACCAGCACCAGGCCGCCCATGCCATTCTTGATTAACAGGGATATGCGGTCATCCAGCAATTGCCAGGTTTCGTCGTAAACCTCCAGTTCAACGGACGGGGGCAGCACCGGTCGGGTATCCGCCAGCCAGCCTTCAAGCACACCGGCCGCTTTCAGGGAGTTACCGTCTTCTGCCCGCTGCAGCTGGAGCTCCACCGCCGGGTGACCATCCCTCGTCAGCGTCACCTGACTTTCCCGCGCCTCCTGGCGGATGATGGCAATGTCGCCCAGGCGCAGCTGAATACGTTCACCACTGAGCACCGGTATGGTTTCAAAGGCCTGGGGACTGCGACGCTGCTCCACCGAGCGAAGCTCCCGGGTGGCGTCCTGCTGCCCCATCATCCCTGCCGGTAAATCACGGGACACCGACCCTACACGCTCAGCGATCTGGTCAAGAGACAGGCCCAGCGCCTCCAGGCGTTCCACCGGCACATCAATGCTGATCTGTTGCTCCGGCAAACCACGAATGGAAACCCGATCAATGCCCCGAGACAGCAGTTCATCTTCATACCGGTAGGCCAGCTGACGCAGCTCCGACCGGTCCATATCACCATATACCAGCAACCGGCCCACGGGTTCGTATCGCTCAAAGCGGGTTACCTGGGGCTCTTCCGCTTCCGCAGGCAGGTTGGTGAATTCGTCCACCTGCTGACGCACGTCATCCAGGGCCTGGATTGAGTTGGTGTTCTCAGTGAATTCCAGAGTGATGGACGACACTCCCTGGGCGGAGGTCGACGTCATCTTCTTCAGCCCCTGAACGCTGCGAAGACGCTGTTCCAGGGGATTGGTGATACCCTGTTCCACATCTTCAGCAGAGGCGCCACTCCACACCACTCGCACGCTGACAATATCCAGGGCAAAGTTGGGAAAGAACTGGATGTTCATCCGGGTCAGCGCCAGGGTGCCCCCGAGCAGCATCACCAGCATGACCAGATTGGCCGCCACCCGGTGGTGTACAAAGAACCCGATGACACCGCGGCGACGCCTCATTCGACCGCTTCCTGCGCGGCGCCGGCAAGTTCCACCTTCAATCCGGTCATGGCATTGGGGAGGTGGGTGGTAATCAGGGAGTCGCCGGCCTCAAGCCCTTCAGCCGACACCAGCACATAGCGCTCACCGTTCGACCCTCTGGCCTCTCCCAGACGCTTCACCGTTACGCGCTGCATACGCCCGTCATCGGTCATCCGGTAAACACTATCGCTGCCGTAGAGAGCACTGTAGGGAACAGCAATGGCATCCTGTCTTGGCGGTCTCTCGAGCGTAACCGGAAGTAACCCACCCGGGCGCAGGCCACCGGCATCGCCGTTGAGCGTCAGGATCGCTTCGGTACCCGAAGGATCACTGGTACCGGCAAAGCGGGACAGAGTAAAACGCTGCTGGCCATCTGCGCTTGCCGCTCGCAACTCAGCACCCGAATCCAAAGCATCCAACAGCTCCTGCCGGAAAACATTCGGAACCCGGGCTCTCAACTCCAGCCCACGGTCCGGGTAAACGGAAAGCAACCGGGCATTCTGGGATACACGGTCTCCCTCCGCCACCTGGATATCCGTCACAATGCCATCGAAGGGAGCTTTGACCGTGGCTCTCTCGGCGTCCCTGCGCACGGAAGCCAGGCCTGCCCGAGCCCGGTCGAGCCTGGCTTCCAGGCTCTGCACCCGGGAGGGGTGCTCATCGACCGCCCGCTGCCGGGCGCTGACCGTCAGTCGGGCACGTGCCAGCGTATCAGAGGCGGCATCCAGTGCTTCCCGCGAAGACAGATTACGGTTCACCAGAGACTGTGTTCTTTCAAACTGCCGTCTGGCGTTTTCCAGGATAGCCTTCTCACCCTCGAGCGCCTCGCGATCATTGGCATGGCGCACCCGTTCCGACGACAGCTGGGCCTCAAGGTCTTTTACATCCGCCTCGGCCTGATCGACCAGTGGCGAAACGTCCGCGCTGTCCAGGGCGACCAGCAGCTCCCCCGCTTTCACTCGCTGCCCCTCCCGCACCGGCCGGCTTCCAATCCGCCCTGCCAGCGGCGCGGCTACGTTGGTCTGCTCCGGTGCCACAAGCTCGCCATAAAGGGGCAATACCGGCGTATGGGTACCCGGTGCCACCGTCATCACCTCGACCAGCCAGCTGCGTTCCCGTGCGCTGACCGTTTCCGGCTCGGGCCGGGTGGCTTTGAGCAGAAGAAAACCGGCAACACCGATGGCAAGTATCAGTAGGGGAGTGATTCGTTTTATCATGGTTCTCCGGCCAGTCACTATGCGGTGCGCCAATATAGCGCATGTCGGGTTATTGTCAGAAAGCATAAGACTTTAGTCTTAATCAATACCACTTCCTGTTGGAAATCTGATCTAATTCACGCTTCTTGCTTGTGCTTATATTATCTACACATCTCAGGGTCCGGGTTCAGCCCGCGCCCGACCGCCACAGATGCCGCGCATGGAAAGCTACAAAGACCCCCTGAAAGAACTGGCGCGCCCCTACCGCAAGGCGGTCCTGAAGGCACTGTTGGTGATCTGTGTTATTGGCGCCACATTGTTTTCGTCGATGAATCTTCTCAAAGGCAGTTATCCGCTTGCCTTTGTCGAAATTGCGATGGGCGTCTATTCCATCATCGTTTACCGGGCGATCCGTCACACGCGTCACCTGGAACGCTGGATCATCGCCTACCTGATTCCATTTTTCACCGCCATGGTGTTCGCAATGGCCGCACCACGGGCCACCTCCGCAGTGCATGCCTGGGTCCTGCTGATACCGATTATCTCTCACCTGTTAATGGGGCGACGACTCGGGCTGGCGATTTCGGTTATCTATATGGGGATCGCAGCAGTCATCTTCCTCCTTCGGCATCAGCACCAGCCGGACATGATGCAGGCTCTGCCAATCACCAATATCGCCGTGATCTCCCTGTGCATTCTGGTGTTTTCCCATGTATACGAAGTCACCCGTGAAACGTCCGAGCGCGAACTCATGAAGATTGCCCAGACCGACCCGCTTACCGGGTTGGCCAACCGTGCCCGACTCAGCGATATTTTCGAGCGCGAAAAGCACCGGTCCAGGCGATACGGCTCGCCGATGTCGGTTCTGGTTCTCGACCTGGACCACTTCAAGGACGTCAACGACGACCATGGCCACGAAACCGGCGACCTGGCGCTGCAACACGTCGCCCGCATTTTCCGGAACTGCCTGCGTGCTACCGACCTGGCTGCGCGCCTCGGAGGCGAGGAATTCGGCATTCTGCTCAGCAACACCAACAGCGCGCAGGCCCTGGAAGTGGCCGAGAAGATCCGTATCGCCGTCGCATCTGAACCGCTTACCATCAATGCCAACGTGATCCGCCTGACTCTCAGTGGCGGGATTGCCGAACTGGGGCCAGATGGCGACACCCTGCGTGAGCTGGTTCGAGCAGCAGACACCCGGCTTTATGCAGCCAAGGATGCCGGCCGCAACCAGATAATCCACGCTATTGCTGAATCAGTGGTACCAGCCCAGACCTGATCAGACCCACCGGCAGCGCGCCAGGGTGTAGTAAAGCAAGGGCACAACAACCACGGTCAGCAAAGTGGACATGGCCAATCCAAACACCAGTGAGATTGCCAGTCCATTGAATATCGGATCGTTAAGAATAAAGTAAGCACCCACCATCGCTGAAATAGCGGTCAGGGCAATAGGCTTGATCCGCACCGCACCGGCCAGAACCACGGCTTCGCCCAGTTCCACACCCTCATCAAGCAGCTGGCGGATAAAGACCACCAGCAGAATCGAATTGCGCACGATGATACCGGCCAGGGCAATCATGCCGATCATGCTGGTTGCCGTGAACTCACGCCCCAACAACGCATGGCCGGGCATGATCCCAATCAGCGTCAGCGGTATGGGCGCCATGATCACCAGCGGCAGAATGTAGGAGCGAAACTGTGCCACCAGCAGTACGAAGATCATGAACACGCCCACGCTGTAGGCGGCCCCCATATCCCGGAAGGTTTCATAGGTAATCTGCCATTCGCCGTCCCATTTCAGGGTGCCTTTTTCAGGCAGCGTAGGCTGATCAATAAAATACTGCTCCGGGGCACCTTCCTGCTGTTTGAGACGCTCGACCATATCGAACATGCCATACAACGGAGAATCAATGTTCCCGGCCATATCGGCTGTTACATAGGTCACCGGCAGCAGATCCTTGTGATAGATCGCCCCCATCCAGTCGGCCTCGCGGACATCGGCAATACTGGCCAGCGGAACCAGATTTCCGCTGCGACTGCGCACCTGGATGGAAAGCAATACTGAAGGCTGGGCTTTGGCTCCCTCATCCAGAATCACCCGGATCGGCACCGGGTATTTGGCGTGGTCATCGTGGAGGAAGCTGACGCTGCTTCCACCCAGGGCGGTCCCGAGGGCACCAACCACCTGCGCCTGAGAGACTCCGAGCCTTGCTGCGCGGTCACGGTCCACCACCACTTCCCATTGCCGGGTTGGCGCCTCGAGAGTAGTGTCGATATCCACCAGCCCGTCGACGTCAGCCATTCCCTTTGCCACTGTGCGAGCCAGCTCTGCCCGGCGCTCTTCATCCACCGCGTAGATCTCGGCGACCACCGGAGACAACACCGGCGGCCCCGGCGGCACCTCCACGATTTTCACGCTGGCACCGTACCTGTCGCCGATCTCGGTCAGCGGCCCGCGCAAGGACTGGGCGATATCATGGGACTGGCGATCCCGGTTTTCCTCATGGCTCAGGTTCACCTGAATATCGCCATGATAAGGCTCGCCACGCAGGTAATACTGGCGCACCAGGCCGTTAAAATTGATGGGGGCCGCAGTGCCGGCGTAGGTCTGCCAGTTGGCCACTTCCTCTATCGTCTCCAGATGGCTTCCCATCTCCATCAGCACCCGCTGGGTCTGTTCCATCGGGGTACGTTCAGGCATATCCACCACGACCTGAAGTTCGGACTTGTTATCGAACGGCAGCATTTTCAGGATAACGGCAAGGAAAACTGGCAGTGAGGCGGCGGCAAGCGTCAGGCCCACCACACCCAGGCCCAAAAAACGACGCCGCCAGGGATGGTCGCCCAGGAACGGACCCAACACGGTACGGAAAATTCGCAGCGACACAGGGCTGACGCCGTCTGCAGAACTGGAAGCCTCATCCGCTTCCGCCGCCATTTCACCTTTCTTGTGTTTCAGTAGTCGGAAGGCAAGCCAGGGTGCTACCACGAATGCAACGATCTGGGACAGCACCATGCCCGCCGAGGCGTTAATCGGAATGGGGCTCATGTAGGGGCCCATCAGGCCGCTGACAAATGCCATCGGAATCAGCGCCGCCATGATGGTCAGGCTGGCCATGATGGTGGGGGTACCCACCTCATCGACGGCAACGGGAATAATGTCCTTTACCGCGTGCCGGGAGTTCCGGATCCGGCGGTTGATGTTCTCGGTGATCACGATGCCGTCGTCCACCAGTATCCCGATGGAGAAAATCAGCGCAAACAGGGAGACCCGGTTCAGGGTGAAGCCCCAGGCCCAGGAAAATACCAGCGTCAGCAACAAAGTAATCAGAACAGCCAGGCCTACAATCAGGGCCTGTCGCCAGCCCATGGCCGCCAGCACCAGCAACACCACACACAGTGTGGCGGAAATCAGGTCGGTGATGAGTTTGCGAGCTTTCTGGGAAGCGGTATCGCCGTAGTCCCGGGTGACCAGCACTTCCACATCCGCCGGCAAGGCGCGATTGCGCAGTTGGTCAATCCGTTCCTCGATGGCTTTGGTGATATTGACGGCGTTTTCGCCAGGTTTTTTGGCAATAGCGAGAGTGACAGCCGGGTATACTTCTCCGGGACGGTCCGCTTTCCGGTCCGCGTAGGCCGGCCCGAAACCGGTCATCACGCTCTGGTCAGCCACGGTACCTCCCCGGCTGATATCCGCCACATCTTCCAGATAAACCGCGGCACCATTGTGCATGCCCACCACCAGCCGGCGGACGTCACCGACCGATTCCAGCAGGGTTCCTGCCTGCACCGGAATGGAAAGATTATCCCGGGTTACCCGGGCTTCCTGGCTGCTGGTGTTGGCAGCGGACAGGGCATTGCGAATGTCGTCAATGGTGAGGTTGAAGCCCGCCAGCAGGGCAGGATCGAAACGGATATCCACCCGGTCAGGGATACCGCCCGTGGTATAAACATCCCGGGTGCCCGGCACCCGCTTCAGCGCTACTTCCAGCATATGGGCGAGGCGGGTAAGTTCCTCGCCAGTGTGGCCATTGACCGGATCAAAAAGAGTCAGGGTCATGACCGGAACATCGTCAATGCCCTTGGGTTTGACCACCGGCTGGGTCGCGCCCAGGTTGGCTGGCAGCCAGTCCTGATTCGAGTAAACCTGGTTATAAAGCCGGACCAGTGCCTCCTGGCGCGGAATGCCTACTTCGAACTGGACAGTGATCACTGCCTGGCCCTGTCGTGACACCGAATAGACATGCTCCACGCCCTGGATCTCGCTCATCACCTGCTCGGCGGGCGTGGCGATCGCGCTCTCCACTTCACGGGTACTGGCGCCGGGGAAGGCCACCATGATATCCGCCATGGTGACGTCAATCTGGGGCTCTTCCTCCTTCGGGGTGACGACCACCGCCATAACACCGAGGATAATCGCAAGAATGGCGAGTAACGGTGTAAGATGATTGTTCTGGAAAACCCGGGCAATGGCTCCGGAAGGACCTACAGGCGGCAGTTCCCGGCTCACTGATTCGCCTCCTCTACCGAATCGCTGACCAGGTTCAGTCGATCACTGCCTACCAGTTCGGAGGGGTTGGCCACCACCCGTTCGCCCTCACTCAGCCCCGACAGAATTTCCAGTTGGCTATCCTCCTGCACACCCGCACGTACCTGGCGGAGCCGGGGCCGATCCTCATCATCCAGTACGAATACCGCTCTCAGTTCGCTGCGCTGAATCAGGCTGCTGGCTGGTACCCAGAGAGCCTCGCGACGGGCAACGGGCACACCGACCTTCACCAGCATGCCGGGGAACAGGGAGCCGTTGGGTTCGTTCAGCCGCATGCGCAGCCGGAACGTGTGGGTTTTAGGATTGGCGTAGGGATAAAAGGTCATCTCACCGGTTTCCAGCACCCGGCCATCGGCAAGGGTAACCCGGGCCTGGCGCTCGGTGCGGGCCAGTTCTGCGTACTTCTGTGGCAGATCCACCACCACCCGGAGCTGTTCCAGGGATAGCCCGCTGAGCAGGGGCTGGCCGGGGTTGACCGACTCACCCACCTCAACATGACGCTCAGTAAGAATACCACCGTAGGGTGCCACGACACGGGTGTAGGACAGCTGTTCTTCGGCCTCGGCAACCGCGCCGCTGGCCCGTTCCACCCTTGCCCGGGCAGCAGCCAGGTTATTCCGTGCCTGATCAAACTCCTGGCGGGATACCAGTCCGCGTTCGTAAACCGACTCCACCCGCCCGAACTGCTGCTGCGCATCGGAAAGCGATGCTTCAGCCTCTTCCAATCCGGCCTCGGCCTGACGAAGGCGGGAGCGTTGCTCACTGTCCTCCAGCTGCACGATCAGGTCGCCAGCGGCAACCGAGTCGTCCACATCATAGGGCAGGCTCCTGACAGTACCACTGGTCTGGGCCGACACGGTACTCTGCTGAACTGCTTCAATCACGCCATCCAGATGGATGGTTTCCTGAAACAACCGGCGCTCCACTGTTTCGAAGGCAAGTTGCGCCGCTGCCATTACAGGAGACAACATCAATAGAGTGACGAAAAGGCGACGCGGGGAAAACATGCCAACCTCACAATAAGTTATATGGTTATTCTATGAAATAATACAAGTTTAACAGGCAGGCAGGCGTCTAACATTGAGCTCGGACAAAAAAGCCCCGGGTGAAATAGTTGATTCCACTCGGGGCACAAAGTCACCCGCCAGCTATGAGATGCGGGCAACCGCCATTTTTACCACCTGGCTGTCAGTGCGGCACGCAGGGTCCTGCCAGGCTCATTAACTCTTACGGCTTCCGGGTTGAACGGATCAGTATTGGCCCTGCTCACATGCGGCGCCCAGGTATTGTCAAACAGGTTATCCACGGCCCAGCTTACACTCAGATAATCCGCCAGCGGGTGGCTACCCGTGAGATTGAAAACACCGTAGCCCGGTGAGGTGCCCGGGTCCTGGCCGGATTCCTGGTCAATGCGATCCTGCCTGCGGGCCAGCACCCACTCTGCCTCAACCGCATGGCCCTGGTATTGCCAGCCCAGGGTCTGGACGAACTGCACCGGGGGAATCTGCGGCAGGGCCTTGTTGTCGTCCCGGTTTTCACCGCGAACCGAGGCCAGGCTGCTGTTGGTACTCCAGGTACCATTGCTCCACCCCAACTGAGCCTCCAGACCCAGCAAGCGGGCATCGATATTGCGGTAGACGCTCACCTGGTCCTCATTGCGGGTACGAAGGACAAAATCATCTACCTGATCAACCCAGACCGCCGGCCGCCAGTGCCAGCCGTTACTGCGGCCCGGCAACGCCAGTTCCAGCTTGTGGTGCTTCTCGGTATCAAGGGCAGGATTACCAACCCAGCGCTTCGACGAATCCATATTGTTCCAGCTGGCAATGTAACGCTCGGTCACGCCCGGGCTTCGCACACTGTGGCTCGCAGTAACCGCCATCGACTGAACGGATGAGAATCGCCAGTCGCTGCTGGCAAACCCGCTGAAATTATCATCGGTCACTTCGGTATTGGAGGTGCCATAGATTGCCTGATAGGCATCGGATGCAGACATGGCCATCATGCCACTGCCGAACCCCCGGTCCGCCGCTGCCGGGGTCATTTCCACCCGGTCATAGCGCAAACCGCCCCCCAGCTGAAGGGTTGGCGTTACCCGGTAGAATCGTTCACCAAAAACACCGAACCGGTCCCGGTCCACATCGGGCCAGAGCACAGAAGTGAGCATGTCGAGATCAGCACCACCGAATCGCTCCGCGTGCCAGTTGTTGGTTTCAACATCCGCGCCGATGGCCCAGTCGGTTCTGGCATCCGGGCTTTGATCCAGGGTAAACCGGAGGCCCCGGGTTTGGGTCTCGGACGCGGTAAGCATTTTCATATTGGCATCACGGAGGCTGAAGTTATCCATGATGTGGTCCACATCGGCCTGCCAGGCCAGCAGGCTCCAGTCGCCGTTGGCCACCGGTGCGCCAAGTTCAAAGCGCAGAATATCCGTATCGGTTTTCGGCGCGTCCATGCCGGAACCCGCATACTTCACATCCCGTTCTTCCTGGCGACTCACCAGTCCCTTGATATAGAAGCCGTTGTCCGCTCTCCAGGCTGTGTCCATGCGTGCCTCGGCATTCTTGTAGGCACTGCGGACCTCATTGCCGTCGCCGTCCTCGTAGTCGTCGGCCTCATCATAGCCACCAGCCAGACGCAGCCATCCGCTCTCGCTCCCGACCGCTGCACCGCCATTAACCAGTTTGCCATTGCCATTGTCGGCGCCTCCCAACGTCAGGTGTCCGGTTGTTGCAGCGTTATTGAACGCCGGGGCCGCGGTAGTCGCAATGACCTGACCGCCGGTTATCGGCCCCCAACGCAGCGTCTGATTGCTGGTGCGCACCTCCAGCAGGGGCGCCAGCGCTGCACTCAGGCGGCTGGTGGGTGGGTCCATGCGGTTGGGGCAGGCGCCTTCCACACGGATTCCATCCAGAAGTACATCTACCCGTTCCTGGCCCTGCCCCCGGACAACAGGATCCAGTCCCCGACCACCCATGCGGGAAAGCGAAACCGAGGGATTGGCGGACAGGCGCCCCACCGGCTCGGGTTTCACTGCAGCCCCATTCAACCGGGCGATTTCCGGAGAGCGGCCCTCAGTTACCCTTATCAGCAAAGGATCGGCCGGCTCTGGCTCAGCCTGAACGAACGGGATAACGGCACAGCTGGCCATGCTCAGGCCGATACAACGAGCCAGGTGTCTGATTACCATCTGAAAGTGGTCCTTGTTGGATGCACGAGTCGTTACCGAGATCTGTTGAACAGGCAGAAGTGTATGCCGCCAACCTCTCCATGGCTTGAGACACAATGCCGCACCCCTTTCGGGGTACTCCCCGAAGTACTCCAAAAAATACGGTAAGGATATTTCTTTTCGAACTTGCCAATAAGTGCCCCGCTATGGTGCAATCTATGGCCTTTTTTGGCCGACTGTATTTTTAACCAGTCTTCAATACGCGTATTCCGAGAAGCATTCCCATGACAGCAAAACTCGACGAAAAACTGGAGCCTATCTTCCAGGATGTACTGCATCGTAATCCCGGCGAGAGCGAATTCCACCAGGCAGTCCACGAGGTTCTGGAAACCCTCGGCCCCGTTCTGGTGAAGTACCCGGAGTTTGCCGACAAGAAAATCATCCAGCGCATCTGCGAACCCGAGCGCCAGATCATTTTCCGGGTGCCCTGGCAGGACGACAGGGGCGAGATTCACATCAACCGCGCCTTCCGTGTCGAGTTCAACAGTGCCCTGGGGCCCTACAAGGGCGGCATGCGTTTTCATCCGTCGGTGTATCTCGGCATCATCAAGTTCCTCGGCTTCGAGCAGATCTTCAAGAACGCCCTGACCGGCCTGCCGATCGGCGGTGGTAAAGGCGGCAGTGACTTTGACCCGAAAGGCAAATCCGACAACGAAGTGATGCGTTTCTGCCAGAGCCTGATGACCGAACTGTATCGCCACCTGGGCGAATACACCGATGTGCCGGCCGGCGACATCGGCGTGGGTGGCCGTGAGATCGGCTACCTGTTCGGCCAGTACAAGCGCATCACTAACCGCTATGAATTGGGTGTATTCACCGGTAAAGGTCTGGACTGGGGCGGCAGCCGTGCCCGTACCGAAGCGACCGGTTACGGCACCGTGTTCTTTACCCACGAAATGTTGAAAGCCCGTGGCGACTCTCTGGAAGGTAAAACAATAGTGGTGTCCGGTTCCGGCAACGTGGCGATCTACGCCATTGAAAAAGCCCACGAACTGGGAGCAAAGGTCATTGCCTGTTCCGACTCCCAGGGTATGGTTGTTCACGAGAAGGGCATTGACCTTCCGACCCTCCGGCGCATCAAGGAAGTGGAGCGCCGCCGAATCAGCGCCTACACTGAGTTCCATCAAGACGCCAGGTATGTGGAAGGCGGCAATATCTGGAGCGTGCCTTGCGACGTTGCTCTACCCTGCGCCACTCAGAACGAGCTCAATGGCAAAGACGCCAGAACCCTGGTTGAAAACGGCTGTATCGCCGTCGCCGAGGGTGCCAACATGCCGACGACACCGGAAGGCATTGTTCTGTTCCAGGAAGCCGGCATAGCCTATGGCCCGGGCAAAGCCGCCAACGCCGGCGGGGTTGCCACGTCCGCACTGGAGATGCAGCAGAACGCCAGCCGGGATTCCTGGACCTTCGACTACACCCAGAAACGCCTTGAGGAAATCATGATTGATATCCACAAGAATTGTTACGAAACGGCTGCCGAGTTTGGCTCGGAAGGCAACTATGTGCTGGGTGCCAACGTCACCGGTTTCCTCCGCGTTGCCAGGGCGATGGACGCCATGGGCGTGATCTGATCCAGCCATGACTGATAAAGAACTTCTCCAGCCTGATGACCGGATATCCACCGGCCTGACCGGGCTGGACGAGGTTCTGGACAGTCTGCGAATCGGTGACAACGTGGTCTGGCGGGTCTCGGATCTGAATGACTACCGTCGGTTCGTACTCCCCTTTCTGGATGCCGCCGCCGACACCGGCCGGCAAATCATTTATCTCCGCTTTGGCGAACACCCGCCCATCATCGAAGAACATCCTGCCGTTCGCACCATCAGGATCGACGCACTGGGCGGCTTCGAGAGCTTTACCAGCCGGGTCTGGCACCTTATAGAACAGCACGGCCGCGGTGCGTTTTACGTCTGCGACAGCCTCAGTGAGCTGCTCAATGCCTGGGCCACCGATGCCATGGTGGGCAACTTCTTCCGGGTGGTGTGCCCGTTCCTGTTCGAACTGGACACCGTGGCCTGGTTTGCCCTGCACCCCGACCGACATTCCCGCATGACCCTGGATCGCATCCGCGAGACCACCCAGGTGATGATCGACGTGCAACGCCATGGCGACAACGTGCAGATTCACCCGACCAAGGCCTGGCGCCGGCAGTCTCCCACCATGTTCCTGCCCCACCGGGAGCAGGACGGGCAGTTCCGGCCCATTACCGACAGCAGTGACGCTACCCGGCTACAGGCAGATCTCGAGCTTGAACACCTGCACCGCCAGCCGCTACTGGATTACTGGGACCGGCTGTTTCAGGAGGCCAGCCGGGCGCTGTCTGAACAGGATGAGGGCTGCATCACCGATTTACAGGAGCAGGTGCTGCAGGTACTGATCAGCCGGGATCCGCAGATACTGGAACTGGCACGGCGCTACCTGTCACTGGAAGATCTGCTGGGCATCCGCAGCCGGATGGTCGGTAGCGGCTATATCGGTGGCAAAGCCACCGGCATGCTGATTGCCCGGAACATCCTGCTCAAAGAATGCCCGGAGTTGTGGCAACAATATCTGGAGCCCCACGATTCCAGCTATCTTGGCACCGACGCTTACTACGCATTCCTGGTACATAACAGGCTGTGGCCATCGATCATGCGCCAGCGGTCCGAAGACGGATATCTGACGGAAGCTCCGGCATTGCGAGAAGGCATAATCGCCGGCGGCTTCCCCCACGAAGTCCGGACCGAGCTGGAGCGGTTGCTGGATCACTACGGCCAGTATCCGATACTGGTACGCTCATCAAGCCTGCAGGAAGACGGTTTCGGAAATGCCTTTGCCGGCAAGTACGACAGCGTATTCCTGGTCAACCAGGGCTCGCCGGAGCAACGGCTGGCAGCACTGGAGAATGCTATTCGCCAGGTCTATGCCTCCTCCATGAGTGACGATGCCCTGCGTTACCGCCAACAGCGCGGGCTGGACCAGCGGGAGGAGCCCATGGCATTGCTGATCCAGAGGGTCAACGGCCGTTTTCATGGTCGTTACTACCTGCCGGATGCAGCAGGCGTGGGGGTCTCCCGCAATACCTTCGCGTGGGACAACACCATGGACCCGAAAGCCGGAATGGTCAGGCTGGTCATGGGGCTTGGTACCCGGGCGGTGGATCGGATCGAAGGGGATCACGCCTGCGTAATGGCCCTGGACCAGCCCATGCGGCAGCCTTTTCGAAACCAGGACGAATCCTATCAGTTCTCACAGCACCTGGTGGATCTGCTGGACCTGCACGACGGAACCCTGAGCACCCGCCCGCTCAGCCAGTTACTGGAAAACACCACCGGCCTGCCCATGGCCCACCTGGCGGAAGTGGACCGGGCGGCGACCATGAGCGCTGAACAGATCGGGCTGGAAGGCCCGGTCTGGCGCCTGACTTTTCGGCCCTTGGTGCAACAGGGTGCCTTTATTTCAAGGCTTTCTTCCATGCTGCAGGCTCTGGAAGCGGGCTATCGACACCCGGTGGATGTGGAGTTCACCCTGCACCTGGATGACCATGGCGATCCATCCTTCAATCTGGTGCAGTGTCGGCCGCTGGCAACTGTCGGGGAAACAGGGCCGGTGAACATCCCGGACTCACTACCGGAAGAAAGGATTCTGTTCCGTACCAAAGGGCACTTTATGGGCGGCAACATCAACCTGACTATCCAACGGGTGATCCGTGTGGACGGGCCGATCTACGCCAGGCTTAATTCCAATCAGCGCTACGAGGTCGCCCGGCTGGTTGGTGAACAGGTTCGATCCTCCAATACTCCGACGTTGCTGATCGGCCCGGGCCGGTGGGGCACCAGCAGCCCGGAGCTGGGCGTTCCCGCCCGTTTTTCAGACATTGCCGGCATAGCCGCGCTGGTGGAAGTGTCAGAAAGTGCCGGTCAGATGATTCCGGACCTGTCTTACGGATCGCATTTTTTCCAGGATCTGGTGGAAACCGGCGTTGCCTATGCCGCCCTGTTTCCGCAAACCAGTCACTGCCAGTATTTTCCGGAACATCTGGAGAAAACATCTGCCTCAGCGGCGCAAATACCATCCCCTGGCAGTGCGATCCGGGTTCATGACCTCACGGACCGGCCACTTCATTTGCGAGGCGATATCGTCCGCCAGCAACTGATCTGTTACTTCACTGATTGACCCCCGGCAATCATTCGCACATTTTCCCACCGGGCCCCGGTGTCTGCTGATAGAATCCCGCCCATGGAATGGCTAACCCACTCACAGACCGGTTTTCAACAAACTGCCCGTTATTTGTTGGGCATGCGGCTGACGCTTGTTGCGATCCAGCTGGTTACCATCGCTGTCGCAGAATCCATGGTCACTCTGGCACACCGTGCGGAGGCCCTGATTGTTTGCCTGGTTTATGCTGTTGTGGCAATTCTGGCCTGGCTCTGGTTTACCCGGCGGCCACCCCGCTCCACGGCGACAGTCAGCCTGGTTCTGACTGTCGATCTGCTGCTGATCGGCGCCTGGCTTTTTCTGACCGGCGGTTATACCAATCCCCTTATTTCGCTATTGCTGCTACCCATTGCCGTTGCCATCATTCTGGTACCCTTGGCTCAGAGCATCGCAGTTACCATCGCCGGTATCGCAATCTATACCTCACTGGTCATCTGGCATACCCCGGTCACCCACGACCACCACAGCGCCAACCTGGCCCAGCTGCACCTGGTCGGTATGTGGGTAACCTTTGCCGCGACCGCCATAATTCTGCTCCTCGTTGTCGGTGCGCTTTCCCGGCGCCTGCGCCAGCAACAGTCCCAACTGGCTCAGATACGGGAAATCCGCCTGCGGGACGAACAGATTATAGCTCTGGGGCTGTCTGCCGCCGCAGTCGCCCACCGCCTGGGAACACCGCTCAACACCATGACCCTGCTGGTGGAGGAGATGAAATCCTCCGCGCCCGGCGACGTTCCGTTTTCAGATGACCTTGCATTGATGGAACAACAACTCGGGCTCTGCAGCAATCACCTGCAACAACTGTCTGCAGCGGCTATGCAGGCGAAAGCCGCCCAGCTTGAAACCCTGACGGCGAGTGACTGGATGCTGCGCCTGCGGGAGTCCGCTACTTTGCTCTGGCCAGGTGCAGCGATTGAATGGTACCAGCCGGTTCCCCACTGCCCGGTGGCAGTGGATGCCACGCTTGATCAGGCGGTTTTAAACCTGCTCGCCAACGCGGTCACGGCCAGCCCGACCTGGGTCGGTATCAGTGCCCGGGAGGAAAATGAAAGCAGGCTGGAATTGATTATCGAGGACCATGGCGATGGCCTGGAGTCTGAACTGGAAGGCGCCCTCGGCGAACAGGTTGTGAGTTCAGAGAATGGTCTCGGGGTTGGCCTGTTCCTGTCTAACGCCACCATCCAGCGCCTCGGGGGCAACCTGAGGGCACGGGCAGGATCTGGAGGCACAACCATGATTATTGACCTGCCGGTGGCAGCCGATAAACACCGACAAGGGGAGTTCGGATCGTGAGCGAACACCGGGTCTGGCTGCTAATTGATGACGACAATGCCTTCCTGCAGGTGCTCCAGCGCTCTCTCAATCGTCATGGCATTGAGTCACGGCTTGCACAAAGCCACCAGGAAGCCATAGACGTGCTGGAGACTGACAACATCGACCGATGTGTTCTGGATCTCAACCTCGCCGGCGAAAGCGGCCTGCAGCTGTTGCCAGAACTGTTGAGATTGAGCCCGAAACTGGAAGTTCTGGTACTGACAGGTTACGGCAGCATCGCCACAGCGGTAGAGGCCATGCGTCGGGGTGCAGTAAACTATTTGTGCAAACCAGTGACAGTCAATCAGCTGCTGGCCGGTTTCGAGTCCCTCGATACGCCACCGAATCTTCGCAACGAGCCACCGTCGGTGGAAGAAATGGAGTGGGAGCATATTCAGCGGATACTGAACGATAACGACGGTAACGTGTCAGCTACCGCCAGGGCGCTGAACATGCACCGCCGGACCCTGCAACGGAAACTGCAGAAACATTCTCGGTGGCGTTAACAGACGCACACCAAAAAATGCGCCAGCTCACATCTATAGGTAACGCCTCTGATCCAGCGTTGTCAGCCGTTCGGGATGGAACACCATAAGCCCGGTAACGAAGGCGCCGTTTACAAAACCCTCGGGAATCATGAATAACGGAAGGTACCGCAGGTATTCGTGGACCAGCTCACCAAAGGTATAAACGCCAGCCGACCAAAGCATCAGGCACATCACCATCCCTGCCACCGCAACAGAAATACCGGCACCAAAAAAACCGCAAAAGAAGATATAGGCGAAGAAGTTACGGAAATTCCGCTTTCGCTCCCAAAGCATAATTCCATAACTGACGAGGGCTGGCACCATCACCGTGACCAAGCCATTGGCGGCGAAAGCGATCAGCGGTTCCCGGCCCGTAATCACGGTGATTACCAGCGCAAGCAATCCCGACAATACCGCCAGCCGCCATCCCATCATCAGGGTGATGAGGGTGATACCGAACACGTGAATGGAAAGCCCTGGAGAAATACCCGCCCGGAGTTGCCAGACAAACCCCAAAGCCACTGCCGCCCCAAAAAACGTATGTTGCAAGGTCTGGTCGCGGCGAAATTCCGCCCAGTTGATGCCCCGCGCAGCGTTAGCCAGTATCGCCAGGAATATCAGTCCGGTGATGATTAGCTGGCTGGCAGAGAGCAGGTTCTCGGTCATTCCCATACTGTGGATGCTCCGATTGCGGACGTTGCGCCGTCTTTTTGCAGGGCCTGGTCAGTGCCTGCCAGGCCTCGTAAGCACTCAAAAAGACCTGGCCTTCAAGATTCGCCAGCAACTCTGTGTCCTTGAGGCGGTCCATTACAGGTCCTTTTACGTCCGAAAGATGCAGGCGGACGCCTGCATCCGTCAACCGCTCACTGATCGCCTCCAGGCTTTCGAGGGCCGAGGCATCCACCAGATTGACCGCCGGGCATACCAACACCAGATCCTGCAGCTCCGGTTGCTGGGTTACCAGGTCCATCACGGTTTCTTCGAGAAAACGGGCGTTGGCGAAATACAGGCTTTCATCCACCCGCAGAAAGGTCACTTTCGGGCAAAGCTCCACATCATGGCGCAGCACATTACGGAAATGCTCGGTGCCCGGCACACGGCCGATCACCGCGCTGTGTGGGCGGCTCGTCCGGTACAGGAACAGGCCGATCGACAAAGCCACGCCCGCGATAATGCCGGCCTCAACACTGTGTACCAGCGTTAACACGATGGTGGCGAGCATGGCGCCGAAATCCGTCCGGGAATACCGCCAGGTGCGGCCGAGGGCCGGAAGGTCAATCAGGGTGGCAACCGCAACAATAATGGTTGCCGCCAGGGTCGCCTGGGGCAAATACGCAATGGCGGGCGTCAGGAACAGGGTGGCAAGGGCAATGCCCATCGCAGCATAGGCGCCCGCTGCCGGAGTTTCGGCACCGGCATCGAAATTGACCACAGACCGGGAAAAACCACCGGTTACCGGCATACCACCGGAAAATCCGGCCCCCAGGTTGGCGGTACCCAGGCCAATCAGCTCCTGATCCGGATCGATCCTCTGACGCCGTTTGGCAGCCAGGGTCTGACCCACGGACACCGATTCCACGAAACCGACTACGCTGATCAACAAGGCACTGACCGCCAGTTGCTGCCACAACCCCATGTCCAGGCTGGGCATGGTGAAATCGGGCAATCCCCGGGGCACATCTCCTACCAGGCGCACACCCTGGGAATCGAGCTGGAACAACCAGGCCGCGAGGGTGGTGACCAGCACCGCCAGAATGGGCGCGGTTTTGGTCAGGATATCGGCCGTTCGTGGCGCCAGGCCCATGGCCATAAGCGCGGGTTTCAGGCGCTTGCGGGCAAGGACCAGGAACAACAGCGCGCCGGCGCCAACCGCCAGGGTCGCCAGGTTGATATCTCCTGCTGACATTATCAGTGACTGGCCAATCGACAACAGATTATGACCGGACGCCTGAATGCCGAAAATATGCTTGAGCTGACTGGCGGCAATGACAATACCGGAGGCGGTGATGAAGCCGGAAATCACCGGATGGCTGAGAAAATTGGCCAGGAAGCCAAGCCTGAGAACCCCCATCAGCGTCAGCATCAGGCCCGACATAACCGCCAGCAGAACCGCACCGGCAACGTATTCCGGGGTGCCGGCTTCAGCCAGTGGCGCAAGGGCGGCTGCGGTCATCAGGGAAGCAACGGCCACAGGCCCTACCGAAAGGGTGCGACTGGTGCCGAACACCGCATAGATCATCAACGGCAGGATACTGGCGTACAATCCGACCTGGGCCGGCAGGCCTGCCAGCAGAGCATAGGCCAGTGACTGCGGAATGAGCATGACCGTCACAATAACCGCGGCCACCAGATCACTGGTGGCCTGAGCACGGCCGTATTGTGGCGCCCACTGGAGGATGGGCAGGTAGCGTTTCAGATTCATCGGGAACGTCAGAACAGGTTAACCGGTACTTTAAGGTAAACCTGCCCATTATCCTCGGCAGGGGGCATATGCCCGGCCCGCATGTTGACCTGCACCGACGGCAGAATCAGCCGGGGCATGTCCAGCGTTGCATCACGTTCGGTCCGCATTTTCACGAACTCTTCCTCGGAAACACCCTCATGTACATGAATATTCTGACGGCGCTGTTCCGCTACGGTGGTCATGTGCTGGTATTCTTCCCTGTCCGGCGCCTTGTAGTCGTGGCAAAGGAAAATACGGGTCTCCGGCGGCAATGCCAGCACCTTCTGGATAGACTGGTAAAGCACCCGCGCATCTCCGCCTGGAAAATCACAACGTGCAGTGCCGTAATCCGGCATGAACAGAGTGTCTCCCACAAAGGCCGCATCCCCGATCACGTAAGTGAGGCAAGCAGGTGTGTGACCCGGCGTGTGCAGGACACGCCCCTCGAGATGACCAACCTGGAAGCGGTCATCCTCTTCAAACAGGGCATCAAACTGGCTGCCATCCCGGGCAAATTCGGTACCCGCATTGAACGCCTTGCCGAAAATCTCCTGTACTTCAATGATGTGGGCACCAATGCCGGTTCTTCCACCAAGCTTCGTGTGGAGGTAAGGCGCTGCCGAAAGGTGGTCCGCGTGAACGTGGGTCTCAATGATCCACGCTACCTCCAGATTCTGGTTTCGGACGTAGTTAATGATCTCATCAGCAGAGCGGACATCCGTCTTGCCTGCCGCATAGTCAAAATCCAGTACGGAATCGATGATCGCGCAGGCATTGCTGTCAGGGTCACTGACCACGTAACTGAATGTATTGGTGGGTTCGTCAAAAAAGTGCTGGACGAGTGGATTGGCCATGTTACTCATCTCCCGGTGATTCAAATTTAGTTCTAAGCATATACTAAAATGAAATATCAAGGGAAATGAACTTTAGTTATAGCCGCGATGGGCCTGATGCATTTGCGAAACAATCGCGGCCGGCTTCTTTGGCAAGATAGAGCCGGTTATCCGCCGAGCCAATCAGCATTTCCGGCGTCGGATCAGCAGCGTCATCGCCTCCGACAGCTGCAACACCAGCGCTAACGGTCAGTGGAATTTTCTGTCCATCAACGACAAAGTCGTAATGCCTGACCTTCTTGATAATCCGGTTTACCAGCGCCCCCGCAGCATCACTATCCGTTGCAGAAAACGCTACCACAAACTCCTCGCCACCGAAGCGTGCCACAACATCCATGGCACGGGTATGCTCAAGCAGAATGCCGGTAAACTCTCGCAACACATAGTCGCCTGCCAGGTGGCCAAGGGTATCGTTGACCACCTTGAAGTGGTCGATGTCGAACAGCGCCAGTGCGAATGGCTGCTGTTCCCGGTTCCACAGGGCAATCATTTCATCCAGGCGGGGATACAGATAACGACGGTTATGAAGCCCTGTCAGCGGGTCTCTGATCGACTGATTCAGTAGCTCTTCTTCAAGCCGGTGTCTTTCCAGGACACCAGACAGCAAACCGGAGACGATAATCAACAGATCAGCCTGGTCGGTCCGCCATTCCCGGGGACTCAGGGAATCCACCCCGAAGAAACCTGACACCATACCCCGTGTGCGCACGGGCACACAGAACATGGAACAAACGCCCTGTTTGGTCAGTAGGGCCTTTTCCGGCCCGGCCTCCTCCGGAAGCTCTGCTACATTCTCAACGAAGACCAGGCGATTCGTTTCGACCATCTGATCAATTTGCTGATGCCACCAGGTAAAGGTATCAATTGGCACCTGCTGTTGAGTGTCTATCAGCGGCTCCACACCATCGCGAGACCATTCGTGGGTATTGGTCATTTCCGTACGCTGATCGGAAATGCGGTACAGGTAGGCACGATCCACCCCGAAAAACTGGCCGATGGCTTCCAGAACCCTGTTAATGCTCTGATCAATGTTCCCGAAACCACAGGTGATAAAGTCCGATGACAACCTGGCAATCAGTTTCTGGAATCCTGCCTGGAAGGAAAATTCAGCCTCGCTCTCCCGCAGAGAGAATTCCAGATCCTTGAAGGGCTGGATATCGTTGAACTGGCCATACCAGAGCACACTGCCATCGGCCTGAAGCTCCGGAACCGAGTCTGACTCGAACCAGTGATAGTCGCCATTAACAAGGCGCATTCTGGCCTGATGCTGCCAGGGTGTGAGCTTTCTGGCGGATTCAGTGATACTGGCGGCAACACCACCGATGTCCTCGGGGTGTATTACCGAGGACACCACCTGTCCATCCCGATGCAAATCCTCTGGCTCAAGCCCGAACAGAGTCCGGACCCGGTCACTCACAAAAGGGTAACGATAGCGCAGTCCATCAGCACTTTGCTGATAGATAAACAACACCCCTGGCACGCCTGAGGCCAGCTTCGGAAACAGATCGGGAAAACTGCTTTGCGCCCCATCATCATCAAATCGCGGCATAATTGATACTCTGTTACCACGGATTTGGAAGGCCCGACCCGGGCCCGGCTATTCAAAGTGTAGAGCACGCAGACATATGCCGCGAGGCGGTGTGTAGGGTCGGGAATGGCAGGCCTTTTGGCTGCGATCTGAGCGGCGCAGCATCAGTTCCGAATTCGGCGAGTTTTGCCCCACCATGCTGATACACTGACTTGCATGAACACCTTAACTGATGACCTTTGCTACCAGGCACTGAAAACCCGGGATGCCCGATTCGACGGCCGCTTCTACACCGCCGTGGTGACCACCGGAATCTTCTGCCGCCCCATCTGCCCTGCGGTGACACCCAAGCGCGGCAACGTGCACTTTTACCCTTCAGCAGAGGCAGCCATGGCCAACGGTTTTCGCCCCTGCCTGCGGTGCCGGCCGGAGGCCGCGCCAGGCAGCCCGGCAGCGGCCGGCGTGCACACCACCCTGGCCCGGGCGGTACGCTTGGTGGAAGAGGGTGCTCTGGACAAGGGTTCAGTGGCGGAGCTGGCAGAGCGCCTGGGTATTACCGATCGCTACCTGCGCCGGCTCTACAAGCGCCATACCGGTGCGACACCCCAGCAGCATGCCCAGGCCCGTCGCCTGTTGCGGGCACGGCAACTGATTGTAGACAGCAATCTGAGCATGACCGAAATTGCCGCTATCGCCGGCTTTGGCAGTCTGCGCCGCTTCAATCACAGCCTGAAAACAGCCTATGGCGATGCACCCACAGCCTTCCGCCGGGGAGTCAGGCAGCCGGCGGCAGCCAAAGCCAATCGTCTACCGCAGGACCC
Source organism: Marinobacter sp. ATCH36 (assembly GCF_023555055.1). Taxonomy (GTDB): domain Bacteria; phylum Pseudomonadota; class Gammaproteobacteria; order Pseudomonadales; family Oleiphilaceae; genus Marinobacter. Next base: position 170,300 of record NZ_JAMJPL010000001.1, read on the forward strand.
TTTCCAGCCAGCTCGGGACGACCTGGTACTGTTTCTTCAGGCACGGCCACCGTTCGACGGCGACGCGCTGCTGGCTTTCTTCCACGCCCGCGCCATTCCCGGGCTGGAGGCAGTGGGTGATCGGTACTATGCCCGCGCCATACACTTGCAGGGCCATCCGGGGCTGGTGATCTGTCGCCCACTCGCTGACAAGCCCGGAATGCAGGTCATCCTGCGTGGGCCGGTCAGGCACGTCATTCTTGATATCAGTGCGCGGGTACGCCGCCTGTTCGATCTGGATGCCGACCTGCCAGGCATTACCGATCACCTGTCCCGGGATCCCCTCCTGCGGCCCGTAATCGAACGGTTTCCCGGGCTGAGAGTGCCCGGCTGCTGGGACCGGTTTGAATTTGCTGTGCGGGCCATTCTGGGCCAGCAGATATCCGTTGCCGCCGCCCGGACACTTGCCGGGCGCGTGGTTACTGGCTACGGCGCTCCTCTTCCTGAACAACTGGTCGCTGGTACGGGAATCACCCATCGCTTCCCGACACCGGCGGAGATTGCAGGCCAACCCCTTGACCACATCGGGCTGACCCGCAGCCGCACCGAGACCCTGGCACGTGTTGTTGCCCGGTTTGCCGAACCCGGTTTCACCGAACTGGATGGCAGTACCTTGCTGGATCAACTGGCCAAACTGCGCGGCATCGGCCCCTGGACACTCAACTACCTGGCGCTTCGTGGCCTGGGCGACCCGGACGCTTTTCCGGCCACGGATCTGGGCATACTCAAGGCCGCGGCCCTCATCGGCGCACCGGATAATGCCAAGGCTCTGGCCCACCACGCCGAATGCTGGCGCCCGTGGCGGGCCTATGCCGCCCAGTACCTGTGGGCAAGTCTGGCAGCCCAACCTACCCTGCAGGAGACATCATCATGACACCACGGATCCATGTCAGCCGATTTCCCAGCCCCATTGGCCCTTTGAGCCTGGCCACGATGGATAACCAACTGGTTCATCTTGATTTCGACGACAACGAGGAGCGCATGCGCACCCTGCAGCACCGGCGGTATCGCCACATCCAGTGGTCTGAGCAGCCTGGCTCCGCACCCAGGGCCATTGCCGAATGGCTGGAAGCCTATTTCGATGGTGTTCTCCAACCCCTGCCCCGAAGCCATATCCGGCTGACCGGCACTGATTTTCAGCAACGGGTCTGGCAGGGACTGATTGGGATTCCGGCAGGAGAGCATCGCTCCTACGGGGCACTGGCAGAGGCCCTGGGCAACCCCAAGGCCGTCCGTGCCGTGGCCCGGGCGAATGCCCTGAACCCGGTCGCCATCCTGATTCCCTGCCACCGGGTGATCGGCGCCAATGGCACCCTCACCGGCTATGCTGGCGGCCTGGAACGCAAGGCCTGGCTGCTGAACCACGAGGCGGCCAACCTGAAAGCGGTTTAACCCGGCGGGGCTGGGCATTTACCGGTTTAACGGCGACAATCACGGCACGGATGTCCCTCGCAAGGAACAGGAGTTCAGCCGAAAATGGCATTACAAATACCCCTCACCCAACCCCAGAGTGCGCCCGAAAACAAACGGGCACTATGGTCCTGGGCATTTTATGACTGGGCCAACAGCGCCTTCTTTACCATCATCCTGACCTTTGTTTTTGCCCAGTACTTCAGCGTGTCGGTGATGCAGAATGAAGTAGCCGGTACCGAGGCCTGGGGTAATATCGTGGGCATTTCGGGGGTAATTATCGCCATCCTGGCACCCATTCTGGGAGCCATCGCGGACCAGTCGGGCCGTCGAAAGCCCTGGTTTATAACGTTCACCCTGTTGTGTGTGGCGTCTTGTGCCATGCTCTGGACCATAACGCCGGATCAGGACCAGTTCTGGAAAGCTGCCCTGTGGGTGGGCCTCGGCACGCTCGGTGCCGAATTCGCGTTCATTTTCTATAACTCCATGTTGCCGGACCTGGCCAGCCAGGAACGCACCGGCCGCTGGTCCGGCTGGGCCTGGGGGCTAGGTTATGCGGGCGGAGTGCTGAGCCTGGTGGTGGCTCTGTACGGTTTTATCGAAACCGACATCAACCCATTCAATCTGAACCGTGACGAGGCCGAGCATGTGCGCGCCACCTTCGTTCTGGTTGCCGTCTGGTACCTGGTGTTCGCTCTGCCGGCGTTCTTCTTTATTCCGGACCGGCCCTCAACCGGCCTGGGCATGGCTGCTGCTACCCGCGCCGGATTCAGACAATTGAAGGAGTCCATTGCCCATGTGCGCCAGTACAAGGACATCGTGCGCTTTCTGATTGCCCGCATGCTCTATACCGATGGCCTGGCCACTATTTTCACGTTCGGGGGTGTATACGCCGCCGGCACCTTCAATATGAACACCACGGAAGTTCTGCAATTCGCCATCGCACTGAACGTAACCGCAGGGCTGGGTGCCGTGGGGTTTGCCTGGATTGATGATGCCCTGGGCGGACGCAACACCATTTTGCTGTCACTGGTGGGACTGGGCTGCAGTGCCCTGGCTATCCTGGTGGTGGACGGTGCCACCGCTTTCTGGGTATGGGGCATGATTCTGGGTATCTTCGTGGGGCCGCTGCAATCCGCCAGTCGCTCCCACCTGGCCCGCGTTGCACCGCTACATCTGCAAACGCAGATGTTCGGCCTGTTCGCCTTTTCCGGCAAGGCTACGGCATTTGCGGGCCCATTGCTGGTAGGCTGGGTTACGGCAATAACAGACAGCCAGCGCTGGGGGATGAGCACCATTCTGGTGTTCCTGGTGGTGGGCTTCCTGCTGATGCTGACGGTGCCCGCCACGGAAAAAACGGTGTCTGGGGCGGCGAGCTGATGTTTTACCTCCCATCATGGCTGTAAAACTGCGCCACTGCTATATTACCTACTGAATTCTCCACGCCGAAGCGGTTCGAAAAGGAAGCGAGTAATGCAGGCAGAGCTGATCGAAATACGCAACCACCTGGCCCAGCACCCTCCGTTCGATGACATGCCGGAAGAAACTCTCGACCGAATCGTCTCTGGCATTGAGGTTGCCTATTTCCGCGCAGGCACAGACATCCTCAAACTTGGCGAGCGCAACGCGTACCTGCATTACATTCGCAGTGGCGCGGTTGAAATGTATCGCCGCACGGGCGAGCTCTACAACCGGCTCGGCGAAGGCGAGATTTTTGGCCAGTATGGCCTGCTGATGAGCAAAACGGTTCGATTTCCGGTCAAGGCCATTGAAGATTCACTGGTCTACCTGATCCCCGACGAGATATTCCGGTATCTGTGGGAAAACGACGACAGCTTCACCGATTTCGTGGAAGTCGAAGACCGCTCCCGCCTTCGCTCAGCACTATCCCGGCGGGAGAAGTCCAACCAGCCCATGACCGCCCGGGTGACACGGCTGATTTCACGTGGGCCGGTCACGGCCCCGAACACCGTTCGCCTGCAGGAGGCTGCCCGCATCATGACGGAACAGGGCGTCTCAGCCTTGCTTCTCATGGACGAAAGCGGCGACAGTCCCAAGCTTTCCGGCATTATTACCGACCGTGACCTGCGCACCCGAGCCCTCAGTGAGGCCTTGCCGTCGGAAACACCCATCAGCGACATCATGACGGATGGTCTGATCACCACCAGCTCCAACTCCTTCATTTTTGAAGCCATGCTGACCATGCTTCACAACAATGTGCACCACTTGCCGGTGATGGACGGCGACAAAATCCGCGGCGTTATTGCACTGTCGGATATCGTCAAGCACGAGTCTCAGAGCAGCCTCTACCTGGTCAGCAACATATACCATCAGCAGGACGTAAAAGGCCTGAAGCGCCTCAGCAAGGAAGTGCCCAACACATTTGTTCGCATGGTCCGGGAAGACGCCAATTCGCATATGATCGGCAGCGCCATGGCCGGTATCGGCCGCAGCTTCAGCCAGCGGCTGCTGGAACTGGGAGAGGAAAAGCTCGGGCCACCACCGGTACCCTATTGCTTTATGGCGCTCGGCTCCATGGCCCGGGACGAACAACTGGTGGTGACCGACCAGGATAACGCCATGGTGCTGGACGACAGCTTTGACCCTGCGAAGCACGACGAGTACTTCCTCGCCCTGGCGAAGTTTGTCAGTGACGGCCTGGCGGAGTGTGGTTACACCTACTGCACCGGGGATATCATGGCGACAAACCAGAAATGGCGCCAGCCCCTGCGAGTATGGAAGGAGTACTTCGCGGACTGGATTGAAAACCCCAAGGCAGAAGCCCTGCTGAACAGTAATATTTTCTTCGACCTGGACGGCATTTTTGGCCGTACCGAGTACACCGAAGAGCTGAAAGGCTTCATTGCCGAGAGAGCGAGCAACAGCCAGCGGTTCCTGGCGATGCTGGCACGCAACGCTCTCAATCGTACACCACCACTTGGGTTTTTCCGCACCTTTGTAATGGAGGAAAGTGGCAAGCAGGCCAAAACCTTTAACCTGAAACGTCGCGGTACCGCGCCGGTCTCGGACCTGATCCGTGTGCATTCCCTGGCCTGTGCCTCAAAGGCGCAGAATACCTTCAACCGCCTCAAAGCAATCGGGGATACCAAACTGATTCCGGAGGACGGAGTGGACAACCTGCGGGATGCTTTTGAATTCATCGCCATAGTGCGGATTCGCCATCAGGCCCTCGCTATCGAAGCCGGCCGCGAGCCGGACAACAACGTGCGGCCAGAAGACCTGTCACCCTTTGAACGCAGCCACCTGAAAGACGCCTTCCAGGTGGTCACCCAGGCCCAGAAGTTCCTCAAGTTCCGCTATCACGCGCAGGTGGCACGGAATGTCTGATGATCACGAATCCATGACCACCGACACTCCTGTCGCAAACCTGCCGTGGCCAGAACGGTTCCGGGAGCTTGCAAAGCAGGCTGAGGATGAACAGCTGAAGGCGTTCTATGAAGCCGGCTGCGTCGCCCCCGAAACGCCGTTGAAAGACGTCCCATTTGTGGGCGTGGATTTCGAAACCACCGGGCTGGACGCCAACAAGCACTCCATTGTCAGTATCGGCGTGGTGCCCTTCACCATAGACCGGGTGCAATTGGGAGGTTCCCGGCACTGGCTGGTCAAGCCGCAGCTGCCGTTGCATCAGACATCCATTACGATTCACGGCATAACCCACACGGATATCGACAAGGCTCCGGATCTGGACGATATCCTTGGTGAGTTTCTCGGATGCCTCGCCGGTCGCATTCCGGTCGTTCACTACCGGAATATCGAGCGCCCCTTCCTGAATGTCGCCCTGAAGTGGCGCATCGGCCAGGAAATACGCTTTCCGGTCATCGACACCATGGCCATTGAGTCTCACCTGCATCCTCGCAGGCAACCCAACTGGTGGCAGAGGTTCAGAGGCCAGCAGGCCATTTCGATACGCCTGGCAGACAGCCGGCTTAGATATGGCCTGCCGCATTATCCGCCTCACAATGCTCTCGTAGACGCGTTGGCCAGTGCGGAATTGCTGATGGCGCAGGTTCAGCACCACTTTTCACCAGAGACCCCGATCGGGGATCTCTGGCTATGACCGGCGAACAGCCTGTCTAATTGGAAGCGGTTCGGCCAGTTTCTTCCACTTCGCTGATCAGGGCGCCATATCCCTGTGCTTCCATGTCCTCCAGCGGGATGAACTTCATAGCCGCGGAATTCATGCAGTAGCGCAGGCCGGTCGGGGCCGGACCGTCGTTAAAAACGTGTCCGAGGTGGGAGTCTGCATACCGGCTACGGATCTCGATTCGCTTCATGAAGAAGGAGTTGTCTTCTTTCTCCACCACCATGTCCGAACTGATTGGCTTGGTAAAGCTTGGCCAACCGGTGTTGGATTTGTACTTGTCCCTGGATGAAAACAGCGGCTCACCGGACACGATATCCACGTAGATGCCCGGCCGTTTTTCATCGAAATACTCGTTCTTGTAGGCGGGCTCGGTGCCGTCCTCCTGGGTAACGTAATACTGCTCTTTGGTCAGCCGCGCCTTCAGCGTTTCGTCATCCGGCTTTTCAAAGGTCTTTGGGTTGAATGCCTCAACCTGACCGAGATTCATGCCGGCCTCACTACCGGAATGCACAGAAGCGCTGCCGCTTTCGCTATCATTTTTTTCCGGACGGTACTGGGCATAATCCACTTCCTGGTCGTCGCCCCAGACCTTCTCGATAAACTGGTAACGGCCGGAGTTGAAGGTGTAGATCTTGTATCGCACCGGATTCTTACTGTAGTAATCCTGATGGTATTCCTCGGCGTCGTAGAAAGCCTCAAAGGGCACGATCTCAATCTTCACCGGGTTGTCATAGCGGCCTGACTCCTCCAGCGCTTTCACTGAAGCTTCAGCGGCGCGTTTCTGTTCTTCGTTATGATAGAAAATGGCCGGGCGGTACTGTTTGCCCCGGTCCACGTACTGTCCATTCACATCGGTCGGATTGGCAGTGCGCCACAGTGCCTGCAGCAGGCCCTCATAGGTGATTTCATCCGGATCGTAATAGACCTGAACAGCCTCCGTGTGGCCAGTGCGCCCGCCGGCTACCTGTTGATAGGTCGGGTCTGTCTCATCACCACCGCTGTATCCGGACACTGCCTCGACAACACCCGGAACTTTTTCCTCGTAAGCCTCTTCAACACACCAGAAACAACCACCGGCGAAGGTAGCCACCGCCAGATCAGGGTCGTCCGGCGCATATTTCGAATCCTTTCCATCGGAGGCACCAACCTGAACGCCGGTCAATGCAATGGCTGCCGCCAAGGACATCAGTAACAGATACCGTTTCATAACCTTAACCTCTTGCCTTTTGAATACTGTGACCAGTTTGCAGTGGATTCGTCACAGCATCTTCTCCTGTTTATTACGTTTGTATAACGCCGGTGAGATCATTGTGGATGCAGAAAGCTCCGGATGATTATCTGACCGGAAGCCGGATGCAGAAGCACGCGCCCCCGGAAGCCGGGTTCTCAACACGGATATCGCCGCCCTGAAGCGTCATGATCCGGCGGGCAATCGCCAACCCGAGACCGGCGTGGCCGCCAGACCCACCGGAAGACTCCCCGCGATAAAATGGATCAAAGATGTGGGGCAGGTCCTGCTCCGGAATGCCCGGGCCACTGTCCCGAACGCACACTTCCGGCAGACCGTCGGCTTGTCTGGTCGCTACTTCGATACGCCCCCCGGCGGGACTATAGGCAATGGCATTGCCGATCAGGTTATCCAGAACCCGCTCGGTCATGGCCAGGTCCGCGTAGGCCAGGGGTTGGTCCGGGTCGCCATTGACCTTCAGCTCAAGCTGCTTGTTGCCGGCCTCTTGCCCGTGTTTCTGGACCACATCGTGCACCAGTTCCGCCAGTGGGAAGGGCTCCGGCACTGGCTGCTTTTCCCGGGCCTCCAGCGCCGCCAGCTCGAAAAGCTCGTCCACCAGGCGGTTCAGGCGTCGCCCTTCCTTCAGTGCAATGTCGAGAAAGCGGTCCTGCTCTTCCGGACTGAGTCGGTCGCGCCGCAATTTCAGGCTTTCAATGTATCCCTGCATGGAGGCCAGCGGCGTACGCAGGTCGTGGGATACCTGGGCCACCAATTGGCGACGCTGCGCATCTTTTTCCGTCAGTTGCTCAATCTGGGAGGCAATCCGGCTGGCCATGTCATCAAAGGTAGCGCCCAGGTAATCGATTTCATCGCGCCCCACCGGTCGTCTGTCCCGCCAGGTGCTCTCGGGCTGGCGGCTCATGTCGCTGTGCTCGAAGTCCTCCACCAGCCGGGTCAGCAAGGTCAGCCGGCGGGTCAGCAGCCGGAATATCGCCAGCCCCGCAATCATGACCACCGCCAGACTGACCAGCAGCGCCCAGGCACTCAGTTCCAGCAACTGGCCGCCCCGCGCCATGGTTTCCGCGGCGTCGTATTCTTCACCTCGCAGCACCACGTAAAGATAGCCCTCGGGATTATCCGCTGATGGCACGGGAGTTACTGAGAACACTTTCTGCCGGTCATGACTGCGCGGGTCATCGCCCAGCACCGGATAGCGGCTCATGTCGTCCATCAGCCGCTGTATGGGCTCAAGGGAGACCTGCTTGCGCTTGATCTTCGCCGGATCGGCCGAATAGGAAAGGATGGTGCCGTCCAGGTCCAGCAGATAGATTTCGATGCTGGGGTTGATGGTCATATAAAGCGCAAAGAGCTCTTTCAGGGCGCTGCGGTCAAGCTGGCCCTCGCTGACCAGGTTCCGGTCTGCCACCAGGTTTTTCGCCAGATCCCGGTGCAGCTCCTGATTGACCGAGGCGTTGTACTCCCGCAGCGAGTAGAGGCTGATAAAGGTATACAGCAGGCCCACGGCCAGTAGCAGCAGGAACAGGCCAACCGCCAGCCGGGTGTAGAGTGTTTTCACCATGGCTCATTCCCGGAAACGATAGCCTACCCCCCAGACAGTCTCGATGAACTCCGGCCGGGCCGGGTCAGTTTCGATCTTGCCGCGCAGGCGATTGATGTGAGTATTGACGGTGTGCTCATAGCCCTCGTGGTTGTACCCCCAGACTTTATCCAACAGCTGAACGCGGCTGAACACCCGGCCGGGATGGCTGGCAAAGTGCCAGAGCAGCTCGAACTCCCGGGCGGTCAGTTCCACTTCCTGCTCCCGCACAAAGACCCGACGGCGATCCGGGTCGATTCTCAAGCCGTCGGTTCGCAGCTCTGCGCTATCAGCAGCGCCGGCTGGCGCCGCGGCCATGGCATCCACACGACGAAACAGCGCTTTCACCCTTGCCGCCAGTTCCGCCACGCTGAAGGGTTTGGTGAGGTAATCGTCCGCGCCCATTTCCAGCCCCAGCACCCGGTCCAGCTCGGTGCTTTTTGCCGTCAGCATCAGCACCGGCACATACCCCGGGCCGGAGCGAATCTCACGACATACCGCGAGGCCATCCATTCCGGGTAACATCAGGTCCAGCACCACCAGGTCGATATCCCCTTCACGAAAACGCTCAAGCCCGGTATCACCCCGGTCACACAGTATCGGGTTCATTCCCAGGTCGGCCACGTGCATACGCACCAGCTCGCCAATGCCCGGATTGTCCTCAACAATCAATACGTTTCTTGTCATGGGTTACTGGCTCTTGGCAATTCGCAAAATCACAGTGTATTGATACCAGTGTATAGTGGATAGTTCACAAATCTGTCACGGATGGGTTAAATGACAACAGACGTAGTAACAACCAGAGCGACACCAGCAGACGTTATCCAGCGTACCCGCCAGCTCTGGCTGAACGGTGAGCGCATTCACCTGGCCTCGTTGTCTGAAGAACTCAACATCGGCCGTGCCACCCTGTTCCGTTGGGTTGGCAGCAAAGACCTGCTTATGGGTGAGGCCTTGTGGTCGCTCTACGATTCCCTGCGCCAGGACGCGATCAACCAGACTCCTGGCCAGGGCGTGGATTATGTTGTGGGTGTGTTTCGCTATATCAATTCGGTGTTGTTGCATTCAGAACCCCTTCGTCGTTTTATCCACGACGATCCGGAATATGCCCTGAAGATATTGATGTCCTCGCAGTCCACCCTGCACAGTCGCACCGTAAAGGCTAATACCAGAGTACTGGAGGAACAGGTGGCTGCAGGCTTCATCCACCCGCCTATGAATCTGGAAAGCCTTTCGTATTTTATGGTGCGCCTCGCAGAGTCCTGCCTTTATGCCGATATTATTGGTGGGAGAGAGCCCCGGGATGAGGAGCTGGAGGATGCCTGTACGGCAGTGCGGATTCTGCTTGGCGGGAAAGCCTAGACTCTGGGGCTGGTCCCGCGGCGGGGGTACCTTTTCTTCTGGGAAAAATAACTCGCTGCGCTCAGACATCTTTTTCCCGGCAGAAAAGGTACCCCCACCCCGTGACCGATCGGACTTCAGAGTGTTGCTCTCGGATTACAGCTGCAGAGAACGTACCTCCAAAAACTCCTTCAGCCCCCACTTGCCGAACTCGCGACCGATACCGGAATGCCCGAATCCGCCGAATGGTGCCAACGGGTTGAAATCCCCACCATTGACGAACACCTGCCCGGTGCGCAGCTTGCTAGCCACTTTCTTCGCATGGGCATCATCGCCGGACCAAACGGCGCCAGACAGGCCATAGGCCGTGCCGTTGGCAATCTCGATCGCCTCGGTTTCGTCTTCATAGGGAATCACACACAGAACCGGGCCGAAGATTTCTTCCTGGGCGATACGGCTGTCGGGTTTCACGTTGCCGAATACGGTGGCTTTGACGAAGTAGCCATGGGCGCAGCCTTCCGGTGACTCCGGACCGCCGGCCACCAGGGTGGCGCCTTCTTCGATGCCGAGTTTGATGTAATCAATGACCTTGTCCCGCTGCTGAGCCGAAGCCAGTGGGCCAAGCCGGGTGGTTTCTTCCAGCGGGTTGCCCGGGGTCATTTTTGCCACTGCTGCAGCCGCCAGTTCACAAGCCTCGTCGTGTTTTTCTGCGGGGACCAGCATGCGGGTGAGCGCGGTGCAGGTCTGGCCTGAGTTCAGCAGGCAGTTGTTGACGGTGCCCTTCACCGCTTTTGCCAAGTCCGCATCCGCGAGGATGACTGAGGCGGACTTACCCCCCATTTCCAGGGCAAAGCGCTTGAAGTCGTCGGCTGCTGCGTGGGCTATGAGACTGCCGGTGCGGGTGGAGCCGGTAAAAGACACCATGTTAACGCCCGGGTGTTTGATCAGCGTGTCGCCCACGGTCTGACCTTCACCGCAAACCAGGTTGAAAACACCTTTGGGTAGGTCGGTCTTGTCCAGTATATCCGCCAGGATATACGCACTCTGGGGCGCGATTTCAGACGGCTTGAGCACCACGGTACAGCCAGCAGCAAGGGCGGGAACCACTTTCAGAATCACCTGGTGTAGCGGGTAATTCCAGGGGGTTATGCAGCCCACCACACCGACCGGCGTGTATTGCACCTCGGAGTTGCCCACCTGTTCGCTGAACGGGAATTCCGGCAGCAGTTTCAGGTAGCTCTTGGTAATGGTGGCAGGCAGCCCGGCCTGGATGCCGGTCGCCAGCTTGATGGGCATGCCCACTTCCCGGCATACGGTTTCCGCAATTTCAGGCGCTCGCTCCTTCAAGCCCGCATGGAGCTGTTCCAGCACGTGGAGACGTTTCTCCAGGGTGCTTTCCGACCAGCTTTCAAAGGCAGCACTCGCAGCGGCGATGGCCTGTTCCATTTCTCCACGACCGGAAGCGGGAACCCGGGCAATGACGTCGCCAGTGGCGGCCTCATGAACGTCGATGGTCTCTCCGGCCCAGTCCTGCCACTGGCCGTTGATGTAATTCTTGCTGAGATCTTTCATGGTTCTCTCCTGGATCAGTCGAACACAATCACGCCACGGGCGTTCTTGCCAGCCAACATATCATCGAATGCCTGGGCTGCGTCTTCAATGGGATAGGTGCAGGTTACCAGCTCATCGAGCTTGAGTTTGCCAGCCTTGTACAGCCCCAGAATACGGGGGAAATCGTACTGCGGGCGGGCAGAACCCAGCCAGCTACCCTTCAGGACCCGTTCATCGGCGGGCAGGGTCAGGGTGGTGATTGAGGTTTTGTCTTTCGGGTCGGAAACACCCACCACCACGGCCGTGCCACCGCGTCCGAGGCACTTGTAGGCCTGCTCCACCACGGCGCCGGCACCAACGCACTCAAAGGCGTAGTCCACGCCACCGGTGAGTTTCTTCACCGCTTTGGCGCCATCTTCCACATCGTTTATGTTGACGGTATGGGTGGCACCGAAGTCCCGGGCCATCCGCAGTTTTGTCTCGTTGTTATCCACCGCAACAATCATTTCCGCGCCGGCGGTCACACAACCCTGAATGGCGTTCAGGCCTACGCCGCCAATGCCAAAGACAGCCGTGCGGGAGCCGGGCTCGACCTTCGCGGTGTTGAACACGGCGCCAACTCCGGTCATAACGGCGCAGCCGACCAGTGCAGCGTTCTGCATGGGTATGGTGTCGTCCACCTTGACACAGTTGTCCACGTGCATGGTGGCGTATTCCGCCATCACGCCGCAGGCGCCGAAGACGTTGAGGTCTTCGCCATCCGCGCCTTTGGTGCGTAAGGTTCCGTCCGGCAGGGTGAACATGGCTTTGCGGGCATTTTCGCAGAGCACCGGGCGGCCGCGAACGCACTGGCGACATTTGCCACACATGGAGATGAAGGAGCTGACCACGTGGTCGCCTTCCTGAAAAGCGGTAACGCCTTCGCCCACTTCGATGACCACACCAGCGGCTTCGTGGCCCAGCACCAGTGGTGCGGGGTAGGGTATTTTGCCGGTGGTAGCGGACTGATCGCTATGGCAGACGCCGCAGGCAGCGACCTTGATGGTGATTTCGTCCCGCTTCGGGCCTTCCACGGTAATGGTTTCCACCTGAACGGGTTGGCCCCATTCGCGACAGACGACGGCTTTGGCTTTTCTGTCCATTGTTGTTGGCTCCTTAAAATTCCGAATCCTGCATACCCAGCGCGGTGGTATCCACGGCCGCCAGTAATTCCGCCAGGCTGACCACTTTCGGCAGTTCGTATCGGGCGAAATACTCACAGGCCTTCACCTTACCCTCGTAAAATTCCGCTGTCTGCTCACTTTCACCGTTCAACCCTGCAATGGCCTTGATAGCCTGTCTCAACCAGAGCCAGCCAACCACGGTGTGGCCGAATGCCTCCAGATAGAGCGAGGCGTTGGCCAGGGCTTTTTCCACGTTGCCGCCGGCTTTCTCTGCGTTGATGGCTTCCGTCGACATGGATAGGGCTTCCACTGCCCGGTCCAGCTGGTCAGCGCTGCTTGCCAGACGTTCGATGTCCCGGGCTTCGCCAATGGTGGCGGCAATACGGTCCCTCAGTTCCTGGTAGAACCGGCCGCCGGCCATGGAAACCTTGCGGCCCAGCAGGTCAATGCCCTGGATGCCGTGGGTGCCTTCATGGATGGGATTGAGCCGGTTATCGCGGTAGAACTGTTCCACCGGGTATTCCCGTGTATAGCCGTATCCGCCGTGCACCTGGATCGCCAGGCTATTGGCTTCCAGGCAGAACTGGGACGGCCAGGATTTGATGATCGGCGTCAGCAGATCCAGCAGGCCAGCGGCCAGTTGGCGTTGCTCTTCGGTGGCTCCGTGCTTTTTCTCGTCCACCAGCATCGCACCCTGCAGACACAGCGCCAGGCCACCTTCCACGTAGGCTTTCTGGGTCAGCAGCATGCGGCGGATGTCGGCGTGGCGGATCAGCGGTACCTGCGGCGTGTCGGGGTCCTTCTCGCCAACGGGACGCCCCTGTTTGCGCTCGCGGGCGTATCCCAGTGCGTGGAGGTAACCAGTATAACCCAGCATGACCGAGCCCAGACCAACGCCGATGCGGGCTTCGTTCATCATGTGGAACATCGCTGCCAGGCCGTTGTTGGGCTCACCCACCAGGTAACCCACAGCACCGTCTTTTTCACCAAAGTTGAGCATGGTCGAGGTGGTGCCTCGATAGCCCATCTTGTGGATCAGGCCGGCCAGCGCGACGTCATTGCGATCACCCAGGCTGCCGTCCTCATTGACCAGCACCTTGGGCACAATAAACAGGGAAATGCCTTTCACCCCGACCGGGGCGTCCGGCAGACGGGCAAGCACCATGTGAATGATGTTCTCACTCAGCTCGTGGTCGCCACCGGATATGTAGATCTTGTTACCGAAAAGGCGATAGCTGCCGTCATCCTGCGGCTCCGCGCGGGTGCGCAGATCCCCCAGGGACGAACCGGCATGTGGCTCGGTCAGGCACATAGTGCCGAAGAACCGGCCGGCCATCATTGGCCCGGCATACTTATGCTGCTGGTGCTCGCTACCCTGGGCCATGATCAGGTTCGCAGCCGCAATGGTCAGCCCGGCGTAGCCCTGGGTGCCAACATTCGCGCCCTTGAGCATGCCCACACACATCTGCGCGACGGCGGCGGGCAGTTGCATGCCGCCGCGCTCGTAGTCCTGGCCGGCGGCCATCAAACCTGTGTCCCGCAGTACGTCGAGGGCCTTTTTGACCTCAGGGCGCATGACTACCTGGCCGTTTTCGAACCGGGGTTCTTCCTCGTCGACCAGGCGGGCGTGAGGGGCAAACTCTTCAGCGGCTACTTTCAGGGCCAGGTCCAAAGCCGCTTGCAGGGTTTCCCGGTTGTGTTCGGAGTAGCGGTCGTAGTCCAGGGTCTGTTCGACTTCGTGGAGTTCAAACAGCTGGAAGGCCAGGTCCTGGGTGTTGATGATTTTTTGTTGCATGGCCTTGTTACCCTTGGCGTGTATCAATGATTATCAGCCACGAATGAACACGGTAGCCTGCGGGGTTGGAGTCTGGTCCTGGGGTGGGGGAGCCTTTTCTTATGGGAAAAGAACTCGCTTCGCTCAGACACCTTTATCCCGTCAGAAAAGGCTCCCCCACCCCATGACTGGCCTGACTGCACTGTTATATCTGGCTTACACCACTTCAAACAGGCCAGCAGCGCCTTGTCCACCGCCGATGCACATGGTCACGACAACGTATTTGGCGCCACGGCGCTTGCCTTCGATCAGGGCATGGCCCGTCAGGCGGGAACCGGTAACACCATAGGGGTGGCCGATGGAGATGGAGCCGCCGTTGACGTTCAGTTTTTCCATGGGAATACCCAGGCGGTCGCGGCAGTAGACCACTTGCGAGGCAAAGGCCTCATTCAGTTCCCACAGGTCGATATCATCCATCGTCAGACCGTTGCGCTCCAGCAGGCGCGGGATGGCGAAGACCGGGCCGATGCCCATCTCATCGGGCTCGCAGCCAGCGACGGCGAAGCCACGGAAGATACCCATGGGTTCGATGTTGTGCTTCTCGGCGTAAGTCGAGTTCATCACCGTGCACACAGACGCACCGTCCGAAAGCTGGGACGCGTTGCCGGCGGTAACAAAGTGGTTATCCCCACGCACCGGATTCAGACCCTGCAGGCCTTCCAGGGTGGTATTGGGGCGGTTGCACTCATCCTTCGTCAGGGTGACATCCTTATGGCTGATGTCCCCGGTTTCCTTGTCCTTCACCATCATGGTGGCATCGTAAGGCACGATTTCATCATCGAACCTGCCCGCCTCCTGGGCCGCTGCCGTGCGCTGCTGTGAGACCAGCGCATACTCATCCTGGGACTCACGGCTGACACCATAACGCTGGGCAACAATATCCGCGGTTTCAATCATCGCCAGATATAGCTCGGGCTTGTTCTTCATCAGCCAGTCGTTGGTAGCGTGGAAGCTGTTGAGCTTGTCATTCTGCACCATGGAAATGGATTCGACACCTCCCGCCACCATGGCCGGTACCTTCTCTGACACCACCCGCTGGGCGGCGATGGCAATGGACTGAAGGCCGGAACTGCAGAACCGGTTGATCGAAAGGCCAGCGGTCGTCACCGGCAAACCGGCGCGGATAGCCGCAAGGCGCGCGATGTTCTTGCCCTGGGCGCCTTCGTGGAACGTGGCACCGAGGATAACATCCTCGACAATCGCCGGATCGATACCTGCACGCTGCACCGCGTGCTGGATCACATGGCCGGCAATGTCCACAGAGTGGGTGTTGTTCAGGGCGCCACGGTAGGATTTACCGAGGCCGGTGCGAGCGGTTGAGACAATAACGGCATCAGACATAACAGTGTCCTTCGTAAACAGGTAGGTCGGATTAGCTAAGCGTAATCCGACACAGAGTGGAACGTTTCGACGGTATTGTCGGATTACGGCTTCGCCTAATCCGACCTACGGTTCCAGGAGACCAAACCCTGGAGTCGAGCCGGTCACGGGGTGGGGTACCTTTTCTGCCGGGAAAAGGTGTCTGAGCAAAGCGAGTTCTTTTCCCATAAGAAAAGGCACCCTACCCCGGGACCAGCCCCCGAAATCAAAGATCCGAAAACTTGCGACCTTCACTGACCAGTTTTTGCAAAAGGGCTGCCGGCTTCCACTGCTCGCCACCGAGGTCATCGTAGAACTGTTCAACGGTACCAAGAATGTTGTCCAAACCAATCTGATCGGCCCAGAACATCGGGCCACCACGATAGGCCGGGAAGCCATAGCCGTAGATCCAGGTAATATCGATATCCAGTGAACGGTCCGCGACGCCCTCTTCCAGAATCTTCGCGCCCTCATTGATCATCACATACATGCACCGCTCCAGAATCTCCTGATCGGTGATGTCACGGGACGTAATACCCTGCTCCTGACGGAACTCGGCAATGATCTGATCCACTTCCGGGTCAGGAATCGGCTTGCGGTTACCTTCCTCGTACTTGTACACGCCCGCCTGAGTCTTCTGCCCGAGGCGGCCTTGTTCCGCCAGCTTGTCCATCCAGCTCGCCGGTACATCCTCACCGGCCTTGCGGCGCTCCTCGCGAATGCTGTATCCAATATCAATACCGGCAAGGTCCGACATGGCAAACTGCCCCATCGGGAAGCCCAGATCGGTCAGCACCTTGTCCACCTGTTGCGGGCTCGCGCCCTCATTGACCAGTGCCATGGCCTCGGCACCGCGCTTGTGCAGCATGCGGTTGCCCACGAAACCGTAGCAGTTGCCCACCATCACGCCGACCTTGTTGATCTTCTTCGCCAGCGCCATCGCCGTGGCTTTCACTTCGTCGGAGGTCTTATCGCCCCGCACAATCTCCAGCAGCTTCATGACATTGGCCGGGCTGAAGAAGTGCAGGCCAATCACGTCTTCAGGGCGTTTGGTGGATGTGGCGATTTCATCGATGCTCAGGGTGGAGGTGTTTGAAGCCAGAATAGTGCCCGGCTTGCAGGACTCATCCAGCTGGCTGAAGATCTTCTTTTTAAGGTCCATGCTTTCGAAGACCGCCTCAATCACCAGATCAACATCGCTGAAATCGTCATAGGTCAGGGTGCCGCTGATCAGGCTCATGCGCTCTTCAACCTGGGCCTGGGTAATACGGCCTTTCTTGGCGGTGTTCTCGTAGTTCTTGCGAATGACCGCCAGACCCTTGTCCAGTGCTTCCTGTTTTAATTCCGCGATGATGACGGGAATACCAGCGTTAGCGAAGTTCATGGCGATGCCACCGCCCATGGTACCGGCGCCGATGACACCCACCTTTCTGATATCGCGGACCGGCGTGTCCTTGGACAAACCTTTTACTTTTGATACTTCACGCTCGGCAAAGAAGGCGTGAACCAGACCGGCACGCTGCGGGGATTCCATGCACTCCATGAACAACTCACGCTCGCGCTTCATGCCGTCATCGAATGGCAGGTTAAAGGCTGCTTCCACCGCATCCACGCATTTGAATGGCGAGAACAGGCCGCGGGCTTTCTTTTGCAGGCCGGCACGGAACTGTTCGAACACGTCGCTACCTTTGTCTGCTTCGATCTTGTCGGTCAGGTCGCGGACACGACGGACCGGCCTGCTCTCATCGGCAACTTTTTGAGCATATGCCAGGCCAACGGCCTTGATATCGTCGCCGTCTTCAACCGAATCAACAATCCCCAGAGCCAGCGCATCCTTGGCGTTTACAAATTCACCGGAGGTGATCATTTCCAGCGCCTTCTGGGCACCGGTCAGCCGCGGCAAACGCTGGGTACCACCAGCGCCGGGCAGCAGGCCCAGTTTCACTTCCGGCAGCCCGACTCTGGCACTGCTCAGCGCCACCCGGTAATGACAGCCAAGGGCAGTCTCCAGGCCGCCACCCAGGGCAGTGCCGTGAATGGCCGCGACAACAGGCTTGTCGCTGCTTTCATACTGATTGGTAAGCGAAGGCAGGCTCGGCTCCTGCATCGGCTTGCCGAATTCGCGAATATCGGCACCGGCAATAAAGGTGCGGCCTTCGCACACCAGCAACAGCACCCTGGCGTCGTCATCCTTCTGGCCCTGCTCCAGCGCAGCCACCAGGCCGGAACGGACAGCATGGCTGAGGGCGTTCACCGGCGGGTAGTTCACAGTGATAACGCCAATGGAGCCTTCCCGGTTGTAAGTTACGACCTCAGACATAATTCCTCCGAACCTTCTATGGAATATAGTTTTAACAAGCGAAACATCAGTACGATTTAATACAAGTTTACGACAGGTTTCAACCATGAATTAAAATGCAGGCATAAAAAACCCCAGGACGAATCCTGGGGTTTTCTGGCCTATCAGCTGGCAGAAGGCCCGGGCGGGGATCTCCCTCCGAAACACGCTGTGAATACATCCCTGTACGCTCGGCTCCGCCATCCATGGCTCCGCACGGTTTCGGAGGGAGATCCCCGCCCGAACCCATGCTTCCTTATTTAGCCGAAAACATCAGACGCCGAGTGACTCAATATCGCTGGCCAGCATTGCCAGCTGGTGGGCGATGGACGCACGCAGTTTTTCGGCGGGCACAAGATAGGAGGGCGCCGCACAGGTCAGCGCCATAATGGTGCCGTCCTGCAGGTGAATGGGCACGCCGGCGGAATTGATGTTGCGGTCCCACTCGCCGAGGGACAGGCAGAAGCCGTACTTTTTGTAGTCTTCCATCGCACGCTCAAGGCCCGCCTGCTTTTCCGGCCAGGCGTCGCCGTATTTGGCTTCCATGGCGTCATCGATCACCTTGCGGCCTTTTTCAGAAATGGCACAGTAATAAGCCCGGCCTGCAGAGGTAGTGGACATGGGCAGCTTCAGGCCGATATCCATGCGCAGCAGGGAGGCTTCCGGCGGCAGCCGGTTTTCCACGTAGATCATGTGCAGGCGGTCACGGCAGGTCAGGCCCACGGACATGTTGGTCTGGCGTGCGAACTCGTCCATGTACGGCCTGGCCAACTGACGCACCTTGAGATTGGACACATAAGCATAACCCAGGGCCAGAACGCCGGAACTGAGCTGGTACTTCTCCAGCTGCGGGTTGTAGCTGAGGTAACCAAGCTTGGTCAGGGTGTAGGTCATGCGTGAAACGGTCGGTTTCGGCAGACCGGTCAGCCGCGAGATATCCTGGTTACCCAGAATCACCGAGCCCTGGCTGAAGGCACGAAGTACATCGAGACCGCGGGAGAGCGCCTCTACAAACTTGCGATCTTTTTCCGGCTTTACCGGCTCACCGTCACTGGACGCCGCCAGTAGTTCCGGTGTGGTGGTCTCTGCTGTGTTCATACTCGGACATCCTCCAACTGCATTTCCGACACTCCAACCCGGGTTTACGGATGAATTTCGGTATATTATTCTGCAAAGCAAAACATTATAGAGAAATTTTATCCACCATACGATCCCGGGAGCGTCCATGAAAGTTCTTTTTGTTGCCGGAGACCCCAAGCCGGAGCGCTGGACGGTCCCCATACAGGCACTGCTTCCGGAAGCCGAAGTACACGTATGGGACGCAGATGGCCCCGCCGTGGACGCAGATTACGCCATTGTCTGGCAGCCGCCGGAGGAACTGTTCGAGCGCGAAACCGGGCTGAAAGCAGTGTTCAACCTTGGCGCCGGTATAGATGGCCTGCTGGCGGTACCCAACCTGCCTCCGAACCTTCCCGTGGTGCGGCTGGAAGACGCCGGCATGTCTGCACAGATGGCGGAATACGTGCTGCACCAGTTACTGGAAGCCAGCCGCGGCATGGAAACCTACCGCGAGCAACAACGGGAAGGCGTCTGGAAAATTCACCGGCCGATCAAGCGCAGTGAATGGCCGGTCGGGGTCATGGGGCTGGGCCATATTGGCAAGCGGGTGGCCCGCACACTGGCGGACCTCGATTACCGGGTCAACGGCTGGGCCCGTAGCGACCACAGCCTGGACAAAGTCACCACCTTTGCCGGCGCCGATAGCCTTGATGCATTTCTGGGTTCAACCCGCGTGCTGGTGAACACACTGCCATTGACCGATGAAACCCGCGACATCCTCGACCACCGCCACCTCAGCCAGCTGATACCTGGCGCGGTGGTGATCAACGTGGGCCGGGGCGAACACCTGGTTGAGGACGATCTGCTCAGGGCCATAGACGATGGCCATGTTGCGCGGGCCTCACTGGACGTGTTCCGCCAGGAACCACTGCCGGCGGACCATCCGTTCTGGCAGCGCCCGGAAATAACCATTACCCCGCACATCTCCGCTCGCACCCTGCGGGATGCCACACTGGAGCAGATCACCGGGAAGATCCGCGCCCATCACAATGGCGAGCCCATCACCGGTATCGTAGACACCAGCCGCGGCTACTAAACCTTCCGCAAGCGCCGGCCACCTTCGTTAGCCCATGGCCGGCGCCACCACGAATACGCCCCACAGCATCAACAATAATAACGGAATGGACAGCAGCACAAACAACCCGTTCCAACCAAACGCCACCACCCAACGCGATACCTGGCCGAACCGCGACAGCAACATTACCGCCGGACCAAACGGCGACAGCATCATTGCCAGCGAGAACCCGATTACCAGGGCCACGGCAATAGGCAGCGGATTCACCCCTTCCGCCACCAGTTGTGGCATCAAACCGGCCTGCACACTCAGCACGGTAATCGGAATAATGCCGATCGCCGAAAGCATCGGCATCATCAGCAGGCCACAGACCGCCAGCAACAATACACCCATTTCACCGGAAGCCATGCCGGCCAGGACGTCTGCCGGGATTACTGCCACCAGGGCCACACCCAGGCCGGCGGAGCTGGCAAAGATGGACATTTCATTGCTCATACCCACCATGTTGTCAGCCGCTTCTCGCACCGACATGGCCGGCGAACGATCGCTCCAGAGCATATAAAGGAAGGTCACCACCGGTACCGTGAGCATGGCCGCGACGGATACTTTAAGCACGGTGGTCTGCACCAGCAGGCCCATGGAAGTGAAGATAATCACCACCAGCAGCAATAACCGACCACTTCCGGCAGGCCAGGTATCCAGTGGCTCACGCTCGCTACTGACCAGCCGAAAGCGCCTGTGTTCCAGCACCCACCCGACCAGAACCAGCAGCACCGCACTGCCGATGCCATAGGGTAGCAGGCCGGACCAGCTCAGGGTCGGCACTTCCCGGGTAATAATCGCGACCGCCACACTGGTCGGCGCCACCAGCGGTACCAGTGCGAACCCCCGCAAGGTACTGATCAGCACGCTGCGCAGCCAGCGCAGGCGGGAGGCACCGGTAATGCCCCGCTGGCGCAGGGTATCCGTCAGCGTGCCGCAAAGCAGGTTCATCACGCCGAAGCTCAGCACCGACGCGATACCGCAGCTGACCACCGCGTATTTGGGATACAACAGGGCCGGGCGACCGCCCAACAATACATCGTGTATGCGCTGCAACACCTCAAGCCGGCGAACCAGGCACTGCATCATCCCCAGGCTTCCCAGAAACGCTGCGTAAAAGGCGGCATTGGAAGCAGCCCGCATCAGGTCGCCGGCATCCAGTTGCCCGGCGAAACCCAGATAGCCAATCACCAGCAGGGAAACCAGGAACAGGTAGCGGGAATAAGCCTGCAAACGCCCCATCGTGAGCACGAAATACAGCACAAATAGTAGGCCAGCAAACGCACTGAGGAGGGGGCTGGCCAAACACAGCGCCACAAGCTCCAGCAACACAGCAACAGGAACCAGAAAACGGCTCATAAAAGATTCACGACCTCGAAGATGGTATCGGTTGCATTTCGCACAGCTCCAGATTAGTCTTTAGGAGTCAATATACAAAACTTAATTCCGCTATACGAAACTATATCAACATTAATGACAAGACAAGTCCGGAACCTTTCTTATTGATAAAAGGAAGACCACAATAAAACTTGTCTGCTGATGAAACGGGAGATGCCATGAGCGCGTTTATATACGACGGCTTGAGAACCCCCTTCGGTCGTCATGCCGGAGCACTGGCGAAGGTGCGCCCGGATGACCTCCTGGCCAACGTCATCAAGGCCCTGGTCGAGCGCAACGCATTCGCCCCGGAACTCTACGAAGACGTGATTGCCGGCTGCACCAATCAGGCCGGCGAAGACGCCCGCAACCTGGCCCGCCACGCTGGCTTGCTCGCTGGTCTTCCCGTTGAGACCGCTGGCCTGACCGTCAATCGCCTTTGTGGCTCCGGCCTCGCCGCCATCGTCGACGCTGCAAGGGCAGTCCGTTGTGGCGAGGGCGAGCTATTCGTGGCAGGCGGCGCCGAAAGCATGAGCCGGGCACCGTTCGTCATTGCGAAAAGCGAAAGTCCATTCAGCCGTGACTTCCGTGCCTTCGATAGCACCATTGGCGCGCGCTTCCCCAATCCACGCATTGAAGCGACCTTCGGCGCGGACACCATGCCCGAAACCGCCAACAACATCGCCCGCGAGCTAAACCTGAGCCGCGACGCTGTGGACCAGTTTGCTGCCCAGAGCCAGGCCCGTTACGACGCAGCCCTGAAAGATGGCTTCTATAATGAAGAAATTCTCGCGATAGACGTACCCCAGGGTCGGAAAAAGCCTCCGGTGAGCGTGAGCAATGATGAGCACCCACGCCCCCAGTCCACCGTAGAAGCACTGGCCAGCTTGCGCCCGCTGTTTGAAAGTGGCGTGGTCACTGCCGGCAACGCTTCCGGCATCAATGATGGCGCCGCAGCATTGATTGTGGGTTCCCGTGAAGCAGGTGAGCGCGCCGGCATCCGCCCCCGCGCCCGCATCGTATCTGCTGCTATTGCCGGTGTTCCGCCCAGGGTTATGGGTTACGGACCGGTGCCGGCCAGCGAAAAAGCCCTCGCCCGCGCTGGTCTGGGCATCAACGATATGGACGTGATCGAGATCAATGAGGCGTTCGCCGCCCAGGTTCTCGGCTGCACCACCAAACTGGGCATAGACCCGACCGATTCCCGGTTGAACCCCAACGGAGGCGCCATTGCTGTTGGCCACCCATTGGGGGCATCCGGCGCACGGATCGCACTGACGGCCACACGCCAACTTGAGCGCAGTGGCGGTCGATACGCATTGATCAGCATGTGCATTGGCGTCGGCCAAGGCATTGCTGCTGTGATCGAACGAGCAACCGACTAATTTTCTGAGGAGAACCATCATGGCTTCCGCACCCTGGGATGACCTGCTGCATTTCGACAAACAACTGGATGAGACCGAGCGTCAGGTTCGGGACAGCATTCGCTCCTTCTGTGACCAACGCCTGATGCCTGGCATCATCGAAGCGAACCGTCACGAGAAATTCGACCGCTCCATCTTCACCGACATGGGCGAGTTGGGCATGCTCGGCGCCACACTGCCGGAGGAGTATGGCGGCCCGGGCCTGAACCACGTGTGCTACGGCCTGATCGCCCGCGAAGTGGAACGGGTGGATTCCGCCTATCGCTCGGCCCTCTCAGTGCAATCATCGCTGGTCATGCATCCGATATACTCATTTGGCCAGGAAGCTTTGAAAAAGCGGGTGTTGCCCAAGCTGGCCTCCGGCGAGCTGGTGGGCTGCTTCGGTCTGACAGAGCCCAACCACGGCTCCGACCCGAGCGGCATGGAAACCCGGGCCAAGAAGGTCGATGGCGGTTACCTGGTCAGCGGTTCCAAGACCTGGATCACCAACTCACCCATTGCCGATGTCTTTGTGATCTGGGCCAAGCTTGACGGTGTCGTCACCGGTTTTGTGCTGGAGCGTGGAGCCAAGGGCCTGGACGCACCCAAGATTGAGGGCAAGTTCTCGCTGCGCGCCTCGGAAACCGGTTCCATCTTCATGGACGAGGTGTTCTGTCCCGATGAGAACAAACTCGACGTGGAAGGCCTGAAAGGTCCGTTCAGCTGCCTGAACAAGGCTCGCTACGGTATCAGCTGGGGCTCACTCGGTGCCGCCGAGTTCTGCTGGCACGCCGCCCGCAACTATACCCTGGAGCGCAAGCAATTCGGCAAGCCCCTGGCCGCCAACCAGCTTATCCAGAAGAAGCTGGTGGACATGCAGACCGAGATCACCCTGGGCCTGCAGAGTGTGCTGCAGCTAGGACGCATGATGGACGCGGGTGAAGCCTCGCCGGACGCCATTTCCCTGTTGAAGCGCAATAACTGCGGCAAGTCCCTCGACATTGCCCGGGTGGCGCGCGACATGCACGGCGGTAACGGCATTTCCGACGAGTACCACGTGATTCGCCACGTGATGAACCTGGAAGCGGTGAATACCTACGAGGGCACGCACGATGTGCACGCCCTGATTCTGGGGCGCGGCCAGACCGGCATTCCTGCCTTCGTCGCCGGCTGATCATCGTTGCCACACAGCCGGCACTGCCGGCTGTGTGCTCCGTTATATACGTTAAAAGAGACAGACCGGGAGGTTTTATCCATGGACATGAACTATACCGCCGACGAACTGGCGTTTCGGGACGAAGTCCGGACCTTTCTTGATGAAAAGCTGCCTGAAGACATCGCCACCAAGGTCAAGTCCTTCAAAAAGCTAAGCAAGGAAGACCACCAACGCTGGCAGAAAATCCTTGCCGAGAAAGGCTGGTACGCCACTCACTGGCCGGAAGAGTACGGCGGCGTGAAGTGGACTCCGGTGCAGAAGCACATATGGGACGAAGAGTCCTGCCGCTACGGTGTTCCCCGCTCCATCCCGTTCGGGGTAAACATGGTGGCACCGGTGATCATCAAGTTCGGTAACGAAGAGCAGAAACAGAAATACCTGCCGCGCATCCTCAGTGGTGAGGACTGGTGGTGCCAGGGCTATTCCGAACCCGGCGCCGGCTCCGATCTGGCATCAGTGAAGACCCGCGCCGTGCGCGAAGGCGATCACTACATCGTCAACGGCCAGAAAACCTGGACCACCCTGGGCCAGCACGCCAACATGATTTTCTGCCTGGTGCGCACCAACACCGAGGTCAAAAAACAGGAAGGTATTTCGTTCCTGCTGATCGACATGAACACCCCGGGGATTACAGTGCGCCCGATCATCACCCTCGATGGCGAACACGAAGTCAACGAAGTGTTCTTCCAGGATGTGAAGGTTCCGGTTGAAAACCTTGTCGGCGAAGAAGACAAGGGCTGGACCTACGCCAAGTATCTGCTGACCTACGAACGCACCGGCCTGGCCGGCATTGGCCTGTCCAAGGCGGCGCTGTCGCACCTCAAGCGACTGGCCAGCAGACGACTGAAGAATGGCAAGCCGCTTCTGGAAGATCCAACCTTCAGTCAGCGCATCGCGAAAGTGGAGATTGACCTTACAGCAGCCGCGATCAGCAATTTGCGCATCATTGCCTCGGTTGAGGGTGGCGGCATGCCGGGCGCGGAAAGCTCGATGCTGAAAGTGAAAGGCACCGAGATCCGTCAGTCGATCAGCGATCTGGCCCGACGCGCCATCGGCCCCTACGCGCTGCCGTTTGTAGAAGAGGAAATGAACCTGGATTACGAAGGCGAGTTCCTGTCTGACTCGGATGCCGCGCCACTGTCGGCTTACTACTTCAACAACCGCAAGCTGTCGATTTTCGGCGGATCCAACGAGATCCAGAAAAACATCGTGTCGAAAATGATTCTCGGGCTCTAAGGAGGCAACCATGGATTTCCAACTCAACGAAGAGCAGCAAATGCTGCAGGACACCGTGGCCCGCCTGGTGCGCGGTGAATACAGTTTTGAAAAGCGCCTGGAGTTCAGCGAAACCGAGCTGGGTTTCAGTGCTGACTTCTGGAGACAGCTCAGTGAGCTGGGCCTGACCGCAGTTCCTTTCTCCGAGGAGCTGGGTGGTTTCGGCGGCGGTGGCGTGGATGTTCAGTCAGTGATGACAGAACTGGGCCGCGGCCTTTGCCTGGAACCTTACCTGCAGTCGGTGATTTTTGGTGGTGGGCTGATCGGCCAGGCTGGCAACGATAATCAGAAAGAGCAATGGCTGGCAGGCATTGCCAGCGGCGAGCTGAAAGCGGCCGTCGGCCTGCAGGAGCCCCAGAGCTTCTACGACCTGAACAACGTGGAGACCCGTGCCGAGAAGAATGGCGAGGGCTATTTACTGAATGGTCGCAAGACGGTGGTAATCGGTGGTCATTGCGCCGACGTGATTGTGGTTTCCGCACGTACCTCAGGCGACACCAGCAATGCTGACGGCATCAGCCTGTTTGCCCTGACTCCAGACACCGCGGGCGTTGAACGACGCACCTACCCTACCATCGACGGCGCCAAGGGCTGTGACATTACCCTGAATAACGTCCATGTAGGCGCAGATGCGCTGCTGGGCGAGGAAGGCAAAGCCGCCGATGTGATCGAATACCAGACCGGACGGGCCATCGCCGCGCTGTGCGCCGAAGCTGTCGGCGTCATGGAAGTATCCAATGACCTGACACTGGACTACCTCAAACAGCGCAAACAGTTTGACGTGCCTATCGGCAAATTCCAGGTTCTACAGCATCGCATGGTAGACATGATGTCGGAGCTGGAGCAGGCCCGGTCCATGGCCATTCTGGCCGCGAGCGTCGCCGACAGCGAACAGAGTGATGAGCGTCGCCGGGTGCTGGCTGCTGCCAAGAATGTGGTTGGCCGGGCCGGTCAATTCATCTCCGAAAGTGGCATTCAGATGCATGGCGGCATTGGCATGAGCTGGGAATACAACTTTGCCCACTACGCCAAGCGGCTGATTGGTATCAATCACCAACTGGGCGATGACGATTTCCATCTGGAACATTATGCGTCCTTGCTGCAGGCAAGCTAACAGGTATTGGGCATGAACATGACAACAACAAGTGATCAGTCAACCGGGCAGGATTTGAAAAAAGCCGAATGGAAGGTCCGCACCGAGCTTGCCGCCGCCTATCGTCTGGTGGCGCTGTTCGGCTGGGACGACCTGGTGTTCACTCATCTGTCTGCACGGGTGCCGGGGCCGGAACATCATTTCCTGATCAATCCTTATGGTCTGCTGTTCCATGAGATCACGGCGTCGTCTCTGGTGAAGGTGGACAAGGAAGGTCAGGTGGTGGATGCCGGCGGTGGCCTCAGCCGGGTAAATCCGGCCGGTTTCACGATTCACAGTGCGGTGCACATGGGCCGGGAAGACGCCGGCGCAGTGATGCACCTGCATGCGCCGGATGGGGTGGCGGTGTCGGCGCATCGGGATGGCCTGCTGCCCCTGAGCCAAACGGCCATGCTGTGCCTGAATCACCTGAGCTATCACGATTATGAGGGTGTGGCCCTGAATCTGGATGAGCGGGAGCGGCTGATTAACGATCTTGGCGACAAGTCGATGATGCTGTTGCGCAATCACGGGGTGTTGACGGCGGGCAAGGATGTGCCGGAGACGTTCACCTATCTGTATTTCCTGATGAAGGCCTGTGAGATTCAGGTGAAGGCCCAGAGTTGTGGGCCCACCTACCTGCCTTCGGAGCAGGCGATTCAGACGACAGCGGATCAGTCGCAGTCGCTGGGGAGTGCTTCTGCATTGACCTGGCCGGCTTTGGTTCGGCTGTTGGATAGCAAGAATCCTGGGTACGCGGTCTGACTCGCTGACACTTGTGCCGGGTGCGCCATGGAAGGAGGGGGCCTTACCGGGACACGCTGTGAATACGTCCCTGTACGCTCGACAAAAACATCCATGTTTTTGACGGTCCCGGTAAGGCCCCCTCCTTCCATGGCTTCTGCTTCAAGTTCTTATAGACCATCAACTATTGGGCGCAGACATGTTTACGGTTGAATTGAGCGATCTCGAAAAACATATCGGTTCGGTGATGGGCTATAGCCCCTGGAAAACCGTCACCCAGGAAATGATTCAGGCATTTGCCGACGCTACCGGTGATCATCAGTGGATTCATCTGGATGTGGAACGGGCACAGCGGGAATCACCCTGGAAAAGCACGGTGGCTCACGGGTTTCTTACTGTGTCGCTGATTCCGTTGCTGAACCAGCAGGTTATTGATGTGCGGGGCAAAAGCGCCAGTATCAATTACGGGCTGAACAAGCTGCGCTTTCCTGCCGCGGTGAAGTCCGGGTCGGACATCCGCAGCAGGATGGAGCTGTTGGATGTGACCAGGGTGGACGACCAGCGCACGCTGGCCACTTACCGCACCACACTGGAGATTCAGGGTGAAGACAAGCCGGCGTGCGTGTCAGAAAATCTGGTCATGTACGTGGTTTGAAAGGCCTGTCAGGCCTTGGATTCCCACTCCTCTTCCTGCAGCACCCGCCACATCAGCTTGCCCGTGGGCGACTTTGGTAATTCATCCACAAACTCAACGATTTCAGGCACTTTGTAAACGGCCATATGCTCCTTACACCAGCTGACGATGTCCGCTTCCGTGGTGGTGCCTTCCGCTTCGGGCGTGAGTACGATGCACGCCTTCACGGTCTCCCCCCGCTTGGGGTGCGGCGAGGAGATGATGCACACTTCGTGAATCCCCGGGTGCCGGTACATCAGCCCTTCCACCTCCGAGGGCCAGACCTTGAAGCCTGAGGCGTTGATCATCCGCTTGAGGCGATCCACCATGAAGAAGTAACCCTCTTCGTCGTAGTAGGCAAGATCACCGGTGCGGAAGAAGTTCTTGCCATCAAGCTCCACGAACGCCGCATCGGTGTCTGCCGGGCGGTTCCAGTAACCCTGGGTCACCTGGGGGCCATGAGAAACAATCTCCCCTACTTCGCCCGGGCCTTTTTCTTCCAGGGTTTCTACATCAATGATGCGGCTGTCCACATCGAACACCGGAATACCCAGGCATTGGGGCTTGGGGTGATTGGGCGGGTTGATATGGGTGGCGGCCATGGTTTCCGACAGGCCATAGCCTTCGATGTAGTCCAGCCCGGTCATGGTCTTGAGCTTGGCAGCAACGGATTCGGGCATTGCGGCCCCGCCCCCGCCAATTGTGTTCATGCTGCTCAGGTCGTACTGGCCAATGTCGGGATTCGACAGGAAATCCACCGCCATGGTAACAATGTTGGTCCAGCCAGTGACCTGGTAACGTTCGATCAACCGCGCCGCCGTGGTGCGATTCCAACGGGTCATGATCACCGTGGTGGAGCCACTGTAAATCGGACTGTTCATGGAGCCGGTCATGCCGGTGACGTGGAAGAACGGCAAAGTGGCCAGTTGCACGGTGTTGGCGGTGCTCAGGTTCCAGAACGCCCGGTGCACGGCGGTAGCCATCACACTGCGGTGGGTGTGCATGCAGCCTTTGGGCGTGCCAGTCGTACCGGAGCTGTAGGGAATCACCGCCAGGTCGTCCGGTCCGGCGGTGTGGACAGAGGGGGTTCTGTTCTCCGCCAGCGCCTGCTCCCAGGTCACCACGCCAGGCATGTTTTCTGACCAGGCCGGGGCCGCCACTTCCGCGGGCAGATCCAGATCGGTATCTGCCTTGATGTAAGTGCTGTAGGAGGCCACCACAACCTGATCCAGGTCGGTGGTTTCCAGCAACGGAGCAATAAAGCCGACCAGTTCCTGACCTGCCAGGCAAACACTCGCACCGGTGTCGGCCACATAGTGCTCCAGCTCCGCTGCACGGTTCATCGGGTTGATGGGAATCACAACGGCGTCTGCACGCAGAATGGCGTAATAGGAAATCACATATTGCGGCGAGTTCTGCATGTACAGCAACACCCGGTCGCCTTTCTTGACGCCCTGACCCTGCAGGTAGCCGGCCATCGCCTCGACTTCCTGCAACAGTCGGGTGTAGGTCATCGGTGCATCATAGAAAATGATGGCGGTGCGGTCCGGGTAACGCAGGGCCGAAATCTCCAGGTTGGTAAATACGCTGGTCTGCGGCAGCGCCATGCTTTTGGGCAGTTCTCTTGGCCAAACGGCGTAATGGCGTGTAAATGTCATTGTTGTAATCCCCTTATTCGGTTCAGTTAACCGCGTTCGCGGCCAGATCAAAAGCGTCCGTACCGCCGGGCAGCGATTCCTGATGGCGTAATGGTGTTATGGCAACAGCCTTGTCCCGCAGCACGCTGACGTCCTCGCCCGGCGCAACGATATGGCGGGAACTGCGATCAAAGCCCAGCCACCAGTACGGCAGGCTGCGGGCATCCTGACCTGCCAGCAGGCGGGCGCGCTGGATCGAGCCGTTGGATTGCCTGCACCAACGGGCCCGGGTGATTTCGGCTGCATCGCAGGCCGGAAAATTCACATTCCACGCCCGGCTCTGCCCTGGTTGCCAGAGCTTGCGTATCACCGCTTCACCGAAAGCGGATACCGGCGACCAGTCTACTCCCTCGCGGCTGAGAAAAGCCTGGCTCAACGCAATGGCCGGTATGCCCATGTGCTCAGCACTGAGCACCGCACCCACGGTGCCGGAATACTGCACCGAGTCGCTGATATTGGCACCACAGTTCACCCCGGACAACACAAGGTCCGGCGGCGTTTCCCCGAACCACTGGGCCAGCGAAAACAGCACGCAATCCGCCGGCGTGCCCGAGACCGCATAGCGCCTGTCTCCCTGCTCATACACCCGCAGCGGGTCATGGATGGAGATACTCTGGCCGGCACCACTGCGATCGTGCTCCGGCGCCACCACCCACACTTCTTCTGCAAGGTTGCGGGCAATCTGCTCGAGCACCTTCAGGCCCGGCGCGTTAATACCGTCGTCATTGGTGATCAGGATGCGCTGAACAATAGGTTCGTTCATGAGCGGTCACCCTCACTCGCAATCCGCCAGCCGGCTTCAGCCAACAGACTGGCCCGTTTACCAACCTGCAACGCATCGGCGTTAGCGGCGTTGCCCTGCAGTGCGCGGGCGTACACACCCTGAACGATCGAGGCCAGCCGGAACAGCGAAAACGCCAGGAACACGTGCCAGTCGGGGATGTGGTCGCGACCAGTCTGCTGGCAGTAACGGGCAATGGTTTCCTGCTCGTCCGGAATGCCTAAAGCTTCCAGGTCTTCGCCCCGCAACCCGCGCATTCCCTCCATGTCCGAAGGCAAGTGGTAAGGCAGACAGTAATAGGCCAGATCCGCCAGCGGATGCCCGAGGGTGGACAACTCCCAATCCAGAATGGCGATAACCTCAGGCTTGTCCGGGGCCAGCATCAGATTGCCAAACCGGTAGTCGCCATGAGCGATGGCGCATTCGTCGGTGGACGGCAGGTTTTCCGGCAGCCACTCCATCAGCTTGTCCATGGCCGGCAGATCGTCGGTTTTCGAGGCCAGGTACTGTTTGGTCCAGCGCGATACTTGTCGCGCCACATAGCCCTCCGGGCGACCGTAATCACCCAGCCCAATGGCGTTTACATCCACCGAGTGCAGTGCCGCCAGGGTATCAATAGCCGAGTAATGCGCTGGCATCCTCTCCTGGCGATCCAGCGCCCTTAGCGCCGGATGACTAACGATGCGGCCTTCAAGGTAGTCCATCACATAGAACGGTGTTCCGATGACGCTACTGTCTTCACACAAGACACGGGTGGGAGGCACAGGCACCTCAGTGTGCTCGAACAGCGCCCGCATCACCTTGTATTCCCGCTCAACCATATGGGCAGAGGGCAGAGTCTTTCCGGGTGGCTTTTTGCGCAGCACGAATTGGCCGCTGTCGGTGTCCAGCAGAAAAGTGGGATTGGATTGACCGCCCTGGAACTGCTTGACATCCATACGGTGACCAAAGTCCGGAAGCTCCTTCTGGAGCCATTCCAGAAGACGGAGCTCGTCAAATTTGTGTGCTGGCAGGACGTCTACCAGTTCAGGGTTCATGCTCATCTTTACTGTTGCCTTCATCTATTGCGTGGCAGTCCGGTAATGGGGGCAGCGGCCGGCGGGTGGGGGTGTCTTTCTTCCGGGAAAAAGAACTCGCTTCGCTCAGACACCTTTGTTCCCTGCACAAAGACACCCCCACCCACCTGCCTTGGCATACTTTCGGCGCCGCTTTCCTAACAGATGGTTTCGCCGCCGTCGGCGACGATCACCTGCCCGGTTACGTAGGCGCTGGCCTTGGTCGACAAAAAGACAGCCAAGCCGGCAATATCTACCGGGTCGCCGATTCTGCGCAGTGGGGTTTTGTCTTCAGCGCGTTTGACGCGCACCGGGTCTTCCCACAGTGCTTTTGCAAAATCAGTTTTGATCAAACCGGGAGCAATGCTGTTAACACGGATGCCCTTTGGCCCCCATTCCACCGCCAGGTTACGAGCCAACGCTGCTTCCGCTGCCTTGGACACACCGTAGGTACCGATCGTGGTGTTACCACGAATACCGGCGATGCTGGACAGCAGCACGACAGCGCCTTCACCTTTTTCCGCCATCTGCGGCAGCACCATATTGGTCAGCCAGAACGTGCCTTTGACATTGGTGTCCATGATCTTGTCCCAGGCATCGTCGGTCATCTCGGCGGTGGTGCCGTATACCGGGTTGGTGGCGGCGTTGCAAACCAGCACGTCGATGGAACCCCAGGCCTCGTTGGTCTTGTCCACCAGGTTCTGCAGGTCCTCTTTCTTACCAACGTGGCAGGGAATGGCGATGGCCTCGTAGCCTTGCTCTTTGAGCTCATTCGCCACTTGCTCACAGGCGTCGGCCTTGCGGCTGGAAATCACCACTTTGGCACCGAGACGGGCCATTTCTTCTGCGATGGAACGGCCGATGCCTTTGGTGGAACCGGTGATCAGGGCGACTTTTCCGGTCATATCGAAAAGTGGGTTAGTCATTGTTCGATCCTCATGCTCTGAAGCACGGGAGTGGCCGGGGCGGGGTCCTTTCGGGACCGTAAAAAACATGGATGTTTTTTACGAGCCTACATGGACGTATTCACGGCGTGTCCCGGAAGGACCGCGCCCCGGCCGCTCTCCCCCAATTTAGAGGTTATAGTTTTAGCGATACTGACGAAGCTCAATCTTGGCCACAGAATCCAGATGCACCTCATCAGGCCCATCCGCCAGCCGCAAAGTACGCACCTTGGCCCAGGCTTCCGCCAGGAACGTATCCTGAGACACGCCAGCAGCGCCATGCACCTGAATGGCACGATCAATCACATTCAGCGCCATACTCGGCGCAATCACCTTGATCATCGCAATTTCCTGACGGGCCACCTTATTACCGACGGTATCCATCATGTGTGCCGCCTTCAGCGTCAACAGCCGCGCCTGCTCAATCTCAATGCGGCTGCGGGCAATATCCTTGCGGATAGAGTCAAAATCCGACAATTTCTTACCGAAAGCCTGGCGTTCATTTGCCCGCTTGCACAGCAGCTCCAGCGCGCGCTCAGCAACACCGATGGTGCGCATACAATGGTGAATACGGCCAGGCCCCAGGCGACCCTGGGCAATTTCAAATCCACGGCCCTCACCCAACAGAAGGTTACCCACCGGTACCCGCACGTTCTCATAATGAATCTCGGCGTGGCCGTGGGGGGCATGGTCATAACCGAATACCGTCAGCGGGCGAATCATCTTCACCCCCGGAGTATCAAGTGGCACCAGAATCATCGATTGCTGCTTGTGCTTCTCCGCATCCGGATCGGTCTTGCCCATCACAATGGCAATTCTGGCGCTGGTAGTCATGGCGCCGGAGGACCACCATTTGCGACCATTGATCACATACTCGTCGCCTTCACGGCGGATTTCACAGGCGATGTTGGTGGCATCGGAGGAAGCCACGTCCGGCTCGGTCATGGAGAAACAGGAGCGGATCTCGCCAGCCAGCAACGGCTTCAGCCACTTGTCCTGCTGCTCTTTATTGCCGTAGCGGGCAATGGTTTCCATATTGCCGGTGTCCGGCGCAGAGCAGTTGAACACTTCCGGCGCCATGGCCGAGCGACCCATGACTTCACACAGGTGGGCGTATTCGTAGTTGGTCAGGCCGGCACCAAATTCGCTTTCCGGCAGGAACAGGTTCCACAGACCGGCGGCTTTGGCCTTGACCTTCAGCTCCTCAAGGATGGGTACCGGCGCCCAGCGGTTCTCCGCATGCTCCACCTGTTCATGGTGCTTTTGCTCATTGGGATAGATGTAGGCATCCATGAATTCGTGCAGTTGCGTCTGCAGTTTTTTAGCGTTGTCAGACAGCTCAAACATGTCCGGATCCTCGTTGATTGATCGTCATATGGGTACACCTTCAGGTTTCTCACTGCCGGAGCGAATACGAAAGGTGCCTTCGGCAATGGCCAACAGGTTGCCCTGATCGTCATGGACTTCGCCGGTACTGTTGAAAATGCGGTTGCCTCCCGCCCGTTTTCGACCCGTCACCCGGATGGTGCCGGCGGAACACTGGCCAGTGAAGGTCGTGGCCATTGACAGTGTAATAGCCTTGCGCATGCGGCCGGGATAGGGGCAGTAGGTGCCGGCCTCGGCCATCGCAATGTCCAGCAGCGACGTCAACACCCCGCCATGGATCACTCCGCCCAGGTTCAGGTGTTGCGGGGCAAGCTCCAGCTCGACCACCGCTTCGTTCTCTTCCCAGGATACCTGGCGGTAACCCAGCAGGCTGTGAAATCCGGGCAGGTCTCCGCCACCACCGATATGCGGGCTATCATCAGTCATTACACTTTCATCCCGGGCAGATTCAGCGAAGCGGTATTGCCCCCATCCACTGGCAGCGCCTGACCGGTAATGTAACTGGCGTCATCACTGGCCAGAAACAGGATAGCGGCAGCTATTTCTTCCGGTGCGCCATAACGTCGTAACTCGCAGCGGGAGCCCAGCTTGTGGGCCTTCTCATGGGCGCGGGCGTAGTCAAACACCGCCTGAGTCATGCCGGTTTCCACCAGCCCCGGGCACACTGCATTCACGCGTACGTTGTCTGCTCCCAGATCGCAGGCAGCGGTCTGGGTAAGGTTGATCACGCCGGCCTTGGAGGCACTGTAAGCGTTACCACCGGCACCGGAACGGATACCCGCCACGGACGCGGTGTTCACAATCGCGCCCAGTTTTCGCGCCTGCATGTGGGGTGCCACGTGTTTAATAAGTAGCATGGTGCCGATCAGGTTTACTGCCAGCACCTTTTCCCATTCTTCCCGGTCGTTACCGGTAATGTCCGGATGACCACTTCCGATACTGGCGATGCCGGCGATGTTGCAGAGCACATCAATCCTGCCAAAGGTCTCTACCGCTTCATTTACCAGCGCTTCCACTTGGGGCTCATCGGCGACATCAGCAATGCACCGCAGGGTCTGTGCACCCTCGGGCAGCAGGCTTTCGGTGTCCAGAAGCCCAGCTTCGGAGCGATCCACCATCATCACCCGAGCGCCCTCACGAGCCAGGCGCACGGCGGTAGCCCTGCCAATGCCGCTGCCGGCTCCGGTCACTATGGCAACCCGGTTGTCGAAACGCCCCATGCCGATGCTCCTTGTTGTGGTTTATTCGCGCCGTCATAAAATTTACTTCGGGTAATTTGTCACGCCTTACGGTTTTGAGTCAATATAAACGAAAGTAAATTTCACTAGATAAAACACAATAACACCTAGAGGCCAAAAAATGGAAAGCTTGATGCAAATGCCCGTGCACGCACCGGTGTATCCCGAAGAAACCATGGTAGCCATCGGAGAACGCATTCAGCACCTGGCTGCGGAACGCCCCAACCAGACCGCGCTGGTCGACGATCAGGGCAGTGTCAGTTGGCGCGAACTGGTGAGCCTCGCCAATCGCATTGCCAACCGCCTGCGGGCGGAAGGATTGAAGGAAGGGGATACTGTGGCAATGCTGTCAGAGAACCGGATTGAAGCCGTGGCGCTGTATCTGGGTACTCTGGTTGCCGGCGGCTGCATGGTGCCGTTATCGGGGATGGCCAGTGATGACAGCCTGGCGCTGATGATTAACGATTGCGCAGCCAGCTTTTTGTTTGTTTCCCGGAAGCATCTGCCATTGCTGGACGGCATGGCGGGTAAGCTGGACAACCTCACCCCGGCGCGCTGCATCGGACTGGACACAGACAACGAAGAGGGACAGAACAGCCTGACCCACTGGCTTGGCGATTCAGGCTCCGAAGCGGGGCCGTCAAAGGTAACCCTCGATCACCCGTTCAACATCATCTACAGCTCCGGCACCACCGGAGCCCCCAAGGGCATTCTCCACGATTACCGCTTCCGCCAGCGCCAGATGGTGCGCATGAGCCGCTTCGGGCTTGATGGCAACGCGGTGAACCTGGTTTCAACACCGCTGTATTCCAACACCACGCTGGTGTCCGTGCTGCCTACCCTGTTCAATGGCGGCACACTGATCCTGATGGCCCGCTTCGACGCACGGCGCTTTCTGGAGCTGGCCGAGCATCACCGGGTCACCCATGCCATGCTGGTGCCGGTACAGTACCAGCGTATTCTGGCGGACCCGGAATTCGACCGTTTCGATCTTTCGTCTTTCCAGCTAAAGCTGTGTACCAGTGCCCCGCTGCGAGCCGAAGTTATACGCGAGGCCATGGCCCGCTGGCCGGGGAACATCCGTGAGGTTTATGGCCTGACCGAAGGCGGCATTTCCACCTGCCTGGACTGCGCCGCCAACCCCGATAAATGGGATTCCGTGGGGGTGCCGACCGAAGGTGCCGAGGTGCGGGTCATCGACGAACAGGGCAACGAACTGCCAAGAGGAGAAACCGGGGAAATCGTGGGCCGCGCCATTTCCATGATGCGCGGTTACGTCAACCGCGACGACCAGACCCGGGAGATGCTCTGGACCAGCCCGGAAGGCCTGGCGTTCTATCGCAGTGGTGACATGGGCCGCGTCGACGAAGACGGTTTTGTATACATCCTCGACCGCCGCAAGGACATGATCATTTCCGGCGGTTTTAACATCTATGCGGTGGACCTGGAAACGGTACTTCTGGCGCATCCCGCAGTGTCTGATGTCGCAGTCATCGGCATTCCCAGCGAACAATGGGGAGAGACACCGCTGGGGCTGGTGGTTCTCGAACCCGGCGAAACCGCGGGTGAAGCAGAGCTGCTGGACTGGGCCAATGGTCAATTGGGCAAAGCCCAACGACTGGCGGCAATTGAATTCCGCCCGGAGCTACCCCGCTCAAGCATTGGCAAGGTGCTCAAGCGAGAGCTTCGTGAACCGTACTGGCGTTGAGCCAGCGTCCTGTCCGATTCTGAGCAACTGCCACGGAAAATCTCTCCATGGTCTAAACTTTGGTAATGCAATATCAACGACTATGCTATTGCAAAAAGCAAAGTGTGTGATAGATTCAACCATAGGATTCATTCTGCAGTCAGTAATTCTGCAGAGCGAAACATGGAGCAGAACAACTAACACAATAATGATCGAGGTCCAGCAATGAAGATGCTAACCACTACCCAAAAAACCCTTACGATTTATGCCTCGGCCCTGACCCTGGGCCTGACAGCAGCTTTCGCCAGCGCTCCGGCTGTCGCACAAGAAACCATCACCTGGAAGGTACAGTCCCACTGGCCAGGCGCCAGCTCTTCCTACAAGGATAGCCTGGGCCGACTGAAAGATGTGCTGGAAGAGCGCACCGATGGCCGCCTGAAACTGGAGCTGTACGAGTCTGGCGCCCTGTTCAAACCCACGGAAACTTTCAATGCCGTGAGCCGTGGCATTCTTGAGATGGGCACCATTTCTCCAGCTTACGCTCAGAACAAAATCAGCCTGGCCGGTGTGGCCTCTGGCTTGCCCCTGGCGTTCCAGACTCCGGCCGAAGCTGCCTATTTCCATATGAACATGGGTTTTGAGGAGATGCTGAGGGAAGAAGCCGCTGAACACAACGTCTACTGGGCCACTGACAAGGTCTACCAGACCGAGATGGTGGTCAAGGAGCCGATCGAAAGCGTTGCGGACCTGAAGAAACTGAAAATCCGCTCCTCCGGCGCACTGGAAAAGTTCCTGGATGAAGCCGGTGCAGCCACGTCCTACATTACCGGTGCCGAGCTCTATTCAGCGCTGGATTCCGGCATCGTCGACGGAGCCCACTGGGGTGCTGCTCAAGGCGCTTACAGCATGTCCCTGTATGAAGTGGCGAAGTACCACGTCAAGCCTGCTCTGAACGTAGCGGGTACCGACGTCATCATCGTCAGCCAGAAAGCGCTCGACGCGCTGCCTAAAGAGATGCAGGCCACCGTCAAAGACGCTCTCAAGGAGCAGTTCTGGGTGCGTACCAACGAGTACGAGCATAAGGAAAAAGTAACCCTGCAGAAGGCCGTTAAAGAAGAAGGTGTTGAGATCAACACACTTCCGCAGGATGTTCAGGACCACATGCTGGAAGCGGCCCAGAAGTTCTGGGATGAAGAAGCCAAGACCAGCGACAACGCCGCCAAGGCCGTCGAGATGGTCAAGGAATACCTGGCGCAACTCGGCCGCCTGTAAGCGGGCAATAACAGAACCGGGCGCTCCCGCCCGGTTTTTCGTTGCCGATCAAATTCTTCTTTACCAAGCCCTTTACGGCGGAGCGACAAAATGCGTGCTCTAACCGCATTCATGACTGGAGTGACCCGGCTCAACGACCTGCTCGGACGGTGTTTCTCTTATCTGGTCATGATCATGTTCCTGTTATTGATCACAGGCGTGGCTTTCCGATATCTGCTTGAGATGCCGCTGTCCTGGACGGGCGAGTTGACCCAGTTGCTGTTCGGGATTTACGGGCTCATGGCCGGTGGCTATCTGTTGTCACATAACGGCCACGTGAATGTCGACCTGGTCTACTCAAAGTTCAGCCGCCGTAACCGGGCCTTTCTGGACCTGTTTACCTCGATTCTGTTTTTCATGTTCACTCTGGCGCTGTTTTACTTTGCCTTCGACATGGCATGGGAATCCTACAGCGGCCGGGAAACATCGAATTCAGCCTGGAACCCTCCCATCTGGCCGGTGAAAGCTTTTATACCCTTAGCCACCCTGTTGTTGATCCTGCAGGGCGTTGTGAAACTGCTGCAGGACATTGCCATTGCGTTCAACCTCAGTTACTACCAGCCTGAACCGGAAGAACAGTCGGAGGACAAGGCATGAGCATTGAAGCGCTGACCCTGCTTTTCTTCGGTTCCCTGCTGTTTTTCCTGATACTGGGCCTGCCACTGGCGTTCGTCCTCGGCGGCGTTTCCGTGGTGTTTCTCTACTTCACATGGGGCTTTGATTCCTTCTACCTGGTGGCTTCGCAGATCTGGAGCACCATGGGAAGCTTTACGCTTGTCGCCATCCCGCTGTTCGTGTTCATGGCCATGATTCTGGAGCGAACCGGGGTTGCCCGGGACCTCTATCGGATGATGCACCTGTGGTTCGGCGGCGTACGTGGCGGACTGGCCATCGGCACGCTTGTTATCTGTGCAATTTTTGCAGCAATGGTCGG
Organism: Marinobacter sp. ATCH36; assembly: GCF_023555055.1. Lineage (GTDB taxonomy): Bacteria > Pseudomonadota > Gammaproteobacteria > Pseudomonadales > Oleiphilaceae > Marinobacter. Next base: position 209,294 of record NZ_JAMJPL010000001.1, read on the forward strand.
TATCAGCGGCGCTGCCGTTGTCGCCATGGGCACCATCGCCCTGCCGGCCATGCTGGAGCGTGGCTACGACAAGAAAATGGTGCTTGGCGTCATCAATACCGGCGGCGGCTGGGGTGTGCTCATACCACCCTCGATTCTGATGATTCTCTATGCCCTTATTACCGGCGTGTCGGTCGGCAAGATGTTTGCCGCCGGTATTCTGCCGGGGATCATGCTGATGGTTCTTACCTCTGCGTACGTGCTGATCCGCTGCTACCTTCAGCCGCATCTGGCACCGGACCTGCCCAAGGAAGAGCGAGGTACCTGGCCTGAAAAATTCGCTGCCCTGCGCTCCGTGCTGTTACCAATCCTTGTCGTGTTCATGGTGCTGGGCTCGATCATTGGAGGCATCACCACGCCCACCGAGGCAGCGGCTATGGGGGTACTGGGGGCGCTGATTTCGGCTGCGGTCTACCGCGCCCTGAACATCGAGTTGATCAAAGACGCCTCGTTGCGGACGTTCAAGCTCACCGGCATGATCATGTGGATCCTGTTTGCGGCACACGCTTTCAGTGCTGCTTACCAGAGCATGGGCGCCCAGCCGATGATTGAAGGCATGCTCCAGTCCATTCCCGGTGGGCCCTGGGCAGTCATCATCTTCATGATGCTGATTGTCTTCCTGTTGGGAATGGTGCTGGACCCGGTTGGCATCATGCTGATCACACTGCCGGTGTTCACGCCCATTGTATCGTCCATGGGCTTTGACCCGATCTGGTTCGGCATACTGTTCGTGATCAATATGGAGATCGGCTATATGACGCCACCGTTCGGTTTCAACCTCTTCTACCTGAAAGGGGTGGTGCCGCCGGGGATAACCATGAGCGACATCTATCGATCGGTTATACCCTTTGTGCTGATCCAGATCGTGGGTATCGGCTGTCTTATGGTGTTCCCGGAGATTGCGACCTACCTGCCGGATTTGCTTTTCTGAGCAAGAGAGAACTACCTTAAGGGAACTCCCATTTGATGGAGTCAGGGAGTTCCCAACCATAAGGAGATGTTCTCATGATCCGCTTACATCCTGTCGTACTGGCTGTTTTTTATCTGTTTGCCCTGTCCCCTCTGAGTGTCCATGCCGAGACCCTGACTGACCAGACGGTCCGTTCGTTCATCAGCAGCCTGGAAGACCTTCAGACCATGGAAGACGAATTTGAAGATCTGACCGAGGATCTGTCCGCGGAGGAAGAAGCGGCAGAAATGCCGGACATGTCGCGGATATTCTCATCGTCTGTTGAGCAAATGAAGGGGCACGATATGTATAACCAACTGGAGGATGTTGTTCAGCAGCACGGCTTCTCCAGCCCGGAACAATGGGGGCAGATCGGAGACCGTATCTTCCACGCCTGGAGCGCCCTTGAAATGGGTCAGCAATCCGGACAGGTGAACCAGGAGATGGCCAGGGCCATGGAGGAGATCGACAACAACCCCAACATGAGCGAGGCCCAGAAGCAGCAGATGCGGGAAATGATGGGCGGTGCCATGTCCGCCTTTGAACAGGCCGCGAGCGCGCCAGAGGCGGACAAACAGGCGGTCCAGCCCCATATGGAGGCCTTGCGGGCCGCAACCGGGGCGGAGCAATAAATACAAAAAACCCGGCCGATAATCATCACGGGCCGGGTTTTTTCACTGCCATAATTCAATAAAGGCCTGTTACGCCAACAGGTTGTATACAAACACCACGGCCACTGCGATCGGGGTTACAAAGCGAATCAGGTTGTACCACAGGGTGAAGCTACCACCCTGCAGCGCCAGATTGCTCTGCAGTGACTCCTTAGCCACAAACCAGCCGACAAATATCGCCGTCAACAAGCCAGACAAAGGCAGCATGACGTTAGCGGTGAAGAAGTCGAGCAGGTCGAAAATGGTATTGCCTTCGAAGCGCTCGAACATTCCCAGAGGCGCGAAGCCGGACCACTCATTCAGGGACAGGATCGACGCAATACCCAACAGCCAGCAGGCAAGCCCCACTATAACGGTACTTCCCGCGCGGCCAAAGATCAGCTTGTCTTCCAGCCATTCCACCACCGGCTCGAGTAGGGAAATGGCGGACGTCCAGGCGGCAAACAGCAGCAGCACAAAGAACAGGGCGCCAAACACACTGCCCATAGGCATCTGGCCAAACGCCAGCGGCAGTGTCTGGAAGATCAGGCCGGGGCCGGCGCCCGCCTCCAGGCCATTGGCAAACACCACCGGGAAAATCGCAAGGCCTGCCATCAGCGCAACAACCGTGTCCATGATGGAAACCGTGACCGCGGTGCGCCCGATCGACACGTCATCGCCAAGATAGGAGCCATAGGCCATCATGATGGCCATACCCAGACTCAGGGTGAAGAACGCATGGCCAAGGGCAACCAGCACACCGTCCACCGTCAGAGCACTGAAATCAGGGGTAAACAGAAAGGACACCGCCTCGCCAAAGTGGCCGGTGGTGGTGGCATAGCCAACCGCGACGAGTAGCAGCACGAACAGCGCCGGCATCAGAATGGTGACGGCACGCTCCAGGCCGGATTTGAGGCCACGAGCCACTACAAAGATGACAAGCGCCATAAAAATAGAATGCCAGATCAACAGCGTAATCGGGCTCGCCAGCAGACCACCAAAAAGCTCACCAATTGCATCAGCGCTCTGGCCGGTAAAATCACCCATGGCGGCATGGCCGACATAGGAGGCAGCCCAGCCGCCGATGACCGAATAAAAGGACAGAATAATAAATGCGGCCAGCACACCCACAATGGCCGATATTCGCCACGCTGGCGAAGCCAGGTTGCGCTCGGCCACCAGACGGAAACTGGTTATGGGATTATGCCGGCCATTACGGCCGATAAATACTTCCGCCATCATGATGGGAATACCCACAATGGCAATACACAGCAGATAAACCAGTACGAAGGCGCCACCGCCGTTCTCACCGGTTACATAGGGGAACTTCCAGATATTGCCCAGCCCGACGGCCGAACCGGTCGCAGCCAGGATAAAGGCCATCCGGGAGGACCACAGGCCACGATGGACCGGATTGGATTTTGACTCAGTCATGGTTTCATCCTGTGCTTGTCGCTGATGAATCGAGTTCGAGAGGCATGCTGAAGACGTGCTTCAGCTATTGGGGCGGGATTTTGCCAGCAGTAGGCACAGGATGCCAGTGGACAGTGGCATCGGCTCACGTCTGCAGCCGGCGCCGGTGTCACTAACTAGCCGTTTTTACTGACGAAGCGGGAAACCAGGTCTTTCAGGCCCCGGGACATGTTACTCAGATAGTCGCTGCTTTCTTTGGCAGATTCGGCCCTCTGGTTACTGTGATCCGCGAGCTCGGCAATATTGACGATCTGATGGTTGATCTCCTCAGACACCTGGCTCTGTTCCTCGAACGCCGCTGACATGCTGATAAAGCTGTCGGAAATGTCCTGTATCGAAGACACAATTTCCTGCAGTGACGTTTCAGCCTCGCGCACCTTGGTCAGGCCTTTGCCAGCATCCTGCTCTCCCTCACGGGTTGCCTGAACGGCTTCCGCAACCTGGTCTCGGAAGTCGTCAATAACGTGCTGAATACGCACCGTGGAATCCCGGGTGCGACGGGCTAGAGACCTTACTTCGTCCGCTACCACGGCAAAGCCACGCCCCTGCTCGCCGGCACGAGCGGCTTCAATAGCCGCATTCAGCGCCAGCAGGTTGGTCTGTTCTGCAATGTCTGAAATCAGGCTCGCTGCCTCGCCAATACTTTCAGTGGAAGCTCCGAGTTTTTCAATCGCGGTACCGATCCCGTTTACCCGGGTAACCAGCTGTTCAATTGCAGTCAGTGCCTCGCCGCTGCGCTTGCTGCCGCTCGCTGCCAGTCGGTTGGTTTCGTCTGCCACCCGGGCGTTCGCGTTTACGGTCTCGGTAACCTCCTGAATAGACGCCGTCATCTCATTCACCGCCGACGCCGTCTGATCCGTCTCGGCCTGCTGTTTGGCGATTGCGTCAGCACCATCATTGATATAGCCGTGGCTGATCCTGGCCTGCTCGTAGAGCAATTCCGCCTGGTCATCAATACGCGCAAGAGCGGTACGAATCCGCGCCTTCTCACTCATAATCAGCATGGCCAGTTGCGAAAACAGACCGGTCTCGTCGCTGTAAGTTCTGGCCACAACAGCGTCACGGAAGGCGTCCGGGCGCAAGTCCAGCAACTTTTGCAGGCGGCCGGTGACCGATCTGAACGTCAGGCCAGCGGCCAAGGCATGGACCACCACAATAACGCCGGCGACCAGCCAGGTATTGCCAAGGGTGGTCAGTGCTACAAGACTCAGAATCAGGGAGAAAACAAATGGCCACCCAGAACTGAACACGGAGATCAGCCGGCTCTGAAACCCGACTGCGCTCGCTCCTGTGGACAACCTGGTGTAAAGCTTTTCCGCCCGGGCCACCTGTTCACGAGTCGGGGCGACCCGCACGGATTCGTAACCGGTCATCTTTCCGTTTTCGAGAATGGGCGTTACGTAAGCGCTTACCCAGTAATGGTCTCCGGATTTGGCCCGGTTCTTGACCACACCCATCCAAGGCTTTCCCGCCTTGAGATATTCCCACATGCCCTTGAAAACCGCCGGGGGCATATCCGGATGACGTATCACGTTGTGCGGCTGCCCGATCAGCTCTTCTCTTGAAAAACCGCTGATATCAACGAACTCATCGTTGCAGTAGGTGATCACGCCGCGAGGATCAGTGGTGGTAATAAGACGTCCACCTTCGCGCATTTTTACTTCACGCTGGGTAACGGGGAGATTTTTACGCATAAATTCTGAAGTCCCGGCCTGGCCATCCCCGATTTCGGTATGGCGAATATTGCAACAGTAAGCCTAGACCCTATCGGCAAGCTTAAGTAAAACTGAAGTTAAACCGCCAGCCGCGCCCGCGGATGAAAGCGGGCGTTCAGCCACAGGGACAAGGCAATAACGCCGCCCCCAATAGCCAGCCGCAGTAGATCCGCATCCCGGTTCCAGATCAACAGATTGACCAGCAGTCCGGCGGGCACCAGCACGTTGTTCATGATCGCCAGAGTGCCGGCGTCCACGTGGCATGCACCCCGGTTCCAGAGGAAAAGTCCCGCGCCGGAAGCCGCGAGGCCCAGCCAGGCAAGAATGCCCCACTGCAGGGACGTTGTTGGCAGGCGGCTGGCGTCGCCGAATATCAGGAAAGATGGCAAAGCGATGATCAACGCGCCGAAGAAGAAGTAGCCGAAGGTTCGGTACGCCGGCACATCGGTGGGGAACCGCATCATGGTGTGCTTGTAACCTACCTGGCCCGCTGCAAAGGTGAAATTGGCCACCTGAAGCAACAGGAAACCGGTGATAAAGCCCTGGCTGAGGCCGTCGTAGCGGATAATACCCGCACCAAGGGTGGCAACCGCTGCAGCCACCAGGGCAAATGGAGAAAACCGGCGGTAAAGTGCATCGTCAATCAGGGTGACATACAGGGGCGTGAAGATTGTAAACAGCAGAACTTCCGGCACGGTCAGGTAGCTGAATGAACGGTAAAGGCATAAATAGGTGATGCCGAACTGCAGCATGCCGGTCACCAGTACACCCAGCTTTAACCCACCGGGCACACCACGCCAGCGGGTCAGGGGCAGAAACACCAGGGCCGCAAGCACTACCCGGGTCAATACCGCAAAATCGCTGTCTACATGCCCGGCCAGAAACTCGCCGATCAGGCTGAAGGAAAACGCCCACAGAATCGTTACAAAAATCAGAAGACCCATGCCACCGCACCTGAGGTTGTGATTGATATTAAGGTTGATAGGAGCGGCACTTTACTCCGTACTCCCTGGGCATGTACACCGGCCACGGAAACACCCTATGCCACCTGTAACCGGGAATAGGGTACCATCGCGCGTTCCTGATCAATTCCGTTTCATTTTCAAACCAGGCACGCGATTCCATGGATGAAGTCCACCAGCCGTTACCAGAAGTCCGCCAGCCACTGGTTCAGCGAACGCTGACAGAATGGCGCACGCTGGCCATTCTGGGCGGCCCGATTCTGATCGCCCAGGTGGCACAGATGGCCAACGGCGTTATCGACACAGTGATGGCCGGCCACGCCAGTGCCGAAGATCTGGCCGCGGTGGGTATCGGCAGCAGCCTGTGGATGCCGGTTTTTCTGTTCTTCATGGGGCTTCTGGGCGCTCTGCAGCCAATCATTTCCGGCTATAACGGCGCCCGTACTCTGGAAAAGATCATGCCGGCCACCTGGCAGGGCCTGTACATTGCGGCGGGCGGCTCGGTGATCATGATCCTGCTGCTGACCAACGTTCATCCGGTACTCAGTGCGCTGAACCTGGAAGCCAATACCGCCCGGATCAGCCAGGGTTACCTGGATGCGTTTGCCTGGGGCATTCCTGCCATGCTGCTGATGATGGCACTGCGCGGCCTGACGGACGGGCTGGGGCATACCCGGGTAATCATGGCATTTTCGGTACTGGGCACCCTGATCAACCTGCCACTGAACTACATACTCATCTACGGCAAGCTCGGGCTCCCGGCCATGGGCGGTATTGGCTGTGGCTGGGCTACGTCAATATCCAATGCGGTGGCCGCCATTGCCCTGCTGGCTTACCTCAACCGCAGCGCTGTCTACCGCCGGTTTCACCTGCTTGCAGACTGGGCAAAGCCGAACGCCGAGGGCATACGCTATATTCTGCGCCTGGGCGTTCCCATAGGCTTTACCATCTTTGTGGAAGCCAGCATGTTCTCGGTAATTGCCCTGTTCCTGGCGCCCCTGGGGCCGGTGATCGTGGCAGGGCATCAGATTGCGCTGAATGTGGTCTCGCTGTTGTTCATGCTACCACTGAGCATCGGTATGGCGCTGACCTTGCGGGTAAGTTTTCTCGTTGGTGCCCGAGCACCGGACACTGCCAGGCTCATTGCTCGCAGTTCGCTGATTCTGTCGTCGGCTGTGGCGCTGGCATTTGCCATCCTGCTGTTTGTCTTTGCCGACGGCATTGCAGCGCTGTACACCAGTGATGCGGATGTGCGGGCCGTGACTGTCACGCTGCTGGTGTACGCCGCCTTCTTCCAGATCGCCGATGTTATCCAGGTAACCTGCATCAGTGCCCTGAGGGGCTACAAGGACACCAGCATTCCCATGTTCATCATGCTGTTTTCGTTCTGGGGGGTTGGTTTGCCGTTGGGCTGGGTGTTGACCTTTACCGACTGGCTTTTGCCCAGCATGGGTGCCGCCGGTTTCTGGGTGGGTCTGACAGGTGGTCTGGCATCCGCCAGCATTTTACTGGGGTTACGTCTGTTCCTGTTCGCGCCGGAACCGGAACAGTAAAACCGTCAGGCGGTCTCTGCCGGTGACTCCAGGGCAACTGCATCTTCTGCGTAGACAATCTGATCCCGCCCACTGGCCTTGGCTTCGTAAAGTGCCGCATCCGCCCTCGCCAGCCAGGTGTCAGGATCTTCGCCAATGTTCAACAGGGCAACACCGAACGAAGCCGTAACCTGCCCGCCCGGATGTTTCAGAAACTTGTGCATAATGTGTTGCAGGTTGTGCATCACCGCCCTGAGCCCGGTCTGATCCACACCGCTCATCAGCAGCACGAATTCCTCACCGCCAAAACGGAACAACTGGTCGGATTTACGAACATTCCGTTCAATCAATGCCACCATTTCCGTCAGCACTTCATCCCCCACGCTGTGACCGTACTCATCGTTGACCTTTTTGAAGTGATCAATATCCAGCAGCACCAGTGCATAGGAAATCCCCGTTCTGGCCGCGCTGGCGGCTGCCATCGCCAGCTCTTCGTCCATCGAGCGTCGATTCTTTACGCCGGTCAGGGGATCAACGGTCGCCAGGTGTTCCAGGCGTTCACGCTGGTTTTCGTTACGATGAGCGAAGACGAAAGCGCAACAGCTGACGACAATCGCGGTGGCTGCGAATGACCACATTTGCACCGTGGAACTGAAGGCAACACCGTGAACGATCAGTGCCACCACAGCAGCGAGGTTTATGAAAATGGCGTACCGCGACTCGGTAAGGAAGAAGCTGGTCACCAGGCAAGGGAACAGCCAGAACAGCCCTGGCTCCCCGACAACAGCCCCAACGGCAACTGCACCACCAGAGGCAACGACCGCCATGGCAAATCCCGTGCGGGCCGTATCACCCGTCACCCAGGCGTAAATCATACCCGCCGTGATGGCGAGCATGATCGTCAGGTCAATGATGCCTGCCACCATATTGCCCTGTACAAACCGCATCACCGCAAATGGGCTGATCCCCAGAATAGCGCTGATACCCAGCAGGGTAATAATGGAGAGCCTGAAGTCAGTTTTCAGACGATAGAGCATGATTAGTGTATGTACTCCGACCAAAGTCTTATTAGCAAACTATCATAGCTCAAAATCCGATCAGTGAACGTGCGCTCAACAACATTTAACAAACATGCCATTTTTTGCTCACTTTTAGAAACATATTTCCAGAAATAACCGGATAACATGGATACTTCGGATACCAAACGTAACGTTGAAAGGCGACCAAAACCACTATACTCAAACCGCGCATAAAAAATTAAAACTATATCCCGATTAAACGTATTGCATGTCACTTCAAGCTGGCTTTTCCGGAATCCCGGAGCAATCCGCAAAACGGACTATCATTATGTCGGACATAAACGCCAGACCATCAGAGCAGGAGCGGCTAAACGCCAGACTGGAGCAGGCAAACCGGCAGTTGCTGCAGTCAGAAAAGCTTGCTGCCATTGGCCAGTTGGCCGCAGGGGTGGCCCATGAGATCAACAACCCCGTGGGTTATGTCTATTCCAACCTGCAAAGCCTTGGTACCTACCTGGAAGATCTGTTCAGATTAACGGATGCAGTAGGCGGTGGAGCTTCGTTGGACGACCTGAGTGCCATTAAAAAGAATATAGATTACAGCTTTCTGAAAGATGACCTTAAAGATCTTCTGGCGGAATCCCGGGAAGGAATTGAGCGGGTAAAAACCATCATTTCAGCGATGAAGGATTTCTCCTACATTGAGGACGAAGAATTCAAACCGGCTGATCTGCATCGAGGCATTGAAACCACCCTCAACGTGGTCAACAACGAGTTGAAATACAAAGCCACTGTGGTCCGGGAGTTTGGCGACCTGCCAGAAGTGGAGTGCATTAGTTCCCAGATCAACCAGGTGGTCATGAACCTGCTGGTCAACGCTGCCCACGCCATCGACGATTTTGGCGAGATCATTATCCGCACCCGCTGCCACTGCAATTGGGCGATCGTTGAAGTAGAGGACAATGGCAAGGGTATCGCCGAGGAAAACCTGCACCGGATTTTCGAGCCTTTTTTCACCACCAAACCGGTGGGCAAGGGCACTGGCCTGGGACTGTCCCTGTCTTTTAACATCGTTCAGAAGCACAACGGCAATATCACGGCCGAGCAGGCTTCCAGCGGCAAGGGCACCTGTTTCCGCATATCGCTGCCAGTGAAACAGCCAGAGGCTTCAGCGGATAACGAGCAGGGCTGACCATGGCAGAGTCTCTTCCCTCCAACGCCAGCCTGCTACTGGTGGATGACGAAGAAAATATCCTCCGCAGCCTGAAACGGGTACTCCGCAAGGAGCCCTACGACATCCGCACCGCCGCATCCGGAGAGGAAGCGTTGGCATTGCTGAATGACCAGAAATTCGACCTGGTCATTTCAGATGCCCGTATGCCCGGTATGGACGGCCCAACCCTGCTGTCCGAGATCAAGAAAAAGTGGCCCTGGTGTATTCGCATCCTGCTTACCGGTTACACCGACATCAACTCCACCATCAAGGCCATCAATGACGGCCAGATATACCGCTACATCAGCAAGCCCTGGGACGACGAAGAGCTGAAACTGGTGATTCGCCAGGCGCTGGCATTCCAGTATTCGGAACGTCGCCGGTTGGCTCTTGAGAAACTGACCCGTAAACAGAACAAGGAGCTACAGGCACTCAACGCCAGCCTGGAAGATAAGGTTCAGGCCCGCACCGAGGAACTGAAAGAAACCGCAGACATGCTGGATGTCGCCTATAAAGAGCTGAAACGCAGTTACGTCACCGCCACTGAAGTGTTCTCCACACTGATCAACAAGCGGCTGCCTGCGGATCGCCAGCCCAATGCCAAGGTGATTGCCCTGGTTAGGGCCTATGCCGAATACCACCATCTTGACGAAGACCTCTCACGGGACCTGTATATGGCGGCTGCCCTTTACAACCTGGGCAAGCTCAGCTGGCCCGATGAGTTGTTCAAGGCCCCTTCCGACCTGCTAACAAAACAGCAGCGGCTGGAATACCTGAAATACCCGGTGAACAGTGAACAGCTGTTGATGGCTCTGGAACCACTGAAGGAAACCGCCCGGATCATCCGCCATCATCAGGAAAAGTGGAACGGTTACGGTGTACCGGAACGGCTTGAAGGCAGCGACATTCCCCTGGGTTCCCGCATCCTGAGGCTCGCAGTGGATTTTATGGAACTTCAGTATGGCCTGATTCTTGAGCGCAGGGTCTCCAGGGATAACGCACTGAAATTGATCAAGCGCTACAAAGACCGGCTTTACGACCCCGAAATTGCCGACCTGTTCCTGGAAGTGTGCATTGAAGTGGCACCCGATGTAGAGCATGAAGATCCGGATATCGCCGCCCTTGACACCCTGCGGCTGAAGGCCGGCATGGTTCTGGCCCGCAACCTGTACGCCGCCTCTGGCATGCTGTTGCTCAACGAAGGCAAGGAACTCACATCCATGCTGATCGACAAACTGGTGGCGTTCGAGAAAGGCGAACCGGACGGAACCCGCTATACGGTGTACGTGCACCGCCCGGACGAAGATGAAACGGAGAAAGCATCATGATCAAGATCCAGCTGGTGGATGACGAGCCCAACATTCTCAATGCCCTCAAGCGACTGCTGCGCCCCCACGGCTGGGAAATTCATGCCTTCGATAATGTAGAGGCGGCACTGGGCGGGCTGATGGAGCACAATTATGCGGTCATCATATCCGATTACCAGATGCCCACTGTCGATGGTGTGACCTATCTGCAGTTTGCCAAGCAGCGCCAGCCCAATGCCATGCGCCTGGTATTGAGTGCTTACGGGGACCGCAACTCCATGATCAAGGCCATCAACCAGGCGGAAGTCTACCGTTACCTGTCCAAACCCTGGGACGACTACGAAGTGGTGGCTGCCATCCAATCCGCAATTGATATCTACCAATTGAAATCCGAGAACCAGCGCCTGCTGGATGAAGTCCACGCGCAGCGGCAGATGATCAGGGCTCGTGAGCAGGAATTGCTGCGGCTGGAGAAGGACAACCCGGGCATCACCCGCGTGCAACGGGATGTCGACGGCTCTGTTCTGATCGGCGACCAATAAAGAGGTTTTGATGGCTGACCACAGCGCGGAAAATAACAGACTGGCACTGAAGGTGGTGTTCTATGGTCCGGCCCTGAGCGGCAAGACTACCAACCTGATGCAGCTGCATTCCTTGCTGAACCCTCAACGCAAGGGCGAGCTGATGGTACTGGAAACCCGTGATGACCGAACGTTGTTCTTCGACATGCTTCCTATCGGACTGAAGGGCGATTCCGGACTCGATCTCCGGTTGAAGCTGTACACGGTTCCGGGTCAGGTTCAGCACGACAGCACCCGCAAGGCAGTCTTGTCCCGTGCCGACGCTGTCGTCTTTGTGGCGGACTCCCAGACCAGCCAGCAGGACAACAATGCTAATGCGTTCGGAAATCTGGAAGAAAACCTGGAAAAAGTCGGACTGGATATCGACACACTCCCCATGGCGGTGCAGTTCAACAAACGTGACCTGCCAGGCGTTGTCGGCGATACCGAGCTTCAGCAGCGCTGGGCGAACACCCCCTGGGCGCCATTGCAGATGGCCTCTGCTCTTAATGGCAAAGGGGTTATCGAAACTTTCCGGGTATTGCTTGATCGGCTCTACACAGAGGTAGACCGTGAGTTCGCCCTGCAGTCTGTACACGGCATTGATCGCGACACATTTATCCGGCAGCTTAGTGCCGCCAGCGAGGAAAGCTGTGCGTAATTTTGAAGACGACCCCACTCTCGAAGATCTGCTCACCCGTGACCAGCTCCAGCGTCTGAACCGGACACTAAGTGCCCTGTGCCAGGCGCCGGTCGAAATTGGCATCAACAGAAAGCCCACCTCGGTGGCACTGGAGTTCAACCTTGAGACCGTGGGCTGGCTGTCCGGTGGCAGCTCCGATCAGGAACGTCTCGCCGCAGCCGATCTGGTGTCGTTTCTGATGATGTTCGTTGCCAAGTACCGGCTTGCTGCCAACCTGCACCATGACACCACCGAGGCCAGTTACGCCGAACTACAGAAACAGAATGAAGCGCTGAAGGCCTCCGAAGCCCGTTACCGGATTCTGTCGGACCAACTGCAGGAGAAAGTAGAAGAGCAGGTGGCAGTGATCAAGCAGGCCCAGATGGATCTGTACGAGAGCGCCCGGCTGCGCTCCGTGGGGCAACTGGCCGCTGGCGTGGCACACGAAATCAACAATCCGATCGGATTTATCTCCAGCAATCTCAAGGTCGCCGGTGAATACGTTAATGATCTTCGGGCACAGCTTCCTCAAACGGAGCAGAACCGGGAGTTACTGGATGACTTCGCCGACCTGATCGGAGAGTCTTCCGATGGCACCCGCCGCATCGCCAGCATCGTATCGGACCTGAAAACCTTCTCCAGCATAGATCAGGCGGATTATACCCAGTGCGACGTCAATGAACTGCTCTCCAGCGCCGTGCATCTGCTGCAGACCGAGTACGGCAGCGATCTGGAGATCATTGAAAAGCCGGTCGAATTGCCAACGATTTCGGGTCATCCATCGCGGTTATCGCAAACTTTCTACAATTTACTGGACAACGCAGCCCAGGCAGTAAGGGAAAGGCGACAGGAGCCTGGGGCTGAGAGCCGTGCCGGGCGGATTCTGGTGAAAACCAGTGTGGACAACGACGTTATTCAGGTGGTGATTCAGGATAACGGCTGCGGCATTGCAGAAAACATTCGCGAACAGGTCTTCGACGCCTTTTTCACCAGCCGCCCGGTAGGCGCGGGTACCGGCCTGGGCCTGACCGTTGCCCGGGACACCGTTCGCGCTCACCGGGGCACCATTCAGATCGACAGCCGGGAGGGCACAGGTACCCGTGTCACCCTTTTTCTGCCGGTCGGTTAAGGATTCATCATGGCTAAACGCTACGCGTCTCTGTTTTTCGACCAGACCTCCGACGACACGTCCCCGACGGTGACGGAAGAAAAGAAAGCGCCCTACCGCTTGCTGCTGGTAGACGACGAACCGAATATCCTGGCCTCCCTGCGCCGGGTTTTCCAGCGTGAGAACTACGAGCTGCTGTTTGCCAAAGATGGCACCGAAGCCCTGCGAATTATGGAAAAACAGCCAGTTGAGCTGATCATGACAGACTTCATGATGCCCGGCATGAACGGCAGCGAGCTTTTGAAGGAGGTGCGGGAACGCTGGCCGCAGACCATCCGCATCATGCTTACCGGCCATGCCAATACCGATGCCGTTATGGGCTCGATCAGAGAAGGCGCCGTTTACCGTTTCATCCTCAAACCCTGGAACGATGACGACATTCGCCTGACCATTGCCCTGGCTTTGGAGCAGTACGAACTCATTCAGCGCACACGGGCACTGGAGCAACAAACCAAAAAGCAGCATAAAGATCTGGAGACCATCAGCAAGCTGACCGCCACCAATCGCAGCCAGCTTGCCATTCTGCTCCACAAGAAGGGTTGGCTTAACCCCCAGCAGATCCAGCAACTCCATCGGGAAATGCAGAGCCGGAAAACCCCCGTGGTCCGTCAGTTGCTCAAGCATGAGTGGGTGGATTTCCGCAAAGTCTTCGAAATGCTGCGGGACGACATGCTGTTCGAGGAAATCGACCTGCGCGAATTCCAGCCGGACACAGCCTTGATGTCACTGGTTCCCCAGAAAATCTGCACCCGCCAGCTGGTACTGCCGCTGCGAGTACAAGGCCAGCGATTACGGCTGGCCATGGTGGACCCTATGGACGTGAGCCTGATCGACGAGCTGGGGTTCATGACCGGGTACACCATCCACCCGTTGCTATGTGAAACCACACACATGCAGGCCAAGCTGACAGAGATATTCGGCGAAACCAGTGAGCTGGATGAGATTGCCACCAAGGTGGGTACGGATGATCCTTACGAGGGCATCGAGATTGTTCTGGATGACGAAAGCGACCAGGAGTCTCTCGAACAACTGCTGGGCAGTTCGGAAGAACCGCCCGCCATCAGACTGGTCAACGCCATCATTCTGGAAGCCCTGCGTCTCGGCGCCAGTGATATCCACGTTCACCCCCGCACCAAGTCGCTGGTTGTTCGGTACCGTATTGACGGGGTACTTCAGGACAAGATCCATATCCCGTCCAACCTGCTGATGTCGGTGGTCTCCCGCATCAAGGTGATGGCCGAGCTGGACATTACCGAGCGCCGCAAACCCCAGGATGGCCGCATTACCGTCAAAACGCCGATGAAAATCGTCGACCTGCGGATTTCCACACTGCCCACCATCAACGGTGAGAAGGTGGTTATGCGGGTGCTGGAACGGCAGTCCTCGGCACAATCCCTGGACGACATGGGCCTTTCGGAATACAACCTCAGACGCCTGATGCATGTAGTGGCCAAGCCCCAGGGCATTATTCTGGCCACCGGCCCTACTGGCAGCGGCAAAACCACCACTCTGTATGCCTTGCTGCAGCACAATGCATCACCGGAACGCAATTATGTGACCATTGAAGACCCCGTTGAGTTTCACGTGGATATGGCCGGCCAGGTGCCTGTGAAAGACCGCATCGGCCTGAACTTTGCCAGCGTGCTCCGGGCCATTCTGCGCCAGGATCCGGACGTGATCCTGCTGGGCGAAATCCGTGACGAGGAAACCGCCGATGTGGCATTCCATGCCGCCATGACGGGGCACCTGGTGTACTCCACCCTGCACACCAGCTCGGCAGCAGCCACCGTGGCGCGATTGCTGGATCTGGATCTGAAGCCCTATGTGCTGGCCTCAACGCTGGAAGCCATCATTGCCCAGCGCCTGGTGCGGCGCATCTGCCCCCACTGCTGCGAGCAGACGGAGGCACCCACGGAGATCCTGGGACAGCTGGGGCCCCAGTTCATGGCACCCGAATTGACCTTTTACCGGGGCAAAGGTTGCGACAAGTGCCATAAGGGATATAAAGGCCGGGTGGCCATCCACGAAGTGCTCACTATGAACCAGCCATTGAGGATTGCTATTACCGAGGGCGCCAGTGCCATGCAGATTGAAACCATTGCCCGAGAGCAGGGTATGCGGGTGCTGCTGGACGATGCCCTGGAGAAACTCCGCGAAGGACTGACCACTGCCGATGAAATCCTCAGGTTGTTGGGGCCCCAGGTGTTAACGGAATGAACGAGCAGCGCAACCCGGTCATTATCAGATTCTGCCTGGTGCTGTCCTTGGCCATCGCCCTGATAGCCATCGGGCTGGTCATCTTTCTGGATTATTTTTCTCTGAGCGGTAATACCTCCGGACGCATTCCACTGATGCCAGGTGGCGGGCTGATGTCTGTCATGCTCGGGGTATCGATGCTGGCACTGCTGTTCCGCAAGACACGGGCTGCCACCGCAATAGCTTCGCTGACCATGATCCTTGCCCTGTGTCAGGTTGTATTGCCCAACATGCCGGCTGTTGAATCACTGCGGGCATTCGCCATCAGCCTGCCTCTCCTGCTGGTTACTATACTCACGGAGCTCACCCTGCTTGGCGCACTTTGCCTCCGCAAGGGCCATCATGTGGGGCTGGCAGCCGGCCCGATTGTCGTGGCAATGGGGCTGCTTTCGCTGTTATCCCACTGGCACATACCATTTGTGGTGCTGGGACTTGGCAGTATTCCGGAATCAACCCTTATTGTTAGTCCACTTGCTATTTTGGTGGGTCTGACTCTGCCATTTTTCCACACCATCCATCGCCGTGACCGACCAGATTTTTCACCAGCGCTGATACTGGTCGGTGTGTTTGGCATTGCGGTCACTACCATCACCTGGCACGCCATGCGTGTTCAGAATAGCAATAACCTGGAGGCCAGCGCAGAGGCCCTGGCGGATCAGTTGAGCGCTTCCAGTACTGCCGCATTCGGCGACGATCTGGCGTTGATACGCCGGCTCGCCGACCGGCAACAATTTCTGAAAGGTCTGCCCGAGGAGGCCAGCTGGACACAGGAGGTTCAGACCTACCTGAACGATTTCGGTAAAATCCGGCTGATTGGCATCCTTAATCCGCGACGGGAACCCGTCAGTATCAATGCGCAGGCGGAGCAATACCAACACTGGCTGGACAACGTGCTGCAGGACCCCGAATACACACGTTGGCTGGATCATGTCACCGAGACCCGGGTTCCGCACCTAAGCCAACCCCGGCCGGATGAAACCGGCCGGATGTACGCCATGATTGCCTCACCTGCAGGTGCTCTTGTTGACGAGCCCTGGCTCGTGATCGCAATCATCGATCTGGAAGATGCCTATGGCAGTCTGCTTAAGCATTACGATGGCGATCTAGGCCTGGGCGTCTACCACGGCGATAACCTGGTTTTCGGCCTCTCACCCGAGCCCTCGCAGGGGCCGCGGATTCCTTTGGCCACACATTCTATTGATGCCCACCACGACAGCCAGTGGCATGTTGACATTTACACCCGGGAAGGCGGCCTTACGGCCAACGCTCTGTACCTCCCTCCACTGGTGTTGTTCACCGGCCTGATACTCAGTTTCCTGATGCTGCTCAGCCACCTGTTCTGGCGGGAATCCGAACGCCGCGCAGACAGCCTGCGAAAACTCAACAGCACCGTGAATGCCCACCTGGCCCGGGAGCGTTCGCTCAGACACACCAATGAACGCATCATGCAGTTTTCCCGTGACATCCTGTGTTCGATTGATTCAAGCGGTCGGTTCACGTCTATCAATCCTGCTGCGGAGGACATCCTTGCTTATCGACCCGACCAGCTTATCGGCGAACCGTATGAAATTCTGATTCCGGAGGTAGACCGGCAGGCAACAGCAGAGGAACTGCGCAAACTGATTGCCGGAGAACGCCGTGTCAGTAGTGATTTCAGCGACCATCTTCGTCACCGGGACGGCCATATCATCACCCTGTCCTGGACGGTCGAATGGTCAGAAGAGGATCAGGCGCTATTTTGTGTGGGCCGCGACATGACGGATCAACTGGTAGCCGAAACACTGATGCGTGAGCGGGAACAGTTCTTTTCACTGTCGCCAGACATGTTCTGCATTGTCGACCTGAACAGCCACTTTTTCGAACTCAACAAGGCCTTTGTGGACGTACTTGCTTATGAGCGTGAAGAACTGCTGGGCGCCTCCTACATTCAACTGATCCACAAGGATGACCGGGCCAGAGTCGAAGAAGCGGTGGCTTCAATGATTGCAGGTCATACTATCAGCGACCTGCATATCAGAGTGATTGACAAAGACAACACGGAACACTGGCTCGAGCTCAGCGCCACCCTCAGCTCCGACGACCTGATTTACGTGGCTGCCCGCGACACCACGGAAATGCGTCACACCCAGGAAAAACTCCGGGAAAGTGAAACACTGCTGAAGATCGCTGAAAAAGCTGCCCGCATTGGCGGGTGGGTGGTGGACGTGGGCACGAAACGAATTCGCTGGTCCCATGTCATGTTCGATATTTTCGAGATTCCGATCGGTGAAGTGCCTGCCCTTGATGAGGCGCTCAGGTTCTACACCCCGTATGGCCGGGATACCATAACCAACGCACTGAACATATGTATGCAGGCTGGCATCCCATTCGATGAAGAAGTTCAGATTCGCACCCAGCTCGGTCGATTACGATGGGTCCGAGCGATTGGACAGGCGGTGAGGAACGAGGATAGCCGGATCGTGGAGATACAGGGTGGCCTCCAGGATGTCACCGCTTCCCATCAGGCCATGGAGCAGATCCGGCGATTTTCGGAGCGTCAGGCCATCATCTTCGAGAGTATCACAGACGCCTTTTTTACTCTCGATCGTGAATGGCGGTTCACCTATGTCAACCAGCGGTCGGAAGAGTTGCTCAAGAAGGGCCGTGATGCGCTTCTTGGCAACACTCTCTGGGAGATGTTCCCGGCAGCGCAGAACAGCGAGTTCGAACGGCAATACCGACACGCCATGGAGACCGGCAACTCGGTATCCTTTGAGGCCTACTACGCCCCCCTGTGCAACTGGCTGGAGGTCAGTGCCTACCCATCGGATGAAGGCCTGGCCGTCTACTATCGCAGCATAAACGAGCGCAAACAGGCGCAACATCAACTGGAGCAGACCATGGCGGAACTTGAGCGCAGTAACCGCGAGCTCCAGGACTTTGCGTTTGTGGCTTCCCACGACCTGCAGGAGCCTTTGCGCAAGATCCAGGCATTCTCTGACCGGCTGCTAATGCGGCCGGGGAGCTTTGATGATCAGGAGCGAGATTATCTGCAGCGGATGCAATCAGCCGCAGGGCGTATGCAGTCCCTCATTCGTGATCTGTTGACCTACTCTCGAGTTACAACACGGGCACAACCGCTGACCATTTGCGACACCAACCGCATTCTGGCGGAGGTCTTACAGGACATGGAAACCGTTATTGGCCGGGAACAGGCAGTGGTCGACATCAGCCCTCTCCCAACTATCGAAGGTGACGCAACCCAGCTCCGCCAGGTATTCCAGAACCTGCTGAGCAATGCGATCAAGTTCCACAAGCCCGACCAAAGTCCCCAGGTATTGGTCTACCCTGAATACAATACAGATAATCACTGGACGCTGGTTGTCAGTGATAACGGAGTCGGGTTTGACCGGCGCTACACTGAAAAGCTCTTTCAACCGTTCCAGCGGCTGCACAAACAGGCCTTCCCCGGGTCCGGCATTGGCCTGGCAATCGTGAAAAAAATACTGGACCGCCACGAAGCCGTGATCTCCGTTGACAGCGAAATTAATCATGGAACGACTTTCCGCATTCACTTTCCAACCAGAAATCAGATGAAAGGAAGCAACAATGAATGATCTGAAGTCACCACTAATAATTCTGGTTGCGGAGGATGACCCGGACGACCGGCTGCTGATGACAGAGGCGTTCGCAGAGCGATGTCATGACTGCCGGCTGTGCTTCGTTCACGATGGCGTACAACTGATTCGGGTTCTGAACGGCGAGGAGCAACTGCCGGGCGACTCTGATAGTGACTGTTTTCATCCCGATCTGATACTGCTGGACCTCAATATGCCATTGAAAGACGGCCGGGAGGCACTTGTGGACATCAAGTCAGACCCGAGACTGCGAACAATACCGACAATTGTCATGACCACATCTGGCGATGAGGACGATATTCGACTCTGTTATCAGACCGGTGCCAACTCCTACATAGTCAAGCCACCAACTTATTCCGGACTGCTCGACGTTGTTTCGTCGCTGACAAGCTACTGGGTGACAACTGTAACCCTGCCAACAAGACTGGACCACCATGATTGAGAATGCCCCCTTGCTGCGAATCCTGCTGATTGAGGACGATGAAGACGACTACCTGATTACCCGCGACCTTCTTCAGGACAGCAGCCCGGTGAGCACCCGGCTGGACTGGGTGGACTCCACCAGAGAGGGCATTGCCGCACTGGAGACAGGTGATTACGCGGTTGCCCTGGTGGACTTTAGGCTGGGCCCTGACTCGGGGATCGACCTGATCCAGGAAGCCAGGGAACGAAGCATCGGTACACCTTTTATTCTGCTGACAGGGCAGGGAGACGAAGAGCTGGACGCCCGCGCCGTGGAATTGGGGGCAGCAGATTATCTCGTCAAGGGGAGTGTTGACGGACATACCCTGATCCGCAGCATTCGCTACGCCATCGACCGTGCGATGGCAACGGAAAGTCTGGCCACCAGTGAAGCTCATTACCGGTTACTCTTCGAGAGTAACCCGGCACCCATGTGCCTGATGGAACCGGATTCGCAGGTACTGGTATCTATAAATGCGGCCGCACGCAGCCTCTATGGGTACACCAGCGAGAATATTAATGGTCTCACCCTTGACCGGCTCAGGGCACCGGGGAACGCCTCCTCGTATTTGTCGGCGGACGATATCATCTTACGTCAGGGCGGGACGCTGGAATTGCATCGGCGCAGCGACGACACTGCATTGATTGTTGAAATTATCAACAACGACATCACCCTAAATCGCCGCCCGTTACAGCTTTTGATGCTGACTGAGGTAACCTCGCAGATTGAGAACAGTCGCCAGCTCAAGCTTTTCAAACGCAGTATCGAATCCAGCTCCAATGGCATCGTCATTGCCGACGCACAGAAACGCGACCTGCCCGTCATCTATGTCAACAAAGCCTTCGAAAGGATCACCGGATACAGCAGCGATGAAATCGTTGGCCGCAACTGCCGTTTTCTCCAGGGAGATGATTTCGACCTCAGCAACGAGCAAAGTCTGGCTGATATCAGGCGCGGTTTGAGAAAGGGTGTTGATGTATCAGCTGTGCTCAGAAACTTCCGCAAGGACGGCACGCCTTTCTGGAATGACCTCTACATCTCTCCCATGCGGGACGAGCGTGGGGAGATCACGCACTTCATCGGTGTTCAGAATGACATCTCCGAGCGCAAGAGCGCCGAGCATGAACTGGCATTCAACATCAGCCACGACGTTCTGACAGGGCTGCCAAACCGCACTCTGCTTGAGGACAGGCTCACCCAGGCCTGCCAGTTATCTGAGCGATACGGGCGGGTTGTTGCACTGCTCTTCATCGACCTCGATGGTTTCAAGCTTATTAACGATTCACTCGGGCATCGGCTGGGTGACCAACTACTGATTGAAGTGGGTAACCGCCTTCAGTCGATCGTACGCGCCGGCGATACCATCGCCCGACTTAGCGGCGATGAATTCATTGTGCTTTTGCCGGATCTTGCCCATACCGATGACGCCATACTGGTCGTGGAGAACATCATTCGTGAAATCGCAGCGCCTTATCGCCTGGACGGTGAAACTATTCACCTGACCGCCAGCGTTGGCATTTCCACCACAGACGTCAACATTGCAAAGCCGATGGAACTGTTGCAACAGGCGGATCTGGCGATGTACAGGGCCAAGCAGAGCGGCCGCAACACCTATCAGTGGTTCTCCCATGAACTGAATGAGGAAGCGCGTTTCCGGGTGGAGTTACGCAATCAGCTGCAGGATGCGATCGATCAGCAACAATTGTCTGTCTTTTTTCAGCCATTGATCGACGCACGTACCGGACAAACCCGGCACGTCGAGGCCCTGGCAAGATGGCAACACCCCACCCGGGGGCTGATTTCCCCGGGGGATTTCATTCCACTGGCAGAAGAAACCGGCCAAATTATAGCGCTGGGCGAGTGGATTCTTCGACAGGCCTGTCGCGACATGGTGCACCTTCACGCGAAAGGTTTCCGGAATTGCTCGATATCCGTCAACGTATCCCCGATCCAGCTTCGTAAGGCTGGTTTTATTGATATGGTCAAGGACGCGCTGGCAGCGTCGGGACTGCCACCGGAGCACCTCGAGCTTGAAGTGGTGGAATCCGTGGTGCTTCACGATACCGATGTGGTTATCAGCACTCTCCATGCCGTCCGAGAGCTGGGTGTCAGTATCGCCATTGATGACTTTGGCACCGGCTTTTCAAGCCTTAGCTACATCAAGCTGTTGCCTTCCAACAAAATCAAAATTGATCGCTCATTCATCAAGGATGTCATCGAAAACCGGAGTGACGCCGCCATCACTCAGGGCGTCATCTCCATGGCTCATCACCTGGGTCTCGAGGTAGTTGCAGAAGGCGTGGAAACTGAAGCTCATGCCGCTTTTCTGCGCAAGAACCAGTGCGATTTATTGCAAGGCTTTGCTTTTGCGCGCCCGATGCCGTTCGAGGATCTGGTTGCCTTCATGAACAAGCAGGAGACCGATGCAAAGCAGCCTGACGACGGAAACCTCGCCGGCCACCAACAGCCCACACTACTACTGTTGGATGATGAGGAGAACATATTGCGCGCATTAAAGCGGGTTCTGCGGCGAGATGGTTATCGCATCCTCGCCACCACAAGCGTGAAGGAGGCATTCAGCTTGCTGGCGGTCAACGATGTTCAGGTGATCGTTTCAGACCAGCGCATGCCCGAGATGTCTGGTACCGATTTTCTCAGTCAGGTCAAAGACATTCACCCGGATACGGTTCGCATTGTTCTTTCGGGATACACAGATCTCAAATCCGTAACGGACGCTATCAATGAGGGAGCGATCTATAAATTTCTGACCAAACCCTGGGATGACCAGCAGATCAGAAACCATATCCAACAGGCGTTCCTTTATTACAACGCCTCGGTGGTCTGATCGGGTTTAACATTGATTAACCAGGGTTTTCTGGAGTTAATCACAGGTTCAGGGTTAGACTTAAACCTAAATACAACATGCATCAGGAAGCGACAGAGTGCCGAATCTTGTCCGTATCGCACCCGGCGCATTGACGATTGGCAAGCCCTTACCCTGGACGGTCTATGACGCCGATGGCAATGTGCTGTTACGGCAGGGATACGTGATACACAACGATACCCAGCTGGAACAACTATTCGAACGCGGCCGGTTCAAACCCCGCAAGATTGAGCGCCCGCAGGATGAAGTGATTGAGGACACCCGGGTACGCAATCCATTTGCCGAATACCCGATGTTGCTGCAGACACTGGAGTTCACGCTAAACGCCATCACCAAACGGGATGAAAGTGCGCAGAAGCGAGTGCTGGGGCTGTCACGGATCATTGACCAGATGTGCCAGGAGTCGCCGGAAGCAAGCCTGGCACTGGTGCACCTGTATTCCATTGAGCCAACCATCCATGAACAGATTCTGTTCTATGCGATTCTCTGCCAGTTCACCGCCCGCAGGTTCGGGCTCGATGACAAGCGTACGGCAGTGCTTGTCAGCGCCGCGCTGACGGCAAATCTGGCGCTGGTACCGGTAGCCGATAAACTGAATGCCTCCAACCGGGTACTGACCGATGACCAGCGCGCCGTCATACGCAAACACCCGGAACGAAGTATTCAGGCACTCAGAGACGCCGATTTAACCAGCCCGCTATTGCTGAAAATCATTGCCCAACATCACGAGCAGGCAGACGGTTCCGGCTACCCTCAGGGGCTCAGTGGCACCGAAATCCGTGGAGAGGCGGAAATCCTCGCGCTGGCGGAGCGTTATGTCGCGATGATTACGCGTCGCGCCTACCGAAACCGAATGAACGTTGTTGAGGCCCGCAAGCTCATCAACACGCTGGCCGACGGGAAGTTCCGCCCGGCGATTCCCCGTGCCCTGCTTGCCGTGCTTACAGACTATCCACCGGGCACGCTGGTAAGGCTGGCCAACGACGAGGTAGCGGTGGTTGTAAGGCGCCCCCAACGTCATCGCGGGCCGTTTGCCAAGGCGATCATCGGTGCCAGGGGCAATCGCTACAGTGGCTCATTCGAGCGGGACTGCAGCCTGCTGGAATTCAACATCAGGGGCGTCGAACAGCCCGAAGTAATGCCTTCCATGGACTTCGGGCTGCTTTGGGGATTTCGCTAGATCCGGGCCGCTATCTCAGCCCGAGAGCCTCGGCATGATGCTCCAGATGGTCGTCGATAAACGAGGCAATGAAGAAGTAACTGTGGTCGTACCCCCGATGCATCCGCAAGTTGATATGGTGGTGCATTTTTTCGCAGGCATCGGCCAGCGCATCCGGATTCAGCTGGCTGTCGAGAAACTCGTCTGCGGTGCCCTGGTCTACCAATAGCGGTAACCGCTCCCTGGCGGTGGGGATTAACATCGTGGCATCCCACTCTTCCCATGCTTTGGGGTCATCGCCCAGATAACCGCTGAAGGCTTTCTGCCCCCAGGGGCACTCGCTGGGATTGGCGATAGGGGCAAACGCAGAGACTGATTTGTACCATCCCGGGTTCTTTAACGCCGCAATCAAAGCCCCGTGCCCGCCCATTGAATGACCGCTGATGCCGCGATCCTCCGTCACTGGCAGATGGTTTTCAACCAGCTGGGGCAGTTCTTTGACCACGTAATCGTACATGCGGTAGTGGGGCGCCCAGGGTTGCCGGGTGGCGTTCACATAAAATCCGGCACCACTGCCAAAATCATAGCTGTCATGTTCGCTTGGCAGGTCCAGACCCCTCGGACTTGTGTCCGGGCACACGATGGCCATACCCAGCCGGGCGGCTTTTTTCTGGGCGCCGGCTTTCTGCATGAAATTCTGGTCGGTGCATGTGAGCCCTGACAACCAGTAAAGTGCCGGCACTGGCCGTGCATTAGTGCCCAGGGCCGCAGGGGGCAGGAACACCGCAAACTCCATGTCGCAGTCCAGGGCCGCCGAATGATGTCGGTAGCGACGGTGTTCGCCGTCAAAACAGACGTTGGTGGAAAGCAGTTCCATGGTCACCTCTGGATCTGTAAAAATTCACGTCGCGTATTTAGGCACCTCGATGCCGAAACCGACTTTTGCCAGCTCCGCAAGGATAGCCGTTCTGGTTACGATGCCAATCAGGCGGTTGTGGTCAACCACCGGATAGACTTTGGGTTTTCCGGCACCCAGATTCTGGGCCAGATCTACCACGGACATCTCCGGTGATATGGTCACCGGATTGCGGAACATCACGTCATCCACCGTCGGGTCGCCCTCGTGGTGATAATTACTCACCAGCAGGGCGTGGATACAGTCCTGTTCCGAGATAAAACCGATCACCTTGCGGTGGTCATCCACTACCGGCAAGCCGGTAACATGGTTATGGAGCAGCGTTTTAACCACTTTGGTTAAGGGCGTACCACAACGAACGGGCTCGATGTGGTTCCACATGACATCGGATACTCTCAACGATTGCATTGGCAGGCTCCCTGACCAGTAACATTCCGAATACTTCCCTCTATAAACATAGGCAATGGGGGCGAAAACTGGAAGTATAAACCCCACAGCTGCGATCGGTTTCGCGTTCACCGACGATGATCAACTCCCGTGGAACAACGACTGCGCCATGGTCTCAAAGCCAATGGCCGCAAAATGCGGCAGCAGCGGTTCAGGAAGGTCATGGCCCATACCCTCGATCATTTCAATACGGGCATGGGGCATCAGGTAACCCAGCTGTTCCGCCGCCACCGGCCGTACCAGCGGATCAGCCTTGCCATGGATCACTGAGACCGGTACCAGGATACGCCGTGTCGACGACGACAGGCTGCCTGTGGCGAGAATGGCACGGGTCTGGCGCAGGATTCCGGCAGGGTGATAGCTGCGCCGGTATTCCCGCACGATCCGGTCCCGCACCTCCTGCTCCCGGGGCGGGAAACCGGGGCTCTGGATAGCCTTCCAGAATTCCAGGGAGCGGGCCACAACCGATGCTTCGTCGTGACCTTTCGCACCAACCCCCGCCAGCCGCCAGATCAGCGTTGATTTTGGCATCGGCAGGCGTGGGCTGTTGGTGGATGTCATTATCAGGGTGGCGGAGCGCACACGCTCAGGATGGTTTGCTGCCACCAGCTGGCTGATCATACCGCCCATGGAAACACCCACCAGGTGGGCGCTGGCCAGGCCCAGGGCGTCCATCACCTGGCAGACGTCGCCGGCCATGTCGTGGAGGGTATAAGGCGCGGCGATGGGCAGCCCCATGCGGTGCCTTGCCATCACCGCTACCGGGTGCCCCTCAAGGCGGTCTTCCAAATGAGAGGACAGGCCAATATCACGATTATCAAACCGTATGACCCGAAAGCCTTCGCAGGCATAAAGATCCAGCAGCTCCTCCGGCCAGAGCGTCATCTGCGCACCGAGCCCCATGACGAATATCACTGGCTCACCAGCAGGGTCGCCACGGGTTTCTACGCAGAAAGACAGGTTACCGGCCTGAACACTCGTGCTTTCCGGCATCGATGGTACTCCTGGTGAAATCAGCCTTCAGCTTAACCTGAGAACCTACGGATCCAATAACTTTGCAGGCCTGAAACGTGTCGGAAGCATAAATTCTCTGGGGTGAACATTTACAGACAAAAATAAGTGTATAAACTCAAACGGTTATACGCTTACGCGAAGCCGGAACCCGTGCTGGCTGTTTTCGTGACGGGCGCCTTCAAACCATGGCAGAAACACAGGGAGATCCCCATGGAAGCCTTAGAGTCTTTTTTTAGCAGCATTAACGCACTGGTATGGGGCCCACCCATGCTGGTGATGATTCTCGGTGTCGGACTGTTCCTGAGCATCGGCCTCAAACTGATGCCTGTGCTGAAACTCGGCGCCGGTTTCCGGCTGATGTGGAAAGGCCGTACCGGTGCTGAATCAGACGGTGAAATACCACCGTTTCAGGCATTGATGACGGCACTGTCTGCCACGGTCGGTACCGGCAATATTGCCGGCGTCGCGACCGCGGTGTTTCTGGGCGGGCCGGGAGCCCTGTTCTGGATGTGGCTGACAGCTCTGGTGGGGATGGCCACAAAATACTCGGAGGCGGTACTGGCAGTCCGTTTCCGTGAAGTGGACGAGCGCGGCGCCCACGTGGGTGGCCCGATGTATTACATCCGTAACGGGCTTGGTAAAAAGTGGGCCTGGCTGGGCGTGCTCTTTGCGATATTTGCTGCGGTGGCAGCCTTCGGCATAGGCAACACCGTGCAGGCCAATTCCGTGGCCGATGTTCTTCAGACCAACTTTGCACTGCCGCACTGGGTCACCGGGCTCATTCTTATGACCCTTGTGGGCCTGGTATTGATTGGTGGCATCAAGCGCATCGGGCAGGTGGCAAGTGCCCTGGTACCGTTTATGGCCATCGCTTATGTTCTGGTGGGCCTGGTGGTACTGGCCATTAACGCCAACCAGCTTCCAAACGCCATCGCCATGGTGTTCACCCACGCCTTCAGCCCGGTGGCGGCCGAGGGTGGCTTCGCAGGCGCCGCGGTATGGGCTGCCATTCGCTTCGGTGTGGCCCGGGGTATTTTCTCCAACGAGGCGGGCCTGGGCTCTGCCCCTATCGCTCACGCCGCAGCCCAGACCAAAAATCCGATCAACCAGGGCATGGTCGCTATGCTGGGCACCTTTATTGACACCATTATCGTGTGCAGCATCACCGGCCTTGTCATCATCAGTTCCGGGGCCTGGACGTCTGGCGAAACCGGTGCCGCGCTGACCTCTCTGGCCTTCGAGACCGGCCTGCCAGGATTCGGCAACTACGTCGTCGCGATCTCGCTGGCGATTTTCGCCTTTACCACCATTATCGGCTGGTCGTTCTATGGTGAGCGGTGTATCGAGTTCCTGTTCGGTGTAAAGGCCATCGTGCCCTACCGCGTTGTCTGGATCCTCGCTATCCCTGTCGGCGCCACCATCAACCTGGGCCTGATCTGGCTGATCGCGGACACGCTCAACGCCATGATGGCCCTGCCAAACCTTGTTG
Organism: Marinobacter sp. ATCH36; assembly: GCF_023555055.1. Taxonomy (GTDB): domain Bacteria; phylum Pseudomonadota; class Gammaproteobacteria; order Pseudomonadales; family Oleiphilaceae; genus Marinobacter. The sequence continues at coordinate 236,808 of NZ_JAMJPL010000001.1, forward strand.
CCCTGCTGTTGCTCAGCCCGGTGGTGTTCCGACTGACCCGGGAGCATTTCGCAAAAGAGCGCTCGCTGGGCGTGAATCAGTAAACCGATGGTGACAGATGAGCCAGATCAACCGCCCTTGGTTTTTCTCTCATCCGTCACCACTGTTTATCGTATAGACTGAATCACTCTGCCGGCGTTGTATCAGGCCGGGCTTTTGTATCACCAATGGAGGAAACACCATGAGTTTACGTCTGGGAGATACCGCACCTGATTTTGAGCAAGACTCCAGTGAGGGGCCGATCCGGTTCCACGAGTGGCTTGGGGATAGCTGGGGCATTCTGTTTTCGCACCCGGCAGACTTCACCCCGGTGTGCACCACCGAACTGGGGCTGACCGCAAAGCTGAAGGACAAGTTCGCCAAGCGTAACGTCAAGGCCATCGCCCTGAGTGTCGACCCGGTGGACTCTCACAAGGAATGGATCAAGGACATTAATGAAACCCAGGGTTGCGCGGTGAACTTCCCGATCATTGCCGATCAGGACCGCAAAGTGTCCGAACTGTATGACATGATCCATCCCAATGCAGATGCGACACTGACCGTGCGGTCACTGTTTGTCATAGACCCGAACAAGAAGGTTCGCCTGACCATCACCTATCCGGCCAGCACCGGCCGTAATTTCAACGAAGTGCTCAGGGTGATTGACTCCCTGCAGATGACCGACGAGCACAAGGTAGCCACTCCGGGTAACTGGGAAGCTGGCGGTGATGTGGTCATCGTACCGTCGCTGCAGGATGAAGATGAAATCAAGGAGCGCTTCCCGAAAGGCTACAAGGCGGTCAAATCCTACTTGCGGATGACGCCGGACCCGCGCGCCAACTGGAGCGGTGAATAATCACTTAGGCTCTGGATTCGGTAAAAGCGGAGAAAAGCCATCCGCTGAAACGCAGAAGCCGGGCAACTGCCCGGCTTCTTTCGTTTTGCTGACTCACTCGAGTCAGAATGCCGGAACCACGGCGCCTTCGTAATTCTCCTCGATAAACGCCCTTACGTCCTCAGACGTCAGCGCCTCGGCCAGCTTTTGAATTGCCTCTTCGTCAGCGCGGTCTTCATGGGCCACCAGGATGTTCACGTAAGGCGACTCAGCACCTTCAATGACCAATGCATCCTCAGTCGGATTCAGGCCCGCTTCCAACGCGTAGTTGGTGTTAATCAATGCCAGGTCCACCTGGTTCAGGATGCGCGGCAGGGTTGCGGCTTCCAGTTCCTTGAACTCCAGGTTCTTCGGGTTATCGGCAATGTCGCGAGGTGTAGCGGTGATCTTGCTGTCATCCTTCAACGTGATAACACCGGCTTTTTGCAGCAGCAACAGCGCACGACCACCGTTGGTGGGGTCATTAGGTATTGCAACTGTGTCGCCATCCTTCAGCTCGTCAAGAGAATCGATCCGGCCGGAATAGGCGCCGAACGGCTCAACATGCACACCTACAACACTAACCAGGTTGGTACCACGGCCATCGTTGAACTCGTCCAGGTATGGCTGATGCTGGAAAAAATTCGCATCCATCCGCTTCTGGTCTACCTGCACGTTGGGCTGGACGTAATCGGTGAACACCTTCACATCCAGCTCTACGCCTTGCTCCGCCAGCTTGGGCTTCACGAATTCCAGAATTTCCGCGTGGGGTACCGGAGTGGCGGCAACAGACAGCTCTTCTGCGGCTACTGCGCCAGAGAAAGTGGCTGCGGCAGCCAGTCCTACTATTGTTTTCTTGAGATTCATATACACGTTCTCCTGTTAAAAATAAGTCTGGCCTGGGAGTACGGCCCGAGGTTGGAGGCACCTTCCGAAAAACGCCCGTGAATACGTCCGTGTAGGGCTCGGTCGCGCCATCCCTGGCGCTCCACGTTTTCGCAAGGTGCCTCCAACCCCAGGCCTATACCGGGCTCTCGTTAATTTCTTACTTTCGGCTGAAATATAAAACAAGGCGGTCGCCCGCCATTTGCAATAACTGTACGAAAATCACCAGAAGAGCGACGGTAATGACCATTACGTCCGTCTGGAATCGTTGATAGCCGAAGCGGATGGCCAGGTCGCCCAGGCCACCACCACCGACAACGCCTGACATGGCCGCGTAGGACACCAGCGTGATGGCTGTAACGGTAATGCCCGCAATGATTCCTGGCAACGCTTCCGGCAGAAGGGCACCGAAAACAACCTGTTTCACCGTCGCGCCCATGGCCTGTGTGGCTTCGATGATGCCGCGATCCACTTCCCGAAGGGAGGTTTCCACTAGCCGGGCAAAGAACGGCGCACCGCCGGCAACCAGCGGCGGAATGGCACCGGCAACGCCCAGCGACGTTCCGATCAGCATTACGGTGAACGGGATCATGACGATCAGCAGTATGATAAATGGCACTGAACGTAATACGTTTACCACGAACGACAGCACCGCATAGGCCACAGGCTGCTCAAGCAGTTGTCGCTTGCCAAACAGAAACAGCAGCACACCCAGCGGCAGGCCGATGAGCACGCTGAACAGCAGCGACATACCCACCATTACCAGGGTGTCCCAGCTGGCCCAGCCGATTTCGGTCCAGTCAACGTTACTGAGCAAATTCTCCATCAGGGCTTCCATCAGCGCAGTACCTCCACATGAACATCCGCCGCTTCAAATGCGTTCATGGCGATATCGAGGTCGCCGCCCACCAGGGACAGGGTCAGCTGGCCGTAGGGGGTGTCCTTGATGTGATCAATGCGGCCGGACAGGATGCTGAAGTCCACGCCGGACTCCCGGGCCACACTTCCCAGCAGCGGTGTATAGGTGGACTCGCCACGGAAGGTCAGTCGCAGGATGCGGCCCTGTGCATGTTGCAGGTCCTGCTGCATTTCGTCCCGATCGATGTTTTCGCTCTCGAAGACGAAATCCCGGGTGGTGGGGTGTTTCGGGTGCAGGAATACGTCGCTTACGGCGCCCATTTCCACTACTTCGCCGGCGTCCATCACCGCTACCCGGTCGCAGACACGGCGTACCACATCCATTTCGTGGGTGATCAGCACAATGGTCAGGCCCAGCTCGCGGTTGATGTCCGCCAGCAGCTTCAGTACCGACTGGGTGGTTTGCGGGTCTAGGGCGCTGGTGGCTTCGTCGCACAGCAGTATTGTCGGGCGGCAGGCAAGGGCACGGGCAATACCGACACGCTGTTTCTGGCCACCAGAGAGCTGAGACGGATACTTGTCAGCCTGGTCCACCAGGCTGACCCGCTTCAGCAGCTCATCCACCCGCTCATGAATTTCGGTGCGGGAGTATATACCGGCCAGTTTCATGGGGAAGGCGATGTTATCGGCCACGGTTTTCGAGGACAGCAGATTGAAATGCTGGAAGATCATGCCCACCTTGCGGCGGAAGGCCCGTAGCTCACTAGCGTTGTAGCCGGTGATATTTTCATCGTCGATCAGTATGCGGCCGCCGGTGGGAGGTTCCAGCAGGTTGATCAGGCGCACGAGGGTGGATTTACCCGCGCCGGAATGGCCGACGATGCCGAACACCTCGCCGGTTTCGATGGTCATACTGGTAGGGTGCAACGCGGGGATCGCCCGCCCGCCTACCTGGTAGGACTTCTGTACCTGGTCAAATACAATCACAGCTTTGCCTTGTGAGCGCCTTGTCAGCACCTGGTGGGTGCAGCGTAAAACCGGCGATTATAAACCAATCCGCCGTCAAACCCGAATCCGCAGCCTTGGTATATGCCCTTACACCCTGCGCCACCTGACATGCACCGCCCTACTCAGCTAAACTTATCCCTGAAAGGAACCTTTTGAAACCCCTTCCGAGGCGCACGATATTTTGAGTACAAAAACCGAGACTCCGCCCTCAAGGATGAACTCTACCCAGGCATGGGTGACCTACCTGAGCAAAGTTGAACTGCCTGTACTGGCGAACACGCTGCGCAGGATCGACGAACTCACTGACAGCAGCAACAGCACCGTCAACGAACTGGCCAACGTGATCCTCAATGACGCACAACTCACGTCCCAGGTTCTGCGGCTCTCCAACACAGTGTTCTATAACCAGACCCGCACTCAGGTCAGCACTGTAAGCCGCGCTATTACCCTGATCGGTTTTGATGCGGTGAAGTCCATGGCGATTTCTTCACTGATTGTCGATTCCCTGCTTAAACGCAATGACCGGCCCCATTTGCTTCGTTGCCTGGCTCGGGCCATTCATGCCGCCGTCCAGGCCCGTTGCCTGCTGCCAAAGCGCAACGAGCATGCGCTGGAGGAGGTTTTCATCGGCGCGTTACTGATGAATATCGGCGAGCTGGCTTTCTGGTCCTGTGAGACTGACCAGGCCAATGATCTGGAAACGAAGCTTCGCGCTGGCGAGCCACCCGTAGAGGCGCAGAAAGACGTGCTTCATACAACGTTTGCCGAGATAACCCGCGGGCTGGTGGAAGCCTGGTCGCTGGGTCCGTTCATCAAAGAAGTCGTGGCACCGGGGCAGGCCAATTCCAAAGCGGCAAGCCTGGTCCGCCATTCTGTCGAGATGGCAAAACTGTCCGAAAACGGCTGGCGTGGTTCGGAAATGGAATCAGTTATGGAAGCGCTGGGCAAGGACATCGGAGAAAACCCCGCCGTGGTCCGGGATCAGCTCAAGATCAATGCCGGGGAAGCGGCCCGGGTGGCGGTATCACTGGGCATACCCCAGGTAACCGCACTGATGCCCGGCAGCCAGTCGGACACCAGGAATGAGACAACGCATACGCCAGAGGTGGACCCTGCTCTGCAGCTGCAGATTCTCAGGGACCTGACCCACAGCCTGACCGATAAACCGGATATTAACGAAGTCTGTCAGCTGGTCATCGAAGGCATACACCGGGCAGTGGGGATGCAACGTGTTGTGTTATTGATGGGCGACCGAGGCGGGTTGGAGTTGATTCCCCGCAAACTTGGAGGCAGGGGGACCGAAAGCTGGAAAGACAATTTTACCATCCACAAGGACGGCACCGGTCCGCTGGGGACACTGCTGCCTCATGCCAGCTGTTATGTTTACCGGCCCAGATCAGGGACGGAAACCGTCCCCTATGATCGCTGGCTCGGCAATGTACCGGCACTGGTCGGGCCGCTGAAAGCCAAGGGGCGGCTTGTGGGGCTGTTTTATGCCGACAATGCAGCCGCTGACTACGTGCCGTCTGATGACCAGCTGATGGCATTCGGCCACTTCGTCCAGAATGCCCAGCTGTGCATCACGCTGCTGTCGAACAGCTGATCCAATATTGGCAGATCAAAGCTCGTACAGTTTGGCCACATGCAGGATTGGCCCGGTAGGTGTGCCGGTCGGCGACCCTCCCAGTGGCTCCAGGCTGATGGCCAGGGTCCGGCTGCTGCTGAGCAGTTCCCGGGTCTCGTCGTCGAGGGTAATCTGATAGGTCTCACCCACCGGCACTACCCCCAGAGATACCGGCTGGCCGTCTGCGGGGACTATCCACAGTTCGTAGTCCTTGCCCTGCTCGGCCGCTGTGGCGGCAACGGGTCGCAATTTCAACTGACGTTCGAAAGCTGATTCGCTCACCAGCCACAATGGGTCAGTCAGATCCGCCTGCACAATAGCCCCAGACAGACGGTCGTCATCACGGGGCTCTGGCTGCTGCAACAGGATAACCGCCAGCACCAGTGCAGCGGCCGTCGCCACCAGGCTCCAACCCGGCCACAACCAGCGACCGGCGCCATCATTGGCCGCCGTTGCTGTCACTGGTTTTCGGTTCTGGGGCCATAACCGACGCTCAATCCCCGACCATACCGAGACCGGTGGTGTTTCCTCCTCTACCCGCGCTCCCAGGTGCCCCAGTTTTTCCTCCCAGAACCAGACCTCCTGGCGAACCCGGACGGATTCCATCATCCAGCGCTCAAACCTTCGGCGGGCCCGCCCGCGGAGGGAACCCAGAACATACTCAGCAGCCAGTGCTTCAACTCTTTCCGGTGTCTTTTTCATTGCTCCAGGCACCTCTTCAGGGCCATCAAACCGCGCCTGATCCAGCTTTTGACGGTGCCAATGGGAGAGCTCAACGTCTCGGACAGCTCATCGTGGGTGAAGCCCCGGTAATACGACAGCAGAATACTATCCCGCTGTTCTTCGGACAGTTCCTCAAGGCACCCGTTAAGTTCTTCGGCACCGGCACTGCGAAGAGAAACGTCCAGCGGGCCTTCCCGTCCGTCTTCCATATGTGCCAAGTGGCTATCACCAGCGGTTGGCTTTGCCTTTCTGGCCCTCATCAGGTCCAGTGTACGATAGCGGGCAATCGTCAACATCCAGCTCAGGGGAGCGCCACGGTCGTTATGATACTCGCCAGCGTGGTGCCAGATCTGCACGAAAGCATCCTGCACCGCCTCTTCCGCCAGGTCCTGCTGGCTGGCCAGTTTCAGGCATAGCCCGAACATCTTGCCAGAGACTTTCTCATACAGCCGCTGAAATGCTGCGCGGTCTTCGCGGGCAACTGCGATCAGCAGCCCCATAAGTTCGTCCTGTTCGGTATCGATGGCCGTCATATCCGGTTTCCGATGTTCTGTTTCAGGGGTTTATGCCTACCTTACGCGCCATAATGCCTTAACGATGCACCCTGAATACCAAACCGCAAAATTTTTGTGAAAAAGTGCATCTTTCTCTGCAACGGCGCCGTTCCCTCTTCTGTAAAACTAACAACAGAAGAGGAAAACGGAATGAATACACTGTTAAAACGCTCCGGCCTCGCACTCGCGGTAGCCGGACTCTGTCTGACAACCGGCCTGGGACACGCCTCCAGTCACCGGGAAGCCCCGTTCATCACGGAAATCCCCAAAGTAGATGGTACCGACTTTTACATGTTCCGCAGTTATGAAGCCGGTCGCGAAGACTTCGTCACCCTGATTGCCAACTACCTGCCGCTGCAGGATGCCTACGGCGGCCCCAACTATTTCGACCTGGACGAAGACGCCGTTTACGAAATTCATATCGATAACAGTGGCAACGCCCAGGAAGACCTGACATTCCGCTTCCAGTTCTCCGACATGCTGAACGACATCCAGTTGGCGGTGGGGCCTGATGGCGAGCAGAAAATGGTGTCCGTGCCGCTCAAAAACATTGGCGACGCCAGCGATGGCGACAATGTGCAGTTCAGCCAGGAGTACACGGTATCGGTTATCCGTGGTGACCGCCGCACCGGCACGGTACAGACAGCCACCAATGCCAGCACCGGCACAGAAACGTTTGCCAAGCCGCTGGACAATATCGGCGGCAAGTCGTTCGCGGATTACGAAGGCTATGCCAATGGGCATATCTTCGATATCGCCATTCCAGGTTGCAGCCCCAACGGGCAAGTGTTCGTGGGGCAGCGCAAGGAAGCCTTCGCCGTTAACCTTGGCGAGATTTTTGACCTGGTCAACACCAACCCTCTTGGCCCACGCAACGGCGAAGGTCCTGGCGACCTGGCCGATAAAAACGTGACCTCGTTTGCCCTGGAAGTGCCCACCGAGTGCCTGACCGGCACTGCAGCCACGGCCTCCGGCGATCCGGTGATCGGCGGCTGGACTACCGCCAGTGTCCGCCAGGCACGGGTTATTAATCCGGCACCGACCACCAATGGCAAGGGGGCATCCGTGGAGGGCGGCGCCTGGACCCAGGTATCCCGCCTTGGCATGCCGCTGGTCAACGAAGTCGTCATCGGCCTGAAGGACAAGGACGGCTTCAATGCGAGCGAACCCAAAGACGATGGCCAGTTCATCGACTATGTCACCCACCCGACGCTGCCGGAACTGCTGGAAATACTGTTCCCGGTGGAGGCACCCAACAACTTCCCGCGCAACGACCTGGTCACCGCGTTCCTGACCGGCGTACCGGACCTGAACCAGCCGGACGGCGTCACTGCTTCGGAAATGTTGCGTCTGAACCCCGCCATCGCGACCACCCCGGCGGGCAGCCAGAACGACCTGGGTGTGCTTGGTACTGACAACGCCGGCTTCCCCAATGGCCGCCGCCCGGTGGATGACACCGTAGATATCTCGCTACGAGTTGCCATGGGCGTGTTGGCGGATCCTGCCGATGCACCGAATGGTGATCTTGACTACACCGATGGTGTCCAGCTCGACCCGACCGAACTTCGGGAAACCTTCCCATACCTGGCTACCCCGATTGCCGGCTCACCCAACAGCTAACAGGAGGCCAAGATGGAATTATTTCTGAAAATGTCATGCCTGGTTGTGGTGACTGCAGCGCTGACTGGCTGTTTTAACGGCTCCAGCAGCGACCGGGCACCAAGGCCGGATCCGGATGTGGACTTCACGACTTTCGTGAAAACACAGATCGACAACACAAACGACACCCGTGAAGCGGTCCAGATCAACAAACAGGAGTTCAGCTTCAATGACCAGGACAACGAACAGGCGTTCGATGATCTGTTCATGCAATAGGACCCGCCGCCGGCTGACAGCAGTTCTGAAGCCGGCAAGCGCTTTCCCTGCCCTTCGGGGCGGGGCTTTTTGCGCCGGGATATCGGTTTTGCTGATGCTTTCCACCAGCGCAACCGCCGCACTGAAACCTATTGAGACAGACTTCGACGATAACCGCATTTTCATTGAGCTGCCGGAACCGGCTCTGTCGGCCCCAGCGCTTCCCGATTCACCGGAAAAACTGGCAGACATAATCCAGAGCCAGATTGTGCAATCCAGAAACACTGGCGACCCCCGTTTTCTGGGCTATGCCGAAGGACTTTTTCAACAATGGCCAGGAGAAATGACCGCCCGGCTCCAGGTACTTCGGGCAACAATGAAGCAGAGCCTTCACCAGTTCGATGCCGCGCGGCAGGATCTGGACACCGTGATTGCCGACTCTGACGACCCGCAACAACGGAACCAGGCAAGGCTTCTGCTGGCCAATCTGGAACTGGTTCAGGGCAACTACAAGCAAGCAAGGGAACATTGCACCCGCCTGCAGGAAACCTACCCGGGGCTGGTTTCCGCCAGCTGTGTCGCGCAGGTCAAGGCCCGCACAGGCAATGCCCCTGATGCCTACAACACCCTGAGAGAGCAGGTCCGATCGGCCAACACAAGAGATGTCACCGGCAGACTGTGGGCCGAAGGTACGCTCGGGGATATCGCTGCCCAACTGGGCAAAGACGAAACTACCGATCACTGGGTTGCCGTTCTAGGCGTCACCCCCGATGACCTTTACACCCGCAGTCAGCTCGCCGACTGGCATCTGGAACACGGCAACAAGGCCAGGGTTCTGGAACTGACCGAAGGCTACGAGAGCGTCGATTCTCTCGCGGTTATCCGGGCGATAGCATTGAAACGGTCTGGAGCCCCCCAAGCGGATACCCTTATCAGCGATCTGAGGGAGCGATTCGCCGAGGCCCGCTGGCGGGGTACCCTGCTGCATCAACGTGATGTTGCCCGCTTTCAGCTCGATATCGAGGAAAATCCCGCCGATGCTCTGGAAAACGCTGTCAATAACTGGAGCGATCAGCGCGAGCCACTGGATACCCGCCTTGTTCTCCGTGCATCCAGCGCTGCCGGCGACCAGCAACAACAGCAGGAGATCCGGGAGTGGCTTGAACAGCAGAGACAGACAGACGCCCGTTATCCGGAGGCAGGTTCATGAAGACATTATTTCAAAGCCCGTTGGCCACGCTCCTGGTGGCGTTTGTCACGCTGTTCTGCCAGAACGCGCTTGCCCACAAGGCCAGCGACAGCTTTATCTATGCAGACCTGAACAACGCGGATATCCGCATTGATGTCGCACTGCGGGATCTTGCATTGGTGCTGCCACTCGACCGCAACAGCGACCGGCAACTCAACGGTGCGGAAATTCGGGCAGCGCGGGAAAGCATTACCCGCTGGGTCGAACAGGGCGTCACCCTTGCCAACCATAGCGGTAACTGCACCCTGACAGGCAAACAATGGGGGTTGTCCGGCCACAGTGACGGCCCATACGCCGCCGGCCGCTACACCATCATTTGCCCGGACGGCGGTCCCCCGGAAACTCTGGAATACAACCTGCTGTTTGAGCAGGACCCGCTGCACCGCGGGCTGGTGAGCCTGGAAACCGGCGAGACCAGCACTCTCGGCGTTCTGGGCCCCGATAGCAGAACATTGTCACTGGCACCTTCAGCAAATTCCGGCGGTCTGCAGCTGTTTACAACCTTCCTGTACGAAGGCGTGATCCACCTGTTGATTGGCCTGGATCATATTCTCTTCCTGCTGGTACTGATGCTGCCGGCCACGCTCCGGAAGCATACAGACAGCCATCCACCAAAGTTAATGAAGAGCCGGCTACTGGAGCTTGCTGGCATAATCACGGCCTTCACCGTTGCCCACTCGATTACCTTGGCTTTGGCCGCTCTGAACGTAGTGCGCCTACCCATTGCCTGGGTCGAGACGGTGATTGCACTTTCCATTGCCATCGCCGCCCTCAACGTGATCTGGCCGATACTGGGCCGGAAGACCTGGAAGCTGGCGTTTGGATTCGGACTCATCCACGGATTCGGGTTCGCCAGTGTTCTCGGGGATCTGACCAGTGGCGTTTCACAGTTGGCGCTGGCGCTGGCAGGATTTAATATCGGTGTCGAGCTGGCGCAGCTTGCGCTGTTGATACTGGTATTTCCACTGCTCTACTTGTGGGGAAAGGCCCACGTTTACGGCAAGGCCGTAGTACCGGTGATACTGGTCGCCGTGGGCTCGATCAGCCTGTACTGGGTTGCCGAGAGAGCCATGGCGCTTTAACGGCGCCAGGCCCCGGCGCTATGGCCGGGGTTCTCGTCTTTGGTTAGTGCGGTTTGCGATCAGTGCAGTGCGCGGAGTTGGCGCGGATAGAGCGCTGCGCTGACTTCCGGCTCGTCAAGCAGATCCGCCAGTTCCATGTCTACCTCGGTTTCCTGACCCTCGTCGGGCAGTGGCTCGAACAGGGTGTTGAGCCACGATGTCACGGACGGTGCCTCATCGCGACCGTATTCCGTGGACAACGCCTTGATGCGCCGGAAACCAATGATCCGCTGGTGTTTCGGATCACGGATCTGCTCAAAGCCACGCCAGTAGATCCGGTCGCGGGTATGCAACTGGACAAACAGTGTGTCGATGGGCTCTGCAGGGTCTTCGCCGCGCACAGGTTCATCGTCAATGTCGTCCGCTGCCCGTATTTCTTCAGACACTGTGTCGGCCTTCGCCGGCTTTTTGTTGCGGATGGTGGTCCACGCCGGATAGAGCACGGCCACCGCATCGGCTTCCACATGCTCACGGGCGGCGCGGAGGATCAGTCCCCAGCGGGCCTTGTCGGCATCGGTTTCAAGAGAGTTAATGGGCAAGTCGTAGCTTTGTTCGCTGGACAGAACAATGGCCATCATCGGGGCATCAAGCTCCCCCATGGCCTCGGCCTGTGCTACAGACACCAGTTCGTCGATTGCCATCGGTTGGTTCATAATACGCTCGCCTCCTCGATGCCATCAGGGTCTTTCAGGGAGAAAGGGTTCTCCCTGACTCACAGCATAGCGTGTAACTGCCATAAAGATAAACGTGGATGCGGTGATCACGGATCACAATACGTCATTTATTGTTTCAGAGCGTAGTTACACCATCGCCTCCAGCCACTCGTAACGACCAAACCAGGGTCTGGCTTCTTCCAACTGCGCCGCCAGCTGTAGCAGTGTGGTTTCGTCACCATGGGGCGCACCGAACTGCACCCCGACAGGCAGTCCTGAAGCTGTCCAGTACATCGGCACCGACATTGCCGGTGTTCCGGTCAGGTTGGCCAACTGGGTAAAGGGTGTGCGGGCCAGGCTCTCGAGGGCCATCTGATCCACCTGACCACTACGATGGACCAGTTTACCAGCCTTGAGCATCAGCATCAGGCGTGCGGCCAGTTGCAGGTGGCCGGGCGTATCAAGCTCGCCAATTTTTGCCGGCAATTGTCCCGCTGTCGGGCAGAGATACATGTCGTAACCCTGAAAAAATGCTCCCAGCGCCCGGGCAAAATCATTCCACTGCTGGCGCCTTCGGACATAATCCGGCAACGGCATGGACCGGCCCAACATGGCAAGCAGCCGGGTATCCAGCTCAAAATCCTCATCCCTGGCGCCCAAATCGACCTTTGCCTTGTCCATCAGGGTCGATACTTCACCGAAATAAAGGCCGAGATAACAGCGGGCCAGCGCCATTCCATCAAACTCCGGGCGCGCATACTCCACCTGGTGCCCCAGAGCTTCGAGTACGCGGGCAGTGTCTTCAACCGCATCCACACACTCCGGCGCCACATCGGTTTCATAGGGAGAGGATGTAAATACGCCGATTCTGAGGCGGCGCGGTGCCTGGTGCATCAGCTCTGCATAGGGTGCTGGCGGCGGCGCAATGACGAACGGATCCCCTACTGCAGGACCGGACAGCACGTCGAGCATGGCGGCGCTGTCCCTTACGGTACGTGTTACCACGTGATCGGTAGAGGCACCCGTCCAGGCTTCTCCGACGAAAGGCCCCGAGGAAATACGGCCACGGGAAGGCTTGAGCCCGAACAGTCCATTATAGGCCGCCGGAATACGTATGGATCCGCCACCATCATTGGCGCCGGCAATGGGTACAATTCCGGCAGCCACCGCCGCACCGGATCCTCCGCTGGAGCCTCCGGGAGTGAGATCGGTATTCCAGGGATTACGGGAAGGCCCCCAGAGTTTTGACTCTGTCACCGCCTTGAGACCAAACTCCGGGGTTGCGGTACGGCCAAGAAACACCAGCCCGCCCGCACGGGCCCGGCGCACATATTCCGAGTCCTGCAGTGCAATATTGTTTTTCAGCCCACGACTGCCGAACGTACATGGATGCCCCTGTTGCTCCTGGGACAGATCTTTAAGCAGCATGGGAACGCCTGAAAAGGTACCATCAGGCTGGTAGGCCTGGCCCAGCGCATCGGAGAACTGGGGGTAGCAAATGGCGTTCAGCTTGCTGTTCACAGCCGCTGCCCGCTCGATAGCTGCCTCAGAGACTTCCCGGGCTGATACTTCATTTCGGCGAATCAGGTCGGCAAGCGCTACCGCGTCGTACCGGAGGTATTCGGATTGCTTCATGATCGATTCCATTTGTTATTCTGAACTCTGGAGATTGAGGGAACTACCGTCTATGAACAAGAGTCCCAGGCGCCGCTCACTTGCTGTCGCTTTCATGGTCACGTCCATTATTGCACCATTCCTGTGCGCCAGCGAACAACCGCCAGAGCCAGCGGAAAACTGGACCAGCATTGTCCGCAGCTCTCCCTATTGGGTAAGCCAGGGCGTTTACCACAACATCACCACTATCCGGCGCTGGGTGTTGAAAGAGTCCGGATACTGCTCTGACACAGACCGACACATTCTTTTCGATATGCGTGGCCAGTTCCTTGGCTATATCGACGATGAGAGCAGCCGCGAGGCTACCCAGAAGCGCCTGAACGACACCAGGCGCTCACTGGCCGCCAGCGGGCGTGCAGAAAGCTGGGCGGTCGGTGGCCCTGACAAAACCGGCTATCCTTTTGCGCTTGCCTGCGACCAGCCCCACGTCAATCTGGATGAAGCCGTCGCACGTTATCTGGGCACCCTGCCCACCGAACTGATCTGGGGCGCCTGGGATGACCTCTCCTTCGCCACTCAGAACAAACCCGAACCCCTTCACGATGCCCTGATTTACGTCTATGAAACGCGCACGCAGCAGCAAAGAAACAACTTGCCGGCCACATTGCCCAAATACCTTGCCGGTCAGGTGCTGATCGAGAGCAGCGGCCAGCAAAAGGCCCACTCCACAGCCGATGCCAAGGGCATACTGCAGCTGTCACCTTCGGCACTGAGCGACTGCCGGATCAAGCCTGCCAATCACTGGCACAGACTGGCACAGATTGATTGCGCCCTCAGATTAATGAATCAGAATGCGCGCAACCTGCAGGAACCGTTCAACCAGCGCTTTGGCGATTTGCCCGGCGGCAAACGTGACGAGCTCTTTACCCTGCTGCTGGTTCAGGCCTACCACGGTGGCGCGGGCCGCATAAAAGCCCTGCTGGATGATGACACCCTCTCCAGGCCTGCCGCCTACTTTGCCCGCGAACACGAGAGTTTCAGTGCCGGTGATATCGCTTTTGGCATGGTGTTTCACAACCTCGGGCGTGACCGTTTCGGCCTGGCGTCTTTGTACTATGTGGCCGACGTCAAACTGGCCACAGAGGCACTGTGCAAAACGTCGCGGCTTGGCAATACCCCTTTCTGTGAATAACTCCGGGAGCCCGGTTTGGAACTGACACTGATTCCGGAGGGCCTGACCGCCGCAACCGCAGGTTTTCTGCTGATGAGTTCGGTCGTAACCTCCATGATCACTGCCAGCCTGGGTGCCGGTGGTGGCGTTCTGTTACTGGTGCTGATGGCCTTCTGGATTCCGCCTGCGGCGATCATTCCGGTACATGGCATGATCCAGCTCGGTTCAAATGCGGGCCGGGCTACTCTGACCTGGCGCCATACCGACTGGAAAGCCATCGCAGCCTTCGCGCCCGGCGTGCTGGTGGGCGCTGCTTTGGGTGCCTGGGTGCTGGTAGACCTGCCAAGCTATCTCTGGCAGCTGACGATTGGGCTGTTTGTGCTGTACCTGTGCTGGGGGCCGGCACTACCGAAAGGAGCGTTTGGCAGTACCGGGGTTTTTCTGGCCTCCGGCCTTACCAGTTTCATCAGCCTGTTTGTGGGTGCCACTGGACCGCTGGTGGCATCCTTCATCAAACAGATGCATGTTGACCGCTTCACCACCGTGGCCACATTTGCCACGGCCATGACCCTTCAGCATGCCCCGAAAGCCCTGGTTTTCGGGCTTGCCGGTTTCATGTTCCGAGACTGGGTTTTGTTTATCCTGGCAATGATTGCCTTCGGCTTTGCCGGCACCTGGCTGGGACTTCATGTGCTCCGGTCCATGAGCAACCGCTACTTCAGCCGCGCGTTCAATCTTTTGCTCACGCTACTGGCGTTGCGGCTGCTCTGGCAGGCAGGGAGCTCCGCAGGCTGGTGGTAGAATGGCCTAATGAGACAGGGGCACGGTCACCACCTGGTTGCGACCGCGAGCCTTGGCGGCATAGCTACCCTCATCAGCTCTCGCAATCACTTCACGAGGGCCGGAGTCACCTTCGGACATTTCAGTCAGGCCAATACTCGCCGTGACGCCAAAGAATTTACCGTCCCGCTCGATGCGAATGGACTCAATCCCCCGGCGAATGGTTTCCGCCAGTTCCACGGCGCGCTCCAGGCCACAGGCGGGCAGAATAATGCCGAATTCATCACCGCCAAGACGTGCCACGGTGTCGGATTGCCGCACGGATGCCCGTAGAAGATCGGCAAGACGCCCGAGCAGGTCATCCCCCATCAGGTGTCCACCTTCGTCATTGACCGGCTTGAAATAGTCCAGATCAATCAACATGAGCACACTGGCAACGGTCTTTTTGTTGGTATCGCCCAGACATTTCACCAGCGACGAGTTAAACGCACGCCGATTGAGCAGCCCCGTGAGGCTGTCGTGGGTTGCCTCCCAGGACAGACGCTCCTCTTCACGGCGCCGTTCGCTGTCATCCCGAATCACCAGTATCAGTTGATGATGGTCACTACCCCTGTGCAGATGCAGTATGGCAAGATCCACGTCAAAGGTGCGGCCGCGGTTGTTCCTCATCGTTGCATACAGGTTGTCCACATCCGCACCGCGAAGGAAATCATCTGCCTCCCAGCGGCGGTTGTCGTTTTCTATCGCAACGCGCTCAAAGAAATTGGCCTGCTCACAACCCTCGGGCAGACCCAGGAAGCCACAGGCAGCCTCGTTGGCGTAACGGACAACCCCATTGACGTCCAGCATCAGCACACCTTCCTGGAGGACGCCCAGAATGCTGTCGGCCCGCTCCTGTTCTTCAGCCAGTTCCGCTTCGATTTCCAGTTCATGGGTGATGTCCCGGACCACAGTGATGGTACCAAGCGTTCGCTCTTCAGTACCGATGATTGCGGTCATCACATCCGCCCAGACCAATTGCTGATCCCTCCGGGTCTTCAGGCGGAAACGGCCCGTGAAAACTGCGTTGTTTCGCAGCGCATCCCTCCAGTCTTCCACTGCACTGGCACGGTCCTCCTCAAATACGCCTGCAATCAGTGGAGTATGAAGAAGATCATTGGAATCTATTCCGACAATTCGCTCGAAAGCGGGGTTGACGAATTCAATCCGGCCCAGCACATCGGTCTGGATAATGCCGATCGGGGCACTCTGGGTAAGAGAACGGAAGAAAGCTTCGCGTTCGGCAAGCGACGCCAGCACTTCGTCCCGTTCCTCCATGACGGTATTAAAGGTCTCCGCAACCTGGCGGATTTCCGAACCACCGGCAACGTCCACAGGCTCGGTACGGATGCCAAGATGACGTTCGCTGATCTGAAATCCAAGATTGCGTAAAGGGCCCATCAAACGCCGGAACACGATCAACGCCAATGGAGCGACCACCAGAATGACGATCAACAATACTTGTGCAAAGGTGTCCGCCAGCCGACTAACCGGGGCATAGGCTTCGTCCGCCGGCCATACCGCGGCCACAAACCATGGCACCTGGGACATCTGCCGCACTGACATGATCGTCTCGGTACCTTCCTGGTTATCGGTTCGGGCAGTACCCTCAAAGCCCGACATGGCGTCACGCAGCACCGGGTTTTCCAGCCTCAGTGGCGTCATGGTCTCACCGGTACGGCCGTGGGCAAGGGTTAAACCGCTGCGTGTGGCGATGCCAACATAGCCTGTCCTGCCAATGTGAACCCGGCTTATCTCCTCCATGAAGTTATCGCCGGCAAGAAACACCGCGCCTCCCAGAACTCCGATAAACCGTTGGCGATGGTCAAAAACGGGAGCAGTCATCATGATTGCTGGCCGATCCTCGTAGTTCAATACGAAGGGTTGGCTGATAATCGGAGTCAACTGATCGGACGTTTGCTGAAAATACTGACGTTCACTGATATTAAGCCCGATCTGTTGGTATTGCTCCGGATATTCAGCGATAACATTGCCATCGGTATCAAACAGGTAGACGCCATCGAAGAGGTGCTGGAGCGCTATCTCACGCCTGATGAGCACACGGGCCCGCGCAGTCAGTACGCTCTGCTCCATGGCAAACCCCTCTGCGACATGGACAAGGGTGTCCCTTCGTTGTGCGAGGCGTTGATCCAGATTGCTGGCGACCAGGTTGGCGATGGTTTCCACCTGTTCGCTGGCCTGAGTCTCAAGCTCAGCACGGCTGACCAGCGAGCTGATCACCGCCACGGCAGCGGCTGACAGCACAATAGTGAGCACCACAAAGGCAACCGCCCGGTTGACGAGACTGGCAAACCAACGCTTGATCAACACAGCGAGCAGGCTCCCGAGTACCGGGAATACTCCGCGGAGCACAATAATTTTTTACAGGGAGTACCAGAAATCTGGCTCACAGAGCAAAACACCATTTGTTGTAATCGGTTGCGACTGATCCTAGATGGTCAGTTTAACAGACAGACAGCATCTGAAAGGTTACAGGGCTTGCAAATTCAATGATAATCGTTACTATTTAGATCTATTTAATAATTGAGGTTTTCCTGATGTCAGACCCCCTGCTCACCGACGCTACCGGAGTCAGTACCGGCCCGGTCAGTCAGCTGATGGAAATGGGTGGCCCTGTAATGATGGTGCTGCTGGCAATCGCATTGGCGGGTGTCGTGACCTTCGTTTACCTCATGTTATTCGGGACTTTTTTTGCTCCCAAGTTCACTGCGAAGCTTAAAAAGGGCATTACGGTTTGGCAACAGAAGCCCGGTCGTGACGTACCCGGCCAGTTAAAACAGAACGCCGGCCGTTACAGCCGTCTGAATCCATTGCATCATCTGGTTATCAACACCATGAATGCACGCCTGGAAGGCACGGATCCGCAACAGATACGGGAGTCTGTTGCGAGGGACGCCCACGAAGCCCTGGAGCCTTTCGAAGCGCCGCTGAAAATCATCGAGGTGATTGCTGCACTGGCACCGCTGTTGGGCTTGCTGGGTACGGTAATGGGCATGATGGAAGCCTTCAGCGCCATGGCTGCTACCGAAGGCCGTGCCAACGCCTCCCAGTTGAGCGGCGGCATATACGAAGCACTGACTACCACGGCCGCCGGTCTGGTGATTGCCATTCCGTTTGCCGCCCTGGCAGCCTGGATCGAATTCCGCCTTCGTAGGATCCAGAAAACCATCAACAGTGTACTTGTCACGGTCTTGGCCGTGCCGGTGGCATCGCCCGGGCGTTTCGAAAACACAGAAAATGCGGAAACTGAGACAGACACCGCGACAGCAGCCCGTCGTTTTTCCGACTACTCCGATTCCGGACAGCAGGGCCGCCTGGCAAATGCAACTGGTTGAACCAAGGCCGGCACGGCCGATTCCCATCCGCATTACCCCGCTGATTGATGTGGTATTTATCCTGCTGGTGTTCTTCATGCTCACCAGCCGGTTGCTGCCCGTGAGCTTTATGGAGCTGACCAACAGCACTGGCGATACCAGCCCGGTCACTGGAGAGCCGGTGCCAGAGGTAACGGTTGAGCGTGATGGCCAGGCGATCTGGCGGGGAGAAACCTACGATATCGGGGCACTTGTGAGCGAACTGAAGGCTAGCGGCATCGACGAAATCAACCTCGCGACTGCGCCCACCACCCGTCTGACGGATTTCACCACCGCCTACAGCCAGTTGTCGGGCAGCGGCATCACCACCCACTGGAAACGTTCGCCGCAGCCTGCGGAGCAACCATGAGCGATCTGGTACCACCACCGGTTACTTCCGGGAAGTCCCTCATGGAGCGCCTGGAAGATGCCCTGCTGCCGCTCATCAACCTGGTGTTCCTGCTACTGATGTTTTTTATCGTAGCGGGCCAGTTATCGGATACGCCGTTGCCAGATCTTCCTGGCATGAATGATCAGGGGGGCAACGAGCAGCCCTATGCAGACCTGATCGTGACCGCCGCCGGTGACTGGCAGGTAGACGGGCAGAGCGTCCGCCCCGAAAGCCTTGCCAAGGTTCTGCCAGCTCCGGACGAGGAGTCCCCCCTTAAAATCGCCGCCGGGCAGAACATTGTCATGAGTGACCTCGAGACCCTGCTTCGGGCGCTTGAAGACAACGGTTACAGCGAAGTTATCCTGCTCACGGAGCCCGCCAGCTGATGGGTGCCAGTAAAACTGTTCGCAGCCTGTTGCTGATCATGTCTGTCGCCATCACCGCCCTGGCCCTGATGATTGCTGCGCCGGAGCGAGTGCCTGAACTAAAACCGCTTGGGGACACAACTGTCAATTCCGCGCCGGCCGTGCGGATATCCCTGGCTGGCGCCCGAAAGCCAGAAGTACAGGAACAACCACCGGAACCAAAGCCCAAGCCAGAACCCAAGCCCGAACCCAAACCAGAGCCCAAGCCCGAACCTGAGCCTGAGCCTGAGCCTGAGCCTGAGCCTGAGCCTGAGCCTGAGCCTGAGCCTGAGCCTGAGCCTGAGCCTGAGCCTGAGCCTGAGCCTGAGCCTGAGCCTGAAGTAGTGGAGCAGGTTGTTGAGGCCAACACAACGGACACCGAAACCAGTTCCGAAGAGCCTACGGAAAACACCGCTGACGAAGAGAATCCCAATCAACAGGTGGAACTCACCGCCGGCGACTCTTCCGACGTGGACAGCTACCTCACCGAACTGAGCCGCCACCTGAGCCGTTTTTACGAATACCCGCGCCGTGCTCGCCGTCTGGGCCAGGAGGGCTCACCCGTGGTGGTGTTCGAGTTCAGTCGTGATGGAAAACTGGTTCAGCATTCCTTGCGCAGATCCTCGGACCATTCACTGCTGGACGACGCAGCCCTGGAAATGCTCAAGGATGCCGAACCGTTACCGGAAGTACCGGAATCCATGAAAGGCAAAACCTTTACCTACGCCTTGCCCGTTCGTTTCAGCCTGCGCTGAGCAAGTTATTGCCTGGCCAGCAAGATCTCGCTCCGCAGCCAGCAAGGGATTGCCCGGACCGCCCCTCCATCATCTACCAATAACCCGTTAATTACTGTAATTAAACGCTTTTATTATTCTGGCACGGCCTTTGTTTATGAGTAAGCGTCCAGGGAAAACCCAGGGACACATACTCATTCACACGTCATGGAGCAGACTATGCCAACTCCTTGTTATATCAGCATCGAAGGCCAGACTCAGGGCAACATCACCGCCGGCGCCTTCACTTCCGATTCCGTCGGCAACATCTACGTTGAAGGCCACGAAGACGAAGTACTGGTTCAGGAATTCAGCCACGTTGTAACCGTTCCGACTGACCCCCAGTCCGGCCAGCCTTCAGGCCAGCGCGTTCACAAGCCGTTCAAGTTTACCTCTGCGCTGAACAAAGCCACGCCGCTTATGTACAACGCCCTGGCCTCCGGCGAAATGCTGCCGAAAGTTGAGCTGAAGTGGTACCGCACCTCTGTTGAGGGCAAACAGGAACACTTCTTCTCCACCATCCTGGAAGATGCCACTATCATCGACATCAACTGCAATATGCCCCACTGCCAGGATGCCGCCAGCGCTGACTTCACCCAGCTGGTAACGGCTTCGCTGTCTTACCGCAAGGTAACCTGGGAGCACGCTGTTGCCGGCACTTCCGGTGCAGATGACTGGCGTTCACCGATCGAGGGTTAAGACCAGCCTCGATATTGGAAAGGGAGCGGCAACTACCTCCCTTTCCAAACTATCAAAAGGAGCCTGTTATTACCGAAACTGACGTTTGCAGTAAATGGATTGATGCTGTTCCAAACCCCAAAGACCTTCTGACACCAACAAACGGCATCCGTAAGTGGGCAATTCGAGTAATCAGGGCTGCCGGCGAGCCTTTTGTACGTGGTAACATCGAAGTTAATTACACCTGCAAGGTTACTCGCGGACTACAGTTCAGAAACCTGCTGGAAGCATCTTTACGATAAACATGGACGTCTCAGAACAATGAAAATCGCCGTATCAATCATTTTTTCTCTGATCCTGGCAGGATGCGCCTCTACATCGTCAGTCCAGTTCTCACCGAGCCAGGATTACGCTATATCGGTCCGGTCAAACTTATTCGATGCCGTCCGCATCGACAACAATGACATAACGCTATTCAATAACGGAAAAGCACTCGGGTTCATTCGCGTGGAACCCATTCCCTCCGACGCCCCGTCGACATCTGAGTTCATTAACACCCTCAAATCGGCCTCAGAGTCTGAATCCGTCGAAACTCAAACGCTTGAGCTATATCCCGGTTTTACAGGGTTTTCAGCAGCGGTTCGTAACTATCAAACGGGCTACCTCATAAATGAAGAAAACCCAAGTTCCATTCTTATATTCAGCTTTCCAGAGGGCACGTTTGAAGACGTGGCGAAGACAATTTCGTCTGGTATCTGAGACGTTTCCGAGGCATCAAATTTATGCAACCCATTTCCGGCCATTGGCAGCGAACTCCACAATGAGCTCAAACACATTGTCGCACTTTTCCTTGAAAGCCACCCTGTCGTAGCTGTCCGGCAAATCCTTATCCAAGACTTCTTCAATGGCAGCTTTTACAGCACGGTGAGAGCCATCGTTCAGGTCTTCCGGCTTTGGGGTATAGCAATCCAGCACGTTGAAACCATGAATATGCTGGAGGCGCTGCAACAGCGCCTGCTCAATGTTATCTTCCGAAATAAAACTAGCCATCGGCCTGCCGACTCCATGGACCGATTGGGTGCCAGATTTCTCCAGAGATGTCCGCAGCACCACCCGTCATCACGGGACCGAGGAATTCAACCACTGCCACTGTGACTGCTTGCTGTCCACAAAAGCGGCAGAAAAGGGATTTGTTTCAGGAATTTTTGTTCCCCGTTTCTGGAAAGTGCGCTCAACCGCACCCTTCAGGTTTTCCAACCGGAATTCGTGCTGACGCGAGAGCAACCAGATATCGTAGAAATCCTTCATCCGGCTGTTCAGTTCGCCCAGGTTTACCATGGCCTGAAACTTCTCGGCGATTGACGATTCCGGCGTATAGCACTTGATTCGTGCAGCGGGAAAATCCAGTAAAGTCGGGAGCTCCAGCCAGGATGGAAACGGAAATATGGAATCACCGAAGCCCATGTCCAGTTGCATCGGAATTCTGGCCTTGTCGAGAAAACCGGTGAAGGTCACCCGCAGCCCCTGGTAGTCCGCGTCTTCGGTAATGGCCTCTGCTTTCAGGGTTTCCGGATCAAAACGCAAACCGTCATCTGTCACCTCAGCCGCAATAATGTCACGCACTTGGGCCCTGATCGCTTCCGGTTCATTGCTGGTCTGGCCCAGCATATCGATATCGCGGGTCGGGCGACTGGCTCAGCCGATACAGAAACCGTTCCATGGCGTAATACTGCAACAGTTCCTGGAAGGGGCGTTTTCTTCCCGGGATTTATTCAGCAGCTTCTGTCGAACAGACGCGGTGGTATTTCTGGCCATCGTGATCTCCTTTCACCTTGGTTATTCCGTTGATTGAGTGATTCCATTCACAGCCTGGCTTCCACGTAGGGCGCCATCACATTGGCAACTCGGCAGACTCGGGCGTATTCCATCAGCTTGCCAGGCAGAAAGGTTTTACGGGTCCGATAAAGCTCCAGCGCCTCAAGCACCACATCCATGCCGATGCGATTGCGGAACTTGAAGCAGTCCGCCAGGGTTTTCTCCGGGTTGTAGACCTGCAGAACGACGCCATCCGTATCCACCCGCTCAATACCCTCACTGAACGAACGCCCGGAAAACCGGTAACCGGCCACCGGCGGATAATCCAGAACCGGCAGGCGAGCTTCCCGCTCCACCGCCAGATGCACCTGATGGGGAATCTGCGTGGTGATACCGTGCCAGTCCAGTGCGGAAATCAGGCAGAGCACCGCATGGGGGAAACGGGTGGCCGCGGCTACCAGATCCGGGTTTTCTATCGGCGGAAGATCCGCGAGACGATATAGACCACGGCTGACCGGCTCGATCAGTCCCTCATCGCGCAGCTGATAGAACTGGTACCGAATAAAGCCCCGGGCCAGGGCCTCGCTCAGACGCAGCTGGCCGCCGTGCTGGCGGAACAGGGTTTGGAGTTGTGCCCGGGAAGATCGGGCAGAACTGGAATCAGACAAGTCGTCACCACTTATTAATATCTGGTGACATTTTGTCTGATTTCCGTTGAGGGTTCAAGCGGCGGCTTCGTTGCCGCTGTCCGACGGATCACTCTGCATGGAGGGCGGGAACTGGATATCCAGGTTTTCCACGGGAAGATCAGCCCGAGTACCGGCGTGGCGTATTCACTGGACTTGAGGTCGGAGTTGGCTCGAAGGTTATCGGCGGCGGACCAGAGGTCGTCTTCAAGCTGTTTGAGCTGTTCGGCATTCATGGTGGAAAGGCGTCTCCCAAAACGCCCACTACACAAAATGTGGAGGAGACTCTAAACAACATTGGGAGCAGAGGCCATAGCAAACTGTCGAATCGAAAGGTACCCTTGGTTTCTTGCCAGCGATACGCGACAGAAAGTTCACAGTCAGGTTTGCCTTTAATGTCCATTTCCCCTTATGAAGCCGTGACCATTGGCGGGCTAATGTGTTCAGTTACCGACAGAACACTCTGGTTACCCGCAAAAAAATGGGTACGGGAACAGTCACCGGCTGCAAGTCTGCTTTGTCGTGTCGGCTCGGGCCAGGCCACCTACCACCGCTTTGAACCCCGTGAGAAGCAGCACCAGATTACCTACGGCAAACGCATGATCATGGCCAAGTATCAGCCGGATGCTGCGATTAGCTGGCTTTCGGGCAGGGAAATCCGCCAGCACGGTTACTTTGGCGGTGAGGTTACAACGCTCAACCTGCTGGCCCATACCTGTTGCCACGAATTTGCCCATTTACTCCAGCACGTATCCGGTCAGCGTTACCGAGGCTCGGTTCACAACCGGCATTTCTACAAAATACTGGATGAGCTCCATGCCAGCGGTGGTGCAGAGGCCACTCGACGCCATCTGGCCAGAGAGGCAGAGATGGCAGGCGTTTCACTACCCGACGAGCAAATGCAGCCCCCGGACACCCGCCAGTTGATGGCAAACTGGGCAGTGGGGGACGTCGTGGCGTTTGGTGCCGGCAAGCGGCAGCTGGAAGGCAGGATTATCCGGGTGAACCGTAAAACCTGCACGGTTGAAGGTACCGGACCTTGCCGGGGGCTGAGATACCGGGTGCCGGTGGTTTTGCTAAGCGCTCTCGCTGACTGATACCGCAATGAGGTTACGCAGTTCCGGAATGCAGGAGCCGCAGTTGGTTCCGCACCGGAGCCTGTCCCCAAGCGTCTCTACCGACAGCGCACCATCTTCGATTGCGGCTCCGATCTGTTTCTCGCCCACCTGAAAGCAACTGCAGATAATCGCACCCGGATCTTCCACATCCACATCACGGGCTGCCAGAAGTGCACGACGGCTGACGGCGGAGAGTTCGAGTTCGGCAAAGCAGCCATCCAGCCAGCCCACTTCGGGGATCAAACCGGGATCGCTATCCACCATGAGAACAGCTTCCAGTTGTCCGTTGACAACCCGGGCCGCCCTGAACCGCCCCCTGGCAGCATCGGCCATGATCAGCTGGGGCGCCCCTCCCAGCCACTCCCTGGCGGCTGTCGGCCAGTCCACCGGTTGCCGCCCGGCCAGCCACCAGCTATCACAGTTCTGCAGCGGCACACGGCACCAGTAGTCGGATTGCCAGCGCCGGGGCCGATCGTGGCGCACCAGCAGCCGCCCGTGCCAACTGGTACGGAAGGGTGTGATGGCTGCAACACCGTGTTTTGCTTCAGGCTGCCCGGAAACGGGATCCGTTACCGATTCAGTCAATACTGTCGCCACGCCACTGGAGGCAAACTGGCGGTTCCAGTGAATGGGAATGAAAACCTCCCCTGGCCGCTGATTGCCATTCCGCCGCACCCGTCCCACAAACTCGCCCTTTTTAAGGGTCAGCCTGGCGAGATGTCCTTCCACCAGATTCAGCCTCTCGATGTCGTGGGGATGTACCTCCACAAACGGCTCTGAACGGTGAGCCAGCAGGCGAGGTGTGTTGGCTGTCCGGGTCATGGTGTGCCACTGGTCCCTTACACGACCAGTGTTCACTATCATGGGAAATTCATCGCAGGGTTGCTGTTCGGGCAGCACCGTGTTGATAGCGACAAAGCGGGCGCGATGGTTGTCGGTCATGAAACGACCGTCGGCAAACAGTCTGGTCGAGTCGGTTGACCTGGAGGCCGGCAGCACAGGCCACTGCACCGGCTCCAGGGTTTCGTAACCCGCGTTGCTGAGGTTGGCCAGGCCGGAGAGATTGAAGAGCCGCTCACCGTCGTTTTCATGGGCCGACAAGGCGGCGTGCTCGCGAAATATGTCTGCTGGCTGCCGATAATCAAAGGCGCCTCCGAAGCCCAGTTTTTCCGCCACCGAACTCATTATCCACCAGTCCGGTTTTGCCTCGGCCGGCAGGGGCAGAAAGCGTCGCTGACGCGAAATAAGTCGTTCAGAGTTGGTCACCGTGCCATCCTTTTCACCCCAGCCCGCGGCAGGCAGCAGTATGTCAGCGAGAGCCGTGGTGTCGGTATGGGCGACGCAATCAGACACAATCACCGTTGGACAACGTGCCAGCGCTTCCCGCACCCGCGCCGAATCCGGCAGGCTGACCGCCGGATTGGTGCCCATAATCCAGATCACCCGGATTTCGCCCCGGTGAACGGCTTCAAACATGTCCACTGCCTTCAGTCCGGGCCCGTCGGCCACCTCGCTGGTTCCCCAGAACCCAGCCACCCGTGCCCTGGCACCACGGCTGTCATAGTCCATGTGAGCGGCCAGTGTGTTGGCCAGACCACCCACTTCCCGGCCACCCATGGCGTTGGGCTGTCCGGTCAGGGAAAACGGCCCTGCACCCGGCTTGCCAATTCGGCCGGTAGCCAGGTGGCAGTTTATGATGGAATTACCCTTGTCGGTGCCGGCCACGGACTGATTAACTCCCTGGGAGAAGGCAGTGACCGTGCGCGGTGTCGATGCGAACCAGCGATAGAAGGTCTCCACATCGTTCGGCGACAAGTCACACTGCCTGGCCACCGACACGACATCGGGGGCAGCAGAGCGTGAGCTGGCCAAGGCTTCCTCAAAACCCTGGCAATGGGCATCAATGTAGGTCCGGTCCATACCGCCCTCATCCGCCAGCCACCGCAGCAAGCCATTAAACAGCACGGTATCGGTGCCCGGGCGCAACGCCAGGTGCAGGTCCGCCAGCTCGCTGGTCGCGGTGCGTCGCGGATCGATCACCACAACCCGGCGCCCCTCCCTGGCAGCGGCTTTCATGCGCTGGTAAAGCACTGGATGTGCCCAGGCCGCGTTGCTGCCGGTGAGAACCAACAGGTCCGCCAGTTCCAGATCCTCATAACAGCCGGGCGCCACATCGGCACCAAAAGCCCGTTTGTGAGCCGCAACCGCCGACGACATGCAAAGCCGGGAGTTGGTGTCCACGTTGGCCGTGCGCAGAAAGCCCTTGGCCAGTTTGTTGGCCACGTAATAGTCTTCGGTCAGCAACTGGCCGGATAAATAGAAAGCGACGGAGTTAGGCCCGTATGTGTCAATGCTGTCGCGAATGGCGCCCGCCACTTCATCAAGCGCATGGTTCCACGCGGACTGCCGCCCTCTGACAAGCGGATACAGCAACCGACCGGCCTGCCCGGTGGTCTCGTGCAAACTGGCACCCTTGACGCACAACCGCCCGTGGTTGGCAGGGTGGGCGGTATCTCCGGCTACGGGCTTGCGGGTGTCGGGGTTTGCCAAAACGCCGCACCCCACCCCGCAATAGGGGCATGTAGTGTGGACAGATGGGTTACCAGCTTTTTGCGAATCCACGGCATCTCCTGGCATCACAAACACAAAAAAGCCCGCGATGCCCGATCTGATATTGAACAGACAGGACATGCGGGCTTCTTTGCCAAAATTATTGTCCGGGCTGGGTCTGCCCGGTATTTTCACGCAGTATCACCGCTGGCCTGCAAATCCAGGGCCATTATTGCCGAAACCTATCGCCGGCCTTACTCCGACCATCAAGGACAAGGCGGATGGCGGTGTCATTCAGACACAAAACAGTGCAAAACCTCGGGAAACGCCCAACGACCGCGCAGGATTTTCAGGCAAAAAAACTGACAATTCCTGCCGGGACCCTGCATTGGCCAGGTTGCAATACACTGGCAGATTCTTTGCTTACCCCTCTACACAAGACAAGGCACAAGACGCCTTGTTGAATGAATAGCCATTCCCAGTCAACGACTGTTCAGTTGAGGAATCCATCATGAATTCGCCAGCCCCCCTTCGTATCCTTCTGATCGACAAGGACCCCGAACGGGCAAGCCAGGTTTGTGCCGCACTCAGGCACGAGGGCCACGAAGTGATTCGCCAGCGCCCGGATGCCACCGGCCTGACGGCAGCCGTGGCCCGCGACCAACCGGACATGGTGATCATTGATATGGACTCGCCGGATCGGGATACCCTGGAAAACATGAGCACCCTC
Source organism: Marinobacter sp. ATCH36 (assembly GCF_023555055.1). GTDB lineage: Bacteria > Pseudomonadota > Gammaproteobacteria > Pseudomonadales > Oleiphilaceae > Marinobacter. The sequence goes on from NZ_JAMJPL010000001.1 coordinate 264,352, forward strand.
AATGCCCATGCCCCGCGACCCATTGTCTTCTTTGCCGACCAGCCCGGCGACCGCGCCACCATTCATGCCGCAGTGAAAGCCGGTGTTAGCGCCTATGTGGTTGACGGCATACAGCCGGAGCGTGTGCGGTCGATTATCGATTCGGCGGTGGCACAGTTCGAATCCTTTCAGGCGCTGCGGGCCGAATTAGAGGAGACCCGCTCGGCGCTGGAGGACCGCAAGATCATCGAGAAGGCCAAAGGCCTGATCATGCGGCATGAAGGCTGTGACGAAGAAACCGCCTATCGCATGCTGCGAAGCTCTGCCATGGAGCACAGCGAACGCCTGGCGGTCATGGCGGACCGCGTTATTACTTTGCTTGAAAGCCGCAGCCCGGGCCCCGGCCGGTCAGTCCGGAAAGCCTCGTAACCATGGTTCATCCAACGCCGCTCCACAGACATCCCGGATTTCATGTTCGTCTCGGCTTCGTGCCACTGCTGGACAGTGCGCCACTGATTGTGGCCCGTGAACTGGGATTGTTCGATGCCGAGGGGCTTGATGTCGAACTGGTTCGCGAGGGTTCCTGGGCGTCTCTGAGGGACAAAGTTACGTTCGGTCTGATCGACGGCGGCCATATGCTGGCACCCATGCCACTGAGTATGTCGCTGGCCAGTGACCGGCCGAAAGTGCCTGTCGTGGTGGGCATGGTGCTGAGCCGTAATGGCAATGGCATCACCCTTGGCAACAGACTGTTTGGTGATCTGCTCCATGCCGCAACGAATCTGGACAATCCCATTGCAACCGCCCGCGAACTGATCGGCCTGGCAAAACACCGAGGTAAGCCCATACGCCTGGCCTCTGTCGCACCCTGGTCCAGTCACGACCTCCAGCTCCGCGACTGGCTTGCTTCTGCCGGCCCCGATGCGGAACACCATATCCAGATTATCCCGGTGTCACCGATCCAGATGGTCGATGCGTTCCGCTCGAATGCCATCGAGGGCTGTTGCGTGGGAGAACCCTGGAACAGCCTGCTGGAGTACGAAGACCTGGGGCATATCCTTCATTCAGGCCACCAGATATGGCAGAACGCCCCGGAAAAGGTCCTGGGTATGCGAGCTGACTGGATGTCGCAACACGGCGTAATGTACCGACACCTGCTGCGCGCTCTGCTGGCTGCCTGTCAGTGGCTGGATAACCCCCACAACCACCGCCTGCTACGGAAAATCCTGGCAAAACCGGAATACCTCGGTGAGCAGATCAACGTACTGGACAACCACCCCTACAGCCTGTTCCATCCGCGGCTGGAACAGCACTTCTTCCGTCATTCCGCCAATTTTCCCTGGTTATCGCAGGCCCACTGGCTTGCCTCACGTCTGACTCTCCGCGGACAACTGGGTCCTGTTTCCGGTGAAATGTTGCGTCAGGTAGTCCGGCCCGATCTGTTCCGGGATGCAGCCGCTTCCATGGGCATAGATACACCGGTTGTCGATAGCAAGACAGAGGGGCAGCACCAGTGTCCGTTTACGCTTTCCGGTCATTACGGCCCCGTTGACGTAGCCAGCGACAGACTGCTGGGTGAACACCTGCACGACTGGATGGCAGACAACCACGACTACTCCGGTTCGCCCAACAATGAAGCGTCGCGCACTAAAACGGCCACCGGAAACGGGTCGGAGCAAGGAAACTAAAACCGGATTTGTGCATTCATCCCTTATTTTCATGGTACTGAAGAACTGGCACGCCATCTGCTTATGATATAACAGACGATCTTGCATTCACTGCACGTTTTATCGGCAGTAATGGAAACTTGAAAACATCAGGCATTGACGCCTGCGTCCCGAAAACGGGAGGCAGGCTTTTTTTTGTCTGAAAAAAACTCCGGGAGAGCACCATGCAACTGAAAACACTGGCAGCCACGATACTGATATTGGCCGGAACCGGAACAGCGCAAGCTGAGATTGGCCCGGCGGAAAAGCCGGACCTGCGGCTCGGTTTCATCAAACTGACCGATATGGCACCGCTGGCCATTGCCTGGGAACAGGGCTTTTTCATGGATGAAGGCCTGTTCGTGGAACTCGAAGCCCAGGCCAACTGGAAAGTGCTGCTGGACGGGGTCGTGACCGGCACTCTCGACGGTGCCCATATGCTCGCGGGCCAGCCCCTTGGAGCCACCATCGGCTACGGCACCCAGGCAGACATTATCACCGCATTCAGCATGGACCTGAACGGCAACGGCATCACCGTTTCCAACGATGTCTGGGAACAGATGAGCCCGCATATTGGCAAAAACGAGGACGGCAACCCCGCCCACCCCATCAGCGCGACTGCCCTGAAACCGGTAATCGAACAATACCGTGACGAGGGCGAGCGCTTTCGCATGGGAATGGTGTTTCCGGTATCCACCCATAATTACGAGCTCCGTTACTGGCTGGCGGCCGGTGGCCTCAACCCTGGCTACTACGCCCCACAACGAGGCGACACCAGTGGCAACATCGACGCCGATGTGCACCTGTCCGTCACACCTCCGCCGCAAATGCCGTCTACCATGGAAGCCGGCACCATCCAGGGCTATTGCGTAGGCGAGCCCTGGAACCAGCAGGCGGTCTTCAAGGGTATCGGCGTGCCGGTTATCACTGATTACGAGATCTGGCCCAATAACCCTGAGAAGGTGTTCGGGGTCACCGAGGCCTGGGCCGAAAAGTATCCCAACACTCATCTTCGCCTGCTCCGCGCGCTGATCCGTGCAGCCCATTGGCTGGATGAAAACGACAACGCCAACCGTGAAGAGGCGGTGAAGATCCTATCGCGCTCCAGCTACGTGGGGGCCGACGAGGAAGTGATCGCCAACTCCATGACCGGCACCTTCGAGTATGAAAAAGGCGATGTGCGCGAAGTACCGGACTTCAATGTGTTCTTCCGCTATTACGCCACCTACCCCTATCCCTCCGATGCCATCTGGTACCTGAGCCAGATGCGCCGCTGGGGCCAGATCCCGGAGCCAAAATCCGATGACTGGTACATGGAGACCGCAGCCAGGGTCTACCGCGCCGACATCTACAAAGAGGCTGCCCGCACACTGATCGAAGACGGCACTCTTGACGCGGAAGACTTCCCGGACCTGGACGCAGAGAACTTTGTGCGCCCGCACCAGGGCGAGCTGATTGACGGCGTGGCCTTCACGCCAAGAGAGCCAAATACCTACATCGACAGTTTCGATATTGGCCTGAAAGGCTCGCAAACCCCTTAAGCATCGAGTGTCAGGAGACATCATATGACCACACTCAGCCAGACCGACTCGTTATCACAGGGCCAACGATGGCTCCGTGCACTGACTGAAACACTGACAGGAATGGACATGGCCGAAACCGGTCGACAACTCCTGTTACCGGCTATCGGCATCGTTCTGTTCCTCGGGTTCTGGCATCTGGCCGCCCCCCAGGTGCAGACGTCCCTGGGTGCCTTTCCGGGCCCGACGGATGTCTGGGAACAGTCCGGCCAACTGTGGCAGGAGCACAGCAACCAGCGGGACCGGGCGGCACAGTTCGTGACCATGCAGGAAGAACGCAACGAGCGCATTTTGGCAGAAAATCCGGATGCGGAGGTGAAGATACGCAGCTACCCGGGGGCGCCTACGTTCATCGACCAGATCTTTACCAGCCTGGGCACCGTGCTGGCCGGTTTTGTTCTAGCGACGATCATTGCGGTACCACTGGGCATCGTCATCGGCCTGAATCGTCACTTCTCAGCGGCGGTCAATCCATTGATCCAGATTTTCAAGCCGGTATCACCACTGGCCTGGCTACCGCTGGTGACCATGGTGGTGTCCGCCACTTATGTCAGCGACGATCCGATGTTCGAGAAGTCATTCCTGACCTCGATGATCACCGTCACCCTGTGCAGTCTCTGGCCGACTCTGATTAATACCAGTGTGGGTGTTTCGGCGGTTAACCCCGATCTGTTGAACGTTTCAAAAGTGCTGCAACTGTCTTTCTGGACCCACGTTCGCAAGGTGGTGCTTCCATCATCTGTACCCATGATCTTTACCGGCCTGAGAGTTTCCTTGGGTATCGCCTGGATGGTGTTAATTGCAGCCGAAATGCTCGCCCAGAGCCCCGGCCTCGGCAAGTTCGTCTGGGACGAATTTCAGAACGGCAGCAGCGAATCCCTAAGCCGCATCATGGTCGCCGTATTGGCGATCGGTTTTATCGGCTTTCTGCTCGACCGAATCATGCTGCTTATTCAAAAGAAAGTGGCGTGGAACGAATAGAAATAGGCATAGAGCTGGCAGGCAGGGTGGTCCGGGGACGTCAAAAACAGGGATGTTTTTGTCGAGCGTACAGGGACGTATTCACAGCGTGCCCCGGACCACGCTGCCTGCCAGCTCGTACTCCAAGTCTAGAGGAGAAGGATCATGAGTAAGTCGCATCTTGAGTTGACCAATGTACAGATGGCCTTTGATACCAAGGAAGGGCCGTTTGTCGCCTTGGAAAACGTTGACCTGAAGATCCGCAAAGGCGAATTCGTATCGCTAATCGGTCATTCCGGTTGCGGTAAATCGACCGTTCTCAACATAGTCGCCGGTCTGTTGCAAGCCACTCGTGGTGGCTGCGTGCTGGACGGTCATGAAGTGAATACACCGGGGCCAGAGCGCGCCGTAGTATTCCAGAATCACTCTCTGATGCCCTGGCTGACAGTTTACGAAAACGTTGAGCTAGCCGTGCAGCAGGTATTCCGTAAAACCATGAGCAAGTCCGAGCGACGGGACTGGATTCTGCACAACCTCAAACTGGTCAATATGGACCACGCTTTGGACAAACGCCCCGGCGAGATTTCTGGCGGCATGGCGCAGCGGGTGGGTATTGCCCGGGCGCTGGCAATGAAGCCCAGTGTGCTGCTGATGGACGAGCCGTTTGGCGCGCTGGATGCGCTGACTCGGGCGCATCTTCAGGATTCGCTGATGGAGATCCAGCAGGATCTGAACAGTACGGTGATCATGATTACCCATGATGTGGACGAGGCCGTTTTGCTGTCGGATCGCATTGTGATGATGACCAACGGGCCGGCCGCCACCATAGGGGAAGAACTGCACATTGAGCTACCACGGCCGCGTAACCGGGTGACTCTTGCCGATCACCCCGAGTACGTGCGTTACCGCCAGGCGGTGCTGTCGTTCCTGTATGAGAAACAACGGTTTCCCGGAAAAGGTGAGAAGGGAAAAGACAAGCCAGCCGTGGAGGCCGAAGCGCCACAGCAGGACGATGACACATCAGTGCCGGAGAGCGATGACGCAGAAAGTCCCGTTCGTCGCATCGCCTGACAGACCATCGATTCAGCATCGGGCAGGGCGGGTTCCGTCATCAGGCACCTATCCGGTGCACTCCGCCCTGTCGGGGCGCACGGATTCCTCTCCTCTGTTTGTCAGCTTGCCACTAACTTGCTGTAAATAAATGACTAAAAATATTGGCACGGCGTTCGCTTTGTCACTTACAGGGAAGAACGTCCCGGCCACGGATCGGCCGGACCATCAGATCATTGTTGTTGGCATTGGCGCCGGACCATCGATTCTTTCGGGAATCAGATACTCCGGCTTTTTTTGTTCGGGCAGGAGAGGAGATAGCGATCATGAGTACCGGGGCAGAACAAACGCTCGTTATCTGCGGGCACGGTATGGTGGCCCAGCGTCTGCTCGAGAAGCTGGTCGGGCAGCGACAGCAGCCTTTCTCCCGGATTGTCGTGTTCAACGGTGAGTCCACACCAGCCTATAACCGGATCCAGCTTTCCGCAGTGCTGGCTGGCGATGCCAGCGAAGACAGCCTGCAGTTGCAGGAGCCCGACTGGTACCAACAGCACAATATCACTGTGTATCAGGGCGACCCGGTCACTGAGATCAATCGGGCGAACCGAACCATTTATACCGCCAGCGGTCGCGCACAGCCCTATACCCACCTGGTCATCGCCACCGGCTCCCGCTCAGCCCGTCTCGGCCTGGAGGGCGAGGATCTGGCAGGTGTTATGAAATTTCGCGACCTTCAGGACACCCGCAAACTTATTGAGGTCAGCCAGCGCCACCGCCGGGCGGTGGTCATCGGCGGCGGCTTTCTGGGCCTGGAGGCAGCGGAGGGGCTGCGCAACCGGGGGATGGCGGTGACCGTTCTTCATCGCAGCGGCCACCTTCTCAACCGCCAGCTTGATCCGTCCGGTGGCGCCCTGCTGGAGGATGCCCTCAGCGAACGTGGGCTGACGATTCATACGCGCACCTCACCAGTGGCCCTGTTGGGCCGCAACCTTGTGCGTGCGGTACAGCTGGATGACGAAACACTGATCAGCACCGACCTGGTGGTGATCGCTGCCGGGATTACCCCCAACACCGAACTGGCCCGTGATGCCGGGCTGGATTGTGACAGCGCCATCTGCGTCGACCGTCAACTGAGAACCTGTGACCCGCACGTTCACGCGCTGGGGGAATGTTGCCAGGTCGACGGCCAGACCTTCGGGCTGGTGGAGCCCGGCTATCAGCAAGCGGATGTGTTGGCCCGGGTTTTGTGCGATCCCACCACCGATGCCGCCTTCAAGCCATCCATTATCCCTACGCGACTGAAGATCAGCGGCATCCCCATTTTTTCCTGCGGCCAGACCGAGGCGAATGAAGACACCGAATCTGTGGTCTGGCAGGACTACGAAACCAATCGCTACTGCCGGCTGCTGATCCATAACCAGCGCCTGACCGGTGCCGTGCTGTTCGGCGAGACCAGCGACGGCCCCTGGTATAGCGAGCGCATTCAACAGGCCGACGACATCAGCCCTTACCGGGCCCATCTGGCCTTTGGCAAGCACTACTGCGAAGCCGCGTAAAGCGGCCGGGAACAGAGAGAGGAATTACCATGAGCAAGAAAACCCTGATCGTAATCGGCAACGGCATGGTCGGCCATCATTTCCTGGAGCAGTTGGTGACTACACCGGCAGCGGCGGACTTCGACATCAAGGTCTTCGGTGAAGAGAAGCTGCTGGCTTACGATCGGGTTCACCTGTCCGAGTATTTCAGCGGCTCCACTCACGCCGACCTGGCCATGGAAACGGCTGACTGGTATGCAGAGAACGACATCGATCTGCACCTCGGCGAACAGGTGACAGGAATCGACCGTGACAAGCAGACCATCACTACGCCGACGGCGTATTACAGCTACGACGAACTGGTGTTGGCCACCGGCTCCTATCCGTTTGTACCGCCCATCAAGGGTAACGAGCACCCCCATTGCCTGGTGTATCGCACCCTGGAAGACCTGGAGAGCATCCGTGCCAGCTCAGAGGGCGCCAAAACCGGTGTTGTGGTAGGTGGCGGCCTGCTGGGTCTGGAAGCGGCCAATGCTCTCAAGAGTCTGGGCCTGGACGCCCATGTCGTGGAATTTGCCCCGCGCCTGATGCCGGTTCAGCTGGACACCGACGGCGGCGAACTGCTCAAGCGCAAGATCGAAGAGCTGGGTGTGCAGGTTCATACCGAAAAAGCGACCACCGAAATCATCGAGGGCGCCGACGCCCGCCTGCGGATGAACTTCAGCGATGAGACCCACCTGGAGACCGACCTGATCGTGTTCTCCGCCGGCATCCGCCCCCAGGACGCTTTGGCCCGCGCCAGCGATCTGGCCATGGGTGAGCGCGGCGGCATCATCATTAACGACCAGTGCACCACCTCGGACCCGCACATTCACGCCATCGGCGAGTGCGCCCTGTGGAGCGAGAGGATTTTCGGGCTGGTGGCCCCGGGTTACACCATGGCCCGCACCCTGGCGTCAGTGCTCAATGGCGATCAGGAAGCCGCCTTCACCGGCGCCGACATGAGCACCAAGCTCAAACTGCTGGGTGTGGATGTGGGCTCCATCGGCGACGCCCATGGCCAGACCGAGGGTGCCCGCAGCATCCGCTTCAACGACGAACAGGCCGGCCATTACCGCCGCATGGTGATCAGCGAAGACGGCAAGAAGCTCCTTGGTGCCATTCTGGTGGGCGACAACAGCCACTACGACACTCTGCTGCAATACGCCCTGAACGAAATCAAGCTGCCGCAACAGCCGGAAACCCTGATCCTGCCGGAAAGCCAGGGCGGCGCCCCGACGCTGGGCCCCGACGCCCTGCCGGAAACCGCTTCCATCTGTTCCTGCCACAACGTGTCCAAGGGCGACATCTGCGGTGTGATCGACGCCGGTTGCTCCGATCTGGGTTCCGTCAAATCCGAAACCAAAGCCAGCACTGGCTGTGGTGGTTGCGCAGCGCTGCTGAAGAACGTGGTGGACAGCGAACTGGAAAAACGCGGCGTGGAAGTCAGCAAGGATATCTGCGAGCACTTTCCGTACAGCCGCCAGGATCTGTTCAACATCGTCAAGGTCAACGGCATCCGCACCTTCCGCACGCTGATCCGCGATCACGGCAAGGGCCATGGCTGCGACATCTGCAAGCCGGCGGTGGGGTCGATTCTGGCCACCTGCTGGAACGAGCACATTCTGGCCACTGACCACGTGCCACTGCAGGACACCAACGACACCTTCATGGCCAACATGCAGAAAAACGGCACCTATTCCATTGTGCCGCGCATTCCCGGCGGCGAAATCACCCCGGACAAGCTGATTGTGCTGGGTGAGGTGGCCAAGGAATACAACCTTTACACCAAGATCACCGGCGGCCAACGGGTGGACCTGTTTGGTGCCACCCTGAGCGAGTTGCCGGAGATCTGGGAAAAACTCATCGCCGCCGGCTTCGAGACCGGCCACGCCTACGGCAAGTCCCTGCGCACGGTGAAATCCTGCGTCGGCAACACCTGGTGCCGCTACGGCGTGCAGGACAGCGTGGGCATGGCGATCACCCTGGAGAACCGCTACAAGGGCCTGCGCGCGCCCCACAAGGTGAAAATGGCAGTCTCTGGCTGTACCCGAGAATGCGCGGAAGCCCAGAGCAAGGACTTCGGCGTTATCGCCACGGAAAATGGCTGGAACCTCTACGTTTGCGGCAATGGCGGCATGCGTCCACGCCACGGTGACCTGTTCGCCACCGACCTGTCCGATGAGGAGCTGATCCGCACCATCGACCGGGTGGTGATGTTCTATGTGCGCACGGCGGATCGACTGCAGCGCACCAGTGTGTGGATGGAGAACCTGGAGGGTGGCCTGGACTATCTGAAACAGGTGGTTCTGGAAGACAGCCTGGGTATTTGTGAGGAGCTGGAGCAGCACATGGCGGATCTGGTGGGCACCTACCAGTGCGAGTGGAAGACGGCGGTTGAAGATCCTGAAAAGCGGAAGCGGTTCCGGGAGTTTGTTAACGCGCCCTCCAAGAAAGATCCTGTTCAGCAGTGGACTACCGAGCGGGATCAGCGTCGGCCTTTGCTTGAGGGGGAGCCTGCTTAGGACTGATGGCTCGAGGGCGGAGCGCGGGGGTGCGAAATATTTTTCCTTGGGAAAAGAACTCGCTTCGCTCAGACACCTTTTCCTGGCGGAAAAAATTTCGCACCCCCACGCTCATCGGGTCACCAGTTGTCGCTGTTACAGGCACGTACTCGTTCGAGTTAATGCTTTGATTGGACCTTACTGAAATTGGAGGACGTTATGAGAGCACGGACTAACTGGGAAATCGTTTGTACCGTTGATGACCTGGTACCGGAATCCGGTGTCGCGGTGTGGACCGAGGACGGGCCGGTTGCGGTGTTTTATTTGCCGCACCGGTTGCCGGCCTTGTTTGCTGTCAGCCATACCGATCCGTTTACCGGTAAGAACGTGTTGGCACGAGGTATTACCGGTGATTTGAAAGGGCAGCCGGTGGTTGCTTCACCGTTGTATAAGCAGCATTTCAATCTGCAGACCGGCCAATGCCTCGAAGATGAAGCGGTAGCCGTTAAAACCTACCCGGTCCTCCTGGATGGCAACAACGTCAGGGTAGAGATCCCGGCAGCGAACAAAGAATCAGTAGCGGCATAACCGGTCATCACCGAGCCCTGAAAGCGGCCCGGCACAAAGCCTGAAAAGCCGATTTGGGGGTGGGGGTATTTTTTCTGCCAGGGAAAAGGTGTCTGAGCGCAGCGAGTTCTTTTCCCCAAAGAAAAATACCCCCACCCCCGAAGCGGCGACTCCCCTTTACCGAACGGGCCGCTTGGCACGCCACCCGAGGACAAACACCGTAAGCGCCGGCAAGAAGGTAACGGTCACCGTAGCCGCACCAGCCAGACCAAACAGAACGATGGCGCCGACGCCGCGGTAGAGCTCGGTGCCTTCGCCCGGCAGGAATACCAGGGGCGACAGGCCGCAGATGGTGGTCAGGGTGGTCATGGCAATGGGGCGCAGGCGGGTTTCCACCGCGCCGATGACCGCGTCCACCACCGACACATCTTTGTGCCGAAGGTTCTGCCTTGCCTGTTCCACCACCAGAATCGGGTTGTTCACCACCGTACCCATCAGAATCAGGAAGCCCAGCATGGTGATCATATCAAAGGGCTGGCTGAGCGGTAGCAGGCCGATTTTCGGCAGCAGGCCACCTACCAGGTTCATCAACGCCAGGCCCACGATGCCGCCAGCAATACCCAGGGGAATGGCCGTCAGGATCAACAGTGGGAAGCCCCAGTGGGCGAAAATGGCCACCAGCAGCAGGTAAACAATCACCACTGCAATCATGAAATTGCCGCTCAGAGCATCCCGCGTGGCATTAAGCTGGTCGCTGGCGCCGGAGATGTTGATCGCCACGCCCGAGGGTATTTCACCGCTGTCGCGCATGGCGCCCAACAATTCCGTCCGCACCCGCTCCACACCGGCTTCCAGCGGAACGTCGTCCGGAGGAATCACGTTGAGTGTCACCGTACGCCGTCCATCCAGCCGGCGCACGGTGCTGGTGTCCACGGTTTCCTCGATGGTCGCCAGGCTCGACAGGGGCAGAGTAGCTCCCTGAGGGGTATGGACCATCACATCCGGCAATGTATCCAGGCCCGGGTTGCGGCCCTCGCTGCCGTAGAGGTAGATGTCGATCTTGTCGTCATCCAGGAAGAAGTCGTCCACATAAGAGCCTTCAGTCAGCGAGGCCACGGTGAAACCGATTGCCTCGGTGCCAAGGCCAAGCTCGGCCGCACGATCCCAGTCCGGCTGAACCTGGATCAACGGCTGAGCCAGGGAGAGTGTGGCGGGGCGGGTCTGGATGCGCGGGTTGTCGAAAATCTCCCGCGCCCGGTCATAGGCGATGTTGGCAACATCATAGATGGACACCAGGTCGGGTCCGGAGATATCCAGGTTGATACTACGGGTGCCGCCGTCATTGCTGGAGATAATGGAGCCTTTGGCCGCAAACGCCCGCATGCCCGGGAACTGCTCGTAGAAGCCGGTAATCTGTTCCATCAGCACTTCGATGTGCCGGGCATTGACCGTTTCCGCGATGATCCGCACGTTGGTGGGGCTGACCTGCATGTTCAGGTAAGCCAGGGGCGGTATCGGGGTTTCGCCGGTTTCATAGGCCTGTGGGTCCGCCTGCACATGTGGCAGGAAGTGATCCTCCACTTGCCTGGCTATACTCTCCATCTCGGCCAGGTTGTAGCCTGGCGGGGCGTTCATTGACGCGAAGGTTTTTGGCTCTTCGCCTTCGGGCAGATATTCCGCCGGCGGAGTGAGGAACACGATAATCCAGAAACTCAGCGCAATAGTGCCCAGGATGACGACAGCTCGCCTGAACGGCCCGCTGATCATCCGCCTCACGGCACCCACGATGGCGCCGGCCCAGCCCCCGGACACGGTGTTGCCGAACTGGTCGGTATCGGTCTCGCGGACACCAAAATCCAGCCGCGCACTCAGCATGGGAATCAGCGTCACCGCCACCAGCATGGAGGCAAAAATGGCCGCCGAAATGGCAATCGCCACGTCGGAATACAGCTGTCCGGCTTCCTCCTCGATAAACAGGATCGGCAGGAACACCAGAATGGTGGTCATGGTGGACGCGAGTACCGCAGGCCACACTTCCTGCACGCCCTTGAGCGCAGACTCGAACTTGTCCAGCCCCAGGCGCCGGTGCCGTTCAATGTTCTCCAGCACCACGATGCTGTTATCAACCGTCATGCCGATGGCAAAGGCAACACCGGCCAGGGAAATCACGTTGATGGTACGGCCGGTAATCATCAGCCCGAGGAAAGCCGCGATGGCACACAGAGGAATGCCCACAACGCCAACAAAGGTTGCCCGCGATGACCGCAGGAACAGGAACATCACCAGGGTGGCAAACACCGCACCAATGCCCAGATTGGTCCAGACATTGGCAACCGAGGCCTCGACATAGCGGGCATCATCTGCAGTCAGGGCCAGCCGCATTCCTTCCGGCTCCAGCACTTCCCGATTGATGTTCTCCACCTCCTCCATCATCGCCCACTTGATGTCGATGACGTTGGAGCCACTCTCCCGCCGAACCTGCAGGCCCAGAACCCGCTGGCCGTTGATGAAAGACAGTTCGCGGATACGGGAATGGTCCTGACGGACAGTCGCCACGTCTGACAGCCGCACCACGCTATCACCGGTGCGGGAGACAACCAGCTCGCGCAGTTCATCAATATCGCGGAATCGCCCGACGGTGCGCAGCAGATAGCGGCGTTTACCAGCATCCACTTCGCCTCCGGACACATCCTGATTGCGGCTGGTGATGGCATCGCGCAGGTCCAGCAGGCTCAGGCCACGCTGTGCCAGCTTTGCCTCATCAACGGTGATCTGCACCTGACGGTCAGCGCCACCACCCACGGAGACTTCCGATACCCCGGGCACGCTCTCCATACGAGGGCGGACCCGGTCCTCGACAAAATCCCGCATCAGATCAATGTCCAGTTCCCTGGGATTATCCGGCAAGGTGGAAACCCGGAAATACATGAAAGCGTTGGAGGAAAAGGACGCCGCCACGATCCGGGGTTCGTCGACATTGCGTGGATAGTCGGAGACCTGGCTGAGGGCGTTGTTCACCTGAATCAGCGTCTCGGTTATATCAACACCGAAGGGAAATTCCAGCTCGATTTCAGCAGAGCCGCTGGAAGCGGAGGACGCCATTTCGCTGAGATTCGGCACATTGCGGAGATAGCGCTCCTGCTCGATCAGGATTTCCTTTTCAATGTCCTGTGGCGTCGCACCCGGCCATTGCGTTTCCACGGTAATGGTGCGGGTTTCCAGGTCCGGGATCATCTGTACCGGAATGCGCAACGCCGCGGCAGCACCGATAACCGCAATAATCAGTGCGACTACGGTTACCAGGGTGCCGTGACGAATCACTCCGGCAAACATCAGCGCGATCCCCGCTCGGCCAGCCGTACTCTGGCTCCGTCCTCAAGGGATTCGTTGCCGCGGATCACAACCTGTTCGTCACCTTCCAGGCCAGAGAGTATCTCCATGCGATTATCAAAGCTGGAGCCCACTTCTACCCGCTTTTCCCGCACCTCATACAGGTCTTCATCGGATGTTTCGGCTATCCACACTGTAATACGGCCATCGGGATATCGGTTGATAGCGTCCCGGGATACAGTCAGGCCCTGCTCGCCCGTGGAGACCCGAAGTACCGCCCGCACCGCCATGCCAGGCAGTACATCCAGGTCCTCAGGCCCGGTAGCCCGCAACAGGAAGGTTCTGGCCTGGGTGTCGCTGACCGGCACCAGGGACTCAATGGTGACCGGCACCGGTTTCTGGTTCATGCCTCTGGCCTGAACAAGCAGCTCGGAATCGTCTGTGATGCGCTGGTAATAATCCTGGGGTACCCGGAAATCCAGCCGTAGGTTGGTGGTGTCTACCAGAGTCAGCAGCTCGTCGCCAGGCGTAACCCACTCTCCCAGGTCACTGGTGCGGTTGCTGACCACGCCATCGAACGGTGCCTCGATCCGGTGCCGGGCAAGCACAACCTGGTGTCGTTTCTCTTCGGCACGCAACCGGGCAAGGGCGGCTTCCGTGGTGGCGACTTCGCTCTCACGGGCGCTGACCTCGGTGGCGGCAATATTACGACCAGCGCCAACAGACCGGGCTTCCGCCAGCCGACGCTGCGCCTCTTCCAGCCGGGCACGGGCCTCGGAGACTTCAGCACGGACACTTTCCAGCTCGAACTCCGCCTGCTCGTCGTCCAGCCCCATCAGCAAATCGCCTCCGGTTACCCTGTCGCCGGTTTCAACGCGAACATCCTCAACAAGCCCCGCTACCGCCGTAGACAGCCTGGAAGTGCGCAGGGCGTTGACGGTACCGTTCAGGCTGACTTCACTGATGATGTCGGATGTGTCAACCCGCTCCAGCTCCACGCCAGGGCGATCCTGAGCCTGGGCGTGCGATAGCACAAAGCACCCTAATCCGACCAGAACCCCCAGTCGCCCGATAGTTGGTCTCACGGAATTACCCCTTAGTCCTTGCGCTGGTTTACGTGTTAAATCCTGTCTCCTTAAGTTGCTTTTAAACTACGTCCCGAATTTCCCTGCAGACCTGTCGAAATAGCAGTTTCAGGCCTGCTCAGCCAGCAACCGGTACTTCCACCGAACCTGAAATGCTGTAACACTGGCGGACAGACAACAACCACAACAACAATGCGAGATTCATAGCGTGAAACCACTGAGCCCGTTAGACCAGGTGTTTCTGTGGCTGGAAAAACGCCAGCAACCCATGCACGTTGGCGGCCTGCAGCTGTTCTCATTCCCTGATGGTGCGCCGGACAACTATGTTGCGCAATTGGCAGACCAACTGCGGGAACAGAAGCTTGTCACACCACCGTTTGACCAGCATCTGACCAGCCGCTTCGGCCAGCCCGCCTGGGTGGAAGACAAGCATTTCGACCTGGAACACCATTTCCGGTTTGAAGCCCTGCCCACGCCGGGCCGCATCCGTGAACTGCTGTCATTCGTTTCTGCGGAACACAGCCACCTCATGGACCGGGAACGCCCCATGTGGGAGTTTCACCTCATCGAAGGCCTGCAGGATCGGCAGTTCGCCGTCTACACCAAAATACACCACTCCCTGGTTGACGGTGTCTCTGCCATGCGCCTGTTTCAGCGTATGCTCTCGGAGGACCCGGAGCAGAGGAACATGCCACCTATCTGGTCATTGCCACCCCGCAACCGCGGCAACGTCGATGATAGTGGCCCATCCATGTGGCGCAACGTCGCCCATTTGCTGGGGGAATCCGGAAAACAGCTGGGCACAGTGCCCGCGGTGACCAGAGCGTTGTTGAGCACAGTCAACCGGGCGCGAAAAGACCCGGCCTACGACTCCATCTTCCACGCTCCCCAATGTGTCCTCAACGGCAAGATCACCGGCTCTCGCCGCTTCGCCGCCCAGTCCTATTGCCTGAAACGTATCAAGGCCGTGTGCAAGGCTTACGAAACCACGGTCAACGACGTCGTCATGGCCATGTGTGCCACGGCGCTGCGCACCTACCTGATGAACCAGGACGCCCTGCCAGAGAAGCCCCTGGTAGCGATGGTGCCTGTTTCCCTGCGCAAGGACGACAGCTCCGGTGGCAACCAGGTGGGCATTATCCTGGCCTCCCTGGGCACCCACCTGAACGATGCTGCCGACCGCTTACGGTACATCCATGAAGACGTAAAGGCCTCCAAAGAGCGCTACGCCAGCATGTCGCCGGAGGAAATCCTGAACTACACGGCGTTACTGCTGGCGCCGGCAGGCTTTAACCTGCTGACGGGCCTGGCGCCAAAGTGGCAGACTTTCAATGTGGTGATTTCCAACGTGCCCGGGCCAAAGCAGCCCAGTTACTGGAATGGCGCGAAGCTGGAAGGGATGTATCCGGTGTCGATTGCCATGGACCGTATCGCCCTGAACATGACACTGACAAGCTATTGCGACCAGATAGAATTCGGCCTGATAGGCTGCCGCCGCACCCTGCCCAGCATGCAGCGAATGCTTGATTACCTGGAGGATGGCCTGGCCGAACTAGAAAGCGCAGCCGGGCTTTGAGGCCTAACCAAACTTCATTTCCTGGTTGCGCTCGGAGATCTGGCTGTTCAGTGTCCAGAAGTCATACAGCACACCGATCAGGAACAAACCACCGGTGAACAAGTAGATGATCCCGGTAATCCATTTACCCATATACATCCGGTGGATACCAAACACGCCGAGGAACGTCAGCAGTATCCAGCCGATGTTGTAACTGACCTCACCATCCCGGAACCGCCGGTCCGCCTCCCGGTCCATGGCCGGTATCAGAAACAGGTCGATAAACCAGCCGATAAACAGCAACCCCAGGGTAAAGAACCAGATGGTGCCGGTTATCGGTTTACCGTAATAAAACCGGTGGGAACCCAGGAATCCGAAGATCCATAGCAGGTAGCCTATGAGTTTGCTGTGGGTATCCTGGTTGGGTGTCATTTGCTTCGGTTTCCTTTTAGTTTGGTGGTGGCCTGCATCTGTCGACCCAGCCTTGTGGTTTGGCTGGCTGGCCGGGGGGGATGGGATATTTTTCCTTGGGAAAAAGAACTCGCTTCGCTCAGGCACCTTTTTCCTGGCGGACAAATATCCCATCCCCCCGTCCGTCACACTATTAGGGCATAGTCGAGAAATACAAACTGAAAAAAGTGAATAAACCCTCAGACAGCCTTCTCCATGGAAAATGGGTGTGGGGTGGTGGTATTTATTTTTCTCGTAAAAAATGGTGTCTGAGCGCAGCGAGTTCATTTTTCGAAAAAATAAATACCACCACCCCGCAACCACGCTCCCAAGCCAGAGGCCCGAGAGGCCAGGCACCAATCTCAAGGCCCAACCTCCGGAGCAGGATCCGCGCCACCCAAACGGAATTCGCTGGCCGACTTGCCGGTCCATTTGCGGAAGGCACGGCTGAAGTTGGACAGATCGGCGTATCCCAATTCGTAGGCAATCTCGCTGACCGATTGATTGGTGTACCTCAAAAGCTGGATGGCGCGGTCTTTCAGGACCGCTTCGACAATTTCCCGGTAGGTGGTGTCTTTCTCCGCGAGGCGGCGTTTCAGGGTTCGGGACGACACGCAGAAACGTTCGGCCATGGACTCCAGTGATGGCAATGGTCCTGGCATCATGTGGAGCATATTGCGGATGGCGTAGGTGATGTCGCCCTGGTCTTTGAGAGCTTTCTGGAGTTCGAATTCGCACTGGTCGCGAGCCATACGCGATGCCTCTGCGTCCGCCAGCCGCATGCGGGTAGCCAGCAGGTTCTTGGGGAACACCATGGTTTCTTCCGGCTGGCCGTATTCGAAGGGTACCGGCAACTGGGGAGCAAACTTGCTGTAATAAGCGGGCTCCGGTGAGGTCAGTTGCACTTTCACGCCGGGGAGTTTGCCATCCTCCAGTCGGAAACCCTGTGTTTCCGCATCTTCGCGATCAATCAGCTGTTCAGCCAGCAGCATCAGGGTGGCGCTCACTGTTTCCGCCAGAAAGCGATACTGGGTGGGCACGCCGAATTCAGTCTGCAATCTTACCAGCACGTGGTCGCCGATGTCGGTCAGGGCCATGGTCAGGAAGGGGACTCGCAACTGCAGGTAGCGCCGCACTGAATCCAGGGCGCCCGCCAGGGTAGGGCTGGTGAGGGCCGCGAACCCCAGTGTGCCGTGGATGGTAACCCGCAATTCCCGCGCCAGCATGAAGCTCAGGCCTTCCTTGCCCGCCAGATCCAGCGCTCTTTCCACCATTACGATGGCGTCAGTAACAAACACCCTGCTGTCGTTGGATTTCAGGTCCTGGGGCGCGAATGCCATACCTTCGTACAAAGTGCGGTCGTTGTAGCCCAGTTGCCGCACCACATCCGCCAGCACCCGGAGATAGACACCGGGAACCAGGAACAGTCCCAGCATCTGCCGTTCTTTTTCCGGGCCCGGATTCGTCATGCAGGTTCCTTGTTGTTATCGAAGCACTCAAGGAGTCCGATGCTATCAGAAGCCCGGCACAGCGGCACTGTGGCTGGAGGCACCCGCACTCACGTCAGCACAGTCAATCAGGGCCAGCTCTGGCCCCTACTCCACGATGGCCGTCCCCTTTTCGCATTCAAAGGCTGCATTCACTCCCCCACACTGAATTCATCACATCAGCCATAGCGCCATGCGCAGGAGTAATGACATGCTGAGAACCAAAACCACTGAGCCCGGACCGGTTGCCCGCACCCCAGACAATATCGCCATCAAACCACAACGTATGGGATTCGAGTTCGGGGAAAAGGTCCCCCACTACTGGCTGAATGACAGCTACACCCTGAGCCACACCATGAACGCGCTGTCTGTGCTGTTTCCGCAGGGCGAGCAGTTTTTCGTGGATTCGGTGCGCTATTATCAGAAAGCGATCCAGGATCCGAAACTGAAGAAAGAGGTTCGGGGTTTTATTGGCCAGGAAGCCATGCATTCCCTGGAGCATAAGGCCATGAATCAGCATGTGCGCGATCAGGGCATGCCGGTGGAAGAGCTGGAAGAGCATCTGGAAGTGGTGCTGGGCATCGCAAAGAAACTGCCCAAACGCCACCAGTTGGCCATCACCTGCGCCCTGGAGCACATGACGGCGATGATGGCAGACATGCTGTTGGCGCGGGATGACGTTCGCGAAGACATGCACGAGACCATGCGCCCGCTCTGGGTGTGGCATGCCATCGAGGAGACCGAGCACAAGGCGGTGGCCTACGATGTGTTCAATCAGGCCGGGGGCACCTACGCTGAGCGCACGTTCTACCTCGCCTTCAGTACTGCCGCACTGGGCGTGATGGCCAGTTACTTTACCACGCGGATGATGCTGAACGACCGTAAAAACTTCTCATTGAAGGATAGCGCCCGTGGCCTTTGGGCTATGTGGGGCAAAAACGGAACATTCTCGAGCCTGATCCCCAACTGGCTGGAATATTTCAAGCCCGGCTTTCACCCCTGGGACCACGACAACAGTGAGCTGATTGCCCGGTTCAAAGAGCAGGTCAGTGAGTATATAGCGCCAGAATATCGGGAGGGGAATCGCCGGACGATTCAGTAACAGTTAACTCCGCGTGGTCGCAGGCGGGGCGTGCTCTGCCTGCGGCCTGAGCCAGAGTACGGGTTAACAGGCTAAATAGGCCCACCCGCAAGACGCTGCCCGTCCAGTGGTGACACACCGGCTCTGGCTACCGTATTACGACCCGCGCGTTTGCTGCTGAACAGGCACCGGTCAGCGGTCCGGAAGAGTGTCTCGGTTTCGGTGCCGTGGTCGGGGTAATGGGCAATGCCGAAAGAGGCCGTTACCCGGATAATAGCCTCACCGTAGCATAGTTCGCTGTCAGCGATGCGCTGGCGCAGTTCGTCCATCAGCTCGAAAGAATCGTCTGGTTTCACGTCACGAAGGATAAGACCAAATTCCTCTCCGCCCAATCGTCCAACGGAGTCGGTAGCCCGCAGCCGTTCAGTCAAACGGTGGCTGATATCACGAAGCACCTCGTCACCGGCATCGTGGCCCATGGTGTCATTGACTACCTTGAAGTAGTCGATATCCATGATCACCAGGGCAAATCCTGAACCACTGCGATTGCACTCCGCGAGGGTTCGGTTGAGGGTACTCTGGAAACTGGCGCGATTGGACAGGCCGGTGAGGGCATCGGTCTGCGCCAGGGTGAACAGCTTCTGCTCGGCTTCTTCGCGCCGGGTTTCGTAAAGATGGATGAATCCCAGCATCAGCACAGCGCATAGCACCATGTTCAGCAGGTCGATCATGCTTCGTGCGTCAGCGACGAATTCCAGGTGAAAGTAGTAGGTCACACATCCCGCTAGCATGAAAGGGGCGCTAAGCAGGAAACCCTCCTTTTTGCCAAGCAGAAGATAGGCCAGGACTGGCATCATCAGCACCCATACGAACGCCGCAACGGATGCGTCAGGTACCAGCATGATCAGCAGAGCAAACGAAAACCCGGCCACCAGATAACTGTATATCCAGATCTGCAGGTGCGGCGTTCGGTTGATTCGGGTAACGCCGAGGAACAAAACCAGGCTGGCAACAAACTCCCCGGCTGCAAGCCAGAGATAGCCATTCAAAATCTGCAGACAACCGAAAACAACCAGCGCGGAACCGGTAACCAGAAACAGGGTCCGCATCATTGAGCGGCGATGGATATCCCGCAGCCCTGAGCGGCTTTGTTCTAAGGATGCACCAAGATCCGGGTGCTGGGGTATTTTCATGCTGCCTCATTCCCTGAAATACAGCCACTTCAAGTTCAATGGCTGTACGTAAAATATACAGGTGCAGCTACCCGGCTTCAATCGTCCTGGCGACCTGCCCCGACCGATTAGTTACGGCAGGCGGTAAAAACGGATCAAATGTACAGATTTTTGCGGGAGAAACGTTCCACCAAAGGCTGATAGGCAGACCCCAGCACCCGGTTAAGGGCATCTATGCCCCAGGCATCCGGCCCCACGAGAATGCGGGATTCATTCTTCAGGATGCCCCTGATAATAATGTTGGCGGCTTTGTCGGGTGTTGTCATGGCGATTTTGTCGAAACCCTTGCGCTGGGCATCGGCATTCTCGGATTTTCCAATGCGGGCCGAATTGGCAATATTGGTTCGGATACCGCCAGGGTGCACGCAGCTTACGGCCACCGGCTGCTTTTCCAGTTTCATTTCCTGGCGTAACGATTCGGTAAAACCGCGAACCGCAAACTTGGCCGCGTTGTAGGCGCTCTGCTTGGGCACCCCGATCAATCCGAACACGCTGGAGATGTTCACCACATGGCCATCCCCGGACGCAATCAAATGCGGCAGGAACGCGCGTGTGCCGTGAGCCACGCCCCAGAAGTCGATGTCCATGATCCATTTGAAGTCTTCATCGGTCATTTCCCGGACACTGCATGACAAGGCCACACCGGCATTGTTGATAACCAGATTCACTTGCCCGAAATCACTTGCCACCTGCTCGGCGTGAGCATAGATCGCGTCGCGGTCGGACACATCCAGACGGTAGGTTCTGACTTCGGCGATGCTGCATTGCTCCGCAGTTTCGGCAAGGCCTACTTCGTTAACGTCCGACAGCGCCAGCCGGCAACCCTTTGTCGCCAAAGCCAAGGCCACAGCCCGGCCAATACCGGAACCCGCGCCAGTAACCACTGCTACCCTGTTGTTCAGATCCTTCATCGTCGATGGCCTCTTATTATGCGATGGGTTGCTCACTTTAACAGGTGTCGGGCCAGGGGATATGGCAATAATGCAGGCCTGACCGGGGCAGCAGAGCCAGTTTCTGTGACCCGTGCGTCGATGAAAGGGTACAATTGCCCGCTTTGATCATTTATCTGTCACTAACGGGTGTTTCTGTATGGAATGGAGTCTCACACATTTCTGGCTGATTCTCGCCCTCGTGCTGAGCCTCGCGGAGCTGACGTCCGGTGTTTTGGTCTTACTGGCACTGGGCATTGCGGCTGCGCTGACGGCACTGCTGACGTTTCTGGGTGCACCTTTCGAGTGGCAGCTGGTAGGTATGGGCGTGTTCTCGGGCATTCTGGTGCCAGTTGCCATTCGCTGGATCAAGCCACGGTTTTCCCCCAAAGGCGTGGCTTACGGAACCACCGGCACAGGGGTGGAGCAGGGCAAGCACTACCGGACGCTGAAACGGGATTTTGACAGCGCCAGCGGCATCAAGGTCAACGGCGATTTCTATCGCCTGCGCACCAGCGATACCGGCATGATCGAATTGCCGGAAGGTACAGAGGTCATTTTCGAACGTTTTGACGGCACCACTGCCGTTGTCCACACGATCAATCACAAGGAGCAGTAAACATGGAATCGGTTATTTCCCCCGGGCTGGTGATCAGCCTCGTATTAGTGATCATTGGTGTTTTCATTATTGCCAAGGGCCTGGTTATCGTGCGCCAGTCCGAGGTAATGGTTATCGAACGATTGGGTTCGTTCAATCGCGTACTGGAAAGCGGCGTGAACATCATCATTCCGTTCATTGAGCGCCCACGCGCCATTATCATGACCCGCTATGTACGCATGGGTGACGAATATCACCCCAGCAGCAGCTTCGAAACCCGCATCGACCGCCGCGAGACGGTGATGGACTTTCCCGGCCAACCAGTGGTAACCACGGATAACGTCACCGTGAACATCAATGGCGCGCTCTATTATCAGATTATCGACCCGCGTCGTGCGGTGTATGAGGTGGCCAACATGAGCCAGGCTGTGGAAGTGTTGGCGAAAACCACCCTGCGCTCGGTGGTGGGCAAGATGGAACTGGACAAGTTGTTTGAATCCCGCAGCGAAGTAAACAACGCAATCCAGGCGGAAATGGAAGAAGCCGCCTCCAAATGGGGGGTCAAGCTCACTCGCGTTGAAGTCCAGGACATCAGCATGCCAGAGGAAGTTGAAGAGGCTATGCGTCTGCAGATGGCCGCCGAGCGCAAGCGTCGCGCCACGGTAACCGAGGCGGAAGGTGAAAAGTCCGCAGCCATCGCCATGGCCCAGGGCCAGCGCGAATCGGCCATCCTCAATGCCGAGGGTGACAAGGAGTCCGCCATCCTGCGCGCCCAGGGTGAGCAGGAGTCGATCCGCCTGGTGTTGAGTGCCATGGGTGATACCGAGGAGAACAAGCAGACGGTTATCGGTTACCTGCTGGGCCAGAGCTATATCAAGGTGTTGCCGAATATGGCGAAGGACGGCGAGCGCGTTTTCGTGCCTTACGAATCCTCCGCCCTGCTGGGCTCCATGGGCATGTTCCGGGAACTGGCCGGCAGCCCTGAAGACATCGTACGCCAGAGCGTGAAGCAGGACGGCCTGCGCGGTGGCATGGTGGCATCAGCTGGCAACAGCTGATGCCCTTCAAAGGCAGTCTCGACCACTGTCAGCCTTGACCAAGCAGGTTGTCGAGTGGCTGCTGGTAACCCGGCGCAAACACCTCCAGAAAGTACATCACTTCCGGCAGGGCATCTTCCTCCAGCTTTTTGAGGATGTGGCCTGCAGCTGGCTCGAACTCCTTGTTACCCGCCTGCATCTCCGCCTCGCATTTCAGCAATGCCGATAGCCGGTCAGCTGCCTTGATCAGCTCCTGTTCTTCGGCTGTCCAACGGGACTCACGAATATAGGGAGCAAATTCGTCACGAAGATCCTCAGGTAGCAGGGCCAGCAGCTCCGCTTCTGCCTTGTGTTCTATATCTCCGAACGCTTCGCGCATCACTGTGGAGTGGTATTTGACCGGTGTCGGCATATCCCCTGTGATGACCTCTGTGGCATCGTGATAAAGCGCTGCGGCGGCAATCCGGTCAACATTGACCTTGCCACCAAAGTGCCTGTTGCGAATGATGGCGAGAGCGTGGGCAAGGGTTGCTACTTCCCAGGAATGGGTGGCAACGTTCTCTTCAATGGCGTTACGCATCAATCCCCAGCGTTTGATCCAGCGAAGTCGGGAGACATAGGCAAAAAAATGGCTTAGAGGGCGGCTCATAGAGGCTTCCCGTTTTGCATGAGTTTATAATTGGCCTCTACTGGCACTGAGGCATCAATGCTAATCTGAATATACGTTCACCTTTTACCAGAGTGGAATCACAATCTTGAACCTCAGAGGCCTGTTGAAAACCGCTCTTCTGCTTCTCTCCCTTCCGGTAACCCTGGGGTTATCAGTCAGTGCCTCATCGGAGACAGAGATTACCGTCGGCGTATATGATTTCCCACCCGTAGCCGCTATACGTGACAACAGCAGGTTAAACGGATTGCTGGGCGATCTTCTTGCCGAGATGGAATCCACTCACCAGGACATCTCGTTTCGTATCGTACACACCTCTCCCAAACGCAGGCACCTGGATTTTGAAGCCGGGTTGTACGACGTCATTTTCTTCGAGAGCCTGGATTGGGGCTGGGAATCCCGACCCATTGAGGCCACGCACCCGGTGTTGAGTGACGAGGACGTTTATGTAGCCCTGAAAAAGCCCGGCCGGGACCAGAGGTTTTTCGACAATATAACCGACCGGAGGATTGCGGCCATTTCAGGATACCACTATGGCTTCGCCGGTCTGTCTACAAACGATGCGGAACTGGAAAAGCGCTTCCAGGTCGAGTTCTCTCAAAGCCACGAACGCAACCTGAAGCTGATTAAAGCCGACCGTCCATCAGTGGCGGAAGTAGCCGTTATCAGCCACGCCTATCTTCGTGTGCATCTGGAGCGAAACCCGGAGGACAAGGACCGGTTCCTGGTGTCCGATATGGCCGACCAGATGTATTTGCTCCGCATCCTGACCCGGGAAGATGGCCCGGTATCTGCCGAAACACTTGAACAACTGCTGTCACCAATAATTCAGGATGGGCGTTACCAGCAGATGGTTGAGCGCCACGGGCTTCAGATACCGCCTGAGCTGCCCGGATATTGACACCGGGAGCGTCAACGGGCGTCCAGCTCAAAGCCAATCGTAACCTTGCCGTCCTCATTGGCACTTGCATCACGCACGGGGTCCAGCAGGAACAGCTGGCTCTCGGGCACTTCGTAGCTTTCCAGCATTTGCCGGCGTAGCCAAACCCCTCGTGCAGCGGCCAGGTTGTCAAGTGCTTCGGGGGACAGATCAATATCTGTAACCAGCCTTTCCACCAACGCCCGTTCCCATTCTTCCTGGCTGATCTCGCCGTTCTCCCCGGCAGTGTCATTCCGGAAAGCCGCCAGCGGAGCAACATAGTCAGAGCTGGCGTAAGCCTGCTCCAGGCGCGGGATACGCTCAGACGCCGAAGTAGCTTCAGCGATACCCAGCTGATCGAACAGTTGCTGTTGTCTCAGTCCAATGGCATCGGCTTCTGGTGAAACCGCACCACGCACCTTCAGCACCAACGCCGGGCGGTCATTGAGCGCTGACCCTAAGGCCTCCAATTTAACGTTTTCGCCTTCGGCCAATGCGACCTGACCGGGCTCGAAGCTGATACTGCCCAGGTCTTCTCCCGAAAGTCCAGCCAGATCCGCTATCGAACCCAGCATGCTGAACGGTGATGTCGCGGCTTTTGCAACCAGGTCGACGAAGGCTTTCATGACCACCTGACCAACACTGAAATCCGGGCTGTCGAGGTCACCACTAACCGGAAGATCGATATCGATAACCCCCTTCCTGTCTCTCAGCAGTGCCAGTCCGAGCTTGACTGGCGCGCTGACCGCGTCATCGCTGGCTACTGCTTCGCCAAGCTCGAGACGGTCCAGTACCACACTGTTGCCGGCATCAATGGTGGTACCGGTAAATTCGTAATCGAGGTCAAGGTTCAGTTTTCCGCTGTCGACCCCATAGCCAAGGTAGCGGCCAAAGTAAGGCGATAAGGTGGGCAGGGAAAGATTTTCCATAGTCAGCTTGAGCTCACTGGTTTCGTCGGTTCCCAGAGTCCCCAGGGAACCATCAAGTGTCATGCTGGCCACCTCTCCAACGCGGCCCTGGATTGATACCTTTCCCTGCTGCGGTGAGATATTGCTCAAGCCGGTTACGGAGCCACGCAGCTGATCCAGGCGGGTGGTAAAGGTTGGTTCAATGGTTCTATCCGTGTAGGAAATGGCACCTTCTTCCAGCATTAACTGCCCGATTCGGAAAATAAACTGAGACTCGCTGTCCTCCACAGAGGACTTTTCATCCTCCGCTGGCGCCTCTCCCCCCGAATCTTCCGAAGATGATGACTGTGTGATGCGCTGAAGGTTGTGTACACCATCGCCCTCACGAACCACATTGAATGCCGGACCCGCCAGGGTAATGGTTCCGATCTCCAGCCGTGCCGGCGCCACATTGTACTCCACCGGTTCCAGGCGCAGAGTCTGCCAGCCAATCAGCCTCTCATCGCTATTCCCCAGCCGGGCATCCAGCGATGTTACTTCACCGGTGCCGCTGAAGGTGCCAGTCAACGGATCCTGCTGTTGGTCCAGATCCAGGTTTCCATCCACATTCAGACGGCCATCTCTGACATCCAGATTCGCCATTTCGCTGATATAGGCACCAAACTGGGCAAGAACGATGTCGGAACCGGCGATTCCAGCTTCCAGTGTAAACGGCGCCAGGGTGGTCTGGCCGTTGAACACGAGACGGCCACCATCTCCCAGGGTAGCGTCAGCCTTATAGTTAACCGGGTCTTCCAGTTGATGGGAGAGCTCGTCAACACTGACATTCAGATCCTCTAACGACAGATCCGCCGCGGTCTGCAACTGTTCATCGCGCCAGTTTATAGAGCCCTTGCCCAGCTCCACGCCAGCCACCGACCAGCGGAAAGCCATGTCATTGCCTGCCGAATCATCCGCCGTCTCAGCTTCATCACCTTGCTGAAACGGCTCAAGCAGGTTGATCGACCCTGCCTTATCGCGATGCAGTGACAGGTTCAGACCATCAATGTTGACGGTTCCAGTGGCGGCTTCACGGCTGTTCAGGCCGAACTGTATATCGCCGATACGGATGCTCTGCGTGGTGAGCAATTCGTCATCGCTATCAGCCAGGCCAAGGTCCAGATTTTCAATGCTCAGCTGGCCATTGGAGGTGCTCAGGAAAAGCTCGTCGGCGGACTGCAGCTCATATTCGGAGCTTACAGTCAGACTGCCATCGCGAAGCCGGTAAGGAAGATAGGGTTTGAGGAAATGCTGAAGCGTGGCGTGGGTCACACCACCCAGCTTGATAAACCCCTTGGAATAAAGGGGAGAAATGCTCAGATCCCCTTCCCATTCGATGGTCTGGCTGTCGACCGCTGCCAACAGGTAGTAATCGCTATCGGCATCGTCCCGGGGCCAGGTGGCCAGATCATTGAGTGCAAGATCCAGAGGTGTCACCCGGAACTCCTCCTGACCCTGCCGACTGAAATCCCGGAACAGCAGCTCACCCCCGGCGACTCTTACCCGGTGAAAGTGCAGGCGAAGCGGCTCCCCGGACGCACTCTCGTCAGTGGTCGTTTCTTCCGCCGGCGGATTGTTTGCCTGCCAGTCGATGGCAAAATTCACGCTGTAGTCTTCCAGCAGGTCCAGACGGATATAGGGTTCTTCCAGTTCAATGTTCTGTAACGCAACAACGCCGGTTACCAGCCGCCAGACCCCAAGATTCGTGTACAGGCGATCGAAGGCGACAACACGCTCACCGTCACTGTCGTTTGCCGTCAGATTCACAACGGCAACGCTCATGGTGAAGGGATTCACGCGGATGTTTTCCACCTCCGCCTGCCACCCCATGCGCTGCTCCAGCCTTTTCGGCAGTGTCCGTTCCAGCCACCATGGCAGCCCCACGAACCCGACCAGGGCATAAATCACGACCAGGGCCAGTACAACGACCGAGATATTTCTGGCAGACAATCGTCGAGTCCGATTTGCAACCACCCTGTTCTCCTTGTTGGTTATCAGTGACGGGCACGGCCCAGCTCACATCAGTTTAACAAGGATAGTCCGCAAGTAACGGTTTTGTCAGCCAGATGCCCCGGTAGACTGACAAGGCGCAGTGAACCCGATATTCTGTCCCGATCGTATCAAACAACGAATTCCCTAAACAGGTAACTCCAATGGACATTGGCGATATGCGCCGCGACTTCGAGAGCGAAGGCCTCGATCGCGACGCTCTCGATAACAACCCGATCAGGCAGTTCCAGACCTGGTTCGGCGATGCCCGTGAGGCAGGCATTCTTGAACCCAATGCTATGTCACTGGCCACTAGCGGCAATGACGGTATGCCAGACATACGGACCGTACTGCTGAAATATTTCGATGAAACCGGTTTCGTGTTCTACACCAATTATGGCAGCCGTAAGGCCAGGGAGCTGGCCGAGAACCCGAAAGCGGCCCTGCTGTTTCCCTGGATAGGCCTTAACCGCCAGGTGCGTATACAGGGCACGGTTGAAAAAGTGAGCAAAACCGAATCACTGCGTTACTTTGCCTCCCGCCCACGGGGTAGCCAGATCGGTGCCTGGGTGTCGGAACAGAGCAAGGCAATCACCTCCAGGGGGCTGCTGGAACAGAAGGTTGCAGAGATGAAGCGCCGGTTCAGCGAGGGCGAGATCCCGCTACCGGATTTCTGGGGTGGTTACCGCGTGGTGCCGGAACGGATCGAGTTCTGGCAAGGCAGGCCAAGCCGGCTGCATGACCGGTTTGAGTACGTCCAAAAGGACAACGGGTGGATCATTGACCGGCTCCAGCCCTGACTCGGCCCCCATCGTCTGGCTGTGCCGGGAACCGGCTTCACTGGAGCAACAGGTACCTGGCTGGCTGACTGCCTTCGAGCAGACCTCCGTTGCCGGTTTCGAAGGCCTGCGGCGCAGGGAATATCTGTGCAGCCGCTGGCTGATTCGCCAGGCACTGGCAGGTACATCCGGCACCGCCGCAAGTGAATGTCGCCCCATCGACGGGCGGCCGGTTTGCTCTGAACATCCACCGGGGTGGCACCTGTCCCTGAGCCACAGCCACGGGCTGTCAGCGTGTGCGGTGTCGGCTAAGCCAGGCCTGGGTCTGGACATCGAGCCCTGTAGCCGCCACCCACACTGGCAGAAAGTGGTTCGGCGATGGTTCACCCCCAGTGAACAAGACTGGCTGCTCAACGCCAACCGCTGCGAAAACTTCCTCAAGGTCTGGACCCTGAAGGAAGCCTGGCTTAAGGCAACCGGTCGCGGTATCGCAGGAAATTTGCAGACTCTCGAAGTGACCCCTGATTTCCGGTTATTCGGTGACCGAAATGACGAAAGCTGGATGGCGTCGGCAGGCCAGGTCGGCGATTTCCTGGTGGCGCTAGTCTACCATCAGCACGGGCCGTCGCTGCCCGTCGGCTATCTGCTCCAGACACCTGACGAACCTTTAGAGGCAGGCCAGCGTGCCGGGCCCATTGCCCAGGTGAACTGGCTGCTTCACAATCCCGTGATCATCCGCAAGCAGGAGTGATAATGGAAGATCAGCAACGCTGCCCCTGGTGTGGCACCGATCCCCTCTATACGCATTACCACGATAATGTCTGGGGCAGGCCGGAATATGACGACCTGGCACTGTTCGAAAAGCTTTGCCTGGACGGCCAGCAGGCCGGGCTTAGCTGGCTTACCATTCTGAAAAAACAGGAAAATTACCGGACAGCCTACGACCACTTCGACCCGGAGCGCATCGTTCGTTACGACGACAGCAAAATTGATTCGCTGCTAAAAGACCGGGGTATTGTCCGCAACCGCCTGAAAGTGGAATCCATTATCCGTAACGCCCGCGGGTATCTGGACCTCCAGGCGCAGGGCCACTCGTTCAGCAGTTTCCTGTGGTCTTTTGTAGACGGTAAGCCGGTGCAGAATCAATGGCAGCGCATAGAGCAGGTCCCAGTCTACACCCCGGAAGCGGAAGCCATGTCAAAGGCGCTGAAACAGAGGGGATTCAATTTCGTGGGTCCCACCATCGTTTATGCGTTCATGCAGGCGGTAGGAATGGTGAATGACCACCTGACGAACTGCCCCCAGCACTCCGTATGCCGGGAACTGGCCGACAAGGTATGAACCCTTGTTTTTCCTGCCCGCTCCAGGCCTCCTGTTGATCCCAAATGATCCATCGCTCGTAAGTTCGAGGGTAAAACTTCATACCTGCGCACGACTAAGAGAGCGAAACGGTGAGACTAACCCTGGAAGAACTCAGGCAAATGCCTGACCTGACCATCGGCCTGCTGGAAATAATCTCGCTGGAGGGCCAGCAATACATGGCCAGGATGGTAATCAACAACAAATACCATCTACTGTCCGATGCCAAGGGTAAGACGCAGTTATTCCGCAGCAGCTGGGAAATCCAGGATACCCTGGCAGCATTCAATGTTGTATCTACAGAAGTCGTTCACCCGTCTGCCTATCATGAAATGATCGGCATGCAGCCGGCGGATCTCGAACCCATGAGAATACGGGTGCAGGGGCGCGACTCGTGATTGCGGTCGCCAGGCTGGCGATTGTCGTTGGCATCGCAGGGTTACTGCCATTTCTCGCAGCGGTACTCGGCCTGTTCATGATGCCCGCCAAAAGCGTGGTCATCATCAGCTACTTCTATCTGTATAGTGCCGGCATCCTGGCTTTTATGGCAGGTATTTACTGGCCTCTGGCCATGCAACTGGAAAACCGGTGCTACCCGATTTCACCACTTGTCACCATGCTGCTCAGCCAGGTTTTTTTCGTCTCAGCCGGCATAGGATTGTTACTTCCGGTTCCCGTACAGATTGTGCTGTACACCGTCGCATATATGGGACTATACGTGGTTGATGCCCGCTGGATGAAAGGATACTGGCCGGATTGGTATCTGAAACTTCGGCTGGCACTGACCGGTGTCGTATTGTTGTGCCAGGTAGCGGCCGGCACCTGGTTTTTTATGGCACATGGCTGAGTCTGCAATGATTCAAGCCCCCATTCCATGTAGCAAGAGATGCTCCGGCACCTAACTCCGGAGCATCTGATCAGGGCTTTCAACCAGAGTTCTCAGTTTCTTGAGAGCACCCTTTTCGATCTGCCTTACCCGCTCGCGGCTAATACCCAGGTGATCAGAAATCACCTGCAGGGTCTCTGGCTCTGGCAGGCCAAGCCCAAAACGACGGGCAAGAACGTCTTTTTCCCGCGAGCTGAGATCGGCCAGCAGCGTTGCCAGTGTTCGCTTACGGTCCCGATGGACCATGTCGTGATCCGGCGCGGACTGCTCACCTGCGCTGAGGCTGTCACCCAGAGTGATACTACCTTCGGTGGTGACGGGCATATCCACAGACACTTCCATGCTCGCCAAAGCACGCAGTTCACCAATACGTGACGGGGATACTTCGATTTCCTGCGCCAACTCGCTTTGTGATGGGGTGCGGCCCAGGGTCTGATGAAGCAGCAACGATTTTTTCTGCAGCAGGCGGATTTCGTCGACCACATTCTCAGGCGTATGCACCAGGCGGGTACCCCGCTTCATGCACCGCTTGACCTCTTCGCTGATCCACCAGTAAGCGTAGGTGGAAAAACGAAACCCTTTGGTGGGGTCGAACCGCTCAACGGCTTTGATAAGGCCAACGTTTGCATCCTGGATTACATCCGACATGGGAATTCCGCGGTTGGCATAGCGCCTTGCGATGTGCACCGCAAGCCGCAGGTTGCTGCGGATGAGCCGCTGACGGCTGTCAGTGGCAAGATGATAGGCGCGACGACACCGGGTCGACAATGCGCAGGCATCCCCCAGGCTACCAATCACCTCGCGGAAGGTTTGGGGTGTATCTTCCGGCAAACCGATCTCTGCCGAGATAATCCGGTAGCAGAAGGACAATCTGCGTGAAAGACGGCGCTCGCCTTCGTTGGTCAATAACTCGTAACGGGACGCATCCCTGAAGTACAGCCCCACAAGGGATTCCGTTTCGCCGGAGTGGGCTATGGTCGGAGACGGTCCCGGGCTCTGAAGTTCAGTCATGGCACAGGTTCCGATCGTAAATTTATAAGAAATACGAGCGGAACGGTGCCATGGATCCCCGGCTGAGTTACGCCGCGACGATGGCGTACTCATGGTTATAAGGCTCGATCAGCACCGCATGGAGGGCCACGATCGTCTTCTTGTAGGCGTCTTCATCCACCACAAACTGGATGTCCACCTGGCGCATACACTGGTGCAAGGCCAGAACACTGATTTCCTCGTCCGCCAGGGCCTTGACCGACCGCGCCAGGATACCCGGTATTTTGATATCACTGCCAATGGCAGAAACAATCGCTACCTTGCGGGTATTGATTTCGGCATTGGGGAACTCGTCTTTCAACGCACGCACCACCCGCTTGACGTGCTTGAGAGTGCTGTCAACGTAGTGGGTGATAGTGTTGGCATTGGTATCCTTCGACACGAAGCGCACCTTGAAGCGGCCAAGCACCTCGAGGATACGACGGTCAGAGCCGGGCTCGCCCTGCATGTCCTGATCGAATACTTCAATGGCAAACACACCCTTGTTGCCGGCAATGATCTCCACCTGCGGCTTCTCGCTGACGTAATCACCGGTGATCAGGGTGCCGGTGTGCTCCGGCTCAAAGGTATTCATCACCCGCAGCGGGATCTCGTTCTGGCGCATGCCCTTGCCGGCGCGGGGGTGGATGGCTTCCATACCCAGGTTCGCCAGCTGGTCGGCAACGTCGTAGTTGGTGCGGCCAAGGGGCACTACTTTGTCCGCACCCACGATATTGGGGTCGGCGGAGCTGAGGTGGTATTCCTTGTGAATGATGGCCTCACGGGCATTGGTGATAACTGCCACACGGCTGAAGGTCATCTCGCTGTAGCCCCGGTCAAAGGTACGCATCAAGCCTTCACTGCACTGGGCGTAACCGGTGACGATGGGCAGTTCGCGAGTCAGGTCTACCGCATCGAACGCCTGTTTGAGCTTTTCATCCAACGGCAGAAGCTCGTTGTCGCGCCAGCCTGTCAGGTCCACAAACCGTGCGTTTATACCTTCCTGCTGGAGTTTCAGAGCAGTGTTGAATGCGCTGTGCGCTTCACCAATACCCGCAAGCATTTCCCGAACCGTCAGCAGGTGCTCTTCCAGCTGGAACTGGCCATAGGAGCAAAGGCGCTGCAGATCAATCAGGCAACCACGAACGCCCTCGATCCGGTCAGTAATGAACTGGTCCGCCTGCTGCTTGAGCATGGGATCATGGAACAGCTCGCCGTTGATGTCGGTGAGGAATTTGATCAGCTTGGTAAGATCGTCACCCCAGGCCCAGTCCGATTCCGCATCAGCAAACAGGGCATAAACGCCCGGCTCACCGGTTTTCTTGTGTTCCAACAGTTCGTCGGTGACACCGCCGTAGGCGGAGACCACGAAAATGCGCTGGTAGAGGTCGTCTTTTTCGCGGCCGCCGAAAATGATGTTGTCGCGTACAGCCTCATAGTTGCTCATCGAGGTGCCGCCAATCTTCTCTACGGTGTGTAGTTCGCTAGTCATAGTGTTACCGTCGTTATCGTGCAGAATGAATTTTTGGGGATGGCAGGCGCCTCAGGACGCCTTGCTCATTCCTTCCTGCATGATTTCATCCACGCTTTGAGCTAGCAGTTTAGCACCTTTGCGCAGATCATCCTCGCTGGTCGTCAGCGGCATCAAGCATTTGATCACTTCGTCATTGGGACCACTGGTTTCGATAATCAGCCCCTTTTCAAAGGCACGGCTGGTGATCTTGTCCGTCAGCTCGGCATGGGTAGCTTCAATGCCGCGCATCAGGCCACGTCCCTTAATGCGAAATTCGCCAGGGTACTTGTCGCAGATGGCCTGCAGGCCGTCACCAAGCACCTTCGTTTTAACCTTCACTTCATTGGTAAAGGCATCGTCTTTCCAGTAGGTCTCAACGGCAGCACGGGCCGTCACGAAAGCCATGTTGTTGCCACGGAAGGTGCCGTTGTGCTCACCCGAACTCCAGATATCAAGCTCCGGCTTGAACAACACCAGCGCCATGGGCAGGCCATAACCACTCAGTGACTTGGAAACGGTGACAATATCTGGCTTGATGCCGGCAAACTCAAAGCTGAAGAACTCTCCGGTACGTCCGTTTCCGGCCTGGATATCGTCCAGGATCAACAGGATATCGTGCTTCTTGCACAGCTTCTCAAGGCCCTGAAGCCACTCGGCACGGGCGGCATTCAACCCGCCTTCACCCTGAACCGCCTCGACAATAACCGCAGCCGGAAGCTCAAAGCCGGAAGATCCGTCGGACAGCACTTTATCCATGATTTCCAGGGTGTCCACGTTTTCACCCAGATAGCCGTCATAGAACATGAAATCTACATTACCGAGCGGGGTACCAGCGCCGCCTCGGTGGTGCTTGTTACCCGTGGCGGCAACCGCACCCATGGTCACACCGTGGAAACCATTGGTGAAGGAGATAATACCGTTACGGCCCTTCACCTTGCGGGCCAGTTTAAGGGCCGCTTCTACACAGTTGGTACCGGTAGGGCCAGTGAACTGCATTTTGTAGTTCAGGCCACGAGGATCCAGGATGTGCTTCTTATAAGACGCAATAAAATCATGCTTGGCAGTGGTGAACATATCCAGGCCCTGGCTGACACCATCGTTTTCAATGTACTCCAGCAACGCTTTTTTGAGAATGTCGTTGTTGTGGCCATAGTTCAGTGACCCGGCGCCGGCCAGAAAATCCAGATATTCCTTACCGTCCTCGGTGTAAAGGTGCGCGTTCTTGGCGCGATTGAAAATCACCGGAAAGGCACGGGAATAAACACGTACTTCGGATTCAGTCGACTTGAAAAGTTCCATGATCTTGCCTCTTAGCATGTCAGGTTCGAGGTAGTTGTGCGGGGGCACGTTGGTTGAGGCCGTGGTGACAGATTCACCTCAGCAATCTGCCGGCCAGTCCAAACAGGGATATCGATCGTTCGGGAAGGTTGCTATGCCGGTTTCGTGAAAGGCCCTATGCGAAGCAGAAACTCAGAGTCGTGCTTGCCACCGAAGTGGGTGTCTTTCTCAAAGTGCTCTTGATAGGTGAGCTCGGCACCCATATCGCGTGCGAAAGACCGGAACAGCGCCCAAGAAGCCTCATTGTCTTCGGTGATGGTGGTTTCCA
Source organism: Marinobacter sp. ATCH36 (assembly GCF_023555055.1). Lineage (GTDB taxonomy): Bacteria > Pseudomonadota > Gammaproteobacteria > Pseudomonadales > Oleiphilaceae > Marinobacter. Next base: position 298,750 of record NZ_JAMJPL010000001.1, read on the forward strand.
TATGGGTCACATCTTTACACGCATCCCGGGAAACAATCGCCTTCAGCATTCGCTTGGCCAGACCCTGCCCACGACCTTTCTCGTGAACGGCGACCTGCCAGACAAATACGGTTTCAGGCTGCTGCGGGGGAATATATCCGGAAATAAAGCCGACCAGATCGTCGTCTATCTCCGCCGCCACGCCAGTTTCGGCAAAGTGGCTGCACTGCAGGAGGTTGCAGTAGATCGAGTTGGGGTCCAGCGGCGGGCATTCTGCTACCAGCTGGTGAAGTCTGTAGCCATCATCCTTGACCGGTGTGCGGAGGTTGATGGCGGTGGTATTCGAGCCTTCTGATGTCATAACGTGATCGATTCGCCTCAAAAAGTTAGCGTAGAATTATATAGACCACAAAATATATTTCAAGTCAGGCTTACAGGATGCGCACCCAGAAATGCCGGCCTGCTCTTTAAGAATAGACCCGATTCTGGCGGGCGCCAGTGACAAATTCGTTAAACAACGAAAGGAAAAACAACATCGTCTGTAGCCAGGGATGTCCCCGCCACTATACGGCTACGGTAAGATACGGCAGCGGCCGAATCACCAGGCCACAACCGGTCGAATCGGGGCAACCAGGCATCCAGATCGTAGGCTACGGGCATAAGGGACACGTTCAGCCCTCGCCACTCAAAACCGGAAACAGGCTCAGACGCCGGACTTGTCAGTCCAATGCGCGTAATCAGCCCCCGCGGGTCATGCTTCAGATTCCCCATACCCGCCGAGCCGTTGTTCACCACGACGCGGCTTCGCCCTTCAATGGTTCCCGACCAGAGTACCGGCAGGCAGGTGTGGGTGGAAACAATCACATCAGCACCGGAGTCACCGAACCATTCCGCGAGCTTCAATTCGTTGCCGGCAACAAAGGATTCATGGGCCAGCCCCCAGCCAGCCAGGGACTCGGGATCACCATGCACCACCAAAACCTTTAGGCCTCCAAACAACAGGCATCGATAGCGGGGTAACAGGCGAAGTCGCTCCTGGATGTCGGGGTGATCCCCGGCCACGCCCTGCAGCCGCTCCATCATGCTATTGGAGCGCTCGACCACGCCCTGATCTACAAAATCCGGATAGGCACACCCGCATCCCGCCCCGTCATTGGGGTTGGCCAGTTCATAATCGACGTTGCCAAGGCTGGCGGTATGACCCAGCACACGACTGTTGATTTCCCGGAACAGGCTGTCGCTGGCGTTAAACCAGTTGAAGTCCCCATTGAACACCAGCCTGACCCTGTGCCCCTGCTGCTGCTCGGCCAGCGCCATCCGTTCGATTTCATCAAGCGCGTAAGGATTTCCATAGAGCCCACCGATGACGTAGAGCACATCTTCAGTGACCTTGTCGGGCGTCCGGCACAGGTCCGAAGGCTTATATCGATAGGCAAGGGGACAACTTCGGCCTTCGTTCATGGCGGAACCTACGCCTCGCCGGTTGCAAGTGCGCGCCCCGCCAGCCTGCGGGCCACCAGGGGCAGGAAGAAGCCAACTGAGCAGATCAGGAAACCATAGGCGTTGACGCCAAGCAGCATGGCGTAAGCTCCTTCACCGATGGCCCAGCTCGACGGGATAAGCCCCACTGCCAGCAACACACCCAGCCCCAGCCCGGTCCAGAAACTCAGGTGAAAACTCCAGGGCGACCAGCGTGTGAACCCGTAAAACAGAAACACCGGCGCCAGCCCCATCACCATGGTGCCGGAGATGGTAGTGGCCTTGAGAATATCGGTACCGGCAAACATTGGCAGGTTACCCAGCAGCGCAAACACGATCATGATAATCGCCCCAACCCGCACGCTGGGCAGCCGGTCCGTCGCCCGCTTCGCCAGCCGCGGCAGGTCCACCGCCAGGGATTTGGCCAGTGAGCTGAAGGTGGAATCCAGCGTGGAACCGGCGGAGGTCATCATCACCACACTCATAAAGAACAACGCCGCCAGCCCCAGCGATTGCCCTACAGCCGCCGGCGCGTTACCCATGGCCTCGATACCGTTCAGGCGGGCGTGCACGCCCACCAGGCTGAAGATAAACACCGCCACAAAACCCAGCAGGCCGGCGACCACAAAGCTCTTGAGCATGGTTTTCTCTTTGTTCACAAAGCCCCGGTCAGTCAGAACCGGATCGTGGAAGGGGTAGCTGAACATCTGCAACAGCGCCACCAACAACAGGTCAAAACCGGCATTCAGCTTGAACTCACCGTTGGTCAGCAAGGCGCTGGTGTCGTTGGCAGGCACAATCAGGAACAGAACGGCTCCGAGGAAGAACACAAACACAAACGCCTGAATCACATCGGTAAAAATCGACGACCGCAAACCGCCTTTCAGGCTGTAGGCCAGGGTGAAAGCCGTAAACAGCATCGCTGCCGTGTAATATTCCCACTGCCCCGGCAGCCCGAAATAGCCACCCACCACGGCGGTGTTGCTCCACACCTCGTTATACAACCGAATCAGAATCGCCGCCGCAAACGCCAGACTGGCTAGCCGCCCAAACCGCGACGTCAGAAAATCCTGCAGGCTACAAGCCCCGGTCTGGGTACGAATCAGATAGATGATATAACCGGCCACCGGAATCGACAGCCAGTAACTGGCATACGCCAGCCCCCCTGTTACCCCGTAGGCCGCCCCTAGGTTGGCCGCATTGGTCACCGACTTGGCAAAAATCCAGCTGATAAAAATACTCGCCGTCAGCGACCACTGCCCCACCGGATTACCCTGGTCGTCCGCGCCTTTATAAAAAGAATTGGCGTTTTTACTCTTCGGCGACAGCACATACATCACCACCCCATAAACCACCAAGAATCCCCAAAACAGGGAGGCTTCCGTAGAGTTCATCGTCTGTCTTATCCTCGTTCTTTATCGGTTACCCGGGACTTTTCCGGTTTCCTCGAGAATGGAAGCTTGAGTCAGTGGTGGAGGGGGTTCGAAAAAACGCCCGTGAACCCATCCATGGGGGGCTTGGTCGCGCCGTCCATGGCGCTCCACATTTTTTGAACCCCCTCCACCACTGCCTCTATCATCATCTGCAGCATGCCGTCCCCGATTTCCCGGGCGCAGCAACCATGCTCAATAAAAAGCGTTGTTTTACCCAACGAATTGCAGTGACTAACCGCGGTCTGGGGGTGGTGTTTTATTTCCGCCAGGAAAAAGGTGTCTGAGCGAAGCGAGTTCTTTTTCCCAAGGAAATAAAACACCACCCCCAGGCCGCCAACTCCCAGCAACCAGTCCTAAACAGCCTAACTCCCAGCCCAGACTCAGCCGGGCGCCGAACAACTGGCCCCAAACCGGTAACAGGCAAAACACCGGTGATGCCGCAACATGATGCGCTCGTCCATGCTCTCGGCCAGGGTGCCACCCAGGTCATACTGCGGATCGTCGTCCACCAGCGTGCAGGCATAAACCCGAACCTGATCGTCGCGCTTCACCAGCATGCGGGTATAGGTACACATGAAGTGGGACCTGGCCTCCCTGGTAGGGTACTTTTCCATGCAGTTTTCGGTGATTTCCGGGCTGCCGTCTTCCGAGCCGGGTGTGCCCAGGTCCGGGAAGGCGGTGAAGGCCAGGGTTTCAGGGATGCGCCACTCTCGGAAGATGCTACGAAATGCATCTTCTACGTTGGCAACACTCTCGTCCGGATCGGTCTGCCGAGCGATAGACACCTCGAAGCCCTGGTCCACCAGCCAGCGGATGCCTTCCAGTGCCTTATCGAAGCTACCGTCGCCCCTGTCCACGTCGTGGCGGGCCCGGTCAGGGAAGTCCAGACTGACACGGAAGTGGATCGGGTAAGGGTTGTTCAGCAGCGGCATCACCTGGTGGCGACGCTTGAGGAGTGGGTCCGTGGCGTTGGTGAGCACGAAGCAGGGCCGGTGGTGGCTGGCGTAATCGAGGATGTTCACGAAATCACGGATCACAAACGGCTCGCCGCCGGTAAAGGAAAACTGTTCCACACCCATGTCCAGGGCTTCGTGGATAAACGGTTTCACGTCGCTCAGCTTCATGCCGGGAATGCGACCGTCGCCGGGATGTGAACCCTCAAGGCAGAACGGGCAGGCCAGGTTGCAGGCGGTGCCGGTGTGAATCCACAGTTCCTTGAGTTTGTCGGAATCAATATAGCCGCGCGGGTCGCCGTTGCGGGTATGGGTCCAGCTGTCGCGGGCCCGGGGTTCCAGTACTTCCACAACGGGGATACGTCTTTCGGCGGTTTGGGTCAGGGGCATAGCTGCTCCGTGTTCATGATGAATCTTTGATAACTGACAAGCCGGGGGCGCAAGTGTTACACCACAAGCGCCCGCCCACCTTGTTTTTACGTTGTCACTTGCCGTCCGGCCTTGTTGCCGGGCTGCTTGCCACGGCGCCAGCCATGAAGCTTCTCAAGCAGTTTGAGAATGCCCTGGGGCGCGTGTTCGCGCTTCCACTCGCCGGCGGCGTACTTGGCGGATTCGTTCCAGGTCGGGTAGGGGTGAATCGTTCCCAGAATCTTGTTCAGGCCCAGGCCGTGCTTCATCGCCAGGGTGAACTCAGCCAGGATTTCACCGGCGTGCATGCCGACAACAACGGCGCCCAGTATCTTGTCCTTACCCGGGGGGGTGAGCACTTTGATAAAGCCATAGTCCTCGCTCTCGGTGATGGCGCGGTCAAGATCATCCAGTCCGTAGCGGGTGACTTCGTAGGCAATGCCTTTCTCCCTTGCTTCCGCCTCGCTCAAACCCACACGGGCCACTTCCGGCGAGGTAAAAGTCACCCAGGGCAGCACCCGGTAATCCACTTTGAAGCGTTTGAACTGGCCAAACAAACCGTTCACCGCTGCAAACCAGGCCTGATGGGCGGCTGCATGGGTGAACTGGTAGGGGCCAGCGACATCGCCACAGGCAAATACGTTGGGGAAGCGCATGCTCATATCTTCCTCCACCGGTACAGTGCCATTGGGCAGCGTTTCCACGCCGATCTTATCCAACCCCAACCCCTTGGTGTTCGCGGCTCGGCCAACAGCCACCAGAACCTGGTCGAACGGAATCCGGACGCGCTCGCCATTGTGCTCACAGTAAGCCACTTTTTCCCCGTCTTCGACGGCGAACTCTTTCGCGGCGTGGCCCAGCCTAAGATCAATACCGTCCTGTTCAAACTGCTTGCGGACCACATCGGAAACGTCGCTGTCTTCCTTGGCCAGCAGGCGGTCTCCCATTTCCACCTGGGTTACCTTGCTGCCCAGCCGCGCAAAGGCATGGGCCAGTTCAGAGCCAATCGGGCCGCCACCGAGTACCAGCAGGCGCTCCGGTTGAGTCTCCAGGGACCAGAGGTTATCGGAATTCAGCGGCTCCATATCCGCCAGCCCAGGAATCGGTGGCATGGCCGGTTTGCCGCCGGTGGCAACCACGATACTGCGTGCGGTCAGGCGCTCGGTGCGGCCGTCGTTATGAACCACTTCCAGTTCCCAGGGGGATACGAAACTGGCGGTGCCGGAGATGCAGTCCACGCCCAGCTTGCGATAGCGCTCGGGGGAGTCGTGGGGCTCCACCTTGGCTATGACGTCCTGAACCCGATTCATGATGTTTTTGAACGAGCCTTTCACCGGCACGGATTCCAGGCCGTAGCGATTGGCATGGCGCATAGTATCGGCGGCCTTGGCGCTGCGAATCAGGGCCTTGGAGGGCACGCAGCCGGTATTCAGGCAGTCGCCACCCATTTTATCCTTTTCGATCAGTGCCACCTTGGCCTTTACCGCCGCCGCTATATAGGCAGACACCAATCCCGCGGAACCGCCACCGATCACCAGCAGGTTATAATCAAACGACTCCGGCTTTTGCCAGCCATTGTATACGCGCTTTTTGCGGATAAAGCCGACCACAAACTTGGCAATCAGCGGGAACAGACCGAGAAGTGCGAAAGACAGCAACAAATCAGCAGACAGGATATCGCCGGTGGACTCGATCTGGGCAAGTTGGGTTCCCGCATTAACGTAAACAAACGTGCCGGGCAGCATGGCGATCCAACTGACCAGCGCGTAGGTCTTCAGCTTCATGGCCGTCAGACCCATAGCCAGGTTGATCAGGAAAAAGGGAAACACTGGCACCAGCCGCAATGTCGCCAGGTAGAACGCGCCGTCCTTGTTGATGCCCCGATCCATTTTGGCAACCGTGTCGGCGTATTTTTCCCGCAAAGTGTCCCGCAGAAGAAACCGGGCTACCAGGAAGGCCAATGAAGCCCCGATGGTCGATGCGATTGAAACCGCAATCAAGCCATAAATATTGCCAAAAAAAGCCCCGCCAGCCAGGGTCATAATAGCCGCCCCGGGGAGTGACAGCGCAGTGACAACCACATAGATGGCGGCAAAGCCGAGAACGGCCACCAGCAGGTTCTGGCTGATCCACTGCTCGATGGACGTCTGGTGCCTTTGCAGATTTTCCAGGGTCAGTATCTCCGGGCCGCCGAAGCCGATAAACAGTGCAACCACCGCACCGATAGCAACAAGCAGAATGAGCTTTTTCGAGTTCATGTCAGAATCCATTGGTTAAGAAATATAACGGGTTGCCCTCAAAGACACGGCCAAACGCTGGATGTTACACCGGGTTGCGTCTAAAATTTTTTGAACGATCGCTCATTTACGCCGGAACTATTCACAGTCAACATGGACATACCATTGTCCAGAGGGTTCCGGATGTCCAATCACATCTTTATAACAACGCTCTAACGCAGGTGTCCCGGGGGGTATACGGAATGGAAACCGCAACGCATCAGTCTGACGAAGAACTGCTGATTCAGGGCCTGAAATCCGGCAACGAAGCCGATTTTCGAAAGGCTGTCCGGGTTTATACGCCCGGCATGATGGCAGTTGCCAGGTACTACCTTGATAATTCCACTGCCGAAGAAGCCGTGCAGGACTGTTGGGTAACCGTCATTGATGCCATCCAGAATTTCGAAGGTCGGTCAGGCCTGAAAACCTGGCTACACCGGATTGTGGCTAACCGCTCAAAGAATCATCTCAGGAAAGCAAAACGCGAAGTCAGCGCGGACTTTTCAGAGACACTGGACCCGGAGCTCGCAAACCGCTTTCGCCCCAATGGTCGCTGGGCAACGCCACCGAGCCTGAGGTTCGACGAGGATGCCGAGTCGCTTATGGAAAATGGCGCCCTGAGCGACTGCCTGGACCAGCATCTGGCCACACTACCGGAAACACAGCGTTCCGCGCTGATGCTTTATGAAGCCCATCAGCACAAATCCAATGACGTGTGTAACATTCTGGATGTCAGTGCCTCTAATCTTCGTGTACTTTTACACCGTGCGAGACAAAAAATATTTATTATGGTGGAAAAATTTCAGGAGACGGGCGAATGCTGATGTGCAGGGACCTGGCCCGCATCGCCAGTGACTACATTGATGGCGAACTGGGCCCCATGGACACGGTGTCTGTAAAGATGCACCTGCTGATGTGTGGGCATTGCCGCACGTTTATTGGCAACCTGCGCCACAGCGTCGATTTGATGAAGGCGCATTCGAGCCAGCATGTGGATGAAGAACTTGTCCGCCGGATAGATGAGCGCGTTACTGAATCCTTGAACGCACGTAACTCTGACAACGGGAAATCTTATTAAACCCCTCCCTGGCTTGGCCTCAGCCATTATTCTGCCTCGAAAATCTGCGTCTGCGGATGAAAGGTATACCAGGCAAACCAGAAAGCCCGGGTAGTGGGAATCAATTCGCCTGAATCGTCGCGCAGCTCGGCGGTGGGGACGTCAGCATCGTAGTGAACGCTGACCACCTTCCCGCCTATGCTGTCCTCAAGTACCTGATCACCATGATCCGCCAGCTCCGGAAAAGGCCAGGCCTTGCTCTCACCATTATGGGTCCAGCCCAGGACCCAGGTTTTCGGGTGGTATTTCCGACTGGTGCTGGATACAGGAAAGTAAAGCCGTTCGGAATGATCGTAATCACCGTAGGGTGACTGACGGTAATTCCTGCGATGGCCGGTATCGGTGGAAAGCACACGCCCGCTGTCACCGACCCGGGCCCGCCATTTCTGCCACAGCTCGTGGCGAATGGCGACAGGTTCCAGTTCCGTGCCCGCGAGGGGGCCGGATATGGCTCGCCCTTCGATCTGTGACCACAGGGATTCCGTCTGGTGATCGTACATCAACAAATCGCTGTTATAGAGCAGGCCCGAAACACCAAACGTCAGATGGCGGCCATCAACCACGGGATCAAATGCCATGCCGGTTCCGCATAGCGGGCAAAAAGTAATGAGTACAGGCTGACCGTCTGATTCGTGATTGACGATCTCGTGCCAATTCAGGATGCCTATCGGGAAAGCATAACGTGCCTGCCCCAGGTCATAGGTCATCACCAGGTCGCCCTCCCGCCAGGGCAGCGAATCCCCCGCAGGTTGAAATTTGGGCTCATTGATGGAGGGAATGCCATCGCGAGGTGGCCCGCCACTGAGAATCTCATCCACAGGGATCAGCGCATTGCTCAGATCAAACCCATTCTTCTCCTGAGCCAGCCCCGGTCGAGCCACCAACAAAAGTAACACACACAGCGCAACAAAAATTCGAGTTTGCAGTCTCATCAGTTCCCCCAACAGAGCCGTATTTTAACAGTTAAGCTCTGACTCACTGACACCTGAACAACCCGAGTGTTACAACAAAAACGCCCTGTCGACCGTTGTAACAGTGTCTTCGAGAGTTTGTCTCTGTTATCAACATGAACTCCAACAACAAACGGGATGAACGATGTTCCTTAACTGGCTATCACGGCGGCTCGCCGCCTATCTCTCGAAACAGGTCACCCGGCATTCGGTGCGCACCTCCACCTGGGAAGCCCTGGAAAAATCGCTTCAGCCCGGAGACGTCCTGCTGGTGGAAGGGAATACCAGGATCAGTGCGGCCATCAAGTTCCTGACCCAGTCCACCTGGTCCCATGCCGCGTTGTACCTGGGACCGGAAGCGGGCCTGGGCACCAATGCAAATGGTGAACCCCATGTGCTGGTCGAGGCAGACCTTGAGGAGGGTATTCGCCCGCTGCCACTGTCATTTTACCGGCACGCCCATAGCCGGGTCTGTCGTCCGGTCGGGCTTAGTGAAGAGGATATCCACCGGCTTGCCAACTATTCGACAAGCCGGCTGGGGCACCAGTATGACATGAAGAATGTGTTCGATCTGGCGCGCTACCTGTTTCCGACCCCCCCGATTCCCACGCGGTACCGGCACAAGTTGTTGGCGTTCGGAAGTGGCGATCCGACACGGGCGATCTGTTCAACGTTTATTGCCGAAGCTTTCCAGCAATTGCGTTATCCGATTCTCCCAGTTGTCAAAACGCTGCCCAGTGATGATCCGGACTGTGAGGACTGTGTGTACGAGCGGTTCCGGGTTCGGCACCACTCCTTGTTCACACCAAGAGACTTTGACGCCTCGCCTTACTTCCGGATTATCAAGCCGACCCTGGAGAACCACTTTGATTACAGAGCCATCGACTGGGACGACCAGTAATTCTCCGGCTCCGGTCGCCCCAACAGGAACCCCTGTAGCTCGTCACAACCGGATGTCGCCAGCCAGCTGGCTTGCGCCTCCGTTTCCACACCCTCTGCAATGACCTCACAACCAAGGCTATGAGCCATGGAGATCATAGTGCGACACAACACCTCGTCCTGTTCGTTATCCGGCAGACCGGTGACAAAGGCACGATCAATCTTGATGCGCTTGACCGGCAACGCCTTGAGGTAGGCCAGCGAAGAATAACCGGTACCGAAGTCATCCACTGCCAGCAGCACCCCCAGTGAACGGAAGCCCTCAAGGATCTCCAGTGCCGTTGCGACGTCTTCCATCAAGGCAGTTTCGGTGATTTCCAGCTCCAGGCAGCCGGGCGCGAGGTCATGACTGCCCAGGACACCACGTATGTGTTCCACCAGCGAGGGGTCCGCCAGTTGCCGTGCAGAAATATTGATCGCCATGCGGCCTGAAAAGCCTTGATCCACCCACCGCTTCATGGTCGTAACCGCCTGTTCAATGACCCACAGCCCTATAGGGGCGATCAGCCCCGGCTCTTCAGCAACGGGTATGAATTCGGCGGGCGACACCATGCCTAGCTCAGGGTGGCGCCAGCGCAGCAGTGCCTCAAAGCCCACACAACGCCGTAACCGGTCAAACTGGGGCTGGTAATGAAGCTCAAACTGCTGTTTCTCGATGGCATTGCGGAGATCCTTGACCATATCCTGGCGGCGCTGGATCTGTTCACCAAGATCCGAGGCGAAGAACTGTACTTTGAGGTCTGCGGATTTCTTGGCCCGGTGCATGGCAATTTCGGCGTGGCCGAGCAGTACGCCAGCCTCAACGCCATCCACTGGTGTCAATGCAACACCCGCACTGACATCGCACTGGTACTGTTTGCCAGCAACCAGGACTGGTTTTGTACAGGCACCAATAATGGCGGCAATTTCTGCTTCAAGATGATCGTCTTTAAGGCCCTGGTTAGGCGTCAGCAACAGCCCGAATACATCGCCTCCCAAGCGCGCAACGTAACCGGGCTCACGACTGAACGCCGCCAGCCTGCGGGCAACTTCCTGTAAGACCCGATCCCCGATTTCATGGCCAGCCAGGCCGTTCAGGGCCTGGAAATCATTGAGGCCGAGCACCACAAGTGCGGATGGCGCGCTATCCGCGCTTTTCGATTCTGTCAAAAATCGTGTCAACCGCTCTTCAAACAGATTCCGGTTGGCCAGCCCCGTCAATTGATCATAGAGACTCCGTAACTGGAGCTCCTGCTCCGTCTGCTTCAGTGAGCGGGTTCTTTCCATCAGCAGTTGGTCAAGCCGCTTATTCAGGGACTGTAACCGACTAAGATAGGTGGCGTTCTGTTCCAGCATGCGGTTGAAGGCACCCTCCACTTCGCCGAATTCATCACAGCGCTCCGGCTCGCGGACATAAATCAGCGGATGCTCCGAATCCGCGCCCGCCTGTACAATACGTGTGCGCAGACGCAGCAGCGGAGACAACATCATGCGGTCCACAACCGCCATGGCAACCACGGTGACAAACACGGCAATCAGTAGCGAAAGGCCCAGGATTCGCACGACAAAGGCGGCCAGTTCCCCGGAAACGCCAGTGATATCAACACGGGCCCTTACCGGGTAGTCACCAAGCCACTGCCCGGAATTCCAGACCAGGTCCAGCCGTTGCTTCTCCGGGTTGGGCAGATCCCGCAATCGCCCTGAAGCATCCCCGGCATCGGTGACTGGCTCCCCGACCCTTAACCAGCGATCATTCACCATCAATTCAAGGCCCGTTATCCGTGAGCTATCCAGCACCTTCTGAAGCGAATCAGCGGTTACATTGTCAGATTTTGTCGCCAGATAGGTTGAGATGGCCTGCCGCGCCACAGCGGCGTGCTGGCCTAACAGATCCTCTGCGTAATTACGGTAGGAAGGGATAAGAATGACAAACTCAATGAGCAGAATGGCAATAAACGCGGCCATGCTCAGATTTCTGCACAGACGGCACGAGATCAGCTGCCGCCACCATTGAGAAACCGACTGCCAGTAATCCGGGTTGCGACGGGCGCGCCGCTCATCACCTCCAAGATCTGTATCAATCCCTGCCGGCGACTTCATGAGCCATCGCTCCTGTTTAGTGTGAATAAGGATTCGACGTATTATCGACACCCCGGAAGGCTGGTTGTTACATGGCAGGCGTGGATCTCTGATTGCCAGGCAGTGGGGACAGTCCCAGAGTTGAAACAAAAAAGGGTGGAGACAAGCTCCACCCAAAACGTCGTGACAACCGACGATGCAAAGCGTCACGCAGATCCGGCGCAATAATTCGTCTGGCCCGGAAATCCGGCCTCAGCGCTTCTGGAACGTGTCCTGTTCAATCCGCATGTACTCGGTCAGGGCCGCCAGTTCTTCAGAATCCCAGTCCAGCGGTTCTGCTGCCATGGGAGCCACCATGCAGATCTGGACCATCTCATCCAGATGGACCTTGTCCATACCGAAATCGCTCTTACCCATGGCTACGAAATGTGGGTATTCATTGGCGAAGGTGTCTTTATACAGGTTACCGCCAGTGTGGCACATGGCACAGGACAGGCCATTGGCAGACAGTGACGTATCGCTGAACAGGGCTTCCCCTTTCTTTGCCAGGGATTCGGCATCGCCGTCATAGGGTTCATACCCTGCAGGGCGCCGAACGGCCTCTTTCATGGCTTCGGAAGTGCCTTCAGCTTCCCCTTCTGCCTCGCCTTCTCCCTCAGCCTCACCTTCTCCCTCAGCTTCCCCTTCTGCTTCTCCTTTTGCTTCGCCTTCCGCTTCTCCCTTCGCTTCGCCTTCGGCTTCACCCTGCGCAGCTTCCGCTGAAGGAATCAGCCCAAGCCCGTTTTCCGATACGGCTGACATACCCGCCATAGCCACTACCGTCATCACGGGCACCGACACCATAAGATTTCGGGAAAGCTTGCGGAGGAGTTCTTTACGATGACTTTCAGTATCCATTTGATCTCTCCGATCATCATTGGTTATTGGATTTCTTGCATGAACCCCGGGCTCACGCGGTCCTTGCCATCTGCATTTGCAACTTCTGCTGGTGACGCAAAGTTGAAGGGTGAACGCCAAACCCATCACTGACTTCAACTCCGCCCTGTTCCGCCAACATCGCGATAATCGCCATGTGGTGAACGGTGTGGCTGGCCAGGAACACCAGTTCCCGGTCGATGCTGGTGGCGACAGTGCGCCGCTGGTCATCACTGAGATGCTCCATCGTCAGTGATGTGTTCTGAGGCACATCAGCAAGACGAGCCAGCGAATTGTTGATGGCAAGAAGCCTGTTACAGGCAGCGTGGTTATCCTGCTCAAGGCTTTCTTCGCGCTGCCTCTTCTCATAGTCGAGCGGCCCGGCGGATCGCCCGTTAACAGCCTTCAGAAGAGCCATATAGTGGTCGATGATATGGCGCACATGTTTGCCGATGACGTGCTGCTTTTTCGCTCCGAACGTTTGCCGATACAGCAGTCCCGGCATCACTACAAGCAGCTCTGCAAGCTGGTTGATGGCGTGGGCATTTTCGGCAATAAGCTCTTCACAATTAACAGACCCGGAACTTGAATTTGGCATTTTTCTTCACCCGTATCGTCTGGGTTGATTCGTTCGCTGAAAGCAGCAAGGGAGCGGCAGGTCGAGCCCGGCGCCAGGGTTACGGATAAATCCGGTTCATCCCTGCCCGGGCCACTACCTTTTTCAGGTGCCGCAGATTCCGGCTCAGCCTTCGGCCTCACCCTCTGCTTCACCCTCACCTTCGCCTTCTCCTTCACCCTCGGCTTCGCCCTTGGCCTCTCCCTCGGCTTCTCCTTTAGCCTCGCCTTCTGCTTCCGCTTCTGCCTCACCAGCTGCAAGCATCATGTACTCGCTTTCTGCGGTTACCTCTGCCGCACTGGCCGTACCGAACGCTGAAGCACCCACTACAATGGCCAGCATCGGCCCGGTGTAGGTGATGCCCCTGGCGAGCTTTCTCAGCAACTGTCTTTTCTGAGTATCTCTGGACATGATTTTCCTCTCCTATCCATTTCTCTGGTTAACTCCGGGCATGCATGCCCGGACCTTCAGGCTACTGCCCGAATGCTCTGTCTGCCTCTGGCCGGCCCACACCTGACAACTGCGCCACAACGCCATCAAGGTTATCTGCGTCGACCAGGTATCGATCTGCTGTCTCAAGCCATTCGGCAAGCCGCGAAAATCCGGCTGTATCCAAAGGGCGCCCGTCAGGGCCACAGCAGCCGGGGATGAGATAGCGCATGGCTTCACTCACCGACACAGCACAAAGAGGCGCCTTCTGTTGCGCAGATAACTGGCCGGGTATAAGCACGGTATTGACCCGGTACGCCTGCCCGACCATTCCCTGGGATGCAGGGTGCAGCATGACCTCATGACCATCCTTGGCGGAATGCACGGGAAAACTGCCCGGGGGTGCAAGATTGACGGCCCTGGCGTGGGGCACCTGCGCAGGCAGGCCAAGTGAAAACAGGGCTGTGTCCGGCTCCGCCGGAATCCTCAGAGCCCGGCCAAAATTCGCGCCCATGTGACTGGCCAACGCCAGCGCCGGCGCATCACCAAGTCCGGGATCGCTGTTGGCTACCAGCACGGCGCTCTCCGGATCGTCCGACCGGGCAACAAGACCGGCGTCAATGATGATGTCGCCTTCGTCTGCCGCGTGGCCGGTCAGGCAACCCACAACCGCCGGTGCCAGCCGGGAAAGGGCGAGCCGTGATTGCACTACCTTGCCGTCCAGGATCAGGGTGTAGCCTGGGATGTCACGTACGATCTCAAGCCTTGAACGAGTACCTGGCCGGCTTTTCGACTCAAGGGGAAGTAATAACGCTCCAATCCGGCTCACTACCGCCGGGCTGTCGGTAAACAGCTCTACATGGAACCCGCCGCATTCGAGAACGCATGAATAGGGCTCGGATACCTGCGGGAGCGGAATATTCCGTGTAGAGGAACGCTCCGTGGCAGGGGTGTCACCGGCGCTCGCCTGGACCAGAAAACCGTTGTTGGCCCACTCCGCCAGCGAATTCCAGACATCACGACGAATGGTCCAGGTGTCGGGCTCTGCAGAAGCGTTCTGCCTGGCTGACTGTGTCAGGGCATCGGCGATGTCGTCCGGCGCAATGCCGTCCGTGGCCATCAGCCAGATCAGAGAGGCGATTTCGTTCAGAACGCTGAGATGGCCCAGCCGGGTATCATAGACATACACCCGATCATCACTGATCATATCCTCGGCACACCGGCGCTGCAGGGTTGGCTGGGATAAATCGTCGCCTGCAAGGGCCTTGGCTACAACCCAGTCTTCCAGGCGGGGCAGCGTATAAAAGGGAAGATAGGCAGCGGGGTTTTCCGAGGGCAACAGCCGTTTGAAGTTACCCGCCCGGGCCAGCTCGTTCTCCGTTTCCAGGATTAACTGCTGCTCCGGAGATGCACCAGGGACGGGTTCAGGCTTGCCATTGAGCCCCACCAGGCTCACCAGGTCCGCCACCAGCGTGCCCTTGACACCCTCTTCGATATCACCGCCGCTTTCCGGGCCGGCACAGACGTCCAGGGACGGGCTCAGATTGCATTCCAGAACCCAGGGTTTGAGCTTGTCGTCGACCAGGCAGTCGATCCCTAGCAGCTCATAACAACCGCGAGTGTCAGCCCCTATGGCTCTGGCGCGCTCCCGCATGGATTCAACTGCAGACAGGCAGGTCAGGGCAACTATATCCTCAACCCTGTCGAACAGAGCGCCATCATCGTGCCCCTGTTCCCTCAGCCAGGCCCGGTAGCGGTCCAGATCCACAAACTCCACAGGTACATCGGCATCGAGATTCAGCGCGTTCACATCCGGGTTGGTGAGGTAACTGTAGGGGTTGTCTGCATTTTCTTCGTCGTAAGGGGCAGAGGCGAGCTTGGCAAAGCCCTGGCGATACAGATACACCCGCAGAGGTTCGACCGATGTGACCGCCACGTACAACCGCAGAACGTACTTGCGCCCGTGCATGGTATGAGGGTTCTCAATGTACTCCTGCACCATCCAGGACGAATCCATCGGCACATTGGCAGGGTCTTTCACCAACTGGATGCCCTTGCCACGGGCTGCATTCTTGGGCTTCAGGATCCAGCGTTTGGAAGGTTCATCCAGTGCTTCCTGCTGGAAGGCATGATAGTCCCCGGGCATGGAGTAAACTCGCGGGAAGAATTTCAGGCGGTCACCGAGACCAGTGTATCCGTTATCCTGAAGACTCACCCGATCACGAAGCGTCAAAAGGCTCTGGTAGAGCCGGCTTTTGACCGTCAGGGCATTATTGCCCGGAATATGGTTTATCCTGCGATCGGGCCCGATGTGCCTGAAAAATTCCGGATCAGGCATACCCGTATACCAGCACGCATCCCACGCGTCCGGGCTGTCGCCCTTCTGCCAACGGTCTTTATCCAGTGATTCTTCGAAAAAGCGGTCTTGCTCGTAGCTGCGGTTGCCGCCCACCCAGTAGTGTCGAGTCATGTCGAACTGTTCTCCCTTGCGCCCTGAACCTGTCTTTATTCTCTGTTGCACATCCGCATGGACACACCAGATCAGCGGGTGTTACAGAACTAAGGCAATTAGTTACCACTAACAGGCAAGACACACGGAACCCGGAGTTGTTACAAATGGGAGATATGGCGGAGTAATTATAATGGGGTGGTTCTGATGAGGTAATGGATCCGCCAGCTCAGGGGCCTGGCTGGCGGCTTCGAGCACCTGGCGTCAGCGACGCCCGCGCAGCTTGCTCAACACACCCTGAACCCAGTCCCTGGCTTCATCCAGCGTGTGATTGTCTTCGACAAGCCCACGAAGAGCTTGAACCTGCTGCTCGAACAGTCCTGGCCGGCTCAGCTCCTCAGCGTTTTCATCGGGGCCCAGCGGCAGGATATGCTCGAAATAGGTGCCACCGAGAACGCGACGCAGAAAACCTTCGCCCAGAAACGCTTCGTCGCTGTTCAGGGTGCGGGTTGCCCTCAGCAGTCGGCGGATATCGTACTGGCCCGGGTAAATGTCGGGCACCTGCTTGTTGATGCCAAGCAGGCTGTAGACCCCGACCCGGGCTGTGCGCACCGAGCTTTCCAGGGTGAACACCACATCGTTGTGGGTTTCCACAAATTGCCCCATTAACGCCAGGTTGGTACAACCTTCAGGCACTACCCACGGCCGGTCTCCTTTGGCGCGGGGCATGAATTGCGCCGTGATGTAGGGCATCAATGCAACTCGGGTTTTGGTGGCGGCAATCACCTCATCGACCTGATCAATCAGACCCAGGTGAAAACACATTTCCGTCAGCACCTCCCTGCCGGTGCATTCGGGCATGGTTTTTTTCACGTAGTCACCGGGCTTGTCCATCAACAACGCGTAGGTCCAGAGCACAAGCACGTCATCAGGCTGGTTGGGGAAGTGGGGCTGGCGGTTGCAGGTGAAGCTCATCAGCCAGGCTGAATCGGTAAAGGTGATAATCCCACCGGTTGCCGTGAAACCGGAATAGGGGTCGTTGACCGACAGCTCTTTAAGTTTGTCCATCAGGGGGGAGGGCTTACAGGTCAGAGTGACGGACTCCCAGGTTGACCCGGCTATGTTGCCGCAGAACTTCTCGGGCCGGCCAAACACTTCCGATTGCTGCGACAGGTTTTTCCAAAGCTGCCAGCCTGAACCGGGGCCTGCCTCTTCGTTTTCTTTCAGTTTCGGCGCCGTATCGTCATCGCCGTAGGCAGTGTCTTCGGTCATCGAGCCGGTGGTGACAAACACCAGATCGCGCCCGCCGATGTTAATGGTTTTGTCACCCCTGCTGCTATCGCACTGGATCGCCGTGACAGTTCTGGCGGTATCAGAGGTCCCCATCTCCAGGTTCTCGACAGTGGTATCGTACTGAATGTTAACGCCCTGATCCTTCAACCAGTCCATCAATGGACGCACAAAGGCGTCGTATTGATTGTATTTGGGGAAAACGAGCGACGTCATGTCGTTAAGTCCGTCCATCAGGTGCAGGAAACGATGCATATAGAGTTTCATTTCAAGCACGGAATGCCAGTTCTGGAAGGCGAACATAGTGCGCCAGAAGGTGTAGAAGTTGCTGGTCAGAAACCCTTCGCTGAACCACTCTTCTACCGTGATGTCGTCCAAGTCCTCTTTGCGTGCGAGCAAAAGCCTGACCACTTCCAGTTGCTGCCGTTTGGTCAGCCCCATGGTCGAAAAGTCCTTGATCTGGCCCTGCTTCTCGAGCAGACGTGCCTTGGACCAGTTCTTGTCGGCATCGTTTACGATCCGGTATTCATCCAGCACGGTGAAGGGCTCTGGCAGCTCCAGGGCCGGTATCTCCGAGAACACATCCCAGAAATTCTGATAGGTCATCTCCATTTCCCGACCACCGCGCACGATATAACCATCTTCGGCGTTGCCGGCACCATCAAGGGAGCCACCTTCGATTTCCTGCTCTTCCAGGAAGGTGATATTGCCCGCTGGCATGTGCCCGTCGCGGATCAGAAAGAAAGCGGCGGACAGACCGGCGATACCGCTTCCCACAATCCAGGCACGCCGGTCAGCGACGCCTTCGGTGGGAAGCGGGCGATTATTGACATAAGCACCGTGCAGATCCGCTGGTGGAAGCGGCGTATCGGTCCCGTTGTGCAGATGCTGTGAGGAGGCATCCGGAGTTACACCGACGCCCTGCGCCTCTAGTGCGTCGACATGGGCTTGTAGTTTTGAAGATGGTATTTTGGGGATATCTGAACTGGCCATTCCAGGATCTCCTTTCCTGAGAGACGAATATTCGTCCTAGTATGGCCTCATGAGCTCGGGTTACGCGTGACACACATCAATCTGGCCTGCTGGAAATCATGCTCGATACTTCTATGGAGGCCCTGATTGCGATCGGTGCCTTGGCAAAAGAAGCCGCCACCCATCCGCTATTACCAGCGGCGGCGACTGCTACCGCTTCCGCAGAAACCTTTGGGCGGTATCCGGCGCTACGATGACAACGACGTGGCCGAGCACAAACTGACCGATGTGCGGGGCAGGATCGCCGAAGCGCGGCATGGGAGTCATTATGGGGGGTGGGCTACGGTTGCTTCCTCGCCCGGACCCTGGCGGCCCAGATTCCCGGGTAGCAGAACAAACTCACAAATACCGGCTCGACCAAGCCACCAGCATTTCCGCCACATATTCAGCATCTATTGACTTGGAAAGCAGGTGATCGGCGTTATCCAGGGAGATAAAAATTTCGGGTGCCTGGCAGCCTGAAAGATGGTGGCCGCTTCACTTATATCCACGATCTGATCCACCGGGGAATGGAAAATGACCAGTGCCTTGCGCAGGTTGCCGATATGATCCGGGGTATTCCATTGCTCCAGATCCGCCAGCATCTGCTGCTTTACGCGGAACTTCCGCCCGGCAAGGGTTACCTCGGCTTCGCCCGCATCCTGGATCTCGTCGGCCTTGTCATCAAACAGGTGCCGCACGTGCTGGGCCGTGGCCGGTGCGCCAATGGTGGCAACCGCTTCAACCGATGCCATGCTTGACGAGAGCCCGCGCGATGCGGGACGCGGCGGCAATGTCCTTGCCACAGGTAAAACAATGGGCCAACAGAGCCATGGCACGAGGCTTGCCTTCGCGTGGCAACTCCAGCAAGCCGGCAAGATTATGGCCCTGGATGTTTGCAAACTCGACTCTGGATCTTGTCATGGCATTTCCCTGTTAAATAAGTGATCTGAACTTTTTGAATTTACATCGCTATAAACACCCACACGACCAATCCGTTACAACCGGATTTTCCTGTACAAATGCCATCGCGCTATAGCGCTCTGTAACAAAGGCCTCCCAAGTGTGTCCCTTTGTCCACACAGACAACAAACGATCAGCGCTGGAAAACAGGATTCGCCCCATGGTCTTCCGTCAAACTTTCATATTATCGAGTCTGGCGTTGAGCGCCGTACTGATTATCGCCGGTATCATCTGGCCCGGTTCTAACTGGATCTGGTTGATCGTCGGGCCCTTGATTATCCTTGGGGTTCATGATCTTATCCAGAACAAGCACACATTACTCAAGATCTATCCGATCATTGGTCATTTCCGTTACCTGTTCGAATCGGTTCGGCGGGAGCTGCAACAATACTTCGTGGAATCCGATCTCGATGGTGCTCCGGTCAACCGGGAGTTCCGCAGTCTTGTCTATCAACGAGCCAAAAAAGATAACGATACCCGCGCCTTTGGCACCATCTTCGATGTCTACCGCGACGGTTATGAATGGGTGAACCACTCCATGGCTCCCAGGGCGTGCCGTCCGGTTGATTTGCGGGTCACCTTTGGTGGGCCGGGATGTACCAGACCCTACGAGGCCTCCCCGCTGAATATCTCCGCCATGAGTTACGGCGCCCTGAACCGCAATGCCGTGATGGCCCTTAACCGCGGCGCAAAACTCGGAAATTTTGCCCATAACACCGGCGAAGGTGGGATCAGCGAGTGGCACCTTGAATACGGTGGTGACCTGATCTGGCAAATCGGAACCGGCTATTTCGGTTGCCGCACGCCGGAGGGCGTTTTCGACCCGGGTCTGTTTGCAGAGCAGGCTGGCCGGGATGTGGTCAAGATGATCGAAATCAAACTGTCCCAGGGTGCCAAGCCCGGGCATGGCGGCATGCTGCCAGCCGCCAAGCTTACCGAAGAAATTGCCCGAATCCGCATGGTACCCATGGGGGAGGACGTTTTATCACCACCCGGGCACTCGGCCTTCTCGAGCCCCGCTGGGCTGCTGCAATTTGTCGCCGAACTTCGAACACTGTCGGGGGGCAAACCGGTGGGATTCAAGTTGTGCCCCGGCAACCGACGGGAATTCCTGGGTGTCTGCAAGGCCATGGTGGAAACCGGCCTACTGCCGGATTTCATTACCGTGGATGGTGGTGAAGGCGGCACCGGGGCCGCGCCGGTAGAACTGACCAACTCGGTGGGCATGCCGCTGCGGGACGGCCTGCATTTTGTACACAATGCGCTGCGGGGCATCGGCGTTCGCGACAGGGTCAGAATAATTGCCTCCGGCAAGGCCTTTTCGGCATTTCACATGCTCCGAATGATGGTTCTGGGGGCGGATACCGTGAACTCAGCCCGCGGCATGATGCTGGCGCTGGGCTGCATCCAGTCCCGCAGCTGCAACACAGACAAGTGCCCCACCGGCATCACCACCCAGAACCCCGCCCGCTACAAACAGCTGGATGTTACCGACAAGGGCGTGCGGGTTGCGAACTATCATCATTCCTCTATGGAATCCCTGGCGGAACTGCTCAGCATTCTGGGTAAGGATCGATTGGAGGATCTGGAACCTGCGGATATTCAGCGGCGAGTCAGTCAGGGCAGTGTCCTGAACTATGCCCAGCTTTATTCCTGTATCGATGAGGGGTGTCTTTTGCATACGGACTGCGCCCCAGACTCCTGGGCCAGTGACTGGCACCAGGCAACCGCGTACAGTTGGCGCTAAAAACGTGGTTTACCAATTTCGAATTCTGAGGCTGACCAACAAGGATTTCCAATGACGAGCATTGTACCCAACGACCGGAAACCCGCAATGATCGCCGCCCTTGCCGGCGGTTGGGTCGCCGACGCTGCAAGCCTGGGCCTGCACTGGCTCTATGACAGCCCGCGCATTCTGGAAGTAGGCGGCCAGTCACCGGAGTTCCTGATTCCGAAAGTCGAGTATTACAAAGGTGGATTCGGGTACTTTGCGCACGAAGGCAAACAGTCTGGTGATATCAGCCACTATGGCGCAGCTACTGGCGTACTGGCCGACAGTCTGCTGGCCTGTGAAGGCACCCTGGATATCCGCGATTATCAGCGGTGTTTTCGCGCTTTCTTTGGCCCAGGTGGTCAATGGCAGGGTTACATTGATAACCCGACCCGTCTCACTCTTGCCAATCTGCACAGTATTGAGCAGAACGCGATTGAAGAGGCTCAAACGACCACTACAACCGAACTGACCGATAAGCAGAAACGCATCCTGGTCCAGAAAGTTCTGCCTTATACCCGGCGTCTGAGTGGCGACCAACTGGCCGAACCGGTCACCCGGGCCATCAGCCTTACCTATCAAGAGCCGGAGATACAGCGAGCAGGCGTTCACCTGGCAGAAACCATTGATCGTCAGTTACTACTGGAAAGTGGCGCCGATGACATGCAGCTCCCGGCAGTCTCTAAACTGCCGCCGCTGGTGGCCGCCTACTGTGGTAGCGAAACCCTGATGGAAGTCACGGAAGCGGCTGTCCGGGTGACTAATCACAATGATGAAGCCGTGGCATGGGCCCGCTGTGCTGCCCGGCTTCTGGATCACCTGTTCCGGGGCGAGCCCATGTCAGCAGCCCTGGACGCTGCCATCCCCGAAGCACCCGATTCGAGAAATCTCAACAAAGCCCGGCTCGGTGCCGGTCTGGATGCGCCAGGCGCTGGCGACACCTTTGGCCGTACCTGCTACCTCCACGAGGCCATGCCAGTGATTTTTCATATCCTGAGCCATGCCAGAAGCTTTACCGAAGCCGTTCGCGCCAATATACGGTGCGGGGGCGATTCCTGTGGCCGTGCCTGGATCATCGGCCCAGCCATGGCGGCTGTTTACGGCGTTGGCGGGGAGTACGGCATCCCCCTGAGCTGGCTGGCCCGGGTTACGGGTGCGCCCGCTATCCTCGCGGATATTGAATCACTGGTGAATCGCACATGGGCACCGAAGGAGCAGAACCGTGAACAATCCGGTTGCCCGGCACATTGAAAATGGCCTTTGGGGCGCGGGTCTGGTACGGTTTTTTACACTGAAAAGTATCTGCGCCGCTGGTTCGAGCGATACAGCCAAGGCATTGCGCCAGTAAACGGTGCCGAACGCCAGCGCCGTTACCAGTTTTCCCCGAACGGACGTATATCCAACTCGAATGTCCAGGCGGACGGGTCCTGCTGGCAGAGGTTCCAGACCGCATCTGCCACAGCGGCCGGTTTCACGAAGAAATCGTCGGGTTTGTCCGCCAGCCACTCGCGGGTGCGGGGTAGGTCCACCACGCCATCGATGACAACATTGGCGACATGGATTTTTTCCGGGCCAAGCTGACGCGCCAGAGACTGGGCGAGACTGCGCTGGGCGGCTTTTGCGGAAGCGAAGGGCGCAGTGTTGGCTCGCCCCCGGGTGGCGGCGGATGCGCTGGTCACCACGATGCGGGCGGTGTCATGCTGTCGCAGTTGTGGCAGCGCCGCTTTGGTGGCCGCCACCAATCCCTGCACATTGATGCGCCAGTTGGCCTCAAAGTCCTCCAGGCTGGCGTCTTCCACGTTCTTGAAGACACCACCGCCGGCGTTATAGAGCATCACCGATACCGGTCCAAGCTTGCTCTCGATTGACGACAGCACCGCAGTGATCTGTTCTGGCTCCATCATGTCACAGGCAAAGGCATGGGCACCGGCAACCGATTGCTCCAGCTGGTTCAGGTAATCTTCGCTGCGAGCCAGCATGGCCACCTGAAAGCCCTCGTCGCAGAATCGTCGTACGAAGGCCTCGCCATTGCCTGGCCCCACACCCATAACAACGCATACCTTGTTCATAAAAAGTCTCTCCCGCCGGTCGCACCGGCCAGTTTGTCGGAATCTGATCAGTCCCGTGTCGACGGACAAGGTGCCCCACAGGGCGCACAGGTCGTTTCATCCCGCTGATTCAATGCGGTCTCCACGTTACCGTGCCCGGAATTGAACGCAAAGGTGGGACTGCGCAGGTGGTCCGCCATAATCAGCACGAGAATAATCCCCAATATCACCAGAATACGGGTGCGGCTGTAGGCTCGCTCCATTGAATCCTTCCCCATCAGTTTGGCAGCCGAAACCAGGGCCGCAAGCGGATGCCGATCAGTGAACCCACGAAGGCGCAGGCGAACCATACCCAGGCGTGCAGGCTGGCAGAAGCAATGCCGGAAAACAGCGCTCCGATGTTGCAACCAAAGCCCAGCCTTGCACCGTATCCCAGCAGCAGGCCACCGACTACGGCAGCCAGGAACTGACGGCCCTCCGGCCGATTGCGGCTGGCTTCGTTGAAACGGTTGGCCAGCCCTGCCGCTAGCATGGCACCGAGCAGAAGCCCGAAGTTCATTACCGAGGGGATGTTGGTGAGCACTGAATCCTTCAGAGCCATGGCCGGGTAGTCCCAGGTCCAGAATTCAAACTGGGACATGTTCACGCCCACCACTTCCAGCGCTTTGGCACCCCAGACATTAAACGCAAAAGTAATGCTCCATGGCGCGCCGCCGATGGCCAGGGTAAGGGCGTTACCGGCGGCCAGAATCAGGATGGCCCAGGTGAAGGGCCAGCGGCCACTCAGCAGCGTCCTGAAAACACCATGCGCCTGACCTTTCCAGAGCAGTTCGCCCTTTTCAACATTGCCATGGGCATTTCGCTCAATGCGGTTGACCCACCAGGCAATCAGCCCCAGGCCGACAAACTGAACCAGAATGGCCCCGCTGACGCCGAAGGTGTTCACCAGCGGCACCGGATCAAACCCCGGCTGATCCAGCCACCAGGGCAAATGGATGGATCCAAGCACCGCGCCGGCAATGAAAAACACCAGCGTCACCGCCATACGGATATTGCCGGCGCCCAGGGTAAACAGGGTGCCGGAGCCACATCCGCCACCCAGTTGCATGCCCAGTCCAAAGAGGAACGAGCCCACGACCAGGGATGTCCCCACCGGTGCAACCGCTCCCACCAGGCCGGCCTGGCCGCTGTGGAGCATTGGCACCATGATCAGCGACGTTACCCCGAACAGCAGTAACTGGGCACGCATACCGGCACCCCTCTTTTTAACAACCAGATTCCGCCAGCCAGCGGTAAAACCGAACGCACCGTGATACAGCGCCATGCCAAGTACAGTGCCGATCACAAACAGCGCCACCATGAAAGGGGCGGTTTCCAGCCAGATAAGCCCGCCCAGGAGGGCAAGGCCCACCAGGGCGGTTGATACAATAAATCGATCCACTTGCCAGCCGGGCTGCTGGAGCCCGGGCCGAAAGACTGCGGAATCAGCCATCACGTGCTCACTCGCTATCAGTTAAACAGGTCCAGAAGTTTGGCAAGGCCTTTCTTCGCGACCTGCAGGGGGCGGTCGCTGTCCTGGGACCACTCCGCCATGGAACCATCGTAAAGCGCAACTTCTTCAAACCCGGCCAGCTCGCTCAATACAAACCAGTCTGTAGCCGCCCAGTGGCCGGTATTGCAGAAGGCGATCGTGCGGGTTCCGGGGTTCAGTTCGGCCTGGTTTACCCGCGCGGTGATGCTGTCCTGATTGAGATACCAGGCCTGGTCACGTTCACCCAGAAAATCCAGATGAGGCAGGCTTCGCGCATCCGGAATCGTGCCCGGCGCCCTGGCTGCGGGAGACTGATTTTCACCCCGGAAATAATCCGATGGGCGTGCATCCACCAACTGGGCCTGGGTGCCACGTGCCGCTTCGACTTCCTCCAGGGAAGCGATCAGGTGCTGCTGAAGACTGCCCTCGAATTCGGTAACAGCACGCTGATCGTCTTCACCACTGGAAATCTCATGCCCACCGGCCGTCCAGCCGGCAAAGCCGCCATTGAGAATGGTGACGTCATCATGGCCAAGTACGCGAAAGGTCCAGTAAACCCTGGCCGCGCTGCCAAAATCCGTAGCGCCGGTACCCGCCGGTACGACGACCACGGTATCGTCATTGCCGATCCCCAGCCCGCCAATCAGGCGCTCCAGGCTGGCTACTGGCGGCAGAAGCCCGGCGACACCGTCGCGGGTCTCGCGCCAGCCATCCCCAGTGTAGCTACTGTATATGGCCCCGGGGATATGGGCTTCCTGGAAACTGCTGCGATCACCGCCATTATCGATAGCGGAACGTACATCCAGTACCACCAGATCATCCCGGCCAAGATTGGCATTCAACCAACCGGCATCCACTAGAGGCGGTGTTGTGTCACCTTCAGCCAATGCCAGCGAACTGGCAAAGACCAGAACAATGGCCAGTAAACGACTCATGACACTTCTCCTGTGCAATTCATTTTTGAACGATCATTATGAAACCAATAGAACAGAATGCATAGCCGTGTTTTTATGCTGTTTTCTTATATATAAATCTCTGATTTTTCCTACAAATCCCGATGAAACCCTGTAACGGCGGGCGTCAATCGGGTGTCTATAACTCGTAAGCGCGGCATAACCGATTCCCGGAATGCCCCGCATGTCCCCATGAAAACGAGGTAAATACTATGAAAAAGCTGACCCTGATATTCGCTGCCATGGCACTGTCATTCTCCGCCAGCACCGCACTGGCCATGAATGGCCAGGCCGACCGTATCAACGAAGCGCGAAGCTATCCGGATAAAACCGTGGAGAAGGTTACGGAGGTAAAAGCACCTGCGAAATGATCAGAACACTAAGAAGCCGCTGTTCCGGAGAATAGCGGCTTTTTTGTGGGTAATATTAATGGGTAGGGGTTAACGGAATTCTGAAAAATTAGCCGGCCTGTTCAGGTCCCAGTCGTAATCAATGAACTTCATCGTCGAGGTATCAGCAACTCGCCCTGCTATGGACGAATCCGCCCATTTCTTGATGAATGCCTTTCCCGAACCGGCGGCCTCTTCGAAATCCTCTTCATACCATTTGAACAATTCGGTCACGTAGAGCGTATCGCCTTCCACCTTCAGGTGGCGATCTGTGTTGAAGGCCCGTCGTGTATTCTCGGCCAGCAAGTCTTCAAGGTTATCAGCGTCATAGACAACATCCCGCAGCGGTGGACAGCCAACCGATGCACAATTCACAGCAAAGTGAATCCGGGCGTCTTTCCAGCCTTTATCCGCGTAATCACTGCCCAGCAGGATTTCCTTTTCCATCTGACTGAGGCTGTAGTCCTGCCCGCCGATATCGAATTTCTTCCGTTCAAAAACGCTGTCAACGAACGGATTGATACGGCCACCGTAATCCCATACGGATGACACCAGTTCGCCACCTGGTCGTTCAGTCAGAATCTGGTCGAGCATGAAGAAGTTGTAGGCGTTGATCCAGAAGGCAACGGATTCCGCCTGTCCTTGCAGATTCGAGGGGTCAAACGCCTTCAGAGTTTCTCGCTGCTCTTTCAGAGTCTGATCCAGGCTATCTCCGGCCAGCGCAGAGCGATAGTCAAAGGCGGAAAGCAGCGCGTTTCCCGGCAGTGATTTTTCAATCAGGTGCTGATCAAGAAGTTTCTGGAAGTGCTGGAAATTATCGCTATTGGCATCAGAGAGAGCCCTGCCCGGAAGCAGTGCCAGCAACACAATCAAGGACAAAAATGTATAACCTCGCATCATTCCTCTCCAGTCGGTCGATTTGATAAGGGTTTAGTGATCGGCTCTTCAGACCAACTCAAAAGGGTTCTGTTACAGGAAAAATTCATTGCAGCATTTCCAGGAAGAAAAGGATAAGCAGGGAAAAGCGAGCCTGATCATATCCTACAGCCCTCCTGTAACGCTTTCCGGATTTGGGTGTCCATGTTGTGAACACCATCCTGTGAGTTTATGCCGAACGGCGAAGTCAGTGGATGGAACTCAGCAAAAACGGAGGATACAACCATGAAAATTCTGGCCTTAGTAGGTGCCCTGTTCGCCTTCACCATTGGTGTAACCGCACACGCCGAGGGCGTGAGCGCTGAAGACATAAAATGCGGAAATAATCCGAGTTGTGTCCACAGCCTGGAGAAAGGCAACAGAGGGTCAACTGGCTAACCGGTTAACCTGCTCCACAAACCCGGCCGGTACGATATCCAGTACTGGCCGGTAGCTTAGCAATGCGCCGGGACGGGCTGCATTCGCTGAACTCCATTGATCCGTCATCCATCGAACGTATCGAAGTTATCCGGGGCTCAAACGGTGTTTATGGTTTCGGCGGTACCGGCGGCATTATCAACATCATCACCCGCAAGAACGAAAAAGGCGCGCCACTGTTCCGTACCGAACTGAACCAACGAATACTTGAGGTTCAGGCCTGTCCAAAATCCTCAGGATTGCCTATAGAGGTTCATCCAACGGGCCAGCCGTGAGTGCGGTTTTCGGCTCAGATACCAGGGAAGAATACTCATCATCACCAATACCACTACTGCTGCAGAAACAGTCAATGCCGGATTCAGCTCAAAGGTGTTTCCGAGCCCGGCAAAGACAAACGTCATCGGCAACATGCCCAACAGGGATGCCACCGCAAACCGCCAGCCATGAATGGCGGTCACGCCAGCGGCGTAACTGATCAGGGCAAAGGAAAACAGGGGAATCAGGCGGGTCAGGAAAACCATCCAGAACAACAGCCGCTGAGAGCCGTCGGAGGCAAAAACCGGGTTTGTGGAAAGTTTCTGCTTCAGGGCTTCGCGGCCGAGTATCCGGGCGATGAAGAATGCAATCATGGCACCCGCCAGAGCGCCCATCGCAGCCAGTGCTGTACCCGCAAAGATGCCGAAGGCAAGGCCGGATGCGGCACTGACAGGCAGGGTGGGTATAGGCCCTACAACCACTGCCAGCACCATCATCAGGAACAGAAACATCGGCCCCCAGGCACCCTGCCCGTTCATCCAGGCTGACAGGGCATCCGGCGACAGGCTCGCCGGCATGCCCAACTGCCTCAGAACCAGCCACAGTACTGCCATCAGCAAAGCAACTGCGGCAACCATGCCGATCCTGAACGGCCAGCCGGAAGGCAGCGTCACCGGGCTACCTGCATTAGCGCAAGTCCGGGTTAAGCGTATAGGTACCGGTTACCCGGGCACTGGCCAGTACATGGCCCGCCATGGCTTCCCGCACAGCCGCGCCGTCAAACTCCCCATCCAACCCCAAACTTTCCACGTCCAGAGCATGCACTTCGTAGTGGTAGTGGTGGATGATTTCATCGTTCCAGGGTGGACACGGGCCGTCGTAGCCACCGTAGGTGCCAGCCATATCCGGATTGCTTGCCAGGAACTGGGTGAAATTATTCACGCCGCGAATGCCAAACGGTCCCGGGCCGGGTTCCTTGCCCTTGGGGATCACACCATCGCTGTCTTCGCCTTCGGGAATGCGGGATGTGGTGGCAGGGACATCCACCAGCAGCCAGTGGAAGAAATCCACCCGGGGAATGTCTTTCGACACAGTTTTGCCTTCCTGGTTGGCGTCATCAGCAATACTGGGTACGTCCGGGTCAAACATCATCACCACAAAGCTTTTGGTGCCCTCTGGCGCATCTTCCCAGACCACCTCCGGATTACGGTTAGGGCCAAAGCTCATATGGTCCTGTTCGTTGTAGACACCGAACGCAAATTTCTCCGGCACCGGCTGGCCTTCCTCAATACCTCGAACCTTGATTTTCACCGTTCTGGTCTCCTTTACTCTCAAGTGTTTTGTTTGCCTGATACCATGGTTTTAACAGTGGTATCGTAGCTCTGTCCAGATCCATATCTCCAGCTAACGTAAGGATGAGCCTGTGAGCAATAAAAAACCAGCCAGCCCCACCACCCCCGATAATCAGCAGGATCGGGACGCTATCGCTTTCGCCCAGGGGCTGTTCGAGCTGGCCAGAAATGGCGGAACCGGCCCGCTGAATGTCATGCTGGAAGCCGGCGTACCTATCGACATCCGCACCAGTTCTGGCGACAGCCTGCTGATGCTTGCCTGTCGGAACGGCCACCTGGAAACCGCCAGCCTGTTGTTGGAGAGGGGCGCCAACCCCGACCTTTGCGATAACCAGTTACAATCACCGCTGATGGTCGCGGCCATGTCCAATCGTGTTGATTTGATTGAGCGCTTGCTGGAAGCAGGAGCCGACAAGCAATCCGTTGATACGAACGGCCATACGGCATTGGACCTGGCAGAAAGCTCAGGAGCCGAGGCGGCGGTTGAGCGTTTGCAGAACGCTTAAGCCTCACGGACGAAACAGGTCAGGCGTACCTCAATGGTGACCGACAACTCCGTCAGCGCTTCTGCGTTGCTGCGTCGCTCGGCTGTCGCTCTATAAAAATGGGGGGTCATCGCCAGCAGATCACTGATCGATTCTTTTTCTTCAAGAGCCAGTTGATATCGGATCACCTCCGTATCCGCCTCCACAAAACCTTCAGGCACTGATTTGTGAGTAGCAGTTTCGGGCTTTACCGACTCATAGACAATTTCCCGCAGCTCCCGCAAATGATCCGGCCCCGCATCCACCTGCAACAGCACACCACCGGGCCTCAGCACGCGGGCAAACTCCGGGTACACCGGAAAACCGAACAGGCAGAGTACCCGGTCAAGGCTGCCGGGCAACACCGGCAGGTTGGCATTACTGCCGACAACCCAGCGAGGGCGTTTGTCCTGCTTCGCAGCCGCCAGGGTGGCCCACTTGGAGATATCCAACCCCATCAGCGACAGCGCGGTGCTATCCTCCGCGGCCTTTGCCAGCGCCCGCAGATAGTAGCCTTCTCCGCAACCGGCATCGAGACAATTCAGGGCCGTGCCGTGGTCCGGAGCATCAGACAGAATCAGGCGGTTCACCGCGTCCGCAATAGGCTGGTAGTGACCGGCATTCAGAAAGCGACGGCGGGCCGCAACCATCTCCTTGCTGTCGCCGGGATCGCGGGAGCGCTTTTTCTGTACCGGCAAAAGATGCAAATATCCCTGGCGCGCCAGATCGAAATTATGGCCCGTGGGGCAGCACCACGATGATTGCACCGGCTCAAGGGGATCGCCATCAAGAGGACAGGCAAGGCCGTTGAAAGGTGCCACAATCATCGGATGGAAGACTCCGGCTCGGCCAATTGGCTTGAGAACCGCCGGGCAAATGCCCAGAATAGCGTCGCAGTGATCAGACGAGGAAAACCACCGTGAAGGGCGAGATTATCCATTATACGCGGGACGCTCTCGGTGGCATTCTGGTGATCGACTATCGCAAACATCGGGTAATGACCTTTGATTCGGTGTTTGAACAGAGCAAAATCGACCGCCGCAGACCTCATCTTCCCGTCCATGAATACAGCCGCGCGATGCTGCTGCCGGTAGCCTTCGTAAGGCCTTCCCACGTAACCATTCTGGGCCTGGGTGGCGGGGTGATGGCCAGCGCGCTGCTTCACCTCTTGCCCGACTGCCGGGTTCACGCGGTGGAATTGCGCCCCAGCGTGCTGCAAGTAGCCCGTGAGTATTTCAGCCTGCCAGACTCCGCAAACCTGAGCCTCACCATTGGCGACGCCCGGGATGCCCTCGGCAACGCACCAAACAGCAGCACCGACTTTATCCTCGCGGACCTTTACAGCTCCGAACGTATGAGCCCGACACAGGCGCAGCGTGAGTTTATCAGACAATGCAGCCGGGCACTCAGCGACAATGGCTGGCTCGCCATCAACTATCACCGCACACCGGACATTAACGGCCCGTTTTTCCGCCAGCTTCGCGGTGAGTTTGCCGTTCTGTTGCTGTTCAAGAGCAAAACCAACAACACGGTGATCTTCGCCAGCAAGCGCCCCTTTGAACTACTGCATTCAAAGGACCCGGCACTGGCGGGTCTGGAAAAAAGCCTGCCCATTGACTGGCGCCGGCTTATGGCGAGGGTTATCCGTCTTACCTGAGCGGCCACAAAGCCCGGCCATCGGACTCCGTTTCTCCTCACAAAGTAGCACGTCGACAGCCCGCAGGTAGCATTGTGCCCGCCCGGCAAACCTCTAGCATTGGACTGACAAACAAAAAGAAAACTCTGGAGAGATGCCATGCCCGGGCGGCTGTTGCTGCTGTTGGTTCTTGTCTGCTTTGCTCCGGCGGCGCAGAGTGCGCTGGACGACGACAAGCAGGCAATGATTCAGGACCTGTTCCCCAAGGCTACTGAAATCCGTGAGCAACTGCCGGATTATCCGGTTTACCCCGTGTATCAGCTACAGGAGTTGCTGGGTTACGCCTACGAGTCCCTCGATCTGAGCCGCCTTCAGGGGTTTGCCGGCAAACCGATCAGCATGCTGATCGGGCTGGACACCCGCGGGCGGTTTACCGGCGTCCGCATTCTCAATCATCATGAACCGGTCTTCCTCCACGGTCTTGGAGAAGAGCCTCTGTTCGAGTTCATTGATCAGTACGAGGGCCGCTCACTGACAGAACAGATCGTGGTCAGTACCGGCGGCAACCGCTCCGGTAAGGATGCGGATGGCAATGTAGTGCGCTTTGACGGCGTGAGCAAGGCTACGGTATCAGTTCTGATCATCAACGATACCATCCTGTCGTCAGCCCTCAAGGTGGCGCGGGAAAAACTGGACGGATTCAGTCAGGAGGCGCCAACCCGAGCCCGGGCAGACTTTTACCAACCGCTGTCCTGGTCGGAACTGGTTGACCGCGGTTACATCGGCCACTTCCGTCTCAGCCCGGACGGGTTCGAGACAGCAACCGGATTCGCCCTTTCCGACTATCCTGAAACTCCGCAACCAGAGCCCGGCGAACCCTTCACGGAATTGTTTTTCGGTTATGTGAACTCCCCCATGGTGGGCCGTAACCTGCTGGGAGATGAGGGCTTTTCGCAACTGAAAGAACGAATCGGCCCGGATGCCCAAATTATGATGGTTATGTCCCGGGGCCTGTATCCCCACCTGTCCGACGACTTCACGCCTGGCAGCTCACCAAACCGGCTCGGGTTACAACAGAACAACCTTGCCGTCGAGATTCGCGACATCAACGTGTTTGATCAACGCATCCGTCTCGGTATCGATGGCATGCCCGATGTGGCAATGGCCTCGTTGTTCCGGGTTGGTGGCAACGCCGGATTCAATCCGGGTGCTGAATCCACCCTAAAAATGAACGTTACCCTGCGCAAAAACCACCTGGTGGCCGACAGCGCCCAACTCGATATCCCGGTCGCCTTCGCCGATGAGCTGTTCGAAACCGTCGCGGTTGCTCCCAGACCGGAAGACACTCGTCAACCGGTATGGATCGGGCTGTGGAAAGAGCGCTGGCTGACAATTGCAATACTGCTCGCCAGCCTGACTATTCTGACGGTCTTTTTTGCCCGCCAGCGCACCCTGAGCCGTTATCCAAAACTGGTCCACCGCTTCCGTTGGGGATTCCTGTTCTTCACGCTGTTCTATATTGGCTTCTACATCCAGGGACAGCTTTCGGTGGTGAATATCTACACTCTGTTCATGGCTATCTGGGACGGCTTCTCCCTGAACGTGTTCCTGATGGACCCGGTGTTGTTCATTCTCTGGATCTATACGTTCATCAGTCTTTTCATCTGGGGCAGAGGTCTGTTCTGTGGTTGGCTGTGCCCGTTTGGTGCACTTCAGGAAATGGCCGCATGGCTGGGGGAGAAACTGAAGTTCCGGCAGGTAAAGGTGCCGGAGAAATGGCACCGCAGGCTGATCCTGCTGAAATATCCGATTCTGCTGGTACTGGTTGGTACTGCCTTTTATTCACTGGAACTGGCGGAAAAGCTGGTGGAGGTGGAACCCTTCAAAACCAGCATCACACTCTTCTTTGTGCGCTCCTGGCCCTTTGTGCTCTATGCCGTAGGCCTGTTGGTGATCGGCATGTTTATCCACAAATTCTATTGCAGGTATTTGTGCCCACTGGGGGCAGGGTTAGCGGTTCTTGGCAAACTTCGCCTGTTCAGCTGGCTGGACCGGGTAGAGCTTTGCGGAAAGCCCTGTCAGCATTGCAAGAACAGCTGTGGTATCGATGCCATCCGCAAAGACGGCCGCATTGACTACGACGAGTGTATTCAGTGTCTCGAGTGCGTGGTCATTCTTAAAGATGGGGATCAGTGCGTGGACAAGCGCCTGGAGAGAAAGCGCCAACGCCAAGCAAACATATTGGCGACGGATGCGGGCTGAGCCGCACCCGTGGATTTAAAGCATCAAGCAGGTTACTTTTTCTTTTCCCAGGCAAACTTCTGGAACGGTTCATCAACCGGCGTCTCCGCGATGTGGTTGATGTAGTTGCTCAGCGTCTTCTGGGAGAGCACCAGGATGACTTCCAGAACCTGGCGATGCTTATAGCCGGCTTTGTAAAACGCGTCCAGGTCTTCCTTGCTGACATTACCCCTCTTGTTCATCACCGCAAGGGTGAAGGTTCTCAGGGCTTCCAGCTTATCGCTCGGAAGAGGCGTTTCATTGCGCAATGGTTCGATGATGGCGTCTGATACTTCCATCATCTTGGCAATGCCGGTGTGTGCGGGCACACAGTAGTGGCAGGCGTTCTCAACGTTGATGGTCTGCCAGACTACGGTTTTCTCGTC
This sequence comes from Marinobacter sp. ATCH36, assembly GCF_023555055.1. Classification (GTDB taxonomy): domain Bacteria; phylum Pseudomonadota; class Gammaproteobacteria; order Pseudomonadales; family Oleiphilaceae; genus Marinobacter. The sequence continues at coordinate 332,493 of NZ_JAMJPL010000001.1, forward strand.
GTTGTCAAAGCTGCTGTCCAGCACTAGCTGATGGAGTGTCTGATAGGCCTCCAGCGCACCTGGCGCTTCTGCCATCACACCATGTAGCCCGGGAATCATGCCGAAGCCCTTGAGGGAATTCTCCAGAAGCGGTCTGGATTTTTCCGGTGCGGATTCCACATCGTGAATCGGGAAATCTGACATAACGTTTTCCTCTGAAATCTTTTTTTGAATGATTACTCAATTACACCTCTACCGTAACTGTTATTGAACGTTCACTCAAGTTATCATTAGTAAAGATGACAATCGTCAGATGTTGGTAGACGCAATGGCCAGAAATGCTCGGTATGATCGACAAGTCGCCCTTGAAAAGGCAATGAACCTGTTTTGGGAGCGGGGATACAACGGCGCCTCCATGAAGCAGATCGAACAGGCGCTGGACATGCGCCCGGGAAGTATTTACGCCACGTTTGGGAACAAGGATGGGCTTTTCGGAGAAGCCCTGGCTGCCTATGCACAGCAGGGAGGTGTTGATCTTCAGGAACACCTGGCCGGGTTTGCGTCAGTGCTGGATGGGCTGCAGAGTTACCTTCGCCATGTTGCCCGCCGATCGAGCCCGGAAGAGGTGTCGCCATCCCGGGCCTGCATGATTGTGAAAACACTGCTGGAGGCAAGCAATACCAACACAGCCATCGCAGATCAGGCGAACGCTATTCTGGGCGTCATTGAACAGTCCCTGACAGATCTGCTGGAGCAGGCAAAAACCCGGGGCGAACTGATGCCTGACACCAATTGCGCGAGGCTGGCGCGTTTACTTCAGGCGCAGCTTATTGGTCTTCGCTCGTTCGCCCAGCGGGACATCAGCGCTGAAAAGGTCCGTGAACTTGCGGACGATATGGCAGCGATACTGGACTACTATCGCGCCCGCCACTGAGCCTTTTTTTTAACTTCAGGAACACTCTGTTATGGATAACCTGCACCATATCGTTGTCGTAGGTGGCGGCGCTGGCGGCCTTGAACTGGTCACCCGCCTTGGCAACAAGCTTGGAAAGAAACACAAGGCACGAATAACACTTGTGGATGCCGGTCTGACCCATGTCTGGAAACCGTTACTCCATGAAGTAGCATCCGGCTCCCTGGATGCCAATGCCAACGAGATCAACTATCGCGCTCATGCACGCAAGCATCACTACGAATTCCAGTTGGGCCGGATGAACGGGCTTGATCGTGATGCAAAAGAAGTGGTGATTGCTCCCTTTCTCGATGGCGATGAGCAGGAAGTAGTACCCGAGCGCCGCATTGGCTATGACACGCTGGTAATTGCAGTTGGAAGCAATGCCAACGATTTCGGAACCCCAGGCGCAAAGGAACACTGCCTTTTCCTGGATAGCCTCAAGCAGGCGCGGCGTTTCCATAACCTGATGCTCAACGCTTTTCTGCGCAAAAACCACGAAGCCAATTCCGGCAACGGCCATGAACTGCCCATCACCATCATCGGTGCCGGCGCTACCGGCGTGGAACTGGCCGCCGAACTGCGCCTGGCTTCTCGGGAACTGCCGGTTTACGGCATGAACAAGCTGCGGCCTGAAGATGTCTCTATCACTGTTATTGAGGCGGCTGAACGAATACTGCCCGCGCTACCGGCGCGGCTGTCTGCCGCTGCAACCCGTGAACTGGAACATCAGAATGTCCGTGTGATGACCGGCCAGCCCGTCAGTGAGATCCATGAGGGCACTCTGGTCATGAAGGATGGCACCGAGCTTGCCTCCGAGATGACCATATGGGCGGCGGGCATCAAGGCTCCTGAGTTCCTGTCAGAGCTGGAAGGACTGGAGACCAATCGTGGCAACCAGATAAAGGTCAGACAAACGCTCGAATCCACCACCGATGCGGATATCTTTGCCTTCGGTGACTGTGCGGAATGCCCACAGCCAGACTCGGATCGCCCGGTACCACCTCGCGCACAAGCAGCACATCAACAGGCAGATGTGCTGTTCAAGACTCTGCGCAATCGCCTGGAAGGCGGGGACGCGGTGCCTTTCGTCTACAACGATCATGGCTCGCTGATCAACTTCAGCCGCTACACCACTGTCGGTAACCTGATGGGAAACCTTTCGGGCCGCAGCATGTACATTGAAGGCAAAGTAGCGCGCCTGTTCTACGTCTCCCTGTACCGTATGCATCAGGTGGCTCTGCACGGTTTCCTTCGCACCAGCATTATCTGGCTTATGGACCGGATTACCCGCGCCATGCATCCGCGCCTGAAACTGCACTGACACGAAGCCCAAACTGTTATTATCGAAGTTTACTCCCGAACCGGAGCATGAATGGATCCGATTCTTACCCTGATCGGCGCGCTGATGCTGGTGATCAGTATCATGCTCAGCCCGCTGTCCAGCAGACTGGGAATGCCGGTACTGCTGATCTTTCTTGTTGTCGGCATGATGATGGGGGAGGACGGCCCCGGCGGCCTGCTGTTTGACGACTTTGAGCTGGCATTCCTGATCGCCAACCTGGCCCTTGGTGTCATTCTGCTGGATGGCGGTATGCGCACCCGGGCCGAAACCTTCCGGGTGGGATTACGCCCGGCTCTGGTCCTCGCAAGTTTCGGCGTGTTTCTGACCGCTGCCGGAGCAGGGCTGGTGGCCTGGTGGGTGTTTGATCTGCATTGGCTCAACGCACTGCTCATTGGCGCCATTATCTCCTCCACAGACGCTGCAGCCGTATTTTCCCTGCTTCAGGGCCGCGGCCTTCATCTCAATGAGCGCGTCAGCGCTACCCTGGAAATCGAATCGGGCAGTAACGATCCGATGGCGATCTTCCTCACCCTGATGCTGGTTACCATGATTGAGGCCGGTGGCGCCTCCGAAGGCTGGATGGCCCTGGTGATGCTGGTAAAACAGTTCGGCATTGGCGGAGCCGTGGGCGTGGCCGGCGGGTTCATTGTGGTAGAAATGGCCAACCGCATCAGGCTCACGCCGTCACTCTACCCACTCCTGGTCGTGGCCGCCGGCATCATGGTATTTTCAGGTACCAATGCCCTGGGTGGCAGCGGCTTCCTGGCAATCTATCTGACCGGCGTGGTAATTGGTAACCGGCCCGTGCGCATGATGCCGATGATACTCCAGGTTCATGACGGCCTGGCCTGGCTGGCCCAGCTTTGCCTGTTCCTGATGCTCGGTTTGCTGGTAACACCTTCTGAGCTGTTACCACTGGCTGGCGGCGGGCTCGTTCTCGCATTTGCGCTGATTTTCCTGATACGGCCGATCACAATAATGGCCACACTCTGGCCATTTGGCTTCAACCGTCGTGAACTGGGCTTTATCAGTTGGGTCGGTTTGAGAGGTGCAGTACCAATTGTACTGGCGCTTTTCCCGATCATTGCGGACATTCCCCAGGCCCAGCTGATATTCCATGTGGCCTTTTTCATCGTGCTGGTATCGCTGTTGGTACAGGGCACCACCATGGCACCACTGGCAAGAAAACTTCGGCTTGAGGTTCCAACTGGAGAAGACCCCTATCGACGCCTGCCTCTGGACGTTCCGGCTGCCGGTGATCACGAATTGATGCTTTTCCCACTCAAAGGTTCCGCCTGGGAAACACCAAAGCCACTTGGACAGCTGCGCCTTCCCGACAATACTGCCATTGCCGGCGTCTTCCGCAAGCGCACTTGCCATCAACCCACACCGGATCTGGAAGTATCCACCGGCGACGTTCTGGCCATGTTTGCCACACCAGCCGTGCTACCAGAACTGGGCAAGGCCCTTAGCGGGCGGCATGCACCGCGTTATCTTGCAGAGCGAGCGTTCTTCGGTGATTTCGTACTCAATGGCGATGCCCTGCTAGGTGATGTGGAACAGGTCTACGGTATCGAGTTCGACGAATTGCCACCAGAACTGTCACTCGCCGAATGCTTTGCCCGCCGCACCAAGGGACACCCTGTCGTGGGTGACAAGGTAATACTGGGGCCGGTTACGCTGGTTGCCAGGGCAACTGAGGCCGACCGGGTGACAAAAGTAGGTCTGAAAATGGACAATGAATAAAGTTCTTTAACAAAATCACGTCAAAACATTGGTTCGATTAACAAAATTCCTGTGCTATAACGTGTACAAACAGTAATGAATGATTCGGCATGCTATTGAAGAACGTTTTACCAATTACCGGCTCGGTGATCACCAATCTGAAAGCCACCTGCATCATGGCCCTGGCCCTTCTGGTCACCTTTGCGGGCAGCCCGGCAACCGCATCGGAATTGCCGATGGGCGCCATGGCTGAAGCACCGGAGGTCAGCGAGGTGCTGGTTCGCAAAGAGGAGCGCCGGCTTTACCTGCTGTCTGGTGAGCAGGTAGTCCGCAGCTATCGCATCGGGCTCGGTGACAATCCGTCCGGCCACAAGCTTTTCGAGGGGGACAAGCGCACCCCCGAGGGGGAATACGTGCTGGACTGGCGCAATCCTGACAGCGACTTCTACAAGTCCATCCATATTTCCTATCCGAACAAACAGGATCGCGAACTGGCTTCATCCTGGGGCCTGGATCCCGGGGGCAGCATCATGATTCACGGCCTGCCAAACGAAGCGGGAGACATGGCATTTGCTTTTCTGGGCCTGGACTGGACGGATGGTTGTATTGCCGTCAGTAATGAAGAAATGGACGAAATCTGGCAACTGGTCGCCGACGGAACCCCCATCAGAATCCTTCCCTGACACCACTGGTCCTTCGCCATTCCTGCATCGTAAACCGTTACGGCAGAATTAAGTTGTTGTCATAACCTGGGAACTTTTACGTATCCTTAGTTAACATTTTCGTGCAGAGTGTTTTACACTGTTTAACGACGCCGTTAGCAGCTATCGCTATCGGCCCCGATTTGACAGAAAGTCTGCAACAACGACTTCTGGAACGCAGGAAATAAAACGACCAATAAGGGGATTTACAATGCGTAAACTGACGATCGCAGGGTTTGCACTGGCCACCGCACTGACAGCAGGTTGTGCGACTAACGACCAGGGCGCTATCGATGAAGCAAATGCAAACGCTTCTTCCGCCGAGCAAACTGCTGACAATGCACTGAACACCGCTAACAGCGCTTCCAGCGCAGCACGCTCCGCTCAGCGCACAGCTGACGAAGCTCTGGCCGCAGCCAAAGCTGCCCAGAAAGCTGCTGACGAAGCCAACGAGCGCGCCAAGCGCATGCTCGAGCGTGCCAGCCAGAAGTAAGGCTGTTGCGTCATGAGAAGGCCGGGAAATCCCGGCCTTTTTTGTGCCTGAAACTCCACTCCGTCATGAATCGTCGTTATCGTTCTTTGGAGCCTCTGGCTCTGGGGAGGTCTTGGTAGAGGACTTGCCCATAAACGTCGACATCATTTCCAACGGCAGTGGAAACACAATCGTCGAGCTGTTGGTGTTGCTCATATCCGCCAGAGTCTGCATGTAGCGCAACTGCATGGCGCCAGAATTCCTGGACATGACTTCCGCGGCCTCAACCAGTTTCTTCGACGCCTGCAATTCGCCCTCGGCATGAATAACTTTGGCGCGCCGCTCCCGTTCCGCTTCTGCCTGCCGTGCAATGGCACGAATCATCGACTCATTCAGGTCAACATGCTTGATCTCGACATTGGCAACCTTGATACCCCACTCTTCGGTCTGGGAGTCAATAATCTCCTGGATGTCGGAATTGAGCTTGTCGCGCTCGGACAGCATCTCGTCCAGATCGTGTTTACCCAGTACCGAACGCAGCGTGGTCTGCGCCAGCTGGCTGGTTGCCGAGCCGAAATCCTCTACCCGGATGATAGCACGCTCGGGATCGACCACCCGGAAATACAGCACTGCGTTGACATGCACCGTGACGTTGTCCTTGGAGATCACGTCCTGGCTGGGCACATCCAGAACGATAACCCGCAGATCCACCCGCACGATCTGTTGTATGCCGGGGATAACGATGATCAGGCCCGGGCCTTTGACTCCCTGGAAACGGCCCAGAAAAAACACCACACCACGCTCGTATTCCGGCAGGATCTTGATTGCTGCCCCCAGAATAAGCAGTAGCACCACCGTGGGTGCGATATAGGGAATCAGGTCGGTAATATTCATAACGTCTCCTTCGTTGGCTCGGGTTCAACATGGACCGTCAACCCCTCAATGCTCGATACATGCAGTCGGTCTCCCGCATTGACAGGCGCCTGGCTCACGGCATTCCAGCGTTCACCGCTCAGGCGGACATGCCCTCTGTAGTGCCCCTCCTGCTCCCGGAACCCATCAAGCGCTGTCACTTGCTCATGAACGATCTGTTCACTGCCACTGACCGGATGTTTCCGGCGTAAGCCAATAAAACGAACGACGGTCCAGAGCGTGAATCCAGCAACGACCAACGCAGTGCCGCCGATCGTGGGCAGGGAAATATCCTGGTGGCTACCATCCATCAGAATGATGGAACCGGTCACGAAAGCAACAATACCTCCTACCCCTAATATTCCGAAGCTTGGCATGAACGCTTCTCCGACAATAAAGGCAAGCCCCAACAGGATCAGCGCCAGGCCTGCGTAGTTGACGGAGAGAACCTGGAAGGCAAACAGCGCGAGAATAAGGCAGATGGCGCCAATCACACCCGGGAAGACAGCGCCCGGATTGGACAGCTCGAAGATTATGCCGTAGAAGCCGATGATCATCAGAAAATACGCTACGTTCGGGTCAGTGATCACCGACAGCAAACGGGTACGCCAGTCCGGATCAGCCCTGGTCAGCTGCATATTAGCTGTGGTGAGTGTTTTTTCACCGTCGGCCATTTTTACGGTATGACCGTCGAGCTGCTCCAGCAAACTGGTCATGTTGTCGGCAACCACATCCACTACCTTCTTTTCCAGAGCCTCCGTAGCTCCCAGATTAACCGCCTCTCTTACCGCCTCTTCGGCCCAGTCGGCGTTACGACCGTGGCGCTCTGCAAGTCCGCGGATATAGCTGACCGCATCCTCAAGAACTTTGCGCTCCATCGCCGAGCCGCCCCGACGTTTTTCGGAATCAGACTCGCTACCGGGCGACGCGTCTTCGCTCTCCTGCCCCTCGCTACTGTCCGACCCGGTATCCTCTTCTTGCTGCGGAGACTCTTCAGAGCCTGGCAGGCCACCCATCTGTACCGGAGTGGCGGAACCCAGGTGGGTAGCCGGCGCCATGGCGGCCACATGGCTGCCATACAGTATGTAAGTGCCCGCACTGGCTGCACGCGCACCGGCAGGCGAAACCCAGGTGACCACCGGGACCCGCGACGAGAGGATTTCCTTGATAATGCCGCGCATGGAATCCATCAGGCCACCGGGAGTGTCCATCTGGATAATCACCAATTCAGCCCCTTCAGATTCGGCACGGCGAATACCCCGCACCACATAATCCATGGTGGCAGGGCCTATGGCACCGTCGACAGTGAGGACAAGACCGATGGGGGAGTCATCTTCCTGTTGTGCGAAGACGGTATGGGTCAGCGAACCCAGGGAAAGAACAAGGCCGAGGAGGAAGGTAGCCAGCCACCATTGCAAGCGGCTGGACGGAATTGATCGGGTGGCTCGGTTTGCGTTCATCACTCCTCCCGAATCCGCTCAACGGATCAGAACAGGCGGGCCAGGGCCACGATAAAAGGCGCACGATTCACTTTTTCACTTACTCTAGTACGAATATAGTCGGGATAAGGGTCACACACACGTATCGGCGGCAGTGATCAGAACCATAGACGCTGTTCTCTGCCGTTGTTTTCGTCAGGGGTGTTTCGCAGCGGCTCGGTACCTTCATTGGCTACCCGGGTAACCTGCTCACCAATCATCCGTGGTAGTCCGTCAGCCTGGTCCACGGCAAGCTCAATGGCCATACGCTTAACTTCCACGCCGGGCATTTTGCTGCGGAAACCTTCAACAGCGTTTGAAACTTCGCGCCAAAGCTTCTCACGGTCCTGCTCGCTGTAGTCCTCTTTTGGCCGGTGTACTTCCAACCACACTTCATTACCTTTCATACCAATCTTTACCGGCTCCCTGATGACCCGCACTGGCGTACCCTTGCTGACTTGATACACAAACCGGGATATATCCTCGTTATACATGCGGAAACATCCGTGGCTGACCTGCATTCCAACTCCGAACAGCTTGTTGGTACCGTGAATCAGGTAACCTTTTTCGCTCAGCATCAGCGCATGGGTTCCGAGGGGATTGTTTGGCCCCGGGGGAATCATTCTTGGCAGATAATCTCCTGACGCCTCGTACTCAGCGCGGATACTCGCAGGCGGATACCAGGCAGGCGACTCCAGAGGCATAGTCACTTTGGCATCAGTGAGCGGCGAAGGATTATCCTCTGTGCCAACACCTACCGGGTACACCTGAACACCGTTCTCGGTAAAGTAGTACAAACGATACTCGGCCAGATTGATGACAATACCTTCTCGCTCCACGTCGGGTAACACATAGTGACGGGGTACGGTAATGCGGGTACCTTCACCAGGAAGCCAGGGGTCCACCCCCGGATTGGCTTTCACCAGCTCAAGATAGCCCAGGCTATCGCGATTACCGATCGCAGCGAACGTATCTTCATAGCGGGTCGAGATTACCGACAGCTGCCCGGCCAGATCACCCTCGATATCGAATGTCGGTACGCGGGGCTTATTGGAGATCTCATCCTCGGAGTTTTCGCCACTGAGCTCTTCACCCGCAGCCTGTCGCTCGGATTCCGCCTGTAGTGAGGGGGCCAGCACCAGTGCGAGCCAGAAGACGATGAAGCCAGTGAACTGTTTACAAACCATAAGTTTCAAATCCGGTATCCGGCATTTCAGGTTGCTGACACGCCGGGTCAAACCGACATCAGGGCTGTCCACAAAGTAACAATTGCCAGAATCAGGAACAGAATGCTTGCCCCGATCCGGGCCGTCGCCAGTGGCAGCCGATCCATAAGCCATTTACCAGCCATGATAACCGGTATATTGGCTAAAAGCATACCAACTGTGGTTCCCAGAATAACCCAGAAGGTCTCGGTATACCGGGCCGCCAGAACCACAGTCGCTATCTGGGTTTTGTCACCAATTTCCGCCAGGAAAAACATGATGGTCGTCGCCATGAAAGCACCCATGCCGAGAAAGGCGGAGTCTTCGCTGCCATCCTTGTCCGGAATCAGTAACCACAGGGCAATAGCCACAAAGCTGACAGCCAGGATCCAGGGTAACCAGGTTTTCGGTATCCACTGTGCTATCCAGGCGCCCAAAAAAGCCGACAGGGCATGATTGAGTATGGTGGCAACAAAGATGCCCAGGATGATGGGCAGGCGTCTGGCGTAGCGGGCGACCAGGAATAACGAGAGTAACTGGGTCTTGTCGCCGATTTCTGCAATGGCAACCGCCACGGTTGAGGCAAGAAAAGCGTCCATGAAAAACTCCGGGGCGGACATTCAGACATGAGGCAGCTCACCGTCCGCCCAATGGAGGTGAAACTGCCTCAGGTCTTGCCAGTTCCACCGCTGTCCGGGTGAAACATGATAGCCACGGAGATTGAGCTCCAAGTGTGTTGACTACCATCCGCGCCATCAAAACCGACCGGCACGGAGGCTACTCCCCTGAAGAGTGCGGAAATCTTAATCAATTGCTTCGGGAATGACAACTATACGCGCATTTTCCATACTGGAATCGCGGCCACCGCCACGAAAACTGCCACCAGCCACCAGGCGGAATGAAAGGCGTCGATAGTAGGTATGCCGCCACTATGATCGCCAAACTCAATGGTCAGCGCCACAATGTTCACGCCAAAGGCGCCACCGAGCTGGCGCGTGAAGTTGATCGTGCTGGAACCGGCGCCCAGCTGTTCCGGTGCCAAGGGGTTCAGGGCACCCGTGGATAGAGCCGGCAGCATAAAGCCGATACCGATACGTCCCAGCACTGTCCACAGGGCCAGCCAACCAAAGGCCAGCTGCAGATCCGAAAGCGCGAACAGAATGGCGGAGGCGGCAAACAGGATAATTCCGAAAATAACCAGTTTACGGGCACTCAAACGATCCGCCAGTCGACCGGCCAGGGGAAAGGTCATACCCAGTACAATGCCCGCGGGCAGCATCAGCAGGCCAGCCTGGGTTGCGGAAAAGCCGAGGGACGTCTGGACAAACAGCGGTACAAGATAAGTGGAGCCAAACAGCGCAAGCCCCAGAGCCATGGCCCCCAGATTGGCATATACAAAACTGGGACTTCGCAAAAGGCCAATATTGACCAATGGATATCGGGCTTTGCGTTCACGGACCACGAACAGGAACAGGAGGAAGAGCGCCATGACACCTTCAACCAGAATCCGTCCTTCCTGTCCGCTGAACTGTTGCAGCCGGTTCAGGGCATCCAGGGACAACCCGATAGTGGCGCCCAGCAACGCCAGCCCGGGCAGGTCAAACCGGTAAGGTAGCGGGCGGGAAACCGGAACCGGAAGAAAACGCCAGGCCATGAACACGCCGGCCAGGGTAACTGGTACTGGCGCAAACATAACGAAGCGCCAATCCAGCTGGTCCACCAGAAAGCCGCCCAATACCGGCCCCAAGGCAGGGGCCAGAATGACGCCCATGCCATAGATGCCCATAGCCTGGCCGCGCCGGTTGCGCGGGAAGATCCGGAACACCAGATACATGCCCATGGGCTGCATCAGCCCTGCCATGGCGCCCTGTCCGATACGGGCCGCGATCAGTTGTTCCGGTGAAGATGCAAAACCGCCCAGCAGGGATATCAGCGTAAACAGGAGCATGGCCGTAGCCAGGGTCTTGCGAACGCCAAAATGGTCGAGCAGCCATGACGACGCCAGCATGGTGGTCGTCATGGCTGCGATAAATCCGGTGGCCAGCCAGTGAACCTGACCCTGGCGAATACCGAATTCCAGCATGATGTCGTGAAGGGCAACGTTTACCACGGTCGCACTCAGCACGGTTGCCATGGTGCCCAACATCACCGTGGCCACGGCAAGCCAGCGCCAGCGTTCACCGTATCGGGCTTTCAGGCCCTCAACCGTGTTATCACTCAGATCGACAAACCTCCAACCGGACAGACACGGTTATTTCTGGCGCTCGGCGTTATCCATGATCTTGTGGAAGACTGCCACCGCACTCTCGATGTCCTCGTCACTGATGCCTTCCAGCATTTCATCACGCAGCTTCGCGGCTCGTTCCGTCAGCACATTCATGAACTCTGTGCCGTCGGGTGTCAGGTGGAGGCGGCGGGCACGACGGTCATTCGGGCAGGGCCGGCGCTCAATCAGACCCTGCTGTTCAAGGCTGTCCAGCAACCGCACCAGAGTCGGGTTCTCTATAGCCATCAGGCGAGCGAGTTCGCGCTGGGTCAAGCCTTCCCCGCCTTTTTGCAGGTAGACCATCGTGGTCCAGCGAGCCTGGGTCACACCCAGGTCTTTAAGGCGCTCGTCCAGCAACTTGCGCCAGCGCCGGGTTACTCTGGCGACGGCAAAGGGAAACTGATCTCTCATGGTCCGAAACTCCGGTAAAGGATATCAACAACTTACAATTATAACGAATGCAACTGCTGAACGTTGCAGTAATGAATAGCGTCACCAATAGTAAGCTAACCATTGACATAAAAACAGATATGCAAGGCAAAACAGAATCGGGGAAAACCGAGAGATTGAAATGATCAGCCGGTTTGGCGCAGCTCTTCTTCCTTCATCTCCACCACTTCCGGTGACTCCTGAAACTCCTCGTTGCGCGGATCCATTTCCGTCAGTACCGCAGAGGTCTCGGGCATGGCAGGGATAAAGTGCTCCTGATCGGCCACCAGCACGTCTTCGGTATGGCTAATGCGATAACTGGTAAGCACTGCCAGCAACGCCAGGAATCCGGCATTACCGAAGAACAGGCCTTTGGGGCCAAGCACGGCTACCAGTTCTGCCATTACAACAGGACCAATAACGCTGCCCACGCCATAGCTCAGCAGCAGCGTTGCGCTGGCGGAGACAATACGGCTGCTTTCCATCCGGTCGTTGGTAATGGCCACTGCGATCGGATAGAGCGTGGCGGACAGTCCGGTAAACAGGCCCACCATCAGGGTCAACAACCACATGTGTTCAGCACCGTAAACACCCACGGTTACCGCTGAAAGGCCTGCCATCACTGCCACCCAGAACATCACACGGCGGCGATCAAAACGGTCACAGACGAGGCCCAGGGGCCATGCCAGAATCATGGCTGCAACGATCGCGCTGGCCATAAAGGTCGAGACCCGGCTGACCTCCAGGCCGACAAGGGTGGCGTAAACCGGACCCAACGCATAAAAGGAGCCGATCATCACACCACAGATCAGCGCTCCGGACACACCTGTAAAGGACTCCCGGGCGAGCGTAAAAAATGACAGGCGTTTATGCTGCTCTATTACCGGAGCATCCATCCGTGTCAGGGACAACGGCACCAGCGCCAGCGTCAATAGCACCGCTGCCAGCGAAAACGGAATGAACGAGGCAGGCTCACCCACATTGATCAGCAACTGGCCACCGGCCGCGGAAAGATAGAAAACAATCTGATAGATCGCGAACAACGCACCACGGTTGGCATTGGTTGCACGGCTGCTGAACCAGCTTTCGATGACCACCAGAACACCGGCCACACTGAAACCGGAAAGCGCACGCAACAGGGCCCAGAACAGTTCCGACACCGCCATGGGATATAGCAATGCGCACACCGCGGCCATGGCGGCAAACACTGCGAACGCACGAATATGTCCGACACGGCCAATGATGTGGTGCACGTACAACGTGCCCAGCACAAAACCAATGGAATAACACACCAGAATCCAACCAATGATATCCGGCGATACCGCCTCGATACTCAGACGGACACCCAATAGAGTCATCAAAAAGGCATTACCACTGACCAGCAGGACTATACTGAGAATAAGGGCTGAAAGTGAGGTGACCATGCGGGTCATCAGACTGGCTCCGGCGTATTGGCAAAAAGATGGAAAAGCAGTGTGTGAAAAAATAGCAGCAATACCGGAACATTGCCGAAAACGAATTAAAGCAGGGCCTTGCGAACTGCACCACTACGCATTTGCCGAAGTTTTGAAACGACTTGTAGCGCTGCAGCCATCGGATTTAACATTATTTTACATTAAGGTGACGTAACACACGCAGACGGCCCGAGGGGTTAACATGAGGCAGCTATTAATACTGGCCATTTTAAACCACGAGTCTCTCAACTCATGCAATCCACACTAACCATGAGCGCCTGGTTATGAAAAAAACGGACTGGCCCATTCGGTGGGATCTGTTGCTTCGCTACCGGCTGATTGAAATTATCGCCCTCTGGGAAGGACGGCTCACTACCAACCACATATGCCACAGTTTTGGCATAGGGCGACAGCAGGCTTCCAAGGATATTAACACCTACCTGCGGGAACTGGCGCCAGATAATCTGGTTTACGACCGTCATTTGAAAGGTTACATACCTTCGTCGAATTTCAGCCCAGTGGTCACTACCGGCCATGCCAGCGAGTATCAGGATCTGCTGGCACGACAGGACAGCCTCAGTGACACCTTCGAATCGCTGAACCTCAGCTTTCCGGACAGCACCATTGTTCGCGGCCCGCAGCGCATCGTAAAACCGGAAGTCATGAGGGCGGCTGTTTCCGCTACCCGTCACGGCAGAGTGATGAAAGCAGAATACGCATCTCTCAGCCCGGCAGGAGTCACGCAGCGAACACTTGAGCCCCACACCCTGGTCTGCGTCGGGCAGAGCTGGCACTTGCGCGCCTGGTGTGACTCCAACCGTGAGTTCCGGGATTTTGCCCTCAGCCGCTTCCGTGGCAAGCCGGAAACCATTCGCCAACGTAGCCGCCATACCAGCCAACACGACGATGACTGGAACCGCCAGGTTTCTCTGGTGATGGTGCCTGACAGCCGGCTGAATAAGACACAACAGGAGATCATTGCTGCCGATTATGGCATGCGTGACAGCTACCTGGAGCTCACCACCCGGGCAGCCCTGGCGCCTTATGTGCTTTCACGTCTCGGGCTGGACAGCGACAGTCGGCATCCGGACCCGATGGTACAACAGCTGGAACTGGCCAACGAGGAGCAGCTTGGCATCGCCGAGTCCGCCCGAGAGAGAGCTATTAAAGCGGTGGCGGGGCTCTGCTAGACTGCGCGGGTGATGACACTCCGCGCTTCCATTCAAAAGCTATTTGCCGCTGCCTTCTCGCTTTGGCTGCCGGTTATTGCCGCGGCAGAGGGTTGCGGGGCCTCCGCTACAGCGGTCTCTGGAGTTCAGGGAGAAGGTGCCCATTCACCACTCGCCGGCCAGAGCGTCACCGTGGAGGGAGTGATCACCATGGATGCCCGCCACAAGGACGGATTCCGTGGTTTTTACCTGCAGCAGGCCGACGACGAAACCGACAACAACCCGAAAACCTCCGAAGCGCTTTTCGTCTACACTGGCCGCTCTGCGGGCAGCCAGGGCCAAAGGGTGCGGGTATCCGGGCGGGTAAAGGAATTTCATGGCCTTACCGAACTCACTGACGTAGACACCCTGCTGGTGTGCGGCCCCGGCCATATGCCAGAACCCGTTTCCGTCAGGCTGCCCTGGCCGGATGGCCAGAGCCCGGAACATTTTGAAAACATGCTGGTTACCATCTCGGGTAATCTGACCGTGATTGATCACTATAACCTTGCCCGCTACGGCGAACTCACGCTTGCGGCCACTGACCAGATCATCCCCACGGAAATCATGGATCCCGGGCCCCCTGCCCAAGCACTTTTCCACTCTCAGCAACGAAACCGGGTGCTACTTGACGATGGCAAAGGCGAAAGGGATCCCCGGCCAGTGCCCTGGCCAGCGGGGACACTCTCCGCAGACAACACGATTCGCGCCGGTGACCGCGTAAACCAGCTTTCAGGAATCCTGGATTTCCGATTCGATGCCTGGCGAATACAACCACTGTCACCACCTGTGTTCCAGATCGCGAATCCCCGCCCTGACGCGCCGCCTCGGCCAGAATCTGCAATGCTTAGAATAGTCACCCTGAACCTGGGAAATCTTTTTAACGGCGATGGCCGGGGCGGAGGATTTCCCGCCCCACGCGGAGCAAAATCCGCCAGGCAATTCGAACAGCAGTTGAGCAGGCTGGTAACTGCGATGAAAGCTCCGGATCCTGACATCATTGCGGTGACAGAACTGGAAAATGACGGCTATGGCCGCCACAGTGCAATAGTCGATCTGACCAATGCCCTGGGAGAGCACTGGCGTTACGTGGAAGCAGACAACAAAGCCGGAAGTGATGCGATTCGCACCGACCTGCTTTATCGCAGTGACCGGGTAACGCCCCAGGGTGGGGCCCACCGCCTGAGCTCAGCACCTTTCAGTCACCGCGGCAGGCCCCCGGTTGCCCAGGTATTCCGGCTGGCGAACGAAGACCGCGCCTTACGCATTATCGTGCCCCATCTGAAATCCAAAGCCTGTCGTGGCGCCAAAGGCCCCGACCGAGACCAGAACGACGGTCAGGGCTGCTACAGTCACAGCCGTGAAGAGGCCACCCGGGCCATCCTCCACTGGATCGAGTCACTGCCACAATACGGCAACCTGGCCGGCACCCTGATCACCGGCGATATGAACAGCTACGCGAGGGAAACGCCGCTGCGGTTGATGGCGGAAGCGGGCTACATCAATGCCGTTCGACAGTTTCAAAACTGCGACCAAACTGCCTGCAACCAGACCAGTTATCGCTACCGGGGACGCAGCGGCACCCTTGATTACAGCCTGATATCGGAGGGACTCGCCAGACGGCTTGTCGGCGCCACAGCCTGGTCAATCAATGCCGACGAACCCCGGGCGCTGGGTTACAAGGGCCCCGTTCCGGTTGCCGCAGACCAACCCTGGCGCTCTTCGGACCATAATCCCGTCATAACCGACTTCGCCCTCTGACTGCAACCGTGCTCCGCGGCCACTGCTCCTGGGCAGACAGCCCTGCACGAGCCGTTAATTGGCCTACATATCCCATTGCCCCGTCAGCGAAGTCATGGGGTGCCGAGGCGGTACAGGTCATAATCATGCAAGACGTTTCATCCCAGAGATAACAACAACAGGAACCGTGAGGAAATTCCATGCGCGCCTCAGTATCAACCACTCAGGATCTGGGCATGCCGGCCATTTATCTGCATTTGCTGGCGGAGCTGTTACGCACCATCGGAGTTGACGAGAAGGCGCTGCTGAGGCGTGTCGGCTTTGACCCGGTGCGGTTGCAATCCACGAATCTGCGGGTAAGCCAGTCCCAGGCCAGTGAGTTCGTTACCCGTGCCATCATCGAAAGTGGCGAACCAGGGCTCGGCATCATGCTGGCACGGGAACTGAAGCTACCGCTGCACGGAGCCCTGGGAACGGCTGTAATGAGCAGCCGCACTCTGGAAGAGGCCCTTGAGCTGATGACCCGCTACCTGACCCTGAGGGCCCCACATCTTCAGGTCAGCGGTCGCCAGCAGGGAGACCAGGCGGTTTTTGCCATTGCCTGCGACATCGATCTGGGACCACTCCAGGGTTTTATCATGGACGCCATGCTGTTTGGTTGCGCGTCGATGGGTGCCCAGCTCACGGGAGCGCCAGTGGCCGGGTCCTCCATCCACCGTCGTGGTCCGGAACCCGCTTATTTCTATCGCTTCCGCCGGCAGATTCCAGTGCCGGTGGTCTATGGCGCCACCGAAGACGCCATAGTAATTCCGCGCCAACAATTGGCATTGCCAATTCGTTTTACCGACGACCATCTGGCAGCCTCATCAAGAGCACAATGTGAAGAAGCATTGCGACTGCTTACCGAGGATGCAGGCTTCGCCTGCCGGGTACGACGGGTGATTGAAACCAGCCATCCTTTTCCACCAAAACTGGCGCGAGTTTCCGCCACACTGTTTGTCTCCGAGCGAACTCTCAAGCGCCGGTTGCAGGCGGAAGAGGCAAGCTTCCAGCATCTGGTAGACCAGGTACGGCTGGAGCGGGCCGGTGAACTGCTGGAAAAAACCACCATGAATCTGAGCCAGATTGCCGATGCGCTCGGTTACGCCGACGCCGCCAATTTCACCCGCGCCTTCAAACGCTGGACTAGCCAGAGCCCCAGCCAGTACCGTCACCGGGAACGGGCAGCACCTGCAGCCACAGGCTCCATCCGGGCGATGGCCTGATCGGTCAGTCGATGCCGATAATCTTGTGCATTTGCAGGGTCAGTCGCCACTGCGGATGGGCCAGGCAGTAATCGGTCGCCTTGCGGGTATTGCTCTGTTTGACGGGATCTGACTCGCCTTCCGGAAGTGTTGGCGACGCCATAGGAGAAAGAAAGTAGTGACGGGCCTGAATATCCGTAAAACGCTCGGGCATGGCCAACGGCTGGGGATAGATCACTTTCAGTTCATCACACTGGCGCAGCACCACCGGTGCATCGGCCTTGGGGCTGACACACAGCCAGTCGATACCAGCAGGCGCTGGTAAAGTGCCGTTGGTCTCCACACCCACTTCGAAGCCGGCCCGGTGGAAAGCATCGACCAGTTCCTCATCCAGTTGCAGCAGGGGCTCGCCGCCGGTACACACCACATAGGGTTGCCCCGGCGCGTCCGGCCAAAGACTACGTACATGGGCAGCCAACGCATCTGCGGTCTCGAACCGGCCACCATTCTGACCATCGGTTCCGACAAAATCCGTATCGCAGAAATTGCACACCGCGCTGGCCCGGTCTTTTTCCCGGCCAGTCCACAGGTTACATTTACTGAAGCGGCAGAATA
This sequence comes from Marinobacter sp. ATCH36, assembly GCF_023555055.1. GTDB lineage: Bacteria > Pseudomonadota > Gammaproteobacteria > Pseudomonadales > Oleiphilaceae > Marinobacter. The sequence continues at coordinate 350,218 of NZ_JAMJPL010000001.1, forward strand.
CCGCAGCCCTGCCAGCTTGTGCACCTTCCCCCTGCAGCGTGTAGAACGCCTCCTTCACCCGATACATCAGCTGGCTTCCTCGTAAGGCAACGGGTCTGACAGGCCGTTGTTGGCAAAAGCCTCCAGGCGCTCCACACAGGAGCCACATCGGCCACAGGCTTTTTCACGGCCGTTGTAGCACGTCCATGTATTACTGTAATCGAGCCCCATTTTCACACCTTCCGCCAGGATGGCTCCCTTGTCAGACCCCATAAATGGCGCATCAATACCAACCGGCTCATAATTGGCCACCCGGCAAACAGCGTCCATTTTTTCCACGAACTCCGGCCGGCAATCAGGATAAATGGCGTGATCTCCCCCATGAGCGCCATACCAGACAGCCACCGCTCCGGCGGTGACCGCATAACCGGTGGCCAGCGACAGCAGGATCATGTTGCGATTGGGCACCACGGTGGCTTTCATGCTCTCTTCTGCGTAGTGCCCTTCAGGCACAGCGAGATTGTCGGTCAACGCAGACCCGGCCATAACCCCGGCAAGGGCGCGAATATCGATTACCTTGTGGGGAATCGCCAGCCCGGAGCATTCACGCCGCGCACATTCCAGTTCACGGACATGACGCTGGCCATAATCGAACGACAGGGCGTGAACGTTGTATCCGCGGGCACGGGCGAGATGGAGCAGGGTAAACGAGTCCATGCCCCCAGAGTAGATTACAACAACGGTATCGGTCATCAGGGAATTCCGGTTCTGTTCCCACGGCCAACAGGGCCTTTAAGGGATCTGAAACATGAGTGGACTAACATCCGTGGACATATTGTAACAGTGCAAAGCCATCATGGGTTCGCGTCTGCGGGAGTGGGCGGGTAAACTCATCAAACAGTTCATCAACGAAACATCTGACGGAATGACACCTGAATCCAGTCCAGCGTTTATTGATTTCGAGGCTTCGAGCCTTGATCTGATCTCAAGTTACCCCATTGAGGTCGGTATCTGCTTACCGGATGGCACGCTGCACAGCTGGCTCATTCAACCCCATGTCCTTTGGCAGGACTGGTCGGAAAGTGCGGAAAAGATTCATGGTATTACCCGGCAGACCCTGGAACAGGAAGGCCTGTCAGTTTCCGAGGTGGCGGCCAGCCTGAATGATCTGCTTTCCGGCCAGGTGTTCTGTGATGCCTGGACTTTCGACAGTTTCTGGCTCCATCGCCTGTTCCGCGCGGCCAACATGCGGGCGAAATTTCAGCTTGAGTCCGTTTCCATGCTGTTGGATGCCGACCAGGTAAGGCGATGGGCGTCCTCTCGCCAGCAGGTGATCAACCAGCTCGGACTACCCGTACACCGTGCCGCCAACGACGCCCTGATACTGCATAAAACCTGGGAAGATATTCAACTGCTCGCTTCTGGCTCAGTGCTTTGAGCGACCGGTTCTGGCCGCAATCACTTCCAGTCCGTCCCGCAACGTATTCAGCGTCCAGTAGGTAACCAGCGCCATCAGCGCGGCTCCGACAACGGTGAACGAAAAATCATCTCCTACAATCTTGCTCTGGGCAAGGACCATATAGCCAACCAACACCAGCAGCAAAACAACTTCAACTATGGCATGTATCTGGAGTCTGGCTTGTGCTGATCCGTTTTCATCGGACATTTGCTTCGGTTTCAACCTCTGAATCTGGCAATATTGAAAGTTAGTTAGTGTACGAATTATCACCAAAAAATACCGGGACGTCTGTACGAACTAGTGGCTACGGGGTTTCCACAATGGGCCGTTGCACGCGGCCGACTGCATCAGAAAAATTTACGGAGTCGAAAAAAAAACGCAGCCCGTTGGGCTGCGTATAAAGGAGAGATCCATTCAGTGCGTCACTGATAAATGGTGAGCACCAGAGGATTGCACAACGTAAAACACGTGACGGAACGAATTATGATCAGGTTTTCCGGCGGCGTCTGTAGGGGTTTGCCGAAGCACTTTGCCTATTGCAAAGCCTTTGGCAAGCGATACACTGGTAGCAGTACCGAAGCGAGAGTAACCGGTGAATCCACCGGCAAAGAGCCCGAAGATATGTCCAGAAATCAGGAGCATTCAGTGATCGCAGTGCTTGAAACCACCGCACACCGGAACAACGGGAAGTGCACACACATCATGGTGAAGACTATCTGACGGCTTTCGGTCCAGTCCCGGGAGCCATTGGAGCGACCGGGCGAGCCTCTCCGCAAAAACCCCGGTTGCCCAAGGCACCGGGGTTTTGTTTTTGCAGCAGCAAAACCACAAGGAGAAGATCATGAAGAGACATCCAACAAAAGCAGCAACTCAGCCGGCAAGCAGCCGCATTGGGCCCATCAGGCGCCCCGAAAAGCTGCCGCTGCTGGATGCAATCTGCAAAAAACTGAATCAGCGAGTCAACCTGGATGACGAACAGCGGGTACTCGGCTTGTACGAAAGGGGCTGGATCTTCAAAGGTGTGCTGGGCAACACCAACGATGCTGAAGCCCGGTACCTGAGGGCGCTTGCTAACCGCTACAATTCCTGGATCGCGCGGCAGGTCGCGTAACGAAGTACTTCCGGGCCGGGCCGTCAGTGCTGACGGTTCAGGCCCTCGAGCATGGCGGAGTCCCCGCTGTGCACCATCGCATAGTTATTGACCACGTCGTAAATCTTCTCCTGGGAGTAAGGCTTTACCACGTAACCGTTAGCTCCGGCACTGATGGCTTTCTGGATACTGTCAATGGAATCGTCCGCGGTCACCAGCACGATATGCTGGTTTCTTTCTGCGGCCTTGAACTCTTTCATCAGTTCATGACCGTTGCCATCCGGAAGCCCCAGGTCCAGCAGGATGATCTGAAACTCAGCCTCACCAAAAGCCGCACGGGCACCGGCAATGTCTTCCCGCTCAACCACCGTGGTCGCACCGGCGTTGTATAACATACCCACCAGCCTCTCCCTCATGACCGGTTCATCTTCCACCACCAGTATTCTGAGATCGTTCATACCCTGCCTCCTGATTCTGTTTGATACCCGGGCACTACCCTGTGCCTCAGAGGGGATCATCACCGGTTCGTCTTGGGATCGCCAGCGGCTCATGCTTCACGGTTTCAGGCTCCCATTTATCACCACTATCCGGGTGCATGCCGCCATGACCGGCAGAATCCGGCACGGATCGGGTAAGAATATTACTGATACTCACCGCGGTCGTGTAGAGGGAAATGGCAATGATCAGCAGAATGGGCTGTACAAAAGCGACAAAGCCGGGCACTTCACGGTTGCCGGTTATACTGAGCATCAGGATGATGGCTGGCCCGAGAACCAGAAACAGCGTCAGGGCAATAAAGAAAACGATGCGCTCCTTGTAGCGGCCAAGATCACGGTTGCTCACCAGGCCCAGTACGAATTTGCCGATAGCCAGACCCGCCAGTATCGATGCGGCAATGCTCAGGTCCGGTCGCAGTAACGTTTCGTAGAGCTGGCCATCCCACAACCGTTGCATACTGATCACAAGAAACGGGAAGAGAACAAACAGGATGTCGGCATAGGTACCGTACATCATGCTCAACGAATGCTGTGCACTAGGCGGCTGGTTTTCGCTCATTACTAGGATTTCCTGTTGTTGGCGGTGGCGGCACCCATCTTCATGATTGTGTCTCCCGGGCCTGTAACGCCAGTTCGATCATGTCATTCAGGGTTTGCAGTTCACTGTGAACCCGGTCCCAGTCTGGCCGTTCAGCCCTGGTACAGGCTTCCAGTATACCTGCCTGTCGTGTCATCTCCGGGTAGCCCATGGCACCTGCTGTGCCCTTGATCTGGTGGGCCTCGGTTTGCAGATGCTCTCGGTGAAGAGCACTGGCCGCCTTGCACATCAACTCTTGTCGGTTCCCCAGCCCGTCCAGAAAGCGCTCGGCCAGATAAGCAATATCCGCATCACTGGCGGCAGCGTTATCTTCTTTATCCACATCCACAAGATAACGATTCAAGACCATCAACAGATGGTCTTGGTCGATGGGCTTGTTCAACACCCCATCGCACCCAGCAGCCAGGAGGGCGTCATTCTCGGACTGATCTCCAGCGGTAAAAGCGATGATCGGGCGGCGAAAGCCTGCCTGGCGCAATAATCGGGTAGCTTCCATCCCATCCATTTCTGGCATGTGACGGTCCATCAGTACCAGTTGCACGGAGTCCGACAGCGCACTGCGTACCGCCTGATCACCGCTGGCCACGGTAATGACCTCCAGACCCTGAGCCCGCAGCATTCGCTCCACCAGCCGGCAATTGTCTTCGTTGTCCTCGGCCACCAGCACTGTGCCGGAGTATCGGCGGGCACCACCCTGCTCAGTCTCCGGCCTTACCACCATATAACGTGCCAGCGCTTCGTAAAATCGCTGTTTGTCGATGGGCTTGGCCAGATGATCATTGCAGCCCGCCAGCCGATAATCGGCAATGTCCTCCGTCATCACATTGGCGGTGAGAGCGATAACCGGGGTATTGAGACCCGCCTCGCGAAGGGCTGCTGTTGCATCTCGACCGTTCATGACCGGCATCTGGATATCCATCAGAATAAGATCGAACGACTCCCGCAATGCAAGATCCAGCGCTTCGGCACCGTTATTGACGTTCACCAGTTCCGCGCCGGTCCGGCTTACCAACAGGGACACCAGGCGACGGTTCACATCGTTGTCTTCCGCCAACAGAATACGCCCGGATAACCGGGGCGCCACCACCATGGGAATGTCACGCCGGCGCTGTGACAGTTCCGACGCATCGCGCAGAAAATGAACACCTTCCAACGGTCCGGTATCAATGGATAGCTCAAATTCGCTACCTTCACCGTAGGTGCTGGCCACCGAGATGTCGCCACCCAGCAATTCCGCAAGTCGGCGGGAAATACTCAGACCCAGGCCGGTGCCACCGTATTGCCGTGCAATGGCCGCGCTGCCCTGGGCAAAGGGATCAAACAACCGGCCCAACTGCTCCGGCTTCATTCCTATCCCTGTGTCGACCACTCTGGCGACCAACTTATAGTGTTTGCGATCGCAGCGGACATTAAGGGAGATAGACCCTTTTTCCGTAAATTTAAGCGCATTTCCACACAGATTGATAATAATTTGCCGGAAACGGGTTGGGTCGGTAGCGATCTGCTCGGGCAACGGGAATTCGCAGATAACATGGAACTCCAGCCCTTTTTCCCGTGCCCTGGGGGCGAAAAAGGCGCGGATTTCGTCCAGCAGTTCCGGCAGGTCGACCGAAACCACATCCACATCCAGCTTGTTGGCGTCAATTTTGGAGTGGTCGAGGATATCGTTGATCAGGTCCAGCAGATGCCGTCCACTGCGGACTACCGTTTCCGCACTGCTGTGTTTTTCCCGCTCTGTGAGGTCCGGGTCAAGGAGGGTTTCACCGTAACCGATGATAGCCGCCAGCGGCGTTCTGATTTCATGGCTCATGTTGGCCAGGAACTGGCTTTTGGCCTCCGCCGAGTTACGGGCCAGTTCCTTCTCCAGGCGTTCCTGCTCCCGTTCACGTTCAATGCGTTGGCGCTGGTGCCGTTCAGTGGCATCAATACAGGTACCCTCTAGATGGGCGGGTTCGCCGTCGTTGTCATACACCGTGTGAAGGGAAATAGTCGCCCATCGCTCCTCACCGGAACGGGTATAGTAACGCGCTTCAATACCCTTGACGGTACCCCGGGATTCCAACTGTCCGATCACCCAGCGGCGCACGCGCTCATCCGCAAAACAGGTCTCCAACGCATCCGGATTCCGGTCGAGCAGCTCACGGCTGCTGCCGTATCCCATCAGTTTCGCCATTGCGGGATTGGCGGTGACAAAACGCCGGTCCAGGGACATCTGGAAAACACCCTCGATGGCGTTATCGAACAACGATTGGTATCGGCGCAGGTTGGCCAGAGCCCGCTGACTCCATCCCAGCGCCTCACCCTGGACCTGCTTGATGCGATCAGCCAAAGCAAATGAGAAAAGGATAATCTGGGCTGTCAGCCCGAACTGCGGGGCATAGGTGGTGAACATGTTCAGCGGCAGATAGCCCATGACGGTGAGGCCGTATATGCCGAAGCCCACCAGCGCCAGCGTCCAGGCAAAGAAGTAGGATCGTGCCGCCGGGTTGTAGTAACGCCAGGACAGGTAGCTGACCACAATCAGGATCATACTGAGCAGAATCGAAGCCAGTACAATCCACTCCATCGCCGTGTGATACGGCAGAAACAGGGACAGCACAAAAGTCGCGATAATGGAGTACAGGCAAAGCTGGATAACCTTGTCCAGATCTGCCGATCGCTCCCGGGTTTCCAGCAGTGAGCGGGCCATCAGCAGGCCCCAGAACCAGGTCATGATGATCTGGTAGTGCAGATATTCCTTGTTCAGGAGAGCAGGACGCTCTTCCAGGAGCTGAATGCCATGCACCTGTTCAGTGGCAATGAACACCGTGGCAGATACCAGGTAGAGCACATAGTAGATATTGCTGCGCTCCCGCACGGCGACTGCAACAAACAGGTTATAGGCCAGAATAGCCAGAATGCTGCCCAGCAGGATGCCGCGCACGGCTTCGTCCACCGACACTTTTTCGATATAGGCATCCGGATGCCAGAGTGTGATCGGCAGCCGAAAAGTGTTGGTATTGGTGATTCGAAGATAGATGCGTGTTGAGGTACCCGGCTCCAGGGACAACCTGAACGTGGGATTGGGCACCGCCAGGTCACGCCCGGACCAGTCACCCTGGTAGCCGGCGCGGCGCTGCGCCACCAGTTCACCGTTCTGGACCACGTAAAGCACCACTTCATCCACCAGAGGCAGTGCCAGCTCAAGGATCCAGTCAGTCAGGGCGGCACCGGCACCTACCTGCAGGTCAAACCGGGCCCAGAAGGCAGACTCTGTATAGCCGAAATTCAGCACTCCGCCCTCGTGGCGGGTAAAGGTTGCGGCGGTATCACCCACGATGTCATTGAAACTCAGATTATGCTCGGGGTCTTCCAGATACCAGATACAACTACCGAGGTCGCGCACACTGGCGGTAGCGTCGTTCAGCCGGATTTCGCCGTCCTGACAGCGCTCCTGCGCCATAACCGAAGCGGGGATGACAACAGCCAGTAGCACAAGCATCAGACTCCTGAGCCACCGGACGTGACATTTCCATTGCTGCAAAATGTGATCTCCGCGAGGGCAGATGCCTGTTATTTGATTTATTGTCAGCTGTCATGCGGGTGGCCGGAGGTTTTAGCGGCAACACCGCCAAACACTTTAGCGTTTTACTGACGAATACGCACCTCGGGGTCACATGAAATGAGACATTCCTGCATTTTAGCCACCATACCGCTAATGGCGCTGTTTCTGGCCGGTTGTGGGCCGGAATCGTCTTCAGGGAGCAATTTTCGCAACCCGGCCGAGAGTGTTTCTCTATCTTTCAAGAGCTTCCAGCTCAGGAACCAGGAAGGGTTGCCCGAGATCCTGCCACGAACCATTTTCTTCGACTTCTACCGCGGACTTGAGCCCGCTGATGGCGAAGATGACGAGGGTGTTGCCGCCCAACTCCGTGAACGTCTGGACTTGTTGATGGGCCTCACCGCCACTGACGATGGCACCAGTTACTCCAGCGCCCGCAATCCACTGGATTTGCTGCACCATGTGATTGCCTCCAATCAGGTCGACAACTTCAATCAGGGCCGTCGGCTGATGCAGGACAGCATCACTGAAGGTGAAGGGGCACGGTATAACACCCCTGACACGAATGCGCTGATCCGCTTCACTGAAACCGGGAACAATAATGGCGGAGAACCCGGTCCGGATGAGCATTGGGTCTATACCCTTCTGGACTGGACCAGCAACCCACGGATGAACAAGATCTTCCGTGCTACCCAGTTTATTGCCAGGGAACCGGAAGACGGCGACAGCAATCCTCCGGAAGTCAGAAGTGCGCTTTGGAGCGGCCGTTTTCATGGCCCGGATTTCTCCGTCAGTGGCTACAACCAGCCGGAGTTTTCAGCAACCAGCCTGACGGGAAGGGAACTGGGTAATGCAGAACTGAGAAAGGAATTCGTAGGCGATCAGAAAGACACTCTGTCACTGACGAAAACCTCCGGTATTACAGTCCAGAACGAAGAACCGGATTGCATCCGGGTCGTGGTGGATTACCTGGATTCAGAGGTGCGGATTTTCACCTCAAAGGGCGAGGAACCCAACAACGTGGACGAGGAAACAGAAACGTCTTCCCCGAATCCGGAGCACTGCGGCAACCAGCAGATTGGCAGCGAAGCCATTCTCTATCACTCTGAAGGCATCGAACAGCGTCAGTAACCGGCACTTTCCTGCATGTTCCAGTTCCTGAGAAAGCCCTTTTTGCGGTCGATCATCCGCTCATAGGTGGAGATCATGATGGCTGCATGGGGGGCTTTGATCAGTCGCAGGGTTTCGATGCGGCGTTCCAGACGCTCTACTTCCGTACTGATCTGCTGGCAAATGTGGGAGCGAACACTGTCGTGATGGTCGAGCTTAACCGGGCGAAGCTGCTCCGGCCAGGGCTGTATATGCGGGCTTTTGTCCATGATCGTCCTCTTCCATTGAGTATTAATGATCAATACGCCGAGACCTCTGGTTCCATGCGTTATCGCGAGGTTCTACATAATACTGCACAACTGTCAGACAAACTTCAATAAAAATGAATAGAGTTTCATATATTTTGACTGTGGGGTCAGCCCACCTCTGGAAGCACACGCAAAAACCCCTGCTATAGTTCCATTCAGTGCATCCATTCAGGAATCAGGACAATTAATTATGAGCCAGACATCGGTCGCCGACACACTGCGGGAATATCTCTCCCTACTGGAACTGCTAGATGATGCCTACTGGGAAGCCAGCTCCATTCATCACAAGGATATGCTGTACGACATTATCAGCATCTTCAGCCAGGAAGTGGCGGAATTGAACAAGCTCAGCATTATGGACCACCACTATCCGTACGAAGTGATCACCGAGGGTATAAGGCGGGTAGTGCCCAAGCTGGAGCGGTTGGATGAAAACCGGGAAGATGTCATTCAGAGAACCCAGACACTGACAGATTTCCGCGACATCCTGTCGTCTGTGCTGGGCATTCTTGAGGCCCAATTGGCCACCATGTGAGACCGCCAGACATGGGGACGTTCAGGCCGCTACCAACGGCCGCTGGGCTTCAGGAATCAATGGAAACCGATCACAGACCGTGTAGATGAAACGCGCAAGCGCAGGTATGTGGTGGCCAACAATCGGTACACCGGTATTGAGCAGGCTGACGGAAATATCCCGCGCCGCATCCGCCCAGCACAACTTGTTGATCAGGCCCACATGCCCAAAGGCATAACGGCTGTTCTGGCCCCATAACCCCATGGGATTGCCACCAAGCATCATGCCGGCGCTGAAGCGCATAGGGATCATCATTGTGCGGTCGATCTGCAATGATCCGAATTGTTGAATCGCCCGCCTGACGGTCATTTCGCTACAGATCCGCTTGCCATTCCAGACTCCGCCGTTAAGCATCATCTGGAAAAACCGGCCCATTTCTTCCGCTGTTCCACACAGGTTACCGGCCGGAATCACCGCTTCCTGGAAGCGCGGGTCATTCACCACCCTTTCCACGGTGCGGATATCACCGCCCAGGGCACGATTGACAATCCACGATACCGGGAAGCGCGGAGTTGGCCCGGTGGCGTAGTTGGTCGCCAGTTCCGAGACATGCTCCGAAGCAATGCCGTAGGTAAACCATCGCATGCCCATCGGCTTGCGGATGTAGCGGTCAATAAAGGCTTCAATGCTGTCGCCAGTGACTTTTTCGAGCACCCGCTGCAACACAAAGCCACCAGTGATGGCATGGTAAGCCACCTTGGCACCATCCACTTCCACCGGTTTTGCCTCACAAAGCAACCGCCAGATTTCATCCCTGTCCCATAGAACGTCGATAGGCGTTTCCCGCGGAATTGCCGGTATACCACCACGGTGGGAAAGAATCTGATGGACGGTAATCGTGCGTTTACCTCCGCCTGCAAACTCCGGGCAGTAATAGGACACAGGATCCATCAGGTTGACCAGCCCCTGCTCAACCAGGAGATGCATCAACAGTGCGGTAACGGCTTTGGAGGCGGAAAAGTAGCAAATGGGGGTATCCGTGGTCATCGGTACTTTTATGGCTCCAGGCCTATCGCCAGGGCCGTTACCTGTGGCATGGCCGATGGCCCGGTGCAGAATCTGTTCGCCCCGGTGTCTGACGGACAGCTGCAGCCCGGGATGCACGCCGGTACGGTAGAGCTTTTCCACACTGCGCCAGATGTCCTCGACTACCTCCGGGTTCACGCCCGCCCGCTCCGGCATCTCTCCTTCCGCATCTCGGTAAATCACGGAAGCCAGATCATCGGGAACGGCACAGGTATGAAGGGCACGGCGGGCAAGTCGATTCATCGCTTAACCTTTGATTATGGTATTTATCTACGGATTATGGGCTTCTTGAGCCAAGCGCGCCAGAACCACCCGATTGCGACCACTCGATTTGGCCTGGTACATGGCGGTGTCGGCCGCAGCACAGAGGGCGCGGGAATCAGTGCCATTGTCCGGAAACACTGAAATGCCAATACTGATAGTCAGCCGCACTGTATTGCCATTGCCCAGCGGTTGTGGTGTTTCACTGATCAGCCTGCGCAGACGTTCGGCGGTTTCACTTGCTTCCAAGCGGTCCATTTCCGGCAGCAGAATAACAAACTCCTCTCCCCCGAAACGACCAATCACATCGACACTGCGAACGCTGTCCGCCAACAGGGCACTGGTCGCTTTCAATACCGAATCGCCAGCCGCATGGCCATGGTCGTCGTTGATATTCTTGAAATGGTCAAAGTCGATCCATAGCAGTGACAGGGCGCGGCCATAGCGTTCGGCCCGGGCAATCTCTTCATCCAGTAACCGTGTCATTTCACGGCGGTTAAACAAACCCGTCAGTGGATCCCGTATTGCCAGCTCCGACAATTCGTCTTCAAGCGCCTTGCGATCAGAGATGTCGAGGATGATCCCTTCCAGCACCAGGTCGCCATTATCCTCGACCGCTCTCCCCCGCTCCCAGACCCAGATACGCCGGCCATCCTTGCGAATAATGGTGTATTCGATAGAAAACGGTTCGGCGTTACCAATAGCGGACTCAACCGCCCTCAAAATAGTATCCTTGCTGTCATCGGCAATCAGTTCAGCAAAACTGACGCGTTCGTTGTTCACAACCTCGTCTGGTTCGTACCCGGTCAGATCGCGGCATCCGCTGGATACAAACAGCATGGTCCAGTGCTCATCATAGCAACAGCGGTAGGCCATGCCGGGCAGGTTGTCCATAAGCGTGGACAACTGGCGTTCACGCTTACGAATGGTGGTCTCCGCCTCACGAATGTCGGTAATGTCCTGGCCAATGGCTATGGAGCCGACAATTTCACCCTCATCATTCCGGAGGCTGCGGGAATTCCAGGACAGCAGCCGCTTACGGCCCCCCTTGGTGGTAATCCGGGTTTCATAACCGACTACTTCACCATCATCCCGAAGAATATCCTCGGCACAGCCACGGATTTTTGCCCGATGATCCTCGTTCGGATACAGCCACTGCCAGATCTGGTCAGAGTTCAGAACCTCGTCGCGATGGTAGCCGCTGATTTCCTCTGCGGCCTTGTTCCAGAGAACGACCCGTCCCATGGGATCAAGCACGTTGATCCATACATTTGCCCGTTCAATCACACTTTCACGAAACTGGTTCAGCTGCCGTATTTCTTCCCGTTGATGGTGATGCAATGACAACATGGTCCGGTCGCTGCTGAGTTGCCGCATCAGTGCCAGAAACAGCACCAGAGCCGTCACCAGGACAAACAGAATGCCCTTGTAGGTCTGTACCCGGCGCAGTGTTTCCGGATCGGGAAACCATTGCCCCGCCAGATAATCCGAAAATGTTATCCATAACCATCCCGCCAGCAGGTAGACGCCCACAACCCACAAGGATCGTCGCAGCGGCGCACGGCGGCCTTTAAGCTTTTCCATTCAAATACTATCCCCGGATGCCGGCAGTGTCCCCGATCGTGCACACACCGGGGGAACAAAGAAAATATTACGGTATACCCTGAAGTTAGTCACTGGGAGCCTGGGCGTCGAGTGCAGTTTGCAATTGATTACGTTCCGCTAACGAAGCGGAACACACCGGAGATGCTATTTTTCGCTTTCTGGCCTAGTGTAGGGGAAGCATGACATCCCGTCAGTTTCAGCCGACAGTTCCCGGAGAGGCAAAACGTGCCGGACTCGAATTCGCACGAATACAACGAACAGCATTACCGTTCATTGTTCACCCACAACCCCGACGCGGTGTTTACCCTGACGCCCGCAGGCGAATTCGTGCAAATCAATCAGGCAGGCTGTGACCTTATTCAGGCAAAGGAAGAAGAGATCCTGGGCCAGCATTATGAAATGCTAGTCGTGACAGAGGATCTGGAACGAACCCGTCGCTATTTCGAGGCGACACTGACCGGAAAGCATCAGCGCTACGAAATCCGGATAGAAAATATGCGCGGAGAGATCCTGCAACTGGATATTCTCAATATTCCCATCATCGTGAACGGTCAGATTACCGGTGTGCACGGGCAGGCCAGGGACCGGACCCGAGAACGCCAGACAGAAGCCCGCCTGCGCATACTGGAGCGCAGCGTGGAAGCGTCGTCAAGCGGGATAACCATTGCCGACGCCGGGAAGTCCGGTTTTCCGCTTGTTTATGTGAATCCGGCATTTGAACGGATGACCGGCTACAAGACCGAAGACATGATTGGCTGGAACTGCCGTGTCCTCCAAGGGCCCGACACCAGCCCCGCAGCCATTGCCAGCATTCGCGCAGGCCTTGCAGACATGCGCGAGGTTCACACATCACTGCTGAATTATCGTAAAGATGGCAGCAGCTTCTGGAACGACCTCTACATTGCGCCGGTTCGAGATGCCAGCGACGAAGTCACACACTTTATTGGTATCCAGACCGACATCACTGACCGTATACGACAGCAAGAAGTTCTCACCTTTCAGGCCAGCCACGATTCCCTGACCGGGCTCCCCAACCGCATTTACCTGGAATCCCATCTGCAGGGAATTTGTCATCTGGCCCGCGCCCGGCAACTGGCCATCCATGCCCTGTTCATTGACCTGGACGGTTTCAAGCCCATCAACGACAGCCTGGGCCATGCCTTTGGCGATGAAATCCTGGCCCAGACAGCCCGGCGCCTGGATGCCGTCCTTCCCGCTGATTCCACCCTGGTACGGTTCGGTGGTGATGAATTTGTCGCGATTTTGCCCGCCCCCGCTGAACGCCAGTCCATTAACCGGATTGCCGATCTGATCCTCGAACAGTTCTCCCAGCCGTTTCTGAACGAGGACGTGGAGATCACCCTGTCTGCGGCGATTGGCATCGCAACGGCCAGCGACGCACTGGATAACTCCATGCTGTTGATCCAGCAATCCGACATGGCGATGTACGAGGCCAAAAAGCTCGGTGGCAACAACTGGCAATGGTTCAACCAGACCCTCGACCGCCGCGTGCAGCACGAAGTCGCATTACGCCAGCAACTTCAGCAAGCACTGGCCACCAACCAGTTCGAACTGTTCTACCAGCCTCTGTTCAATAACGACCTGGCCATCGCCGGGGTTGAAGCATTGATTCGCTGGAATCACCCCGACCGCGGCTATATCTCGCCTGCCGAATATATACCTCTGGCGGAGCGCACAGGGCAGATTCTTCCCATCAGTGAATGGGTCATGCAGGAGGCCTTTTCCAGGGCAGCGGAACTGGCTGAAATTGGTGTGACAAGCATCTCCATAAACCTCTCGCCACTGCAGTTCCATCGCCACAATCTGATTGAACGACTGGCTCGTCTTAATGATCAATACCGGCTGGCGCCAGGCCAGCTCTGCGTTGAAATTACCGAGAACGTTTTTCTGAACGACCCGAAGGATGTTATCCGGCAATTGCGGGAAATCCGGAGCCTGGGTATTGAAGTCGCCATCGACGACTTCGGCACCGGATTCTCAAGCCTCAGTTACATGCGTGACATGCCGGTTAACAAAATCAAGATCGACCGTACGTTTGTTAATGGCATTACTTCCAATGATCGTGATGCCGCCATCACCCGTGGAACCCTGTCAATGGCTACGGAGTTGGGAATGAGTGTGGTAGCCGAGGGGGTGGAAACCGAGGAACAGTTCAGATTATTGCAGCAATTCGGATGCACGGCTTACCAGGGCTTCTGGTATTCACGGGCTCTGCCACTGGCAGACCTTCGAACCTTTTCCAGAGCTCTCGATCCAGCCCCGGCAGAATAGCGCTGTATCCAGAACCAAAAAAAACCGGAGAGCCCTCGCAGGCTGTCCGGCTTTTTTGTTCAGGCAACCAGGCGAAACGCCCGGATTGCCCGACACTGGATTACTTCACGGATGCCCGGGCGTCGGCCAGGATCTTGTTGAAGGTATCGCTCGGCTGCATGATCTTGCAAACCTTTTCTGCGGGCGGGTGGTAGTAACCACCGATGTCCGCGGGCTGGCCCTGGATCACGCTCATTTCCTCCAGGATCTTGTCCTTGTTGTCTTCGAGCTGCTTGGACAGCTTTTCGAAGAAGGTTTTCAGATCCTTGTCGTCGTCCTGCTTCGACAGTTCTTCCGCCCAGTAACGGGCCAGATGGAAGTGGCTGCCTCGGTTGTCGAGCTCACCCGTATTGCGCGACGGCGACTGGTTGTTTTCCAGCAGACGCTCTGTGGCCTTGTCCAGGGTCAGACCCAGCAGGCGAGCACGCTCGTTGCTTTGCTTTTCACCCAATTCTTCGAGGGAAACCGCGATCGCCAGAAATTCACCCAGTGAGTCCCAGCGCAAGTGATTTTCCTGCAACAACTGCTGAACATGCTTGGGTGCGGAACCGCCGGCGCCGGTCTCATACAGGCCACCGCCGTTGAGCAGCGGGACGATGGAGAGCATCTTGGCGCTGGTGCCCAGCTCCAGGATCGGGAACAGGTCGGTGAGATAGTCACGCAGCACGTTGCCGGTTACGGAGATGGTGTCGAGACCGCGAATCAGTCGCTCCATGGTCCAGCGGATGGCACGGACCGGTGACTTGATGAGGATATCCAGGCCTTCGGTATCGTGTTCCTTCAGGTACATCTCGACTTTCTTGATCAGTTGGGCATCGTGCGGCCGCTCGTCGTCGAGCCAGAACAGTGCCGGCATACCGGTAGCACGGGCACGGTTAACCGCCAGTTTGACCCAGTCGCGAATCGGCAGGTCCTTGGTCTGGCAGGCGCGCCAGATGTCACCCTTTTCGACTTTGTGATTGGTCAACACAGTGCCGTCTTCGGCAATCACACGAACAATGCCGTCTTCCTTGATTTCAAAGGTCTTGTCGTGGGAGCCGTATTCCTCGGCCTTCTGGGCCATCAGGCCAACGTTAGGTACGGTACCCATGGTGGTAGGATCAAATGCACCGTGGGTCTTACAGAAGTTGATCACTTCCTGGTAGATAGTGGCGTAGGTGCTCTCCGGCATCACCGCCTTGGTGTCCTTGAGCTTGTTGTCCCGCGCCCACATCTTGCCTGAGTTACGGATCATCGCCGGCATGGAAGCGTCCACAATCACGTCACTGGGCACGTGCAGGTTGGTGATGCCTTTCACCGAATCCACCATGGCAATTTCCGGGCGGTGCTCGTAGCAGGCGTGCAGGTCTTCGAGGATCTGTTCCTGTTTGGATTCCGGCAGTTCCTTGATCTTCTCGGTCACACTGGACAGGCCGTTGTTGGGGTTCACACCCAGCTCGTCAAACAGCTCGCCATACTTGTCGAACAGTTCTTTGAAGTAAATCTTCACCGCATGACCGAACACGATCGGGTGGGAGATCTTCATCATGGTGGCCTTGACGTGCAGGGAAAACATCACGCCGGTTTTCTCGCAGTCTTCGATGCAATCCTCGAAGAACTTTTGCAGGGCCTTGCAGCTCATGAACATGCCGTCCAGCACTTCGCCTTCCTGAAGCGGCAACTCGCTTTTCAGCACAGTCTGCTCGCCTTTGGCATTTTCGAAGACGATGCGGGCGTTGGTGGCCTTGTCCAGGGTCAGTGACTGTTCGTTGGAATAGAAGTCACCACCGCGCATGTGGGCCACGTGGGTGCGTGACGCCGGGCTCCACTCACCCATGGTATGGGGATACTTACGAGCAAAAGCTTTGACTGCGGTCGGCGCGCGACGATCGGAGTTGCCTTCACGCAGTACCGGGTTAACCGCGCTACCCAGTACTTTGGAATAGCGGGCGTGAATTTCCTTTTCTTCGTCGGTCTCCGGATTCTCCTTGTACTCGGGAAGCTTGTAACCCTGGTCGTTAAGCTCGTTGATGGCGGCCCGCAACTGGGGGATGGAAGCGCTGATGTTGGGAAGCTTGATGATGTTCGCTTCCGGGTCCTTGGTGTAGTCGCCCAGCGCTTTCAGGTCGTCGGGTACGCGCTGGTTTTCTTCCAGATAGTCGGGGAACAGCGCCAGGATGCGGGCGGCGAGGGAGATATCGCTGGTGCCGAATTCGATGCCTGCGGGCCTGGCGTAGGTTTCCAGGATGGGAAGAAGTGACCGGGTGGCGAGAGCAGGTGCCTCGTCGGTCAGTGTGTAGATGATCTTGGCTTTGGATGACGTCATTTTCGTCCTCAGGCTAGTGTGTGAGTTCAGGACGGTCATGGCAGGGTCAGGTGTCTTGTGAACGCCCAACCTGAGCAATGACTGATTCGGGAACTTTTGATAGACCTACTAAGATAGCATTTTTTTGGCAATTCTGGTTACGATCTTAGTATAAGAACCGACTAAAAATGCGTTAAAACCCGTTACAGGACGATGAAAAGGCAGGAATTTACGAAACTTTCGGACATTTTGGGTTTGGTCGTGATTGGGAGTGTCGCGCCGGAGGCAGAGGCAACCAAAACACCCTCGAGCACATCCCTGTGACGCTTGAGCTCCGCCATCCTTGGCTCCGCACAGTTTTGGTTGCCTCTGCCTCCGGCGCTCGACAAGCCCCGTGCATGCCCGCCATACGTGGAACAACGTAGCCGTGGGTCGGATTAGCCGCAGGCGTAATCCGACAGGCAACCTCACCCCTTCGGCAACAACCCAGCCTCCTCAAGGCAGTCACGAATCTGGTCCAACGCCTCCGGGTTACCCAGAGCATCCCGGTTATCCGCTTTTTTCGAGCCGTTGATCAGGCGGGCGACAGCCAGTTCTACTTTTTTCCCGCTGCGGGTGTACGGAATGTCCGGTACCTCGATGATGTGCCTGGGCACATGGCGGGGGCTGGCGCCCTGGCGGATGCGGGTTTTGAGGGTTTTCCGGAGGTCGTCGGTAAGGGCTTGGCCTTCGGCGGGGACCACCAGCAGGACTACTTCCACATCACCCTCGATCTGGCGACCGACGACGAGGCTGTCTTTGACTTCGGCCACGGTTTCTACTTGGCGGTAGATTTCGGCGGTGCCAATTCTTACACCGCCGGGGTTCAACGTAGCGTCGGAGCGGCCGTAGATGACGGCGCCGCCGTGTTCGGTGAATTCGATGAAGTCGCCGTGGGCCCAGACGCCCGGGAAGGTGTTGAAATAGGCGTCTTGGTAGCGCTCGTTATCCGGATCATCCCAGAAATACACGGGCATGGAGGGCAGCGGCTGGCGGCAGACGAGTTCCCCACGGCCATGACTGACGGGCTTGCCGTCGTCGCCATAGGCCACGGCATCAACACCCAGGAAACGGCACTGGATTTCACCCCTACGCACCGGCAGCATCGGGGTGGAACCCACGAAGCAGCCACAAATGTCGGTGCCACCGGCAATGGAGCCGAGCAGGACGTCAGGCGCGCCGTCGCTGTAGACCCAGTCATAGTCTTCCGGCAACAGTGGTGAACCGGTGGAGAAGACAACGCGCAGAGCGCTTAAGTCCAGGGTGTTCACCGGTTTCAGTTCCGCCTTGCGGCAGCCGGCAATGAAACGGGCGCTGGTACCGTAATGGGTGACTTTCTCGTCAGCCACCAACTGCCAGAGAAAGTTCAGATCCGGGTAGCCCGGGGAACCGTCGACGGTTATCACAGCGGCGCCAGTCAGCAGCGCCGAGGCCTGCCAGTTCCACATCATCCAGCCACAGGTGGTGAAGTAGAGGAACCGGTCCTCCGGGCCTACATCACCGTGAAGCATCAGTTCCTTGGCATGGTTGACCAGCAGGCCGGCATTGCCGTGGACAATGCACTTGGGCTTGCCGGTGGTACCTGAGGAATAGAGGATATACACCGGGTGATCCGGCGGCAGCGGTGTAAAGGAGGGCGCCTGGCCCTGGCCTTCGGCAAGGGCGTCGTCCCAGTGGGTAACCTTGTCACCGGCTATGGCTGGCTCGCCCGGCAGTTGTTCGATGCTGACCACGCAACGCAAGGTTGGCAGGCCGTCAATCAGGCCGGCGAAATCGTCCTGGCGATTAAAGACCTTCCCGCCGTAGCCATAACCATTGACCACAACCAACGCCGCCGGCTCGATCTGGCCGAAGCGGTCAAGAATTGCACCGACACCAAAATCCGGTGATGCAGAGCTCCAGATGGCACCAAGGCTGGTGGTGGCGAGCATGCCCACCAGGGCTTCATAACCATTGGTTACCACACCGGCAACCCGGTCACCCTTCTGAATGCCGTTGTTTCGCAGAAAAGCCTCGAGCGCACCGGTATCGGCTTTCAACTGGGCGTATGTCCTGCGCAGGACAGGGCGGGTTTCGCAGTAGGCCACCACCGCTTCGCGATCGGCATGTTCGCCATCCGCCAGCCGCAGCAGGTTGGCGGCGAAATTAAGCTTCATCCCGGGGAACCATTGTGCACCCGGCATTTCCCGCTTACCCAACACCTTGTCCGCCGGGGTCTCGCAGACCAGCCCGCAATAATCCCAGACTTTCTGCCAGAAGGTCTCCAGCTCATCAATCGACCACTGGTGCAGGGCGTGGTAGTCGGCAAACGGGCCGAAGCCCTGTTGCTCCAGCCAATCCTGGAACCGGCCCATGCGGCAATTTTTAAGCGTGTCTTCCGAGGGAGACCAGACTACCGGTGATTGTTCTGTGTTGCTCATCCGTCTCTCCTGTTACTTACTGCATATGCCAGCCGTGGCTGACCACAATGGACTGGCCGGTCATGGCTGCCGAGGGAAAAGCGGCCAGATGCACCGCCAGCTCTGAGACATCTTCCAGAGTGGTAAACTGCCCATCCACTGTATTTTTCAGCATGACCTTGCTAATCACTTCCTCCTCGGAAATGCCCAGCTCTTTCGCCTGTTCAGGAATCTGTTTATCCACCAGCGGGGTGCGGACAAAACCCGGGCAGATGATGTTACTTCGAACCCCATGCTCCGCCCCCTCCTTGGCCACAGCCCGGCACAAGCCCAGCATGGCGTGTTTGGCAGCCACGTAAGGTGCCTTCAGCGGGGATGCTTCCAGGGAATGCACCGAGCCCATGTAAATTATCGAGCCACCACCGCTGGCATACATCTGGTTGAGCGCGGCACGGGTGACCAGGAAGGCGCCGTCCAGGTGCACGCTCATAACCTTGCGCCAGTTGTCAAAAGAGAGCTTGTGTAACGGGTCGATGTGCTGGATACCGGCATTGGCCACGGCAATATCAAGCCCACCCCATTTTTCCACGATGGCGGCCACACCTCGGTCAACGGCGTGCTCGTCGGTGACATCCATGGCCAGAGGCATGGCGGTTCCGCCGGCCTGTTCGATGGCGTCGACCGCTTCCTGGGCACTCTCAATGGTGAGGTCAGCCACCGCCACCCGGGCTCCTTCACGGCCATAATGTTCTGCAATGGCACGGCCGATGCCCCGCCCCGCCCCGGTGATCAGGGCTATCCGATTTTCTAGACGCATTAGTATTGTCTCCTTAGACGTAAGCGATGCTGGGCAGCCAGGTCGCGATTGCAGGCACCAGGAATACGATCACCAAGGCAATCAGCTGGATAATAATGAAGGGTATGACGCCCTTGTAGATATCCATCACATCGATTTCCGGTGGTGCAACACCCTTGATGTAGAACAGTGCAAAGCCTACTGGCGGCGTCAGGAACGACGTTTGCAGGCACATGGCAAAGAGAATGGTGAACCACACCAGGTCGAACCCGAGGGTTTGGACTACCGGTGCCACCAGCGGCAGGATGATCAGCGTGATCTCGACCCAGTCCAGGAAGAACCCCAACAGGAACACCGCAAACAGGATGGTCAACACCACGCCGTAGGGTCCGAAGGGCAGCCCCAGCAAGGCGTCTTCAATGACCTGGTCGCCACCAAGCCCCCGAAGCACTACAGAGAACGCTGTTGCCCCCAGGAAAATAGCGAAAATAAACGCCGCCGTACGCGTTGTCTGCTGCACCGAAGAATTCAGCACTTTCACGTTCAGACGCCCCGACATCAGCGCCAGCAACAGAGCGCCGAGCGCACCCACACCGGAAGCTTCCGTGGGTGTGGCGATACCGGCAAAAATAGAACCCAGCACCCCAAGAATCAGCGCCGCCGTGGGCACCACTGCCTTTGCCACCTCCCAGACGATGCTCCAGGTTGGTTTCACCGTCCCCTCGGGCACCGGCGCAATGTGTGGCTGAAACAGCGGACGGAGCATCACATAGGCGACGTACATGGACCCCAGAAGCAGCCCAGGGAGGAACGCGCCCATGAAAAGGTCTCCCACAGATGCCTCTGGAACCGCAAGCCGGTCTGCCATGAGGACCAGCATGATCGACGGCGGAATCAGGATTCCCAGGGTACCAGTGGCGCAGGCCGTACCCACGGCAAAGCCCTTGTCGTACTTGTGCTCCATCATTACCGGTAAAGAGAGCATGCCAAGCAGTACCACGGACGCCCCGATAATACCGGTGGTGGCTGCCAGCAGTACACCAATAACAACCACGGTTACGGCATATCCACCACGGACTGCGCCAAAGAGTTTCACCATGCTGTTCATCAGTTTTTCGGCAACGCCGGACTGATCGAGCATTATGCCCATAAAGATAAACATGGGCAGAGCGACAAGGGTTTCGCTGTTAACGATGTCCCATATTCGCTCGGGGACAAGACCCATGGAAGATTGATAATCGAACCATAGGTCAGCGCCGAAGTCCTCAACGGCAACTACACCAATCAGGGTCCAGATCACAGCGGTACCACCGAGCACCCATGCGACCGGAAAGCCGGTCATCAGCAGCACGCCGAATGTAAGAAACATGCCGATTACAAAAAGCGTTTCAAGCTCCATCAGGATGCATCCTCTTTCTTGTTACTTCCGGTCTTGATCCGGATGGGCTTCGGAAAGCCAAAAAGCAGTGCGGTTACTTTCAGCAAACGGGATAGCGCAGCCAGAGTGAGCAGGACAAACGAAATTGCCAGAACGAACTTCAGAACCCACCGATGTGGAAGACCGGCCGGTGCCTGACTGGTTTCACCCTGCTGCCATGAACTGTACGCATAGGGGAACATTTCGTAGACCGCCAGCGCCAGAAACGGTAGCAACAGGAAGAGCAGACCAAACAGTTCAATCCAGCCCTGGCCCCGAAGCGAAAGGCGCTCATGAATTACATCCACTCTCACGTGGCCATCAACCACCAGGGTGTAGGCCAGCCCCAACAACCAACCTGCGCCAGCCAGATGCCACTGAACTTCTTCCAATGTCACAGAGCCGACGTCAAAGGCATAGCGGCCAACGACGGCATAGATGATAACCCCGGTTATCACAACCCAGAGCCAGGATGCAGTCTTGCCGATCGCGGAAAGCGCACGGTCCACACCCTGGCTGATCCAGGTTGTGGGTAACTCAGTGTGATGATGAAGAATTTCGTCGGTGTCGGACACCGATGCCCGCCCACTCTGCGGTGAGCCTTTACCAGACACCGTCATACAGCAGTTCCTCGCTCAGAATGCCGATTGCGAAACAAGGATGGCCCCGAAGGGCCATCCTGACTTGGTTGGAGAACACCGGAGCTCGACCCGATGTCTCAGGACCAGCCTCGAACCCTAGAGATCGGAGGGAACATAGGCACGCTCGTCCCAGACCTTGTAGGTTTCAAGGAACTCATTCTGGCTTTCGTAGACACGTTTGAAGTCCGCATCTTTAGCCGATTCCTGCTCCATCACTTTATCAGTAACCGCTTTCAGCTCTTTCAGAACTTCGCGGGGGATCTGGTCAGCCTGGACGCCTTTTTCCTGGAAGCCGGCCAGAACCGCACCGTTCTTGTACTCACCTTCGGCCAGGCCAAGGGTGGTTGCAGCAGTACAGGAAGCGTCAACCAGCGCTTTCTGTGCGTCCGTGGTTTTGTTCCACTCGTCCTTGTTGATCAGCATGTACTGGGCGGTAAACTGCTGGTGCCAACCAGGGAACAGGTTGTACTTGACCACCTGGTCGAAGCCAAGAAGCTGGTCAATAGCGGGCATGGAAAACTCAGTCGCGTCGATGGTGCCTTTTTCCAGCGCCTGGTAAAGCTCACCACCGGGCATCATGGTGACAGAAGCTCCCAGTTCTTCCAGAATCTTGCCACCCAGGCCTGCAAAGCGAATCTTCAGACCCTTGTAGTCTTCCAGTGTTTCGATGGGTTCGGAATACCAGCCTGCTGTTTCAGGCCCGATAATACCGCACAGCTGGGCGTGCACATCGAAGCCCTTGTTGGCATAGACTTCCTGCAGCATTTCATGGCCGCCACCATAGTAATACCAGGCCGTGTAGGCCCAGGGCTTCATGCCAAAGGGAACAGCCGCAAACAGGGGAATCGCAGGAACCTTGCCCTGGTCATATCCGATCCAGGTATAGCCTGCTTCAACTTTGCCATCGGAAACCGACTGCAGGATATCGAAAGGTGGAACCAGCTTGCCGGGTTCATAGACACGAACCTGAATGCTGCCATCGGAAGCGGTGGTGAGGTTTTCGGCAACCCAGGCGCCGGGCGAGCCCAGGCCGGGCAAATTGGTGGCGAACGCGACCGGCATTTTCCAGCGCAAGTCATCCGCGAAAGCCGATCCTGTGGTCAGAGCGATCGCACCGGCAATACCGGTAAGGGCCTTGAAGAGTTTCATTGGTAAGTCTCCTAGCATTGTTGTTGTATTCGGCCAAACAGGAATATTCCAGCAGGCCTGATCCAAGTGTAGTCAGACATCGCAGGAAACGGGACGGACAAGTAAATTATTTTCGGGTCCAACGAAAGCGCCAGTCTTGTTTTCTGCGTTGTTCTGACGTCCTGCGCCCGGGATATAGCAGACACTGTGCCAATCAAACTTTTAATCTATTTATCAAACAGATAGAAATATTAAGTGAAAGAGGAAATTGCAAATAGTCCGGAATCCCGGACAGAGTTAGCCTTCAGTCGTAGGGGTTTGTACGGATCGCGGGACAGCTGTCCTGGTTTCAGGACAGTTTGGCCAGCTTCTCATAAAGCACTGACCGTGAAATTCCCAGCAGCTTGGCCGCGCGGGTCCGGTTTCCGCGGCTTGCCACCAGTGCCTCTTCAATAGCCTGCGACTCTGCATCGGCCAGGGTTTTAGCAAGTGGGCGCACCGGCTGCGGCATTAACGAAGAGGCTGGCCGGTTGCCGCTGCGGGGTAACACCTTGAAGATGGCGTCTGCATCCAGTAAACCACCATCCTCACCCATGGTCAGGGCCCGCTCGAGGACATTACGCAGTTCACGTATATTGCCTGGCCAGTCATATCCACCCAGGGCGGCGACACCGGCATCGGTGATCTCCCCTCTCATTTCCAGGCCGTCGCAAATCTCTCCCAACAACGCCTCACACAAAACCCCCAGATCCGCCAGCCGATCACGAAGCGGGGGTATGGGTATTTCCAGCACATTCAAACGGTAATACAGGTCCGAACGGAATTCTCCCTCGGCGATCATTGCTTCCAGGTTCCGGCTGGTCGCGGCAATGACACGCACATCCACCGATGCCACCTTGTTTGAGCCCAACGGCTCGATTTCACCTTCCTGCAACGCTCTCAGCAACTTGGCCTGCAGCGGTAGCGGCATGTCGCCGACTTCGTCCAGGAACAGCGTGCCACCGTTAGCCAGCTGGAATTTACCTTCGCGGGTACGACGATCGGCGCCCGTGTAGGCACCTGGCGCAACGCCAAAAAACTCGGCTTCCAGGAGATTGTCTGGAATGGCGGCAACGTTTACCCCCACAAACGGCTTTTCAGAACGTACGGAGACGGAATGAATCGCCTGGGCCAGGACCTCCTTGCCGGTGCCGGTCTCACCCAGAAGCAACACGGGCATATCACGGCCAGCTGCGAGCCGGGCCCGGCGTTTGACCTCCAGGGCTGCCGGGCTGGCACCAACAAAGTCGGCGAGGTTATAGCGGGTTCCACGGGCCTTTTTGGCCAGCGCCTTGCGGGCAGCCGCGAGATCCTGATGCAGGCGACGATACTTGGCCACCAGCGGCGTCAGCGGTTGCAGATCGTCATACAGCACAAACGCTACCGCCCCCATGATCTGTCCGTCGTCATCGTAAAAAGGCAAACGGGTAACCACCAGCTGTTGCTGGTTATGTTCCATGATATCAAGCAGCAGCGGTTTCCCCGTTTCGACCACCTCCGGCATCCGTGTGTGCGGAATCACCTGACGGACCAGCTTGCCAATGACGGACTGGGGATCGCCCAGCCCCAGCAGGTGCGAATAACTGCTGTTGATCCAGGTAATACGGGTTTCGTGGTCAACGGCAATGGCCCCTGCACTGGCTTCTTCAAACATCGGGAACAGGGCTTCGATCAGGTCCCTGGTCAGGCCACTCTTGTTTTTATCTGTAAACAGCTCTGTCATGTACCCTGTACCACCGGGTTGGATAATATTCATGGCAATACCCATGGCACCCGGCGAACCGGGTGCAGTGACGGAAGTATATGGCGCCCCCGGAACGGGGGCAAACAAAGCCGGCCGTTAACCTGAACGGGCCGGCTAACAGGCGCTTCAGTCCGGGATCTGTACCTGGTCATCACTGAACAGGATAAGGTCGCCGGCATCCGGACTTGCCGCGATCGGGGTCAGGTTGTCAGCGGACAGGGGTGTTGAGGTGTTGCCTCGTGGCACGGTTCTGACCACCTGGCTCGGGGGTAACGCCTGCTTGTCGGCAAGGTTCGCCCAAACCAGATCAAGCGCCTGGAAGAAGTAGTGGTGCAGGGGCACGTACCGGTCCGCGATGCCCGGAAATCCGTTCAGAACATCCAGATGGTGGGCATTGAGAATTTCATAGTACCGCAGCTTGCTGTCACTACCTTCAACCCGTTGATTGAGGCCAAAATAGGGCCGGGATGTGTGGTTGATCGGCAGGATGGCATCAGCGCGTCCGGTCACAAAAACCGTGGGCTTACCCTGCAGGTCACCGGTGGCTCTCACCTGCTCGATGCCATCGGCAATGCGCTCCGACATATCAGCCGCGTCGCCTGTCAGCGGCTCATCGGCAACGATGTCCCTACCCACCGCAAGGCTCCTCAGGCATAGCAGCGCATCCAGGCCATAATCCTGCTGGCTGGTACTGGGCGAGGCACTGGCCGCAAGGTTGGTGGGCTGGCCTTCCGCTTTGTCGTAAACCAGGTTCACCCCGGCACTGGGTGGAATACCATTACTTGCGGAAAATAGCGCAGCTTCCTGAGCGCCACTGATCGGCGTAACCGCTCCGTCAGCTCCCGTGGCCGCCAGGCTGATATCACACAGCCGGTCTTCCACCCCGGCCTCGCCATAGGCGTTGGCGTAGGTCATGGAAATACTCTGGGCCACCGCCAAACCGAAATGGATGGGTGCCAGCAGGTTCTGCTCCGGCTGGATGCCCACTTCCTCGTTCAGAATACGCAGCGCATCGGAGGCACGCTCTTTGGTGTCAGCACCGCTTACCAAATTCTTGTTGGCCAGCGAGTTACAGATATTCTCCGCCACGGTGAAGTTGTTGAACGTGGCATTCAGGGGGGCGACATCGCGGACTTCCAGTGCGATATTCGCACAGCCCTGGTACACCGCCAGCGCAGTGGTGTAATCCAGCAGGCTACGGCTGTGCTCGGCAAGCGCCGGACCGTTGCCCTGACGTATGGTGAAGCTGGTATCCACCTGCGGATTGACGTTGGGTTCCGAGACCGCAACACCGTCAATCAAACCGCTGTCGTCCAGTTCCGCCGCGCGGACAGAGGCACCGCCACCGTTGGATACGCTGGAGGCGATCACCAGGGTGTTCTTCGGCTTCACTTTGATAACCTTGCGACCGTTACCGGTTTCCTGTCCGAACTTCTCATTCAGAATGTAAAAGCCAAATTCAATGGACTGAAGCACATGCCGGCCCCAATCCGCTTCCGGGTTGGCTTTTGAATGAGCATGCTTATAAGCGAGGCGGTCTGGCCACTTGGCGTTAAAGTCTGCTCTTTCCTGATCGTCCAGGTCGGCACGGAACTGCACCGGCTCATCGTCCTGGGTCAGGGTGCCATCGATACGCTGAGCCGCATTGGTGGCCAGGTTGTGAGAGCCGGTACCGGTGCCCTTGTCGGTGTAGACCACCGCACAGCCTTTCTTCAGCCCCCATTCCCCGGCGGTGCCAATGGCACCGTAAATACCACGGGAGCCCGACGAAGGCGCTGTAATCATGCAGGCCTGCTTGGGATCGAAACTGTCCGGTACCTGGACCATAACGGTAACGGGTACATCACTGCCCTCGACGGACATATAGGCCAGGTGCTCTTCTCCAGAAACCAGCCCGTCACCGCCGTTGCCTACCTGGGGCCCGAAAAACTCGCCATACCCACCGCCGGGAACGGTATCCACCAGGGCGCGATAGTTGTTGTAAATTGCTAGCGTCCGCAGTTCCTCCGGCGTGGGATTGAGGGGATCATCGAATGCCGGTGCGGGTGTACTGGCAAGGCCACTGGCACCAAGCCCACCGGTCAGCAGGTCATTGGTCATGCCATCGTAATGGCTGGACTGAATATCTCCCTGAATGAAATCCGGGAGCTGATTGAAAGGAGAATTGCCATCTTTACAGGCAGACACGGTTAACGTGACCGCCCCAATCAACGTGCATTGCAGTAGTGTTTTCATGATTTTTCCCTGTTGTTTTTGTTAGACACGGGAACCCGGCGCACAAAAAACACACCAGGCACCACTGTTGGGCCCATGCGTATCCTGTGCCAAAAAAGCAAGCTGTTGATATGAAATGTATTTTAGGAAATTACTGACGGGCTACGACATCGGTTTCCGGATGGCCGGACAGTGACATTGTAAAAAACAGGCTCTGAAGCCCACCAAAGGCGGCTCTATAGCGATGTCCGGAAAAAAGGACACTGTATTAATATCCGGACACTCGACACTGATTGGTGAAAAGCATCCACAAACAGGGTCCTCTCGTATTGGTTTCTGTAGCCAGTCCCACTGATGGAGCCACGATGAATACCTTACGCCTGCTGGCCATTGTTGCCGGTGCGGCATTGACCGCCTGCGCTTCCCATGAGAACGCACCGGAACAATCCGTTCCAAAGCCGGAAACCGGTTTTGAGACACAGTCAAATATTACGTTCTCACCGGACGGCTGGCCCCAGTCCCTGCAGGCGGATCTTTACCTGCCGCGAGGGGAAAAACCGATGCCAGCAGCGCTGCTGGTTCATGGTGGCGGCTGGGAGCGGCGCTCACGAGAAGACATGAACTGGATTGCCGAACACCTTGCCAGCCGGGGTTTTGCGGTGATGAACATCGACTACCGGTTTGCACCAGAGTACACCTTCCCGGCCCAGCTGTATGACCTGCAGGTGGCCATGAGCTGGCTCCACAGCCAGGCAGATACCCACCACCTGGACCGGAACGCGATCAGTGCATTCGGGTTTTCATCCGGTGCCCACCTGGTCAGCCTGATGGCCCTGGTCGCAGAGTCCGGACATCCGCTAAATCAGCCCCACGGCGGGGAGCACGCCAAACCAGTGGCCGTTGTTGCCGGTGGCCTGCCGGGCGATCTCCGGGCCTTCGGCTCCGGAAAACTGATCCGTCAGTTTCTCGATGGCGAACAGGAGGACATTCCCGGTGTCTACCAGGCAGCCTCTCCGATCACCCATATCACCACTGGGGCACCGCCTTTCTTTCTGTTCCATGGTGCTCAGGACATGCTGGTACCCGCCAGCCAGGCGAAGGAGTTCCGGGCTCGCCTGACAGATCATGGCGTTGAGAGCGAGTTGTACCTGATGCATCTGCGGGGCCATATAACCAGCTTCCTGACCGCCGGCGATGCCGTTGAAAAAGCCACGGACTTTCTGGCCCGACACTCTGAGAACAGCAATCAGGTCAGCAAAGCAAAAGATCAGAGGGGCAACTAAATCGTAATAAACGGCGCCACGGTGAGCCCCAGGATAACCAGGATAGCGAGGCACGCCGCGATGGTGGTTACCGGCCTATGGCGCAACCGAAACCAGAATCCTCCGGTCCGCCCTTCCTCGAGATCTCTCTCGTACGCGACACGTTGACGTTGCAGACGTTCCCGCTGATAGTCATCCAGCAGCTCCCTGGCACGCCTGGCCTCATCGTTATCATGAACCCAGAAACCGCCCATGCTGATGCCCCAGCGGCTCGGTGGGGTTTCGTAATAGGGCACTTCATGGGCCTCGAACAACTCGCGGATTTCATCCGCTTCGTCATCGGGAACGTGACGCAGGTTCATGAGGTGGTTGGTCATGGTATGTCTGGCACCGAATTATGAGATACCCTTATCCTAGCATTCCGGGAAGGTTCTCACCGCCCAGTTCACCAGGATAATCAATGCCAGACAGCGCTATTCGACGATTACTGGAGTTTGACGAGCAGGTTCAGCGAGACAGCGACCAGAGCGCGGCTTTCCTGCACCGGCGCGACCGCCGGTTCGCCCTGGATTGCCGCGACAAGGGTCTGTCGCCCGACCCGGAGTTGTGGCTTCAGCACGTTCGCAGACTGCGGGCGCCGTTATCCACCGACGATCCCATGCGCCCGTGGCGACACCTGACCACAGGCTTTGCACTTGTCGGACTGATCACCGGCGTATTGGCGATGCTGGGGCTGCTGTTCTACGAGGGCGGCCAGCGAATCAACCTCACGGTTATCCTGGCCTTTGTACTGCTCCAATGCCTGCTTGCCGCGATTACGACCATCCAGGCATTTGCTGGCTGGCAGCCCTGGGGCTGGCTGTTACGGAAGTTTGCCGGGGCGAATCCGACCGGTGCACTACGGCCGTTGCAGCCCATGCTGATGGCTCGCGCGGCCCACACCGGCGGACTGATGTTCGGAATCGCCGGATTGTTCACCCTTTTGGTGCTGGTGGTGATTCAGGATCTTGCCTTTGGCTGGAGCACGACCCTGAAAACGGGTTCCGACACTTATTACAATCTGTTGGTTACGCTGGCCGCGCCATGGCAGAACCTTTGGCCCGCAGCAGTACCCGACAGGGAGCTAGTGGATGCCACCCGGTTTTTCCGCAGCGATAACGGTGGTACTGCTGATCCTGCGCTCTGGGGGCGCTGGTGGCCTTTTGTTGCCATGGTATGGGCCACTTATGTCATTTTGCCCCGGCTCGTGCTACTGGCACTGGCAGCAGTCCATCCGGGCATGCGTGCCCGCAGGGAACTGGCCAGACACCCCGGCAGGATCGCCCTGCAGTACCGGATGGAAACCCCCGCTCTGGACACCGGCAACCGTCACAACGATGCTGCAGACCAGCCAGACACGAGCACATCCGGGCAACTGCATCCGCTGCCCGGCGGACAGGTACTTATCCGCTGGGCAGGTGCCGGTGAGCCGGAACTCCCTGACGCTCTGGCGGCTGGTTATCGCGACATTCATTCCGCAGGTGGCAATGCGCCGCTTCAGCATGACAACAGCGTCATCCACACCGCTGGAAAGCTTCTTGCTGCCAGTTCCAACCCTGCAGCGGTGGTGGTTACCCGCAGCTGGGAACCACCTACCGGTGAATTGGCGGACTTTCTGCGTGAAGCCCGCAAGTCCTGGCCGGCAACCACTCTCATTGCCCTTGTACCCATGGCAGCGGAAACGGACCAATCGCCACCTGTTCATCAGGTAAGCCAATGGCTGCGGTTTGCAGAAAGATGCGGAGATAGCCGGATCGTAGTCAGCTCGCCGGACATGACCTCACCGGAAACCCGCATACACCGTGCATTGCAGAATGAGTACAGAGAATGATTGCCCCCGTATTCGCTGTGGTTGGACACCCCAACAAGGGAAAATCCAGCATCGTGGCCACCTTATCCCAGAACGATGCCATCGCCATCGCCCTGGAACCCGGAACTACTCGTCAGCGCCAGGAGTACCCGCTGACCGTGGATGGAAAAACCCTGTACACCCTGGTGGATACTCCGGGTTTCCAGCGCCCGCGGCGAGTCCTGGAATGGCTGGAGGCCCACAGCGTTTCGGCCTCCGACCGTGCGGAAACCGTGAAGGCCTTTATTGTCCAGCACCGTGACGATGGCGGATTTACCGATGAATGTGAGTTGCTGGCCCCGTTGACCGAAGGTGCAGGCATTATTTATGTGGTTGATGGCTCTGTGCCCTACAGCGCCCAGCATGAAGCGGAAATGACCATCCTGCGCTGGACTGGACAACCGAGCCTGGCGCTGATCAACAGTATCGGCGAGGACGATTACAGCGACACCTGGATGCGCGCGCTTGGCCAGTTCTTCCAGGTAGTTCGCAAGTTCGATGCGGTTACCGCTCCGTTTGAGCAACATATCAGCCTTTTGCGGGCATTCGGCCAGCTGGAACCGGACTGGGAGCAGCCTCTGGAACAGGCGACTGAATTTTTGCTCGCCCAACGACGCCAACGCCGAACTGAAGCGGCGGCACTGATTGCCCGTACCCTGGAAGATATGATGTCGTTTCGTGAGAAGCGCACGCTAACCACACTCCAGACCAGCGAAATGTCTGATGACGAACTTGCCAGGCAGCTGCGGGCCAGTTGGTATGATAATCAGCGAAAACGGGAGCAGCATCTGCGAATCGCCATCGAACGACTCTATGAGCATCACCGTGTAGAGCGCCAGGAAGCCGAGCTTGAGTGGCACAGTGAACATGACCTGTTCAGCGAGGACAGCCGCAAGGCCTGGGGGGTCAACCGCCGTTACCTTGCGACAGCCGGGTTCGGAGCCGGTGCTGTCGGTGGGGCCGGCGTGGATGCACTGACTCTGGGCCACTCACTGGGCGCCGGTGCCCTGGTCGGGGGATTGATTGGCGCTGCGGGCAGTTATTTTTACGGCGACCGCCTGACTCTGCCAGTGCTGAATACCGGCGTACTGACCAATGGGCTCAGAACCGCTACATTTGGTCCTGTACAGGACAGCCAGTTCGGCTATGTTGTATTAGGAAGGGCAGTCAACCACTGGTGGCACATCAGCCACCGCAATCACGCCGGTCGCGAACTGCTGGACCTGGCACCGGCGGACAACCACTGGCTGGAACACCTGGATCGGACCAACCGTCGGGTTATTCACCGGGCCCTTGAACGCTGCCATAAACAGCGGGCCCTGGACGACAAAACCCGGATGGCATTGGCCGACGCCATCGAGCAGGCCATGGGCGCCTACGACGATTGGCGGTTGAACCGAGCCTGACAGGGATGTTTATACTATTGGGCTGTTCCATCACATAACGAGGAATAAGTATGAAAATTGTACGAGTTCAGGACATCATCGGCACCGAGCGCGAAGTTTCCGGGCCGGGCTGGACCAGTCGCCGTATGCTGCTGAAAAAGGATGGCATGGGATTTTCGTTTCACGAAACCATTATCCCTGCCGGTGCAGAGCTGAACCTCTGGTACAAGCATCACCTCGAAGCCGTCTATTGCGTGGCCGGCAACGGCAGCATCTATGACAAGGCCACTGGCGAAACACACGAGATCAGCGACGGAACCCTCTACGCCCTGGACAAGAACGACCCTCACACCCTTCGTGGCGGTACCGAGGACATGCGCCTGATCTGCGCATTCAACCCGCCCGTTACCGGCCGTGAAGTTCACGACGAAGACGGCGCTTATCTCCCGGATACCGGCGACAACTAAGCCCGGCCCCAGTGGCTGACGTTTCAGAGACCACAACACCGCCACCGGCAGCAAAGCTGCTCCCGGTGGCGGTGTTGCTTTGGCTGGCCGGTGTTTATCTGCGCATACCGGTGCTGGTGGCGCCGCCGCTGGCACCTTTCATCAGCGACGAACTCGGCCTGTCCCAGGCCCTGACCGGCGCCCTTACAACGCTTCCCATTCTGATGCTGGCGGTCGGCTCCATGCCCGGCTCCCTAGCCATAGCCCGGCTGGGCCCCAGGAACACACTCGCGCTTGCCATGGTGATCATGGTTATAGGCTCCGCAGGCCGCGGCCTTGCGCCGGATACCATCACACTGATGCTGGCCAGCGCCGTCATGGGCTTTGGCATCGCCATGATGCAACCCTCACTGCCGGCTCTGTTACCTCGCTGGCTCGAACCAAAACACCTGGCCATTGGCTCTGCCATCTACATGAACGGCATGCTCATGGGTGAGTTTATCGGCGCTGGTATAACATTGCCTGTGCTGATGCCACTGATGGACGACAGCTGGCGGGCCACCCTTCTGGCCTGGTCATTGCCCGGCTTACTGGTAGCCTCCGCCCTGTTCCTGCCACGCAGAGACATGGCCCGTCCGGTACGAAAACCCTCCTGGCTACCGGACTGGAAAAACCCTCTCACCCTGAGAATCGGCCTGCTACTGGGCCTGTCCGGATCCCTGTTCTTCGGCCTCAACGCCTATATGGCTAGCCTTCTGGAACAACAGGGCAACTTTGAAATGCTGGCGGATGCGCTCTTCTGGTACAACTTCGCCCAGGTAGTGGCATCGCTAATAATGCTAAAAATGGCGAGATACTGGGTAGGCCGGAAGCTTCCGATCATTGTAGCCGCCACCGGTAGCATTATCGGTACGGTCGGCACGCTGTTATTGACCGGCTGGTGGGCCATTGCCAGCGCGACCTTTATGAGCTTGACCGCAGGGATTCTGCTCATTCTTCTGGTGGCGTTACCGCCGGTATTGGTTGAATCCCGAGAAACAGGTCGACTTTCCGCAGGCAACTTCCTGGTCGGCTACACGATGGCGTTTTCAATCCCCATGATCGGCGGTTTGCTGGCTGACTGGGGCAATGACGCCCGATATGCAGTGGGTTTCATTATCGCCTATTGCGTTCTGGTCCTCCCACTGACCTTTACCCTGGACCTGAAACGACAAAAGGGCCAACCACAAAGCTGACCCTCAAAAGGAAGCCCACTTACAACTTGATAGCCGTGGGGTGGGGGTAAATTTTCCGCCAGAAATGGGTGTCTGAGCGAAGCGAGTTCCATTTCCAAGGAAAAATTACCCCCACCCCGCGGCCACCCCCAGTGTCAGATGTAATAGTCCTTAAGCGGAGGAAAACCGTTAAACTCTATGGCGCTATATGTCGTCGTGTAGGCGCCGGTAGAAAGCCAATACATACGATCACCAATGGCCAGATTCAGCGGCAACGAGTACTTGTGGTGCTCATACATGATGTCCGCGCTGTCGCAGGTCGGGCCGGCGATCACACAGTCTTCGCCCTCGCCGGATTTCTCGGTGTAGATCGGGAACTTGATGGACTCGTCCAGGGTTTCAATCAGGCCGCCGAACTTGCCGACATCGGTGAAAACCCAGCGATGCAGGGCCGTGCGGGACTTCCTTGAAATCAGCACCACTTCACTGACCAGCACGCCAGCGTTCGAAATCAACGAACGGCCAGGCTCGATGATGATCTCAGGCAGCTCATCGCCGAAATCCTCATCCAGGAAGCGTTTGATTTCCTCGGCATAGGTTTTCAGGTCGTTAGTGCGGGTGATGTAGTTGGCCGGGAAGCCGCCGCCCATGTTGATCATCTTCAGTTCGATGCCATCTTCTTCTTTCAGACGCTCGAAAATGACCTTTACCTTACCCAAAGCCGCATCCCAGGCGCCGATTTCCCGTTGCTGGGAACCCACATGGAAGGAGACGCCGTAAGGCACCAGGCCCAGGTCGCGGGCCAGGATCAGCAGGTCCATGGCCATGTCGGTCTGGCAGCCGAACTTGCGGGACAGTGGCCAGTCGGCAGTCAGGGTACCTTCAGTGAGGATACGCACGTAAATCTTTGAGCCCGGGGCTGCCTTGGCAATGTTTCGCAAATCTGCTTCGGAATCAGTGGCGTACAGGCGCACCCCTTTCTCATAGAAAGTGCGAATATCTCTCGCTTTCTTGATAGTGTTGCCGTAACTGATCCGATCGCCAGTCACACCCAAACCCATGACCTTTTCGAGCTCATACACCGACGCAATGTCAAAGCTGGCGCCCTTGTCCCGCAGCATGGTCAGCACCTGCGGAGCCGGGTTGGCTTTTACTGCATAGTAGACGCTGGCATACGGGAAGCCTTCCACCAGGTCATCGTACTGGCGGTTGATGGTAGCGGTATCAATGACAACAAACGGCGTTTCCCGGGTATCGGCAAAGGCCTTGATACGGGCGAAGGTTTCGGCCTCATAATAATCAGCGATGATGGCGTTGGCAGACTCGGTCATGGATGGTGTTTCCCTCCAGGGGCAAACAGGCAAAAAAATAGGTGCTACAGCAATGCTGCAGCACCCGTTATTGTGGCGATCATCGGGCTTTTCCCTGCCCCCGGATATGAGCATATTTACCCATGCTCCTCGGCGGCCCGATCAATGCAAAAGCCCCGTCTGGATTCAGACTGCAACCGGCCACAGTGGCGGCGGCACTGTGGGCCCGTCAGGGTCATCGGGCTCGGCATGGCGCTGCAGGTATTCCAGAATTGCCACTTTGAGATGGCTGCCCCCGGCCAGCCCCTGGTTGCCGAACAGCCGGTTGAACTCAAGCACGTAGGGGTACCCTTCGACCAGGGCAATGTCGAATCCTGCATGATCCACCTCAAGCTCCCGCGCCAGTCGTAACGCAAGATCCGTCACCACGGATGGAACCGGGCCCTTATCAATGCGCCCGCCGCGCGATACGTTATTGTAGAATCCCTGATCAGCCTGGGTTCGCCAGTAAGCGGACACCACCTTATCCCCAACGATCACCACCCTCGCGTCCCGATCAATCGGCAGGTATTCCTGGGCATATAACACACTGGTCTGCTCACAATATCGCTGCCAATCTGCACGGTTCTCAATCAGCCACACCCCTTCACCCATACTGGCCTTAGGCAGCTTGGCCACGAACGGCAGTGCCATGGCGTCCCATACAGCCTGCTGTTCCTGCGGACCATTGGCCTCGATCAGGGTCCAGGGCGTGTGCTCTGGCGCGACCGCCTGAAAGGCACGGGTCATTTCTATCTTGTCGTGGCCGATGCGGTAACTCGCAACGCTGGGGAATACCCGGCACTTCAAACCGTGAACGAGGGCGTTCAATTGCCAGTATTCCGGGAACAGAACCCAGTCTGCGTCTTTAAGCAGTTCCTTGTGGGCCAGGAACTGTTCGGGCTTGAGTACCTTGGTGTCCGGGAAGCCCAGGGTGCGGAATATGTCGAAGGAAACCAGTTTCATTTGGGTTCGGTGCGTGGTTGAGTTGGTCGCATTCTATACAGCTTTTGGTTGGGTGCAATATTTATTCCTTTGGTAAGACTGGATGGGTTGGGGAAGGGGTACGGGGGTATTTTATTTTTCAAATGAAAATGAACTCGCTTCGCTCAGACACCATTTTCTTTATTGAAAAATAAAATACCCCCATACCCTTAGGTAACGCCAGTTGTCGCGGCGGTCTACCAGGGTTTTGCGTGGGTTAGCCTGCAACTCTGGTATTCCTGAAACGATGTCCGCCCGAAAAGACCTGAAATCAAACCTCAGCCAAACCGAAGCTTTCCCTAGCGACATCACCATTTCCCGGCAGAGCGGGGTGGTGGGGGTATTTTTACGCCAGGAATGGGTGTCTGAGCGAAGCGAGTTCCATTCCCAAGGAAAAATACCCCCACCACCCCGATCCCCACCAAAATCATCAGTCCTACCAAAGCCAAACCCAAACCCAAACCCAAAAACTGACAGAAATCATTGCCAGACGAACAAACTTACCCTAACCTTGAACGCGAACTATTATCATTTTTGATATCAAAAAGGGAGATTATGACATGAGAAAACAAACCCTGGCGCTGCTGACCTGTGCTGCCCTGACACTACCCGTATCTTCATTCGCTGAAGAGGTTGAACACTACGAAGGCAAGGAATCCGCGACCCTGAAAGAGGCCGTAGCGAATTTCTCTGAGTACAACAAAAAGCTGGAAGAGGTTCTCTCCGGGGAGCTGGATGCGGAAGCCATGGACGAGATTCATCAGCTGACCTATACCCTGGAAAACGCTCTCGGCAAAATCAACGAGGAGTTTGATGGCCTGGCGGTGACTCTGGAGGAAATCCACCTTGCTTCGGAGAGCGCCGATACCGAAGGTGTAGCCAGTAATGGCAAAGCCTACCTGGAAACCAGCCGCACGGTGATTGAATAAACTTCCCGGACAAAGGCCCCTCTCGCTGCTAATCTTTTGTCTGGTATGACAAAGGATGGCAGCGATGCCCGGTTTAGATGACAGAGCACAGCAATTGCTTGACCGGCTCCAGAAGGACTACGAGTCCGGGGCCACCAAGCTGGCATTGAAAACGCTTAGTGACCTGGTCGCCTATGTGAAGGCCGCCCAACCAACTCCTTCCGACCTCGAGCCTCTGCTCGACAGGCTACTTGAAGCTCGTCCCAGCATGCCGGTCATTGGCAATGCCATTGGGAAATTTAAGTCGTGTATCGCCGACGGCATTTCGCCGCTGGCTGCGGCCAATCAGGTTGCCAGCGAGCTGGAAAATGCCAGTTCGACCATAGTGCGACACGCCCGCCGGCAGATTCCATCCAACGCAGTGATTATGACTCACAGTGCCAGCTCGGTTGTGCTGGGACTGTTTCGTTTGCTCGTCCACAAACAGCATCAATTTTCCGTCATCTGTACCCAAAGCAGTCCCGGCATGGAGGGGCACCAGCTGGCAAC
This sequence comes from Marinobacter sp. ATCH36, assembly GCF_023555055.1. Classification (GTDB taxonomy): domain Bacteria; phylum Pseudomonadota; class Gammaproteobacteria; order Pseudomonadales; family Oleiphilaceae; genus Marinobacter. The sequence goes on from NZ_JAMJPL010000001.1 coordinate 387,283, forward strand.
AGCCCTGAACGATCTGGGGGTGCCGGTTACCCTGATCACCGATGCCCAGATGGGCTTGTTCGTCCCCCGGGCGGATGTGGTGGTCACCGGATGCGATACCTGGCTGGCAGACGGGCATTTCATCAATAAAAGCGGAACCCGGCTGCTCGCCCTGGCTGCCCACGCCCACAACAAACCATTCTGGGTCCTGGGCGACAGCTTCAGGCACAGCGATCAGACCAGCAATGACGTCAGCCTGGAAGAAATGCCGGCCGAAGAATTGCACGCACCTACGGGTGAGTGGATTACACCCCGGAACATTTATTTCGAGACCATTCCGGAATCGCTGATTACCGGCAGAATCAACGAGCAGGGCGTTTTTTCGTGCCCTGGCTCGCCTCAGCCGTGAGCGGGTCTTCCGGCCAGGGATGCTTCGGGTAGCGCCCGCGCATGTCCTTCCGCACCTCCGGATAGGCATTACGCCAGAAGCTTGCCAGATCCGCTGTCACCGCCAGAGGGCGTTTTGCCGGGGAGAGCAGGTGGATAACAACCAGTACCCGGCCACCTGCAACGGTCGGGGTCTCGGTCCAGCCAAACAGGGCCTGGAGCTTGGCCGCCAGCACCGGTCCGTTTTCAGCCGTGTAGTCCAGGGTGACCGACTGGCCGGTAGGGATGACCAGGCGGGTTGGCGCAAGCTCATCCAGTGTCTTTTGTTGCCGATAATCCAGCAGGCTGCCAAGAGCCTGACTGAGATTGAGCTTCTCCAACTCACGCCAACGGCTCATCCCGGCCAGAAATGGCCCCAGCCAGGCTTCCAGGTTATCGCTCAGCCAGCTGTTGCTGACATCCGGCCAGTCGCACGGCAAACAACGGGCCAGCAAGCGCACCCGGGCGATCCACTGTTCAGCCGCAGGTGTCCAGGGCAGACTTCTGAGGCCTTTTTTACGCACTGCCGTCAGCAGGCCCTGTTGTATCAGTTCGGCAGACGGGGCAGGCAAGGCCACCTCTTCCAGCACCAGTTGCCCCAGTTTTCTGACACGACGGGCCACCACCGTGCCACCGGTGTCGTCCCAGATGGCTTCTTCCCGTTCGTGGATATGACGCGCAAGGTCCTGCTCCAGAAGCACAGGGTTAACCGGTGCCGCAAGATAGATTGTCGCTTCCCTGGCCTTGCCATCAAGCTCGGCCGTGGCCAGCCAAGGGTGTCGGGCCAGCGGATCGTCGTCTCGGAGGGCTGCACCGCGCCCGTTGCTGAGCTGGTAACGGGGTAGATCACCACGACGCTTGCGAGCCACACGATCGGGATAGGCCAGGGCAAGCAGACGGCCCACCTCCTCACCGGTAGGCAGATCGCGTGGGCAGTCGAGATTACCGGTCAGCCGCGAGACTGATTTGCCGATCGCTTTCACTCTGGCGATATCAACACCGTGACGGGGTACCTGGCCGCGCAGTATGCGGACGCGCTCCTGCATGTCTGCCCCCGCCGACCTTCCGACAAGGTCCCGCTCCTCCAGCAAGGCCGCCAATTCTGCCGCAAGGTAACCCTGACCGATTTCGCGGCCCCGGATAATCATGTGCGCCAGCCGCGGATGCACACCCGTGCTGCGGCAGGCCTTGCCATGGTCGGTAATGGCACCGTCGTCATCCAGCATGTCGAGCCATTGCAACAATTCCATGGCCTGCTGCCAGTGGGCCGGAGGTGGCGGATCAATCCAGTCCAGCTGTTCCGGTGATCGCGCGCCCCACTGCGCCAGTTCCAGAACCAGCGGCGCCAGATCCGCTTCCTGTATTTCCGGTGGGGTGAATTCAGCCAGGCTGAACTGGGCGGACTCACTCCACAGGCGGTAGCAGACACCGGGCTCAACGCGGCCAGCACGACCCTTGCGCTGCTCTGCCGAGGCTTTGGAGACCCATCCGGTCACCAGTCTGGTCATACCGCCGTTGGCATCAAACACCGCCCGGCGCTGCTGCCCGCTGTCGATAACCACCCGTATACCCTCGATGGTCAGGCTGGATTCCGCAATGGCCGTAGCCAGAACCACCTTGCGGTATCCCTCCGGCGCTGGCGCTATCGCCCTATCCTGTTCGTCGTTGTTCAGGTTGCCGTACAAAGGCGCAACAATGACATCATTGGCCAGCTGTTTATAAAGCTGTCGCTCTGCCCGCCTGATTTCTCCCGCGCCGGGCAGAAATACCAGCATCGAGCCGGTCTGTTGTGCCAGCGCTTCCTGGATCACCGACACCACCTGCTCCACCACCCGACCATTGCGGGGAATCGGCCGGTAACCCACCTCAACCGGGTACGCCCGCCCTTCACTGGTCAGCACCGGTACGTCGCCTAGCATGCGCGCTATAGGTGCAGTGTCCAGAGTTGCAGACATCACGATCACCCGCAGATCCTCCCGCAACGCCTGCCGGGATTCCCGCACCAGTGCAAGGCCAAGATCGGCTTGCAATGATCGCTCATGAAACTCGTCGAAAATGACCACTGCATAGTCTTCCAGCGCAGGGTCACTCTGAATCAACCGCGTGAGAATGCCTTCCGTCACCACTTCAACCACGGTTGCGGAAGTCACCTTTGTATCCAGCCGCGTCCGGTAACCAATGGTCTGCCCTGGCTTCTCCCCCACCTGCCCGGCCATATACCGCGCCGCCGATCGGGCGGCCAGCCGCCTCGGTTCCAGCATCAATATCTTCCGGCCATCCCGCCATGGGGCATCCAGCAGCGCCAGCGGTACCCGGGTGGTTTTGCCGGCGCCTGGGGGAGCCTGTAGCATGATGGTTGCCTCGGACTCCAGGGTGTTCAGGAGGTCCGGTATGATTTGGTCTATTGGAAGCATTCGTATGGTTTTTTTTAAGACTGCCTGTGTTGGAGGAAGGGCGCGGGGGTGATTATTTTTCAAGTGGAAAATGAACTCGCTTCGCTCAGACACCATTTTCTGTTTGAAAAATAATCACCCCCACACCCTCAGGTAACTCGAAGGTTTCGGGAAAGCGTACTACGGTCGAACTCTGTATTGCACGGGCTGGTAATTTTCGTATCGTTTTGACAGCGATAACTGCCAGTTACCTGAGAGTGGGGTGGTGGGGTAGTTTTCCGCCAGGAATGGGTGTCTGAGCGAAGCGAGTTCCATTCCCAAGGAAAAATACCCCACCACCCCGCTCCTGCCTGCGAAACATCAGTCCTGATCAGGACCGAGACGCTCGCGCGTGGTTGGCCCTGGTCCACTCGTAGATCTCCCGATAGGCCTTCACCAGGTCTTCGGGATTGTGCGGCGGTTGCAGCACCGCCGTCATTTCGCCCTCTGGGTTGATCAGCGCAAAGTGGCCGCTGTGATCGACAAGCAGTTCCCCGTCCACGTCTCGATGGCTAAAGGCGGCATTGAGGCTCCTGGCCAGTTCCCTCAGGGTTTCCAGATCACCGGTCAGGCCATGGAAGTCATCGCCGAAGAATTGCACATACTCCCGCAGTCTTTCCGGCGTGTCGTGTTCCGGGTCAGCCGTAATCAGCAGGAACTCGGGCTGAGGCAATTCATCTGGCAACAGGTTGTCGGTTCTGCGCAGGTTGGCCATGGCGGCAGGGCAGATGTCAGGGCAGTTGGTATAACCCACAAAGGCGAAGGTCCATTGTCCCCGCAGGCTTTCCCGGGTAACGGTTTCGCCCAGTTCATTAACCAGTTCAAAGTCGGCAAGCTTACGGCCCTGGTCGTAAACGTAGGTATTGATCTCACTGAGTTCTGGTGCGGGGGAAGGTTCGTCTTGCCCGACCATCAGCACCTGGCGCCCGACCACCAGCCCGAAAATCAGCACGATGACCAACAGCAGAATGATCAGCGTCAGGCGAATCGAACGGTCCATGAAATCTCCGGTAAATCAGCGATCAGAAAAATATAAAGTGATCGACAAGCAACACGACGAAAAGTGCCATCAGGTAGGTGATGGAATATTTGAACGTGTTCAGTGCCACCCGACGATCATCGCCTCTGAGCAAGCGCACGGCGTATTGCAGGAAACGCAGGCCAAGGGCCAGTGCCCCTACCAGATAGATCATTCCGGACATGCCGGTAACAAACGGTAGCAGGCTGACAGCAAGCAGCATCAGGGTATACAGCAGAATATGCAGCTCGGTGTATTTGTTGCCATGGGTAACCGGCAGCATTGGGATGCCCGCTTTGGCATATTCTTCCTTGCGATGGATCGCCAAGGCCCAGAAATGCGGCGGGGTCCATGCGAAAATGATCAGCACCAGCAAAAGCCCGTGACCTTCAATCTGTCCGGTTACCGCTGTCCAGCCCAGCAAAGGAGGCATGGCGCCGGCCAGGCCGCCAATCACGATGTTCTGGGGCGTCATGCGCTTGAGAAACAGGGTATAAACGCCCGCATACCCAACCAGTGAGGCCAGGGTTAGCCAGGCGGTCAGAGCGTTTACCTGCCACACCAGAACCACCATGCCCGAAACCGCCAGCACAGTTGCAAACATCAATGCGTCAACCGGCGAGATTTTTCCTGTGGCAACGGGCCGCTTGCGGGTCCGGGCCATTACAGTATCAATCTTCTGGTCAACCACATGGTTTACCACGGCAGCGGCGCCCGCAAGCAGGGCAATGCCAAGGTTGCCATAGATCAGAACCTCCCAGCCCGGCACCCCCGGGGTCGCCAGCAACATGCCAATGACCGAGGTAAGAATCATCATCGCCACTACTCTGGGCTTGGTCAGCTCCAGAAAGTCACGCCATGAAATACTTACGGAGTCTGATCCGCTGGTCGTGCCCTGCGCCGGCAGTGCCTCAACACGCTCGCTCATGCCGTCACCTCTCGTTCAATTGTTGTTGTATGTGTTGCGTCCGATGGCTGCGGCAGGCCCTGCTGGTGAAAACGCCAGAGCAGGTTGATCACTGCCAGCAGTAATCCCGCACCCATTGCATTGTGCGCCACTGCCACCGATAGGGGAATATGAAACACGATGTTCGCCAGGCCCAGTACTATCTGCGCTGCCAATACCACGGCCACAAGCTGCACATGCCTCGCCATCGGAGTCTGTTTCGTTCTGCGCCACAGTAATGCCAGAAATACCGTGAAGTACGCAAGTACAATCACCGCCCCGACTCGGTGGGTGACGTGAATGGCAACCCGACCATCCGCGGTCAGTTGGCCACCCAGATAATTCGGGCCGACGTGCTGGGTGACATCAAATCCATGCACGAAGTCCATGTCGGCAGGCCACCATTCCCCCTGGCAGGTGGGCAGATCCGTACAGGCCACCGCCGCATAATTTGCAGCCGTCCAGGCGCCCAGCGCTATCTGCATGATTACCAGCATGAGACCGCCATATAGCCAGGGTCGGAAGCGGTTCCGTTCCGAGGGCTTTGGTGCTGCAAGCCCGGCATCCAATTGCTGCTTCCCGCGTAAACGTAAGGTAAGAAGTGCAAGCATGCTCAGTGTGGTAAAGCCACCCAGCAGGTGAAGGGCAACCACCTGGGGCCACAACTTCAGGGTAACCGTCCACATTCCGAACGCGCCCTGAAGTACAATGAAGCAGGCTATGAACAGGGGAAGCCGAAACGGCAGCCCCTCCCGGCGATGACGAAAAGCAAAGGCTGCCATACCAAAGACGACCAGCCCCAGGATGCCGGCCGCGTAACGGTGAATCATCTCTGGCCAGCCTTTCTCAACGTCTACCGGAGTGTCCGGAAACCTCGCATTGGCAATGGCCATCCGGGCCTCGTCCTGAGGTACGGTCAGAAACCCATAACAACCGGGCCAGTCTGGGCAGCCAAGGCCGGCATCTACCAGCCGGGTCCAGGCGCCCAGCATGATGACCACCACCGCCAGCAAACTCGCCAGCAATGACCAGCGTGCCAACATGCGCACCTGGCGGGATGTGTTGTTCCGGATTTCGTTCAACGGTGGATCTCCCGGCAATAACTATTAACCAATCTGCGACAGTTTCAGCAGATGCTTGAGGTCTTTCAGCATGTCCTTGCCGGTGTGTTCATTACCATAGTGCATGATGACATTTCCGAAGGGATCTACCAGCAAAATGCGTGGTTCCTGCTCCGGGCTGATACCCGCAGGCCATTGGGCTGTGCCCTCACCAGAAATGCTCAGGCGTTCCATGGAACGATACTCGGCATCCCAACGAGCAGTCAGATCGTCTGAAACAGAACCCAGCCAGGCAGAGCGATTGACACGATTGGCATTTTTCCCCAGGGCAATATTGACCTGACGGGCGCGATAAAGGAGCTCTTCGCAATCCGCCGCGCAGTTGCCGGACACCACCACCATCATCCATTCGGGGTCGGACGCCTCGGGGCCGAAACGATCTGCGAGAGGCTTGCCGTTGGCCCCCTCCAGCTGTATCTGGCTCAGGGGGGCAGGCGGTTGTATCAGTTCGCCATTATTGCTGTGGCCGGTCGGGTTCAGCCAGCCGGTATAGTACATGATGGTTGCAAACACCATCGGGCCAAAGCCGATGGCAAAGAGCAACAGCGCTGTTCGCCTGCCGCGGCGGACCTTTTCAGGGGAAACCGCCTCTTCCTGGTCATTCTGGTTCATTGTCTCAGCCGTTGTCATTGTCGTCGTTGGCTCCTGTTTTGCGATAACTCGCTACCACCGTCAATATAACCAGTGCCGCGGCCAGTGAAAACCATTGCAATGCGTATCCGTAATGAGTCTGCGGCCCCATCATGTCCGGAGCCCAGTCTGCGCGGTAGGCACCAGGCTGTTCGGAATCAGAAAGCCTGAACACAAATCCGGTCACGTCTGCCTGAACTTCCTGCGCTTGCTGATAGGACAGGGATTGCACACGTCTGGGCCAATCGCTATTGCCGGGTGAAACATCCTTGAGTACCGGTGGCTCCGGAAAATCACTCAACCGTCCCTGCAGACGCACCTCACCGCCAGGCACGTCAAGTTCAGGCAACTCGTCCCGTCTTCTTGGAGCCTGCAACCAACCGCGGTTCACCACCACCGGCCGGCCTTGTACGGGAAAGAACAGCGTCAGCACCTCATAGCCGGGAACACCGTCCCGGGTACGGTTATCCAGCAGCCAGGAGAAGTCGCCATAGCGACCGGATATATGAGCCGGCTGACCTGTCTCCAGGCCCGCACCCTGGAGCTCGACCCAGTTCAGGCTGCCAGCTTCCTGCTGCCACTGTGCCAGTTGCGCCTTTTTCTCCTGCGCCCGATCTAACTGCCAGGTGCCAAGGCCAACCAGCAGAGGCAGGAACAATCCGGAAAACAGCATGAGCCGCCAATCAAATTGCCACTGCCGGCGGGATTGATCAGCCGAATCAGACATGCTCTGCTATAGTGGTTTCTTGACCAAGTTTCCCGTAAACAGGATTTTTCATGCTGAAGTTTCTCATTGTCGTACTTATGCTGGCGGTTCTGGTGAGCCTGTTCAGCGGGCTGTTTTTCCTGATCAAGGATGGCGGGAAAACGAACCGTGTCCTGAATTCCCTGGCATTGCGGGTCGCACTGAGCGTGATGCTATTGGCTGTTATCCTGATTTCACTGTGGCAAGGGGGACTGACCCTTAATCCGACCCCCTGATCACTGCTGACCACTACATTCAGATTACGTAGACAAACACGAAAAGTCCGAGCCACACCACGTCTACAAAGTGCCAGTACCAGGACGTCGCTTCAAACCCGAAGTGGTTATCACCTGTGAAGTGCCCCTTCTGTATGCGCACCAGCATGATCACCAGCATCAGGGTACCCAGTATCACGTGGGCACCGTGGAAGCCTGTCAGCATGAAGAAAGTACTGCCATAGATACCTGACTGGAGTGTCAGATTCAGGTCCTGATATGCGTGAACATATTCATAACCCTGGACACAGACGAACACCAGTGCAAGCGCAATTGTGGCGGCAAGCCAGGTTTTGACCTTCTTGCGGTTGTCTTCTTTCAACGCGTGGTGGGCAACCGTGACGGTAAAGGAAGAGGTGACCAGCAGAATGGTGTTGATAAGCGGTAGTCCCCAGGGCCCTATAACACCTTCCGGCGGCGGATAGGCCTCGGGATTGGGGGTGTTGATCAACGGCCAAGTGGCCTGAAACCCTTCCCAAAGCATGTTGGAGGAGCCACGATCGCCCTCCCCACCGAGCCAGGGCAAGGCAAAAACCCGGGTATAGAACAGGGCACCGAAAAAGGCCGCAAAGAACATCACTTCCGAAAAAATAAACCAGCTCATTCCCCAACGGAAAGAGCGATCCATTTGCGGGCTGTACAATCCAGACCGGCTCTCCTTGATAACAGCGCCGAACCACCCGAACAGCATGTAGGTCATAATGGCGGCGCCAACAAAGAACATCCACCAGGAGCCGGTGGTACTTTCACCCTGGTTACCGTTCACCATTATAGAGGCAACGCCGTAGAGAGTGACCCCCAGGCCGACAGTGGCCACGATCGGCCACTTACTCTGTTCTGGAACGTAATACGTCTGGTTTTCCGCCATGACAATCTCCGATGGCTTATCCGTTATCGATTGTTATTTTCCCGGCCGCTCACTTCACTTCCGGCGGGGTGGAGAATGTGTGGTAAGGCGCCGGTGAGGGAACAGTCCACTCAAGGCCTTCCGCTCCATCCCAGGGATTGGCAGCAGCCTTCTCGCCACCCCTCACACATTTGACCACGATCACCAGGAACAGGATCTGGGTGGCACCGAACATGAAGGCTCCAATACTGGACACCATGTTGAAGTCGGCAAACTGCAGCGCGTAGTCCGGAATCCGGCGTGGCATGCCCGCCAGCCCAAGGAAGTGCATGGGGAAGAAGGCCAGGTTCATGCCAACGAAGGACAGCCAGAAATGGGTCTTGGCCAGGGTTTCGTCGTACATGTGCCCGGTCCACTTGGGTAGCCAGAAATAAGCCGAGGCAAAGATGCCGAAGATGGCACCCGGTACCAGAACATAGTGGAAGTGGGCAACCACGAAGTAGGTGTCATGGTACTGGAAGTCAGCCGGTGCGATGGCCAGCATCAGTCCGGAGAAGCCGCCGATGGTAAACAGGATGACAAAGGCCACCGCAAACAGCATCGGCGCCTCGAAGGTCAACGAGCCGCGGAACATGGTGGCCACCCAGTTGAACACCTTAACCCCGGTCGGCACCGCAATCAGCATGGTTGCATACATGAAGAACAGCTGGCCGGCGATGGGAATACCCACGGTAAACATGTGGTGCGCCCAGACCACGAATGACAGCAGGGCGATCGCACCCACGGCATAGACCATCGAGGCATAGCCAAACAGAGGTTTACGAGAGAACGCCGGTATAATATGGGATACCGCGCCGAATGCCGGCAGGATCATTATGTAAACCTCGGGGTGCCCGAAGAACCAGAACACATGCTGGAACAGTACCGGGTCGCCGCCACCGGAGGCATCAAAGAAGCTGGTACCGAAGTTGATATCCATCAGCATCATGGTGACCACGCCAGCCAGAACCGGCATAACGGCGATCAGCAGGAAAGCGGTGATCAGCCAGGTCCACACGAACAGGGGCATTTTCATAAGGGTCATGCCCGGTGCCCGCATGTTGAGGATGGTAGCAATGACGTTGATGGCACCCATGATCGACGACACACCCATGATGTGAACGGCGAAGATGAAGAAGGTAGTGCTTGGCGGACCGTAAGTTGTCGACAACGGTGCGTAGAAGGTCCAGCCAAAGTTCGGAGCCCCGCCCTGCATAAACAGGGTAGACACCAGGATCAGGAAGGCGCAGGGCAGCAACCAGAAACTCCAGTTGTTCATCCGCGGCAGCGCCATGTCCGGGGCGCCTACCATCAGCGGGATCATCCAGTTGGCAAGACCAACAAACGCCGGCATGACCGCACCGAAAACCATGATCAGACCATGCATGGTCGTCATCTGGTTAAAAAATTCCGGTTCCACTATCTGCAGGCCCGGCTGGAACAGCTCGGCCCTGATGACCATGGCCATGGCCCCGCCAAGCAGGAACATGGTGAAACTGAATATCAGGTACATGGACCCGATATCCTTGTGATTGGTCGTCAACAACCACCGTGTAATGCCCTTGGCCGGGCCGTGGTGATGATCGTCCTGGGCGTGGGTATCTGCAACCGCACTCATGAAAAACCCCCGTTACCGCCTTGTTGTTCTGGCTGGCGATGTCATTAATCTGGCGAAATTAGACGGGGCGGTCTGACGACAACGTCGATGGCCGCCCGGCTAATCATTCCTGGTTCTTGTACTCGAATACTTCCTTCGGCGTAATCATCTCACCGGTGTCATTACCCCAGGCATTCCGCTCATAGGTAATCACAGCCGCGAGATCAACCTCACTGAGCTGGTCGCCAAAGGCCTGCATCGCAGTTCCGGATACACCGTTCACAACCACGTCCAGGTGTGCATCCATATCTTCCAGAGCAATCTGGCTGCCCTTGAGTGCCGGGAACGCTGGAGGCGCACCGCTGCCATCAGCCTGGTGACAGGAGGCGCAGGCACTTGCATAGGCTTTTTCACCACGAACCATCAGCTCTTCGAGAGTCCAGTCCTTCTCGGTGAGTTCGCGTTCACGCTGCGCGGCCTCCTTCTGCTCAGCCACCCAGGTGTCGTATTCGTCCTGTGGCACTGCTTTTACCACGACTGGCATAAAGCCATGTTTTACCCCGCATAACTCGGTGCACTGGCCACGGTAAATGCCCGGTTCATCAACTCTGGTCCAGGCCTCGTTAACAAAACCGGGGATAGCATCTTTTTTCACGCCGAACTCGGGTACCCACCAACTATGGATAACATCATTGGCTGTGAGCAAAAGGCGAATCTTCGCGCCCACGGGAACCACCATCGGGTTGTCTACATCCAGCAAGTAGTTTTCGGATTTGGCAGTACGGTTGTAGATCTCGTCATCGCTGGTGGAGATGTTGGAGAAATACCCAAAATCATCATCGATGTAATCATACTTCCAGCGCCACTGGTAGCCGGTGACCTTGATATCGACATCGGCCTCGCTAGTGTCATACATATCGACCAGTGTCGCGGTGGCCGGGATAGCCATTACCACAAGGATAACCAGAGGTATGATGGTCCAGAGAATTTCAACCAGCGTGTTTTCGTGGAAGTTGGCCGGTTTTCGGCCCGACGATTTGCGGTGGGCAAATATGGACCAGAACATGACACCAAAGACCACCACGCCAATGACGACGCAGATCCACAGGATGGTCATGTGAAGGCTGAATATTTCGTTACTGGTACCGGTGACCCCGGGACTCATGTTCAGCGTCCAGTCCGCCATGGACAACGCTGGCGTCATAAGTCCGCCCAGAAGGACACCTGCCCGCTTAGCGTGCACGCGCATAAGACTGTGTCTCCACAGAGTGTTATTCTTGTCGGATTTTGCGTCTAATCCCTCTGTTCCGGACAGTGCTCGCACACACTATTCGAGTCAGAGTGGAAGTCGGCTATGGATAATTCACACGCAAGTATAGACACAGATCAAAAAAATGCGAAAGTCCCAATAGCCATTAATCGACTAAAGAAGGAACTTTTTTCATTTCTGTAAAGTCGCCTCCGAAGCTCACTACCACTGATCGCAGGCTATGGGCGTTGGCATGGCCGCTGATGCTCACAAACCTCACTGTGCCACTTCTGGGGCTGGTGGACACCGCCGTGCTCGGTCACCTCGACAGCTCGGAATACCTGGGTGCCGTTGCCGTGGGCGCGAACCTGTTCAGCATTCTGTTCTGGACCTTCGGCTTTATGCGAATGGGCACAACGGGCCTTGCAGCCCAGGCCTGGGGAAAACAGGACGAATTCGCCCAGATCGCGCTGTTGTTACGCTCAGTACTTCTGGCCACCGGAATTGGCCTGTTGCTGATTCTGTTTCACCAGCCCCTGATCCGCGTCGGCCTTGAGTTGATGAACCCCAGCGAGCGTGTTGCAGAGCTTGCCGCGGAATATGCCGGCATCAGGATCTGGGGCGCCCCGGCGGTACTCTGCCAATACACCCTGGTAGGTTGGTTGATTGGCACTCAGCTGCCCAAGGGGCCAATGATCATGCTGATTGTGGCGAACGGGCTCAATATCATTCTGGATGTACTGTTCGTGACCGGCTTCGGCTGGAACAGTCGCGGCGTTGCCATTGCCACCGTGCTGGCGGAATACTCCGCGGCAGCGATCGGCTTTCGCATGGTGCTGTCGCGGATGCCTGCCAACCAGGGTTTCAGCCGCGCACTGTTCGGCCAATTGAACGATTATCTCAAAATACTGCGAGTCAACCGGTACATCATGGTTCGTACCATCGCCCTGCTTCTGGTACTGGCATTTTTTACCGCCCAGGGAGCAAGGCAGGGAGACACCATACTGGCCGCCAATGCGGTACTGATCACGTTTCTGTTGTTGATTTCCAACGGTCTGGACGGTTTCGCCAATGCCGCCGAGGCACTGATCGGAGAGGCCGTGGGCAAGAACAGCCGCGAGCAATTCCGTCAGGTGTTCAAGGTCGCTTTCCGCTGGGCCCTCTGGGGTTCGATCCTGTTTACTGTGGCATTTGTACTCGGCGGGCGCTTCCTGATCAGCCTTTTGACCGGCATTGAGGAAGTGCGCACTGCCGCATGGCTCTACTTACCCTGGCTATGGCTGCTGCCCCTGGCTTCCGTGTGGGGCTTCCTGCTGGACGGCGTTTTTATCGGCGCCACCCGCACCCGGGATATGCAGAACACCATGCTGTTTTCGGCAGTGGTGGTGTTTCTGCCAGTATGGTGGCTGACCACCGGCTGGGGTAATCATGGCCTCTGGTTTTCATTGATTTGTCTTATGCTGGCACGTGCCGTCACCATGGGATCGCTTTTTCTGAGCCATTCGCGACATGATCGCTGGTTTTCAGAACAGTAATTCACCGGCAGCGCAGCTCAACCGACATCCTGTTCCGGTTTTAATGTAGTGCCCAGAGCAGCCCGCCAAATCTCGTCTACACTTGTGAGAAAACGCAGGCATGTTGCGGTGGCCAGCCGCTTCCCCGTGCCCCTGACACTCCATTCGTATGCAGGGAGGCGCCTTGCGACCCCATTCCATTCAGAGACCGGCATCTCCTGAAATGACACCAAAGGTTGTTCTCGACATCATTGATCAGGCACGCAGGCAGGAAGCCCGCTCCGGCACCTTCCTAGAGCAGATGCGGGAGAGGTCGGCGTCATTGCCTGCCACCATTACTATCGACGGCTATCAGCCCGCCACCTGCCTGTTTCAGTTTGCCATCGAATACATTGAAATGGCGCCCAGACTGATCGAATGCGTGGAAGCCTGTGCCAGAGAGGCCAATGAGGCCGGGCTGTTTGCGCCGTTCGTGAAGGCAGCCACCGGATATTTTACCCAACCCTCCGTTCTTCTGGTACGTTATGACGGGCTGGACGGGCTACTGATACGGGCCTACCTCTGTCATCGCCTGATGGAAGAAATGTGTGAAAACAATCGGTCCACGCGAGCCAGCGAACTGGTAGACGTGGAAGCAACGCGGGCCAATCTGTTGGCACATCAGTTGATCGGAGAACCCTTTGCCAATGAGCTCGACCAGTCGATCACCGTCACCCTGCTACAGATTGCAGGCTCGCCGGACTATTACGAACTGAACCTGGACCCGTTCGTAGAACAGACAAGGAATGCTGCATGGGACTGGATGAAACATTACTGGGAAAACCTGCTGGTACGTAACCACATTCGACTGTCCCTTGGGGCGGGCCTGTAGGTTGTAATACAGACGCGGATGGCTCAAACCGATGTACAGACTGACTGTTGCCCTGGCTTTTATCCTGGCCAGCGCCCCTGGCCACGGGACTGAAACTACCCTTGAACTGACCGACACCACCACCGGCCAGCCAGTGGCAGATGCCATCGTCATTCTGGAAAACGGGCCCGAACAAGCAGCAATTACAGCCGAAATTGTCCAGAAAAACCGCGAATTCCAACCCCGCACGCTGGTTATTCCCGAAGGTTCAATTGTGCACTTCCCGAACCGGGATAATACCCAGCATCATGTCTACTCGTTCTCTCCGGCCAGGATTTTTAACATCGAACTCTACGCAGGAAAGCCGGAGGAACCGATAATATTTGACCAGACCGGCGTGGTCGAAATCGGCTGCAACATCCACGATCATATGCAGGCCTTTATCCTGGTAACTGACTCCGCACCGGCGGGCCGAACCGACGAACAGGGGCGCCTGATCATCGAGTTACCGCAACGTGTGGACGCGGAGGATGCCGGGTTGCTGATCTGGCACCCGCGGTTGTCAGACAACACCCGGGTGGCGCAGTTCAGCATACAGTCGCCTTATCCCGACACTCTCGATCTTTCTCTTGAGCTATCGCCGGAACCGGCCACCGATGACCGGCTCGACAGTCTGCAAAAACGTTTCCGGGAGCTTTGATGGCTGTCGCCAATCGCATCGGTTTTCGCGGGCGCCTGGTAATCGTCATGGTTGCCCTGGTCGCTTTCGTCAGTTTGAGCATCGGTGCCCTGCTGATGCTGTACCTGTTTGAAGACGAAAAGGCCCGCGCTCTGGAACAACTGAAACTCGGGGAACGGGTAACAACAGAGGTGCTGCAGCGGCGAACCAGCCTTATCCTCTCCCGCCTGGATGTTGTGGTTCGTGACTTTGGCTTCCGCTCTGCCATTGCCAGTGGCGATCGTCCCACTGCTGATAGCGCGCTGACCAATCAGACAGGGCGGGTAGGCGCGGACTTCGCGTTACTTATTGGCAATGAAGGCAACATTCTGGCGGAAACGGGATCGCCGCCGGCCCCGTTGACGGACAGCCCACTGAAGACAGAGCTGGTATCCATCGCTCGAAGATCCGGCTTTGCCCGTCACGTGAGCATAGTAGACGATCAGGGCTTCGAAATACTGGCTATTCCCGTGGAAGCGCCAGGATTAAGAGCCTGGCTCATCGCAGGTTTCAGTATCGGTGATGAACTTGGCGACATTATCAGCCAACTTAGTGGCACGGAAGTGCTGTTCCGCGCCCGACCCGGGCCTGAGGAGGGATTCCGGTTTCTTGCCGGCTCCGAAGCCATTGAATCATCGCGGCTTGAGGAACTTACCCGCGCCGCAACCGACACCTTAGTCAACAACCGTTTAGTGGAGAGCTCCCACTACTTCACCCGGATTATCGGGCTCAACGACGACGAAGACGCCAAGCTGCAATTAATGCTGCTGATCAACAGGGATGCAAGCCTGAGCAACTATTACCGGCGCGCACTGGAAATCCTGTTGCTGATCAGTGCCGTGCTGGTGCTTGCCGGCCTGATTGCACTCATCATCGCCCGCAACATGGGCCGTCCGGTATTGCAGCTGGCAGACTACGCCAAAGCCATCGGTGATGGCCGCAGCCCGTCGCCTCCGCCGATCCGGGCCGGCGGCGAGCTGGCCCAGTTGCGCCGGGCCCTGGGTGAGATGCTGACCAAGCTTCGTGATCGGGAAGACCAGATACGCTACGCCGCCAGTCATGATGAGATCACGGGCCTGCCCAATCGAAATGCGTTCCTGTCCGACCTGCGGGATCAGTTTGTCAGTGCTCAGCCATGCACACTGATGGGAGTGCGCATCAATGATCTGTCGGATATCAACGACACTCTCGGCCTGGAATTCGGAGACAAGGTTCTCCGGGCGGTTGCCTCAAGGCTGGAACAACGCCTACCCGCCAACGCTTCACTGGCACGAACCGGGGGTGGCGAATTCCTGATGATGACCGGGGCACAGCCCGAACATCAGCTCGTTGAATTGGCAACGGCGCTGCGCCATGCCGTGGAATCGCCGCTGATGATTGATAGCACACCGTTCTCCCTCCGCTGCACCATGGTCACCCTTCAGCTTCCCGACGATGCCATTGATACCGACCAGGTGCGCAGAAGGTTGAACCTCACTTTTGAACAGGCCCAGAGAAGTCGGTTGCCAATCACTCACTACCAGCCAGGCCGCGATGAAAACCACCTTCGTGAGCTTCAGCTGATCTCCGACCTGCATTCGGCGATCATCCACAATGGCCTGCACATGAACTATCAGCCCAAGCTTGAGATGGCCTGCGCCAGCTTCCATCAGGCGGAGGCCCTGGTCAGGTGGGTCCATCCTGAGCTGGGCTTTATATCGCCGGAGGAGTTTATTTTCCTGGCGGAGCAGTCTGGTCAGATCCATGAACTCACCCGCCATATTCTGCAGCGTGTGGCCCACGATGCCGGCCAATGGCATGCGGAGGGGATGAACATTGGTGTTGCCATTAATCTCTCGGCCCTGGACCTGACGCGCCCGGAACTGGCAGACGATGTTGCCGAGGCCTTTTCCCAATGGCAGCTGCCAATGTCCAGGATCACCCTGGAAGTCACCGAAAGTGCGGTGATGGAAGATCCGGACACCGCCCTGGAAACCCTGCAACGTTTGCGACAACTGGGAGTGACATTGTCAGTGGATGATTTTGGTACCGGCTATTCCTCGCTGTCACAGTTACGCAAACTGCCGGTTCAGGAACTGAAAATCGACAAATCCTTCGTGCTAAGGCTGAGCGATGAACCACAGGACCAGCTGATCGTGCGGTCCACCATTGATATGGCTCATGGCCTCGGATTGCGGGTTGTGGCCGAAGGTATCGAGAATGCCGAAAGCTGGAAACTGTTGCGGGGCTGGGGTTGTGAAATCGGCCAGGGGTTCTTCCTCAGCCGCCCGGTCGCTGCTGCAGAACTCAGAGCAACGGAGCAATCGCTGACAGATCGCCGACGGGAACTCAGATACACAGGAGAAGCCACCTCATGAGACGCATCGCCCGGGCATTATGCGCAGGGTTACTGGTATTGCCGGTATCGGCGGACCTGTCGGCGAATACCGGAAGCCGGCTCTGGGCAACCGGCGGGGTTACGTCCATCGAGGGCAGCGCCGGCGGTGGGCTTTCGCCCTGGGCCCTGCTCGGCAGCTACGCCAGCGACGAGGAGTGGGGCGGCACTCTCACCATGTCCCGCGCTGAAACCGACGATTACACCCTGTCCGTTGTCGGAGCCGGCGTTACCTGGCGAAATCGCATTGAGCTGACGCTGGCACGCCAGACGCTGGACCTGGACAGCCTGGTTTTCACCCTTAAAGACGGCTTCGGGCTTGAAGAAGATGAACTGGTACAGGACGTGTTCGGGCTCAAGGTCCGGCTTGTTGGCGATGCGCTTTACAGCCCCTGGGGGCAGTGGTCAGCCGGCCTGCTACACAAGCGCAACCGGGAATTCACTGTGCCCGATGCCATTGGTGCGGAAGACGACAGCGGTACCGATTTCTACATCGGCGGCAGCAAACTCTTCTTCGCCGCAGTGATGGACCGCAACCTGCTGGTGAATGCCACTGTTCGCGGTACCAAAGCCAATCAGGGTGGCCTGCTGGGCTTTGGTGGCGACCGCAATGACAGCTACGAGGCCATGTTTGAGGGCAGCGTCGGGCTCTTCGTGACGCGACAGTGGCTTGTAGGTAGCGAGTACCGCCAGAAACCGGACAATCTCGGTTTCGCCTCTGAAGACGACTGGTGGGACCTTTTCGTCGCCTGGGTGCCAGACCGGCGGCTGTCGGTCACTGCTGCCCTGGTCAATCTGGGCGATGTCGCCACCATGGAAGACCAGCGCGGAGCTTACCTATCGCTGCAGGCCAGTTTCTGACAACCCGGAGAATCCTATGAAACACATGTTCCAGGCCTTGTTACTGATATCCCTGCTGGTCCTTAGTGCGTGTCAGTCCATGGACGATAAAACTTCGTCACCCTCACTTTACGAGCAGCTCGGCGAACGGTCCGGTATCGCCACCATCGTAGAAGACCTGCTGTACCTGATTGTCGAGGACGACCGCATCAACGAGCAGTTCGCGGGCATTGACGTGCGGCAGTTTCACACCAACCTGACCGACCAGCTGTGTGAGCTCAGCGGTGGCCCTTGCAGCTATTCCGGCCGGGAAATGCGGGAAAGCCATGCTGACATGAACGTGACGGACACCCAGTTCAATGCCCTGGCTGAAAACCTGATCCTCGCCATGGAAGACAACAATATTCCCACCGGTGCCCAGAACCGGTTGATTGAAAAACTGGTGCCACTGTATCCGCAAATCCGTAATCTTTGAGCTCGTCTGCAAACCGGTTAAGCTTGCGCGCGGATTCCGAAATACTTACCTGAAAGGAGATAGTCATTGCTGGAAAATGCTGATCTGGGAAAACTGATCGTTCGTCTCACCCTGGGTGGCCTGCTGTTGTTTCATGGCATCGCAAAACTGTTCCATGGCGTGGGTTTCATTGAGGGCCAGCTGGCGAGCCATGGCATTCCGGCATTTTTTGCCTGGGGCGTGTTTATCGGAGAGCTGCTCGCGCCGCTGATGGTCATTCTGGGCTACCAGACTCGCATTGGCGCACTACTGATCGTATTCAACATGCTGGTCGCAATAGCCCTGGTGCACAGCCACGAATTAATGGCACTGGGCAAAAACGGCGGCTGGGCACTGGAGTTGCAGGGCTTCTTCCTGTTTATTGCTGTTGCCATAATTTTCCTCGGGCCGGGTCGGTATAAGTTGAAGAATTAAACCTGTTACCCGCATACAGAAAACTCAACTAAACTGACGAAGCCTATCGCTACGCGTGGAGAAAAAACCAATGACCGACAAAAAACCGGACCTCCGCCCGGGCCGCTATCGCCATTACAAAGGCATGGATTACGACGTCATCGGCGTGGCCCGGCACAGCGAAACCGAGGAGCAGATGGTGGTCTACCGCTGCCTGTATGGCGATCACAGCCTGTGGGTCAGGCCCCTGGCGATGTTCCGGGAAACCGTGGAAATGGCCGGCGAGCAGGTACCACGGTTTGCCTTCGTGGACGACAAATAACGGAAATCACGGTTTTGACTGCAGCATCCGTTTCCGGCACATTAGCGCGCTTTCCTGAACGGCCCCCTGCTTCAGGGCGCTGAAAGCCACTTCCGAAATCCGGAGTTACCCATGAATGCCGTTGTTGCCGCGGTAGCCATCATGCTCGTCCTGAGTTTATGCCGCATACACGTTGTTGTTGCCCTCATCATTGGTGCCGTTGCCGGCGGTCTGATCAGCGGCCTGTCACTGGACGCCACCATTGCCGCGTTTAACGAGGGCCTGGGCGGCGGGGCTACCGTTGCGCTGTCCTACGCGACCCTTGGCGCATTCGCCGTTGCGATCGGCAAATCCGGCCTCGCCCATGCCCTGGCTGACAAAGCCCTGGCCCTGGTCGGCCGGCAGGGCGACGGCAAGGCCGCCGGTGGTATCCGCCTGTTGATTATTGGCCTGCTGCTGGCAATCGCCATGTCGTCCCAGAACATCCTGCCTATCCACATCGCCTTCATTCCGCTGGTGGTGCCGCCGCTGCTCTACGTGATGGCAAAACTGAACATGGACCGGCGACTGGTCGCCTGTGTACTGACCTTCGGCCTGATTACGCCGTACATGTTTCTGCCCGTGGGCTTTGGCGGTATCTATCTGAACGAAATCCTGCTGGCAAACGTGGCCGACAACGGCATCGATGCGACCGGCCTCAACGTCATGTCCGCCATGGCTCTTCCAGCCCTGGGCATGCTCTGCGGCTTGCTGGTAGCGGTTTTCTTCAGCTATCGCGGCGAGCGCCACTACAACCTGGATGCCATCGCCCGCACCGAGCGGGTGGATGTAAAATACAACAACGGCACCCTGTTCATGGCACTGGTCGCTATTGTGGCGGCATTCGTGGTACAGCTGTGGCTGGGCTCAATGATACTGGGTGCACTGGCGGGCTTCGTATTGTTCAATCTTTCCGGTGTGGTGAAATGGAAAGAGGCCGATGACCTGTTCACCGAAGGTATGAAAATGCTGGCCATGATCGGCTTCATCATGATCGCCGCCTCGGGCTTTGCGGAAGTCATGCGAGAAACCGGCGAGATTACCACCCTGGTAGAGGGGTCCGTATCCGCCATCGGCGACAACAAGGCCCTCGCAGCGCTGCTGATGCTGGTAGTCGGCCTGCTGATCACCATGGGTATCGGCTCGTCCTTCTCCACCATTCCCATCATCGCCGCCCTGTACGTGCCCCTGGCCCTGGAACTGGGCTTCACCCCGCTGGCTATCGTAGCCCTGGTAGGCACCGCCGGCGCCCTGGGCGATGCCGGCTCCCCGGCCTCCGACTCCACCCTCGGACCCACCGCCGGCCTCAACGTCGACGGCCAGCACAACCACATATGGGATACGGTGGTGCCAACGTTCCTGCACTACAACCTGCCATTGTTGGGCTTTGGGTGGTTGGCGGCTATGGTTCTTTAAGCTTCGGTGTTGGCCTTCTTGTAGCCTGCCTGGATTGGGGCTGCGAGGGGGCCGGGGGAGTTTTTGCTCTTGAAATGGAACTCGCTGCGCTCAGACACCCATTTCTGGCGAGTAAAAATCCCCCGGCCCCCTCACGAACCAACTCCAATGATAGCGCCAAGGGCACATAGCCGATATTTGTCCCTGAAAGCGATACCTTTGTGGTTCAAACCGGAGGGTGTTGGGGTGCTTTCTGCCGGGAAAAAGGTGTCTGAGCGCAGCGAGATCTTTTTCCCAGAAGAAAGCACCACGACGCCCTCCAGGCCCCCACAAATCAGCAGGCTACAAAAGGAAGACAAACTCCAAAAGCCTAAGCCTCACTCGTCCTCGCCAGACTTGAAGAATACCACCTGTTTGACCGTATGGTCGTCCTTATTGCTACGTTTATTCACCCGGGTTTGAAGCTCAGGGTTGGCAGGGGGCTCCGGGGTATCGGACACCGCATCGGTGAAGCCGCAAGCCACGCATTCGCGGACCTGGTCATCGTCGTCGGTGGTGTACATCATGATTTTGTCCATCTCCGCGCAGCGGGGGCAGACGGCGCCGGCGATGAAGCGTTTGGGGGTTGGCATGGTAATACTCCACCTGAAAAGTGAGCTGTCGGATTACGCCCTGAAGCTTAATCCGACAAGCAGGTTTCACGTTACATCACGCAGCATCTTCCGTTATACCGCTTTGTTTCAACAGCGCATCCACCTCCGGCTCGCGGCCGCGGAAGGCCTTGAATAACTCCATCGGCTCCTGGGAACCGCCTTTTTCAAGGATGTTCTGCAGGAACGCCTTGCCGGTTTCCGGGTCGAAAATGCCACGCTCTTCAAACAGTGAAAACGCATCCGCCGCCAGCACTTCGGCCCATTTGTAGCTGTAATAGCCAGCGGCGTATCCGCCTGAAAAGATGTGGGAGAAACTGTTGGGGAAACGGTTGAACGCTGGTGCTTCCACCACGGCAATTTCGCTTCGTACTTTGCGGTGCATATCCAACGGGTTCGTAGGTGCACTATCCGTAAATTCCGCGTGCAGGCGGAAGTCGAACAGGGAGAATTCCAGCTGTCGCACCATGGCCATACCGGACTGGAAGTTCTTGGCCGCCAGCATTTTTTGCAACAGATCCTCCGGCAACGGCTCGCCCGTTTCATGGTGCGCGGCAATCAGGGCCAGGGAGTCCGGGTTCCAGCACCAGTTTTCCAGGAACTGGCTTGGCAGCTCCACAGCGTCCCAGGCCACGCCGTTGATGCCGGATACGTCCAGCACGTCCACTTGCGTCAGCATATGGTGCAGGCCATGGCCGAATTCGTGGAACAGGGTGGTCACTTCGTCGTGGGTCAGCAACGACGGCTTGCCGTTGACCGGCGGTGTGAAGTTACAGGTCAGGAAAGCCACGGGTAGCTGCAGCTGGCCGCGCAGGTTGCGCCAGCGTACCCGGCAGTCGGCCATCCATGCCCCGCCGCGTTTGCCCTGGCGGGCAAACAGGTCGAGGTAGAACCAGGCCAGCGGCTCACCATTACGGCTGATGCAGTAGGCAGTGGCGTCCGCGTGCCAGGTTTCCACCTCGGGTTTGGCCTCAATCTGCACATCGAAGAGTTTCTCGGCAACCGCAAACAGTCCGGGCACTACTTTGTCTACCGGGAACCAGGGGCGGAGGGTTTCCGGGGAGATATCGTAGCGGTCGTGGCGAAGCTTTTCGCTGTAGTAACCAATATCCCAGGCCTGCAGGTCGTCGACGCCATGGGTGTCTTTGGCAAACGCCTTCAGATCGGCAAATTCCCGCTCGGCCATGGGCTTGGACTTCGCCGCGAGCTGATTCAGGAAGTCCAGCACCTCGTCGGTGCTCCGCGCCATTTTGGTGGCCAGGGAGCGCTCGGCGTAATTGTTGAAGCCTAGCAGTTTTGCCATGGCGTGACGGCGCTTGAGTATTTCCGCCATCACTGGTGTGTTGTCCCAGGTACCTGCATCCGGGCCCATATCTGACGCCCGGGTCACGAACGCTTCGTAGACTTCACGGCGCAGGTCGCGATTGTCACAGTACGTCAATACCGGATAGAAACTGGGGAAATCCAGCGTAATAACATAGCCGTCCAGGTCCTTCTGTTGCGCTGCCTGTTTTGCGCCATCCAGCGCGGATTCCGGGACACCCGCCAGATCTTCCACGTCGGTGATGTGCTTGAACCAGTGCTGGGTAGCATCCAGAACATTGTCGCTGAAGCGGTTTGTCAGCTCCGACAGCTCCATGGACAGGTCCGCGTACTGCTTTTTCTTCTCTGGCGGCAAATCGACACCACCGAGATGGAAGTCTCTCAGGGTATTTTCCACCGACTTGCGCTGGGCTTCACTCAGTTCCTTGAACTCGTCGCTTGCTGCCAGTTTCTTGTAGGCGTTGCATAGCTCAGCGTTCTGGCTCAGTTCAGTGCTGTACTCGGTAAGCTTTTCCAGGCAGTTTTTATAAACCTTACGCAGATCATCGTTGTTCATCACACCGTTGAGATGAGAAATCACCGACCATGCCCGTTCCAAACGGTCCTCGGTCGCCTGCATCGGCTGCGCCAGGGTTTCCCAGGTGGGCTCGTCCTGCTGTGCCAGCTGGGAGATTTTCATGCGGTTTTCACTGAGAATCTGGTCAATTGCCGGTTCCATGTGTTCAGTGCGAACATGGTCGAACCTTGGCAACAGGTCGTCGGTCAGTAACGGATTATTCATAAGTCGCCTTCTCAGCTTCGGGTGTCTAAAGTAATTTGAGATAACTCCGGTGCTCGGGGAGTCTCTGGGGGAGGCCTTTCCAAAACTGTGCGGAGCCATGGATGGCGGAGCTCAAGCGTCACAGGGATGTGCTTGAGCGTGTTTTGGAAAGGCCTCCCCCAGAGACTCCTTCTCCACAAGCTTCAATCCACTCAATGAGTATATGTAATGTCGAATGTACGAACACACAAGGGTAACACGCCACAATTTGGAGAACGCGCCTGGGTTGATCCCAGTGCCGTGGTAATCGGAGATGTCGTCACAGGTGATGACGTGTCGATCTGGCCGATGACCGTGGTGCGCGGTGACATGCACAAAATCCGTATTGGTGACCGTTGTAGCGTTCAGGAC
Organism: Marinobacter sp. ATCH36; assembly: GCF_023555055.1. Taxonomy (GTDB): domain Bacteria; phylum Pseudomonadota; class Gammaproteobacteria; order Pseudomonadales; family Oleiphilaceae; genus Marinobacter. The sequence goes on from NZ_JAMJPL010000001.1 coordinate 410,669, forward strand.
GGATCCGTTCTGCACATCACTCATGCCAGTGATTTCAACCCGGGCGGTTATCCGCTTACGATTGGCGATGATGTCACCATTGGCCATAAAGCACTACTGCATGGTTGCACCGTGGGCAACCGGGTTCTTGTAGGCATGGGCTGCATCATTATGGATGGCGCCGTGGTGGAAGACGAGGTGATTGTGGCGGCCGGTTGTCTGGTACCGCCGGGCAAAACGCTGGAATCCGGCTATCTTTACGTGGGGTCGCCCTGCCGTCAGGCACGGGCGCTGACGGACGAAGAGAAAACCTTTTTTCGCTACACCGCCAGTAACTACGTGAAGCTCAAGGATGGATACCTGAACGAGGTTTAATCCGGCTCGCTAATCTGAAACAGCCAGTGCCAGCGTATTTGCTTCTGTTGTTCAACTTATGATCAGAGGCATCGTTATGAAAGCACCACTGCATCAACCACTGTTTGAACGAGTCAGCGCGTATTTGGTGGCCTGCGGCATCGCACCTTCACCAGAGCTTCGCAGGCAGGCCAGGGCGCTGGTTTCGGCTGTAGCGTCAGAGGGCAGAGGGAATGACGTTGGACGCGCCCTGGAACTGGCGCCAGCCTACGTGGATATCCCGTCCTCCGATGTTCCCCGCTCAGCACCCAGGGTTGAGCGGGGCAGCATTGGCTACTGGCCAAATGCCCGATAACCAGCGCAGCAAAGACAAGGATCCGGCCGCCGGACGGGATTCAGAAGTTATCGCTTGGCGGCCGGCAGCTTGGTGTCGACGCTCACTGTTGGCAGTTCTGGTTCTCGGCCAGACGGCGGCAGCTGTTGTTGCCCTGACATGGCTCGTGCCGAATGAAAGCGGATCCTTTTTCAACACTTTGCTGATAAGCCTTTTTGCCATTCTTCATGGCTGGATCGCCATCGGTTGTTGGACCGCTATTTTCGGTTTTGTGATCCGGCGAATGGGAGGGGACAAGTACAGCCTCGCTAGACGCCACACGGAGATATCCCTCACAGAAACTGCTCTTGCGCCTACCGCCGTCGTCATTCCCATTTGCAACGAGCCGGTGGAGCGGACACTGTCAGGGCTGCGGGCTGTTTACCGGGAGCTTGAACGTCAGGGGCGATTGCAGCACTTTGATTTCTATATTCTGTCCGATACCCGGGACCCGGAGATCTGGCTGGCGGAGCAGGCAGCATGGCAGGCCCTGGCTCGGGAGATGAAAGCGGGCGAACGGCTTTTCTACCGCCGGCGCACCGTCAATCTGAACTATAAAAGCGGCAATATTGCAGACTTCCTGCGCCGATGGGGCCGTCGATATCGCTATATGGTTGTGTTGGATGCCGATAGCCTGCTGGGGGGTGAAACCCTGAGCAGGCTGGTCCGGCTGATGGAACTTGAGCCCGGCGTAGGCATCATCCAGACCAGCCCTACCGTGATTCGTGCGCAAACCCCGTTTGCCCGTCTGCGACAGTTTGCCAGTCGCGTTTATTCGCCTCTGTTCGCTACCGGCCTGGCGGCGATCCAGATGGGCGATGCCGCCTATTGGGGTCACAACGCTATTATTCGCGTAGACGCATTCATGACTCACTGCGGACTGCGTAAGCTCACCGGGCCCGGTGTTTTCCGGGGTCCTGTCATCAGCCATGATTTTGTAGAGGCTGCCTTCATGGGCAGGGCGGGCTACGAAGTATGGCTGGAGCCTTCACTACAGCAGAGTCACGAGGAGTCGCCCCCGACCCTGGAGGATGAGCTGATCCGTGACCACCGCTGGGCAAGGGGCAACCTGCAGCATCTGTGGATACTGATGACCACGCCTGATCTTCGCTTTGCCCATCGCATGGCCTTCGTAAACGGCATCATGTCCTACCTGGCATCGCCGTTTTGGCTGCTATTCGTGTTATTGACCATGGTGACAGCCAGCCAGACAGGACAATCTCAGACCATGACACCGCCGGCATTGGGAGGGGCCCCACAACTGGCTCTCGGACTTGGTCTGAGTACTCTGAGTCTGCTGTTTCTGCCGCGAATTCTTGCAGTTGCCGACATTCTGGCCACTCGACAAGGCAAACTGTTTGGCGGCAATCCAAGGCTTACCGTCAGTGTACTGCTGGAAACCATCATTTCCTTGCTGCTGGCGCCGGTGAAAATGCTTGCCCATAGCCGTTCGGTATTCTGTGCCCTGATCAATCTACCCGTGCAATGGGCGGGGCAGAATCGCCAGGGAGAGACCGGATGGAGACGAGCGCTCAATGAGCACCGGACCGGTATTGCACTGGCGCTGTGCTTGTGCGGCATCGCTGTCTGGACCGGCTCACTGACGCTGCTACTGTGGTCACTTCCTGTGGTGCTGCCGTTGCTGTTGGCTGTGCCAACGTCGGTCATGCTCGGCAGGCAGTCCTCAGGGCTTGCCTTTGATGATGCGGATTTGTTGATAACTCCGGAGAGCCGCAAGCCCCCGCAAATGATTCACGAAGCCAGCATCGGTGCACCGCTGTTACCGGAGGGCCTTGGCCTGTCAAACGTCCAGCAGGCTATTCTGTCGCCCGCCATGAACTCGCTACACAGACAGCTGGCCAGAGTCCGGCCCGAAAACAAGGGAACGACAGAGCTTCTCCGGCATTGCATCGAGCATGGTCCTGAACAACTGGAACACCGGCAAGTCAGCCTGCTGTGCAGGGACCGCAATGCACTCGTGAGTCTTCATAACGCTGCCTGGCAGGCTGGTCGCGATACCTATTGGGGACGCAGAATTACCTCATTGGGCACTTACACCCGGTTATCCATCGGAGAAGGATGTGAAACGACTGATTGCCACCACACTGCTGCTCAACGCCCTGTTCGTGGCGCTGCTGCTTCCCCGTTATCCCTGGATACCGTGGATTGCGGCTGATGCGCTGCTGCTGACTGGCCTGTTTGCAGTATGGCCGGGCGGGAGAAGCAAGCAGATACTGGCCGGGGCCATCGGTGCCCTTTACGCGATACTGGCCTTCTTTGCCCTCAGCGATGTGCTGGTCCGGCAGAGCATCGGGCGGCCATTCAATCTCTATCTGGAGCTGGGCGTTGCCGGTTCGGTGTTCGACCTGATGGAGAGCAACCTCGGACTTGGCCTTTCGCTTCTGGTCGTCCTGATGCTGACCGTCTTTTTTGTCGGCCTGGGTAGCTATGTTGCCAGGCTGTTGTCACGGCTTGGCGCGGGGATGTCGGGCAAAGCGGGCGGGTTGCTGGCAGTAGTCGGAACGATTACCGTGGCCGCATCCTGGCTACCTCAGTCTATAGCCGGATTGAGCGCCTCCCGGCTCGCAGCAACACAGATTCAGCTGGCGGCAGATACCCACCAGTCAACATTGGCGTTCCGGCAACGTCTTGAAGACAACCCCGGTGCCGCTCAGATCACACCCCTGTCCGGACTGGCCAAAACCGATGTCATTCTGGGTTTTATCGAATCCTATGGCATTTCAGCAGTGACGGATCCCCGTTACCAGCCAGTCATTGGTGCTCGCCTGGACCAGATGGGACAAAAACTGAATGAGGCCGGCCTGCACATCGTGACGGGTCGACTGCGTTCACCGGTTCAGGGCGGCCAGTCCTGGCTGGCACACACCACACTCCTCAGCGGCCAATGGATAAACACCCAACTGGACTATGAGATTTTCCTGGCCAGCGACTTCCCTACACTGATTGACGACCTGGACACCACCGGCCACGACACGGTAGCGGTCATGCCAGCCATTACCGAAGCCTGGCCTGAAGGCCAGGCTTTTGGTTACAACCGGATCTACGAGTCCTCCACCATGGATTACCGTGGCCCCGCTCTTAACTGGGTGACCATGCCGGACCAGTACACCTGGTCCTGGTTTCAGCGCCAGATCCGGGACCGGGCCACGACACCGCTGTTTGCCGAACTTGCGCTGATAAGCAGCCATGCTCCCTGGGTGCCTGTACTGCCGGTGCTGGAGGACTGGGACAGCATTGGCGACGGTGAGACGTTCAACCAATGGAAAAATAGCGGCGAAACGCCGGCGAGCCTGTGGCGAGATCCGGAACGGGTGCGGGAGCATTACGCCCTTGCTCTTGACTACGCCCTGAACGTCGCCGCTGAATACGCAACCCGTCATGTCGACAACCAGACTCTGCTGATACTGCTGGGCGACCATCAGGCAGCGCCACTGATCACTGGTGAGGATTCCAGCCGCGATGTGATTGTACATATCATCAGTGCCGATCCGGAGCTGCTTACACCCTTTGTCGCCAATGATCGACTGTCCGGGTTCAGTTGGGGTGCACAACCCTGGAAAAACCAGAAAGGACCTTCCATGGCCCAATTCCGGCCTTTCCTGCAACAACATTTTGGTGCGCCCCTCGATGCCATTGAAATATCTGATACCGGGGGTATTGAAAAATGAAAAGGCGATCCTACATTCAGAAATAGCAGACGTTCACGGAAAACCATCCGGCTGGCGCCACCGGTATGGAGCTGTTCCGCGATTGAATCTGACATCAACGTGTTATTTCAATCTCGTAGGAGGAGTTTCGTATGGCTAACATAACCCGCTGGAATCCGGTCAATGAATTCGATGACCTGATGAACCGTTACAACCGACTGTTTGGCCTGACCCGCAATAACGGTGAAAGAGAAGGTAAAGACCTGTTCAGCCGCAGCGACTGGGCCCCGGCTGTGGATATCAAGGAAACCCCGGAAGCTTTCAACATCGAAGCTGAACTGCCTGGCATGTCGAAGGACGATGTGAAAGTCACGGTGCATGACGGTGTGCTGACCATTCAGGGTGAGCGCAAACACGAGGAAGAAACCAACGACAAAAAGCACCACCGCATCGAGCGGGTCTACGGCAGCTTCCTGCGTCGGTTCACTCTGCCCGAAAATGTGGACGAAAACAGCATCAGGGCCAGCTTCAAGGACGGGATTCTGTCACTGACCCTGACAAAAGCCGAGCCGGCCGAACCCAAGGCCATTGAGGTGGATGTCCAGTAACCGACAGAACAGCCTGTAGCAGGGCCGGGGCTTAGTTCCCGGCCTCTGCCGTTGTTTTCGCTCCGGCTTTTTTGAGTATTTCTGCGTAAGCAATGCTGCGACGGTGCCGTGATACCAGGTCGAGGAATGTCTCACCGTTCTCATCCAAAGCGTTAATATCCCTCCCAGCTTCCACAAAGAACCCGACAAAGCGCTCGAAATCTTCAGCAATCATGGCCTGGTATGCCTTGATCAGGGCATTGAAGTCAGCATTGATATTGCTGTCGTAGGGAGCAATCGCCAGAAAACTCTTTACTCGCTCATCGCTCCATTCCTCACCAATGACTTTTGGCTTGTCTGGTCCGCTCATAATTTCTCTGGCCCTTTTGTATCAACAGATTGAATCAGCAAATGTGTTCATTCGGGGCTGCACAGTATAAAGATCTGAACGCTGAGGAGTTAGTTGAATTGACTATGAGAGGCTGCCCAGCAGGCATAAGGCGCTGTTACGGCATGATTTCTACCGGCAACTGATTAGTATCAATGCTGTCATTGCATTCCGGGTTCCGGATAGCAATTTCCACACGCCGGTTTTTTGCCCGGTTTTCCTCACTGTCGTTTGGTGCCAGGGGATTGGTTTCCGCCCGGCCAGCAGCCACGACCCGTTCTGCCGGTACCTTCCGGTTCAGCACCAGCTCATGAACCACCGAAACCGCCCGCGCTGCAGACAGGTCCCAGTTGGAGCGATAGCGGCTGCTGGATATGGGGCGATCATCGGTATAGCCGGCTACCAGTACGTCGCCGGTGCAACCCGACAGAACATCCACCACCCGTTCAATGATGGGTATCATTTCCGGCTTGATGGCTGCTTCACCGGAACGGAAAGTCGCCTCTTCGGAAAAACGGATGACCACCTGGTTTTCGTCATAAGTAACATTCAATGCTTCTGACGCCACCTCCGCCTCCAATTCCTCAATCATGCGGCTGGCCAGCTCAATGATCCCGGCAGAAATCTTCGTGGGCGCGTCTCTCTCAGCACGCTCATCAATAAATTCCGGTTCACTGGCGGTGGTGTCGGTTGGTTCCGGCAGGGATACGGTATCCGACTCAATCAGGGTCAGGGGAGACCCGCCCACGTCATCCGCGAGCACCTGGTTACTTCCGAAGGCCACGGCCATGGAATTGGCCATGGCGCGATACTTTTCAACATCCATTTCCGCAAAGGATAACAATAGGATAAAAAACGTCAGCAGCAGTGTGGCCAGATCCGCAAAGGTCACTATCCAGGCCGGAGAGCCGCGGCCGTGTTTTTTCCTTTTTACTGGCTGGCGAACAAGCAAAACCTAGGCCTCCCGCTCCGGCGCCAGGTTGGTGCGCTGATCCGGAGTCACGAAGGAAGACAGCAACTCAGTCATTACCCGCGGGTTTTCTCCACGCATGATGTTGCGCATCGAGGTGGTAATCAGCACCTGATTGCGGGCCTCGTCCTCTGCCTTGAGTTGGAGCTTGTCCGCCAGGGGAAGGGCGATCAGTTGGGCGATAAAGGCACCGTAAAGCGTCGTCAGCAGAGCAATGGCCATGGCCGGGCCAATGGAGGAGGGATCATCCAGGGTATTGAGCATCTGTACCAGGCCCACCAGGGTACCCAGCATACCGATGGCAGGTGCCGATTCACCGATACCACGAAACACCCGCTCGGCGACATCATAGCGCTCTGCTGACTGTTGGGTTTCCTGGGCCAACGCCTCCTCGACCAACTCCGGCGGGTGCCCGTCCACACAAAGGTTGATGGCCTTGCGAAGGAACTCGTTACCGGTGTCATGGTTCTCCAGGCCCAGGATACCTTCCTTGCGCACCACCAGTGCCAGCGTGCCTACCTCCCGGATCAGATCTGCAGGGCGTTCCACTCGCTCGGTAAAGGCGGCGGCAAACGCCAACCGGAATGCACCCATGACCGAGGGAAGGCGAAACTTGATCAGGGTAACGGCAAAAGTGCCACCCAGCACGATTGCCAGTCCGGGAAGGTTTAAAAAGGTAAGAATCGACGCATTGGCCAGCATGGCGAAAACAACGATCAGAACGCCTGCCACCAGACCCACAAGGGTTAGAATATCCATCAGAGACCTTTTGTCAGCGACCTTTGGGAATCTTGTACACCTGCTGAGCATAGTCCATGCGTCATACCTGGGCTCAGTCGTTTCGCAGCTCGTCGATCACCGGCTGTGTTTTCGGGCTGAACCCTCGCCATATCCGGAACGACTCCGCTGCCTGCTCCACCAGCATGCCCAGGCCATCAAACACCCGCGTGGCTCCCTGGTCCAGCGCCCACTGATTGAACGTAGTGGTCTGCAGAGAATACATCATGTCGTAAATTACGGTCTCGACACCGATCACATCTGCAGAAACCGGTGGCAGGTCGCCCTGCAGGCTGGCGCTGGTGCCATTTATGATGAGATCGAAGGGCTCTGCTGGCTGCTCGAACCCGCACGCATCAAACCGGGTCTGTCCGGAAACGGGCTTGAACAACTTGACCAGACCCTCGGCTTTCGCAACGGTGCGATTGGCGATTGTCAGCGCGTCCGGATGTTCCGCCAATATCGGCCCCAATACGCCACGAACGGCGCCACCCGCGCCAAGAACCAGAATACGCTTGCCCGTCAGGCTGATGCCATGATTAACCGTCAGGTCTGTCACCAGCCCCTTGCCATCCGTGTTATCGGCGGTCAGTAGGCCTTTACTGTCCTGATACAGGGTGTTGGACGCCCCCGCCAGTTCCGCGCGTTCTGTGCGACGATCCGCCAGCTTCCAGGCCTGCTCCTTGAACGGTACGGTGACATTCAATCCCTGGCCACCGCGCTGAAAGAAGCCTGTTACGGTACCGGCAAAATCGTCTTCCGGGGCCTGGATGGCGGTGTATTCCAGTTTTTCGCCCGTCTGGCTGGCAAACAGACTGTGGATACGGGGGGATTTGCTATGGCTGATGGGGTTGCCCACCACGGCATACAGATCGTTATTCATTGGCAGTCTCCAGCCAGTCCAGCCCGGTGAGAAAATGCTCGGTCAGCCGTGCCTCTTCCGAACCCGGCTCCGGCGTATAACTGTACTCCCAACGTACCAGCGGGGGTAAGGACATCAAGATGGATTCGGTACGCCCGCCGGACTGCAGACCAAACAATGTGCCGCGATCGTACACCAGGTTGAACTCTACGTAGCGCCCACGGCGATAGAGCTGGAACTCCCGCTCACGATCACCCCAGGGCATGCCCTTGCGGCGCTGGACAATAGGTTCATAGGCCTCGATGAAACTGTCGCCTACGGATTGCATCAGGGCAAAGTCACGGTCGAAGTCACCGGTATTGTGATCGTCAAAAAACAGTCCACCAATTCCACGGGGTTCATCCCGGTGTTTGAGGTAGAAGTAGTCGTCACACCAGTGCTTGTATTGATGGTACATCTGCCCACCGAAGGGATCACAGGCCGCCTTCGCCACCCGGTGCCAGTGCACGCAGTCATCATCGAAACCATAGTAGGGAGTAAGGTCATAACCACCACCGAACCAGTACACCGGCTCGGCATTTTCCGGTGTCGCCATGAAAAACCGCACATTGGCGTGAGAGGTGGGCACGTAGGGGTTGTGGGGATGCAACACCAGTGATACTCCCATGGCCTGCCAGGGGGCGCCTGCCAGGTGGGGGCGGTGCGCGGTGGCTGAGGCAGGCATGGTTTCACCCATCACATGGGAGAAATTAACCCCGCCCTTTTCAAACACGGCTCCGTCCGTGATCACCCGGCTGATACCGCCTCCACCTTCCGGCCGGTCCCAGGCATCGGTTTCGAATTTACCCTTGCCGTCAACTGCGGCCAGCCGTTGGCAAATCTGCTCCTGCAGTCCCAGAAGGTACTGTTTGACGGCATTGCTGTCAGGTTGCTTTGCCATGAGAGCTCCTAGCGCAGTTGTTTTCCACTGACGATATCGATAATACGGCTGGGTTGGCGATTATTACCCAGCTTTCCCGGCACCAGCCAGTCCAGTTGCCCCTCAAAGTATCGGCGCACCTGCCAGGACGTTCTCGCCGGCGGACGCCCCGCGGGGTTGCAGGACGTGGAGACCAGGGGAAAACCCGCAGTCTCGCACAATGCGCGCACGATGGGGTGATCACTGACACGCACGGCGATGGAGCTGTGGCGCCCCCTCACCTGATCCGGAATCTGCTTGTCGACATCCGGTAACAGGCAGGTCACCGGGCCTGGCCAGTTGGCCATGGCTTTTTCCTGCAGCTCTTGTGGCAACGGATCCAGCAGGAACCTTATCTGATCCACGGAGGCGGCCACAAGAATCACGCCTTTCTCGACCGGGCGCTGCTTCAGTTCAAGAATTCGCTCTACCGCGTCCGGGTCCCAGGGGTCGCAGCCCAGGCCCCAGACAGCTTCGGTAGGATAGGCAATGACGCCACCATCGAATAAGGTGCGGCGGGCACAATGAAGGTGCCAGTCAGACAAAGGTTGCTGTGGTTTTTTCATGGAATCGTCAGGCCACTGGAGCAGTTCAGGCAATCCGCTGGAAACCTCCGGGAGCAGAATCCACCAGCCCCTGGAGCTCCAGAAGCAACAGCGACTGCATCAACTGGTCAGCGGGAAGGCCTGTCACTGAACATAAATCATCGGTTGATTGCGGATCATACCCTAAAGCCTCCAGAACCGCGATTTCCCGGGAGTCCAGCCCTGCCATTGCCTGCTCGCCCGGTGTCTTTTCCTGTTCGCTGGATGCCCCGTCCTGATCCTGATTGCTCCACCAGGCGCCCAGTTCCTCACAGATATCATCCACGGTTTCCACCAACTTGGCGCCCTGCCGAATCAGGTCATGGCACCCGCGGGCCAGGGGATTATGCACGGAACCGGGAATGGCAAAGACCTCGCGCCCCTGTTCCAGCGCCAGGCGAGCGGTGATCAGGGAGCCGCTTTTCAGCCCCGCTTCCACCACCAGGATACCCCGGCTGAGACCACTGATAATCCGGTTTCGCCTGGGAAAATGACCTGCTTTGGCAGAGGTGCCCGGTGGGTATTCAGACACCATGACACCTTCAGTGGCAATGCGTTCGCTCAGCGTGCGGTGACGATAAGGGTAGGGCTGGTCTACGCCATTGCCAATCACTGCCACCGTCGGAAAGCCGGCATCCAGCGCCCCTGCGTGGGCGGCGCCATCCACACCGAGGGCCATCCCACTGGTCACCAGCAGACCTTTTCGGCCCAGCGCTGCGGCGAATGAGCGCGCGTGTTCGAGCCCCGCGCGGGTGGCGTTGCGGCTACCAACGATACCTATCTGTTCCCGCCCAAGAAGAGTGCGGTTGCCACGCAGATAAAGTACCAGTGGCGGGTCCTGGATGTGCCTCAGTGGTTCGGGGTAGTCCGCGTCTGCCATGGTCAATATATCGGTGCCGGTTCTGAGGCAATCCCTGTGGATAGCGACGGTACTGGCAACGACGGGGTGGGCAGTATCCCGGCGACGCCATGCTTCCAGAGCCTCGACGGTCTCTGCGGCCAACCCGAGTGCTTTCAGTGTGGCGGCATTAGTGGTCAACAGTCCCTGGAAATCGGGATAGTGTTCGAGTATGGCCTGCTGACGGCGGGCACCGAATTTGGGGAGGCAGGAAAGCAACAACCAGAACCCGGTTGGCGACTGCAACAGGTCCAGAGTAGACGGAGAACGGTTCGTTGAGGGCATTACACATCCTTCCCTGGATCGATACTGATGACGGGACTCGCCTTCCTGGCGGCACCGATATCTGAGTATGCCATAAAAAAGGAGCCGACGATGCGACTCCTTGTTTATACTCGCTTTCACACCCGTTCAGGCATCGATATTGAGCCTGTCAGGGGTTTGTCACCTTGTCACCAACCGACAATGGGCGTGTGGCCTGCAGAATAAGGCCGTAGCTCATTTTCTCGTAAGTCTGGAACACCATCATCAGCCCTGCACGCTCGGAGGGGAGCTCGATGGTTTCATTGGTGACCGGGTCCCGCACAAGATTGCCACTCTTCAGGACCGCCATAACATTACCCGGCTTCAGACCCTCACGCTCGCCGCGATTAATCGCAACCACGTCGAACTGGCCAATCTGGTTGACACCACCGTCGACAGAAATCATCTCCGCCTCAATATCACTGTCCGGTGAACTGGGCACGAAGCTGGTGGTGATGCGACGTTCCTCGCTCACCAGCAGACGGTCACCAATGCGAACCTCCTCGCTGGACTGTTTCAGACGAAGGGTAAGAACGTCACTGTTTTCCGCGATAACTTCACCACGGGCGATACTGCGGGCTTCAAGGCCAAGGAATTCACCGGTTTCCGGATCGCGGAACTCCTTGCTGCGGCGAAAAACGCCCAGATTATCCGCCGGCTTTTCACCACGGGCATAGATGCGGTCACCAGCACCAGTGATAATGCGGCCGTCTTCGCCTTCCAGCACGTAAGGCGCGCCACTAAGCTCGTCAACATTCACAATGCGGGTATCGGTAAGGAAACTGCTGATTGCGTCAAGCGGTATCGCCGGAATCGGCGTGTCGATTGCTTCGGAGCGCACCTTCGGTGACAACTTCACCACGCGATCATTGGATACCTTGGTTACACGCGGCTCACCGTCGATGTAGACCAATGCCAGTTCGTCGCCGGGGTAAATCAGGTGCGGGTTCTGAACCTGTGGATTGACATGCCAGATTTCCGGCCAATACCAGGGATTGTTCAGAAAGCGTGCGGAAATATCCCACAGGGTGTCACCCTTCACGACCGTGTAACGCTCGGGATGGTCGGACCTCAGATCCGGGGCCGCCTGGGCCCAGGAAGTTAGCAGCAACATGCTTGCTGCCAGAGCGTACAGCAGTTTCCTCATTGTTTATGTCCTTGATCGCGTGCCTTGAATCGCTAGATTCTGTTCTTGGTATACAGCCGGTACTCTGCCTTTTATACCACTACTATAGAAGATGTCTCGCAAATTGTGATGTTATCTTTTGTTCTTCCAGTAAATTCTACGTAACGGTCGAAAGCTTTTAACTATCAGCTGATCAGTTTGTACTCAATGAGCGAGTTGAGGGATAATAGCGCTATAAATGGCGACAACCCGTTGAAACCGGCTCTTTCATCCCGATCATAATAGCCACGGGATAGTAAAATGCGCAGTACGCTGTCGCATTTCGGAGACAGTATTCACACCGTTACAAAACATAACGGTAGAAACCAGATTCAGAAACCAAAAGTACGAGCGCTATGATACTAGATATTCTCGAATACCCGGACCCCCGCTTGCGCACCATCGCCAAACCCGTGGACAAGGTAACTGACGAGACCCGCAAGCTGATCGACGACATGTTCGAGACCATGTACGATGCGCCCGGCATTGGCCTTGCGGCCACCCAGGTGAACGTACATAAACAGATCATTGTGATGGATCTGTCCGAAGACAAAAGCGAACCACGGGTTTTCATCAACCCGGAAGTGGACGTACTGGAAGGCGAGCTGGAAGACATGCAGGAAGGCTGCCTCTCCGTGCCAGGCTTTTATGAAGACGTTTCGCGAATTGAGCACTGCATGATCCGGGCAACCGACCGGAACGGTAACCCGTTTGAAATCGAAGCTCGCGGCCTGCTTGCGGTATGTATCCAGCATGAGATGGATCATCTCAATGGCAAGCTGTTTGTGGACTACCTGAGCTCGCTCAAACGCACCCGGATTCGCAAGAAACTGGAAAAGCTCCACAAGAAAAGTGCCTGAGACAGCTCAAGCAGAATGAACCGGGACCGGGTGCAAACCCGGTCTTTTCGTATTCAACGGACCAGGGAACAATAGCCCGTGCGAATTGTTTTTGCCGGCACCCCCGATTTTGCAGCAACCGCACTCAAGGCATTGCTGGAAACCCGCCACCAGGTGGTTGGTGTCTATTCCCAGCCCGACCGGCCCGCCGGCCGCGGTCGCAAGCTGACACCCAGCCCGGTCAAACAGGTGGCCCTGAATGCCAATATTGACGTGTTCCAGCCCGAATCCCTGAAAACAACCGAGGCCCGAGAAGAGCTGCGGGCGCTGGATGCAGATGTAATGATTGTGGCGGCCTACGGATTGATCCTGCCTCGGGAAGTGCTGGACCTCCCCCGCCACGGCTGCCTGAACATCCATGCCTCTCTGTTACCCCGCTGGCGCGGTGCCGCACCGATTCAGCGAGCCATTGCCGCCGGAGACCGTGAGACTGGCATCACCATCATGCAGATGAACGCGGGCCTCGACACCGGCGAGATGTTGCTGAAAGCCATTACACCGATCACCGAAGAGGATACCGGCGGCAGCCTTCATGACCGTCTGGCCGATATGGGCGGCGAAGCCATCGTCAAGGCACTGGAACACCTGGAAAAGGGCGAGCTCCGCGGCGAAGCACAGGACGAAGCCAGAGCCTGTTACGCCAGCAAGCTCAGCAAGGAAGAAGGCCATATAGACTGGACCCTGGACGCCCCCGCCATTGGCCGCATGATTCGTGCCTTCAACCCATGGCCAGGCACCTTCACCGATCTGGACGACCTGCGCATCCGCATTCATCAGGCCGAAATACTTGACGATACCAGTGACAAACACCCCGGTACGGTGATCCGCCGCAGCCGGAAGGGCATCGATGTTGCCTGTGGCTTGGAGTCCCTGAGGATCACCCGGTTGCAACTGGCTGGCTCGCGCCCGCAGTCAGCCGACGACCTGATCAATGGCGGCAAGGAAATACTGATGCCCGGGCAGGAGCTGCATTGAATGAATGATCGGGGCCAGCCAGTGCGGTCCGTGGCCGCCGGGGTTCTGCAAGCGGTGGAAAATGGCCAATCACTGACCCAGTGCCTGCCCCGGGCCCTGAATGAAGTTGCGGATAACGAGCGCCCGCAACTCCAGGCCCTGTGTTATGGCAGCTGCCGTTGGTTTCACCGCCTTGATGCCGAATTGCAGGCCCGCCTGAAAAAACCACTGCGTAAGCCGGACCGGATTGTGCACCACCTGTTGCTGGTGGCTCTGTTCCAGCTTCGCTTCAGCCAGCAGGCCCCCTACGCAGTACTGAACGAAACCGTGGAAGCCTGCCGCGCCCTGAACAAACCCCACCTGACCGGGCTCACGAATGGCGTACTGCGAGCAGCGGAACGGGAAGGGGAACCTGCCTGGCCTGACGACGTCGCACGCTTCAGCCACCCCCACTGGATGCTGGAAAAGCTTCGCCATAACTGGCCCCACGATTGGCAGGCCATACTGGACGCAAACAACGCCCAAGCGCCCATGACCCTGCGGGTAAATGCCCGCCGGTTCAGCCGTAACGGCTACCTTCAGCACCTGGCAGACGCCGGTATCGAAGCCGCCGCCACCCTGTTCGCACCTTATGGTATTCAGCTTGTCGCGCCCGTGCCGGTGGACCGCCTGCCCTGGTTTGCCGACGGCGCTGTCAGTGTTCAGGATGAGGCGGCCCAGCTGTGCACCACCCTGATGGATCTGGCCCCTGGCCAACGGGTGCTGGATGCCTGCGCGGCACCGGGAGGCAAAACCTGCGCTATTCTGGAAAGTTGCGCAGCGCTGGACGAAGTGGTCGCCATTGACGAGTCCACCGATCGATTACCCCGTGTGCAGGAAAATCTGGACCGGCTGGACCTCATCGCCACCCTGAAGCAGGCGGATGCAGCAGATATTGACCAATGGTGGGATCAGCGGCCGTTTGACCGCATTCTCCTGGATGTCCCCTGCAGCGCCACCGGGGTGATTCGCCGGCATCCGGACATCAAATTACTGCGCAGGGAATCAGACATTGTGCCCCTGGCCAGCATCCAACTGGGCCTTCTGGAGGCCATGTGGCAGGTGCTCGCTCCGGGAGGTCGCCTGGTGTATGCGACCTGTTCCGTGTTCCCGCAGGAAAATCACCGTATAATCCGTCGGTTCCTGAAGCAGCAAAATGATGCCGTTCTGATAGAGCCGGACGTGTTATGGGGCCGTGACATGGAAACCGGTCGCCAGCTTCTGCCTGCTGCCGAAAGCCACGATGGATTCTTTTACGCCGTGCTGGAGAAACCTGAACCATGAAAATCCTGATTCTCGGCGCCGGCCAGGTGGGTGGAACCCTGGCAGAAAATCTTGCCAACGAAGCCAATGACATCACTGTGATCGACAGCAACGGTGCGCGCCTGCGGGAGCTTCAGGATCGCCTCGATATTCGTACGGTTCAGGGCAAGGCATCGTTCCCGACGGTGCTGAGACAAGCCGGCGCAGAAGATGGCGACATGCTGATAGCCGTCACCAACAGCGACGAGGTCAACATGGTGGCCTGTCAGGTGGCGAAGCTGATGTATAAGACACCGACAACCATCTGCCGTGTCAGGGCCAATGCCTACCTGGCGAAACCAGAGCTGTTTTATCAGCGCGAGCAGAAAAAAGACCTGGACAGCCTGCGTGGCTTTCCCATCGATGTTCTGATTAGCCCGGAACACCTGGTCACCAAACACATCACGCGGCTGATCGAATACCCGGGCGCCCTGCAGGTACTGGAGTTCTCCAAAGGCCTGATCCAGCTGGTCGCCATTCGCGCCACGCAAGGCGGGCCGCTGGTGGGGCACGAGTTGTCGTATCTGCGCGCCCACATGCCCAAGATTGAAACCCGGGTAGCTGCCATATTCAGGAAAGACCGGGCTATCATGCCCAAGGGCGACACGGTGATTGAGGACGGCGACGAGGTGTTCTTTATCGCCGCCTCCGACCACATCCGCTCGGTAATGAGCGAGCTGCAGCCATTGGAAAAGGCTTACAAACGCATTTTCATCTGTGGGGGTGGCAACATTGGCCAGCGCCTGGCCCACACCCTGGAATCACGCTACCAGGTGAAGTTGCTGGAACGGGACCATGAACGCTGCGTGATGCTGTCGGAAAGTCTTCGAAAGACTGTGGTGCTGGAGGGGGATGCCGCCAACAAAGACATTCTGCTGGAAGAAAACATCGAGAATACCGATGTGTTCTGCGCCGTCACCAACGATGACGAAGCCAACATCATGGCCTCGCTACTGGCCAAACGCCTGGGCGCGCGCAAGGTACTGACCCTGATCAACAACCCCGATTACGTGGACCTGATCCAGGGCGGCGATATCGATGTGGCCATTTCGCCCCAACAAACCACTATCGGCAGCCTGCTCACGCATGTGCGCCGCGGTGACGTAGTAAACGTTCACTCACTGCGCAGAGGCGCTGCCGAGGCCATCGAGGCTATTGCCCATGGCGACCATCGTTCCTCCAAGGTAGTGGGGAAACGGCTTGATGAGATCAACCTGCCGGAAGGTACCACCATCGGCGCTATTGTTCGCCACAACGAAGTGCTCATTGCCCACGACCACCTGCGGGTGCAGCCGGACGACCACGTGGTGCTGTTCCTGGTGGACAAAACCCGGGTGAGGGATGTTGAGAAACTCTTCCAGGTGGGGCTGACCTTCTTCTAGCGCAAAATCAGACCAGTGAAGCTGACTTAGAAATACGCGATTGGCAGGCGTATAATGCCCCTTTTTTCAAGAGTGCTCCGGCCAAATGCCCGGGCGCCACACACAGACTGACCAGCAGGCAAACGTCGTGACAGACAAGGCAACTTCCGAAAATATGCCGGATATCAAAACTTTCCAGGGCCTGATCCTCGCCCTGCAGAATTTCTGGGCGCGGCACGGCTGCGTAGTACTTCAGCCACTGGACATGGAAGTAGGGGCCGGCACTTTCCACCCTGCCACCTTCCTGCGCTCCATTGGCCCGGAAACCTGGAACGCTGCCTATGTTCAGCCCAGCCGACGCCCCACTGACGGCCGTTACGGGGAAAACCCCAACCGGCTGCAGCACTATTACCAGTTCCAGGTGGTGCTGAAACCATCCCCGGACAACATCCAGGAACTGTATCTTGACTCGCTGAAGGCACTGGGTCTGGACCCGCTGGTACACGATATCCGCTTTGTGGAAGACAACTGGGAATCACCCACCCTGGGCGCCTGGGGCCTGGGCTGGGAAATCTGGCTTAACGGCATGGAAGTGACCCAGTTTACCTACTTCCAGCAGGTGGGCGGCCTGGAATGCTACCCGGTGACCGGTGAACTTACCTACGGGCTGGAGCGCATCGCCATGTACCTGCAGGGCGTGGACAGTGTCTACGACCTGGTGTGGACCGAAGGCCCGGACGGCGTGGTGACCTACGGCGACGTGTTCCACCAGCAGGAGGTGGAGATGTCCACCTACAACTTCGAACATGCAGACACCGAATTTCTGTTTCATAGCTTCGATGTTCACGAACGTGAGAGCGCGCGCCTGATCAAAGCCGGCCTGGCCCTGCCTGCCTACGAGCAGGTTCTCAAGGCCTCCCACACTTTCAACCTGCTGGACGCGCGGCATGCCATTTCGGTAACCGAGCGCCAGCGGTTCATCCTGCGGGTTCGCACCCTCGCCCGGTCTGTTGCCCAGGCCTACTTCGACAGCCGCCGCAAGCTCGGCTTCCCGCTGGCGCCCGACGCGCTGCGCAAGGAAGTCCTGGCACAAGTCGAGGCCGCCGATGCAAAAGGCAAGAAGGGTAAGAAAGCGAAAAAAGCTCAGCAGGAACAGGGGAACGCATAATCATGGCAACACAGGATTTTCTGGTCGAACTGGGCACCGAAGAACTGCCCCCAAAGGCCCTCAAGCCGCTGTCTGACGCTTTTTCCCGCGGTATTACCAGAGGCCTGGAAGAGGCCGGTATCAACTTCGGCAAGGTAGAAGCCTTTGCAGCGCCACGCCGGCTTGCCGTGCGAGTACGTGGCCTGGAAGATG
The DNA here is from genome assembly GCF_023555055.1 of Marinobacter sp. ATCH36. Lineage (GTDB taxonomy): Bacteria > Pseudomonadota > Gammaproteobacteria > Pseudomonadales > Oleiphilaceae > Marinobacter. The sequence goes on from NZ_JAMJPL010000001.1 coordinate 428,450, forward strand.
CTCAGCCGGACAAGCCGGTGGAAAAACGCGGCCCGGCGGTGAAAGCCGCCTTTGACGATTCCGGTAACCCCACCCGCGCGCTGACCGGTTTTGCCACTTCCCTGGGCGTCACCCCGGACCAGCTCGACACCCTGGAAACTGACAAGGGCGCCTGGGTTGTCTATCGCACCATCGAAAAAGGCCGGCCCACCGTGGAACTGATGCCGGAACTGGTGGACCAGTCCCTGGCAGCGCTGCCCATCCCCAAGCGTATGCGCTGGGGCGCGCACCGTACCGAATTCGTGAGGCCAGTACACTGGGCCATCATGCTGTTCGGCAGCAAGGTGATTGAAACCCCGATCATGGGGCTGACACCGGGCAACAAGACCCGTGGCCACCGTTTCCACTGCCCCAAGTCGCTGATTGTTCCCAAACCCTGCGACTACGAAGTGGTGTTGCGTCAGGAAGGTTATGTCATCGCCGACTTTGCAGAGCGCCGCGAGCAGATCCGCGACGGCGTCGTGGCGATTGCCAGAAACGAAGCCGGCGGCCAGGCGGTGATTGATGAAGACCTGCTGGACGAAGTTACCGCCCTGAACGAATGGCCGGTGCCGCTGATGGGGCGCTTCGAGGACCGCTTCCTGGACGTCCCCGCCGAAGCACTGATTTCCTCCATGAAGGAACACCAGAAGTATTTCCACGTGGTCTCCGCCGACGGCAAGATGCTGCCACTGTTCATCACCGTTGCCAATCTGGAAAGCAAGGATCCGCAACAGGTGATCTCCGGTAACGAGAAGGTGATCCGCCCGCGCCTGTCCGACGCCGCTTTTTTCTACGACACGGACCGCAAGACCAGGCTGGAAGACCGAATCGACCAGCTCAAACCGATCGTTTTCCAGGACAAGCTGGGTAGCATCTACGACAAGTCCGTGCGGGTTGCCTCGCTGGCAAAGAAAATCGCCGACGCCATCGGCACCGATCCGCTGCTGGCCGAGCGCGCCGCCATGCTGGCCAAGACCGATCTGGTCACCGAAATGGTGCTGGAGTTTACCGACCTGCAAGGCATTATGGGCCGGTACTATGCTGCCAATGACGGTGAAAACGAAGACGTGGCCAGCGCCCTGAACGAACAGTACATGCCACGTTTCGCCGGCGACGACCTGCCTGCGACCCTTACTGGCTGCGCGGTGGCGATTGCCGACCGCATCGATTCCCTGGTGGGGCTGTTCGGCATCAACCAGCCACCGTCCGGCACCCGCGATCCCTTCGGCCTGCGCCGGGCGTCCCTGGGCGTACTGCGCATTATTATCGAGCGGGAGCTGCCGCTGGATCTGCAGACGCTCTGCGAGTGGGCAGAAGAAGAACACAGCAGTATCACCGAACCCAATGTCGCCGACACGGTGGTGGATTACATGCTGGAGCGCTTCCGCGCCCACTACGAAGAGCAGGGCATCAGCCCCGAAGTCTACCTGGCCGTGCACGCCCGTCGTCCCACGCGCCCGCTGGATTTCGACCGCCGGGTAAAAGCCGTGGAAGCCTTCCGTCAGCTGCCGGAGGCCCTGGCCCTGGCCGGTGCCAACAAGCGGGTGTCCAACATCCTCACCAAGCAGGGCGGTGACAGCATTGGTGAAAGCATCGACAGCGATCTGCTGCAGGACAGCGCCGAAAAAGCCCTGGCGGAAAAGATCCGCCAGCAGGCCGACAAAGTACTGCCACTATTCGAGAAGGGCGATTACGCCACAGCACTGAGCTCCCTGGCCAGCCTGCGCGAGCCGGTGGATAACTTCTTCGACGAAGTTATGGTCATGGCCGACGACGAGGCCGTGCGCAACAACCGCCTGGCCATGCTCAACCAGCTAAGGAACCTGTTCCTGCGGGTAGCCGACATCTCGGTCCTGCCCACCGCTGGCTGACAGTGAAATTTGTACGGGGGCTGGTAAAAAACCAGCCAATCCGTATAATACCGGCCGTTGATCGGCGTGTGGCGCAGCTTGGTAGCGCACTTCGTTCGGGACGAAGGGGTCGCAGGTTCGAATCCTGCCACGCCGACCATTCCTTTCCCGCCTGTTAATAACCTGCTGTTGTTTCAATAACCCTTATATCAACACCCCCGGAATCCAGTGTTTTCTTGGCAGACCTCAATACGTCCGCAAACAAATCCGGCCTCTGGCGGTCATAGCCTGGCCGAATCAGGGCATCCCGCATATATGGAGCGCGGATAAACTGCTGGCGCCAGTCGCCGGCCTGGCCCTGATCCGGCTTTTGCTCCCTGACAGCCTGAACCGAACCGCCGGAGCGGGTGGCAATCCAGCCTCCCAGGGTCGAGAACTCGAAAGACTGGGGAAAATGCCGCAGAGTATAACCGTGGGGCCTCAGCCCGTCCTCAAGGGCCGGACCATAAACGCCACCCTCAATGTGAGCCGCACGGGACTGGAGCCGCCGCCGTAGGGAATCACCGCTGCGCCACTGCGACTGGCGTAGTCCAGTTCGTCGATACAGTCTAGTTCAGAGGAATAGCTCTAGATGCCAATATCAGCCTCTTGCAGTCGGACACCGGCAATTTTCCAGTTGCCGTCCATCTGCACCATTCGATAATAGGCATCCCACCGTTTGCCGTCCGGGCCCTGGAGTTTCACTACCTGGATGTCGAAATCGCTGTGGGGTACGCGCTCAAGGAACTCAATGGCGGTCGCGCTGTGAACCGCGGGGTAAGCCTGACGGACCATATCAAAGAAAACCCCGGACGATCCGAATCTGCGCTTGATGCCTTCAGATGCGTAAGCCCAGGCCTGTTCCTCGTCATCATTGGCGAAAGCTTCGATCTGGCGAAGTATGGTGTCCTGGATCTCTTCGTCCTTGTCGCCGGCCAGGGGGTGGGATGACCAGAGTAGTACCACTGCCAGAATAGCCAGCAGGATCACCACGCTTTTTCTACCGACACTCGTGCGCGTGTGGCCCATGACAACATCCCCCTATATTGATCATATTTTAATCAATACGAATGTCAACACAGCGCGGATTCATTAACTGCCTGCAAAGGAAAGCGAATCCACCAGCTCCGGGCCGCTGAACACGGCGCCGTTAAAGTCGCTCTCGGCAGTCTGAACGAGAACAAACGCCAGGGCGCTGGCCGCCTGCTCGGCAGTCAGGCACTCGCCTTCGGCTAGCCTTTCACCCAGCCACTGGGCATGGGGAAGATTCAGTTCTGCGGCCTTATCGATATGGTCCCTGATGCCGGGGGTATCGACCAGCCCTGGCTGGAACAGGCTGATCACCGGCCCATGCCGCATTGTCCCGAATTCTACAGCGAGCTGTTGCACCAGCCTTCTCAACGCCATCTTGCTGACACCGTAACTGCCGGTACCCGGTTGTGCGTGTTTGTCCATACCGGCACCGATCATGACAACCCTTGATGCCGGATCCCGACCGTTCAGAACAGGTAGCAGGGACTGGGTCAGCAACATGGGCGCCGACACGTTTACGGCCAGGGCTTCCTGGAAATCGATCAGGTCCAGGCTGGCAAAGTCCGCGGCCGGCTCACCAGCACCCGCACAGTAGATAAACGCCGACAGATGGTCGACTGTCTCACACACTCTGTCAGCCAGACTACGGGTGCTGGCCGGGTCGGCAAAATCCACGGTCAGAGTCACAACCCGAGATGTCGGCGAATCGCTGCGAATTTCCCCGGCGACATGTTCGAGTTTTGAACCGGTACGGCCGGCAAGGATCAGGTTATTGCCCTGTTTCGATAGTTCCAGGGCGAGTGCCCTGCCAATGCCAGAGCCAGCTCCGGTGATCAGTATCCACATATTAATGCTCCCGTTCGGTCTGAGGTGGCCAGGCGTTTTCTATAGGTCTACACAGGTCAGATACGTCGTCACGAAGCATCAGGATTGAATCAACGGGTCAGTCTTCCCTGTCTTGACCGTCTCCGCTTCGATGTTGCTGCGCCCAGAGATGGGCGTAATGGCCACCCAGGGACAGCAACGTGGCGTGGTTGCCGCTCTCGATAATATGGCCTTCGTCCATCACCAGGATGGTATCCGCATCCCGGATCGTGGACAGGCGGTGGGCGATAACCAGCGACGTGCGCTGGCGGCTGACTTCCTTCAGCGCCCCCAGAATTGCCTGTTCAGACAAGGAGTCCAGCGAGGACGTGGCTTCGTCCAGAATGAGCACCGGAGGATTCTTGAGGATCACCCGGGCAATGGCTACCCGTTGTTTCTCGCCGCCAGAGAGCTTCAGGCCGCGCTCGCCGACCTGGGTATCGTATCCATCCGGCAGGCTCTGGATAAAGGCGTCCAGGTGGGCCATGCGAGCTGCCCGATAGACTTCCTCTTCGGTGGCCTCCGGCCTGCCATAGGCGAGATTGCGGTAGAGCGTATCGTTAAATAGCACTGTGTCCTGGGGCACCACACCGATCGCTGCGCGCAGGCTGTCCTGGGTGACGGTGCGAACATCCTGGCCGTCAATGGCAATACTGCCCTGGTCCACATCGTAAAACCGGAACAGCAGGCGGGCGAGGGTAGACTTGCCGGCGCCGCTGGCACCCACCACGGCGACAGTGTGTCCGGCCGGTATGGAAAAACTGACGTCCCTCAGAATCCGGCGATCCTGGCGATAGGCGAAGTGGACATGGTCGAAACGGACCTCGCCTTTATCCACAACCAGAGCTTTGGCATCGGGAGCATCCTCTATGGCTGGTTCGTCACCGAGTAGTCCGAATAGCCGCTCCACATTGACCAGTGCCTGGCGAATTTCCCGATAGACAAAGCCCAGGGCGTTCAGGGGAATAAACAGCTGCAACAGATAGGCGTTGATCATGGTGAAATCACCCAGGGTGATTTCACCACTGGCCACTTCCCGCACCGCCATAACCATAATGGCAATCATCGCCAGGCCAATGATAAAGGCCTGTCCGGAGTTTAATGCTGCGAGTGACAGACGGTTTTTCAGGCGGGCTTTCTCCCAGTCATCCAGGTCCTTGTCATAGAGCTTCGCCTCGAAACGCTCATTATTGAAATACTTGACCGTCTCGTAGTTCAGCAGGCTGTCCACCGCCCGTGAATTGGACTGGTTATCCCGAGCATTGGCCTCCCGCACGAACCTGGTACGCCATTCGGTGACTTTTATTGAAAACACCACGTAGACAATCACCGCCACAAGAATGGCCAATACGTAGCCCACGTTGAACACCACGAACAGGATGCCGGCCACCAACAGAATCTCCAGCAGCGTGGGCACGATGTTGAACAGGGTAAAACGCAGGAGAAAACTGATGCCATTGGTGCCCCGTTCGATATCCCGGGCCAGGCCACCGGTTTTACGGTCCAGGTGGAACGCCAGTTCCCGGTTATGCAGATGCTCAAAAACCCGCAGCGACACCCGCCGCATGGCCCGTTCGGCTACCCGGGCAAATACCGCATCCCGCAACTCACTGAACAGGGTGCTGCCAAAACGAAGCAGGCCATAGGCGACGACCAGAAGCACCGGAATCCATAACAGCGCCTCGCCGCCACGGTTCTCGTCCAGGTAGTCAACGATATACTTCAGGGCGACCGGTGTGGCGACCGTCGCCAGCTTGGAAATCACCAGAAACCCCAGCGCCAGAGCAACGCGACCACGGAATTCCGCCAGATATGGCCAGAGACCGGAGATAACTTTCCAGTCCGGTTTATGGTCCGCAGGGTAGTCGTTATCGGCGTAGGCTCTCACTGTCGAGAATAACTCCAAGGTTGGGGAGCGCGCGTGGGTGGTAGGGTCTTCCGGGACACGCTGTAAATACGTCCCTGTACGCTCGACAAAAGCCATCCATGGCTTTTGACGGTCCCGGAAGACCCTACCACCCAGGTGTGCTCTGCCCCAATGTATGATAGGTCTTGTTACGAGTAAAAATCGTAAGATGTCAAAGTCTACAGTACCCCGCATGCAGGAGGCATATCATTAACACCCGTCACCGCAAGGCACTGAAACTGGCCGTCGATTTCATCAGCCCTTACAAAAGAGCCGTTGCCGGTGCCCTTGTCGCTCTGGTATTTACGGCTGGCATCACACTTGGACTTGGTCAGGGGTTACGGATTCTGGTCGACCAGGGGCTGGCAACCCAATCGCCGGCCATGTTATCCAAAGCCGTGGGGCTGTTTTTCGTATTGGTGATCGGGCTCGCCATTGGCTCCTTTGCCCGTTTTTATCTGGTGTCCTGGATCGGGGAACGGGTAGTCGCAGATATTCGCAAGCAGGTGTTCAACCACCTGATTGACCTTCACCCCGGCTTTTACGAGAAAAACCGGAGCCTGGAGATTCAGTCTCGGTTTACAGCGGACACCACTGTGCTGCAGTCCGTGATTGGTTCCACCGTATCCATTGCCCTGCGCAATACGCTGATGCTGATCGGCGGGCTGATACTGCTGTTCGTCACCAATGCCAAACTCGCCAGCATTATTATTCTCGGCTTTCCGTTGGTGATTGTTCCTATTCTGGTTTATGGGCGCCGGGTGAGAAACCTCTCGAGGCTCAGCCAGGACCGGGTAGCAGAAGTGGGCAGTTATGTGGGGGAAAACCTTACCCAGATCAAGACCGTGCAGGCATTCAATCACCAGCCCCATGACCGCCGGTTCTTCGCCCGTGTTGCTGAGAATGCCTTCGATATTGCGCGGGTGAGGATTCGGCAACGGGCCTGGTTGACCACCATCGCGATTACCTTGGTGATGGGTGCCATCGGTGTGGTGATATGGATTGGCGGGCTGGATGTTATTTCCGGGCGTACCAGCCCGGGGGAACTGGCGGCGTTCGTGTTCTACAGCCTGCTGGTGGGACTGGCGGCAGGCGCCATCAGCGAGGTGATTGGTGAGTTGCAACGAGCCGCCGGGGCGGCGGCGCGGATCTTCGAGTTGTTGCAGACGCCAAGTGACATTCACATGGAGACAAACGCTGCTGAAGTAATGCCGGAAACGATTGCCGGGGATATCGAGATCAACAACCTGAGCTTTTCCTACCCCTCCCGTCCCGATATCCAGGTTTTGAAGGACCTTTCACTGAGAATTCATGCCGGCGAAACAGTGGCTCTGGTCGGTCCTTCCGGAGCAGGCAAGTCCACGCTGTTCGACCTGCTGCTGCGGTTTTATGACCCGGATACGGGGCAGATTCTTATCGATGATACCGACAGCCGCCAGGTAGCGCTCGATGAGCTGCGACGATGCTTTGCGCTGGTGCCCCAGAATCCGGCACTGTTTCACGGCACCATCGCCGATAATATTCGCTACGCTCGCCCGGATGCCAGTGATGAGGCCATGGTTCAGGCCGCACGCATTGCCCATGCTGATGAATTCATTCGTAAACTGCCCCAAGGTTATGAAACACCCCTGGGAGATACCGGCCTGGGGCTATCCGGCGGCCAGAAACAACGGCTGGCGATTGCAAGGGCATTGCTCGCGGATGCACCTATACTGTTACTGGATGAGGCAACCAGTGCTCTGGATGCGGAGAGTGAACACCTGATTCAACAGGCAATGCCGGGCTTGATGTCAAACCGCACAACACTGGTGATTGCGCACCGTCTGGCCACCGTGAGGCACGCCGATCGTATTATTGTGCTGGAGGCGGGGATTGTTCAGGATATCGGTAAACACGACGAGCTTGTCGAACGCAATGCGTTGTACCGTCGACTGGCAGAACTACAGTTCCGCGAAGACAATCCGGGGCGTGATACGTAGAAACATCAATGCCGGGTTCTCAAACCTCACGGTCATTTCGTGTATGCTGACAGGTCTAAACCGAATTCGAGGAGAGGCAAAGTGACGAACAAAGAATTGCAGGCACTCAAAGAACGTTATGTCGCGGCCGGTGCTGCCAGCCCCAACGAGCAGTTTGCCGACCATGCGACCAATGCCGAACTCTGGGATGCGGATGGCAAGCGTATGATCGACTTCGCCGGCGGCATTGGTGTATTGAATATCGGCCATCGTCACCCTAAAGTGGTCGAGGCAGTGAAAGCGCAGCTGGATAAGCTGATGCACACCTGCCAGACCGTCATGCCCTATGAGGGCTATGTGAAGCTGGCACAGAAGCTTAGTGAGGTCGTTCCCGTCAAGGGCAACGCCAAGGTCATGCTTGCCAACTCCGGCGCAGAGGCACTGGAAAATGCCATGAAGATTGCCCGGGCGGCAACCGGCAAAACCAACGTTATCTGCTTTGACGGCGGTTATCACGGCCGTACATTCTACACCATGGCCATGAACGGTAAGGCTGCACCCTACCAGACCGATTTCGGGCCCATGCCGGGCACCGTATTCCGCGCACCCTATCCCGTACCTTATCACGGTGTCAGTGAAGATGAAGCGCTTCGTGGTCTGAAGATGGCCATGAAAGCAGACTCTCCGGCTCAGGATACCGCCGCTATTGTGATCGAGCCGGTACTGGGTGAGGGCGGTTTTTACGCGGCACCAGCCAGCTTCCTGAAAGAGATTCGCAAGATCTGCGATGAAAATGGCATCCTGATGATTGCGGACGAAGTCCAGAGCGGCTTCGGGCGGACAGGCAAGATGTTTGCCATTGAACACAGTGGCGTTGAGCCGGATATCATGACCATGGCCAAAAGCATGGCTGATGGTATGCCCATTTCCGCCATTGTTGGCACCGACAAGGTGATGGACTCTTCCGGCCCGAATTCCCTGGGTGGCACCTATACCGGTAGCCCCACCGCCTGTGCAGCAGCACTGGCAGTATTTGATGTGTTCAAGGAAGAGGACATTCTGGGCAAGAGCCAGCGCCTGGGTGACAAGCTGCGCAAGCGTTTTGACCAGTGGCAGGAGCAGTTCCCCCATGTGGATAACGTGCGTAACCTGGGGCCCATGGCCGCTATTGAGCTGGTCACAGACAAGACCAGCAAGGAGCCAAGGGCAGACTTTGCCGCGGCCGTGACCAAAAAAGCCAAGGAAAACGGCTTGATCCTGCTCAGTTGTGGCATGTATGGCAATACTATCCGCTTCCTGATGCCGGTCACCATTGAGGACGACGTTCTCGAGGAAGGTCTGGGTATTGTGGAACAGGCCCTGAAAGAGGTTGGCTGAATGACCTACACGCAGGGCGTTTGATCGTCCTGCTACTGCCTTCCTAAGCGCTGGTCAGTTCCTTGCTGACCAGCGTTTTTTTTGGGTTAGAAAAACTCCTTGCCACTCGCTAGAGCAGCTTGCGGATTTCCTTCCATAACCGGCGATAGGCATCCGCAGCGGCGGACGACCGATCCATCAACTCGACAGGCTGGCCACTTTCGCCCATTTTCTCCACAACACTGGCATTGGGGATGATGGCATTCAGCCCCCCTTCAAGATGCTCTTTCCGGTTGATTACCATCTCCCGATGGAGGTTTTTGCGCCGGTCCACCATCGAGAAGAACGGATGCAGGCGGCCGGGTTTGAGCTTCTTGTCCCTGGCGAAGTCCTGAAGCTGGTGCCAGCTGTTAAGTGCAAGCCAGGTGGGTACCACCGGCACAAATACGCCGTCTGCCGTTTTCAGCACCTGCTCCGATAAGCGCGACATTGACGGTGGACAGTCCAGCACCACCAGGCTGGTTTCCTCTGAAAGCGGCGCCAGCCAGTTCTTGAGCGTATTGTTGCTGTCGTCCTTATCCAGTCGCACATCAAGGTTGCGAAAGCTATTGTGGGCAGGAACGAAGTCCAGGTTGGGGTAGGCACTGTCGCGAATAAACTTGCCTATCGGAGTTTTGCCGTCCATCAGCGCGGCCAGTTTCCGGCCTTTGATCTCGTCGGTACCGGCCAGATACCAGCTTGCTGCCCCCTGGGGGTCCAGGTCCCATAACAGTGTGGAGATACCGGCCTGACTGGCCAGATAGGCGATGTTCACAGCCGCTGCGGTTTTACCCACACCGCCTTTGAGACTGTAGAACGCAATAATCTTCATGCTCCCTCCTGAAGCCTGGCGGAAAAATGGCTTGTAGCTTAACCGATTCCACTTATGCGAGTGTTGCAATTACATGACACCGACACACGAACTACCATATACCGGATTTCACTCCCCGACCATTGCGTTCTGCCTACGATAAACGGTGGTTTCATCGTATACTGCGTGGAGATTTTTTCGGTATGCTGGGTTTCTGACAGCATCACTTTCCCGAACCATCAGGCTGATTTATGACCCCCCAGGAAATCCGACCAAGACCGTCCCATAAACCCAGGCCCTGGGTAGACCTTCTTGTCAGCATCATCATTCCCTCAGTTATTCTTATGAAACTGAGCGGTGATGAGTACCTGGGCAGTGTGATGGCCCTGGTAATCGGTCTCGCTTTCCCTCTGGGCTGGGGCCTGTTCGAGCTGGTACGGTACCGTAAATACAATTTTATCGCCGTGCTGGGCGTCATCAGTGTCGGCCTTACCGGTGGTATCGGCCTGATGGAGCTGGATGCCGGCTGGTTGGCAATCAAAGAAGCCGCCGTTCCCGCAGTGATTGGTATCGCGGTACTGATCTCGACCCGTACCAGGTACCCGCTGGTTAAAACCCTGCTGTACAACCCGACGGTACTGGATGTGGAAAAAATCCAGGCGGTTCTGAAGGAAAGGGGGAGCGAGGCAGAGTTCGAATCCCGGCTGCTGAAGGCAAGCTACTTCTTCAGTCTGACCTTCCTGTTCTCATCGATTATGAACTTCGTTCTGGCCAAATGGATTGTCACCAGTGCTTCCGGCACGCAAGCCTTCAACGAAGAGCTGGGACGAATGACACTGGTCAGTTACCCGATGATTGCCATTCCATCGATGATCATGATGATCGCCATTTTCTATTATCTGTGGCGCTCCATTCGCCGGCTCACTGGTTACACTCTGGAGGAGGTCATGGCGCCCCACCTGGCGGCAAAGCATGAGAATAGTGAATCATCGGATTCGGGGTCCAGTCGGCAAGACCCATAACAAACAGAATTTTGTCATCAGGTTATTGATTTTAAATAAAAAAGGCGACCAAATGGTCGCCTTTTTTGTGCCCCTGGCACTCTCTAGGAGCTGTCCTGATACCGTCACACCATAGTGTCAGATATCCAGATTGGTCACTTCCAGAGCATTGTTCTGGATAAACAACCGGCGCGGCTCCACATCATCACCCATCAGTGTCGTGAAGATCTGGTCCGCTGCGATGGCGTCCTCAATGGTCACTTTCATCATTCGACGCGTTTCGGGGTCCATGGTGGTTTCCCAAAGCTGTTCCGGGTTCATCTCACCCAGGCCCTTGTAGCGCTGGATGTTCAGCCCGCGCTGGGCCTCCTTCATCAACCACTCCAAAGCGCCTGCGAAGGACAACACCGTCTGCTTGCGCTCACCACGCTGAATATAGGCTCCCTCTTCCACCAGGCCGTCCAGAGTTTCGCCCATCCGCGCGATAGCGCCATAAGAGGACGACTCGAAGAAGTCGTGGCTGAAAACGTGGTTATGGGGAATACCATGTACATAAATCACTACCTTCGGCAGGTAGAGATTGCGCTCGGTATCCTTTTCCACGGAGAAGGTGTATTTGGTGCCTGTGCGGGTATCCAGTTGCAGGCCATCACCCAGGCGCGCAACCCAACGGGCTACCGATTCTTCTTCCTTCAGATCTTCCGGCTTCAGGGTTATGTTATCCAGCATCTGTTGAAGTACTTTCGCAGGATAGGCCCGGGACAGACGATCAATCATCGCCATCACCGCCTGGTAGTCCTTGACCATTGTTTCCAGCGCAGAATCCTTGATGGCCGGCGCGTCCGGATTGACATAAAGCTGGGCACCTTCCAGCGCCGTCTGGGTCAGATAGGCTTCCTTGGCTTTCTCATCCTTCAGGTACTGCTCCTGCTTACCCCGCTTTACCTTGTAAAGCGGAGGCATCGCAATGAACACATGACCACGCTCGATAATTTCCCGCATTTGCCGGAACAGGAAGGTGAGCAGCAGAGTGCGAATGTGGGAGCCATCCACATCGGCATCGGTCATGATGATCAGGGAATGGTAGCGAAGCTTCTCAGGATTGAATTCTTCGCGGCCGATACCACAACCTAGTGCGGTGATCAGTGTGCCTACCTCGGCGGAAGACAGCATCTTGTCGAACCGTGCTTTCTCCACGTTCAGGATCTTGCCTTTAAGCGGCAGAATAGCCTGGGTTTTGCGATCACGACCCTGTTTGGCGCTGCCGCCCGCAGAATCACCCTCCACAATAAACAGTTCGGACAACGCCGGGTCTTTTTCCTGACAATCCGCCAGTTTTCCTGGCAAACCGGCGATGTCCAGAGCGCCCTTGCGACGGGTCATGTCCCTGGCCTTGCGGGCAGCTTCGCGAGCTCGGGCAGCTTCAATCATCTTGTTGACGATCAGCTTCGCTTCATTAGGCTGCTCTTGCAGGAAATCTGCAAATGACTGGTACAACTCCTGCTCCACCGCAGTTTTTACCTCGGACGAGACCAGTTTGTCCTTGGTCTGCGAGGAGAACTTGGGGTCCGGAACTTTCACACTGATAATGGCGGTCAGGCCTTCCCGGGCGTCATCGCCAGACGTACTGACCTTTGCCTTCTTGCCCAACCCCTCATGTTCAATATAGTTGTTCAGTGAGCGGGTCAGGGCAGCGCGGAAGCCTGCCAGGTGAGTACCGCCATCACGCTGAGGGATATTGTTGGTGAACGTGTAGATGTTCTCCTGGAAGGCATCGTTCCACTGCATGGCAACTTCTACCGCAATGCCGTCTTCGCGCTGCTTGATGAAGTGGAATACCCGGTTGATTGGCGTCTTGTTAGCGTTCAGGTGCTCAACAAATGCCCGTAAACCACCTTCATATTCAAAAACTTCTTCTTTTCCGGAACGTTCGTCCTGCAGGCGGATACGCACGCCGCTATTCAGAAAAGCCAGTTCCCGCAGTCGTTTTGCCAGGATATCCCAATGGAATTCGATACTGGTGAAGGTGTCAGGAGAAGGAATGAAGTGAACCTTGGTACCACTGGCATCGGTATCACCCACGACACCAAGGGGCGCCTTCGGCACGCCGCCATTGTAGACCTGCTCATATACCTTGCCGTCACGACGGATGGTCAGCGTAAGCGAAGAGGACAGGGCGTTTACAACAGAGACGCCAACACCGTGCAGACCACCAGAAACCTTATAGCTGTTGTCGTCGAACTTACCCCCGGCATGGAGAACGGTCATGATGACTTCAGCGGCGGATACACCTTCCCCCTCGTGAAGATCAACAGGAATACCCCGGCCATTATCTTTGACGGTAACTGATTCGTCTGGATGAATGATCACTCCGATTTCAGAGCAGTGCCCTGCGAGCGCTTCATCAATGGAGTTATCCACCAACTCGAAAACCATGTGGTGCAGGCCGGTACCGTCATCGGTATCGCCAATATACATACCGGGCCGTTTCCGCACCGCGTCCAGTCCTTTCAATACCTTGATACTGGAGGAATTGTAGTTCGATTCGCTCATTAGGGCACTCCTGAAGGTGATTTCCCGGCCTGAACCCATTGCCTCTACACAGAGGAATGAAGATGGGTCATCCGGGCCTTGTTCTATTCTTCCGTCAATTTTCCATGTTCCACGTGGAACAATCTGTATTCCGGCATGGTGTTCTGCCAAAGCTCTTCGGGTTGAGGTGGCTCTATCGATGTCAGAAAAACCTGGCATCGTAATTCGTAGAGCTTCTGAGCAAGCATCGCCCGATGCCCCACATCCAGTTCTGCATTGATATCATCCAGCAGAAAGGTAACCTGTTTCCCCAGATTGCTCAGTACCATGCCCTGAGCAATCTTCATTAGAATAACCAGCGTTTTTTGTTGCCCCCTGGAAAAGGTTTCTGACACCGGTCGGCCCTGAAAACGCAACCGTATGTCGGCGCGGTTGGGTCCATACAACGTATGTCCCATTTTGCGTTCCTGTTCCCGATGGGATTTCAACACATCAACCAGGGATCGAGATGAGTCCCAGCCAGCATAGAAATCAAGCTTGAGCCCGTATACCCAAGGCGCTTCAATCTCTCCAAGCAAGCTATTAAAGGCCCTGGTAAACAGATCGAAGGTTTCTTTACGTGCTTCAGTCAGACGCTCTGACAACTCCGTATACTGGGAGTCCCAGACTTTCATCAGGGCATCGTCTATTCTACCAGTTCTGAGGATTTGATTCCGCTGCGATGTGACTCTTTGGCACTGTTGCCAGATTGAAGCAAATGATGGTTCCACGTGGAACACTGCCCAGTCCAGAAATTGCCGCCGCTTACCGGGGCCGCCGGCTACTATATCAAACACCCCCGGGTCGATAACCGACACCGGTAGATGCAACGCCAACGACGACAAATTCCGCACTGCCTCTCCATCAACACGTAGTGTCGTCTCTTTCGCCAAAACGTCCCGCGAAATCCCAACACGATGGCTAAGCTCACCCTCAGGTGATGCCACTCGCTTTTCGGACATTCCTGTATCAAGGCCACCAAATACTGTCAGCTTCTGCTGACCATGGCTGACGACTGCCTGATGTCGACTAACGCGGAATGATCGTCCAAGCCCCAGGTAACCAATGGCCTCCAGCACACTGCTTTTGCCACTGCCATTTTCGCCGAATATAAGATTAATCGAGGGAGAGAAGCTGATCGGCGCTGATGCGAGATTACGGAAGTATTCCGTTTGCAGTTTAACGAGCGCCATAAGTCACAATAAGTAATCAGCCTGAAGACGGAACAAAAAAGGGCAGCGTGCCTATCGGCAACGCTGCCCCAGTGTACAAAACCTTAGGGATGAAGGCGATCAATGCAGCATGGTCAGCCGCTCGTCCATAAACACATCCATCTCTGGCGCCAGTATGTGAACGTAACGGTCGAAGTAGAGGAACTGCTTCAGCAACAACGCAAACTCCCGTGGAAAATGAAGTCCGTGGCCTTCGCCAATACGAACCATATCCATCAGAATATTGTTTACGTCGTCTTCAGCCTGATCCGGCTGATAGGGGCTCTCGTCTGGAACCATCTTATCCATCTGCTGGTACAAACGACGAAGGTCGTTTGCCAGTTCGCTGGCCTGAACCTTTTGATGGGTAATACCAATACGGATCATCGCATCCGCCATACCATCAAAGTTTCCAACCATGACCGAGGAAATAAAGTCGCTGACCGCCTGCCATGTGTCCGGCCGAATCCGGCCCACAATACCGAAATCGATAAAGCCAACGCGCCCGTCCTTGAGCACCATCAGATTACCCGCATGAACATCCGCGTGGAAAAATTCACACTGGGTGAGGCTCGAAAACCAGGTGTTCATGGCTGTAATCAGCGTCCGTTCAGGATCCCGCGCGTAACCCCGAATGCTTTCCAGGTCTGTCAGCGGAACCCCGTGAAACCGCTCCATAGTAAGAATCCGGCGGGTACTGCAGCTTTCATACACAGCCGGAACAGTCGCGTCATCGTTATGTGTATTCAGCAGAAACTCCCGGAAAACCTTCAGGTTATTTGCTTCCTTGATGAAGTCACACTCCTCCATCATGGTGCGTTGAATTTCCTCAACGATGCCGGACAACGACGTCCAGGAAAGCTTTGGAGCCAGCGTTTCAAGTATCCTGGCAGATACGTACAGAAAGTTCAGATCCGTAAGCAGGATGTTTTCCACCCCCGGCTTCTGCACCTTGATCACCACATCTTCCCCGGTAACCAGCTTCGCAGCGTGAACCTGCGCTATGGATGCAGATGCCAGTGCCACCGGATCAATATCGGAATACACCTCTTCGATGGGTCGCCCCAGCTCATCCCTGATGATCTTTCTGATCACGCTGAAGGGCAAGTTTGGGGTACGGTCCAGGCAGTATTGGAACTCCTCCACGTATTCTTTTGGAAAGAACGTGGGCGAGCTGGCAATAAACTGACCCAACTTGATGTAGGTCGCTCCAAGCGACTCAAACGTTTGCCTGAGCAGTCGCGGTGCAGGCGGACGATCGCCACGAACCCAGCTCACGCCAGCGCGCCCGAGTACAGACATTGTCTGGCCAATCCGGAATGCTCCCTTAACGCCGTTCGTCACCTTTCCCATGATTCTCATCCTTATCCCGAAAACATTGCCTGTTACAGCCGCATGGGCATGACAACATACAGGCAACGGTTGTCATTCTGAGCTTCTATCAATGCGCTACTATTGGGGTTGGCCAGAGTAATTTTTACCTGGTCTTCCTCCAGCGCGTTCATCACATCGACCAGGTAGCCTACATTAAAACCGATCTGTAGTGATTCACCCTGATACTCCACAGGCAATGCGTCTTCCGCCTGTTCCTGGTCCGGGTTGTTGGCAAACACCTGCAACTCATTGGGAGCAAGATTCAACCGCACACCCCGAATGTTTTCATGAGAGAGGATACCGGCACGCTGAAGGGTGTTTTTGAGCGTAGCGCGGTCCGCCAATACCACCTTGTCTCCACCGCGGGGAATAACCCGGTTGTAGTCGGGAAACTTGCCTTCGATCAGCTTGGACGTAAACGTATAGGCTCCCACGGTGGCGCGCAGATGGTTATCGCCTATCACCAGGGTCACCGGCGTATCAACATCATCCAGCAGCCGCGACAGCTCAAGTACACCCTTACGGGGCACAATCACCTGACGTGGTTCAGGACAGCCTGTTGGCAGATCGAAATGCGCCATGGCAAGGCGGTGACCATCCGTCGCGACTGTACGAACGTGATCCTTATCCACTTCCAGTAACAGGCCATTGAGATAGTAACGGACATCCTGTTGCGCCATGGCAAAGGCCGTTGCATCGAACATCCGGCTGAGTTCTTTCTGTGGTAGCTCAAGCCGGAAGCTTTCCGCCTCGTCCTCTACATTGGGGAAATGCTCCGCAGGTAACGTCGACAGGGTGAAATGGCTGGCGCCACACCGCAAATGAAGCCGATCGCCTTCCAGTCCCAGCTCAATGGGGGATTCCTCACCCAGCGCACGGCAGATGTCGGACAGCTTCCGCGCCGGAACCGTAATGCGCCCAGGCTGGTCCACATGCACCGGCGAAACCCGGCCCACAAGTTCTACTTCCATGTTGGTGCCGGTAAGAGTCAGGGAATTCTCTTCCGCCACCAATAAAACATTGGAAAGCACCGGCATCGTCTGTTTTCGTTCCACTACCCCGGCAATGGATTGCAGCGGGATGAGCAGGGATTCTCGGCTGATCGTCAGTTTCATGGCACTCAGCATTCTTTTATTGGAAGGTGAATGTTTATTGGTTGTTCTCAGTACCGATCAGGTAGTAAGCAACCGCATAAAGTTCTGATAATCTTCGCGGATACCCGGATCTGTCTCCTGGAGTTCCACAATCTTTTTACAGGCATGGAGTACCGTTGTGTGATCACGGCCACCAAACGCATCACCAATCTCCGGCAGGCTGTGATTGGTCAATTCTTTTGAAAGTGACATAGCGACCTGCCGTGGCCGGGTGATCGTACGGGTGCGTCGTTTCGACAACAGATCGGATACCTTGATCTTGTAGTATTCCGCCACCGTGCGCTGAATGTTGTCGATACTGACCTGCTTTTCATGCAGCGCCAGCAAGTCCTTGAGGCTTTCGCGAATAAACGGCGGAGTGATTTCCGAACCAGTGAAGTGAGCATTCGCTATCACCAAACGAAGCGCCCCTTCAAGCTCTCGAACATTCGAACGTATTTTCTGGGCAATAAAAAAAGCCGCTTCGCTACTGAGTTTTACGTTTACCTGCTCGGCCTTTTTCATCAGGATCGCTACCCGGGTTTCCAGTTCCGGGGGCTCGACCATCACCGTGAGGCCCCAGCCGAATCGTGACTTCAGCCGCTCCTCCATATCCACAATTTCTTTCGGGAAGCGATCACAGGTAACAATGACTTGCTGCCCACCCTCAAGTAACGCGTTGAAAGTATGGAAAAATTCTTCCTGGGATCGTTCTTTGCGGGCAAAAAACTGGATATCATCAATCAGCAGGGCATCCACAGAACGGTAATATCGCTTGAATTCATTAATCGCGTTAAGCTGAAGCGCCTTGACCATATCTGCCACAAAACGCTCCGAGCGCAGGTAAGCGACCTTTGCCCTGGGATTACGACGCACGATGTCATTACCAATAGCGTGCATAAGGTGGGTTTTACCAAGACCAACCCCACCATAAAGAAACAGAGGGTTATAGGCACCACCGGGATTTTCCGCAACCTGCATGGACGCAGCCCTGGCCAGCTGGTTTGATTTGCCCTCCACAAAGGTATCGAACGTAAAGCCCTCATTGAGAAAGCTCTGGTGCTTTATATCCCCTTCCACCTGCACGGAACGGCGACTGTCCCCACCTCTTGCTTTCGCCGATCGGGGGTTTGCCGTCGCAGCAATTCCCTTTTCTTCCTCTGTTACCGTACTGGAGCCTTCCTGTTCAGACGCCACCCCGTTCACTGCAGCCTCGGAGCGAACTACCAGTTCCGCCGCTCTGGGCGCCGAGCCCACCTTCATGTTCACCAGCGGAGCCTGGCCCCCGTGAAGGTCTTTCAATACTTCTTCGATTCGTCTGAGGTATTTTTCGTTAACCCAGTCCATCACGAACCGGTTTGGCGCAAACAGCATCAACTGACCCTCGCGGTGATCAGACTGCAAGGGCCTGAGCCAGGTGTTGAATTGCTGAGCGGGAAACTCGTCCCGGAGTACTTCCAGACACTGATGCCAGATATTGTTCGGCACGACAGTCTTGCCTCCGATGCCTCAGAAATTACTCGTAACGGATCTCCATGACCCGACGAAAGAGATGACCAAGGATTCTAACCTGCGCACCCCACAAGTGAAAGGGTCAAACGCATTTAATAAACAGCCTGTGGAAATTTAAATCGTTATTTTTCAGTTTTTTACAGACTTACCTACAGCCTTGTGTACAGAAAATTAAAGCTTTGAAGTTACCCACAGCCTGATGTTTGCAACTGGCCCCGAACCCTGTGCAAAAACCACAAACCAACAGTGGATAAATCGCCTGAATCCCGACCCATCATCTTACCCACATTTCCTGCTTTGCTTATCCACAGACCTCAATGGCACTTGTCAACCGCCTTGTAAATGCCTCAATTAGCTATTTACAAAGCTATTTCTGCCGTTATCCACAGAAAATGGCCTGCCTAATAACAGTAATAATAATCCTTAAAGAGATTAAAAAAGACCTACTGAATTTATTACACGACAACCTGGCGGAACCTGAATCCGGATAAGTGCATCATAAAGCTGATAAGCATTGAATTCCGCTGCCACATTGCATAGAATGCCGCTCCTGTTTTGGCTGATCATTTTCCAGTCAATCATTGAATTTCCAATACCCGTAATGTGAGATCGACACCATGAAAAGAACGTTTCAACCCAGCGTACTGAAGCGTAAGCGCGTTCACGGTTTCCGTGCCCGCATGGCAACTGCTAACGGCCGCAAGGTTATCTCCCGTCGTCGTGCCAAGGGCCGTGCCCGTCTGTCTGCGTAAGATATTGATCGCCGGATGAAGGCTTTGACCTTTCCAAAATCGTCGCGGCTCCTGAAGCCAAGTGATTACGGCAAAGTCTTCGATGACGTTCAAATCAGGGTTCCGCACCGGAATTTTCTGATCCTGGCGACACCCAATACACTGGGACACGCCAGGATCGGTTTAGTATTTTCGAAGAAGAATCTGAAGCTCGCGGTACAGCGCAATCGTGTCAAACGCAGGATTCGAGAAACCTTCAGGCACCAACCAGACTTCCCTGCTCTGGACATTGTCGTTCTCGGGCGGCGTGGGTTGGCTGACCTTGATAATGCGACGCTTAATGTTACCGTGATGGAGCTCTGGTCACGTCTCAGAAAGAAAAACCGCCAGCTCCAGATACCCTCAACATCGGAACAATCCGGTACCGGCAAAGGAACGGGTTAATGCGCAAATTGTTGCTCCTGCCCATCCGAGTCTACCAGTACGCAATCAGCCCCCTGATGGCCAGCCACTGCCGTCACTACCCAACTTGTTCCCAGTATGCGATCGAAGCCATCACCGCCCATGGCGCAATAAAAGGCCTTTTTCTTGCGATGAAACGTCTTCTGAGGTGTCATCCGTGGGCAAAAGGCGGGTATGATCCCGTTCCGGGCACTGAAGTCTGCAGCGAGGTAAACTCCTCCACCACTTGTTGCGGGCCGGCCAGCCAAACCCATAACACTAACCAGACCAAACAGTAAGTTTATGGATATTCAACGCATTGCATTATTTGCCGGCCTGGCCATTGTCAGTTACATGATGGTTCTTGCCTGGAACGAAGACTATCACCAGCCGCAGACACAACAGGTTGCCGAACAGACCAGTTCCGCTGCGTCATCGGGTGACAGCGATAACATGACTCTTCCGGATGAATCAGCTAGCGGGACTGAAGCTTCGGCTGAAGAGTTCACCACACCAGAAGGTGACAGTCAGGCAATTGGTGCCTCCGAAAATGGTTCCGTCGATGTCAGTAACCAACTCATTACTATCCGTACTGATGTTTACGAGCTGAAAATAGATCGGGTAGGCGGCAACCTGATAGAAAGTTCCCTGCTCCAGTATGACCGTTCCCTGGACAGCAAAGAGTCTTTGAAGATCCTGACGAATACCAACAAACGCACTTACATCATGGAAAGTGGTCTGATTGGCCGCGATGGTATCGATAGCAAGCGTAACGGCAGCGCTCCGGTATACGACGTCTCAGCAAACCAATACGAGCTGCAGGAAGGCGAAGAGTCGCTGACCGTCAACCTGACCTATTCCACCAATAACAATGTGGAAGTCACCAAACAGTACCAATTCAGTCGCGGCAGCTACGAGATCGATGTACGTTATCTGATCGATAACCAATCCGAAGATGTCTGGCAGGCCAACATGACAGGTAAGATCGTCAGGGATCAGGCTCCGGATCCAACAGCGCAGAACAGCCTGGGCATCAGGGCGTTTCTGGGCATGGTTGTCAGCACCCCGGAAGACCCTTACGAGAAATACGATTTTGATGACCTGACTGAAGAACCTGTTAACCAGTCAGTCACTAATGGCTGGCTGGCATTCCTCCAGCATTACTTTCTGGCCGCCTGGGTACCTGAACGGGATCAACCCGCACAGTTCCAGTCCACACAGCGGGGGCCGCTTCATGTCATGGGGTTTGTCTACCCGGCTACCAAAGTGGAACCAGGACAAACGGCTGAAGTCTCTGCCCGTGCCTACGTCGGCCCCAAGATCATTGAGCGTTTGGAAAACGTAGCTCCCAATCTCGACCGCACCGTTGATTTCGGATTCCTGTTCTTTATCGCGCTACCGCTGTTTCTCATCCTGGACTGGTTCCATGGCCTGGTAGGCAACTGGGGTGTTGCCATCATTCTGTTGACGGTTCTGGTCAAGGCTGTGTTCTTCAAGCTCTCGGCCACCAGCTACCGCTCCATGGCTAGAATGCGCGCGGTTGCCCCGCAGCTCACGAGGCTGAAAGAACTCTATGGCGATGATCGTCAGCGCATGTCCCAGGAAATGATGGCGTTGTACAAACGGGAAAAGATAAACCCCCTGGGTGGCTGCCTGCCGATACTGGTACAGATGCCAGTGTTCATTTCCCTGTACTGGGTTCTGTTCGAAAGTGTGCAGTTGCGTCATGCGCCCTTTATGCTCTGGATTCACGACCTGTCAGTGATGGATCCGTATTTCATTCTGCCGATCCTGATGGGTGCCAGTATGATGTTGCAGATGAGCCTGAACCCGACACCACCGGACCCCATGCAAGCCAAAATCATGAAGATGATGCCACTTATCTTCACGGTATTCTTCCTGTGGTTCCCGGCAGGTCTGGTACTGTACTGGTTGGTCAACAACATCCTGTCCATCAGTCAGCAATGGTATATTACCCGCAAGATTGAAGCGGAGATGGCTGCCAAGAAAAGCTGACCGGATGCAATAACCGGAACCAGTAATCACAGAGGCTCCTTCCGGGAGCCTCTGCTGTTTCAGGAAACTGTCAAGATGTTTACCACCGATACCATTGCCGCCATTGCCACAGCACCGGGCCAGTCCGGCGTCGGTATCGTGCGCGTGTCCGGCCCGGACGCAGGCACAATTGCCCGCCGAATGCTGGGCTTTGAACCCAGGCCACGGTATGCCCACTATGGCCCGTTTCGGGACACCAACGGCGAATTGATCGACGAAGGCATCGGTCTGTTTTTCCCCAATCCCCACTCGTTTACCGGCGAAGATGTATTTGAGCTTCAGGGGCACGGCGGTACCGTTATCCTGGACCTGTTATTGCGAACCGTCTGTGAACTGGGGGCTCGCCTGGCACGACCAGGAGAGTTCTCCGAACGGGCTTTTCTTAATGACAAGCTCGACCTGACCCAGGCCGAAGCTATTGCTGATCTGATCGAGAGCAGTTCTGAACAGGCTGCGCGCTGCGCAGTCCGGTCGTTACAGGGCGTGTTTTCCCGCCGGATAGATGCTCTGGTAGAGGCCGTTACCCACCTGCGTATTTACGTTGAAGCGGCGATTGACTTTCCTGAGGAAGAAATAGATTTCCTCGCCGATGGCAAGGTCGCCAACGATCTTCAGGACATCATTCGGGATCTTGGCATTATCCTGGCGGAAGCCCAGCAAGGAACGATACTCAGGGATGGTATGAAAGTGGTTATTGCCGGACGCCCCAATGCCGGAAAATCCAGCCTGCTGAATGCGCTGGCAGGGCGAGAAGCCGCTATTGTAACGGCCGTAGAGGGCACAACCCGTGATGTTCTTCGGGAACACATTCATATCGATGGCATGCCTCTTCACATTATCGACACCGCTGGCCTGCGTGACAGTCCTGATGAAGTGGAACAGATCGGCATTGCCAGGGCATGGGAGGAAATCCGTCAGGCCGACCGTATTCTACTGATGGTAGATGCCACCACCACGCCGGATACCGAGCCCCACCGATTATGGCCGGATTTTATTGATCAGCTACCGCAAGGTGCTCCCCTCACCGTGATCCGTAACAAGGTGGACCTGACTGGAGAACCCGTGGGTATCGAACAAACGGGTGGGGAATCGGCACCGGTCATTCGTATTGCTGCCAGATCCTCCGAGGGACTGGAGGTTCTGCGGAGTCACCTGAAACAGTGTATGGGATTTGCCAGTACTACGGAGGGTGGCTTTATTGCCCGACGGCGTCATCTGGATGCCCTGGAACGGGCGCAGGCATTGCTGCGGCAGGGTGAAGAACAGCTACAGGGCTTTGGCGCGGGCGAGTTGCTCGCAGAGGATCTGCGGACAGCCCAGGACGCCCTTGGAGAAATTACCGGTGCAATGACACCAGATGAGTTGCTTGGTAAGATCTTCAGCAGCTTTTGTATTGGTAAATAAGCACAGGGAAACCTTTGATGTAGTGCTGTTCCATTTGAAACTGGACGATCCGGTGCCGAAAACGGCCACAAGGTTTCGATGTATCGTTGGTACTTTTCTGTTTTGACCATCATGTTGCTGTCGGGGTGCGCAGGCATCGACGGTGAGCGTTTGTCGAAAGCATCGTCGGAAGTTGTGTCCCGGACAGGGAATGCGGTGAAGGCGATCATCACCGGGCCTGACGAAGAACCCTACGAGAGACAGCGTCAGGCTCTTTTTGATCAGCCCTACATTGACCCGCTCACCGATTACCTGAAAGCGCATGGTGACGACACTGACCGTGAAACATTACTCCGGCAAATAGCGGATGAACGAGATCGCCGCTGTCAGGTTATTGCTGAGAATTATGCCGAAGAGCCAGCAACAGAAGAGAAACTTATCCGTTATCGAGCCGGATATTCCTACTCTTGCCCAGCCGAGGTGAAAGCCTTTTCCGAGCGGGTGGAAAGGGAACAGCAGAAGGAAGCTCCATCGACGGTCGTTGGCTCGGACAGTAGTAAATCCGCCGAAGAGCCAGAAAAAGAGCACGAACAGGACGCCAGTGACTGTTACCTGTTAACCAGCATCCGCAATTACAGTGCGGCCAGGGAGGCCTGTCGTGAATTTGCCGAGAATGGTGATCCGCGATCCCAGGCTAATATGGCATTGATTGCCCACGCCTTTGAAGACTACGCCAGTGCCTTCAAATGGGCGCAGAAAGCGGCCCCCGTGTCGGGCAAGGCATCCTACCTTCTGGGCCAGATGTATGCGTCTGGCCGCGGAGTCGGGCAAAATCCGGAGCAGGCCGTATACTGGTATGACAAGGCCGCCAGCCTGGGGCATGAGGAAGCCCGCATGGCTCTAAAGCGTTACCGGGAACAAACACCCGCCGACGGTATCTGATTCTCCGCCGAAGGATATCCATTCATGCCGGGACAATATCCCCGCCGCCCGACATACTGGAAGAACCCCTCCTCCCGGCAGTCCGTCATGTGGTTGCTGGGCCTACTGATACTGGTGTTTGTGGCCGGTATGTTGCTGCTGTCCCGCCTGAATCTCAATTATTCCCGGGATGCCCTTTCCGAGCTCCGGCGTCAGCAGATTCATGAAGTCGTCAGTGCGGGCTTGATGCGTATCAATGCGCGTCAGTCGGCATTGGCGAGCTATACCAAGACTCTGGCAAATGTTGGAGAAAGCTTTCATTCGATAGCACAGGGCGGTAATCCGGAGATCAACGAGTCTGCGCTACGGAACCGGCTCGAAAACTCTCTGAAAGATCATCTGCGGGATTTCGAGGGAGCTGCCGGAGGCGGCTTATGGTTCGAACCCGGTGTTATGTCAGAGCCGGATACCGGTTATATGCCCTACTTCATTCTGAATTCGGGTGAGCCGGGGCTGGAGCGGCTCGATGTTGAAGGCCGTCTCAGGAATTTTCGCAATGCCCTCTGGTTCAGTCGCACCCTCGGGCCGAAGTGGACACCGTCTCCGGATAACGCGGGTGAGGTCTACTGGTCACCGATATACTACGATCTCAACACGGAACGGGCGGTACTGACTCTCGCAAGCCCGATGTATGACCGGCAGAATAATCTGCTGGGTATGGCAACGACCGCCTGGACAGCAGATCAGATCATTGATGTTGTCAGCCGAATCACCGTCACAGAGCACAGCTTTACGTTCCTCAACGACCGCAATAACCGCAATCTCTCAAGCCTCAGCAAGGGTGAGGATACCCGCGAAGAACAGGCACTGATTGATGCCATTCTGGCACTCGAACTGGCTGGTGATACCGGAGCACGTTTCGGACCCAAGGCCCTTGCTACCCGCAAGCTAACGGTGGGAGAAGATGACTACGAACTTTATTACGCAGCTACCGCCGGCGGCATGGTGTACGGCGCCGGAGTACCAGTGGATGAAATCAACGCAGTCCTGAGGCCCATGGAGCAGACCAACCAGCGCATTCTGGTGGGTACGGTTTCAGCCATGCTGCTTCTGAGCCTGTACCTGTTGTACCGGATTATCCAGCTAATCCGGGAGCTGCAGGCCTCCTATACCGATGAGCTCACCGGATTGCCCAATCGGGTCCGCCTGTTACGGGATCTGCAGACCCGTGATGATATTTCGCTGTTGATAATCAATCTGGACCGTTTTAACGAGATTAACAGCCTGTTCGGTAATGACTGTGGCGACCAGGTATTGTTATCAATTGCAACGCGTCTGACTGATTTCAATAATGAGAAGGATCGGGATCAGCTCAGGGTTTACCGGCTACCGGGCGACGAATTTGCGATCCTCGCCCCGTGTCTGGAGGCGCAACCCATCCACGAGTTGGCCGCTCAACTACGCCAGCTGGTTAACGGAGAGCGGATATACTGGCAGCAGCAGCCGTTGACGCTGGACGTCACTATCGGAATGGCCGTGCGACGAGACCGGAAGAGTGGAGATTCCGCCGACCAACTGGTCAGCCAGGCCAAGGTAGCCGTGCTGCAGGCCCGAGAACAGAACCGTC
This sequence comes from Marinobacter sp. ATCH36, assembly GCF_023555055.1. GTDB lineage: Bacteria > Pseudomonadota > Gammaproteobacteria > Pseudomonadales > Oleiphilaceae > Marinobacter. The sequence continues at coordinate 454,286 of NZ_JAMJPL010000001.1, forward strand.
ATCACCTGCTTTACGATCCCGCTGTCGGAGTTGAAGAGAATTACGAGGCCAATCTTTACTGGGCTAACCGTTTGAAAGCGGCTATTGACGACGACCGTCTGGTGCCCTGGTTCCAGCCAATTTACGACAATGAACAACAGCGTGTGACCAAGTATGAGTGTCTGGTGCGGATGGTCGAGCTGGATGGTCGTTTGGTCGGTGCCGGCCAGTTTGTGAAAATTGCCGACCGGTTGCGACTGAACCGCAGAATCACAGTGTTGATGATTGAAAAGTGTTTCGCCCGTTTTTCTGACCGGAACGAGGAGTTTTCCATCAACCTCTCATATGGCGATATTGCTGATCCGGAAACAGTGAGCAAAATACTGGAGGCACTGGACCATTACGGCATTGGTAACCGGGTGATATTCGAGATTCTGGAGTCGGACGGTATTACCAACTACGATGAAATCCACCATTTTATCGAGCAGGTAAAGCCTTTCGGCTGTCACATTGCCATTGATGATTTTGGTACCGGCTACTCCAATTTTGCTCACCTGTTGAGCCTGAATGTTGATTACATAAAAATCGACGGCAGCCTGATCTGCAATCTGCATGAAGACTACACCGCGTTTCTTGTGACCAGTGGCATTGTCCAGTTTGCCCGCAGCCTGAACATTCGGACGGTCGCAGAATTCGTTCACAATGATGCTGTTCAGGAGCGGGTTCGCGAACTGGGCATCGACTTTTCTCAAGGTGACTACTTCGGCATGCCAGAAGCGCTGTTATAACGGCTGATTGCAGCCTGTCTGAGACCAAATTTGATGGACATCAAATTAGAATCCGGTTTCCTGATTTCGAGCTTTTTTCCCCTGAACCCTATGTTACGTTTAGTTAACACAAACCCCGGGTATATCGGCGTAATGCAGGGAGAAACACAATGGTGAGAGTAATAACCGGCTTGGTACTGGCTACAAGCCTCGGGCTTGTATCAGGTATCACAGTAGCAAGCGAGCTGAGGGAACGGGCAAATGACATGTTCGGTACAGTTCCTCAGTATCCGCCGGAAATTGACGGCAATGAAATGACGCAGTCAAAAATCGAGTTGGGAAAAATGCTGTTCTTTGAACCGCGCTTGTCCTCGAGTCACCTCATCAGCTGTAACACCTGTCATAACGTTGGAATGGGCGGCCATGACTACCTGCCTACCTCCATTGGCCATGGCTGGCAAAAAGGGCCAAGGAACTCGCCAACGGTCTTTAATGCAGTTTTTAACGCTGCCCAGTTCTGGGATGGCCGTGCGGCAGACCTGGCCGAGCAGGCAAAGGGTCCGGTTCAGGCTGGCGTGGAAATGAGCAGCACACCCGAGCGGGTTGTCGATACGCTCAGCAGTATGCCCGAGTATGTGGCAGCGTTTGAGGATGCATTCCCCGGCGAGGATGAACCGGTAAGCTTTGACAATATGGCTGTAGCCATCGAAGCCTTTGAAGCAACCCTTATTACTCCGCATGCCCCCTTTGACGACTTCCTCAGGGGTAATAATTCGGCCCTGAATGATAAAGAAAAAGAAGGCCTGGCCCTGTTTATGGACAAGGGTTGCGCTTCATGTCATGGCGGGGTGAACTTTGGTGGTCAGGAATACTATCCGTTTGGTCTGGTCGCCAGGCCTGGCGGTGAAATTCTGCCCACCGGTGACAAGGGCCGCTTTGCTGTCACTAACACAGCGTCAGATGAATACGTATTCCGTGCCGCACCATTGAGAAATATTGAACTGACAGCACCATATTTCCATTCCGGCGCCGTCTGGAGCCTTGAAGAAGCGGTGGCTGTAATGGGTACTTCTCAGCTGGGTGCCGAACTGAATGAGGCCGATGTGGACTCAATTGTGGCTTTCCTGAAAACGCTTACCGGTCAGGTTCCGGAAATTCGTTATCCGGAATTGCCACCAAGCACTGACTCCACACCAAAACCGGACCCTATGACTTCGCTCAAGTAAGTTATCCGGTCATTACAAAAAGGGGAGCCAGTCTTGGCTCCCCTTTTTGTTGTTGCGGGTATTGAAACAAAGTCAGCCAATAAAGTTCATATCCTTTGCATCCAGCTGCATCAGGTTCTTGCTCGGGCTGAGCATGCTGGTGGCATGGGCTAGGGCTCGCGGCAACAATCGCTCGTAGTAGAATTCTGCGGTGGCCAGCTTGGCGCGGTAGAAGTCGGCGGAATCGGCTCCGCCGTGGTCCAGTTTGTCGGAGGCAACGGCGGCCATCCGTGCCCACATGTAAGCCATGGTGACGTAGCCACTGTACATCAGGAAATCATTGGCGGCGGAGCTGACCATATCGCGATCCGTACGGGCTGCCAGCATCAGACGAACGGTGAGCAGGTTCCATTGGGCCGTGAGTTTAAGCAGCTCTACCGCGAATGGCCGTACAGTTTTGTTGGCCAGTTGTTTGCGGGCAAAGTTGGCAATCCTCAGAGTGAACTCTCTTACAGCTCCGCCCCGGGTCATGATCAATACCTTGCGGCCCAGCAGGTCCAGTGCCTGGATACCGGTTGTGCCCTCGTAAAGTGTAGCAATGCGGGTATCCCTGACGATCTGCTCCATGCCGTGTTCGCGGATGTAACCATGGCCGCCGAATACCTGTACGCCCAGGTTGGCAGCCTCGTTACCCAATTCGGTCAGAAACCCTTTCAGTATCGGCGTGAGAAAGCCCAGCCTGTCATCGTAGCGGTCGGCTTTCTTGTCATCGCCGGTAGTATGGCCTTCGACCATATGATCCGCCAGGCGAGCGGCGTAATACAGCATCGCGCGGCCACCTTCGGCAATGGCTTTCTGGGTCAGCAGCATACGTCGTACATCGGCGTGGTGAATCAGGGCGTCCGCTACCTGTTCCGGTTCCTTTTTACCAGACAATGCCCGCATGGATCGCCGCTCTTTAGCGTAGTCCAGTGCCCACTGGTAAGACAGTTCCGCAGGCCCGACACCCTGAATCGCAGTACCAATACGGGCGGTATTCATAAAGGTAAACATGCAGTTCAGCCCTTCATTTTCCGGGCCGATCAGAAAGCCTGTGGCATCGTCGAAATTCAATACACAGGTAGCAGAGGCCTTGATACCCATTTTCTTTTCCAGGCTGCCGCAGGTAACGCCGTTGCGCTGGCCAACGCCGCCATGTTCGTCCGGCAGGAATTTGGGCACGATAAACAGGCTGATACCCCGCGTACCCTTGGGGGCGTCGGGCAAACGGCCCAGCACGATATGAACAATATTTTCGGTCAGGTCGTGATCACCGGAAGAAATGAAAATCTTGGTGCCAGACAGCTTATAGCTGCCATCGGTCTGAGGTTCCGCTTTGGTCTTTACCTGCCCCAGATCAGTACCACACTGGGGTTCGGTCAGGCACATGGTGCCACCCCAGCGGCCCTCGGTCAGCGGTAACAGATAGATTTGTTTCTGGTCCTCGCTGCCATGCAGAAAGATGGTATTCATGGCGCCTATGGAGAGGCCGGGATACATGGAGAAAGGCCAGTTAGCTGTGCCCATCATTTCCTGTTTCAAAAGACCCATGGAGGCAGGCAGACCCTGACCCCCGTATTCCTCCGGAGCGGAGAGCCCCTGCCACCCGCCCTGGGCGTATTGCCGGTAGGCCTCGGGATAACCTTTTGGGGTTGTTACCTCTCCGTTCTCCAGTTTACAGCCTTCCTCGTCACCGCTCTGGTAAAGCGGACTCAGCACCTCCTCACAGAACCGGCCGCACTCGTTGAGTATGGCGTCGACGATATCGGGGGTGGCATTTTCGCCACTGTTGAGCCGGGTATAGTGCCCGGGGTAATCAAAAACCTCGTTGAGCAGGAATTTCATGTCGCGCAGAGGCGCCTTGTAAACCGGCATGACAATACCTCTGTGGTTCTTTTTACAGTGTTGGTTAAGGCCGGCAGCCTTTCTTTAGGTAATGTTTTACGGCATTGCCCGGAATCTGCCATTGACGATAATCTCTACTGCTGGTGTCAGAAAGGACAATTGGCTGAAATGACTAAACCGGCCATGGATGGTTTCGGCAATGATCGATAACAGTGATTCCGGCGTATTTCAGGTGCTGTCTATTGATTCCGAAATGTCCCGAGAGTGTAAAAGTCATGCAAAGTTCCGCCGGATTGAAGGCCATCACTGGTCTGCCCCGTTATCTGTGGTTATTGTTATCCATATCCTTTCTTGTTGGCTGCGCCGGGCCAGCATTGGAAGACTATCAGGATCGTGAGCCGGTACTGACGCCCCAGGAATTCTTCACTGGCGAACTTTCCGCCCGGGGTGTGGTCAAGAATTTCTCTGGCGAAGTAATTCGTACCTTTGATGCGGATATCTCCGCGAGTTGGGACGGTAATGGTGTTGGAACGCTGGACGAAGTCTTCCGGTTTGATGACGGCGAGGTGCAGACCCGGGTGTGGACGCTGACACCGGACAATGGTGCCTTGCATGCCGACGCCGGAGACGTCGTGGAGCCAGGCACCATGCGATGGCAGGGTAACGCCATAAATATGAATTATGTCCTGCGGGTGCCATACGATGATGGCACTATAGATGTCCGCATGGATGACTGGATGTATCTGATCACACCCGACACTCTGATTAACCAGACCACCATGAGTAAATGGGGAATCGAAGTGGGCGAAATTGTGCTGGTGATCAGCAAGAAGTAACAACACACTGAACGAGACAAATATGGTTAAGCAATGGCTGATCGCCCTGGTACTTGTAGCGCTTGCAGTCGGAGGTGCTTTCTCCTGGCAGTACCTCGCCGGGAAGGAAACCGAGAGTGCACAGTCGGAAAGACCGGCCAGTAAGGTCAATGCGGTCAGCCCGGGTATGGAGACGGTGCGGGATTCTGTCAACGCCGTGGGGAACCTGCGGGCCCTTGAGCAGGTTGAATTGACCACGGAAGTCAGCGGCCGTGTGGTGGAAATGAACCTCGATAGCGGCAAGCGGGTCAGTCGGGGCCAGTTGTTGTTGCGCCTCGATGATCGCCAGGCCAGGGCTGATCTTCAGGTTGCAGAAGCCACTCTGGCGGATGCCCGCCGTCAATATGAACGGGCACAGCGCCTGCAGACCAACAACAGCATTTCCCAGTCCCAGGTGGATGAGCTTCGTACGGCCATGAATGTGGCCGAGGCCCAGCGAGAGTCTGCCCGGACCCGGCTCGACAACCACCGTATTGAAGCACCTTTCGAAGGTGTGATTGGTCTCAGCGATATCAGCCTCGGCACCTACCTCAGCTCCGGAACCTCGGTAACGTCCCTCGATTCAACGGATCGCATGGAGCTGGGCTTTTCCATACCGGAGCGCTTTCTTGGCCAGATACAGATAGGGCAGATGGTTCGTGGTTTTTCGCCCGCCTATCCTGATGAAGGTTTCCAGGGTGAATTGGTGGAGCTGGGAACGCGGATCAACGAACTCAGCCGGACACTTCCTGTGCGAGCGGTCATCGACAACCCTGACGGCAAATTGCGTCCCGGGCAGTTCATGTCTGCCAACCTGACACTGCGGGAGCGCGAAGCACTGGTCATTCCTGAGCAAGCGGTCATGATTCGGGGTGCTGACAAATACGTCTTCGTTGCCGAGGACGGTATCGCCCGTCGGATCTCCATTGCTCTGGGCTCCAGATCCCCGGGCTGGGTAGAAGTCTCTGAAGGACTATCGCAGGAAGACCGGGTGATTGTTACCGGTCAGGATCGGCTCAGCAGTGGCGACCGCATTGATGTGGTGGATGACGACAAAGCGATTCCTGAAAACCGCTTTGTCAGTTCCCGGGAGTCCTGATCCATGATCCTCTCGGACATCTCCATCAAACGGCCGGTTTTTGCCACCGTAATAAGCCTGCTGATTCTGGTTTTTGGTCTGGCGGCGCTGCGCGGCCTGCCAGTGCGCGAGTACCCGGATATCGACCCGCCGGTGGTCTCTATTTCCACCGATTATACCGGCGCGGCAGCGGAAGTGGTCGACACCCAGATTACCCAGGTGATCGAGGGGGCCATCAGCGGCATAGAAGGTATCCGCTCCATCGAGTCGAGTACGGAGCAGGGAGAATCCCGCACCTCTATCGAATTCAACACGTCACGCAATGTTGATATCGCCGCCAACGATGTCCGGGATGCCGTTGCCCGGGTGGCTAATGATTTGCCCGAAGAAGCGGACCCGTCTGTGGTTCGTAAGGCTGATTCCGATGCCCGCCCGATGATGTGGATTACCCTGCGCAGTGACGTCTGGGATAGCGCTGAACTCAGTGATTTTGCAGACCGGGTACTGGCAGACCGGCTTTCAGTGCTTGATGGTGTGGCCGATGTACGTATTGGCGGTGAGCGTCGCTACGCTATCAGGGTGTGGCTGGACCGGGAGCGGCTGGCTGCACGTGACATTACCGTTGCCGAGGTGGAGCAGGCGCTGCGATCGAACAACGTGGAGTTGCCGGCCGGTTCGGTGGAATCCTCGACGCGGGACTTTACCGTGCGGGCCCAGGGACGCTTGTCGGAAGTGGAGGAATTCCGCAATCTGGTCATTCGCCGCGATGGAAATGACCTGCTGCGCCTGGGGGAGGTTGCCAATGTGCAGATGGGGGTGGAGTCCGACACCAGTCGCCTGCGGGCCAACGGCCAGACCGCGATCGGTATGGGCGTCATTCGCCAGTCGAAATCCAATACGGTGGCAGTGTCCGACCTGGTGCGGGCAGAACTGGACAAGATTCGCGACACTCTTCCCCCGGAAATCAGCATCGCTGAAAGCTACGACGAGTCCATCTTTATCCGCGCCTCGATCAAGGAAGTGATTGTCACCCTGGCTATTGCGGTGTCACTGGTTATTCTTGTTATCTTCATGTTCCTGCGTTCGTGGCGGGCGACGCTGATTCCGGCGGTGACCATACCAGTAGCCGTGATTGGTGCGTTTATAGGCCTTGGTGCGCTTGGCTTTTCCATTAACGTGTTGACCCTGTTGGCGGTGATTCTTGCCATCGGCCTGGTGGTGGATGATGCCATCGTAATGCTGGAGAACATCCAGCGACGTATTGACGACGGTGAACCGCCCCTGCTGGCGGCCTATCGTGGTGCGCGGCAGGTGGCGTTTGCTGTTATCGCCACTACTCTGACGCTGATTGCGGTGTTCGTGCCCATCTCGTTCATGGGGGGCAATGTTGGCCGACTTTTCGCGGAGTTTGGTTTTACCCTGGCGGCTGCGGTTGTGGTATCCAGTCTTGTTGCACTGACACTGGCGCCGATGTTGTGTTCAAAGTGGCTGAGGCACAGCCCGGAAACGGAAGAGGGCCATCGTCTCTGGGCTGCCAGCGAGCGTGCGCTCAATGGGCTTACCAACGGCTATGCTCGCATGTTGCGGTTTTCCCTGCGCCAGCCCGGCCTGTTGCTGGGCCTCGGTGTGGTGGGCCTGATCATGGCGGTAGTGGTCTTCCCGCAATTGCCTCAGGAACTGGCACCCACCGAGGACCGTGGTGTCATTATAATGCCCACCAGCGCCCCCCGAGGTTCCACGGTGGAATACACCGACCACCATGTCCGCAAGGCCGAAGAGCAGTTGCTGCCTTACCTGGAAGACGGCAGTGCCACCCGTTTACTCTCCATCGTCGGGTTCCGCAACGAAGCAGACAATGCCTTCATGATCATGGGCCTGGCGCCCTGGGATCAGCGGGAGATCAAGCAGCAGCAAATTACCAGCGAGCTTCGGGGAAAACTGGCGAGCATTCCCGGTGTGCGATCCGTCGCGGTCAATCCACCGGGCCTGGGCCAGCGTGGATTCAATCAGCCGGTGGAGTTTGTTATCGGTGGCCCTGATTATGAATCAGTCCAGGCGTGGAGCGAGGAAATTGTCGAGCGGGCACAGGAGAACCCCAACCTGCTCAGCCTGGAAACCGACTTCGAGCTGACCCGCCCGGAACTGAACGTCACCATCGACCGGGAACGCGCCGCGGATCTAGACATTACCGTGGAAGACGTGGGTCTGACCCTGCAAACCATGCTGGCCTCGCGACAGGTAACCACCTATCTGGACCGTGGCCGGGAGTACGATGTTATCGTGCAGGCGGCGGATATCGACCGGGCCACCCCCAACGATCTCGGGCGTGTGTTTCTGCGTCCACGACAGGGTGGTGATCTGATTCCCCTGGAAGCTCTGGTAACGATTGAGGAGGTGGGGGCCAACCCGGACTTGCGGCGAATCGATCGATTACCGGCCGTGGTCATCAGCGGCTCCCTGGCAGACGGCTATGATCTTGGTTCAGCCCTGAACTATCTGAATAACCTTGCTGTGGACAACCTGCCGCCGGAGGCCAGGGTCAGTTACAAGGGCCTGAGCCGGGAGTTTCAGGATTCGTCCGCGGCCATTTACGTGACCTTCGGTCTGGCGTTCGTGATTGTTTTCCTGGTGTTGGCGGCGCAATTCGAAAGCTGGATTCACCCGATGATTATCATGCTCTCCGTGCCGCTGGCGGTAACGGGTGCATTGTTTGCCCTTCTGTTTTCGGGCATTACCCTGAATATCTACAGCCAGATAGGCATCATCATGCTGTTGGGGCTGATGGCCAAGAATGGAATACTGATTGTGGAATTTGCCAACCAGCTGCGGGACAAAGGTTACGAAGTGCGTGATGCCATCCTGGAAGGCGCGATACTGCGCTTCCGGCCGGTTCTGATGACCACTATCTCGACCGTTTTCGGTGCAGTGCCACTGGTACTGGCAACCGGTGCCGGTGCTGAAAACAGGGCCTCCATCGGCATCGTTATCCTTGGCGGATTGATCTTCGCCACCACCCTGACCCTGTTTATCATTCCTGTGCTTTACAATCTGCTGGCGCGCTTTGCGAAATCCACCAATGCGGTCGCCCTTGAGCTTGAGAAACAGGCCAGTCACTCTGCAGGCGGCCGTGGAGTGGCCGCAGCTCCGCAATCGAAAGAGATGGATCGGTTCTGACCGAGGCCACCTACAGCGTTTGCGGAAAACAGAGCTGGCCGTCAAATAGTTCGTCAGGGTGAAGGTCGACACAGAACACTTTCCGGTCGTTACCGATGGTGAGTGATGTGGACAATGTCACCGTACGAACGGCGTCCGGCAATGCCACATAGGGCCGAGAGGCATTGAGAAGTTGCGGCCGGGTCAGCGCATTACGGAAATATTCCCGATGGGCCCAGCATGCGCCTGCGGATTGATAGAGCGGATTAAAGTTATGTGGTGCGGTATCGTGCGTGGAACACACAAGATTCCCCTGCTGAACACCATCTCTGTTGAGCAGGAAGCAGCGTTTGACACCCTCGATCTCAAGTGTTGTTTCGCAGGCAGCGGTGAACCGTTCACCTCTGGCCAGACGGTGACAGGCTTCCAGAATTTCAAACCTCAGTAAACGTAAAAAACCCTCATGGTCTGAACTTTCGTTAATCGAAAATTGTACAGACTGGTTCATAACCAGTTTCAAGGCGGCCTCGCCCTGTGCCACTTTGTCCTGATTGATGACATCAGGCATCCCCAGCAGAAATCCTTGCAGTAAATCGGCCTCTGTTGCCAGCGCAATCCGGGCCTGCGCCTGGTTTTCAATGCCCTCCAGGAGTACCAGGCTGCCACTTTCGCGGATCATCCGCACCAGGCTTTCCAGCAACTGGCGGGCGCGGTGGTGCTGTTCGGCATTGACCAGCAGACTGCGATCAAGCTTTACAATCATCGGGTCCATCTGCCATAGCCGCTCGAAATTCGAGTCTCCAGTACCAAAATCGTCGATTGCGATACGGAAACCCCTGGCTTTTGCGATGTCTATAAACTTTAACAAGGCGCCTGGGTTTTCGCTGGCAGTCTCCACCAACTCCAGCACCACCTTGTCGGCGGATACGCCACAAGCATTGCACTGCTCTATGAGACGGTCCAGGGAAGAGGCAGGATGAGTGCAGGTCTCCGGATTAATATTGAGAAATAGCCACGACGGTATCGAATGCTCTGCAAAACGCCTCAGGTGACGGTGTAACAGGAAGTTGTCCAGTTCCACTGTCTGTTTGCTGCTACGGGCGTTCTCGAACAATTCCACTGGTGACACTGGCTGGTGATCACGATTTACTCGCACCAGCGCTTCGAAACCGACGAGTTTCTGGTGGGTCGGGCTGAAAATTGGCTGATACAGGGAGTTGAAATCAAACTCTGCAAAAATATTCTTTTTCCGATAGGGATGAGCGTTGCGCGTTCGGTAACGTGAGAACGAAATTACACTGGCCATGATCAGGATCCTTCAACAGTGAAGCCGAGCTGGTCTGGACTTTTGCTGAATTTTTAGTGATAGCAGTAAACCCTCGCGAATTTCATGCCAATTTGTCATAAAACAGGCGTTAAAGAGCCGATAAAGACGTCAATAAAAAATCATCTTTTGAGGCCGCTATCAATATGCACCTTAAAAGGGCAAAAATGCGTCCGGAGGTTTGAATTCGCCCATAAACAGAACAGCGGGGGAAAGAGGCCTGCAGATTCTGGGATGAGCTTGCAAAGTTGTGGATAAATAGTTGGATAACCTTCGGATAAGCTTTGATTAAATCTATAAATAACTATTAAAAACAGTGTTTTAATTAGGTTTTAATGCCCTTGTTGGCATTCCAGGAATGTGGATAACTTTCTTGAAAAGTTTTTTGAAAAGAACTCTACAAACCGCTGAAATTTTTCGAATTTCGGTTTTTCCTTATCCATGAAACCTGCCGTGGAACACCTGAAAGTGACTGAAAGGTGTACTGGGGGTTCATGTGGGTCGCCAGTCTGGTTAAAATTTGCACATTCTGACTGCAATTTACCGGGTTAGGCGTTATACTCCCCGCCCTGATTTTCAGGCTGTTTTTTTATACCCGGAATTTTTTGATACCCCGTTTGCCGAGGTGATGTAGTGGATTATCCGACCCGTTTCGACGTGATTGTCATTGGTGGTGGCCATGCCGGCACTGAAGCTGCGCTGGCGGCCGCGCGCATGGGCTCACAGACCCTTTTGCTGACCCACAACATCGAAACCCTGGGCCAGATGTCTTGCAACCCGGCCATTGGTGGCATTGGTAAAAGTCATCTGGTGAAAGAAATTGATGCTCTTGGTGGTGCCATGGCGATGGCCACTGACAAGGCTGGCATCCAGTTTCGTGTGCTTAACTCCCGCAAGGGCCCGGCGGTTCGCGCTACCCGTGCGCAGGCCGACCGGGTACTGTACAAGGCGGCGATCCGCGAAATCCTCGAGAACCAGCCCAACCTGACCCTGTTCCAGCAGGCTGCCGACGACCTCATTGTTGAGCGCGAGCGCATCACCGGCGTGGTGACCCAGTCCGGTATCCGTTTCCGTGCGCCGACTGTGGTGCTGACCACCGGCACCTTCCTGGGCGGTGTGATTCACATTGGCATGCAGCAACACTCCGGCGGCCGTGCCGGTGATGCACCGGCGAACGCCCTGGCCCAACGTCTGCGGGAACTACCGTTCAATGTCGGGCGCCTGAAAACCGGTACCCCGCCCCGTATCGATGCCCGCAGTGTGGATTTTTCGGTGATGCAGGAGCAATGGGGCGATGACCCGGCACCGGTGATGTCGTTCCTGGGCTCTCGCGATCAGCATCCGGAGCAGGTCTGCTGCCACGTGACCCGTACCACCGAGCAGACTCACGACATCATTCGCAGCGGCTTCGACCGCTCGCCCATGTTTGCCGGTAATATTGAAGGCATCGGGCCGCGCTATTGCCCGTCCATCGAGGACAAGGTCAACCGCTTTGCGGACAAGGACTCGCACCAGATTTTCGTGGAGCCGGAAGGGCTAACCACCAACGAGTTGTACCCTAACGGCATCTCCACCAGCCTGCCGTTCGATATCCAGCTGGCCGCCGTGCGTACCATTCCCGGGTTCGAGAATGCCCATATTACCCGGCCTGGTTACGCCATCGAGTATGATTTCCTTAACCCGCAGGATTTACGCCATACCCTGGAAACCAAGTTTATTCGGGGGCTGTATTTTGCCGGCCAGATTAACGGCACCACGGGTTATGAAGAAGCCGGAGCCCAGGGCCTGCTGGCGGGTATCAATGCCGCGCTTCGTGCTCAGGACCGGGATGAATGGTATCCGCGCCGCGACGAAGCCTACCTCGGCGTGCTGGTGGACGATCTGATCACCATGGGCACCTCCGAGCCCTACCGTATGTTTACCAGCCGCGCTGAATACCGGTTAATCCTGCGGGAAGATAATGCTGACCTGAGGCTGACCGAAACAGGCCACAAACTGGGGCTGGTGGATGAAACCCGCTGGCAGGCATTCAACACCAAGCGTGAAGCCATCGCCGCCGAGCGTAAACGCCTGGAAACCACGAGGATTCACCCGGGTACAGCGGGTGGCAAGTCAGCTAACAGCTTTCTGCGTCAGCCCATGAACCGGGACCAGACCCTGGCGGAACTGCTGCGGCGCCCGGAGATCAACTACAGCCATATCGCGCAGATGGCCGATGGTGTGGCGGACGATCCCGTTGTCGCGGACCAGGTGGAAATCGAAATCAAGTACGAAGGCTATATCTCCCGTCAGACAGACGAAATCGAACGCCTGCGCCGGAACGAGAATACCCGGTTGCCGGACGATATCGATTTTGATGCTATCGGCGGTCTGTCCAACGAAATCCGGCAGAAACTGAAAGAAGTCCGGCCGGAAACCGTGGCCCAGGCTTCGCGCATCCAGGGGGTGACTCCGGCGGCGATTTCCCAGGTGCTTGTGCATCTCAAGAAGCGCGACCTGCTGCGCAAACAATCCGCCTGAGTGCGCCCATGAGCGACGCAATGTGGCAACGCCAGCTCGCCGAGGGGCTGGCCGACCTCAGCCTCGAACTTGATGACGCCAGCCAGCAGCAGCTGCTGGCGTTTCTGGCTTTGTTGAACAAATGGAACCGGGCTTACAACCTCACGGCCGTTCGTGAACCCCGGCAAATGGTGTCGCGCCAGTTGCTGGACAGCCTCAGCATTCTGCCGTTCGTGACTACCGATCATTTGCTGGATGTGGGTGCCGGTGGTGGACTGCCCGGCATTCCTCTGGCCATTGCCTTGCCTCATAAACGGTTTACGCTGCTGGACAGTAACAGCAAGAAAACCCGGTTCCTGACCCAATGTGTTCTGGAACTGAGGCTTGAGAATGTCGATATTATTCACGGTCGTGTGGAAAACTGTGACCCTGCGATCCAATACCGTCAGATCAGCAGCCGGGCATTCACGGCTTTGGACAACCTGATCGCCTGGTGCGGACATTTACTCGCGGATGAAGGCGAGTTCCTTGCCATGAAAGGCCAGTTTCCGGATGATGAGGTGGCTGCCCTGCCGGTAGGGTGGCAGGTAACGGCCCGGCATTCGCTGTCGGTGCCCGGCTCGGACTGCGAACGGCATTTGCTGGCGATCGGGCGGGATTCCGGCGATCAGCGTTTCACCACAGGAGGCTAGTCATGGCGCGTGTGATTGCAGTGACCAATCAAAAAGGCGGTGTGGGTAAAACCACCACCTGCGTGAACCTGGCGGCTTCCCTGGCTGCAACCAAGCGCCGGGTGTTGCTGGTGGATATGGATCCTCAGGGCAATGCCACCATGGGTAGCGGTGTCGACAAGAATGCTCTGGAGCGCTCCGGTTACGACATGCTTACCAAGCGCGCCACGGCCGCCGAAGTGATCTTCCGGGCAGAGGCCTCCGGATTTGACATCCTCCCCGCCAATGGTGACCTGACCGCTGCCGAAGTGGAGCTGATGAACGAAATCGGCCGCGAACATCGCCTGCGCCTCGCCCTTAACAAAGTGCGGGAAAATTACGATTACATCCTGATCGATTGCCCGCCGTCCCTCAGTCTGCTGACCGTCAATGCGTTATCTGCGGCTGACACCGTGCTCATCCCGATGCAGTGCGAATACTATGCACTGGAGGGTCTGGCGGCACTGATGAATACGGTTGAGCAGATCCAGGAAACCGTTAATCCGGATCTGCAGGTAGAAGGTATCCTGCGCACCATGTATGACCCGCGAAACAGCCTGACCCTTGATGTATCCGGTCAGCTCAACGAATTTTTCGGCGATAAGGTCTACAAGGCAGTGATTCCCCGCAACGTGCGGCTGGCGGAGGCGCCCAGTTATGGCGTACCGGCATTGAAATACGATCGTACCTCCAAGGGAGCAATCGCTTACCTGGCGCTGGCTGGCGAAATGGTTCGCCGGCACGGTTCACAAAAGACATCCGCGGCCGTTGCCGTGTAAACTACCTCTCCTTTGCACACAGATTTTTCAGCGGGAAGAATGACAAACACCATGGCGGCGAAGAAACGAGGATTGGGCGAGCGCGGTTTGGGCGCTCTGCTGCAGGGCTCCAGGGTCAACCTGGACCAGGAACTGAAGGATCACGACGGCGAGTTGCGTGAAGTTCCGATCGACCTGATCCAGCGTGGCCGGTTCCAGCCCCGCCGGGATATGGACCCGGCGGCCTTGCAGGAACTGGCTGACTCCATCCGCCAACAAGGCGTGATGCAACCGGTTGTGGTGCGCCCGATCGCAGAGGGCCGATTCGAGCTGATTGCTGGCGAACGCCGCTGGCGGGCGACACAAATGGCCGAGCTCGATCGTATCCCTGCCATCATTCGTGATGTGCCGGATGACGCCGCCATTGCCATGGCGCTGATCGAGAACATCCAGCGCGAGAATCTTAACCCCATTGAAGAAGCGTTTGCGTTGCAGCGGCTGCAGGACGAATTCGGCCTGACTCAGGCGCAGGTGGCGGAAGCAGTCGGTAAATCGCGAACAACCATCACTAACCTGCTGCGTCTGATCAGCCTGTCTGAAGACGTGCGGCTAATGCTGGAACATGGTGATCTGGAAATGGGCCATGGTCGTGCCATGCTGACCCTGCAGCCGGAACAGCAGATGCAGGTAGCGAAACAGGTAGTGGCCAAGTCCCTGTCGGTTCGCCAGACTGAAGCTCTGGTTCGCCGGGTGCAACAGGAAATCCCGGGACGCAAGAAATCCCCTGGTGAGTTGGACCCCAATATCCGTGCCCTTCAGGATGATCTTGCTGAACGTCTGGGTGCGCGGGTGTCTATCGATCATGGTCAGCGTGGAAAAGGCAAGCTGGTGATCCAATACACCTCACTGGATGAGCTGGATGGTATCCTGGGCCACATCAAGTAGAGCCATTGGTCGATAGTGCGAAAGTACTGACTCGCCCTTAAAACACCACATGTCGTGATCGAAATAGTTTAAAAGCACAACTTGTGTGATATTGGTGGGAATTGCCGTGAAAACTGGCTATTTTTCCATCAAATTTTCCTGCCAGTTCTGTTGAACACCTATCGGTTAACACATATAATTTCGCGCGCTTGCATTAACTCCGGACAGGGTTCTATGCCCCCGACCAGAAAGCGAATTAACCGGTTGCCTTTTTTACAGTGGTTGGCAATCGAAGGCGGGCTCATTATTGTGTTGAGTCTTGTCTGGATCACAGAGAGTCGTTTGGCAGGTTATTCCGCTTTTATCGGCGGTCTTATTTACGTAATACCAAACGCGTATTTTGCTCACCGGATGTACCGGTTTGAGGGCGCGCAGAACGCGCACCTCGTGGTGGGCAACATGTTCAGGGCTGAAACCGTCAAGTTGGCCCTGACAGCCGTCTTTTTTGCGGCCGTTTTCATCTTAATGGAGCCTGTACATGTGCCGGCTCTGTTATTCACTTTTGCTGTGATGGTTGCGTTGAGCCCGCTTATGCGTTGGTTCATCCGGCCAAAACCACAGCGATGACTGGACGAGAGCAGTATGGCAGCTGATACCCCAGTAGAGTATATAAAGCACCACCTACAAAACCTTACCTATGGCAAGTTGCCTGAAGGCTACGAACGTGCCGACGGTACTGTTGTTGAGGAAGCGACCTGGACGATGGCCCGCACCGGGCAGGAAGCGATGGATATGGGCTTCATGGCTATCCATGTTGATACCATGGGCTGGTCTATCGCCATGGGTCTGCTGTTTCTCGGCCTGTTCCGGTTGGTGGCAAAAAAGGCCACAACGGATACACCTTCCGGATTGCAGAACTTCGTGGAAATGACGGTCGAATTCATACAGAACATCGTACGCGACGTTTTCCACGGCAAGAATCCAATCATTGCGCCGTTGGCTCTGACCATGTTTGTCTGGATCTTCCTGATGAACAGTCTGAAGCTGATTCCAGTGGACTACATTCCTTCCATCGCCCACGCACTGGGTCTGGAATACTTCAAGATTGTTCCCACGACCGATCCCAACGGTACCTTCGGGATCGCGATTGGCGTCTTCCTGCTGATCCTGTTCTACAGTTTCAAAGTAAAAGGCCCTGGTGGATTCGCCAAAGAGCTTTCATTCACACCTTTCAATCACTGGTCGCTGGTGCCATTCAACCTGGTGCTCGAGCTGCTGGCGCTGATTATCAAGCCGATCAGCCTGGCACTGCGTCTGTTCGGCAACATGTACGCCGGTGAGGTCGTGTTCATCCTGATTGCGCTGTTACCATTGTGGATCCAATGGACGCTGAACGTTCCCTGGGCGATCTTCCACATACTGGTAGTAACGCTGCAGGCCTTTATCTTTACGACGCTGGCTGTGGTTTACCTCAGCGCTGCGCACGAAGATCACTGATACCCGAAAATAAACCCTTAACTATCTGAGAAAACTGAGGAGTCTTCAATGGAAATGGTATTTATTGCAGCGGCACTGATCATCGGACTGGGCGCCCTGGGCGCTGGCATTGGTTTCGGTTTGCTCGGTGGCAAGCTGCTTGAGTCTACCGCTCGCCAGCCTGAGCTTGGCAACCAGCTGCAAACCAAGGCCTTCATCATGGCTGGTCTTCTGGACGCTGTTCCCATGATTGGTGTTGGTATCGCTATGTACCTGATCTTCGTTGTAGCTGGTTAATCAGCCGAAAGGGTTGTCGGGCGCTGCTCCGTTGAATTGAAGCGGCGCCGCGCTCTACGGACACCGGGACGCAACGAATAGCAAGAGGTACACTGCCGTGAATATAAACCTTACGTTAATAGGGCAAACGATTGCCTTCGCTATTTTCGTCTGGTTCTGCGTCAAATATGTATGGCCACCGATTACCGAGGCCATGAGTGCGCGCCAGAAGAAAATTGCCGACGGCCTCTCTGCCGCAGATCGGGCTTCCCTCGATCTGGAACTTGCGCAGGAAAAAGCCTCCAAGGAACTGCAGAAAGCGAAAGAAGAATCCGCAGCTCTGATTGACCAGGCTAACAAGCGTGCCGCCCAGATCGTTGAGGCCTCCAAGGATGACGCTCGCAAAGAAGGCGAGAAGCTCATCGAACAGGCCCGGGCGGAAATTCAACAGGAGCGTGTTCAGGCTCGTGACGCACTTAGGGCAGAAGTGGCAGCCATTGCCATTGCCGGTGCCGAGAAGATCCTGGAAACCTCTGTCGACGCCAAAGCTCACAGCGAGATGCTGGACAAGCTGGCCGCAGAACTCTAAAAGAGGGTCATCATGGCAGAACTGACTACGTTAGCCCGACCCTACGCGAAAGCCGTTTTTGACGCTGCGCAGGACCAGAACGCTGTCGATCTGTGGGATCAGGCGCTGGCATTTGCCGCTCAGGTTGCGGCTAACCAAGAGGTGAAAATCATTCTGGCCAAGCCGGGCCTGTCTGAGCAACGCAAGGCACAGCTCTTCGTTGACTGTTTTGAAGAACAGCTCCCGGAAGCGCTCAGCAATTTTCTGTCGATTCTTGCCGAAAACAGGCGGCTTGCCCTGTTGCCAGCTATATCCGAGCTGTTCAGCCTCTACCGCGCTGATCTCGAACGCACGGTGAAGATGCAAGTGAGTACAGCGTTCGAAATGACAGCCGAGCAGCAGCAGAAGTTGATCGATGCCCTGTCCAGGAAACTGGAGCGCAAGGTCGAACTTGAATCCTCGGTTGATCAGTCGCTGATCGGCGGGGTGGTTATACGTACGGGCGACCTGGTTATCGACGCTTCGGTTCGTGGCAAGTTGGCGAAAATGGCCAACGCCGTGGGCTCCTGATTTCAGCACAAGGTTTGAGGACAAAGGCATGCAGCAACTGAATCCATCCGAGATCAGTGACATCATCAAGAAGAGAATCGAAAAGCTTGATATCTCTTCGGACGCAAAGAACGAGGGTACGATCCTTTCCGTTTCCGACGGCATCGTGCGGATTCACGGTCTGGCCGACGTTATGTACGGCGAGATGATCGAATTCGCTAACGGTACTTTCGGTATGGCACTGAACCTGGAGCGTGACTCCGTAGGTGCCGTTGTACTGGGTGAATACGAAGACCTGGCCGAAGGCCAGAAAGTCCGTTGTACCGGTCGTATCCTGGAGGTTCCGGTCGGTCCGGAGCTAATGGGTCGCGTCGTAGACGGCTTGGGTAACCCCATCGATGGTAAGGGCGAACTGGGTAACTCCCTGACTTCCCCGGTTGAAAAGGTTGCACCGGGTGTTATCGCCCGTCAATCCGTTGACGAGCCCGTACAGACCGGTCTCAAAGCAATCGACACCATGGTTCCGATCGGTCGTGGTCAGCGCGAGCTGATTATCGGTGACCGCCAGATCGGTAAGACCGCTGTTGCGATTGACGCGATCATCAACCAGAAAAACACCGGCATCAAGTGTATCTACGTTGCCATCGGCCAGAAGCAGTCCTCCACAGCTGCGGTTGTGCGCAAGCTGGAAGAGCACGGTGCCATGGATCACACCATCGTGGTTGCCGCCGGTGCCGCCGACCCGGCCGCGATGCAGTTCCTCGCTCCCTATTCCGGTACTTCCATGGGTGAGTACTTCCGTGACCGTGGTGAAGATGCCTTGATCGTTTACGACGACCTGTCCAAGCAGGCTGTTGCTTATCGTCAGATCTCCCTGCTGCTGCGTCGTCCGCCGGGCCGTGAAGCTTTCCCGGGTGATGTTTTCTATCTCCACTCCCGCCTGCTGGAGCGTGCTTCCCGGATCAATGCCGACGAGGTTGAGAAGCTCACCAACGGTGAAGTGAAGGGTAAGACCGGTTCCCTGACTGCGCTGCCGATCATCGAGACTCAGGCTGGTGACGTATCCGCGTTCGTTCCGACCAACGTAATTTCCATTACCGATGGTCAGATCTTTCTGGAAACCAACCTGTTCAACTCCGGTATCCGTCCGGCAATGAACGCCGGTATCTCGGTATCCCGGGTAGGCGGTTCCGCCCAGACCAAGATCATGAAGAAGCTCGGCGGTAATATCCGTCTGGCGCTCGCCCAGTACCGTGAACTGGCGGCGTTCGCACAGTTCGCATCGGACCTGGACGAAGCCACACGGAAGCAGCTGGAGCACGGTCAGCGGGTAACCGAGTTGATGAAGCAGAACCAGTACAGCCCCATGACTGTTGCAGAAATGGGTACCGTACTGTTCGCAGCTAACGAAGGCTTCCTGGACGATGTCGAGGTCAACGCAGTGGTCAAGTTCGAGGAACAACTTATCGACTGGATGCGCGCTGAACAGAAAGACCTGCTAGACAAGATCGGCGCCGAAGGCAAATTCGACGATGATGTTGAAGCCGGCCTGAAAGCTGCTCTGGAGAAATTCAAGACCACTCAAAGCTGGTAACACACCTGGCCCGCGATTGCGGGCCGGTTGGTCCACAAGAGTGTCTAACTTGAAAAGGCAGTGACTTATGGCCGTCGGAAAAGAAATACGTAACCAGATCGGAAGCATCAAGAGCACGCAGAAGATTACCAGCGCCATGGAAATGGTGGCTGCGAGTAAAATGCGCAGGGCTCAGGAACGCATGCGGGCAACTCGTCCCTATGCGGAAAAGATGCGGCAGGCAATCGGACATATTGCCAAATCCAACAAGGATTACGTGCATCCATACATGAAAGAGCGTGACGTCAAGCGTGTTGGCTACATTGTGGTGTCCTCTGATCGGGGACTCTGTGGTGGTCTGAACGCCAACGCGTTCAAGCTGCTCGTTCGTGAAATGCGTGCATGGAAAGAACAAGGTGTAGAGGCCGATATCTGCGCCATCGGGCAGAAGGCTGCCTCGTTCTTCCGCAGCTACGGCGGAAACGTAGTTGCTGCGCTCACGCATCTGGGTGACAGTCCCAGTGCTGAAAAGCTTATCGGTAACGTCAAGGTCATGCTTGATGCATTTGAGGAAGGCAAGATTGATCGCCTCTACCTCATTTACAATGAGTTCGTGAATACCATGACTCAGGCACCGATAGCAGAGCAGCTTCTGCCCTTGCAGGAAGGCGATGATGAAGAAGTCGGTCACCAGTGGGATTACATCTACGAGCCTGATTCGCGCCCCATCCTCGATGGGCTGTTGCCACGTTATATCGAATCCCAGGTGTATCAGGGCGTGGTAGAGAATCTTGCCTGCGAGCAGGCTGCGCGGATGATTGCCATGAAGAGCGCGACAGATAACGCCGGCGACATCATTAACGAGCTCCAGCTGGCCTATAACAAGGCGCGTCAGGCAGCCATTACGCAAGAAATTTCCGAGATTGTGAGCGGCGCGGCTTCGGTCTGATCCTGCCCACAATCCTACTGGTTTTATTGACTATCAAGATAACGAGGAACCGAGCATGAGTAGCGGACACATCGTTCAGATCATAGGCGCGGTTATCGACGTGGAATTTCCACGTGACTCCGTTCCGGGCGTTTACGACGCACTGCTGCTTGAAGGTGGTGAGACAACTCTGGAAGTTCAGCAACAGCTGGGCGACGGCATTGTCCGCACCATCGCGATGGGCAGCACCGAAGGCCTCAAGCGCGGCCTGAAAGCAGAAAACACCGGCAAGCCGATTTCGGTACCCGTGGGCACTCAGACTCTGGGTCGCATCATGGATGTTCTGGGCCGTCCCATCGACGAGCAGGGCGAGATTGGCGAAGAAGAGCGCTGGGCTATCCACCGGAAAGCCCCGGGCTATGCCGACCAGGCAGCCTCCGCTGACCTGCTGGAAACCGGCATCAAGGTTATCGACCTGATCTGCCCGTTCGCCAAGGGTGGTAAGGTTGGCCTGTTTGGCGGCGCCGGCGTTGGTAAGACCGTTAACATGATGGAACTTATCAACAACATCGCCAAAGAGCACTCCGGTCTGTCGGTATTCGCCGGTGTAGGTGAACGTACCCGTGAGGGTAACGACTTCTACTACGAGATGAAGGACTCCAACGTACTGGACAAGGTAGCCATGGTTTACGGGCAGATGAACGAGCCTCCCGGAAACCGCCTGCGTGTTGCTTTGACCGGCCTGACCATGGCCGAGAAGTTCCGGGACGAAGGTCGTGACGTACTGTTGTTCGTGGACAACATCTACCGTTACACCCTGGCCGGTACCGAGGTATCCGCACTTCTGGGCCGTATGCCATCAGCGGTAGGTTATCAGCCGACTCTGGCCCAGGAAATGGGCGAGTTGCAGGAGCGTATTACCTCCACCAAGACCGGTTCCATCACGTCTATCCAGGCAGTTTACGTTCCGGCGGACGACCTGACTGACCCGTCGCCGGCGACCACCTTCTCACACCTGGATGCGACCGTGGTATTGAGCCGTGACATCGCCTCCAAGGGTATTTACCCGGCGATCGATCCGCTGGATTCAACATCACGCCAGCTGGATCCGCTGACCATTGGCGAGCAGCACTACGACGTGGCCCGTGGTGTACAGAACGTTCTGCAGCGTTATAAAGAGCTGAAGGACATCATCGCCATTCTGGGTATGGATGAGCTGTCAGAAGAAGACAAGCTGACGGTGTCTCGTGCTCGTAAAATCGAGCGCTTCCTGTCCCAGCCGTTCCACGTTGCTGAAGTATTTACCGGTTCTCCGGGTAAATACGTGTCTCTGAAAGAGACTATCGCCAGCTTCGAAGGTATTCTGAACGGTGAATACGACGATATGCCCGAGCAGGCTTTCTATATGTGCGGCGGCATTGAGGAAGTGATCGAGAAAGCGAAGGCAATGAAAGAGAAGGAAGGCAAGAAGAAGTAATACTTCCTTCGCTTTCGGACCCAAGAGGCATCAGAAATGGCTATGACAGTACATTGTGACGTCGTAAGTGCCGAAGAAAACATTTACTCCGGGCTGGTAGAGATGCTGATCGCTACCGGTACCGAGGGTGAAATGGGTATACAGCTGGGCCACGCTCCGCTGCTGACCGAGCTCAAACCCGGATCAGTGCGGATCATCAAGCAGGACGGGAAAGAGGAAATTCTGTACGTTTCAGGTGGCTACCTGGAAGTGCAGCCCAACCTTGTTACCCTGATGGCTGACACGGCTATCCGCGCCAAGGATGTGGACGAGGCAGCCGCACTGGAAGCCCAGAAAGAAGCTGAAAAGGCACTGGCAAACAAGACAGGCGAGTTTGAATACTCCCGTGCCGCAGCCGAGCTGGCAGAAGCCGCCGCCCAGCTGCGTACGATTCAAAAGCTGCGTAAAAACGTTCGCTGAGGCCGGTTATCTCCGGATTCTGCGTATCGGCAGCTGTTCGCCTGACAAGAGCCGCATCCTGAAACGGATGACTCACCGGAAGGTTTCCGGAGTGTCATTTGCCAGGGACGCGGCTTTTTTTATTCAATACACCGAAACTCGCCACCATTGCGGAGCATGGTATACCTATGACATCCCTGCACGTTGTAATTCTGGCCGCGGGCCAGGGTTCCCGTATGAAATCCGCGTTGCCAAAGGTACTGCATCGCATTGCCGGCAAACCCATGCTTCACCATGTGATGGACACCGCTCGTAAATTGGGAGCGGCTGGCATTCACGGTGTTATCGGGCATGGTGCCGATGACGTGAAAGCAATTACCCCGGTTGAGGATGTGCAATGGGCTCTGCAGGAACAACAACTGGGTACCGGACATGCCGTGGCACAGGCGCTACCAAACCTTCCGGACGATGCCCGGGTGCTGATTCTCTATGGTGACGTGCCGTTAACACGCCCGGAAACCCTTGAATCACTCGTCGCCCAGGTTAGTGAGGACTCACTGGCGCTGTTGACGGTGACCCTGGATAATCCGGATGGCTATGGCCGTATCCTCCGCAACGACGATGGCAGGGTTACGGCAATCGTGGAACAGAAAGACGCCACCGATGCACAGAAAGCCGTTAAAGAAGTGAACACCGGCATCCTTGCCGTCTCGGCCCGTCATCTGAAGGACTGGTTGCCCCGGCTGTCCAACAGTAACGCCCAGGGGGAATACTACCTCACGGATATCATTGCTATGGCGTCAGACAATGGTGTCGCGATTGCGGTGGCCCAGCCGGCCAATGAATACGAGGTGCAGGGTGTGAACAACCGGCTGCAACTGGCGGAACTGGAGCGGTGGTATCAGCGTCAGGAAGCCAATCGCCTGATGACCGAGGGTGCTACCCTGGCAGATCCTTCCAGAGTGGATGTGCGGGGCAACCTGTCGGTGGGCCAGGACGTGCTGATCGATATCAACGTGGTTTTTGAAGGCGACGTTACCCTGGCGAACGATGTCAGCATCGGCCCTAATTGTGTCATCCGCGATGCCACCATTGGCACTGGAACCCGGGTTGAAGCCAATTCTGTGATTGATGGAGCGGACATCGGCACTGGTGCCCAAATCGGTCCGTTTGCGCGACTGCGTCCCGGTACCAGGCTGGCTGACCACACCAAGGTCGGCAATTTCGTGGAAACCAAGAAGGCGGAAGTCGGTGAGGGCAGCAAGATCAATCACCTCAGTTACGTGGGCGATGCCCTGCTCGGACGTAATGTGAATGTGGGTGCAGGAACCATTACGTGCAATTATGATGGGGTGAACAAGTACAAAACCGTTATCGGCGACGGTGTCTTCGTGGGCTCCAATACCTCCCTGGTAGCGCCTGTGTCACTGGCAGACAATGTCACTATCGGTGCAGGTTCGACGATTACCCGTAATGTGGACGAGGGCGGCCTTGCCGTAGCCCGTGGCCGCCAGCGTAATATCGACAACTGGGAACGCCCGGTTAAAAAAGACTGACTCAGAAGTCCGAAAAGGCTTTGGTACATCAAGAACAGGTGATAGCTATATGTGTGGAATTGTAGGTGCAGTATCGGAAAGGGACGTTCAGGGTATCTTGCTGGAGGGTCTGCGCCGCCTGGAGTACCGGGGTTATGATTCGGCGGGTATGGCTGTTATCGACAGCAACCAAGCCATAAACCGCGCGCGGGAAGTGGGCAAGGTTGCCGCACTGGCGGACGTTATTACCGGTGACGGCCTCGAGGGTGCTGCTGGTATTGCCCATACCCGTTGGGCCACCCATGGCGAGCCTTCACAGATCAACGCTCACCCGCACATGTCCGGCGAGCGGCTGGCAATCGTGCACAACGGTATTATCGAGAATTATCAGGAATTGCGGGAGGAGCTGAAAGCTGAAGGCTTTGAGTTTACCTCCCAGACCGACACTGAAGTGGTCGCCCACCTTATCGAAAAGCAATACCGCCAGAGCAACAATCTTTACCAGGCGGTCGGCTCGGCGATTGAGCACTTACGCGGCGCCTACGCCCTGGCTGTGATCCACGCCGACGAGCCGGACCACATGGTGGTTTGCCGTGAAGGCAGCCCGTTGGTGGTCGGTGTCGGTATTGGCGAGAACTTCATTGCCTCCGACCAGTTAGCATTGCTGCCGGTGACGGACCGTTTCATGTTCCTCGAAGAGGGCGATATTGCTGATATCCGTCGTGACCATATCGAGATTCATAACCGTGACAAGCAACCTGTAGAGCGTGCAATCACCCGCTTCGAGCACAGCTCGGATGCCGCTGAAAAAGGTGAGTACCGTCACTTCATGCTCAAGGAGATCCACGAGCAGCCGAAGGTGATTCGCGCTACCACTGAAGGCCGGCTAACCAATACCCGTGTGCTGGAACAGGCCCTCGGTACCCAGGCCGGCAACCTGCTGGAAAATGTACGCCATGTTCAGATCATCGCCTGCGGTACCAGCTATCACGCCGGCATGGTGGCGCGCTACTGGATTGAGGACCTCGCAGGCGTGCCCTGCTCCGTGGAAGTAGCCTCGGAGTTCCGCTACCGCAAACACGTTATCCAACCCGATACCCTGTTCCTGTGCATTTCCCAGTCCGGTGAAACCGCCGATACCCTGGCAGCATTGCGCCAGGCCAAGAAGGCCGGTTTCCGCGCGGCCATGGCTATCTGTAACGTCCCCGGCAGTTCTCTGGTGCGGGAATCCGATCTGGTGATCATGACCCAGGCCGGCCCCGAAATCGGCGTGGCCTCAACGAAAGCATTCACCACACAGTTGACGGCACTCTTGATCTTCACCCTGGCACTGGCTCGTCATAACGGCCTCGAGGAAGAGCGGGAGGCAGAAATTGTTGAAGCCATCCGTCTGGTTCCCGGGCAGGTGGAACAGGTGCTGGCACTGGATGGCGAGATCGTGGAACTGTCGAAATCGTTCATGGACAAGTTCCACAGCCTGTTCCTGGGCCGCGGCGCAATGTTCCCGGTGGCACTCGAAGGTGCGCTGAAGCTCAAGGAAATCTCCTACATCCATGCCGAAGCCTACCCGGCCGGAGAACTCAAGCACGGCCCGCTGGCCCTGGTGGATGGCGAAATGCCAGTGGTAACGGTCGCCCCGAACAACGAACTGCTGGAAAAGCTGAAGAGCAATCTGGAGGAAGTGCGGGCCCGGGGTGGCGAACTGTTCGTGTTTGCCGACCAGGCGGCCAATGTGAAGGCTCAGGAGGGTATTCACGTAATGCAGCTGCCATCAGTGCACCCGATTACTGCTCCGATTGTCTACACTGTGCCATTGCAGCTGCTTTCTTACCACGTGGCGGTATTGAAAGGCACTGATGTGGACCAGCCCAGAAACCTGGCTAAAAGTGTGACGGTGGAATAAACAGCAGATCCTCAGAAAATTTTCGGCCACTCTTCTTGCATCTAACGCAAATGGTAATTATTATCATTTGTGACATGATGCAAGGAGAACGATATGGACTTTCTGTGCCCCAATCATCGCCGGCAATTTGCCGAGCTGCCATTGCAGGAACGAAAGGACCTCTGGCTGTTCTGGATGGAAAATGCCCATGCGTGCAGCGAGCGGGAGCAGTGGCGGGACGCTGTCTCCCTCGCTGGTAGCGCATTCGATCTGGCGAGCCTCGATAGTAAGAATGATGAGACCTCCATGCACCTCGAAATGACGCTTGCGGCCATTCTGGTATCCAAGGTGCTGCGTTACTGCGGTGATCGTGCCGGATCGGAGCGTGTGGTCTTTCGTGCAGTGGAGTGTTTGGCCGATGAGCGTTATGCGGCTTCCCATGACGGCTGTGAGTTGAAGGAGTGCGTTTCAGTGCTGTTGGATCGCTCGCGCCAGGCGGAGTTTTTCGCCGACTACCTGAACTGGCCATCGTTACCGGTTGGTCTGGCGAACAGAGCCTGTTCCAGGGTGCTTCACTGAAACCGGGGGTAGCATGGGCATGCCATTCAGGCAACCGGACCAGGGACATCTACAGGGCACTGGCGAGAAAGGTATCGACTGGCTTGGGGATTTCAAGCCAGAAACAGTGTCTATTGCAATCGATGCCGACCGCCTTTACCAGCTCCTGCGCGAGCATCAGTTGTATGTCCAGGATTTCTCATGTGCTGATGAGTCCTCCAAGGCCTGTGTGCGCCGGCTGTTGCTGGCGCTTTTGAACCGTCCGGGCTGAGCTCCAGGTGTCATGAAGTGGAATTATTTGCTATGTTCTGGAGCAGATTGATATTCAATGTAAAATAGATAAGTCAGCGGGAGAGATCGAGTCTTACTCGGCGCCGAAGGAGCAACAGCCCCGGAAACTCTCAGGCAAAAGGACCGCTGACATGAAGACTTTCCGAAGAGTTGCCGACGATTGCGTCTGTTGGCACACCGAAGGAGCAAGCGGTCGTTTTCAGTTTGGTTGAAACGGCGCGTGAATCTCTCAGGTCCAGTGACGGAAGGGGTGCTCTCTACCAATCTGTGTAGCGAGGAAGCCCTTGACGCCCCTGGAGACGGTTATGAAGCGAATTGCAGTTATTGGTGGTGGCATTACCGGTATTACCACCGCTTACACCTTGGCCAAGCGTGGCCTGGACGTCACTGTTTACGAAAAACACCGCTATGCGGCGATGGAGACCTCCTTTGCCAACGGCGGCCAACTGTCGGCTTCCAATGCCGAGGTCTGGAACAACTGGCAGACGGTGATCAAGGGCATCAAGTGGATGTCGCGGCGGGATGCGCCGCTGCTGGTCAATCCCAAGCCTTCCTGGCACAAACTCAGCTGGTTTGCCGAGTTTATTGCCGCCATTCCCCAGTACCAGAAAAACACTACCGAAACCGCCCGGTTGGCGATTGCCGCCCGGGAATTCCTGTTTGCCTGGGCGAAGGAAGAAGGTATCGACTTCGATCTGAAGAAGCAGGGCATCCTCCACATCTATCGGGACAAGGCCGGTTTTGACCACGCTGCGAAGGTGTCGAAACTGCTGGCCGCCGGAGGCCTTGACCGGCGTGCGGTCACTCCCGATGAGATGCGCGACATCGAACCCACCCTGGCTGGCACCTATTACGGCGGTTTCTACACTGAAAGTGATTCCACCGGAGATATCCACAAGTTCACCAATGGCCTGGCGGAGGCCATGGTCCGGCTCGGTGTCAAAACCTGCTATGAACACTCGGTGACGGAACTGAGTGCGGATCAGTCCCATGCCTGGGTCACATCGTTTGATGGTGAAGAGCAAACCCGTGACACGTTTGATGGTGTGGTGATCTGTGCGGGCGTGGGCAGCCGGGAACTGGCCGCAAAGCTGGGGGATCGCGTCAACATCTACCCGGTCAAGGGCTATTCCATCACGGTGCAGCTGGACGACGAGGATTCGCGGAAGGCGGCGCCCACGGTCAGTCTGCTGGACGATGCCACCAAGATCGTCACCAGCCGGTTGGGTGACGAACGTTTCCGTGTTGCCGGTACGGCGGAATTCAGTGGATTTAACCGGGATATCCGCGATGACCGGATTCAGCCGCTTACCCGCTGGGTCGAGCAGTGCTTCCCGGGGGTCTGTACCCGGCGCGTGGTGCCCTGGGCGGGCCTGCGTCCCATGCTGCCGAACATGATGCCGCGCGTCGGCCCTGGTCGCCTGCCCACGGTGTTCTATAACACCGGGCACGGCCATCTGGGCTGGACACTGTCGGCGATCACCGCCGAGATGCTGGCCGAGGCGGTTGAGCCCGCGTCGCCGGGCCGTTGAACACACCTCCCGGCCCAGCGTCATTCAGTATCCGGGATTTCCTGACGTTTGGCCGTGAATACGGAATCAACTACCGTTTTCCCGGAGTTGCTGATCCTGATGCGCTGGCTAGCGACCTGATTGTTGCCAACGGAATCATCGACGAAACCGCCTTGCCATCCGGGTTTCGTTTCACACACTCCGATCTGACGGTCTTTCACAGCTACGAATCGGTGTCGCTGGGTCACGCACCCCTGTTGATAGTGATTGTACTTGAAGGTCAGGTCCGGTTATCGATCGGTGCCGTGCAGCGTGGATTGCAAAGTGGAATGGCCGCCAGCCTGCAACTGCGACCGGAATATGCCCTTGAAGCGCATCAGCCTGCGGGGCAACGGTTAAAAACCGTTGTCCTGGCCTTTGATCCGGCGGAACCAGTGCCCGCAAAGTTAGAACAGGGGTCCCTTCGGGCTTTGCTCAGGGGCGTTCATGATCCGGTGGCACTCTGGGAGGTACCGCCCTTCCTTCTCGTTGCCCTTGAACGTTCCCTTTGCGCGACATTGCCCACACTCCAGAAAACCCTGGTGCTCGAGGGTCTTGCGATGCAGCTGACGGGTTTTGGCCTGCCGGAACAGGTACAACCGCCTGGACGAAGAAGCCGCACCTCCTCACAGCAGCATCAGCGCCTGGAAGCCGTTCGCCAGCTTCTGGAATTCGCCCCGGCGGAAGAATATTCCCTGGATGATCTTGCACGCACAGCCGCCATGAGCCCAAGCAGCCTGAGGGAAAAATTCCGGATGACCTATGGATTATCGGTGTTCGAGTACCTGCGAAATTGCCGCCTGACGCTGGCCAGAAACTATCTGGAGCAGGGGTACTCGGTGCAACAGGCAGCTCATCGGTCAGGCTATCGGCACGCTACCAATTTTGCCACTGCCTTCCGCAGGCAGTTCGGCCTCTCCCCCAAAGACATCCGTTGATCTTGCCAGATCTGGCGTTGGCCATATAAAACCTGTCATACCTCATATCTATTTTTGGATCCAAAAGAGAATAATTCGCATTACATTATTGTCAGATCCAAGAGAGGTTTTTGATGTTCCAACACACCCGATTGTCATTGGTCATTGCCGCTGCCCTTGCCGGCACTGCAGGCTCGCCAACGGTCCTGGCCCAGGGACAGGGTGAGCCGGAAATGCTGGATGCTCTGAATGTGACAGCAACCCGCAGCGCCACCAAAACCGAAACTCCGGTGATGGAAACGCCCCACTCCGTCTCCGTGATCGACCGTGAAAACTGGGAAGAGAAAGGGGCGCGCACCGTGCAGCGTGCCGCTGATTACACCCCGGGTGTGGGCACCAATCAGGTGGGCTCGTCCAATCGTTATGATTACCTGATCCTGCGTGGTTTTTCCGATGGCAGCATCAATAATACCTACCTGGATGGTCTGCGTGTGATGAATGATGGCGGGTCCTATAGCTCATTCGCTATTGATCCCTGGTTCCTTGAGCGCATCGAGATTGTCAAAGGCCCCACCTCCGTACTCTACGGGCAGGGCTCCCCCGGCGGTATCGTGGCGTTAACCAGCAAGCGGCCGCAATTCACAGACCAGGGCGAAATCCGGGTAAGCCTTGGCAATAATGCACAACGTAGTTTCGCCTTTGATGTTACCGGGCCAGTGGATGATGAGCAGCGGTTGGCTTATCGCCTGACCGGGATTGCTTCCGCTGCTGATGCGCAACAGGACAAAGTGGAACTGGAGCGCAGGGCCATTGCCCCTTCGTTGACCTGGGACATGACCGACGACACCAGCCTTACACTGCTGGCGTACCTCCAGCGCGATCCTGAAGGTGGCTACCACAGTGGCTTGCCTTACGAGGGCACAGTCGTTTCCCGTAATGGCAGAAAGATTGATAACAGCTTTTTTGAGGGTGAGCCGGATTACGACTCGTTCCGGCGCGATATGGCCATGGCGGGTTACGATCTGGAGCATCGAATCAACAATAACTGGTCCGCGCTGCAGAAAGCCCGTTACCTGGATTCCGATGTCCAGTTGAAGCAGGTGTATGCGTTCCGCTGGGCGTCGGATACCGAGCTTAACCGGTACTACTCCGGTGGTGACGAAGACCTGCAGGCAGTCACCGTGGATAACCAGCTTCAGGGCGAGCTTACAACCGGCGCTGTAGACCATACTCTGCTGCTGGGGCTTGACTATCAGCAGCGGGAGAACGACGTCGAGTGGCCGTCAGGGGCGTTTCCTGCCATTGATGCCTTTGACCCCGAATACGGAGCCGAACCATCAGCCTTGTATCCGCCTGTACGCCATCTGCGCAAGCAGAAACAGATCGGGGTCTATGTTCAGGACCAGTTGGCCGTCGGTGGCTGGCGGCTTTCGCTGGGTGGCCGTCATGACCGGGTCGAGATCGAAAACACCAACCGTGACACCGGCGATGTAACCGAACTGGAGGAGAACCAGTTCAGTGGTCGGGCCGGTCTGCTCTACCTTTTCGATAATGGCATCGCACCCTATGTTTCTTACTCCACATCGTTCTCGCCCAGTGCCTTTACCGATGAGAATGGTGATTTGCTGGAACCCAGCGAGGGCAGGCAGATTGAAACCGGGCTGAAATACCAGCCAGTGGGCACCCGTGATCAGTACACGATATCCCTGTTCCGCATCAACCAGGAGAATCTGGCTACCAAGCTGCCACAGGAAACCTTCTACCGCGGTATTGGTGAAATCGAATCACGGGGTGTGGAGCTCGAGGCCAATACTCACGTAACTGACAACCTGAATCTTCAGTTCGGTTACGCCTACACCGACGTCACCTTCGAGGAGTCCGAAGCGTACCGTCAGGGTAAAAGTGCAAGCCAGGTTCCCGAGCATCAGCTGACCCTTTGGGCAGGGTACCGGTTCTCCCGCGGGATACTGGACGGCGCCAATGCCGGGTTGGGTGTGCGCCATATCGCGGATATCTATGCCGATGATGCCAACACCAGGAAGGTACCGGACTACACCCTCGTGGATCTGGCCCTGGGATACGATCTTGGCAAACTGGGCCTGGACGGCGTTTCCACTCAACTCAATGTGAATAATCTGCTCGACAAGGAGTATGTAGCCTCCTGCTACAACAGCCTGGATTTCTGTTACTACGGCGCTGAGCGGAACATAACGGCGTCTCTTTCCTACCGTTTCTGACCGGCCCCCTTCCTGGTTGCGGTTAATACCAAATAGTCACCTACCCGGTACCTTCGATGGATTACCGGGTAGGGAAATATCAAGGAAGATACGGGCGATTGCCATATACTGTCGCTCGTCCGCTAACTCAGAAGATTCCCGCAATGCCCACAACCGTTCTGTCCGGCTTTACTCACAACTTCCTGGGTAACGCACCCGCCTGGTACAAACAGGTCATTATTCTTTTTCTGATTGCTAACCCGCTGATTTTATGGACTCTGGGCCCCGCCGTGGCCGGCTGGGTTCTGGTGGGCGAGTTTATCTTTACCCTGGCTATGGCCCTGAAATGCTACCCCCTGCTGCCGGGGGGCCTGCTGGCCATTGAGGCTCTGCTGGTGGGCATGACCACAGCCGATGCGGTGTACCACGAAGTGCTGGTGAACTTTCCGGTTATCCTGCTGCTGATGTTCATGGTTGCGGGCATCTACTTCATGAAAGAGCTGCTGCTGGTGACGTTTACCCAGATACTGGTGGGCGTGCGTTCCAAGTCGGCGTTGTCACTGCTGTTCTGCGCCGCTGCGGCATTGCTGTCGGCCTTTCTGGATGCGTTGACTGTTACCGCAGTGATTATCAGTGTTGCCGTGGGCTTCTACTCGGTTTACCACAAGGTGGCTTCCGGCAAGGGTTACCACCACGCTGATCACAACGCCAACAGCGATGACCATGTGATCGAACTGCACCGGGAAGACCTGGACAAGTTTCGGGCGTTTCTGCGCAGCCTGTTGATGCACGGTGCCATCGGTACCGCGCTGGGCGGGGTGGCCACCATGGTCGGAGAGCCACAGAACCTGCTGATCGCCAAGGTAGTGGGCTGGGATTTCGCCAGTTTCTTCCTACACATGGCACCGGTCAGCTTACCGGTGCTGGCCGCTGGCCTGACGACCTGCTGGCTGCTGGAGAAGCTACGTTGGTTCGGTTATGGCGCCCGCCTGCCGAAACCGGTGCGGCAGGTGCTGGAGGAATTTGCTGACAACGAACGCACCAAGCGTACCAAGGCTGACCAGGCTGCTTTGTGGGTACAGGCACTGGCGGCACTGATTCTGGTTATTGGCCTGGCATTTCATCTGGCGGAGGTGGGGCTGATTGGCCTGCTGGTGATTATTCTCATTACGTCGTTCACCGGTGTTACCGACGAGCACCAGATCGGCAAAGCGTTTCAGGAATCTCTGCCTTTCACCTCCCTGCTGGTGGTGTTCTTTGCTCTCGTTGCGGTGATTCATGAGCAGCATCTGTTCAAGCCGATCATTGATTTTGTGCTCAGCCTGCCTCAGGACCAGCAACCGGGCATGTTCTTTATTGCCAACGGGCTGCTGTCGATGATCAGCGATAACGTGTTTGTTGCAACGGTCTACATCAGCGAAATCAAACAGGCCCTGGATGCCGGCAGTATCGACTACGAGCATTTCCAGGAACTGGCCATTGCTATCAATACGGGCACCAATCTGCCGAGCGTAGCCACACCCAATGGCCAGGCGGCGTTCCTGTTTCTGCTGACGTCTGCCATCGCTCCACTGGTGCGTTTGTCCTACGGGCGGATGGTCATCATGGCGTTCCCCTATACCATCGTGATGGCTGCGGTTGGCCTGTTCAGCGTTATCAACCTGGTCTGAAACCGGCTGGCGATCAGTGCATTCCTGCGCAGGTCTGTTACTCTTTTTTGTATATTGAAAAGAATTGGCCACCGGCAACGATGATAATAAAAGCCAGAGATCTGATGAGGTTGTTCCGTTTTGTTCTGCATTGCGGGCAGTTAGGTGTTGCTCGCCCGTTGACTCTTTTGCTGATCGTATACCTGTCGCTTGTCGGCCCCGCGCACGCGCAGCAGGTCCGCGATACTCTGAAAGTTGGTTATTTGGATGTGCCACCGCTGACATACCAGGCTGAAAATGGCCGTGCCGAAGGCGTTTTTATTGAATTGACCCGTCAGGTCGCGGAAGAAGCCGGGTATGATCTGGAGTTCCGGTATTTGCCGATAAGCCGCGCCTATTTTTACCTGCGCACAGGCGGCATCGACGTATGGCCGGGTGCCACCGATATACCGGCGCTCGAAAATCAAGTCTTGGAGAGCTTTGTCAGCCCCTTTTCTTTACAACTCAGTGCCTGGGGGGTGCAAAACGCGCCGCCGGTGGCTCACTTTAACGATCTGATCGGTAAGACTCTTATTCTGATTGCAGGCTATACCCACAGCGGACTGGATTCCGTGCTGGAATCCAGTCCTGCAATCACGGTGATCTATGCGCCGAATCACCGGGCTGGCGTCGCGATGCTGGCGCGTGGGCGGGGAGATTACCTACTCGGTTTTCGCCAAGCGGTCCGGGCTGTGCTCAAGGAGTTCCCGGTTCCCGGGATTCGCGATTACCCCGTGCGAACCAGGAACGCCGCCTGGGTATTCTCACTGGCCAACCCAAGAAGTGCTCAATTGCGGGACGAATTTGACAATGCTTACCTCCGTCTTGCAGACAGGGGTGAAGTTCCGCTGTATCGGGCATTCAGTGAAGGTTTTGTGCTTCCAGGACTACCACAATCGCCTTAGGGCCGGACCAGCTCTACATCGCCGTACCAGGCGGTGGCAGATTCCCCGGTATTGTCAGAGTCTGACATGATCGCTATTCCCACCAGCTTTGGGGGTTTGCGTCCGAACGCTTCTTTGTAGTCTGCAACGATGTCCCTTTCCACGGTGACCCACTGGCCGGTTTTTTCGGCTCCGGAATTCACCGCCACCATCATCGTGGTATCGGTGAAGGGATTGGCGACGATTTTTCCAGCTGGCAACCGGTTGGCCCAGATGTAGTTCAGGGCGTTGCCGGGCAGTTGCTCCCCGAACACCAGTTCCACCGCTTTCCGTTTGGCGCGCTCAAAAAAGCCGGCGTTCCCGGGCTCGAATTCGAACGCCACATAGATGCGGGCGGGGTAGTCATCGCCGTCCTTCCTGCGGGCATCGCCCTGATCGAAAACATTGGAAACCTTCCAGCGCCAGCGTAGGATCAGCGTGTCTCCGGGTTCAACCGATGCACGAGCAATGAGGCCGGACGCGCTGTTGTCGGTGTTTGCCTCGACAACCTGACTGCCGTCGTCATCAACCAGTTGATAGTGGCTGTGGCGGTCGATTTTCGGAAATTCCAGCGGCTCCCAGCCATCCTCCAGGGATGTCATGGCTGAAAAAGGTTTTACCAGCGAGCCGCCTTCACTGTCTGCATGGACCGGAGTGGTGAGGATCAGGATTGTCAGAAAGTATCTGAGTGCGAGTTTCATGGTGCTCTCTTGTCGTGATCGATTTTACTGTATATAGTATTTGTATCCTTGGTTAAGTACCAGATATGGTGATTACATTGGTACTGGGAATCCGGTGAAAATCCGGAACTGACGCGCAG
Source organism: Marinobacter sp. ATCH36 (assembly GCF_023555055.1). GTDB lineage: Bacteria > Pseudomonadota > Gammaproteobacteria > Pseudomonadales > Oleiphilaceae > Marinobacter. Next base: position 489,086 of record NZ_JAMJPL010000001.1, read on the forward strand.
CGGTATTGGGGAACAAGCGTGGCACAAAGACACTGGCTAACGCCGGGAAGTCGCCACGCAAGGCCGAACCAGACGGTTCATGCCCCTGAGTCCGAAGACCTGCCAGGGAGACAACTGCACCTTCGCGTTTCAAGGTGAGCAGAATCGTAGAACCGACATCGGGCGTTCAATAACGTCCCTCCGATTCTCTCTGCCTGCGCGAAGGACATGGAAAGCAACGCGTATTCAGGAGAATCAATATGTCCACGGCGACCCTAGTCGAGTCCCGGGCTTTCGAGCCAACCGATACCACCTCCCTACAGGTTATTAAACGCAACGGCACCCTGGTTGGATTCGATCCAGCCAAGATCAGTGTTGCGGTGACCAAGGCCTTCCTTGCCGTGGAAGGTGATGAAGCCGCGGGCTCAGCCCGCATTCACGATTCCGTGGAACGGGTCACCCGGCAAGTCATCCAGGCCATCAGCCGGCGCCTGAAAGCTGGCGGCAAGGTACACATCGAAGACATTCAGGACCAGGTGGAACTGGCCCTGATGCGGGCGGAGGAGCAGAAGGTTGCCCGTGCCTATGTACTGTACCGTGAGGACCACGCCCGCCAACGAGCCATCGACGAGCCGATGGAAGCTCACCCCCACCTGACTGTCAGGAAAGCTGATGGCAGCATTGCTCCTCTGGATCTGGGCCTGATGAAGCAGCAGGTGGAGCACGCCGCTACCGGGCTGGATGGTATTGATGGCGAGTCCCTGGTGGAAGGGGCGCTGCGCAACCTTTATGACGGTATTGCCGAGGAGGAAGTGCTGTCTGCCCTGATCATGACGGCCCGCGGGCGCATCGAACAGGAGCCGGACTACAGTGCCGTCACCGCCCGCCTGCTGTTGGAACAACTGCGGCTCGAAACCGCCACTGCCCTCGAATTGCCCCTGGACCTGCCGCTGGCGGAGGTTTATCCACAGGCTCTGAGTGCGCTTGTTCATCAGGGTATTCGCCAGGACCTTCTGGATGAGGCGATGGCAGCCTATGATCTGGAGCGCCTGGGTGCAGCGCTCAAGCCGGAGCGGGATTTTCAATTCGGGTTCCTGGGCCTGCAGACGCTTTACGACCGTTACTTCATAAACTGGAATGGCGACCGCCTGGAACTGCCCCAGGTCTTCTTCATGCGCGTGGCCATGGGTCTGGCGCTGCAAGAGGACGACCCCAACGCCCGGGCCATCGAATTCTATGATCTGCTTTCGTCGTTCGACTACATGGCCTCCACGCCCACCCTCTTTAACAGCGGTACCCAACATTCCCAGCTATCGTCCTGTTACCTCACCACGGTGCAGGACGACCTGGAAGGCATCTACGGTGCCATCCGCGACAACGCCATGCTGTCCAAGTGGGCCGGTGGCCTGGGCAACGACTGGACCCCGGTGCGGGCTCTGGGCGCTCACATCAAAGGCACCAATGGCAGTAGTCAGGGTGTGGTGCCGTTCCTGAAGGTGGTCAACGACACCGCAGTGGCGGTCAACCAGGGGGGTAAGCGCAAGGGCGCAGTGTGTGCCTACCTGGAAAGCTGGCACCTTGATATCGAGGAATTCCTGGAGCTGCGCAAGAACACAGGTGATGAGCGTCGCCGTACCCACGATATGAACACCGCCAACTGGGTGCCGGATCTGCTGATTGAGCGCATGCGCGAAGACAAAGACTGGACTTTGTTTTCACCCAGCGACGTGCCTGACCTTCACGACCTGTATGGCAACGCTTTCCGTGAGCGTTACGAGCATTACGAGGCTCTTGCCGGGCAAGGTAAGATCAAACTGTTCAAAACAATTCCCGCCAAGCAGCTCTGGCGCAAGATGCTCACGGTGCTGTTCGAGACCGGTCATCCCTGGATCACCTTCAAGGACCCCTGCAACCTGCGTTCGCCGCAACAGCACCGTGGCGTGGTGCACAGCTCCAACCTGTGTACCGAAATCACTCTGAACACCAGCGCCGATGAAATCGCCGTGTGTAACCTGGGCTCCATCAACCTGGCGGCTCATATCCGCGATGGGGAGCTGGACGTGCAGCGCCTGGAACGCACCGTAAATACCGCAGTACGCATGCTCGATAACGTGGTCGACATCAACTACTACGCGGTGCCCCAGGCGAAAAACTCCAACTTCAAGCACCGTCCGGTAGGTCTCGGCCTGATGGGTTTTCAGGATGCGCTATACCAACTGAATTTGCCGTACACCAGCCCCGAAGCGGTGGAGTTCGCTGACCTGGCTATGGAACAGATCAGTTACTTCGCCATTCGCGCCTCTGCCAGTCTGGCTGGCGAACGCGGCTCCTATGAGACCTACGAAGGATCTCTCTGGCAGCAAGGTATTCTGCCAATCGACTCCATCAACCTGGTGAGGGAGAACCGCCGGGATGGCGATTTCAGCCTTGATAGCACCAGCCGCCTGGACTGGGCACCGGTGCGGGAACTGATTGCGAAGAACGGTATGCGCAATAGCAATGTCATGGCCATCGCGCCAACGGCCACTATCTCCAACATTGTTGGTGTATCCCAGTCCATCGAACCGGCGTACCAGAACCTGTTTGTTAAATCGAACCTGTCCGGCGAGTTCACGGTGGTGAACCCGTCCCTGGTCCGGGACCTCAAGGCCGAGGGCCTGTGGGACAACGTCATGGTCAACGACCTCAAGTACTTCGACGGCAGCGTTCAGCAAATTGACCGCATCCCCAACGAACTCAAGGCCCGCTACGCCACCGCCTTCGAGATTGACCCCAGATGGCTGGTGGAAGCCGCTGCAAGACGCCAGAAGTGGCTCGACCAGGCCCAGAGCCTGAACCTTTATATGGCGGAACCGAGTGGCAGGAAACTGGATGCCCTGTACCAGCTGGCCTGGGAACGTGGCCTGAAAACCACTTATTACCTGCGCTCCCTGGGTGCCACCGGCGCCGAAAAATCCGCCCCGGTCGCCGCGCCGCAGCCACAGGTGTGCAGCATCGATGAGCCAGATTGCGAAGCCTGCCAATAACCACGGAGATCCACCATGCTTGACTGGAACGACGAACCAACTACCCGAACCCAACCGGCAGACTCCGAAGGCCCGGCCCCGGTCAACGTTGACGACAAGCGCGTCATCAACGGCGAAACCGACATCAACCAGCTGGCGCCGTTCAAGTACCCCTGGGCCTGGGAGTACTTCATGAACGCCAACAAGAACCACTGGACGCCGTTGGATGTGAACATGGCCCAGGATGTCCATGATTACCATCACCGCCTGTCCGCGCCCGAAAGGCACGTATACGAAAACGTGTTGGCCTACCTCACCACCTCCGACATCCTGGCCATGCGCAACATCGGCCTGGCGGTAATGGAGAAAATGAGCGCGCCGGAGCTGCAGATCTACCAGGCCCGGCAGGTGTACGAGGAGGCCATGCACACCTGGGCCTACCAGCACTGCATCGAAACCCTCAACCTCGACCAGAGCGAAATCTACAACCGCTACCGCGTGGTGCCTGCCATCAACGGCAAGATCCAGATGGCCAACCGCCGCCTGGACGCCGCCATGCGCTCGGACATGAACCTGCGCAACAAGGACGACTTACACGAGTTCATCATGTCCTACCTGTTCTTCGCAGCGGTGTTTGAGGGCACCTGGTTCTACAATGGTTTCAGCCCCATTTTCGCGCTGCAGCGCCGTGGCCTGATGCGTGGCACCGGTGAACAGCTGCAGTACATCCTGCGGGACGAAGCCATGCATTTTTCGTTCGGCCTTAAGGTGGTGAACCAGATTCTCGAAGAAGAAAACATCACCCTGGACCCCAAAGCCGTCAGCGAGATGTGGGAAGAGTCCGAAGCTGCGGAGGTTGCCTACGCCAACTACATCCTGAGAGATCCGATCCTGGGTTACTCCGCCGAGTACCACAGCGAACAGTTCCGCTTCGTGGCCAACCGCCGGGCCAGAACGGTAGGCCTGGAAGAACCGTTCCCGGGCGCAAAGAACGTGTCGCCCTGGCTGGATGAACAGGCCACGATGCGCAAGGAGAAAAACTTTTTTGAAACGCGGGTGATTGAATACCAGACGGGGGCACAGTTGGAGTGGTAAGCAAAATGTCGATTTAATTTACAATTTTGCAATGGGCGTTCCAGGAGGGCACGCCCTAAGCTCCCAAAAATAGATTAATAATTAACCAAAGGCTTGAAAGTTGCTTGATTAAGCACTCTTGAAACGCTCGCTTCCGCAGTGCGGGCTATCCGGGACTAGGTCCCGATGCGGAGGCCCGAGTGCCAATTAGCAACAAGCTACTGTCATTGCTGAAAATATTGTGGCGCCATTGGCTGGTGCTGCTGGTTGGTTATGTGCTGGTGTTAGCTGATCCATTCGGTATTGGTTCCAGCACCAGCAAGGCCATCACTAATGCCTTCGACCGGATGGTATCCCCCTTCTACACTCGTGATCTGGCACGTGGGCAGGGGTTGGATTCCGCCGACCTCGTGGACGTCATACTCATTGACGACAGATCCATTCGCGAACTTTCTCGCGAAGGCGTCGGCTATTTGAGAGCGAACGATTGGCCGCTCGCCTATAGCGATCATTTGATGTTGATCGATGCGCTCCGGCGACGGGGATATGGAACGATCATCTTCGACGTTACCTTTTACCGTAAGCGCAGTCTTGATGGCAGCTTTAATGACCTGGTTACCCGACTGGATTATTTTCGCGAGCATGCCGGGCTGGAAGTCATTCTGAGTGCCGGATCAGACCCGGAGGACCTGGAGGATTCAATACAGCCACTTGTAAATGCGGTCTCGGATCTGGGGCTGACGGGCTGGTCTGGCTACGGCGATGGTTACCCTTTGAACCATGTATTCCCGGATGGTCGCCAGGAACCGAGCCTGGCGTTTGCCGGGTATCAGGCCTTCTGTCGGCAAGCCGGCCCAATGGCTTGTGAAGACCTGTCCAGAGCCGAGGAGGCCTGGCTCGTACCGGAACCTTCTGGTATGCATCTGAATTGGGGAATGCCCTCCAAACATCAGTCAGATTCCATAGGCTGCATGCCACGCACATTGGATGAGACGTGGTATCCAGCGTGGGTTGAGTTGCTGGTCGTTATCAAGAGGAACCTGGTTGGCCCTGATATCATCGATGAAAATACACGCAACGTCTGCCCGCCGCTACCAACGGCCACTTTGCAGGACGTTCTCTTCAGTGGGTCAGAGTGCAAACCACTTTTCGATAGTGACGGTCCCAATGCGTGCGACACCCCCAGAATTGCCATGGTGGGTGTCTCCCTGCCGTCGGCCCGGGATCTGTTTGACCCGCCCACACCCGGCCGCCTGCCTGGCGTTTATCTCCATGCCGAGGCTCTGCGAAACCTTCTTCATTTCCAGGCGGATTATTTCAAGCCCCTGGGATTGGAACTGAATCTCGGCTTTAACGGACCGCCCCAATGGTCATTGCCTGTTGACGTGTTTTTGGTTTGGCCCCTTTTGCTGCTTGCAGCTGTTTGGCTGGCGCGGCGCGTTCTGGAGTGGCGATGGAAAGAAGAGAACACTTGGGAGATTCCGGAAATTTTACTGGAACTGGGTGAAACGGTGTTGGTGCTGATTGCTCTGGTGTTGCTTTACCAGTTGGCAATCGTTTTCCACCGCACCCCGGGAGGATTGGCGGATCTGATTGGATTGATACCGCTGTTACTGATTGTCGTTCGTCGCGAACGGAAGGAGATAGAACATGAGAGGCTACGTTAGCTTGTTTGCCCTGCTGCTAGCATCGAGTAACCCGCTGCTCGCTGAGTCCCTGAAAATTGAGAGATTTCACGATCAGAAACATGCTTTTGTCACTACACCCGATGGTTCTACGGTGTCGGTAGGTGAACTGGAGCTGGTATTTCCTCTGGATATAACCGGAATGGAACGCGGTCAATACGTGTTCAACGGTCCGGAAGGAGAGGGTTACCGGGTTTATGTGCCAGAAGTTGTGATCACCGGCTCCACAGAGCCTGTTGTCGTTTGTGACCAATCCCAGGTTGTCTTTGCCGACGACTACCGGATTGCCAGCGCACGCGGCGTTGAAGGGGAGTGTCAGTGATGAGACGCTATCAGACTGTGGGGTTGGTTTTTTCTCTATGCTTGTTGCTTGCAGGCTGCAGCACCTCTCCTTACGAATCCGAGGAGTGGTCTGAAGATGGCGAATTGCGCCAGAAGCACCTGGATGAACTCGTCTCCAGAGCGGCCCTGCACAACGGAAGTGGCCTCGACCCAATGGCCGATGCAGTATTGTTACGAAGTGACAGTGTTGCCCCCCTGGCGGCCGCTTCCGTTACGGCCGAACTTCAGGCTATCGCCGAAGAACTGTCACAGAGTTGGGCGGGAGAACCCTGCCGCTGCCAAGTCCGGATCGGGCCGAGTTACAGCTTCGGTGGATTCACTTATCCCCATGGCACCATCGTAATTCAGGCCGGTACTCTGGAGTATTTGGACACCCGCGACGAAGTGGCGGCTTTGCTCGCCCATGAGCTTTCGCACCTCTGGCTGGACCACCACAGCAAAAATGAAATGCAATCCGCCGCCAAGGGCCTGACCGACCTGGTCCAGGCTGTTTCCCTTTTCAGCAACGATGAAGATGCCAGGGAGACCACTATGCGCTTGGGGGGCTCCACAGATGCCCTGATAGCGGCGGCCGGCTTCACACAGTGGAATCGGCAACAGGAAACAGAAGCCGATCTGCTGGCGGCAAAAATACTGGAAAAGTCCCGTTACAGCCCCATGGCAATGATTGCTTTACTGACCAAACTCAGGAAAGGGAAAGAGGCAATCCCGGTTGCCGGCTCTGCCTATGAGGAAATGGGTGAGGCGATGGCCAAGAAGATAAAGAAAGAGGAGGTCGAGATCAGCGATAACCAGATTCAGAGATGGCTGACAACGGTATCCGACGATATGGATGGCAGAGAGTATCTGTCTTCCGAGGAACGTCGTCAGATTGCGCGGTCTGTGATCTACGGACTTGAACCGGCCACATTGGCCCGCTCTTTCACGTCACTGGGTATTAATCCGGAAGTGCTGAAGCCCGTGACCTCCCTCAGAACCATTCACGAGTTGGAGCCAGCCAGTGCAGCGTATTTTCAGCTTGTCGATCGGTCGATGGTAAGCGAGCCGGACAACCTCCATCTGCAACTGATCAAATTCCGTGGGTTGGTTGATCTTGGCGACCATCAGCAAGCGGCGAAGATGGCAGCTGCCTTTATTGGAAGGCCAGACGCGACATTCAGTGCACTGAGTGAAGCAACACGGTATCTGGATCAGCACGTGGTGATGGATGAAGAGCAACGTAAGTCACTGATGCGAACAGCCGTGATCAAATTAGTGGAACTGGATTTGCCAGATGCCTACGCGGCTGATCAGTATTATCTGTCCAAGCGATATCAGGTGCCACTGCACGACGCACTCAATGAAAAATTGTGTGTTGCCCGCTCCGGTAAGGTTAGTGTTCGGGAGCGATGCAAGTTGGCGAAGCAGGCGCTGGAACGCAATATCAGTTTTTATCAGACACTGGCGCAGGCAGGATTGTAGAAAGCTACAGTAGGCGGAATCGGGTTCCTTCGCTACCCTAGGGGCTTTACGGCCTCTTGACTTATTTTGTCTATGGATAATTTGAACCTTCGCCACCTTCATTATTTCTGGGTGATAGCCCGGGAAGGCTCTATCGTGCGTGCGGCAGAGAGCCTGGACCTGACACCACAGACCCTGAGCGGTCAACTTGCGACTTTTGAATCCACCCTGGGCAATGCCCTGTTCCGGCGAGCCAACCGGGCGCTGCAACTGACGGATTTCGGCCAGACGGTGTTCAGCTATGCCGATGACATGTTCCAGACTGCACAGGCGCTGACGGATGTGCTACGGCAACCACCGGAAAACAGGCCCCTGAGTCTGTCTGTCGGCATTGCTGCCTCGATTCACAAATTGATTGCTTATCATCTGACGGCGCCCGCCCTGTCACTTTCCCGTGAGGTACGCCTGAGCTGCCGTTCCGGCGACCCCTCCGCTCTGTTGAAGCGCCTTGGCCAGCGAGAGCTCGATATTGTGCTGACCGACCGCCAGCCTCCGTCAGGCGAGGCCAGTCAGTTCCGCAGTCATCGGCTGGCCAGCTCCTCTATGTCACTGTTTGCGGCCCCGGAACTGGCGCGTACGCTTTCAGCTGATTTCCCCACCAGTCTTGACCGGCAACCCTTTTTGGCGACCTCTTTTGATGCCCCGTACATCAGCGCCCTGATGAACTGGTTTGCCAGCCAGAATATCCGGGTGAAAGTGGTTGCCGAGGTGGACGACAGCGCTCTGATCAAGGTATTCGGGCGTGAGGGGCTGGGTTACTTCGCCGCACCCACTGCCATCCGTGATGAGGTTTGCCGACAATACCAGGTGGTGCATGTGGCCAGTATTCAGGAGGTCAGGGACACCCTGTATGGAGTGACTCGTGCCAGGGGAAGCCATAATGCGGCAGTGGCGGAGTTGTTGCGGGAACGCCCCGAGCTTGATGATAAGATCGAAAAAAACGAACTATAAACACGAAAAAATGGCATTCCTTTCGAATCATTGTTTGTGGATGATGTCCGGGAGTCCTTTAGAAGGAGAACCGGCCATGAAAACGATCCATAAGTTCCGCCTCGAATGCGGCAAAGAAGCCAACACGCTGAAACTGCGGGAAGGTTACCGCGTGGTTCGCTGCGAATACGTAGTGCCCCAGAAAGGGGTCTACCTGTGGGTGGAGCAACCACTGAACGTTACTATTCCGGTGGTAGAGCGGCAATTCGTCGTGGTGTTCTCGGGTGATCCGGTACCTGTCAGTTACCAGTATCTGGACACCGCACTCGATCCCTTCGGCCCTGAAGCTTACCATGTGTTCGAAGTGGCCGAAGCGCCAGCGGAAAAGGCAGATTTACCGAACCGACAGGCCAACCCGATTTTGTTCCATTCAGCCAGACAGCAGGTGGAGACTGCCTGACAAATATCGTTGTTTCAGGGGCCCTGCGGGCCCCTTTGCCAAATCTGATAAGCCCCCTCCGCAAAATAGATAGCAGTTACCTATCAAACAATTAAAAACAATCAATTTGATTATCTTTGGTCAGACGTCTAGTGTGGCGGCTTCAAGTTAGCCTATGCCAGCATTAACCAAATGGAGATAGTTCTTATGGGTATGATTAACAGTGAAATTCAGCCGTTCAACGCAACCGCTTTCAAACAGGGCGAGTTCGTTGAAATTTCCGAGGCTGATGTAAAAGGTAAATGGTCAGTATTCTTCTTCTACCCGGCCGACTTCACCTTTGTGTGCCCGACCGAACTCGGTGACGTGGCTGACAAGTATGAAGAGCTTCAGAAGCTGGGCGTGGAAGTGTTCTCTGTGTCCACCGACACGCACTTCACACACAAGGCATGGCACGATAGCTCAGAGACCATCGGCAAGATCAACTATTTCATGGTTGGCGACCAGACCGGCACCATCACCAACAACTTTGGTGTCATGCGTGAAGGCCAGGGCCTGGCGGACCGCGCCACCTTCCTGATCGACCCGGATGGCGTTATTCAGGCGATGGAAATCACTGCCGAAGGTATCGGCCGTGACGCGGACGACCTGCTGCGCAAGGTAAAAGCAGCCCAGTATGTTCGTAACCATCCTGGCGAAGTATGCCCGGCGAAGTGGAAAGAAGGTGAAGCGACTCTGGCTCCGTCACTGGACCTGGTCGGCAAGATCTAAGGTTTCGGCAATAATGAAACCGGTAAGAGGGCCCGCTTTGCGGGCCTTCTTTGTTTCTATCCGATTGATTTAAAAAGTTGTATAGCAATAATCTATCAAATACTTTAGATCAATTAATTTGAGCTTTGCCTGGCTGGGCCGTATCGTTCACCCAGATTTGATTCGCGACTCAACCTGAGTTCGCACATTCAGTTTCACGAGATCCGGAGGGGAAGAAAACGCATGTTGGATGCCAGTATCAAGGAGCAGTTGAACGCCTACATGGAAAAGCTGCAGCAGCCGATCGAGCTGGTTGCAGCCTACGACGACAGCGATAAGTCCCAGGAGCTGAAGCAGTTGCTGGACGAGATCGAGCCGATGTCTGACAAGATCAGTTTGCGCACGGAAGAGTCGCCGGATGTGCGTCGCCCTTCGTTTGCCATCAACCGCATTGGTGCCGACATTGGCGTGCGCTTTGCGGGTATTCCCATGGGGCATGAGTTCACGTCTCTGGTGCTGGCGTTGCTACAAGTGGGCGGCCACCCGCCCAAGGCCAGCCAGGACGTGATCGATCAGGTGAAAGAACTGGATGGTGAATTCGAGTTTGAAACCTATTTCTCGCTGTCGTGCCAGAACTGCCCGGACGTGGTCCAGGCCCTGAACCTGATGAGTGTGCTGAACCCGAAGATCAAACACACGGCCATTGACGGCGCCCTGTTCCAGGATGAAGTGGAGCAGCGTGAAGTGATGGCGGTTCCCAGCGTCTACCTCAATGGCAAGCCGTTTGGCCAGGGACGCATGACCCTGGAGCAGATTATTGCCAAGGTGGATACCGGTGCCGAAGCCCGCGAGGCCGAGAAGCTTAAGCACAAGGACCCATTCGAAGTATTGGTGGTCGGTGGCGGCCCCGCCGGTTCCTCCGCTGCTATCTATGCGGCGCGTAAGGGTATTTCCACCGGCATTGTAGCTGAGCGTTTTGGTGGCCAGGTGGCCGATACCATGGGTATCGAAAACCTGATTTCCGTGCCTTACACCGAAGGCCCCAAGCTGGTGGCGGCCATGGAGCAGCACGTTAAAGAATACGACGTGGACATCATGAACCTGCAGCGTGCCGAGAAGCTGATTCCGGCGGCCAGCAAGGGCGGCCTTCACGAAGTGCGCCTGGCCAATGGCGCTTCACTGAAGTCCCGCACCCTGGTGCTTTCTACGGGTGCCCGCTGGCGCCAGCTGGGCGTACCCGGCGAAGAGGAATATCGCAACAAGGGTGTGGCTTACTGCCCGCACTGTGACGGCCCGTTGTTCAAGGGCAAGCGTGTAGCGGTGATTGGCGGTGGCAATTCCGGCGTGGAAGCGGCTATCGACCTGGCTGGCATTGTCGGCCACGTCACACTGCTGGAATTCGCCTCTGAAATGAAGGCGGACGACGTACTCCAGAAGAAGTTGCACAGCCTGAAGAATGTGGAAATCCTGACCTCTGCCCAGACCACCGAGGTCCTGGGCGAGAACGGAAAAGTGAGCGGCCTGAACTACAAGGACCGGGATACTGGTGAAGAGCACCACGTTGGCCTGGAGGGTGTGTTCATCCAGATCGGCCTGATCCCCAACACTGAGTGGCTGAAAGGCGACATTGAGCTGAGCCAGCATGGCGAGCTCATCGTCGACGAGCGTGGCGAAACCTCAATTCCGGGCGTCTTTGCCGCTGGAGATGCGACTACCGTGCCTTACAAGCAGATCGTGATCTCCATGGGCGAAGGGTCGAAAGCCGCCCTTAGCGCATTCGATTTCCTGATCCGCAACTCCGTTGATGAGAGCGATGACCAGGCGGCCTGAACCGTCTGCCTGAAAACAGGTTCACACACGGCTGACCCCTAAACAGTTCGTGTTTTTCAGCCCCGTTATCCGGCTTCCGGATAGCGGGGTTTTTTTATGGTTTCCGACGCCGGGTTGAACAGGGAGATTGCTTTCTGTACACTTTATTTTAATTGAACGTTCAATTAACGAAAGTGCAGGCCAAGAACGCGATGCCGATTGTTGGAGTCAAAGACACCCGAAAGCAGCAGTTGATTGATGCCACCATGGCATCGATTGCCGAACTGGGTTTGCAGAACACCACGATCATATCCATTAGCCGTCGTGCCGGTATGTCGTCCGGTATTATCAGCCACTATTTTGGCGGCAAGCAGGGGCTGATCGAGGCGGCTCTTCGCTATCTGCTGGACCAGCTGGGCAGGGAGTTGCGGGAGCGCATGGCACGCACCGATGGCTCGCCGGAGCAGCGCCTGCAGTGCATCGTGGAAGCCAACTTTTCCGAGTTCCAGCGCTCCGACCTGGCGGCAAAAACCTGGCTCAGCTTCTGGGCCCGCTCCATGCACGAGCCAGGACTGCAACGCCTGCAGCAGATCAACAATGCCCGGTTGTACAGTAATTTGCGGTATTCCTTTGCACAGCGGCTACCAAAGCAGGCCGCTACCGAGGCCGCCCGCCAGATGGCCGCGATGATTGACGGCTTCTGGCTACGCAGTGCATTGAGTACGGACCCCCAGGAAGGTTTCGCCGCGGCGGAAAAGCTGTGCAAGCGATTTGCCTTGAATGCGCTCAACACGTCAACGAATTCACCAGCTCAGGTTTGAACCCCATGACAGCATTGCCCCGTTATCAGAATTTCATCAACGGCCAGCCTCTGGCCAACGCCTCCGGCGAGACCTTTCCGGTTGTGAACCCGGCCACGGGTGAGGTGATCTATGAAATGGAAATTGCCGATGAATCCATCCAGCAGGCGGCGATTGACAGTGCCCAGGCGGGTTTCAGAGTGTGGTCTGCGATGACCGGTGCCCAGCGTGGCCGCATCCTGCAACGGGCCGTGGCACTGTTGCGGGAACGCAATGATGAGCTGGCGACACTGGAAGTGAAAGACACCGGTAAGCCGTGGCAAGAAGCCCAGGTAGTGGATGTGGTTACCGGCGCCGATACCCTCGAGTATTTTGCCGGCCTGGCAGCGTCAGTTGAGGGTAACCAGCAGGACCTGGGGGGCGACTTCTACTACACCCGCAGAGAGCCCCTGGGTGTGTGTGCCGGTATCGGCGCCTGGAACTACCCGCTGCAGATCGCCTGCTGGAAGTCCGCCCCGGCGCTGGCTACGGGTAACAGCATGATCTTCAAGCCCTCTGAGGAAACGCCGATGGGGGCGCTGAAGCTGGCAGAGATCTTTACCGAAGCAGGGGTGCCAGCGGGTGTGTTCAACGTGGTTCAGGGCGCGGGTGACGTGGGCGCCTGGCTGACTCACAACCCGGACATCGCCAAGGTGTCCTTCACCGGGGAAGTGGGTACTGGCAAGAAGGTAATGACAGCGGCTGCCTCAACCCTGAAAGACGTCACCATGGAGCTGGGCGGTAAATCACCGCTGATTATCTTCGACGATGCGGATGTTGAAAATGCCGTTTCCGCAGCGATGTTGGGCAACTTCTATACCCAGGGCGAAGTTTGCACCAATGGTACCCGGGTATTTGTGCATGAGGCTGTGTATTCCGAATTCACGAACCGGTTGCTGGAGCGGACGCTGAACAACATTCGCATGGGCGATCCGACAGATCCTGATACCAATTTCGGAGCGCTGATTTCCAGCAAGCACCAACAGCTGGTACTGGACTACATCGAAAAGGGCATCGCCGAAGGCGCCACCCTCAGCCATGGTGGCAAGGCGGCAAAGCCGGCTTCTGCCCCGGGTGGGTATTTCGTGGAGCCGACCATTTTCACCGATTGCACCGATGACATGACCATCTGCCGCGAGGAAATCTTCGGGCCGGTGATGTCGGTGTTGACGTTCTCTGATGAAGAGGAAGTGATCGGCCGTGCCAACAACACCGATACCGGCCTGGCCGCCGGGGTGTTCACCAACGATATCCGCCGCGCTCACCGCGTAATCCACCGTATCCAGGCGGGTATTTGCTGGGTTAACAGTTACGGAGCCTCACCTGCAGAAATGCCGGTGGGTGGTTACAAGCTGTCTGGTATTGGCCGCGAGAACGGCCGCGTCACGCTCGACCATTACACCCAGCTGAAAGCGGTGTATGTGGGAATGGAGGATATCGACAGCCCTTTTTAACCGGGCTGTCGGGAGCTGCGTATGAAAGAAGCAATCTACGATTACATCATTGTCGGGGCCGGGTCTGCCGGTTGTGTGCTGGCCAACCGGCTTACCGAGGATGGCCGCCACCGTGTTCTGCTGCTGGAAACCGGCGGCAGCGACAAGAGCATCTTTATCCAGATGCCCACCGCGCTGTCCATCCCCATGAACACCAAAAAATACGCCTGGCAATTTGAAACCGAGCCGGAGCCCTTCCTGGATAACCGCCGCATGCACTGCCCCCGGGGCAAGGTGCTGGGCGGCTCCTCCTCCATCAACGGCATGGTCTATGTGCGTGGCCACGCCCGTGATTTCGACGAATGGCAACAGCAGGGCGCCGATGGCTGGGACTACCGCCACTGCCTGCCTTATTTCAAAAAGGCGGAAACCTGGGCCTTCGGTGGTGATGAATACCGTGGTGACCAGGGCCCGCTTGGCGTGAACAACGGCAATAACATGCAGAATCCGCTCTACCAGGCGTTTGTGGATGCGGGCGTAGATGCCGGTTATTTCGCCACGGAAGATTACAACGGCGCCCGTCAGGAAGGCTTCGGTGCCATGCACATGACCGTCAAGAACGGCCGCCGCTGGTCCACCGCCAACGCTTATCTGCGCCCCGCCATGGATCGCGACAACCTCACCGTCGTCACCCATGCCTTGGTGCACAGGGTATTGCTGGATGGCAAACAGGCCACTGGCGTGCGCTATGAGAAAGACGGCAAGCTCGTGGATGTGAAAACCTCCGGAGAGGTCATCCTTTCTGCCGGCTCCATCGGTTCGCCTCATCTTTTGCAGCTTTCTGGCATTGGCAACCGATCGGTGCTCGAACAAGCTGAAATTCCGGTCAATCACGAGTTGCCCGGTGTTGGCGGCAACCTGCAGGATCACCTGGAGTTTTACTTCCAGTTCCGCTGCAAACAGCCGGTGTCCCTCAATGGCAAGCTGGACTGGTGGAACAAGCTCAAAATTGGTGTGCGCTGGTTGCTGAAGAAGGATGGCCTGGGGGCCACCAACCACTTCGAATCCTGCGGGTTTATTCGCTCGAAAGCCGGTGTCGAATGGCCGGACCTGCAGTATCACTTCCTGCCTGCGGCCATGCGCTACGACGGCAAGGAAGCCTTCGACGGCGACGGCTTCCAGTTGCATATCGGCCACAACAAGCCCAAGAGCCGTGGTTCGGTGTACGTGCAGTCAGACGACCCGCGCCAGCCGCCGCGCATCCTGTTCAATTATCTGCAGCATGAGGATGATCGCGAAGGCTTCCGTGACTGCGTGCGCCTGACCCGGGAAATCATCAATCAGCCGGCGATGGACGCCTATCGAGGCCCGGAGATTCAGCCCGGTGTTGATGTGCAGAGCGATGAGGAAATCGACGCTTTTGTCCGCCAGGCGGTGGAAAGCGCCTACCACCCATCCTGTACTTGCAAGATGGGGGGAGACGAGCACGCCGTGGTGGGCCCGGATACCCGGGTGCATGGCCTGGCTGGCCTGCGTGTGGTGGATTCGTCCATTTTCCCCAGCATTCCCAACGGCAACCTCAATGCCCCCACCGTCATGGTGGCGGAGCGTGCCGCTGATCTTATTCGTGGCCTGGAGCCGCTGAATCCGTCTGATGCCCCCGTGGCAATGGATGAGCAATGGCAAGATCGCCAGCGCCCCGGAGGGGCCAGACGCGACCTCGCCTGACCATACCCGGCAGGTTTTGTCCGATTCGAATGAGCATTTGCTTCAAAGTAGAGGAGGAACACCCATGGTGTCCGATAAACTAGCGATTTCCTGTGCCCGGAGGTGTGTATGACACTCTGGTTATCCACAGGCCTGATTTTCACCTTCGCGGCCATCGCGCTGATCCTGTTCAAATGGTGGGACCTGAAAGTCATCGGCGTGACGCCGGTGCGTACGTTCACTTTCATTGCCATCCTGTTTACCTCCGGCCTGGATGTGGGCCTGATCATGTTCCCGCTGACGGAATTTGCCGGCTATGGCGACCTGAGCGCCAGCCCGGAGTATGGATTTGCCAACCCTCTGGCCGTTGAGTTTGGCTTCTGGGCCTTCCTGATCTGGGGTTTTTACTTCCTTACCTGCTTCTACTTCTGCGTGATCGAGCCGCGGGTGAAGTTCTTCGACATCCCGCTGGTGAGAGTGGTTAATAATGCAGTGATCATTGGTACCTGTGCCTTTACCGCGTTCCTGTTGCTGGTCAACCTGCCCTGGTACCTGCCGGAAATTGGTGACGGTGAAACCGTGGTGCCCACCTTCTATCTGATCGTCTTTGCGGCAATTGCTGCGGCGGTGCATTCCAGCAGTAAAATCAAATATGTAAAGATACTCAGTCTGAGTTCGAGCTGGCTGTTTATCGCGCTGATTGCGGTGATGTGGGGGCGTGCCTTCCTGACCGGAAATGGCAGCGTTGGGGACTTCTTCGGCACGGCGGGCCTGATCGGTGAATACTTCACCAACCTGCATCACTTCATGCTGCCGTTGAATGACTACCACGAGTTTTACCTGTTCTGGTGGTTCTCCTGGAGCATCATGATCGGCCAGTTCACCGCCCGTTTCGTCAGCGGCCTGCGGACCTGGCAGCTGATGATTGCCATGCTGGTGTTTCCGTCGATTGCCATCGGCACCTGGTTCTCGGTGTTGTATCACTATCATGCCGAGGGCCTGAACATTGCCGCGTTTATCAATATCGCGATGATCACGGTGGGTATCCTGATGGTGATCAACTCACTGGACTCGCTGATAAGGCTTTACACCGACAACCTGAACCTGACCGCCAGGCGGCTGGGCCAGGGCAAGTACTACCTGGGCAACCTGGTTGCCATGTGTGGCCTGACCCTGCTGTTCCAACTTGATTTCCTGCGCATCCAGTGGGTCGGCGCACTGGTGATTGCGCTGTACTTCAGCTGCTTCGTCTACATTGTTATGAAGCGTCGTTCCGAAGTGATGGGCATTGAAGCCTCGCCCAAAGAGAATACACTCGACTTCAGGAAGATAGAGTTAGCGAGCTAGACCGTTTCTTACATCATCATGGAAATCCGGGAGGGCTTTATGTTTCTCGCCGAAAAATCGACTGGTCACATGATCGAGGTGCTGGATACCAAGGCGCTGTTTGATCCCAACGAAACGACAGTAAAGGGCAGCCTGCACTTCGGTGAGGAGGCCCAGGACCCGGAGGCTTTTGAAAAATCCAGCCTGAACTTTCCGTCCGGGGAATCCCTGCCGCTTTGCTGGACGGACCCGGATTATCGCAGACGGTGATTCGGCGCCTGCAAAGCCATTCCCTGTTGTGGCTGGTTGTCCGCCATGCTTGAGGGAATGAGTTATACCGACATGGCGGGCCAGGCGGTCAGCCTGATCGCGCTTGGCTTTTGCATCGTCGGTTTTGCCAGCAAGCGCGACGACCGCCTGATGGTGCTGCTGATCTCGGCCAACGTGGCCTTCGCCGCGCAGTTTGCCCTGTTTGGCAGCTGGACAGCGGCCATCCTGAGCTTGTTGGTCATCGGCCGTATCATGCTGGCCCGGCACTATCTCGGCAGCTGGAAGGTAATGCTGGCGGTGCTGGCGGTGAACCTGGTGGCGGCGGCGCTGACCTGGCGTAGCCCGGTGGATTTCTTCGCTATTGCTGCTGCTATCTTCGGCACAGTGGGCATGTTTATGCTTCGCGGCATTCCAATGCGGTTGATGCTGATGGCGGCTGCCATTGCCTGGATGCTGAACAACATCGTTATCGGTTCGGTGGGAGGCACACTGGCAGAGGGCATGGTGGTGGTCACCAATTTCATCACCATCTATCGGCTGGCCCGGATGAAACGACGGTACCCGGAAGCCTTTGAAAAACTGAAAGAGTCCGGTTCATAGCCGGACTGATTCGAATCCCTTCAGCACGTTCACCACGTTCACACCGATAGCATCCACATCGTATCCGCCTTCCATGGTAAACAGGGTTGGCAGGTTCAGCTGCCCCAGCCGTTCACCCATCAGCAGGTAGTCCGCGGAGGTCAGCTTGAAGAAGGAAATCGGGTCGTCCTCGAAGGTGTCCACGCCGAGTGCGATTACCAGGGCGTCCGGTTGATACGCGGCTATGCGGGCACAGGCGGTTTCCAGCCCCTCACGCCAGACGCTGAAGGGCGTGCCTGGCGGGTAGACAATGTTGAGGTTAAAACCCTCACCGGGACCTTCCCCGGTTTCGTCCTCAAAGCCCAGGAAGTGGGGGAAGACCAGGTCCGGGTCGCCGTGCAGGCTGATGCTCAGTACATCGTCACGCTGGTAGAAAATACTCTGGGTACCGTTACCGTGGTGGAAGTCCACATCGAGCACAGCCACCCGCCGGGCGCCCTGATCCCGGAAGGCCTGGGCGGCTATTGCGGCATTGTTGAAGAAGCAGTAGCCGCCAAACAGGTCAGCGTGGGCATGGTGGCCGGGCGGGCGGCATAGCGCGAAGGCGGCGGATTCGCCGTCCGCCACCAGGGCCTGCGCGGTCAGTGCCACATTGGCGGAAGCGCAGGCGGCGTCCCAGGTGCCTTCGGTGATGGAGGTTTCGGCGGCAAAGCTGTAATAGCCCAGGCGGCCGTCGATGTCTTTCGGTACTCTGTGCCGCATGCCCCGGCCGGGCCAGACGGCGGGAATGGCCTCTCCCGGCTTGCCCTCGGCAGCCCAGTCGTTCCAGCTCTGCTGCAGGAAGGCGACATAGTCGTGCGTGTGTACGCGGAGAATAGGCTCCAGGCCAAACTCCTGAGGTGGGAGCACCTCCCCCAGTTGCTCCTGTTTCACCCGGCCGAGTATGGTTTCCGCCCGCGACGGCTTCTCATGGGGCGCGATGAGGATGCCGCCGTCCAGTTCAGTGGTGGCCGTACGGCGGTTGTGCAGGGATGAAAAAACAGTCTTCATGGAAAGGGAACCGTATTGATAGAGGATAATCAGCTGTTTGTTGCCTGCTGGATCTCGGAGTATAGGCAAACCCGGTTACGCCCACCGGCCTTGGCTTGATAGAGCGCTTTATCGGCATAGAGTAGCAGGGTATCCAGGTCATCGGAGGGGTCGGGCCGGAAGGAGGCAACGCCAGCGCTGATGGTCAGGGTCAGGCGGCCCCGCTCAAGGGGGAGCGGATTGCTTTCAATGGCGCTCCGGAGCCGTTCCGCTACTTCACCTGCGCCCTGTTCGTCGGTGTTCTCCAGAAGCACGGCAAACTCCTCGCCGCCCACACGGGCAAGCACATCGATGTCCCTGAGGGTTTCCTGTGCAAACCTGCTGAGATGGACCAGCGCCTTGTCGCCAACCCCGTGGCCGTATGTGTCGTTTACCTTTTTGAAGTAGTCAGCATCGAACATGATGGCTGACAACGGCGCACCAGAGCGAATGGATTTCTTCACTGCGGTCTCGCCCAATTCGAAGTAGTGTCTGCGGTTTTTCAGGCCGGTAAGTGCATCGGTGCGCACGGTTTCTTCCAGCTGGCGGATCAGTCGCTCCCGTTCCCGCCGCATGGCTTCCCGCTGGACTATCTCGTCCTCCAGCAATGCATTGGCACTTTCCAGTTCCCGGGTGCGCTCTTCCACCCGATGCTCGAGGGTGGTGTTGAGCTCGTTCATCTCCCGGGTTCTGGCGGTCAGGCTCAGGATCAGGTTTCTAAGCGTGGAGGAGAGGGTGCTCACCTCTTCGTAGTCGTCCCTTTGCTTGATCAGAGTAGCGGGCTGATCCGGGTCCAGGTTTCTGGCTTCTTCGGTCATTCTCAGTAAGGGTCGGGTGATCCAGCGGGCTGCGAAAAATGCAAAGAAAATCAGCATCAACGCCACTGCAAAGCCGGTCGTGATCAATGTCAGGCGAAGCTCATTGGCGGGTGCAAATGCGGTGGATGCGGGTTTGCGCACGATCACCAACCAGTCGAAGCCGCCGTATTCTTCGCTGTCACGCAGCCGGCTGAATCCGGTCAGGTAGTCTCCCTGGGCCCCGGAAGCTTCACCGACCGCCATTGCGCCAGTCAGGTAGCCTGAGGGAGCGGTATCTGCCTTTTTCGCCAGGGCTTCGGGTATCTGCATACCAATACTGTCTTCCGGTCCGATCAGAATATTGCCATCGCGATCAGCTATCATCAGTTCTGTCTGCAAACGCTTCTGCAGGGGGGCCAGCAATGACTCACCGATTGACGCAACCCAATCCAGATACAGATGGGCGCCGAGAATGCCGAGTAACGAGTTGTCGTCGGCGAATAGTGGTACGGCAATATCGACAAACCGCAGTGGCGAAGACGACGGATTTTCAAGCCTGGACTCCAGCAGGGCTGCCGGATGGACATCACCCAGATAGGGTCCCTCGGCGGCTGCCTGGAACCACGGCCGCTCCGACACATCCATGCCCTGAAGCAGGTTATCGGTGCTGGTAATAACAGTCCCGCTGGGGGATACCAGGCCAATCCAGGCATAGCTGGGAAAATGATCCTGCAAGGCGTTTACCATAGAGGGAACACTGACGGACTGGTCACCCAGGATGGACTGGCTTGTAATGGCAGCAGCAATGCTGAGGTCAGTGTAACGCTCGTGCAGATCCAGCTCGATCTTGTCGCGAAGTTGCACGGCGACTTCCTGCAGGTTCTGGCTGGTGGATTTCCGCACTTCTTCCACTGCCAGGCTCGAGATTAGCCAGGTTGCTACGGCGGTTGCAACCAGAACCAGGCCACCAAACAGGAGGATCAATCGGCTTTTGAGCGTGTTGAAAAAATTGATGGCAATTGTCCCGGATCGTTATCGTTGTTGCCCAGTTCAGTAAATCCATGACGTGATGCTGGCAGTCCCTGGCCGGTATCTGACAGTATATTACCGATCAGGCCAAACAACGAATCCAGTCACAGGAACTCCTCATGAAGATCGCAGTGTTTTGTGGCTCCAGCCGGGGCAATGACAAACAGTTTGCTGATGCCGCCAGAGATTTTGGCAGTTACATGGCCAGTCAGGGCCTGGACCTGGTTTTCGGGGGCGGCAATGTCGGCCTGATGGGCGTAGTGGCCGATGCCGTGCTGGCGGGCGGCCGAGAGGCGTATGGCGTCATTCCGGAGTCCCTGCGGGACCGGGAGTTGGCACATAAAGGTTTGACCCGGTTGGACGTAGTCAGCTCCATGCATGAGCGCAAGGCGCTGATGGCAGACATGGCAGACGCTTTTGTGGCGCTGCCTGGTGGCCCGGGTACCATGGACGAAATTTTCGAAGCCTGGACCTGGGCACAGCTCGGTTATCACAACAAGCCCTGTGCCTTCTACAACGTCAACGGCTACTACGATGAATTGTTGGCGTTCATCAGCAAGATGTCTGGCGCGGGCTTTCTCAAGCCGGAGTATGCAGATATGGTGATTGTGGAACAGCAGCCGGAGGCACTGGTGTCAGCCCTGAAAAACTACCAGCCGCCAGTCCGTAAATGGTCGTAAAGCGTCTGTATACCCAGTGGTTTTATCGCTGTTTACAACTCCTCTGCGGCACGCAGCCGAGCTGATAAGATAGACGCATGTCTATTCCCATCAAAAATATAACGAACCCCGAAGTCTCCTGCTCTAATTGTCAGGCCTGTTGCTGCCGTCTGGAAGTCATGATTATTTCCGACACCGGTGTTCCCGACCGGCATATTGCTGTCGATGAATGGGGTGGTGAAACCATGTTGCGACTGGCGGATGGTTGGTGCTCTGCAATAGATCGAGAAACGTTCATGTGCACGATTTATGAAAATCGGCCCTGGATTTGTCGGGAATTTGAAATGGGTTCCGATGAATGTCTCGATGAGAGGGCGGAATTGCCGTTATTGGTTTCCGGCAAGGGATAGTTATGAACAAGCAACATGTCGACGTACTGATTATCGGGGCTGGTGTATCCGGTATCGGTATGGCCTGTCACCTCGAGCGGGAGTGCCCGGGCAAGTCTTTCACCATTCTCGAGCGCCGGAAGTCCCTGGGTGGCACCTGGGATCTTTTCCGTTATCCAGGCATCCGTTCCGACTCCGACATGTACACCTTCGGCTATAATTTTCGCCCGTGGACCAGTGGCAAGGTGCTGGCGGATGGCCCTTCTATCAAACAGTACCTGAGTGAAACCGCATCAGAAAACGATATCGAAAAGCACATCCAGTATGGGATTGCAGTGAAACGGGCTGAATGGTCCGGTACCGACAAATGCTGGACGCTGACAGCAGTAAGAGAGGCTACAGGTGAGACTCTCACCTTCACCGCCGGTTTCATGATCGGTTGCACCGGTTATTACAACTATGACACCGGCTATAAGCCGGATTTCCCCGGTGAAGCCCGTTTCCAGGGCCAGATTGTGCACCCTCAGCACTGGCCGGAACACCTGGACTACGTAGGTAAACGCGTGGTGGTCATCGGTAGCGGAGCCACGGCCATAACGCTGGTACCCACCATGGCGGAGGAGGCTGCACACGTCACCATGCTGCAGCGCTCGCCTTCCTATCTGATGCCGCTGCCGTCAAACGACAGGTTGGCGATGCTTCTCCAGCGAATGTTTCCGGCGAAACTTGCTTATCGCCTGACCCGGGCGCGAAATGTGGCCGTTGCCCGTTTCCTGTACAACCGCTCGCGCAAGAACCCGGGAATCATGCGCCGGCTGATGCTGAGACTGGTGCGTCGGCAGTTGGCCGGCAAGGCTGATATGAGCCACTTCTCTCCCAGCTACAACCCATGGGACCAGCGCCTGTGTGTGGTCAAGGATGGTGATCTGTTCGGGGCCATCCGCTCTGGCAGGGCGTCGGTTGTAACGGATCACATTGACAGCTTCACAGAGCAGGGTATCCGGCTGAAATCCGGCCAGGAACTGGCGGCGGATATCATCATTCCGGCCACGGGGCTGGATATCCAGATGCTCGGGGGCATGGATCTGGCAGTTGATGGCCAGCCCGTGGTTTTGCGGGAAAAGGTCATTTACAAGAATGTGATGGTCGAAGGCGTGCCCAATGCCGGCATGATTTTCGGTTACACCAATATTTCCTGGACCCTGAAAGTCGATATTGCCGCGGAATACCTGTGTCGACTGCTGAACCATATGGACACCCATGGCAATCAGGTGTGTGTGCCCCGGGATACCGGCGATAGCCGTGGCGAGGGTACAGTGATGGGAGGGCTGGACTCCGGATACATTCGTCGCGCGGATGATCGCCTGCCACGCCAGGGAACCCATGACCCCTGGAGGGTTACCCAGAATTATCAAGCAGATGTAAAAACTCTGAGATTTGGAGCGATCGAAGATGGTTATCTGGAGTTCGATGGTATTCGGCCAGTGGAAAAAGCGTAAAGCCTGCCCTGTTCGGTTCCTGAGGGCAGTGGGACCAGTTTTCCGGTCACATTTGGAAGTACACTTTGCGCGGATTCTATGGCAGGCTCCAAACTCGCTTTTGAACAGGCAATGATGTATGTCCGGCAGTAAGAACAGCAACAGCAGGCGTCTGTGGCATCCCGCATTCTGGCCTTCGTGGCTTCTGGTATTCACGCTCTACCTGCTTTCCCTGTTACCGATGACGACCAAACAGCGCCTTGGCCGGCGGCTGGGCCGTTTTCTGGAAGGCAAGCTTAAATCCCGGGCCAAAGTGGCCAATACCAACATTGCTACCTGTTTCCCCGAGCTCGACGAAGCGGCCCGTGAACAACTGGTGCGGGACAATTTCGTTGCCTGTACCCGTGGTTTTCTGGAGAGCATTCATGCCTGGTGGCGGGACATGTCGGGGTATTGCGAGGAAGCTGAAGTGCATGGGCTGGAGCACTTGAAGGAGGCTCAGGCCAGAGGCAAGGGTGTGCTGCTGATCGGCGGGCACTACAGCATTTTCGATTTCGCGTTGCCGCTGATTGCCTGCCATCTGAAAAAGCCGGGTTATATGTACCGCCCCAATAACAATCCGGTTATCGATCGCATGATTGAAAACGGCCGCCGGCGCCATTTCGGTATCCGGCCTTTCACCAAGCGTGAATTGCGGCCGCTGGTGTCCTTTCTGAAAAAGGGCGGTGAAGTCTGGTTTGCCTGCGACCAGGATTTTGGCAAGAAGACCGAGCTTTTCGTGCCGTTCTTCGGCACAGAAGCAGGTTGTATAACGTCTCCCAGCTACATTGCCAGGGTATCCGGTGCGTCGGTCCTCTGTGTAAGCCATCTGCGAATGCCGGACGGAAGCTACCGGGTTACCTTTTCACCGATCCAGGAAGAGTTTGGAGCGGACAAACAGAGTGACACAGAAGCCTGGAGCCGCTACATCGAAGACACGATTCGCGAACAACCCGATCAGTACCTGTGGTTGCATAAACGCTTCAAGACCCGTCCGAAAGGCGCAGAAAAGGTCTACTGAGGCCGCGCTGATTCAAACGACGCGCTGATGACATCCCGATAGTTACGAATGCGCTGTACGTAGTGCACCGGCTCATAGCCACGGGCATAACCGTAACGGGTACTCGGGTAGTAACGCTTGTCGGCTTTCAGCGGCAATACCTCTTTCATATCATCCCAGGAATCCGGGTTTTTACCCAGTTCCCGCGCCAGTTGGCGGGCATCCAGAAGGTGGCCGCGGCCGATGTTGTAGCTGGCCAGTGCCAGAAAAGTCCGGTCCGGCTCGGGGATAGTATCCGGAAGCCGGCGGTGACGGTCGGCCAGGTAGCGGGCGCCGCCATCGATGGCAGCCGACGGGTCCAAGCGGTTGCTAACACCCAGCGACTGCGCCGTGTTCCGGGTAAGCATCATGATGCCGCGTACGCCGGTTGGTGATACCGCCGCAGGGTCCCAGTGGGATTCCTGGTAGGAGAGAGCCGCCAGAAGGTCCGCCGGCATGCCGGTGGTGGCTTCGGCCTCGGAAAAGCGGTTGATAAAGTTTGGCAGGCGGTCGTCAATGCGGCGGTTCAATGCCCTCAGGTCTACGAAATCAAACTCTCCAATGTAGGCGTAGTACCGGCTTTCCATATAGCCGATGGCTTCATCCCCTGCAGTGCTGTTCATCCACTCGCGGGCGGTGCCTGCCAGTTCTTCTGAACCGGCAGGCAGATACCAGCCCAGGTTGTTGCCGGTGTTGAGGTTCATCGCCACCTCGAGATGAGGGAAGTGGCGACGCATCACCTGAACAATGTTGGAGTCGGCGACTGTGCAATCAACCGATTTTTCTGCCACTGCAGCCAGTAATATTTCTGTGGTGCGCTCTTCGTCCTCGCTGAACTCAATGCCCTCATTCTCAACGGCAAGCCGGTTCAGTGTTCCCACATAACTGGAGTCTGCGGTAACCGCAATTCCGACGCCAGCGATGCTTTCGGGCTTGCGGGGCATTGGTCGCATTTCCCGGTGACAAACCAGTTGC
Organism: Marinobacter sp. ATCH36; assembly: GCF_023555055.1. Lineage (GTDB taxonomy): Bacteria > Pseudomonadota > Gammaproteobacteria > Pseudomonadales > Oleiphilaceae > Marinobacter. Next base: position 514,226 of record NZ_JAMJPL010000001.1, read on the forward strand.
TCTGTCACCTCGGTATGGGCCGGACCGCGGACGAAGTTTTCAGATCGGGAGGGCAGATGGGTCAGCCCGGCTGCCGCAATGTGGGTGTCTCCGGATTCCAGTGCCTTGAGCACTTCTGAGGTGGACTCGTGCATCGTCCAGCTGACCTGCCAACCCTGGCTCTCCGCGAATTGTGCAATCAGGCTGTACTCGGGGCCGATAGGGTTTTCATGGCGGTCCAGATAATAGGTGGTGGAGCCGTTTCGGGTAGCAACCTCCAGAACGCCGGTTTCCTCCGGTGGTGCCAGCGGTTCTACAGATTCATCGTTGTTCAGGGAGGTGGCATCACCCTGGCTGCAACCAGCGATAACGAACAAATACGGCATCAGCACACCAATTAGCTTTGGAGTCATCAAGGGCCTCTTATTATCTGGATTCACTTTTTCATTACGGGTCTGTAACCAATATGTATCACTATAGTCCATTACCGATGTAGGCAGTGCTTTGCATACTGGCCTATGCTGTCGGTACGGTTTCAAACTGAAGGAGAGACTGATGTTTTCAGTATTCAGGCGCCTGGTAGCCATGGTCATTTTGGCACTTCCCCTGTCTGTGATAGCGGCAGAGGGCATGGTGACGGTTAAAAGCAGTCACAGTGCCGAGGCGACAGCGGACAAGCTGGAATCAGTGCTAAAAGACAAGGGCATGAGGGTGATGAACCGCATCAACCACGCTGAAGGCGCTGACAAGGCGGGGCTGGATTTGCGCCCCACCGAGGTGGTGATTTTCGGAAATCCCAAGGTTGGTACGCCACTGATGCAGTGCGCCCAGAGTGTTGCTATCGATCTGCCGCAGAAAGCGCTGATCTGGGAGGACAGTGAGGGGGTCGTCTGGCTGGGCTACAACGACCCCGGGTACCTCAAGAAGCGCCACAATATTGAGGGCTGTGATGAGGTGATTGAAAAAGTTAAGGGCGCGCTCGCCGGCTTTGCCAAAGCTGCTACTGATTAAGTACTGCCGCAGGTGATGGTTCGAGATGGCTGGCGTCGAAGCGTTCAAGGCCCCGGGCCAGGCTCGCTCTGGATAGTTCACCCATGTGGCTGTCCACCAGTTTTCCCTTAGCGTTATAGAACAGAGTGGTTGGCAGGCCATGGCTGCCGGCGGCGCGGCCGAAGCCACCCTGCCGGTCGCTGAGCACATGCTCCAGATCCAGTTGCTGTTCATTGAGAAACCGGCTGATGGTTTCAGGATGTTCGCCCTGGTTGGCAAACACAAAGTTGATTCCCTGGTAACGGCCTTGCGCTTCTTCCAGTACCGGCATTTCGCGAATGCAGGGCGGGCACCAGGTGGCCCAGAGGTTTACCACTGTGGGCTGCCCTTGGGTGAGGGCGTCGAGGCTGACTGGTTGTTCGTTCAGGTCGGTCAGGGCGACCTCGGGTAACCCCTGGGTCTGGTTGTTGATCAACGCGATGACGCCGGTGGTGAAGGCCCATGTCATCAGGCCAGAGGCCACAGCGTAACCCAGTGGCCGCCGGATGTTGTTGCGCCGCCAGAGCAGGTAGCCGGTGATGGCCAACGCGACTGCCAGGCCAGACACTATGTCGAAGCCGCCGTCGCGAATGTCGATGATTCCCAGCCAGTCACCCTGGTAGTGTTCAAAGTAACGGACCACAAAGCCGATCCGCGCACCTACCATGGCAGCCAGGAAAATATCCGCCAGAGCGCCGGATATCGGGAGGTTTTCCTTCCGGCCGGCCAATGCCCCGACGATCAGGGCAACGATAAAAGCAAGAACAAGCAACAGATGTCCCATAGAAAGGCTGAAGGGACCAACGCCTACACTGAGCATGAATTCTCCGGTCATCGGCAGCGGAATTTGTATACGGTACGGCGCCTAATGACCCGTAATATGGATGGGAGTTCCATTCGGCCTATCCGGCGCCTGCCAACGAAACAACCACCTATAGCTATTCCCGAACCACTCTGTTAGTGTGCCCAGCATCCTGCCTCTAAGGACTCCGCAGTACTCGGCTTTGGCCATCTTGCGAACTATCCATACGACCTGTCAGAGGACGTCGCCCCGTTAACGGAGTGTGACTGTAGTCGTTTTTTATTCCATGAATCTTCATGGCATCTGCCCGCATTCGCCCACAGTGGTGTTCGTGGAGGCAGAATAATCAAGAGTTATCTAATATGAGTTTTTCTTCACTCGGTTTGTCCGAGCAGCTGGTTCGTGCCACTGCCGACCAGGGTTATGAAACCCCGTCTCCTATTCAGGCCAAGGCCATTCCCGCCGTACTTTCCGGCAGGGACGTGATGGCAGCCGCCCAGACGGGCACCGGTAAAACCGCAGGCTTCACCCTGCCATTGTTGCAGCGCCTGGCTGAGAACCCGCGCACCGGTAAGGGCCCCCGCGTTCTTATCCTGACACCGACCCGTGAGCTGGCGGCGCAGGTACACGACAGTGTGACTCTGTACAGCAGGTACATGCCTACCAAGTCCGCCGTGGTTTTCGGTGGCGTGAAAATCAATCCGCAGATGATGAAGCTGCGCAAGGGTCTGGACGTGCTGGTGGCGACACCTGGCCGTCTGATGGACCTGTATCAACAGAACGCTGTTCGCTTCAACGAAGTGGAAATCCTGGTTTTGGACGAAGCCGACCGTATGTTGGATATGGGCTTTATCCGTGACATCCGCAAGATTCTTGCGTTGCTTCCGGCCAAACGTCAGAACCTGCTGTTCTCGGCTACCTTCTCCAACGAGATTCGTACGCTGGCGGAAGGCCTGCTGGACAACCCGGTTCAGGTTGAAGTCGCTGCCCGCAATACTGCTGCGGAAAGCATCAAGCAGTCCGTCTACCCGGTGGACCAGAGCCAGAAAACGGCTCTGTTGAGCAAGCTGGTGCGTGACAACGGCTGGGAGCAGGTGTTGGTCTTTACCCGCACCAAGCACGGCGCCAACCGTCTGACTCAGAAGCTGGAGCGCGACGGTATTACCGCTGCCGCTATCCATGGCAACAAGTCACAGGGTGCCCGCACCCGTGCACTGGCAGACTTCAAGCAGGGCGAAGTACGCGTACTGGTAGCCACTGATATCGCCGCCCGTGGCCTCGATATCAAACAACTGCCGCAGGTGGTGAACTTCGAACTGCCCAACGTTCCGGAAGACTATGTTCACCGCATTGGCCGTACTGGTCGTGCTGGTGAGAGTGGCCATGCGCTGTCATTGGTCAGTGCCGACGAAGGCAAGATGCTGGCGGGTATTGAACGCCTGCTGAAGAAGCAGCTGCCGCGTAAATCCATGGAAGGATTCGAGCCGACAAACAATCTGCCGCTGAAGCCGAAGGGCAAGCCAGATCCCAGCCGTGCCCGCAATGCTGGCGGCAATGGCAAACCTGCCGGTAATGGTCGCAGTTTTGGTAGCAAGCCGGGTGGTCGCAGTGGAGGCCGTAGTCAGAATGGCAACGGTGGCCAGGCGCGGCGTTCGCCCCAGCGCGAAACCGCCTGATTTAGCTTTCTCCATAAAAAAGCGGGGCCCGAAGGCCCCGCACTGGAGGACGTACCTTCCGGAAACTCACGCCCTGTGAGGTTTCCGGTGGGCACGAAAATCAGAACTTGTAAGTGAAGCCGACCATGTAGACCATGGGGTCGATTTCGACTTCGAACTCATCGGTTTCTGCTGCAAAATTACCGGCGTTGTCAAATACTTTGACTTTGGCATCAGTATTAATGTCTGCCCACCAGATCGCTGCGTTCAGGCCAAAGTTTTCGCTCAACATATAGTCCAAGCCGAATTCGAAGGCTACCCCAATACTGTCATCAAGCTCCAGAGAAGTGCTTGCTCCCGGAATGGAGTATTCTGCGGCAACTACACTGTCCAAAGTGCCCGTAGTCTTTTCCTCAAAAAAGGTTGTGTAGTTAACACCAACGCCAACATAAGGCTGAAGAGCCGAAGAGCTCTGCATCGGGAAATACTGCAAGGTCAGAGTTGGCGGCAGATGCTTTGTTTCACCCAGTTTTACGTCGCTTGGAATATCACCGCCGCCATTGATGTCATGCTTAAATGGCGTTGCAGCAAGTAAACCTACACCTAAGTTGCTGGTAAACATGTAAGTACCGCGAAGGCCAAGCTGAGTGTTTGCGTCAACTGTGACCTGAGAATCCGCCCCGTTTAGCAGTGGAGAGCCACCTACGGTAATGGAATCGCTGGAATCATCTGGCGCCACATGAGCTACACCAGCACGCAGAATAAAATCGCCAGCCTCGAACGCCTGAGCAGCAGGGGCAGCTGCCATAACCGCTGCGGCAAGAACGCCAAGCTTGAATGTACGGGACATAACCATCTCCTTGAACCTGAATAATTGATGAATACAGATTAAGGAGTATGGAGATTGGAAACTTGATATAGCGCAAGTGTGGCGAACCCGGAATTGCGAGTTCGTTGACGGATTGATTCAACTCAAAAAATCGACGGAGAGCGTAGTTTTGCGGATTGTCAGCCCGTCTTCTTTTTGCCTACGGATACGCGACTGGCATCGTCACCATTCGGCACAAACACATCACGAACCGTCAGCGGGTTACCATCGGCGTCTTGAACTTCTACTCGCGGAATGGTGCGTCCGGTTTCGCGGTCCCGCAGATCCAGCGGTGCCTGGTCCGGTGCCGGGTTCCATTTGTCACCCCACTGGCGCAGGGCAATCACGATGGGGAATAGGTCGCGGCCTTTGTCGGTCAGGCGGTATTCAAAGCGTGAGCCGTGCTCGCCCACTTCCACTTTTTTCAGCACTTCGTTGTCCACGAGCCGTGCCAACCGGTCACACAGGATATTGCGTGCAATGCCCAGTTCCTGCTGAAAATCCACAAAGCGGCGGGTGCCATACATGGCATGCAGCACTACAAGCAAAGACCACCAGTCCCCCACTTCATTCAGGGCACGGGCGACGGAGCAACTGGAATCATCAAAACGTTTTCTGGCCATAACCTGCAGTCTACCGAATAGGGTTGCATTTTAAAACCAGATTTAATAGAGTTGCGTAAAGAAACCAGATTAGTGAGGTTGCGAATTACCATGAGCATGAATCTTGGCCCTTTGTTTGAGCCGTTTGAAATCCATAACCTGATCCTGCGCAATCGCGTTGCCATGGCTCCGATGACCCGCAACTTCTCCCCGGGCAATGCGCCCAATGAGCAGGTGGTGGACTACTACCGCCGCCGTGCCGAAGGGGGCGTTGGCTTGCTGATCACCGAGGGCACGACGGTGAATCACCCCGGCGCCAACGGTTATCCGAATGTCCCGTTTTTCCACGGTGACACAGCCCTTGCCGGTTGGAAGGATGTAGTGGACGCGGTTCATGAAGCCGGCGGTGCGATTTTTCCGCAGTTGTGGCATGTGGGCGCAGTGCGCAAGGAAGGCACGGAGCCCGATCCGAAAGTGCCCGGTTACAGCCCGTCTGGTCTGTTCGCACCGGGTAAGCCCAACGGTAAAGCTATGAGCAAGGAAGACATTGACGACGTGATCACTGCTTTCGCCGATGCAGCGCAGGACGCAAAAGCCCTGGGTTTTGACGGTGTTGAGATCCATGGTGCCCATGGCTATCTGTTGGATCAGTTCCTGTGGGAAGGCACCAATCAGCGTGACGACGAGTATGGTGGCAGTATGCAAAACCGTCTGCGCTTTGTGGTGGAAATCATCGAAGCCGTCCGTTTTCGTGTGGGCCCGGACTTTCCGATCATGCTGCGTTTCTCACAATGGAAACAGCAGGACTACGAAGCTAAGCTGGTTAATTCGCCGGAAGAACTGGAACAGTTCCTGAAGCCACTTGTCGAAGCTGGCGTCGATATCTTCCACGCTTCCACACGACGCTTCTGGGAGCCGGAGTTTGAAGGCTCAAACCTGAATCTGGCGGGCTGGACCCAGAAACTGTCTGGAAAGCCGACGATGTCGGTAGGCAGCGTGGGCCTGACGGAGGACTTTATCAGCGGCACCTTTGCCAGCAAGAAGGAAGCGGTAGAGCAGTCCGGCATCGACGAACTGGTTGAGCGCATGAACAACAACGAGTTCGAGCTTATTGCAGTGGGACGCGCACTGCTGCAGGACCCGGAGTGGCTGGTTAAAGTGAAGGAAGGCCGCATTGCTGAAGTAGAGCCGTTTGCCAAGAAGTCGTTGGCAAAGCTTTACTGAGTAAACAATATGTTGATGATGAGCCTCGGCTAACCGCCGGGGCTTTTGTGTGCCTGTCCGTGTTGTAATTTAACCTGCCTCCAAAACCCGTATGATTGATGATCCTGCTAATAACAGAAGGGATACACCATGAGTTCCATAAAATCTTTTTCTGCCATTGTTCTGCTGGCGTTGTCATTAACTTTTGCAGGCTGTGCCACTGTGGGTCAGGATTTCGCCACTCACAACATTGACCAGATCGAGATCGGGGAGACCACGCGCTCGGATATCCAGGAAATGTTTGGTGAGCCGTGGCGCACCGGTGTTGAGGATGGCAAACGTACCTGGACTTATGGCAAGTACCGCTGGTCCGCCTTTGGTGATGCCGAAACGACAGATCTGGTCGTGCGGTTCAATCAGGATGGTACCGTGTCTTCCTATGTCTATAACACCACCGAATAAGTGTCGGACTATCCGGAGTTAGTGGAAATGGATGACCAGCGTGATCCGGCTGATATAGGGGAACTGCTGGATCGGATAGAAGCCGGGGCTGCCGACCAGTCTCACGTTTCCATCGGCGAAATGATGGATTCGGTAGGGCGCAGGACGTTTGGTCCGGTAGTGCTTCTCGTAGGGTTGATTCTGGTGACTCCATTGAGTGGTCTGCCGGGAATGCCGACTCTGATGGGGCTCGTCATGTTTTTAACTCTGGGACAGATCCTTGTTGGGCGAAGGCACTTCTGGCTGCCGCACTGGCTGGTGAATCGTCAGGTGCCGCGCAAGAAGCTGGTTCGGGGGCTGGAGCTGTTGCGCCCGACTGCCCGGACGATTGACCGGATGATTCGCCCGCGATTTTCGCTGCTGGTCAAAGGCCCCGGGCTTTACGTGATGGCTCTGGCCTGTATGGTCATATCGGCGTTTATGCCGGCAACCGAGATCGTGCCTTTCAGTGCCAGTATTGCCGGCCTGGCGCTTATGACCTTTGGTCTGGCGATGATTTCGAAGGATGGCTTTCTCGCCCTGGTTGCCTGGGGAATTGTGCTCGCGGGGCCAGTAATGCTGGCCCGAATTACGTAAAATCGGAGATTTTGAACTAGATTGTCATAAGAGGATCGCCTTATTCATTGGCGGAAGAGGAGAAACACCGTGATACGTTTATTCTATCTGGTATCTTCGATTGACAGTGCGAAGGAAATTTCCGACGACCTTCACGAGCACGGCGTCACCGACTGGCGGTTTCATATTGTCAGCAAGGATGAAGCCGGCCTTTACACCCACCAGCTTCACTCAGCCTCCATCCTTGACCGCACGGACCTGCCCCGTTATGTGGAACGTGGGGCCATCATCGGGTGTATCCTGGCGCTCGCATTCATACTTCCACTGGCATTGCTGAACGTTCTGGATATGCCTGCGGCTGCCTGGATTGCCCTGTTTATCTTCGTGGTTGTTGCCGGCGGTTGGGTTGGTGGCTTTGGCGGGATCCAGGGAGAGAACTACCGGATCGAGCCCTTCCACGACGACATTGAAGCGGGAAAATACCTGATTATGGTGGATTCACCGAAGGAACATATTCCCAAGGTCAAGGAGCTGATGACGAAGAACCACCCGGAAGCCAAACTGCAGGGGCATGACTCCAGCTTCAACAATCCGTTTGCGAGCAAGCGCCGACGGATGAAGCAGGCTTGACTGACAGCGCGCAAATGCCTGAGACAGCAGTGTGAGAAAGACCGGTGTCGTGCTGACCGGTGGCGGCGCCAGGGCGGCTTACCAGGTTGGCGTTCTGCGTGCCATCGCCGATATGTATCCGGACTGGAGCCACCCCTTCAATGTCATTGTCGGTACCTCAGCCGGCGCGATCAATGCCATGGCTCTGGCGGGTAATCGCGGTCTTTTCCGCCACAATATCGACCACTTGGAAAAAATCTGGTCAGAGCTGGCCATGGAACGGGTGTTCCGGGCCGACACAATCAACCTGATGCGCGGCTTCAGCAATGTTGCCCGCAAAATGATCAGCGGACCGATCGAGACCGGGCCGGTGTCTTTTCTGAACAATTCACCACTGCGAAAGATGCTGGAGCAGGAAATTGACCTCCAGAGCATTCGCAATACAATCCGGGAAGGTCACATCGACGCGGTAGGCCTGAATGCCTGTGGCTATGCGTCCGGGCAGAACATCTGTTTCTTTGAGGGTATCGAGGGGCTGGAGGGCTGGTCGGTAGGGCAGCGCGGTGGCACCCGCACGGAGTTGACGATAGATCACATCATGGCCTCCTCTGCGATTCCCACCCTGTTCAGGCCGGTTAAAATCAACCGTGAGTACTTTGGAGACGGTGTTACCCGGCAAATGGCCCACATCAGTCCGGCGTTGCGGCTGGGAGCGCACAAGGTATTGGTTATCGGCGTCAGCGCCAACGCCATGTGCCCGCCGGAGCGTCCGGACAAGCCCGGAATGCCCACTCTGACTCAGGTGCTGGCCCATGTGTTTAACGGCATGTTCCTGGACACACTTGACTATGACATCGATCGTTCACGGCTGATCAACCGACTGCTGGAGCTGATACCCGAGGAAAGGCTGGAGGAATCAGGGCTCGGCCTGAGCCCTGTGGAAATTCTGGAAATCTCACCCTCCGAACCCATTAACGATCTGGCGATGAAATACATTGATGCGATGCCGCTTGTATTGAGGCGGCTGACCGGGGCGTCGGATACGGCGCCGTTTTCCAGCGCTAACCTTGCCAGTTTCCTGCTGTTCGACAAGCGCTTCTGCCGCGATCTGATCCAACTAGGCTACCGGGATGGCCAGAGCCATGCCCGGCAGATCGAACGGTTTTTTGCCAGGGAGGCCTGACTACTCAGGCCCGTAAACCGCCCACCAGCTTGTCGATGCTTTCCTTGGCGTCGCCAAACAACATGCGGGTGTTGTCCTTGAAGAACAGTGGATTCTCCACGCCGGAATAACCGGTGGCCATGCCGCGCTTGAGGACAACTACCTGCCGGGCTTTCCAGACCTCCAGTACCGGCATGCCCGCAATGGGGCTCCCCGGATCCTCGGCGGCGGCCGGGTTCACGGTGTCGTTGGCACCGATCACCAACACGACATCAGTGTCCGGGAAGTCCGCATTCAGCTCGTCCATTTCCAGCACAATGTCATAGGGCACGTGGGCCTCCGCCAGCAGCACGTTCATGTGCCCGGGCAGCCGGCCAGCAACCGGGTGAATGCCGAAACGCACGTTCACGCCCCGGTCCCGCAGTATTTTGGTCATATCGCTGACCCCGTTCTGGGCCTGGGCCACCGCCATGCCGTAACCCGGCACAATAATTACCGAGTCGGCGTTGCGCAGCTCTTCACAGACATCGTCCACGGTGGATTCGTGCACCGTCTGGTCGGAATCCGCGACTGCGGAGCTGCTGGTGGTCTGGCCGAAGCCGCCAAGAATCACGCTGATAAATGACCGGTTCATGGCCTTGCACATGATGTAACTGAGGATGGCACCGCTGCTGCCCACCAGGGCACCAACAACAATCAGCAGATCGTTGCCCAGCATGAAGCCGATGGAAGCCGCAGCCCAACCGGAGTAGCTGTTCAGCATGGATACCACCACCGGCATGTCGGCCCCGCCGATTGCCATGATCAGATGGATGCCGAGCACCGAGGCGATGACCGTCATAATCACCAGAGCAATGATTCCCAACGCCATGCTATCGGTGCCCAGAAACCAGGCGCCAAGGAATACGCAGGCGATGATCGCGGCCAGATTCATCAGGTGCCGGCCGGGCAGGGTGAGGGCCTTGCTGTCGATGCGGCCGTCCAGCTTGCCGCAGGCTACCAGCGACCCGGTAAAGGTCACGGCACCGATAAAGATGCCCACAAACACCTCCACCAGTTTGATGGTGTGCTCCGCGCCGGCGGTTGCGATCAATGGCTCGATATAGCCGGAGAAGCCCACCAGAACCGCGGCCAGACCCACAAAGCTGTGGAGCAGGGCCACCAGTTGCGGCATCTGGGTCATTTCCACCTTGTTGGCGATGGGAATCCCGATTGCAGCACCCACCAACACGGCAATCACGATGGCGGTAATGCCACCGTCGCCGACACTGGCCAGGGTTGCTCCTACCGCAATGATGATGCCGGCGACGCCATACCAGTTGCCGCGCCGTGCCGATTCCTGGTGGCTGAGACCGCCCAGGCTGAGGATAAAACAGATACTTGCGACCACGTAGGCCACGCTCACCAATCCTGTGCTCATATCGAGCGCCTCCTACTTGCGGAACATTTTGAGCATGCGATGGGTGACCCGGAAGCCGCCCCCCACGTTGATGCTGGCAATCAGCACCGCGACAAAGGCCATGATACCGACGGCAAGGTTCTCCGCCTGGGCCAGGTGCAGAATGGCACCGATCACTATGATGCCGCTGATGGCGTTGGTGACACTCATCAGGGGCGTGTGCAGTGACGGTGTCACGTTCCAGATCACCTGCCAGCCGATAAAGCAGGCCAGCACAAACACCGTGAAGTGCTGCAGGAAGCTTTCCGGCGCATGGGCGCCAACGCCGTAAAGTGCCAGGGCTGTTACCACCAGCAGGATGCCTTTGCCGATCTGGCTGCGACGGTCAGCGGCTTTTTTCGCGGCCGCTTTCTGTTCCGCCGAGGGTTCCTCCGTGCCCGGCGCCGGTTTGGGGCTGACCGGTGCTTCCGGCTGGGGTGGTGGCCAGGTGACGTCCTCACCGTTAACCACGGTCAGGCCACGGATCACGTCGTCGTCCATGTTCACCACGGGCTGGCCGTCTTTCTCGGGGGTCAGCTCTGTCAACAGGTGAAACAGGTTGGTTGCGTAGAGATCGCTGGCCACTTTGGACATCCGGCTGGGCAGGTCGGTGTAGCCGATCAATGTTACGCCGTGGTGATGGGCGACCTTGCCTGGCTCGGTCAGCTCGCAGTTGCCGCCACGCTCGGAGGCCAGGTCGACAATCACACTGCCGGGTTTCATGGATTTCACCATGTCGGCGGTGATCAGTTTAGGCGCGGGCTTGCCGGGAATCAGCGCAGTAGTGATGATGATATCCACCTCTTCCGCCTGCTCCGCAAACAGCGCCATTTCCGCTTTGATGAACTCATCGCTCATTTGCTTGGCATAGCCGCCGCTGCCGCTGCCTTCCTCGTCACCGAAATCCAGCTCCAGAAACTCGGCGCCCATGCTCTCGACCTGTTCCTTTACCTCCAGCCGGGTATCAAAGGCCCGCACAATGGCGCCCATACTGTTGGCAGCGCCGATCGCAGCGAGGCCCGCCACCCCGGCGCCGATCACCATGATCTTTGCCGGTGGCACCTTGCCCGCTGCCGTTACCTGGCCGGTAAAGAAACGACCGAAGTTATTGGCCGCCTCAATCACCGCCCGATAGCCGGCAATATTGGCCATGGCACTGAGCGCATCCATCTTCTGGGCACGGCTGATGCGGGGCAGGCTGTCGATGGCAAAGGAAGTTATCTTCCGCGCTGCCAGCTTCTCCAGCAGCTCCGGGTTCTGTGCCGGCCAGATGTAACTGACCAGAAACGCCCCTTCCTTCATCAGGTCCACTTCGTGCTTCCCGAGCGTGGAATTCTCCATCGGGGCGCGGACTTTCAGGATGAAATCCGCTTGCTGCCACAGAGATTTGGTATCGGCGGCGATGGCCGCCCCAACTTTCTCGTAGGCCTCGTCTGAATAGTTTGCGGCTTCGCCGGCACTGGCCTCGACCAACACCTCGTAACCAAGCCCGATGAGTTTGTGAACAGAGGGCGGCGTGGCGGCCACCCGCCGCTCATCCTCGAATATTTCCCTGGGGATACCGATTTTCATTGTTGTTTCGTCCTCCGGATTGCCCGATGAACCAGATGCCTGGATACCTACATACTAGTGCAAGATCCCGGATCTGCCCGAAAAACGGAAGGTTAAAACGAAACTCAGGAACACGATCGCAGCAGGGTCGCCATGTCTTCCTCAGACATATCATCCAGCATTGCACCCCGGAACTGCCGGTTAATAAACCGCTCCGTCTCCTGCTGAATGACCTCCCGCTGCCCGGGCTTGTCAATGTAATCCATCGATCGGAACAGGATGTAGCGAATGGTCATACGGGAAATCTCATGAATCGTCTCCGGCGCCACGGCACTGACCAGCTGCCGATCAATAATGTCCTCCGCCATCTCCCGTGCACTGGCCTCCAATTGCGATTCGAGAGCCTTTCTGAGCAAAGCCGACGGCCCATGCAGTTCCCGAACGGCAACAGTGGTTGCGGCCGGGTTTGTCAGAAAGTAGTGGTACACAAAAGCCACCGTGTCATGGGATGCCTGCTCCGACGACTCCGCCATCCGCCGCAACTCCCGTACCCCGGCTTTCATGTCCTCGGCTATGTAACCAAGCACCTGCAACCCGAACTCGTCCAGGTTCCTGAAATGTCGATAAAAGGTATTCGGGTTCAACCCGGCCTCCCGGGCCAGTTCCCTGAGCCCGAGTGAGGACAGGCTGCGGCTCTGGGTTATGAGCCTCAGCGCAGCCTGTATCAGCTTCAGTTTGCCGCCAGTCAAAACAGTCATGAAATATCACCTTGGTTTGAAGGGGTAATTGGGGAGGCCTTTCCGAAACTGTGCAGAGCCAAGGATGGCGGAGCTCAAGCGTCACATGGATGTGCCGAAGGAGCGTGTTTCGGAAAGGCCTCCCCAATTGCCCCAAACTCCCAAATAGAAGGACAAAGAGGACAGTCGTTTATCAAACCAGGCCAATCAGCCAGATCCAGCTGACCGGAAGTATACAGCTGTCTACTTCGTTGTGTATACATGTGTATACCGCCAATCATCATGGCGAAACACACAACAACAGGCAAGGCCAAAAGGCCAGCGAACAACGAGGTAGAAACATGAGTCAGACAGCACGAATCGCCATCATCGGCACTGGATTTTCCGGCCTGGGCATGGGCATCAAACTCAAGGAAGCCGGCTACGACAACTTCGTTATCCTCGAACAAAGCGACGACATCGGCGGCACCTGGCATGAGAACCACTACCCCGGCTGCGCCTGCGACGTCCAGTCTGCCCTCTACTCCTTCTCGTTCGAACAGAACCCCAACTGGAGCCGGATGTTCGCCCAGCAAAAAGAAATCCAGGCATACCTGCGCCATTGCGCCGAAAAATACGGCCTGACGAAACATATCAAACTGAACACCCACGTAGCCGGCGCCAGGTTCGACGAAAAAAACCAGAGCTGGACCGTAGAAACCTGCGACAGCCCCAAACTCTGGGCCTATATGCAGGACAAAGGCCTGAACCCCGGCGACAAGCTCAATCGCAGGGACAAGGGTTTGCCCGAATTCAGCTCCTTCAAGGCAGACATCGTCGTCTCCGGCATGGGCGGCCTGAGTACCCCGGCCTATCCGGACCTCAAAGGCATCGACACCTTCACTGGCAAAAGCTTCCATTCCCAGGACTGGGACCACAGCTACGACTTCAAAGGCAAGCGGGTTGCCGTGATCGGCACCGGCGCCTCGGCCATCCAGTTTGTGCCGGAAGTAGCCAAAGACGCCGCCCACCTGGACCTGTACCAGCGCACCCCGCCGTGGATTGTGCCCAAGCCCGACCGTGAGATCCGCCCACTGGAACGAATGATGTTCCGCAGGTTCCCACAAACCCTGAATGCCTTCCGCCAAAGCATCTACTGGATGCTGGAAGCTCGTGTGCTGGGCTTTGTGGGTAATCCTCGCATCCTCAAGATTGGTGAGTTACAGGCCCGCCGCCACATCCGCAACCAGATCAAGGACAAGGAACTGCGCAAAAAGGTCACCCCGGACTTCCACTTCGGCTGCAAACGGGTACTGATCTCCAACAATTACTACCCGGCCCTGGCCCAGGACAACGTGGGCGTGCTCACTAATGGCATTCGTGAAGTACGCGGCAACATGATTGTCGATAACAATGGCAACGAACGGGAAGTGGACTGCATCATCTACGGCACCGGCTTCCGCGCCCAGGACCCGATGCCCGCCGGCATGGTATTCGGCCGCAATGGCCAGGACCTGCTGGATGCCTGGAAAGACGGCGCCGAAGCCTACAAGGGCAGTACCATCGCCGGGTTTCCCAACTTCTTTATGCTGATGGGCCCCAACACCGGCCTTGGCCACAGCTCCATGGTGATCATGATCGAAAGCCAGATCCAATACGTGCTGGACGCCTTGAAGAAGATGGACAGGCACGGCTGGAAGAGCGTGGAAGTAAAAGAAGACGCCCAGAGCCAATACAACGCCTCCATTCACGCCAAGCTCGGTGACTCGGTCTGGCAGACCGGCTGCAAGAGCTGGTATGTAAACGAGAACGGCAAGAACACCACCCTGTGGCCGGGCTTTACCTGGCAGTTCCGCCAGCAGACGCGGCGGTTTGATGCACCGCAGTATGTGTGTGAGCCCGAGACTGTAGATCTGGGTGAAGCTGCGCCAGTACTGTAAAGTACTCAACCACATCGACAAGCCCTTCGTATTCCGCCAGGTTTCGTTTGCGATGTGCTTGATCAAGAATGCGCCACTTTGCAGAGGGCAGGTCGAGTGTGTGCTGCAGACATTGAAAAACGAGGTATCGATTGTCAGAGCGATAACCAAGATGACGCAGGGCTGCGAGTGACAGCGCGTGAGCGGCGTTGTAGGTCAGATCAAAGCGGCTTTCCAAGCTGAGTGATTCCAACTGTGCGTCTTGCAGTCGAATGCTACCGGACTGGATAAGGCCATTTACTTCGCTGGTGTCAGTCGCTTCGTGATGGAGTTTGCGGATGTTGACCAGATTCTCAAGTGCTTCCTTGTTCATCAATGATTCCCTTCAATAACAGGTACGGTCCATGCAGTACCTTTCTGATAAATGGATTATCGTTGGCACGGCGCTTCGCAAATTCGTGCCGGGTATAGAGCGCAGGGTTTACGGGCCGTGACAGCTCTCTCTCCACGGGCTCCAGTGCCGTGAACACTTCTTCGAGGGTCAGGGTATCGGAAACCAGCATCAGATCAATGTCGCTGTCCGCCCGATCTGTATTCTTGGCAACGGAACCAAAAACCAGTGCTACATCGATTTCACTATCCATGGCGCTCAGAGCATCCTTGACCACTTGAGCCGGCCCAAGGGTTTTTGCAACCAGAGAGCACAATTCCGGAAAGATGGGCGATTCCTGATTGGCTCTATAACGCTTCTGGCGCCCCTTGACTTCGACAGTGACCAGCCCGCTGTCCACGAATCGGCCTATTTCCCGTTGAACTGCCCCGGAGCCGGCCCTTGCGCGTTCGATCAATTCGGCTAGTGAGAAGTCGTGATCGGGCTGCATGAATAGGAGGCCAAGCACTTTTTGTCGGGTGCCTGAAAACAAGGCATCCGCAAGGCTGGAGTTTGACGACATCGAGGGCCACCCGTGTTATCGAGTTCATTCAGATTAATACCTAATTTGGGTAACATTATACCCAATTTGGGCATTAAGCAAAATGTGTGTTTGTGCATCCGATTCCGTTTGGTCGATGTATCTTGATAGCCAGTCGTTCCTGCACCATGGTTTGCATACGGGAACAACAGGAGCACGCACCATGACCAAACCAACCCTTCCCGGCCTGGACCATATCCTGGCAGCGGAGCAGCGCATCCGGCCGCAACTGGGCGAAACGCCGCTGCTGAATGTACCTGATCTGGATGCCGCTATCGGCCAGTAATCACGCCAGGTGGTGGACCGTATCGTGACGGTTACCGAGGCGGGTATCAGGGAAGCTACTCGCCGCGTGCTGACTGAGGCCCGGCTCTACGTCGAGCCCGGCGCCAGCGCGGGCCTGGCGGCGTTACTGGAAAACCAGGTCCCGCCTGCTCCGGACAGGACCACGGTTCTGATAATTACCGGTGGCAACCTGGACCCGGAGCAGGTCAGCCAGTGCCTGTGACCGACCATTGGGGCGCGGTTAACTGACCAACGTGCCACCATCCACTGCCAGGCATTGCCCGGTGATATGCCGCCCGGCCTCGGAGGCCAGCAACACCGCGGCGCCCTTGAGGTCCTCTTCGCCACCAAAGCGATTCAGCGGGATGCGCTCCAGCATTTTCTCACCCTGGGCATCCAGCAGTCCCTGGGACATCTTGGACGGGAAAAAGCCCGGGCAAAGCGCATTCACATTGATGTTGTAATGGCCCCACTCGGACGCCAGAGCACGGGTGAAGTTCACCATGGCGCCCTTACTGGTGTTGTAGGCAATCGTCTTCATGCCTTCCGGGTTGCCCGACAGGCCCGCAATGGAGGCGATGTTGATCACTTTGCCGGTGTTGCGGGGAATCATGCAGCGTTTGCCCACGGTCTGGGTGAGGAAGAAGGAGGCGTTGACGTTGAGATTCATCACCTTCATCCAGCCCTCCGCCGGGTAATCCTCGGCCGGGGCACCCCAGGTGGCGCCGGCGTTATTGATCAGGATATCGATGTCGCCAAGCTGGCTGACCACCTGATCCACCACGCCGGGAATCCCTTCCAGGTCGGATAGGTCGGCGGCAATGGTGATCACTTCCACGCCCTGACCTTCAAGGTGCGCCTTGGCCTCGTCCAGTTCATGCTGCTTGCGGGCGCTGATGGCGATTCTTGCCCCCAGCTCACCTAGGGCTTCGGCCATCTGCAGGCCGAGGCCGCGGGAGCCGCCGGTGATGAAGGCGACCTTGCCGGTCAGATCCAGTAGTTGTTTTACGCTCATGGTGCTCTCCTTGGGAATTCAGGCCGTCCTGGCCAGCAGGCCGTCGCTGACCTTTGCCAGGTGGTGATCGGCATCACCGAACAGCAGGTTGATCAGGGTCAAGCGCTTGAACAGATGGGCGGCGAACATCTCGTCGGTCACGCCCATGCCACCGTGCAATTGTACCCCTTCCTGGCCCACGAACCGCGCGGCCTGACCCACCAGGGTTTTGGCCATGGAGATGGCCTCCCGACGGCTGGCGCGGTCGTTCGAATCAGCCTCGCTGGCGGCGAGGATCGCCATGGTTCTGGCCTGTTCGGTCTGGATAAACATGTCGGCCATGCGGTGCTGCAGCACCTGGAACTTGCCGATGGGCACACCAAACTGTTTGCGGGTCTTGATGTACTCCAGGGTAGCCGCGTTCATGGCTTCCATGGCGCCGACCGCCTCCGCGCACAGGGCCGCAATACCCAGGTCCACGGCTTTTTCAATCGCGGAAAAGGCGTCATCAATGGTGCCAATCAGGTTGTCGGCACTGACGGTAACGTTGTTAAAGCTGATTTCAGCGGTTCGGTGGCCGTCGTGGGTGGTGAAGTCCTCTACCTGCACGCCCTTGGCGCTGGCATCCACCAGGAACAGGGATAACCCGGTTTCATCGCTGATTCCGCCGCTGGTGCGAGCGGATACAACCAATTGGTTTGCCTGGCCGCCGTGCAGCACAGCGGTTTTCTGCCCGCTGACCAGGAAATGGTCGCCATCCTTGCGCGCGGTGGTCTGCACGTGGCTCAGGTTGTAGCGGGCGCCCGGTTCGTAGTGCGCAAGCGCCAGGAGCCTTTCCCCACTGGCGATGCCCGGCAGGATGTCGGCTTTCTGGGCATCATTACCGGCATCCCGGATCAGCCCGCCGGCTAGCACAACTGTGGCCAGGTAAGGCTCTACAACCAGGCCGCGGCCGACGTTTTCCATCACCACCATGGTGTCGATGGCATTACCGCCCAGGCCGTCAAAATCCTCGGGGAAGGTGAAGCCCAGCAGCCCCATTTCCGCAAAAGCCGACCAGGTGGCTTTGTCGGTACCAGAACTGGAACGGATGATTTCCTGTCGTCTCTCGAAGCCGTACTCGTTGGCCACGAAGCGACGCAGGGAATCGTTCAGCATTTGCTGTTCTTCGGTCAGATCAAAGTTCATATCGCCTCCTTAAAGGCCAAGCACTAGCTGGGCAATGATGTTGCGTTGGATCTCGTTAGACCCGCCAAAGATCGACAGCTTGCGCATGTTGAAGTAATCCCCTGCCGACGGCGTTGCATCGAGCGAGCCGGCACGCGGGCCGTTGTATTCCAGCTCCAGCGCCTCCGGAATATGGGCGATGGAGTCCTGGCCGCCCGCTTCCATCAGCATCTCGAACAGCTGCTGGCCAACCTCGGTGCCACGAATTTTCAGGCTTGATGCCAGTGCCCCAGGGCCGTTCTTGTCCGTCAGCACGCGCAACACCGTCAGCTCCAGAGCTCGCAGCTCCATATCCAGCTGCGCCAGCCGGTCGCGGAAGCGGATGTTCTCGATCAGAGGCCGCTGGCCGTCCTGTTCCTGCCGCGCCACTTCTTTCAGGCGCTTCATCAACGCCTTCCACTGCCCCACATTGGCCAGGCCGGTGCGCTCATGACCCAGCAGGAACTTGGCGTAGGTCCAGCCCTTGTTCTCCTCGCCAACCAGGTTTTCAGCGGGCACCTTTACGTTGTCGAAGTAGACCTCGTTAATCTCATGCTCACCGTCCAGCATGATGATCGGCCGCACCTCGATGCCCGGGGTGTTCATATCAATCAGCAGGAACGAAATCCCCTGCTGCGGCTTGCCTTCAGTGCTGGTCCGCACCAGACAGAAAATCCAGTCTGCATGCTGTCCCAGGGTGGTCCAGGTTTTCTGGCCGTTGACGACGTAATGGTCACCTTCAAGCTTGGCGGAAGTACGCAGTGATGCCAGATCTGACCCAGCGCCTGGCTCGGAGTAACCCTGACACCACCAGTCTTCGCCACTGAGAATGCCCGGCAGGAAGCGCTGTTTCTGCTCATCGTTGCCAAACGTCATTATCACCGGCGCGACCATACGCAGCCCGAAATCCAACTGGCGCGGCGCACCGGCAATCGCACACTCTTCCTCGAAGATAATCTGCTGAATCGGATCCCAACCGGTGCCACCAAATTCTTCCGGCCAGGTGGAGGCGCCCCAGCCCTTATCAAACAGAATCTTCTGCCAGCGTTCGGTCATCGCTTTGTCCGGGCGCAGTCGTTTCTGTACCCGTTCACGGATGTCGTCCGGGAGGTTTTCATCCAGGAATTGCCTGACTTCGGTTCGGAAGGCTTCCTGTTCTGGTGTGTAATTCAGGTCCATATTGCACCTCTTTTTTGGAGTTGCCTGAGAGTTCTCAAAGCGTTGTCTTCAAACCTGGAGTAGGCGTCGGATGGGTATCCCCTTTCAAAACACGCTCCTTACGGCACATCCATGTGACGCTTGGACTCCGCCATCCATGGCTCCGTACAGTTTTGAAAGGGGATACCCATCCGACGCTTCGAGTTTGTTCGTGCCTGCTTTTTTAGATTGCATAAGGCATTTATGTTGCCTCACCGTTCAAAAGTTGCACTTGTTGCGCATTGCACGGAGCTATGGGCGGCTGGCAGGTAGGGCTCGTCCAAAACCGTGCGGAGCCATGGATGGCGGAGCCCGAGCGCCCCAGGGATGGGCCGAAGGAGCGCGTTTTGGACGAGCCCTACCTGCCAGCCGCTACCCCCCAAAGCCTCAGGCCAATAAAATCAGGCTACTTCGAACAACCCAGCCGCACCCATGCCAGTACCGACGCACATGGTGACCACAACGTACTTCACACCGCGGCGCTTGCCTTCGATGAGGGCGTGGCCGACCAGGCGGGAACCGGTGGTGCCGTAGGGGTGGCCGACTGCGATGGCGCCGCCGTTGACGTTCAGGCGGTCCATCGGGATGCCCAGTTTGCGCTGGCAATAGAGAACCTGAACGGCGAAGGCTTCGTTGAGTTCCCACAGGCCGATGTCATCTACGGTCAGGCCGGCACGTTTGAGCAGCTTGGGAACGGCGAAAACCGGGCCGATGCCCATTTCGTCGGGCTCGCAACCGGCAACGGCGAAGCCGCGGAAGATACCCAGCGGAGTGGCACCGCGCTGTTCGGCGATTTTGCTGTCCATCAGAACGCACGCGGACGCACCGTCGGAGAACTGGCTGGCGTTGCCGGCGGTGACTACGCCGCCTTCCATCGCCGAGCGGATCTTGCTGACGCCCTCCAGGTTGGTGTCCGGACGGATGCCCTCGTCCTGGCTGACGGTGACTTCCTGGCTGCTGAGCTGGCCGGTGGCTTTGTCGGCGACGCCCATGGTGGTGGTGATCGGCACGATTTCGTCGTCGAATTTGCCGTCTTCACGGGCTTTGGCGGCCAGGTTCTGGCTGCGGACACCGTATTCGTCCATGTCTTCTTTCTTGATGCCGTAGCGCTTGGCCACGGTTTCGGCGGTGTCCAGCATGGACCAGTAGAGCTCCGGCTTGTTCTTGGCCAGCCAGGGTTCCATGAAGTAGTTCTGGTTGACGTTGGCCTGCACGGTGGAGATGGACTCCACGCCGCCTGCGACCATCACCGGTACACGATCCACGGCAATGTGATGTGCGGCCATGGCAATGGCCTGAAGGCCGGAGGAGCAGAAGCGGTTAATAGTAGCGCCGCCGACGGTGACTGGCAGACCTGCGCGAATCGCGCCCATGCGGGCCACATCGTTACCCGTGGAGCCTTCCGGCAGGGCGCAGCCCATCAGTACGTCTTCGATTTCGTTGGGGTCGACCTTGGAGCGCTCGACTGCGTGCTGGATGGCGTGGCCCGCCAGGGTGGCGCCGTGGGTCATGTTCAGGCCGCCGCGCCAGGATTTGGCCAGGGGCGTGCGGGCAGTGGATACGATGACAACGTCATTGGACATAATAATTCTCCGAAAAAATTCGTGGACCGGTTTATTTAGCGTCGAAACCCTTGCCGTCTTCAGCGCGCTTGGCGAGCAAGGCGGCTGGCTCCCAGAAGCCTGGCTGGGTGTGGCGGTCTTCGGTAAAGGCCTGCATGGCGCGCACCACGTTAGGCAGCCCGACTTCCTCGGCGTAGTGCATGGGGCCACCGCGGAACACGGGGAAGCCGTAACCGGTCAGGTAGACCATGTCGATGTCGGAGGCGCGCTGGGCGATGCCTTCGTCCAGAATCTGTGCGCCTTCGTTCACCAGCCCATACACACAGCGCTCGACGATTTCCTGGTTGCTGATTTTGCGCGGGGTAATGCCCAGCTCGGTGCGGACCTCGTCCACCACCTTGTCCACTTCCGGATCCGGCAGGGCGTTGCGGTTGCCCGGCTCGTAGCGGTAGAAACCGGCGCCGGTCTTCTGACCATAACGGCCCATTTCGCACAGGCGGTCGGCCACCACCATCTTCACCATGTGCGGGTTTTCTTCGTACTGGCGCTTGCGGATTGCCCAGCCGATGTCACCGCCGGCCAGGTCGGCCATGCGCAGCGGGCCCATGGCAAAGCCGAATTTCTCGATGGCCTTGTCGATCTGCTGCACGCTGGCACCTTCTTCCAGCATCAACAGGGCTTCGCGCTGGTACTGGTTGATCATGCGGTTGCCGATAAAGCCGTCGCACACGCCAGAGACCACAGCGGTCTTCTTGATGACTTTGGCCAGCTTCATTGCGGTTGCCAGTACGTCCTTGGCGGTTTTCTCGCCGCGCACGACTTCCAGCAGCTTCATAATGTTGGCGGGGCTGAAGAAGTGCAGGCCAATAACGTCCTCGGGGCGCTTGGTCAGGCTGGCGATCCTGTTCAAGTCCAGGGTGGAAGTGTTGGACGCCAGGATGGCGCCGGGCTTGCAGACTTCGTCCAGTTTTCCGAATACGGCTTGCTTGACGCCCATATCCTCGAAGACCGCTTCAATCACCAGGTCCACGTTGCTCAGGTCGTCATAGGTCAGGGACGGTGTCAGCAAGGCCATCTTGGCCTTGGCATCGTCTTCACTCATGCGGCCTTTCTTGACGCGGCCCTCATAGACTTTGCGAATGGCTTCAACGCCACGATCCAGACCTTCCTGCTTCATGTCGATCAGGGTGACCGGAATACCGGCGTTGAGGAAGTTGATGCTGATGCCAGTGCCCATGGTTCCGGCGCCGATCATGCCCATGGACTTGATATCACGAGTTGGTGTGTCCGATGGCACATCGGCAATCTTGCTGGTCAGGCGCTCGGAGAAGAACGCGTGGCGCAGGGCGCGGGATTCCGGGGTCTGCATCAGGTTCACAAAGGCTTCGCGCTCGACTTGCATACCCTTGTCGAAGGGCATGGTGACGGCGGCTTTCACCGCGTCCACGCACTTCAGCGGGGCCGGGTAGTTCTTGGCCATGGCACCCACGGTGTTGCGGGTGAACATGAAGAAGCCTTCCGGATTCGGATGCTTGGCTTTCAGGTCGCGCACTTTTTTCAGCGGAAGGTTTTCGCTGACCACTTTAGTGGCGTAGGCGATGGCCGCATCCAGCAGTTCACCGTCAATAATTTCATCAAACAGCGCGCTGCCCTTGAACTGCTTCGCTGGCACTACACTGCCGGATACGATCATGTTCAGGGCGTGCTCGGCACCAATCACCCTTGGCAAACGCTGGGTACCACCGGCGCCGGGCAGCAGGCCCAGTTTTACTTCCGGTAGCGCAATCTGCGCGTCCGGCTTGGCAATGCGGTAATTACAACCCAGGGCCAGCTCCAGACCGCCACCCATGCAGGCACCGCTAATGGCGGCGATCACCGGCTTGCGGCTGCTTTCCACATAGTTGATCACGGTGTTCAGGTTGGGCTCGGTGGTGGCCTTATCGGAGCCGAATTCGCTAATGTCGGCGCCGCCGGAGAAGGCGCGGTCAGAACCAATCAGCACAACGGCTTTAACAGCATCGTCGGCTTCCGCTTTCTGAATGCCGTTTACAATCCCCCGGCGCAGTTCAAGGCCAAGGCCGTTGACCGGTGGGTTATCCAGGCGGATGACGGTGGTGTGGCCGTTCACTTCGTAGTGGGCGGTACTCATTATTCAGCTCCCTGATGCTGGAATCGGGTTGATCGATGGCGTGAAGACCCTTCTTGGAATCTCCATACACTGGTGTATTGTTGATCCGTACACTAATGTATGTTTCACATGTGGTCAATGGTTTCGGACCTCCTTAAGCCTTATGCTTGCGAGTGAACGCCGGAGTAAGCGGACAGGTGTTTCCAGAACACGCTGTGAATACGTCCCTGTACGCTCGGCCTCCGCCATCCATGGCTCCGGACGGTTCTGGAATCACCTGTCCGCTTACTCACACTCGGTTCATAGCCTGCTCATGTAAAATGCACATTGATCGACAGCAACAGGATGTAATTCCAGAATGACCGACATTAGACCCACAAAAGCCAGTCGCCGTACGTCTAAAGACAAAACGCAGCTAACCCGCGATGACTGGCTTGACGCCGCTGCCGGTGAAGTCGCAGCCGGCGGCTTCAGCAACTTGCGGGTACTGACGTTGTCGAAAAAACTGGGAGTGACTCGGGGTAGCTTTTACTGGCATTTCAAGGACCATGCAGACTTGGTGGTGAGTTTTCTGAATCGCTGGAGAGATCGCCGAATTCACGAGTTGCAGTATTGGAAGCCGAAAGGCGGAGATCTTGAAACCGAGCTGCGGCAGATTCTTGAGCTGCTGCTGACCGATGCTTCCAGAAACATCCGTCGCCTGCAGGTAGAGCTGGCAGTTCGGGATTTCGCCCGGCGCAATGATTATGCAGCGGATCTGGTGAACGAGGTTGACGAGGCACGGATCAACCAGAACTGCGAACTCTACGAACGCCTGAGCAGTGACCCCCAGCGCATCCGGGATCTGTCGCTGCTGATGTATGTCGCCACCATCGGATCGCAGGTGGTGCTCACGGGCAAGAAAGGCGATGCCGAGACGATTCGTCGGGTGGAAGACCTGATGGCCCGGGTGGCGCTGGGACAGCGTGATGACAACTAGAGGGCTGGTCCTGCTGGTGCTTTGCCTATGCCCTGGCGCCGTCCACGCCGCCAGTGATGATTGCATGGGCGGTGCCAAAACCGACCTGGAAAAACTCTACTGCCAGGTAGTCAGTGAAGGACAGGGTGCGGGGCTGCCTTCACCTACTGACTTCAAACGCAACGACCCGCAGGTGCAGGCGCTGCTGCTGCGACGCCCCGCCGGTCGGCTCGGCCTGGAAGTCCCGGAACCCGGAGCTCCAGCCGCGGCAGCGCCTGCCCCAAGACCAATTGACACAGAATCGGAGCCCGACCGCCCCGAGCCGGAAGTTGATCAGCCACAGTACGGGCAGCTGGCGGACTGTCGCCTGCAAGGTGAGCGCATTGCCTGTCCCCAACAGCGATACAACCTGGCGATGAATCAGCCTAACAGCAAGCTGGAGAGTGACGTTCTTGGTGAAGACAATCGCCTGGGGCTGAGCCCGTTCAGGGGTGATCGCAACGATGAACAAGCGGTACGCCGCTACCTGTCAGACGCCTACGATCGCTATATCCCCAGAATGCTGGACATTGGCCTGGGCGCCAACACCATGAGTTTTACCGCTTTCCATAACGCCTTCCACACCATGGAAGCCGGCGGTGTCGACTTCGCCGAGCGCATGGAGCGGACCTATTCACTGCTCAAACAGGACAAGAAAACCCTGGCGGTAAAGGCTCGTTACCACGATGAACTGCCGGAGGATCTATCGCTGTGCACGGTGATCAATCCAGATATCATCGTGTGTGACAACGTCGGCACCAACTGGGTTTACGTCAGCCCGTCCCGATAGCCCGTCAGTCGGTTTCCAGGAAATCGTTGAGGTGGCCGGCGACGGCGGCGGGCTGCTCTTCCTGCAGAAAATGCCCCGCTTCCACCTGCTCTACACGTATTGACTCGAAGCATTCCTCAATATGATTGAGGTATTCCGGAATGATCACCTTATCCTTGTTGCCATACACATACATTGCGGGCATAGGCCAGCGATGGCCTGCTGTGGTGGCCCAGCGTTTGGCGTCTTCGGGAAACGTCCGGTAGTAATTGGAGCTCGTGCGGGCCGTGCCCGGAATCCGGAAGGTGCGGAGGTATTCGTCGAGCGCGTCCCGGGGGAAGGGTTCCTTGTTCCAGGTTTTCAGGAAAAACCCCAGCCAGGCTTCCTCGGCGCCGGGGATCATCGCTTCTGGCAGGTCCGGCGTCTGCATGAAGTGTTGGTACCAGTAGGCCGCGCCACTGCCGGAACGCACCTTCTCGATCACTTCCTGGTTGCCCTTCAGGTTGTTGATGATGGCAATGTTCATGATCACCAGTTTGCGCACCCGGTCGGGGATGGCCAGGGCGACTTCCTGGGCGACTATGCCGCCCCAGTCGTGGCCCACGAGCTGGAAGTCCCCGATGCCGAGGCTGTCCAGCAGGCTGATCACATCCTGTGCCATTTCCTGTTTGCTGTAGTGCTTCTGTTCCGGTGTGCGTTCACTGTCGCCCAGCCCCCGGAGGTCCGGCGCAACGATGCGAAAGCCCGGTTTCAGGTGTGCTGCCACATGCTCCCAGCAGTAGGAGCTCTCCGGCCAGCCGTGGATCATTACCAGCGGCTGGCCTTCGGGGTTACCGCCTTCACGCCAGGCGAAGCGGCCACGGGGCGTTTGTTGCTGTTTCGGGTCGGACAGTTGCATGGCGGGGCTCCAGGTTCTGGAAAAGTCTGGTGCCAAACCATAAACGGCCAGCGGTTACGGCGCAATCAGACTGTGTCCACTGGTCGGCCCAGATCCCTGAGCACGGTTTCCACAACCATGGGGCTCCAGAGCATGCGATGGTGGCCGAGGCCACGGGTACGTAACACGTCAGCGTTTTCCCAGTTGTTGTAAATCCGCTCGCTTTCATCCGGCGAGATAGAGGTGTCGTCCTCATCGATCACGATCAGGCCCCGTTGGGTGAGTGACCGGGACAGGGCTTCCAGGTTCATTTGCTCCCAGACCGATTTGCCGAAACGCTCTTCCATCAACTGTAGGTGAACTGCCAGAACCTCCTCGCTCAGTCCCAGTTGCTGCCCCAGGTTATTCATCACAGCGGTAAGGCCGACTGGGGGTGCCAGCATCACCAGGTAGTTGGGCTGAAGGCCATCCGCGATGGCTCTGGCGACGGCGATGCAGCCAATGGAATGGGCCAGCACCCCATGGATCCGGCCGACACTGGCCGCCACCTTCGCAGTGACTTCGGACATTTCGAAAAGGTCCGTACTCTCGCCCTGGGCGCGGCCATGGGCCGGGGCATCGAACAGCACCACGCGATAGCCGGCTTCCACCAGCGGATGGATCCAGGCGCCGAACTGGATGCCGGCACCGGCCCAGCCATGGACGCCAAGAACAACCGGGCCCTGGCCCCAGGAATACACCGGGATGGTGCGGCTGCCATGCTGGAGCTGCGTGTAGCTGTCGGCGTTGTCCAGAAGGTATTCATAACGGATCGGCATGGGCAGGCGGGAAGGCCTGAACGCCATGCGATTTACCAGATGCCCCGCTTTCCGGGGGGACACCCGGGAATACAGCTGCAGCGCGAGCCGGGTTGCTGAAAGCCCGACGCTTTTCGGGGCATTTTGAGTGAGTGGGCGTTGGAAGATCTCTGACTGGGTGTTCAGTTGTGAGGTCATGGTGAAAGTCCTTCTTCCTGCGTTGGTGGATGACAGGTTCAGGTTAGGGCTTGCGGGATGCCAGTAGGAGTGTCATATTTGACATATAAAATGCTGAAAGGGCCATTTCCATGTTCAACGTAGCCATCATTGCCTTTCCCAACTGTCACGCATCGGGCGTCCACGGCATCATGGATTTCTTTACCGTTGCCAATTACTGCGGCCGGGCCCCGGCTGGCCGCAGTGAACCATTGTTCAACTGTCAGGTGGTGACGGTGGATGATGAACCCGTTCGCGGATACAGCGGAGCAGTGGTGACACCGACGATTCGACGGGGCGACTTTCGTGCGGATCTGATTGTGGTCGGCTCCTCGGTGGAAGCTACTGTGCGCGCAGAGCGCCTGGAGCAAACCCTGGCTCCTGCCAGACCCTTGCATGGCTGGCTGCAAGAGGCCCTGGAACAGGGGACCGTGCTGGCGAGCGTCTGCACCGGCAGTTTCGTACTGGCGGAAGCGGGGTTGCTGGAGGATCAGGTCGCCACTACCCACTGGCGGGCCGCATCGTTGTTCCGCAGTCGGTACCCGCATATTCGCCTTGAGGAAGAGCAGTTGCTGGTGGACAACGGGCAGGTCATCTGTGCCGGTGGCGCCACGGCGTTTATGGACCTTTGTGTTTATCTGGTGGAGCGTTTCGCCTCCCCCGCTGTGGCCCTGGCCTGCAGCAAGATGCTGGTGTTGGATGGCCGCCGCACGGAGCAGGCCCCCTACATGGCGTTCTACAGTCAGAAAGCCCATCAGGACATCGCCATCCGCAAGGCCCAGTCCTGGCTGGAGCAGCACTATGCCGAGGCGCTGACCATTGACGAAGTGGCGGCGGTGGCCGGCCTAGGCACCCGCACCTTCAAGCGCCGCTTCAAGGAAGCCACCGGGGAAACCCCTATCGGCTACCTGCAACACCTGCGCATAGAAGCTGCGAAACATCTGCTGGAATCCAGCCGCGACCAGACCGCCCGCATCATCTGGAGCGTGGGTTACGAAGACGCCAGTTCGTTCCGAAGGCTTTTCAAACGCACGGTAGGTTGTACCATGGAGCAATACCGCAAGCGATTCAGCTATGTATCCCCGCATGCGGCCTAATACCCCGACCTTAATCGACCCTGAACAGGAACCCCATGCCCGGTAAAAACTCGACCCGCCTCAATAAATACATCAGCGAGAGTGGCATGTGTTCCCGGCGGGAGGCAGACCGCTATATCGAGAATGGCAATGTCGCCATCAATGGCAAGGCGGCTCAGGTGGGGGACCAGGTCCTGCCCGGTGACAGGGTGACGGTCAACGGCCAGTTGATCGAGCCCCGGGACGAAGAAGACCTGATCTTTATCGCCCTGAACAAGCCCGTGGGCGTGGTCAGCACCACCGACCCGGCGGAACCCCGGAACATCGTCAACCATGTGGGCCACGGCGAGCGAATCTTCCCCATTGGCCGTCTCGATAAGGACTCCCAGGGGCTGATTTTCCTCACCAGCAACGGCGACCTGGTGAACAAGATCCTGCGGGCCGGCAACAACCATGAGAAGGAATACCTGGTCACCGTCAACAAACCGGTGACCGCGGAATTCGTGCAGGGTATGAGCGCCGGTGTGCCGATACTGGGCACGGTGACCAAGCGCTGTAAAGTCGAAAAGGTCTCCCGGTTTGTCTTCCGTATTACGCTGGTCCAGGGCCTGAACCGGCAGATCCGCCGCATGTGTGAATTTTTTGAGTATGACGTCACCAAGCTTGAGCGGGTGCGGATCATGAACATCAGCCTGAAGGGGTTGCCAGTGGGCGAGTGGCGGGATCTGGGCGAGAAAGAACTGGCGGGCCTGTTTGATATGATCCGGGATTCGTCATCGGAGGTCAGCCCGGATACCCGCAGTGAAACGAAAAATCCGCCCGGCAGGAAGACGCTTCCAGGCAAAAAGCCGGGTAAAAAGAATGCGAAACCGCCGCAGGGGCCACGAGGGAAGAATGCAGCGGCCGTAAAGCCGGCTGGAAAACGAGGCAAACCCCAGCGGCCGGGAAAGCCTGCCAAATCCGGAAAACCGCGGAAAGCCCGGAAACCCAGTATTAAACGATAGAGTACGTTTACTTCCGTACGGCACTTCGGCGTCGCTGCCGCTATGCTGTGCCGTTTTTACTCTTGGCCGGATACCCTGAATGTTTGAAGCGTTTTTTAGTACCTATATCAGCAGTACCATCCGATTCCTGTTCCTGCTGGCCCCGTTCTTCGTGGTGACCATGTTCCTCGCGCTCACACGAGGGCTGCCGGTGGCGGAAAAGAGCTCCATCATCCGCCGTTCAACCCTGTCAGCACTGATCCTGGGGTTGATACTCTTCTTTGTAGGCCCGCTGCTGTTCAGTGCCATCGGTATTACGCTGAACTCGTTCCGGATTGGCGCCGGAAGCCTGCTGTTCCTGACCGCGATCAGCCTGGTCACCAGCGGTACCCGCAACCACGCCACCGGTCTGCCGGATGAAGACCGCGACGATATTGCCGTGGTACCCCTGGCCATCCCGGTGATGATCGGCCCGGCGACCATCGGTGCCATCCTGGTGTATGGCGCCGAACTGAACAGCCTCTCCGAGGTGGCCGGAGGCCTTCTTGGTTTGGTGTCGGGATTGGTCATACTGGCGGTATTGCTGCACCTGTCGGGTTACCTTGAGAAGGTGCTGGGTAAAACCGGTTTGAACATACTGTCCAAGATCAGCGGTTTGATCCTGTCTGCCATGGCGGCAGAGATCGTACTGACGGGTATTGCCGGTTTCATGGCTTCGGTTTAAAGAGGTTTTGGAGGTAATCGCGGATTATGTCTGTATCGACTATCGAGCATAACCGTATACGCCAGAGCTTCGAGGGTGTGTCCTCGGTTTGGCTGTTCGGTTATGGGTCGCTGATCTACAAGGTGGATTTTCCGTTCCTTGAGCAGCGTCCTGCGGCGATTGAAGGTTGGGTTCGTCGATTCTGGCAAGGCTCCCATGATCATCGGGGCACCATCGAGTCACCAGGACGGGTGGTGACTCTCATCGAACAGCCCGGTGCGTTATGCAAGGGCGTGGCCTACCGAGTATCTCCGGATGTTTTTGAGCACCTGGATCACCGGGAGAAGAACGGTTATCTGCGCTTCGGCACCACAATGACCTTTAACGATGGCAGCCAGGAGCAGGGTCTGGTCTACATTGCCACTGAGGATAACGAGGCGTTTCTGGGCGACGCACCAGACGCGGATATTGCCCATCAGATTGCCGGGGCGGCGGGCCCCAGCGGTCGTAACGACGAATACCTGCTGAAACTCGCCCAGGCCCTGCGCCATTTGGGAGACGACGATGTCCACGTGTTCACGATTGAACGCTTGCTGACTTCGTAAACCATCCCTGCTAATCGGGATTTTTTTGCTCCCCATACCTCAAATGGGCCATGCGCCCGACAACCGCTGTTGATAGCTTGATCCCGAATGCCTTCCACTGAGGGCGCAGTTCCATTCCAGTATCAGGAGGTTTCGGATGGACAGTGGGTTTCAAAAAATCGACAACAAGAATGACCGTTGGGGCGTCATGGCGCTGATTGTGGCAGCCAGCATGGCTTTTACTGCCTGTGGCGGCGGTGGTGGAGGCGGGTCTGGTGACGGTACGGCTTCTGCGGAGAATCGCGATTATCCGGGCAGTATCGTCGGTGAGCGCATCGAGTTTACGGTTACCGAAGCCGGTGCCAACAGTGTGGCAGAGGGGCTTACGGTAGTTTACGACTTCTCGTCCGATGGCCAGGTTCAGGGCACCAACCCGGAAACCGGCCAGGTTCTGACACCAGTACGCTACGAATACACACCCGAGGGGCGCAATGCCTCTATCCGCCTTTATTACGAGTACGACAATGGCGGTGCGGGCTATGAGGATTACGATCTCGTTGCCGGCGACTCGATTCTGCAGGGTACCTACGACTATGAGGCTGTTGTCACCTCCGGTGGGTGTTGTGGTGGCGGCGCGAAAGGCAATTACCGCATTATTCCGCCAAATAACGTATCGTTTTACAGGGCTGAAAACGCCGCAGAACTGTCTGAAGATGCGGCATCGATTCTTCAGCAAATGACTCGGCGGAATGATCTTGCGTCAGTGAGCATGGAGCTTCCTCGTAACGCGTACGTTGCCATCGATAGCAACGGCGAGCTTGTCGCGGATACCAGCCTTAAAACGAGGAACGTTCTGACGCCGGGCGGTTTTAGCGAAGACCAGACAGTCACCCTGCCGTTCCCCCCGTCCGGCAAATTCCAGGAAGCTGCAATTGGCAAATTATTGGGTGGGGCGCTCAGTGAAAATGGTGAGTACTTGATCTGGAGCGGGGAGTCCAATCTTGATCCTCGCGAAGACGATCTGCTGCCAGCGCCGGTCCATAGCATTGTAGATGGCTCTCAAGGAAAAATCGTTATTGCCGGCCCGGATCGCCAACCGAAAAATGTGTGTGTGAAGTTTGACACCAGCAACTGTTTTGACCGCGACAATCTGGACCAATTTAACATTCAGGATGTCGATCGCGCTGCAATCAGTAACCGGTCCTTCTTCTATACCGATATTAATAATCGGATGCTGCGTGTCGCTGACGTGAACCTGTCTCGATTTCCCTCTGAAGAGGTAGCGCAGATCCCCGCCGGCCTGGATCCGATCGCGAAATTCAAGGTTTGGCAGTCCAGGTTTGTCGTTGCTATCACCATAAACGGTGATGTTGTGGCCTGGGACTGGGAAGGCAATTACCTGGATGTACCTGAAGCAGCGAGTAATAACGTGATAGATGTTTCTGTCGGTATCAGCCCTGATTTTGATACCGGTAACGCGAAATACGATGTTGCAGTCGTCCGCGAGGACGGTGTCGGTGTCATCTGGACGTATAACTGGAACGATCGGTCTGTGAGCGATGTGCGTACACCTGACGATGCACGCGACTCGGAAGGCGTAGTGGTCACCCCCTATCGAGGCCACTTCCTGTTCCTCAAGACATCTGGCAGCTGATGGACTCCGGCCTGGAGGGAGGCGAAACCCTTCAGGCCGGTTTATGAGAATTTGTGTCAGTTAAGGCCGGATCGCGTAAAAGAAATGCAAAGCAGGCTCTGATCGCCTGACATCTCCCGCCAATCCCGTAATCTGAATCCAGGGAGTACCCACAAAGTGTCTGCGGGTACTGATATCCGGGATCTGAGAAGATCGGGAGAAGAACGATGAAAAAGTTTCTGATCGGCAGTTGCCTGATCGGCCTGATGATGGCCGCGACACCCGCCATGGCGGATTCCTACAAGCGTCAGGATCACAAGGCCGGGTACCACCAGAAAGTGGACCAGGGAAAAGGCGCGCCTCAGCATAAGAAACTGTTGTCGGCGCAGCACCGCGACAAGCATGCCTACCATGGACACCGTGACCGCAAGCATGGTTACCGGGACCGCGATCATGGCTGGCATCAAAAGCACTACAACAAGCGCCATCACGGCTGGAAGCACAAGAAATATCAGAAGCGTAAACACGGGTACCATGGCCATAAGCGCCACTGGAACAAGAGCCGTTATCACCACAGAAATGACCATGGCTCCCGTTATCGTTTCCGCTACAACAGCGGTTCCTATCCAATGGATTACCGGGTGTTGCAGGGTGCTCAACTGCTCATCGAAGTGACGCGCTGAGTATCCGGGTTAAAACCCCTGGCCGGCGCCCTTGCGCGGCGCCGGCTCTGCAGTCCGATCAGTATCAGTGGCACCACAATCATGGTGCTGCCCGCCAGGAACCACAGATCTGGCACTTCTGAAAACCATATCCAGCCAATGCCTACCGCCCAGATCAGCCCGGTGTATTCAGCGCTGGTGACCTGGTTGGCATCCACCTGCCGATAGGCCAGCAATACGGTGATGTTGTAACCGAGGATAAACAGGGCGGAACCCAGAGCACTGACCAGTATGGAACTGTCCCAGGCGGCGCCTTCCCAAAGGGCCAGGGCACCGGCGGCGGGTATGATCAGCACGTAGTTCAGCAACAGCTTGTGGACCGTGGATTGCTCCCGGGGCAGCTTGCGCACCATGACGGCGTTGATGGCCAGGGCAAAGGCAGAGGCCAGAGCGGCGATGGCGGCCCAATTGAATTCCATTGGCCGCAGGATAACGATGATACCGCCGAAGCCACTGAATACGGCGAATACGCTCAATGGGGTGAGCTTTTCGCGGAAGATTATGACGGACAGCACCATCACCAGTATTGGTGCGGCATAGAATACGGCATTGGCGGTGGCCAGTGGCAGGTTGGCGAGGGCAACGACCATGCAGAGGATGCCAACGAGATGGACGTGCGCGCGCACGGCGTGAACCTTGAAGCCGGAGAACAGGTGCTTGCGGTTCAGTTGGCCTGCCAGCGGTAGCAAAAGCAGCAGGGTGATGACGCAGCGCAGGAAGGCAAACTGGAATATGGGGGCGCCGGGTTCCAGCAGTTTGATGAAGACGTCGCTAATCAATGCCATGGCGTTGCCAATCACCAGCAGTAGGATTGCGCTGTTTATGGTTTTGCCTGACATTAGACTCCCCTTGAACTCTTTGATATCCGGCTTCGGAGCATTCGCCGAGCGGGTAGACCTCTCCAAAACACGCTCCTTCGGCACATCCATGTGACGCTCGGGCTCCGCCATCCATGGCTCCGCACGGTTTTGGAGAGGTCTACCCGCTCAGCTCCCCGACCTTTGTGATAGCATTCTATGCCTGTGCTAATATCCGATAAAATGATCTTTAAACAAAAGGTATTAGAAAAATAGATAATGAAGCTTCCACCTCTGAGATCACTGCCCGTATTCGAGGCCGTTGCGCGGTTGAACAGTTTTTCGCTGGCGGCCGAGGAGCTGGCTGTTAGTCAGAGTGCGGTCAGTCATCAGATCAAACTGCTGGAAACCTACCTGGGCGAGAAGCTGTTCTGGCGTAGTGGGCGGACGCTGACGCTGACTGATGAGGGGCGGCAGTATCTGGATGGTGTGGGGTCGGCGTTGTTGCAGATTGAGCGGGTCAGTGAGCAATTGCTGGGGCACGAGGAGTCGCGGTTGCGGCTGTCGGTGTTCAGTTCCTTTGCGGTGCGCTGGCTGGCGCCAAGGTTGCCGGACCTGCAGAGGCTGCATCCGCAACTGGAGCTGTCGCTGGAGATGAGCAGCGAGAACCCGACGTTGTCCGATCGTGTGGCAGATTGTTTTATCACCATCAAGCCCGCGTCGGCAGCGTTCAGTTATGACCTGTTGTATACCGAGCGGCTGTTTCCGGTGTGCAGCCAGGATTACTGGCAGCGGATTCGTCGTGAGCTGGGGCTGGATGAGGTCAATGCTGATCCTGATTCGGTGTCGTTAACGCCGGAGATGGTGGCACAGTTTCCGTTGCTGTCTACCCACAGTATCTACGACAAGCAGGGGGGTGACTGGGAGGCCTGGTATCAAGAGGCTGGCCTGAAGCTGCCCGCTTCAAGCCGGTTGCTGCATTCCAGCCATATGCTGTTGTCTCTGGAGGCGGCGCGTTTCCATCAGGGCATCGCCCTGACCAACGATTACATGCTCAGCACACGAAAGGATTCCGGGGATTTCGTCCGTTTACCCTGCCACTCGGTTATGACCGGCGATAAGTTCTACTTCGCCTGGAAAACCAGCCGCCGGAGAGAAAAGGGAATTCAACTGCTGCGGCGATGGTTAGTGGACGAAGCCATCCACAGCGGCTTAAGAAATAAAGATGAAGCTACCTGATTGCTAGGGCGCTTGGCTGGGCGGAGCCTCCCGAAACTGTGCGGAGCCATGGATGGCGGAGCCCAAGCGTCACAAGGATGTGCCGAAGGAGCGTGTTTTGGGAGGCTCCGTCCAGCCAAACGCTCCTCTCAAAGTTTCAGGCCACCTATTGAAGGGCTATTCCTCGTCTCGAGGTGGACGCTCCACTACCGTGCGCTTGCCCTTGGCGCATCGTGACAGCGCCTTCAGACCATCGGGTTCAAAGGCATCGACGCGGATGACGTCATAGAGTGCCTCCAGCGCCTCCAGCAGCTTGTCGCACTCTTCGCCTTTCACAACACCCTGGTCGCAGGCCCAGTCCACCAATTCCTTGCGCTGATGACCCATCAGCAGGTCAATACCACCCAACTCATCTTCATCCCGGTTGCGCAGGGCCTCGTGCAGCCGTTCGCGCATTTCACGGGTCTCATTGGCCAGCCGGTAGGCGTTCAGCACCCGGCCCAGCGGATCATCAGGGTCGGTGTTGACGTAACTGCCGCGGCTGATGCGTTGGCGCAGCGGAGTATCCTTGACGATACTCGCGGCAACCTCGGTGCCCAGCTTATCGTCCGGGCCATTCAGGCCGGTAGCACCCAGCGGGAACACCAGCACCCGCAGCGGCCAGCGCAACAGTGGCACCGGGAAGTTGATGATCAGCTCGCGCATGGATGTCTTCAGGTCCCGCAGACTGGTCTGGAGACACCAGTCCACCAGCGGGCGCTGGTCATCCGGGTAGCCTTCCTCGTGCCATTGCTTGATTACCGCCGTGGCGTAATACAGATGCACCAGGCAGTCCGCCATGCGGCCCGACAGCCGCTGGCGAGCCTTGAGGCCGCCGCCGACCGTGAGCAGGGTGACGTCGGTCATCAGCGAAAAGGCTGCCGAGAAGCGGGCAAGCTGGCGGTAACTGGACTGGATATTGCCCTGGCGTGGCACCGGTTCGAGAATACCGCCAGTCAGCGCCAGCAGGAATGACCGCAGTGCATTACGGGTGGTGTGGGCAATGTGGCGATAGAAAATGCCGTCGAACTTTTCAACCGCGGCCTTCTTGTCTTCCATGCCCGCCGCCTCGATTTCCTCGACGATGAACGGGTGGCAGCGGATCGCCCCCTGACCAAACACCATCAGGCTGCGTGTGAGAATGTTGGCGCCCTCAACCGTAATGCCGATAGGCACCGCCTGGTAGGCCCGGGCGAGGAAGTTGCGGGGGCCGGTAATGACACCGCGGCCGGCGACCACGTCCATGGCATGGTTGATCACT
This sequence comes from Marinobacter sp. ATCH36, assembly GCF_023555055.1. Taxonomy (GTDB): domain Bacteria; phylum Pseudomonadota; class Gammaproteobacteria; order Pseudomonadales; family Oleiphilaceae; genus Marinobacter. The sequence goes on from NZ_JAMJPL010000001.1 coordinate 549,830, forward strand.
GTGCGCATCAGGTCGGTATTGCGGTACTTGAGCACCGCCGAGGGTACTGAGGGCCGCACGCCCCGGTCCAGCATGCCGGAGGTGAGCAATCGTGCGGCATCCATCATGTAGGTGTAGCCGGCGATCGGCTCGAGGGCTTCCTGAACCCCTTCAAACTGACTGATGGAGCGGCCGAACTGCTCCCGTGTCAGGGCGTAGGAGCCGGTCGCCAGGCTGGCGACCTTGCCGGCACCCGTGCCCAGCGCAGGCAGGGAGATGGAGCGGCCGATGGACAGGCATTCCAGCAGCATCTTCCAGCCTTTACCCAGCATGTCCTGGCCACCGATGACCTGGTCCATGGGAATGAAGACGTCATTGCCCCATGTCGGGCCGTTCATGAAGACCGTGTTCATCGGCAAGTGACGGGCACCGGAGTGAACGCCCTCAAGATCCTGGGGAACCATTACGCAGGTCACGCCGATCTCATCGGAATCACCCAACAGTTTGTCCGGGTCGTACACCTTGATGGCCAGGCCAATCAACGTGGCGACGGGGGCCAGTGTTATGTAGCGCTTGTTCCAGGTGATTTTCAGACCCAGTACTTCCTTGCCGTCCCACTGGCCCTTGCAGACAATGCCCTTGTCCGGGATCGCGCCGGCGTCGGAACCGGCTACCGGGGAGGTCAGGGCAAAGCAGGGAATTTCCTCTCCGCCAGCCAGCCGGGGCAGGTAATACTCTTTCTGGGTATCAGTGCCGTACTCCATCAGTAACTCACCCGGCCCCAGGGAGTTAGGCACCATCACGGTCACGGCAGCGGATACGCTGCGAGTGGAAATCTTCATCACGATTTCCGAATGGGCCGTGTGGGAGAAGCCCTTGCCACCCTGCTCCTTCGGGATCATCAGGCCGAAGAAACCGTTCTCGCGGATGAACTTCCAGACCTTGTTGGGCAGGTCATAGTCTTCGTGGGTGATTTTCCAGTCGTCCAGCATGCCGCAGAGCGTTTCCACCGGACCGTCCAGAAACGCCTGCTCTTCACTGGAAAGGTGGGCGGGCCTGGCATCCAGTAGCTTCGACCACTCCGGCTGACCGGAAAACAGCTCGCCATCCCAGTCCACTGTGCCCGAGCGCAACGCTTCGGCCTCTGTATCCGAGAGCTTGGGGAGCCTCCCGCGCACCCAGCCAAGGAGTGGCGTACTTAACTTCTCCCGTCTCAGATCCCCAGGCATTACCAACACCAGGCCCAGAGCCAGCAAGCCACCACCAAATAATATGCTGAGGATGTGCCAGCCATCCTGGAACAGCCCGATAACGGTTGCGATGACAAGAACAGCAGCGGCAGTGGTGCCGCCAATTCCAAGATAAATCAGTACCAACGCACTGAGGAGGAGAAGCAGAACGCTCATGGGCAGATCTCCGTATCGAAATGAAATTCAACCTGAATAGTCTTACCTTCGGCCAAAGCCGGAATGGTTGCAAGCGCATCCGCTGGTAATGCCGGCTAATCGGCACAGAATGTAACAATATGTAGCATTGAAAATAATTGTAAAAGATCACCAATATCCGGCAAACCCATTGATCCGATGTTGCATGAATCATGAATACATAGATTCTTTTTATGATCCTGAACAGCCGGAGTAGATGATGTTCAATAAATTCACTGTCGCCAAGCGACTCACCCTGGGTTTTGGCCTTATTCTTTCGCTGATGGTGCTGGTCAGCCTGATTGGCAATCATCGAGTCGGTTTTATCGACAGCACGCTCACCGAAGTCGGCGATGATGCGGCTGTGAAACAGCGTTACGCCATCAACTTTCGTGGCAGTGTCCATGACCGGGCCATCGCCATCCGCGACGCGGTTCTGGTTCGGGACGACCGGGCTCTGAGAACTCATCTCCAGGATATCCAGCGGTTGAAGGATTTCTACGTGGAATCGGCCAGGCCCATGGACCAGCTGTTCAGGTCGGCCGGAGCCTCTGAGCGTGAACAGCAACTGCTGGCGGATATCAAGGAGATTGAACGCAGTACGCTGGCGTTGACGGATGAATTACTGGAGATGCGTCAGGAAGGACGTATCGACGAAGCCCGGGAATTTTTGCTGGAAGACGTATCTCCCGCCTATACCACCTGGCTTAATCGGATAAACGCGTTCATTGACCATCAGGAAGGCTTTATTACCACCAATGTGGACGCAGTGCGGGAAGCAGCCGGTAACTTTAATAAATTAATCTTTCTGGTCACCGGTATTGCCGTGTTGCTGAGTATTGTTGTGGCGGTGCTTATCATCCGCAAGATCCGTTCGACCCTGGGTGCGGAGCCGGATGACGTGGCAGATGCCATTCGCAGGCTCTCGGATGGCCTCCTTGACCAGGACATCCAGACGAAGTATCCGGACAGCGTTATGGGCGCCCTGAAGGACACGGTGGAGCAACTCGCCGGAATAATCAGCGAAGTCCGCCAATCCGCAATGGAATTGTCCAGGAGCTCATCGGAGTTGTTGTCGACCTCGGACAACAATAACGATCAGATCCGCATCCAGTCCGAGGAAGCGGAGCAGATGGCAACGGCCATCAATCAGATGGCGGCAACGGTGAACGAAGTAGCAGGGTTTGCCTCCAGCGCCGCGACAGCGACAGGCAAGGCTGATCAGGAAGTTGAAACCGGTAACCGGGTGGTGCAGGAAACGGCTGTCGCCATCGGCGAACTGGCAGACACCCTCGAGAAAGCAGCGGTAACCGTGCACCGGGTTTCCGACGACAGCGCCAATATCGAAAAGATCATTGAAGTGATCAACGCCATCGCCGAGCAGACCAACCTGCTGGCGCTGAATGCGGCGATTGAAGCCGCCCGTGCCGGCACCCATGGCCGCGGTTTTGCAGTCGTGGCAGACGAGGTGCGTTCATTGGCAACCCGCACCCAGGATTCCACCCGTGAGATCCAGGAAATGATTGGCAAACTTCAGAACGGTGCCTCGGAAGCGGCGGAAGTGATGGAAACCAGTCGGGACCTGGCAAAAACCACCGTGGAAAAGACCCGTTCGGCGGAGCAGGCGCTAGCTCAGATCCGTCAGGAAGTGGGCGAAATCAATGATATGAACGCTCAGATTGCCAGCGCTGCGGAAGAGCAAAGCAGTGTGGCTGAAGAAGTAAACCGCAACATCAGCCGCATACACGACTCCACTGTGGAAACATCTGCCGGTTCCGAGCAGGTTGCCGGTGCCAGCCGCGATCTTGCCGCCTTGGCAGAGCAGTTAAGTGGCAGGGTCAGTGTGTTTCGGCTTAAAGGCTAAGGCCGCAGATCAGCAGTGCAAGTGTGGCCAGCAGTACGGCAACATTGACGCCAAGGACGGTATTGAGCTGTGAGGGGTTGGTAAGAACCCTCGGTAGCCTCAGGCTTATCCACAGGGCCGCTGGTGCCGGGATCAGGGCAAGTATGCTCCATGCCGGCAGCCAGCCTGCCAATAATCCCGCCACCAGTGCGCCGTAACTGGCCAGCAACATGCACCCCACGAGTCGAGCGGCTGTCGGTTTTCCAAGGGTAATGGCAAGGTGTCGGCGCCCGACTTTGCGGTCGGCATCGGCATCGGGGATCTGGTTAATCAGCAGCAACTCGCTTACCAGTAGCAAGCTGATCAGAGAGAGGATAAGAGCAACGGAATCCAGCCGGGCATCAAGGGCAATCAGGCTGCCCAGTATCATCACCGGGCCGAAGCCCAGTCCCGGCGCCAGCAGGCAAATGAGGGGCGAGCGCGTAATCCAGCGCGTGTAAGTCAGAACCAGCACAACACCAGCACTACCGAGCACCAGCATTGGCAATCCCCGAAGCCAGAGGAAGTACAGCCCGATGGCAATCACCAGGGCGAGCGTTGCGAAAGCGGCAATCAGAACTCTGGTTGCGGCCTCAGGTATTTCTGGAAGCGCTCCGCTGCCTCCGGAGAACGGGGTACGCCGGGTGATCAGGTCGAGGCCAGAGACAAAATCTTCGTATTCGTTGAGCAGGTTGACCGCGGCGTGGGCCAGCAATGCACCCACAAGCACCAGAAGGGTATCCAGCAATGCGGGCGGTTCGCCCTGCTGCCAGGCCAATGCAACGCCAAGCCCCGCACACAGGGGCGCGAGCACCAGAAAATTGGGACGGGAGGCGCGAACGACGGCAATGGTTTCAGACATAGCCTGCCGCAAACACCAGGCCAAGAACGAAGGGCATCACCACAATGCTGCCCAGGTTGCTGATCAGTACCAGTGACGCGACCTTTTCGGGCTCCTGCTGGTATTGCTCCGCCAGCATGTAGTTCAGCACGGCGGATGGCATGGCGGCGAAGACCCACAGGGCGGCCACCTGCAAACCGGGGAGGTCCAGAATCGCAATCATCGGCCAGGCCAGGATCAGTCCCGAGGCGGGGCAGGCAATAGCGCCGAGGATACCCAGTTTCCAGTCACCGAAATCCACATCGAGCATGCGCACCCCCAGGGTAAACAGCATCAGTGGAATACAGACACCGCCGAGCATGTTCAGGGTTTCCAGCAGCCACTGAGGCATGGGCACACCGCCGAAATTGACGGCAAGGCCGGCAATACTGGCCAGAATGACCGGAAGGCGCAGCCTTCTGATGATGGAGGTGTGCGGATCGAGCATATAGATGCCCACGGTGAAGTGCAGCAGCATTTCCACAACAAACAGCACAACGGCTGCCGGCAGGGCTGCCTCGCCGAAGGCTAATACCAGGATCGGAATACCCATGTTGCCGGAGTTGTTGAACATCATCGGCGGCAGGAAGGTTTTCAGGTTCAGGTTCAGGACTCTGGCCACGGGGTAGAGAACGATGCCAGAGCCCAGTACCACCACCGAAGCCGCCAGCGCCAGGCTGGTATACTCCTGCAGTGGGGCCTGCTGGTCTGCCAGTACCGCAAACACCAGCATGGGCACAAACAGCTCCATGTTGAGGGTGTTCAGACCCTGAATATCGGGTGTGCGGTAGCGACCATAAAGAGCACCACAGCCGGCGATCAGAAATACCGGCAACATCGTGGACAGGATTTGGGCAAGCATTCAAAGGCTCCGTCAGTTTCGCAAGTATTGGCGGTTGCGGGGGGTATCGATCCTGCCCCAGAATGACGTTCGTATCTACCACCCTTAAACCAATATCGTAACAACGGAGGCTTTTCGTGCCAGAATCCTTTGACCGGCTTCTTCGGCGGGAAAATACCTGCTCGGTAAAGTTTGATGCCCGTAAAGCAGTATTTGGCCGCGAGGATGTGATTCCGCTGTGGGTGGCGGATATGGATTTTCCGGCACCGGAGGCGGTTACGCAAGCTCTGGAAGATCGGGCGAGGCACCCGGTCTACGGCTATACACTGTTTCCGGAGAGCCTGTACGAGTCCATCATCGACTGGTTCAAAAGCCGCCATGGCTGGACCATCAAGCGTGATTGGTTACTGATGGCACCCGGTGTGGTGCCTTCAATCCATGCAGCGGCCATGGCGTTTGCCGGGAAGGGTGAAGGCATCATTATTCAGCCGCCGGTCTATCCTCCGTTTTTCAGTTCCATTCAGAAAACCGGTCGCGTCGTAATCGAGAGCCCGCTTGAGCTAGTGGATGGCCGCTATCAGATGAACCTTGAGCATCTGGAGGCCTGCGCGGCGCGGGAAGACGCCAGGGTGCTGTTACTGTGTTCACCCCATAATCCCGTGGGCCGTGTATGGACCCAAAGCGAACTGATGGCGGTACTGACGATTGCTCGGCGTCACAACCTGGTGGTTCTCTCGGACGAGATCCACTGTGATCTGACGTATCCGGATGCCTCCGCCCATCAAATGCTGGCAAACCTCGCCCGGGAGGACGACGCACTGGTCACGGCCGTGGCGCCCACTAAAACCTTCAACATGCCCGGGCTGGGCCTGTCGGCGCTGGTGGTGGCAAATGCAGAGCATCGCAAGGCATTGAAAGACGTGTTCGACGCCATGCACATGATCCAGTGCAACCCGTTCAGCATCGCAGGTTTCGAGGCGGGTTACCGAAACGGTAGCCAGTGGCTCGACCAGCTCATGGGCTACCTACAGGGCAACCGTGATTACGTGATGGGTTACGTTCAGCAGCATCTGCCCGCGATCAAGGTGACGGAACCGGAGGGCACCTATCTGTTGTGGCTGGATTGCCGGGCCCTGGAGATGGACGATTCGGACCTGAAGCGATTCTTCGTGCATCAGGCCGGCATCGGCATGAACCCGGGCATTACCTTCGGGGAAGCGGGGAGTGGATTCATGCGCATGAACATTGGCTGCCCGCGGCAGGTGCTGGAAACGGCACTGAATCAAATCCGGCAGGCATTGGAAGCGCTGCCGGGATAATCCCATTCACGCTTTCAGCGGTATTTGCGGCGAAGCTCGTTGGTGCGCGTGGCCAGGAAAAGGCCGGCGAGGATCAGCAGGCCACCGACAATGTGGAATACGCCCAGTCGTTCACCGAGGAAAATGCCCGCCAGCACCGACGCGAAAACCGGCGTCAGATACATGAAGATGGCGGCTTTCGCCGGGCCGATCCGGTGCACGCCGTGGTTCCAGAACCCGTAGGCCAGAATACCGGGGAAGATCGCAAAATACATCATTGGCAGGGCAGTGGAACGGTTCAGCTCAAACCCGCCCGAGAAAAACAGCAGGTCCACCAGGTAAAACGGCAATATCACCATGGTGCCGCAGGCAATCTGAACCGTCAGGAAGGTTAATGGTGGCAGGGGCACCGCCTGACGGCGTAACAGCACCGAAAACAGGCCCCAGCTGAATACCGCCAGCACCATGATAAGGTCCCCGGGCTGTGCCTGCAGGCCCGTGAGTACGGAAATATCCCCCCGGGCGACAACCGCCAGAATACCCAGAACCGCAAGCGCAATACCCAGGGCCTGTACCGGGCGGGTTCGGTCACCCAGCAGTATCCACGCCAGCAACGCCACCATAATGGGGATGGTGGCGTTGATCAGGGCAATATTGGTGGCCGTGGTGGTCACGGCAGCAAAATAGAGCAGTGAGTTGAAAGCACCCACGCTGAAGGTGGCGAGGGCCAGTATCGACAGCCAGTACTGACGAATCAATTGGCGCTGACGCCAGACTCCCGGTAAGCCAAAGGGCAACAGAATCGCCAGCGCTATAACCCAGCGCCAGAATGACATGGACAGTGGCGGAATCTCCCCCACCACGCCTTTGGCAACAACCGCATTACCAGCCCAGAATAGCGGAGTCAGAACCAGGCCCGTGTAGGCCAGCCACAATGGTTTGGAGGTTTCTGAAGTCACACCGGCTCCTGTCAGAATTCTTCGCCCCTGACGAATTTCAGGGATCCGACAGGGTACTACTCTCCCGGTACTTTTGCCTCTGTACCAACGTGGTAGGCTGCAAAGCCAGCCATGACGACCTGGTCCACCGCCATTCCGATAATCCGGCCATCGCTTCTCGCCCGGATCGGGTGTTGTTTATTGGTAATCGGGTCCGAGACGTAGCCGAGAATTTCCCCTTCGCCGACCTTGTCGCCAAGCTTGATTTCACTGAACAGTATGCCGCCGTGTTCGGCTCGCACCCATTCCGAGTCGTAATACACCGGCTCCGGATCACCCCAGACGAACATCCTCGAAATCATGCCTTCCTTGTCCATCAGGCTGGTCAGGCTGTTTACGCCGGCTTTTATCTGATGCTCCTGAATTCGCAGCGATTCGCCCGCTTCCATGGTGACCGCACGGATGCCGGCATCAATCGCGGCGTAGCGAAGCATGCCGGAACTGCCGGTGCTGTGGACCACGGCCATACGGTCAAACCCGCGGGTAAGCTCCGCTACCTCGGGGTTATTCATATCAGCCCTTAATTGGGGCAAGTTGGTACGTTTGAGCGATCCGGTGTGGATATCCACCAGCATATCGCAATGGCGAATCACGCTTTCAAACAGCGAGTGCGCGATGCGGTCTGCCAGGCTGCCATCGGTGCTGCCCGGAAAATGCCGGTTCAGGTCGCGGCGGTCCGGCAGGTAGCGGCTGCCTTGCTGAAAACCGGGCAGATTAACAATCGGCACACCGATAACACGGCCTGACAGTTTATCGGGCTCCAGGTCATACATGGTGCGGCGAATGATTTCTATACCGTTGAGCTCATCGCCGTGCACCGCTCCGGTCAGACACAGGTTGGGGCCGGGTTTGGTACCATTGACTACCAGCACCGGTGTCGGTTGAGACAGCCCGGCAATCTGTATGGCCGGTGACCAGGACAGGCGGGTGGCCGTTCCCGGTGGTACTTCCGAGCCCAGCAGCTCAAGGCTTGAGGCTTCTTCTGTGCGCTCGGTTTGGTCGGGTTCTTCAGGCTGTTCTGGGGCGTCAGGCGCGGTTGCAGTGATTTTCTCACTTTCCGCCACCGGCTCGTGTGGTTCCTGTTCAGGTTTTCGTCCTGATGACTGCAGGGGTTCGGAGTGTTCAACGTCTTCAACACTTTCGTCCTTGGCGAGCTCGGCAACGAGGACTTCCTGCTTTTCAGAATGACTCGACTGCTCCGCGTTGGCAGCCGGCAGGGCTACCAGACTGCCGCAGAGTGTGGAAATCAGGCCAGCGCGAAACAGGTCTGTTAGCCAGCGGTACAACATAGTTCCTCTCAGGTTGTTGGCCAGTCGGGGCCTGGTGCCCGGAATGTGTAAGGCGGCACAAGGATAGAGGCCCCAAAGTTCCATGAATACGCCTGTGACAAAGTTTTAATGCCACTTTCATGAATTCTTTGTGTATTTCCGCAAAATGGCCTATTCATTGAGGCGACAGGACGCATATTACGGTTCTGTACCCGTTATACGTCTGAAAGGGAGTTAACTGTATGGATCTTTTGCGAGTTTTGATTGCGATTTTGTTACCGCCCCTGGGTGTATTTTTACAAGTGGGGATAGGCAAGCATTTCTGGATCAACATCCTGTTGACCCTTCTTGGTTATATTCCGGGTATCGTCCACGCTGTCTATATCATCGCCAAAAAGTAACCCGCCCCTCCCACGGGGCATCGAAGCCCCGCCGGGCTCAGGTATGCGAAGTGGCGTGCCAGGTTTCGCCCTCCCTGGCCGCCCTGCCGTCCGCTTCCAGCTTCAGCAGGTGCGCCAGTGCTGATCGTGCAGCGACACCATGGATGGCCGCGGGAACGTCATCGTACGCTTCGGCCGTCAGATCCCTGAGGCTGGCGGTGGTCAGGGTTTTCAATACCTTCGCCACCTTGTGCTCCCGGGCCAGCCTGTGGGTGATGAGATAATCGATCACCGCTTCAGGATGTCCCATCAGGAAACCGTGTGCGGGGGCGATGTAGCGAACCGGCTCGTCCAGCAGATCATAAAGGGATTCCAGATAGGCCTTCATATCCCCGTCCGGGGGATTAATAACCACCGTGGACCCCTGCATGATGTGATCGCCGGAAAACAGCAGCTCCTGCTCCAGAAGCACGTAACACAAGTGATTGGAGGCGTGCCCGGGTGTGTGGAGTACTTTCAGGGTGCCTGCGTCAGTCTGGATCAGGTCACCGTGCGCCGGCTCGTCATCAGGCGCAAACGTCCGGTCCTGAGCAGCGCCTTCAGGCGCCGGCCAGCCATAAACACGACAACCGGTGCTGGCTTTGAGTGCCGCCACGCCCGGGGAGTGGTCCTGATGGGTGTGGGTGACCACCACCTTGTCGATCGCCCCACCTGTCACCTCCAGAATCCGCTCAATGTGAGTTGCTTTATCCGGGCCCGGATCCAGCACGGTGAAGCGTTTGTGCCCCAGCACGTAGGTATTGGTGCCAGGGCCGGTCATCATTCCCGGATTGGGCGCCGTCAATCGCACCACACCGGCAGCCACCTCCACCGGTTCGCCGGGAACAATCTCCGCTTGGGTTGAGCCTTCGCCTTCAGGGTCCAGCTTCGCTGCCTCGTCATAAGCCGGCGCCCCGGGCTCCAGCATCACCGGCTTGCCCTTCTTCACCGCCGGCCAAGGCTTGCTGGGATAGGGTTCAGGGGGATTAGCATGGGCGTAGCGCATCAGCGACTCGGTAGTGTCAAAATCACTCAGAATCCGCAACGTGCGAATGGTAGGCAGCCCCAACAGACGCCGCCCACAACGATGATCTTCCAACGCCTGCGATGGGCTGATCCAGACATGGTCAATCGTCTCCACCCCGTCGTGGCTGGCAAGCTGGTCGTCAGGTGCGACGGTCACGAAAAACCGCGTATCAAACCGCCGCGGAGGCCCTGGCGGTGTTATCCAGTGGCCGAGATAAGCCAGCCGGTCCAACGGAATCGACAATTTGTGCCGCTGGCACAGTTCCGACAGCGTCAGCTCGCCCCGGAACAGCGCATCCCGATCGTCATGAACCGGATGATCGGTGGCAACCGGTTGGTCCTGCTTGTCCAGTGCCAACAGAACGCCGGCTTCCTCAAAACATTCGCGCACTGCTGCCAGCATATAATCAGCCCCGCCCTCATCCAGACTCATGGTCTGACTGATATCGCTATCACCCCGCCCGATGGCATGAACCCGCCCACCGATGTCCTGCTCGTCCACGGAACCACCGGGAAATACGAAGAAACCGGGCATAAATACCGCTTCCCAGGTCCGCTGCAATAGCAGCACTTGTAGACCTTCGGCAGTGTCTCTTGTCAGAACCAGCGTCGCAGCAGGGCGAATATCCATAAAGCATCCGTTGTATTTGTATGTTCGTGCGCGTCAAAATTTGAGGCGGGGATTGGGATAGCTCTTTCAAAACTGTGCGGAGCCATGGATGGCGGAGCTCAAGCGCCACAGGGATGTGCTTGAGCGTGTTTTGAAAGAGCTATCCCAATCCCCGGTGCCCCAAGCTAGACGCGCCTGAAATAAAAACCAAGATAACCAATATTGAACTTGATGTCCCGGGATGAACGAAGACAGACAACCAAGTATCATTGCCCATCCTCATTACCGCTACCAAGCAGGATTCTAAACTTGGCTCGAATCAAGCTCTCTTTCCCGGACGACGTATTTTACTTTGAAACCCAGATGCCGGTTCGCATCACCGATATCAACGGTGCCAACCATCTTGGTAATGACGCCCTGATTTCCATGCTTTCCGAAGCCAGGGCCCAGTTCCTGGTGAACTATGGTGTCCAGGAGGCCGACCAAAACGGCATGGGTATAATCGTCACTGACCTGGCAACCATGTACCAGTCGGAATCCTTCTTTCCCGAGATGCTCAGGTTCGAGGTAGGCCTGATGGACTTCAACAAATACGGCGGGGACTTCGTGTTCCGGGTGACCAAGGCTGAAAGTGGCCAACCGGTGGCGCTGGCGAAATATGGTTTCGTGTTTTTCAACTACCAGCGCAAGTCCGTTGTGCCCATGCCCGAACGCTTCCGGGCACGTTTTGGTGGTCACTGATCCGGCGGGCCCTGACGGGTCCGGGGGGAACAAGGCAGTTTCCGGTGCAATGCCGCCTTGGCCATCATGTGGGCACTGACCGGCGCGGTCACAAACAGGAACAGCGTAATCAGTGCCTCCTGAACCGAAAGCCCGCTCTTCAGAAAGCTGAAATACAGCAGCGAAGCGATCAGAATACAGCCCACACCCAGCGTACTGGCCTTGGTGGGACCATGCAGCCGCATGTAGACATCCTTCAGGCGGGCAAGGCCGATAGAGCCGATCAACGCCACTATGGCGCCTGCCACCAGAAAAAAAGTAATGATCAGTTCCAGAACTAGGGGTATATCCGGGCTGTTCATTCGATTACATCCCCCCGTAACAGATATTTGGTCATGGCGACCGTACCCACAAAGCCCATCAACGCAATCAGCAGGGCCGCCTCAAACAGAATGCCCAGCGACATTTGGATATCCGCCAGCACAATCAGCGCAATGCTGTTAATCATCAGTGTGTCCAGCGCCAGAATCCTGTCGACAATATCCGGGCCGATCGCCAGCCGGTATAGATTCAGCAATATGGCAATGCAGAAAATGCCAATGACGAACGGAATAACGGTCTCAATCATCGGAAAATCTCCTGCAATGGCCGTTCGTAACGATCCTTGATCTGCCGGATCAGTGCCTCTTCATCCGTAACGTGCAGCGAGTGGATCAGCAGTGTTCGTGCTTCGGTATCGTAATGAGCGGTTACCGTTCCCGGTGTCAGCGAAATTGTACTGGCCAGAATGGTGATAGCGAAGTCATCATCGAGCTCCAGCGGGTAAGTGAAAAAGCTGGGCGTGAGCTGGTTGGGATAGAACAGAATACGTTTTGCCACCACCAGGTTGGAGAGCACAATATCCACCATCAACACCATGAAATATTTCAGTAATGGCAGCAGGTAGTGCACTTTGGCCTGTTCCGGCCAGAACGCCCGGGTAATGAATGGAATAAACATACCCAGAGCCAGCCCCAGCAGCGTATGGGCGACCGAGAAACTGTTAACCATCAGCAGCCAGAGCAGAGCCAGAAACAGCGAGAACAGTGGTCTGGGCAGCCAGAATTCGCGGCGATTCATTCTGTCACCTCCTCGCCCTGGCTGACATAGTCACCCAGCACCGTATCCACATAACCGGAAGGCTGATAGATCAGTTTTGTGGCAGCGTCCAGGTAGTCCATTACCGGCTGGGCAAAAAGGGCTAGCGCGAAACTGATGGCAATCATTACGCACACGGTGGCCATGCGGGCATGATCGAGCTGCTGGGTTTTCTCAATGGCCCGGGTTCTGGCGGTGGAATGTTCTTCCGGCCGCCAGAACCAGCCTGAGCCGGCCCTGCTCAGGGCGGCAATAATCAACAGGCCAGAGATCAGAATGGCCGCCCACAGCCACAGATAGTCCGGCAGCCGGGAGGATGCTTGCAGAATCCAGGCCTTGCTGACGAACCCGCTGAAGGGGGGCAGGCTGGCAATGCTGACGGACGCAATCAGAAATACGCTACCGAGAACCCAGCGATGGGAAAGAGGTGAGATCACAGAAAAACGGTCGTAACCATCATCACGGTAGCGGCCGATCAAATCCGCCAACAGGAAGAAAACCGCCGTCATACAGGTGCTGTGCAGCAGGTAAAACAGGCTGGCGGCCAGCAATTGTTCGTCGTTGCGTGAAAGGGTCGCCAGCAGTATTCCGACGGACACGATCACCATGTAGGCCGTCAGTGTCCGCAGGCTGGCCGCGCCCAGCACCCCGATACCGCCAAGCGCCAGCGTGATCAACGCCGTAGGCCAGAGCCATGCCAATACCGTGTCGTTGGCGGGCGCCCCTTCATCGAGACCGAACACCATCAGAAATACCCGCACCATGGCGTAAAAACCCACCTTGGTCATGATGGCGAACAGCGCAGCGACCGGGGCGCTGGCAGCGGAATAGGCCCGCGGTAGCCAGAACAGCAGTGGCAACAGTGCTGCCTTGATACCGAACACGACCATCAGCAGGAGCGAGGCCGCTTTTAATAAGGGCAGATCTGTCTCAGGCGCGTTGGCAATAGAATGGGCCAGATCCGCCATATTCAGGGTGCCGGCCAGGCCATAAAGGATGCCCAGCGCCAGCAGAAATAGTGCCGAACCCGCCAGATTGATGATTACATAATGCAACCCGGCGCGGCTGCGGGCACGTCCACCACCGTGCAGCAGCAGAGCATACGAGGCGATGAGCAACACTTCGAAGAACACAAACAGATTGAACAGATCACCGGTCAGGAAGGCACCATTGATACCCATGAGCTGAAACTGCAGCAGGGCGTGGAAGTGCGAGCCCTCGCGATCCGATCCACGGCTGGCGTAGAGAACGCAGAACAGGCTGAGAAGGGCGGTCAGCAGCAGCATGATGGCGCTGAGCCGGTCGAGTACCAGCACGATCCCGAATGGCGGTTGCCAGTTGCCAAGATAATAGAGGGTGTAGTCCGTGACACCCGCCTGAAGCACGGCCCACACAGCTAAGACCACGAGCAAAAGGGTTGAGCCAATACTCAGCGACCGTTGGCGGCCGATGTTGTAGCGATACATCACCAGCAGGAATGCGCCAGTCAACAGGGGAATGACGATGGGCATGATCATCAGGTGGTTCATTGGCGGTCCTCGTTCGGATCTTCGCCATCCACGTGATCACTGCGCAGTTCCACCGCCGCTTTCAGGGCCAGTACTACGACAAATGCCGTCATCGAAAAGCTGATTACGATGGCGGTGAGCACCAGTGCCTGGGGGAGCGGGTCGGTATACTTCTCTACCAGCCCGATCACAGCCGGGGAGGCCGTAGTCAGGCGGCCCATGCTGAACAGGAACAGGTTCACGCCGTGAGACAGAAGCGTCAGGCCCAGCACTACAGAGAAAGTGCGGGCCCGCAACATCAGGTAAACACCGGTGCTGGTCAGAACACCCAAGGTGATGGCAACCAACAGCTCCATCAGCCCACCTCCTGGCCGGGCCCGGCCACGGTCATCAGTTTGCCAAGGTTCGCCAGAATCAGCAGCGTGGCCCCTACCACGGTTGTATAGACCCCCAGATCAAACAACAATGCGGTAGCGAGCTCGAACTCGCCAATCAGCGGCCAGTCCATGTGGCTGAAGGCGGACGTAAGGAACGGGTAGCCGACAAACCAGCTCCCCAGCCCGGTGATGGTTGCAATCAGCAGGCCGGCACCAATCAATGGGCGGAAATGCGTCAGCATCCGCTCCTGGGCCCATACCAGCCCACCAGCCATATACTGCAGGGTGAGTGCAACCGCAGTCACCAGCCCGGCGATGAAACCACCGCCGGGCATGTTGTGGCCGCGCAGGAAGATATAGGCGGAAACCAGCAGGGCAATGGGCAGGGCCATGCGGGATACCATTTGCAGGATCACCGGATGAGGCTCGGCGAACCCTTTTGCGGAGCCGGCACTGGCAACCCGTTCTTTCAGGTGCAGGTCACGGGTGAAGGCGAATACCGCCACGGCGGCGATGCCCAGCACAGTAATTTCTCCAAGGGTATCAAAGCCCCGGAAATCCACCAGTATGACGTTGACCACGTTGGTGCCGCCGCCTCCGGGAACGCTGTTGGCCAGGAAGTACCCGGAAATGGTCTCGGCGGGCCGGGTCAGCACCGCGTAGGCGAAGAGTGCAACGCCGATCCCTGCCAGCCCGGCCAGGCTCAGGTCGCGGAATATCCGGCCAAATCCGGATTCCCTGGGCGAGGTCTGGGGCAGGAACGACAGCGCCAGCATCATGATGACCACCGCCATGACCTCTACGGAGAGTTGGGTAAGTGCCAGGTCAGGGGCCGAGAACTGGGCGAAGGCCAGGGTGACGAACAGGCCGGTGACTGATAACAGAAGCAGTGCTGGCAGGCGCTGATGGTGAAACAGTGCAACACCGAGTGCAGACAGGCAAAGGATGAGAGCACCGAAAGCCACCATCGGGTTAACCTCCGTCAACTCCGACGGCCCCTGCCAGCCACTGTAACCGCTGAGCATCCACAGCGCCGGTGCGATAGCCGCGACCAGAATAAACGCCAGGTAGCGTTGCAAAGAGCCGTTTTCCAGTCGATAGACGAGCGACTGGGCGAAGCGAATGCTCTGCTGCATGATCTGCTCAAAGATATTCTTGGCATCCACTTCCGGTAACTGGCGGTGAATCGCGAAAAGAGGACCGCGGGCGAGATAGAACACAATCCCACCAACCATAGCGATCATGCTCATCATGGCAGGCACCTGGGCATCAGCCAGCGCAGAGAAGTCGTACAGTGGCAGGTGAGTCATGGAAGTGGCCATGACGGCCAGATGAATCAACCCGTCGTAGGTTGCCTGAGGTGCCAGCCCCACCAGCAATGAGGCGAATGCGAGAATAAACAGCGGTATCAGCATACCCGCCGGCTTTTTGCGGGGTGGCCAATGGGGCAGATCTACCGGTTGGCCATTGAAAAACACGTTATGGAAAATACGCACGGAATAGGCCACGGAAAACAGTCCGGCGATGGTCACCCACGCCGGAATCAGCGTGTTGGCCCAATGGGGTGCGGTTACCAGCAGGCTTTCGGAAAACAGCATCTTTTTGCTCAGGTAGCCGCTCATCAGTGGCAGGCCCGCCATGGCCGCCGCCGGTATGGCCGTTATCAGCATCAGCGCCGGCATAGCTTTCCAGAGACCGTTGATGTTGCGCATGTCCCGGCTGCCGGTTGCCTGGTCAACAATGCCCGCCATCATGAATAAAGGAGCCTTGAACAGGGCGTGGGTTGTCAGATGGAACAGGGCAGCGGCCATCGCCATTTCACTGCCCATGCCAATTAACAGCGTGATCAGCCCCAGGTGGGAAATGGTCGAATAGGCCAGCAAGCCCTTGATGTCATGCATGAACATGGCCACAAACGCGCCAACCATCAGGGTAACCATACCGGTGATGGTAATCAGGCTGAACCAGAGCTCGGTATCACCCATGGCCGGATGCAGGCGGGCCATCAGGAACAGGCCTGCTTTCACCATGGTGGCCGAGTGCAGGTAGGCTGACACTGGCGTGGGCGCCGCCATGGCGTGTGGAAGCCAGAGATGGAATGGCGCCTGGGCGGACTTGGTAAAGGCACCGAGCAGAATCAGTGACAGAGTCAGCGGATAGCGGTCATCGCTGACAATGGTATCGGTAGCCGCCAGTACATCGCTGATCTGGTAGCTGCCAACAATCTGCCCCAGTAGCAGGATTCCCCCCAGCAGGGCCAGGCCACCCCCGCCGGTGATCACCAGCGACATGCGCGCACCCCGGCGGGCATCCCGGCTGGACCAGGTGAAACCGATCAACAGAAAGGACACCAGGCTGGTAAGTTCCCAGAACACCAGCATGAACAGCAGGTTCTCTGACAGCACGATGCCGAGCATGGCGGTCATGAACAGCTGGATCAGAATGAAGAATCGGCCTGCCGTGTCCTTGCCGGCGAAATAATAGCGGGCGTAGAGAATAATAAGGCAGCCAATACCGGTAATCAGGGTGGCAAATAACCAGCTCAGGCCGTCCAGCCGGAAGGCGAGGCCAAGGCCAATCTCGGGCACCCAGTTGAGGGAATAGACAAGGGCTTCTCCGGACTGGATCCGGGGAAGATAACTGAGCAGAAGCAGCAGGCAGATGGCCGGGGCGATCAGCGCAACCAGCGCGTGGGTCGACACATGATCCGGGCCGGGCCGCTTCTGTCTTGAGAGGAGCGAAGCAATGGCTCCCAATACGGGCAAAAAGACGAGAAGCCCAATGTCCATAACGGAATTCAGCCGGTCAGGAGTGAGTTCTTAAATGTATTCAGCTTATTAGCAATCTTCATGTATAGCTAATTTTTGAGGCTTTTTCATTCTTATAAGTCAAGAAACAGCGTGCAGATCCGCCAGTTTCCGGATGCCCTGGCGGTAAAATGAATAAGCCATGGCGCCTGCCAACAGGTTACCAGCCAAGGCACCACTCATCAGCCCTTCGATGCCGCCAACCTGGGCACCGATCCAGAGAAAAGGCAAAAAACAGATGAACAGGCGAAGGGTAGATACCAGCAGGGCACGCATCGCCAGTCCGAGAGCGTTGCACACAGACACCATCAGCATGCAGATACCCAGGCCGCTATAGCTTAGCGGCACCCGAATCAGATAGCTGCCCAGCACATCGCTCACATCGCGGTCGCTGGTGAACAACTCGGATACCAGCCCCGAGGCCATCAGCCAGATCAAACCAATGGCCAGCTGCCATATCACCACGAAACGAACCGCAAGCCGGACCAGTTTGCGGATCTGCCCAAGTTCGCCGGCGCCGAGCATATGCCCGACCATGGGTGGCATCGACATGGTCAGTGCCAGCACCACCACAATGGAGAAAAATTCCAGGCGCGTACCCAGGCCCCAGGCAGCCACCGCGGCGGAGCCAAAACCGGCCACCAGTGCCGTAGCCACCATCGCCGAGACGGGCGGCATCAGCTGGCTGACCATGGCGGGGGCCATAATGCCGTTCAGCTGCCTGAGTGCTTTGCCAAGAGCCAGTTGCTTCAGATCGAATCGCAACCAGCCGCAACGGAGCAGTTTGGGGTAGATAAACAGACAGCCTATGCCGAAGGCGGTAATGGTGGCCAGGGCGGCACCGGGCAGACCCCAGCCGAAGACAAAGATATACAGTGGATCAAGGGCAATATTGGCGAGGCTGGTGGCCACCATCATGTAGCCGGGCAGTTTGGTGTCGCCGTGGGAGCGGCACACGCTGTAACCGAAATAGAGCATGGCACCGGTCCAGGCGGAAATCAGCCAGGGTATCCAGTAGTTGCGGATCAGGGGAAGCAGGCTTTCCTCGGCCCCGAGCATGTCCATGATCCGGGTTTGAAGCAGCCACAGGCCGATACAAAGAATGAAGACCAGGGCGGCGCCCACGGTAACCACCAGGCCGCCCAGGCGCTCTGCCCGGAGCTGATCGCGGGCACCCAGTGTTCTGGAGATGATGGCGGTGGTGGCAATGCCGAGGCCCACTTGCAGGCCGATGATCAGTTGTTGCATGGGCAGGGTGAAGCCCAGCGCCGCCAGTGGGTCGCGGCCTAGCTGGCCGATGAAGGCGCTGTCCACCAGCTGGAAGGTCATCAGTGACAGCACGCCGAAGAGCATGGGCCAGGTCATGGTAAACAACTGGCGTGGCAGGCTGGCTTGGGGTTCGGCGTTGGTCACTTTGAGGGCTTTGGTTCCTGGTCTTTTGTTCGGAGGGCGATTCTAGCAGGTTTGTTGTCTTGGGAGGTGGCAGGCTGCGGGTTACGGGGCTGGGTCCGGGGTGGGGTGTTTTTTCTTATGGGAAAAGAACTCGCTTGGCTCAGACACCTTTTCCCGCCAGAAAATACACCCCACCCCGGACCCGACCTAACAACACAGTTATCTCCCAAGGTCGGATTTACCCGTGAAGGGCGTAAAAGGCGAAGCCGTAATCCGACAACAAAGCTGACCGATCAAAAATCAAAGCACTGCCAAAGCCGCCTCATAATCCGGCTCGTCCTTGATCTCACCGACCATCTGACTGTGCAACACCTTGTTGTCTTCATCCAGAACCACCACCGCACGGGCGGTAAGACCGGCCAGGGGGCCGTCCTGAATGGCAACGCCATAATCCTGCTGGAAACTGTAGTTGCGGAAGCTGGACAGCGTAATAACGTCTTTCAGGCCTTCAGCACCACAGAAACGACCGGCGGCAAATGGAAGGTCTGCGGAAATAACGAGCACGACGGTGTTGTCGAGGCTACTGGCTTTTTCGTTGAATTTGCGGGTAGAAGTAGCGCAGGTTGGGGTGTCGACGCTGGGAACGATGTTGAGGACCTTGCGTTTGCCGGCCCAGTTGCCGAGGTTGACGTCTTCCAGGCCCTGGGTGGTCAGGGTGAAATCGGGGGCGGTGTCGCCTTTTTGCGGCAAGTTGCCGCTGACGGTAATC
The DNA here is from genome assembly GCF_023555055.1 of Marinobacter sp. ATCH36. Taxonomy (GTDB): domain Bacteria; phylum Pseudomonadota; class Gammaproteobacteria; order Pseudomonadales; family Oleiphilaceae; genus Marinobacter. The sequence continues at coordinate 569,165 of NZ_JAMJPL010000001.1, forward strand.
GGATCGCCGCCGAGTGTTACATTGCTCATAGAGAACTCCCTTCGCTGGCTTAATGAATTAGTGCGTAACAACTTACTCTGTGTAGTTCATTTTGGATGCTTTTTCACCCAGCGGCAGGATTAAGTTGCTTTCAGGCGGGCTCGAATCCCGGCGCCGGGTGACGTTGTACCAGCAATAGGTAGCTGGCCAGGGCCGCTACAGCGCAGGTAGCGATGGTAGCGGCCATTACCAGTGAAGTACCGTCGTGCAGATACCCCACCAGCATACCGATGATGGCTGCAACGACCATTTGGGTAAAGCCGAAAAGCGCAGAAGCAGAGCCCGCCATGCGGGGGAAGTTGGCCAGGGCTCCGGCCATGGTCTGGGGCAGCACCATGCCAACGCCAATCATGAACAGGGATTGAGGCAGGATCACGGCCCAGACGTTGTAGACCTCTGTTACCGCCAGCGCAGCCATCAGCCCGCCACCCGCTACCGAAACAACCAGACCCCTGATCAGGATCTGGTCTGGCACCAGGCGGCGGCCCAGGCGAACGGCATTGAGATTACCCCCGATATAGCCGGCTACCATGCAGGCGAAGAACAGCCCGAAGTGTTCCGGCTTTACGCCCAGGAAGTCGATCAGCACAAACGACGACCCGGACAGGAAAGCAAACAGGCCGGCAAACGTCAGGGAATTGGTCAGGGTGTAGCCAAGGAAACTGATATCCGAGGCAATGGCCCGGTAGTTTTTTACCAGGTTGCCAATGCGCAGGGACTGTCGGTTTTCCGGGCGCATGGGCTCGGGAATACCAACAGCAATCACGGCCGCCATAATCAGGGCATAACCGCCCAGTGCGAGGAAGATTGACTCCCAGCCAAGCCCGACCACCATGAAGCCACCCAGGGTCGGCGCAATGGCCGGTGCCAGCGCCATGATGCTGGCCAGAATTGCCATGATTTTTGCCGCCTCCCGGGGTGAATAAATATCCCTGACAGCCGCTCGGCCCAGTACCGGTCCGGCAGAGCCACCAAGGGCTTGCAGGAAGCGGGAGAGGATCAGGGTTTCAATGTTGGTGGCCAGAGCACAGATAACACTGGCAACCGCAAACAGCAGGAAGCCGCCAATCATGATCGGTTTGCGACCAAAGCGATCCGCCAACGGCCCACAGATCAACTGAGCGAGGGCGAAACCCGCCATGTAGACGCTCAGCGTCAACTGAACCTGTCCGGTACTCGCCGCCAGGGACTCCCCCATGCTGGGCAGCGCCGGCAGATACATATCAATCGCCAGCGGTCCCAGGGCGACAGCTGCTGCCAATAATATCGTTGTCCATACACTGGTAAGTGCAAGCATTGCTTTTCCCGGAATCTTCGGAGTATCGCACTGGGTGTGAACCGGCCTTCTGAAACACGCTGTGAATACGTCCCTGTACGCTCGGCTCCGCCATCCTTGGCTCCGCACGGTTTCAGAAGGCCGGCTCACACCCAGCGCTTGATCAGATCCGGGCAGTTTACGCTCGTGCTTTTGATGAGATAACTATCTAACGTTTCATACAATATATGAACAAATCAGATGGAATGGTCATTCTGGCTGTTCATGGCGGCAGCAACACCGTTTACGTGGTTGCGGATCCAGCGGTGGGCGGGGTCATTCTGGTTTCGTTTGTGCCACAGCATCAGCATGGTGAACGGCTTGTAGTCGAAAGGCAGGTGTACCCAGGCAAAGTCCTTCAGTAAGTGCTCACTCATGCGCCTGGGTGCCGTGGCCAGCATGTCGGTTCCGTGCAGGAAGCCGGGCAGGCCGGAGAAGTTGGATACGGTGACTGCTGTTTTGCGGGTCAGGCCCCGGGCGGACAGGGAGCCCTCAAAGGCGGTTTTCTCGCCGGTGCCGAAAAGGATGCCGATGTGGTCTGCTTTCAGGTAATCCGCCAGGGATTCGGGAGGTTGCCGGCGGGCGGGGTCATAAAAAACCACCATTCGATCCGCCATCAGGCCCCGTTGCATGATGTCCGTAGCTTCCGGGGCATGGGGCGAGAGAATCAGGTCGCACAGGTCCTTGCGCAGCATATCAGCCGTGGGGATTCCGGAAGGAATCACCTGCAGGCGGATGCCGGGCGCTTCCCGCCGGAGAACCGACAGCAGGCCGGGTAGCAGCAGGTCACGCTGGTAGTCGTTGGCGGCGATGGTGAAGGTGAATTCGGCGCTGGCCGGGGTGAACGGCGGGCCGGAGGACAGGGAGTGGAGGTCGTCCAGGATCTGGCGAACGTGTGGGCCGGCCTGCACAGCGTAACGGGTGGGCACAATGCCGCGGCCGGATTTTACGAACAGGGCATCGCCCAGGGCCTGTCGCAGGCGGTCCAGAGTGTGGCTGACTGCTGACTGGCTCACGCCCAGGCGCACGGCGGCTCTGGAGACACTGCCCTCGTCCAACACGGCGATAAAGGTGCTGAGGGAGCGGATGTCCAGGTTAAATGTATCAATGGGGTTCATGAGTGGAATTGTACGCCAGGACTCAGAGCTTTTCCTGTGTCAGCACAAATTCCGTTAATGCTTCGGCTACTTCGTTGAACCAGGGGTTGTAGGTCAGGCGGCTGGTGAGTACCGGCTTTTCAGTGTCGTGCCAGGCACTGAACCACAGGTCTTTCTCTGCCAGCTGGCGGCAATCCTTAAGGCTGATGAGGTTGGGTTCCAGGCAACGTTGTAGCGGTTTGCCAAGCCCGTAGAGCTCGTTGTCTGGCGCAATGGCGAGCGACTGATGGGAGAATTCCAGGATGTTGTTATCCGGCAGATAACTGTTAAAGCTGACGATGCGATCATCCCGCCAGGCTTCCGGCCAGGGCTCCCGCAGGTCGCGGAACACCAGCATGCGGTTGTCCGGGTTGGTGAAGCGGGTGCGGAACTGGTTGACCAGGAATTCCAGGTTGATCACCGAGTCCGCCTCTGTTGCCGCCACCAGCACGGGCAGGTCGATTTGCCGGTATTGCGACAGCAGGTTCTGAACATTATTGAGCACATCGGACAGCTGGACTGCGGAGTTGGTGGCAAACGACTCATACTTGACCGGATTAAGCTCCGGCTCTTCTTCTACAAAATCCCTGAACAGCCGCGCAGTACTGGCCAGCCAGAGATAGTCCTTAAGGCCGTTGAGCTCCCAGGCCGGTGCCAGCACCACCAGGCCAGCGGGCCTGGCGCTGTCAGTTGCCAGGGCGCGCTCGGTGGCAAGGGCCCCGCCGAGGGAGAAGCCACCGATAAAGGGAATGTCCACGTCTTCTGCGAGGGCATCGAAATGTTCGCGAACCTGCGCTCGCCAGACATCTGCATCGGCAGTCACCAGATCGCCGGGCCGCGTGCCATGGCCCTGTAACAGAACCGTGCGGACTTCCACGCATTGGTCAGCGAGTACTCTAGCGAAGTCGCGAAACACAAAGGGAGAATCGCTCAGGCCGTGCACCAGCAGTATTCCCCGGGTTTGCTCTGACTTGCAGTGCGCGGCAGGTGTTATCCGGAAAGGCATGTTCCATTCAATTTGCTGTTTCCGGGGGAAGTCGGGTACAGCAACCAGGTTGTCATCCAGGTGCTTGCGCGTTTGCTCCAGGTATTGGGCGAAGTCCTCTCCATTACCCACGGTCAGTTGCTCATTTGCAGGTTCATACATCACTGGTGATGAGCTACACGCGGATACCAGTGCCAGCGCGATGATCAGTAGAGCTCTGGTGGGGGCTTTGGTCATGAGTTCCCTTGCGAACAGTTTTGAATGTTCATTCAAAATGTAGTGTCGAATAGTTTACGATGAATCAAACCTGACTGGATGACAAAGGAGCACCTGATGAAGCCAATTCTGGCCTTCGATGTTTACGGAACCCTGGTGGACCCGCTTGGTATGGCCGAACTGCTGGCCCCGGATGCCGGCGAGGCGGCGGAATCGGTCAGCGCCCAGTGGCGTGAGAAGCAGCTGGAGTTTTCCTTCCGCAAGGGGTTGATGCGGATGTACGAGGATTTCGGGGCCTGTACCCGTCAGGCACTGCGGTATGCGATAGCCAGCCATGGTTTTGCGTTAAGCCAGGAGAGGGAGGATGAGCTTATGGCTGCCTATCTTTCGCTGCCGGCGTTTGATGATGCGCTGCCGGCGTTGCTGTCCCTGGAGGGGGATTATCTGATGTATGCCTTCTCCAACGGAACTTATCCGGCGCTGGAGAAGGTGCTGGGGCACAATGATCTGCTGGCGATGTTTGACGGGCTGGTGTCGGTGGATGACATTAAAAGTTTCAAGCCGGACCCTGCGGTGTATGCCTATGCGCGGCGTGCTACGGGGGCGATGGATCAGCCGTTGTGTTTGGTATCGAGTAATGCCTGGGATGTGATCGGGGCCCGGGCGGCGGGGTTGATGGCTATTTGGGTGCAGCGGGACCCCGGGAAGGTTTTTGAGGACTGGGGGATTCAGCCTAATGCGGTGATTCGTAGTCTTTCGGAGTTGCCTGCTACCTTGGCTAACCTCTGACCCTGGTGGAAGCGAAGTGCGTCTAGGGCTTTCCAAAACACGCTGTGAATACGTCCATGTACGCTTGGGCTCCGCCATCCCTGGCTCCGCACAGTTTTGGAAAGCCCTAGACGCACTCCGCCCATAGTTGGGAGTCGGTTTTGTCAGTTCAGTCTGACCTTTCAGCCAACCACTCCGCCATTTCCAGCCAACTTTCCTTCGGCGCTTTACTGCCGGCCAGAATACCCATGTGCCCGCCAGGGGTAACCCGGAAGGTGACGTCTTTGGAGCTGACGTGGTCTTCAATGCGTTTGGCCGCGTCGGGGGTTGCCAGGGTGTCGGTGTCGCCAGCGATGGCGAGGAGGTTGGCGTTGACGTTTTCCAGGCGGGCGATGTCTTCGCCGATCTGGATCTGGCCTTTGGAGAGTTCGTTGTCGATCCACAGGCGGACTACCGCGTCCTGCACAGCCACCAGTGTCGGATAAGACTAGACTACCGGCACAAGTTAAAACTATGGCAAGAACGTCCACCGTAATTGGCAAACCGGTCACTTCGCGCCACTGCCCAAACACGCCAACCATTGGTATCATTCACGCACCGAAACAAAACCAACAACAGGACAACCATGCTCAGCTTCCTGCCAGCCCCGGTCATCGGCGTTATCAGCTCCATCCTTTTGGGTCTCAACACCCTGTTCTGGTGCCTGCTGCTCTACATCCCGGCAATTCTCAAACTCATCATCCCCCACAAAGGCTTCCGCGTGCTCTGCACCAAAGCCATCATCTGGATCGCCGAAGCCTGGGTCGCCTGCAACACCGGCTGGATGAAACTCACTCAGGGCACTCGATGGACCGTTCATGGCGATGAAAAACTTGAGCGCGAAAGCTGGTACCTGGTACTAAGCAACCACCAGAGCTGGGTCGACATCTTCGCCATGCAGCGGGTCTTCAATCACCGCGCGCCGTTTCTCAAGTTCTTCCTCAAGCAACAGTTGATCTGGGTACCCGTTATCGGCCTGGCCTGGTGGGGGCTGGATTTCCCGTTCATGAAACGCTACAGCCGTGAATACCTGATCAAACACCCGGAAAAGCGCGGGGAAGACCTGAAAGCGACCCGCCAGGCCTGTGAAAAATTCCGCTATACCCCGGTCAGTATCATGAACTTCGTGGAAGGCACCCGGTTTACCCAGGCCAAGCACGACCAGCAGAAATCTAAATACACCCACCTTCTGACGCCCAAAGCCGGCGGTGCAGCCTTTGTGCTGGATGCCATGGGCGATACCATCGAAACGCTGGTGGATGTGACCATAGCCTACCCGGGCGGTGCGCCGACGTTCTGGGATTTCATGTGCGGTCGGGTTCGCGAAGTGAAAATGGAGATCGACACCGTCGCTATTCCTGAACACCTCAAGGGTCGGGACTATGCAACCGATGCCGAGCACCGCAGGAATGTGAAGAATTGGCTGGGAGACCAGTGGCGGGCCAAGGACGATAGGCTGTCGAGGATGCTTGGGGGCAACTAACGGTTGTCGCTGCTCTCGTCGTCCTCTACCTCTTCGGGGTGCTCTTCCTTGTAGTGCTCCCACTCTTCCCAGTCATGGGGCGTACCAGCGTGGGGCCTCTTCAAGTGCTTGGCGTGCTCCATGGCATTATGGCGCAGGCTGTGATCCCGCTCCTCTTCTTCCTCGTCGAAGCCGTACTTCTTGAGGAATTCCGTTGGGCTAATAGGCATCCGGATTCACCTCCGTAACGAGTGACTGCCTGTATTGTTATTACGATGGTGCTCCGGAGCCGGATTTTCAAGCATCGCCTTTGTTGTCAGGCTCGTTTTCTGCGCTTGGGGCGTCAGACGATGCTTCCACCAGGTTGAACAGGATCTGTTTGCGCTCGTCATCAACACCGGCAAAGGTGACGGTCACCGCTTGTTCAAGCTGGAAGGTGCGGCCGTTCTTGTTGTGAACCAGGCGCATTGTGACCGGATCAAAGCTGAATTTTCCGTCCAGCGTCTTACAACTGACAAACCCCTCCAGCCCGTTGGCATCCAGCCGGACGAAAAAGCCGGAGGGTGTTGTGCGGCTGATCACGCCGGTCATTGCTTCCTCGCCCAGGGTGCGGGCGAAGTCGCTCTTTAGCCAGCTTTCCAGGCTGTTGGCGGCCTGTCGCGCCCGGAACTGGGTCAGCTGAAGTTCGGCCAGTTGTTCCTCGCTGAGTTCACTCAGCGGTTCCTGCCACAAAATGGATTTGATCAGCCGGTGCACGTGAAAGTCGCTGAACTTGCGTAGCGGTGAGGTAAACGTGGTGTAGGCGGCCAGACCCATGCCCTGGTGTGGCGCGGGTGTAAACGACAGTTCGGCGCGGGCAAGCTGGCGGGAAATGATGGCCTTGACCGGTACTTCCGAGTCCAGTCCCTCGGTCTGTTTCATCAGGTCGCGAAAGCCTTCCGCGCTGGTCGCATCCACGCCGGCGAGATCCGGGGCATAGCCTTCCAGCAAGGCGCGGATATTGTCGGCGCGGTCGTCGCGCAAGCCGGGATGCTGGATAAACAGGCCCTTGTCCTGTTGGCCAAGAAAGTCCGCTGTGCAGCGATTGGCGGCGATCATGCACTCTTCCACAAGGCGATGCGCCTCGTTCTGTACCGAGGGTTCAATCAGCCGTACCCGGCGGTTCTCGTCCAGGCGCAGGCGGAATTCCGGGCGGTCGCCGTTCACCAGAGCGTGTTCATTTCGCCACTTACGAAGCGCGGTGGCGGCCTGGTGGAGCTGATCGAGACTATTGGAGACAGTGTCCGTCAGCGCTTTGACATCGTCGGCTTCACGGCCCTCAATCAGGTTGGATACCAGCTCATAACTGAGCTTGCCGTGTGAGCGGATGACAGCCTTGTGGTAGCTGTAGTCGCCCAGGCTGCCGTCGTTGTTCACTTGCAGATCACAGACCAGCGCCAGGCGTTTCACATCCGGCATCAGTGAGCACAGGCGGGTGCTGAGCGTATCGGGCAGCATCGGCAGTGGTTCGCCCGGGAAATAGATAGCGGTGGCGCGGCGGAAGGCTTCCTGCTCGGCCGGACTACCGGGTTCGATGACCGCGGTAGGATCGGCGATGGCAATCGACAGTTTCCAGCCGGTGGCGTTGGGTTCCGCCAGCAGGGCATCGTCCATGTCCTGGGTACCCGGGCTGTCGATGGTCACGTAGGGCTGCTCGGTGCGGTCTTCACGGCCGTCGCCCTTCGCTTCGATCACCGACTCGTCCAGTGCTTCAGCCTGTTTGCTGACGGCTTCCGGCCAGGTGTCCGGCAGGTTGAAGGTGGCAACCGTGAAGGAGCGCTCGATGCCAGTCTCGCCGGCCTTGCCGATCACTTTCAGGATTTTTGCCTGGCCCTTGCCGTCCTTGATCGGGTGTTTGTGGATGCGGCAGTAAATGTAGTCATCCGGCTCGGCGTTCAGGCGTTCCTTGGGGGGGATAAAAATCCAGCGATTGATACCCGGTGTCTCCGGCACCACGAAGTGGCCCTTGCCTCTCACCAGGTAACGGCCTACAAAAGTGTCCAGGCTGGTTTCCAGCAGTTCGTCCACCACACCCTGGGTCTTGCCCTTGTCGCCTTCCTGCTCGGTAATACTGACCCGGTCGCCGGGCAGAACTTTCTGCATCTCTTCTGGCGGCAGAAATACATCCCGGCCCTCATCCAGCGCGACAAACCCGAAACGCCCGTTGGTGGCTTTGACGGTACCCGGAAACACCACCTTTTTTTCTTCGATATCGGATTTCAGCTGGCGCAACTGGCTGAGGGCGTCGGCATTGAGCATGAACAGAACCTGACTGGATAAAATTTGAGTGTTGCTGCGGAGTATACCGGTTATGGCGGTATGAGTCAGACCTGTTACGCGGGGTTAATTTCCTGCCCGGTTTCATCCACGATAAAAACCTGGTTTCTGCCCAGCGTTTTCACCCGATAGAGGGCCTGGTCGGCCTGGCGCAGGATGGTATCCACATCGTCGCCGGGCTGGCAGTAATAACCGCCGACGCTGACGGTGACAGGTGTTCCGGTCCGGATACTGTCTCTTTCAATGGTTTCCCGAATGCGCCTGGCGATTTGCTGCAGGGTATCCCGGTCGCAGGGTGACAGCACAACTACGAACTCGTCCCCGCCCCAGCGACCGGGATGGTCGTAAGGGCGCAGTCCGGCTTTCAGCCACAGCGCAACGCGGCAGAGAATATCGTCACCGGCCTGATGGCCCAGTTCGTCATTGATGGCTTTGAAGTGATCAATATCCAGCCAGATCAGGCCGAAGCCGGTGTCCAGGCGCTGTGCCCGCTGGATTTCGTCACTAAGTGCCTCATCAAGGCCGCGGCGGTTTTTCAGACCGGTGAGGGCGTCAACGCGAGCCAGGCGATTCAGTTCCTTGGTACGCTGCTCAACCTTACGCTCCAGTTCCCGGGTTGAATGCCGGAGGGTATCGGTCATTGTCTCGAAATGGCTGGCGAGGCGGCCGATTTCGTTGTCGGGTTTGTCCAGTTGCGGGAGTGTGAAGTTGCCGCCCCGAACGTTTTCAACCGCCTTGTCCAGGCTGATGAGGGGTTTCAGGATGCGTGAGCGGATAATAAGGTGGAATATGATCACAGTAATTAGCAAACTGATCAGGAAAACCGCAACCAATGGCCATAAATAGCTATAGGGAAGGAGCGTTTCCAGATCTAGCAGGGTGATCTCGAACCAGCCGATAGCGGGCAGGAAGGCGACGCCCGCCAGGTGCTTCCTGCCATCGACGATCACGAAGCTGCTTTCTACCGCCCGGGAGCCGTCGCCACGGTTTTTGAGCATTTGCAGCATGCCAAGCACTTTCTTCTTGTCTTCGGCCTGGTCGAACAGGAGGTCGACGGTGTTCTTCTGGCCTTCAGGCTTGATGATACTGGCAAAATCAATGTAATTGCGATCACGATAGAGCTGAATTGCGCCGTTGTAGTCCACAAACAGTGTCGTAATGCCGTCCTGGTCGATGTCGACGATATCCTGGAGGAATGCGTCCAGATCCAGGCCAGTGCCCACCATGCCGACGATGCGTTCGCTATCGTCACGCATGAGTACGTCGATCCACAGTTTGGTAACGCCAAGCTCGGTGTCAGGGTTTACATTGAGGTGGAAATCCCGGCCTTCCTCAATCAGCTGGAAGAACCAGGCATCCTCGGGTTTGTCCGGATCAAGCTGGTAGCGGAACTGGTTGTCTACAAACTCATTGTCGGCGTTGTTGTAATAGTAGTGGCGGGAATCGCGAAGGGCGACAAAATAGCTGTTATCGCGGAAATTGCTCCGGAAGCTCTCCATTTCCCGAATTGCTTCGCCCTGAAGACTTTCGTTATCCGGGTCCGTTGCCCACCTGATCAGGGTGGAGGAATCCGCCATCTGGCGGGCGAGCCCGATTTCCCGTTCCAGTGATTGCAGCAGGCGGGCGCTGTCATAGCGCACCTGGATTTCAGCAACCTGCTGCCCCCAGCGCTCGATAATATCCTCGGAAAGCTCCCGGTACGCCAGCCAGGAGGCCAGCGACGCAGCAATCATCAACGCCGCCGCCAGGCCCAGAAGTCGGGTTTTCAGGCTCAAGAAGCTTCCCTCGCTCATTATGCATCTATCAGATCACCATGATAGTGCAGGCGCGGCGAAGACACTACTAACGACTACTGGTTGTATTCTGCAAATATCCGGGTCTGGCCGGCTTCGTTAAACAGAATCACCTTGTAGGCATCCTTGCGGTCACCCATTTCCATGCCCGGCGAACCCATGGGCATGCCCGGCACACTCAGCCCGGTGGCTTTTGGGGCTTCGGACAGCAATCGCTTGATATCGTCTGCGGGTACGTGGCCCTCGATGACGTAGTCTCCGACAAAGGCGGTGTGGCAGCTGCCCAGGCCGGCAATCAACCCGGCGTCAGCCTTGATCTTGCCCATGTCGTTGGTGTCCGTGGCTTTCACATTGAAGCCATTGTCTTCCAGGTGGTCGATCCAGTCGCTGCAGCAACCACAGGTAGGGGACTTGTAGACGTGAATGTCTTCCAGCCCCTCATCGGCCTGTAACTGGCTGTTCAGGCCAACGGTGGCGACAAGGCCCAGGGCCAGCATATGCTTTTTCATGACGTTACCTCAGTGATGATGGCTATGATCGTTGTCCGGTTTGCTGCCTCCGGAGGGTGACAGCCAGAACCACCAGACAATGGCGGCCATCAGGATCAGTCCTCCGGCGTTGACCAGAAGTGTACTCATTGGTTCCTCTCCCCACCGTCGTTATAGCTGGTTTCGAACAACCGCAGCCGATTGGCGTTGGTGACCACAGTAACCGAGGACGCCGACATGGCAGCGCCGGCCAGTATCGGGCTCATCAGTATGCCCCACAAAGGGTATAACAGCCCGGCTGCCACCGGTATACCCAGGGAGTTGTAGATAAACGCACCAAACAGGTTCTGATGGATATTACGAACGGTGGCCCGGGATATCTCAATGGCATCGGCCACGCCGTGAAGCGATCCCCGCATTAGCGTAATACCGGCACTTTCGATAGCCACATCGGTTCCGGTGCCGATGGCAAATCCGACATCGGCGGCTGCCAGGGCGGGCGCGTCGTTGATGCCGTCGCCGACCATGGCCACGGTATAGCCCTTGCCGCGCATTTCGCTGACGATGGTGGCCTTGTCCTCCGGCAACACTTCGGCCCGGTAGTCATCGATTCCGGTCTTGTTTGCGATGGCTTTGGCGGTGGCGTCTACATCACCGGTAACCATCATGACCTTTATGCCGGCGTCGTGCAGGCGGCGGATGGCGGCTTCGGAATCCGCTTTCACCGCATCGGCAACGCCGATCACGCCTATGGGTTTATTACCCAGGGCCAGGAACAACGGAGTACCGGCTTCGGAGGTAATGGTATCGGCTTCTTTCCGAAGCCCGGCCAGATCCACGCCCTCGCTTTCCAGCCATTTGCGGTTACCAAGGCGAACGGGCATGCCATCCAGATCGCCTTTTACGCCTTTGCCATTGAGCGCCTCAAAGCCTGTAACCTTCTCGGGGCTGATGTCCTGTTCTCTGGCGTTCGCGATAATGGCTTCCGCCAACGGATGCTCCGAGTGCTGCTCCAGGCCTGCGGCCAGTGCCAGCAATCTGCCGGTGTCGCCCCCGGCGGCGTATAAGCGGGTGACGGCCGGATGGCCTTCGGTAATGGTGCCGGTCTTGTCCAGTATCACCAGATCCAGCTTGCCGGCGGTCTGCAGGGCATCACCCTGGCGGATCAGGGCGCCGTATTCCGCGGCCTTGCCTACGCCCACCATCACCGACATGGGTGTGGCCAGGCCCAGAGCGCAGGGGCAGGCAATGATCAGTACCGTGGTGGCCGCCACCATCATATGAACCACAGCGGGCTCCGGCCCGACGTTGTACCAGACCAGCGCTGACACCACGGCAATCAGCATCACAGTGGGCACGAACACCGAGGAAATCTTATCTGCAAGGCGCCCGATGGCTGGCTTGGAGCCCTGGGCTTTTTTCACCAGGCGGATAATCTGGGCGAGAGCCGTTTCGCTGCCCACGCGGGTGGCCTTGTAGATGATCGAGCCGTGGGTATTCAGAGTGCCGGCGGACACCTCATCGCCTTCACTCTTGCTGACGGGCATGGGTTCGCCGGTGAGCATGCTCTCATCAATACGGGTGTTGCCCTCGGTGATTTCCCCGTCCACCGGGAGCTTTTCGCCGGGGCGCACACGGATATGGTCGCCGGCCCGGACCTGTTCCACCGGCAGGCCCTGCTCTTCACCATCACGAATAACCCGCGCGGTTTTTGCCCTCAGGTCCAGCAGGCGTCTTACCGCTTCGGAAGTCTTGCCTTTGGCGCGCAACTCCAGCGCCTGGCCCAGGTTGATCAGGCCGATAATCATTGCCGAGGCTTCAAAGTACACATGCCGCGCCATTTCCGGCAAGGCATCGGGAACACTGGCCACCACAATGGAATAAACCCAGGCCGTACCGGTACCCAAGGCGATCAGGGTATCCATATTGGCATTGTGGTGGCGGAAAGCCTTCCAGGCGCCGGTGAAGAAGTGGCCGCCGGTGCCAACCATCACGGCCAGGGTCAGAATCCCCAGAGTCAACCAGGTCATCTGGTTGTCTGCGGTAACCATCATGGAGCCAAAACCCATGCCCCAGATCATCAGGCCCAGACCAAGGCCGAGGCTGATGGCCATCTTCACCAGCAGGGTTCTGTACTGCTTGCGGTCGTCCTCCTGCTTGCGATCATCCACCGCATCCGGGTCTTCAATCACACTGGCCCCGTAACCCGAGCTCTCCACCGCCCTGATCAGCGCCTGAGGGTCTGCATGCCCGGTTGCCGTGGCGGTATTATCCGCCAGATTCATATGGGCACCGGTAATGCCATCCACTGACTTCAGAGCCTTTTCGATGGTGTTCACGCAGGACGCACAAGTAGCCCCGGTTACCGCCAGATGGATCTGGTCACCATCGCTGGCACCGTTGCCTCTGCCTGTTTTCTTGTCAGGTTCCGGAGCGGCCTCTGTCTGATCACTGGCTTTATCCGAATGACAATGGGCATTCTCTGGCACGGATGTGGCTGAACCGGCCTTCTCCAGTGGAACGGCCGGATAACCAGCCTCCGTAACAATACGGGCTGCTTCACCGGTATCAATGCCATCAGGCAGTGCAACCGTCTGCTCATCCAGATTCACCTCAACCTGGTCCGCACTGCCGGTCAGCGGCTCCAGCGCGCTACGAATCTTGCGCGCACAACCCTGACAGGACGCGCCTGAAATCGACAGCGCCGGGTGTAATGCGGTTTTTTCATTCATGGAGCATCACTCCTTGCTGGAATTTTCGGGAACAGCTTCGTCCCAATGTTCAATCAACCTGCAAATCGTATGGCCATCCGGCGTACCGTCCGGCATGTCCTGCCAGGCCGAAAGCGCCGCCGTCATACGCCGGCGTAGTTGCTGCAACTCGGCAATCTCACGCTCAACCTCCGCCAGCCGTTGCTGAAACACATCCCGCACCATCGGGCAGGGCGAATGATGATCGTCCGCCTGCTCCAGAATCTGCCGTATTTCGGGTAACGAGAACCCGAGTTGCCGGGCCTTACGGGCAAACCGAAGCCGCCGAAGATCTTCTGAATCATATTGCTGGTAGTTGTTATTCGGATTCCGGGTGGGTTTCAGTAACCCTTCCCGGGTATAGAACCGAACGGTATCCGGGTTAACACCCGCCTTTAAGGCAATCTCTTTGACTTTCATAACTCGGACGGCCATCCCAAAAGTTGAACAAGTGAGGGGAAGTTATTCGTTTCCAAAACTGTGCGGAGCCATGGATGGCGGAGCTCAAGCGTCACATGGATGTGCCGAAGGAGCGTGTTTTGGAAACGAATAACTTCCACTCACGTACGGCACCCAGTGGATGCCACAGAGCAACACTATAAGGATAGCCTAAAACCTGAGAGCTACTCACAGGTCAAAGGTTTTTTCAGGAAGAGGAGTCTTTTGAGCGGAGAAAGGTGCCACAGGCCTTGCACTGGTTCGGGGCCATCAATTTGGCCTGCCAGCCGATTTTCTGCCCACACGCGGGGCATTCGAGACGCAATTGCAGAATAATGATCGGAGTGATTAACAGAGCGATAAGTACACCCAGAGGGCCCCAGCTATCGCCACTGGACAGACCAAGCTGGCTACTGAACACCAGAATCACGATCAGCGAAAAGAACGCGAAAATGAAATAGCTCTTGTTCCAGGATTCCCAGCGACGCAAGCGGTCATCCTGTTCCTGGGTAAGATAGTTTGAACTCATGAATTGGCACCTTGAAAGCTGATAGCACAATAGTGGTGATTCGAAGCGCCCATTTCAATCAGGTACCGACTGGCGTATCCATATTCAGCAAACCGGCATTCAACGCCTTTTCCAGTTCAGCAGCGGGAATCGGGCGGCTGATCAGGTAACCCTGGATCAGGTCACAGCGGTGATTCTTGAGGAAGTCGAACTGCTCCCGGGTTTCCACACCCTCAGCGACCACCTGAATACCCAGGTTATGGGCCAGGTTGATCACTGCCCGGGTAATCACTGCATCGTCGTGGCGTTCAGCGACCTCGGTGATAAAGGAACTATCGATTTTGAGAAGGTCCACCGGGAAATCACGCAAGTAGCCCAGGGAAGAGTAACCAACCCCAAAGTCATCAATGGCAAGGTGGATACCCAGTTTGTGGAGCCTGGACAGCTGATTGAGGTTGTGCTCAATGTTCTGGATAAAAATCTCTTCGGTCAGTTCCACTTCCAACCGTTCGGCAGGAACGCCATTGGATTCCAGAGCATCCTGGATGTGGTCCACGATATTCTCGTCATCCAGTTCCCGGCCTGACAGGTTTACTGCAATGCGCAGGTTGGCGTGGGGCCCGTTCTGCCATTTCGCCAGTTGCCGGCAGGCCGCCAAGACCACCCAGCGGCCGATATCGGTAATGCGTCCGCTTTCCTCGGCCAGGGGTATGAAATCCACTGGTGGTAACAGACCACGGCGGGGATGTTGCCAGCGGATCAGGGCTTCCACGCTGTTGATGGACGAGTCGTTGAGGTCCAGCTGGGGCTGGAAGTAAAGCACGAATTCGTCGTTGGCCAGGGCGTGGTCCAGATCCTTGTCCAGTTCCAGGCGCATGACTTCCCGGTCCTGCATGCCTTCGGTATAGAACTGGTAAGTGTTGCGGCCCTGTTCTTTGGCCCGATACAGCGCTACGTCTGCATTGCGCATGAGGGTATCGGCGTCCAGGCCGCTCTGAGGATAAACAGCCACTCCCATGGTGGCGGTGATACCGTGTTGATCGCCCTGAACATCAAAAGGCTCTTCAAAGCATTGTTTTATCTGGCCCAGCAGGTTGATGACATCGTCGATGTCTCCCACATGTTGCTGGCAGACCATGAACTCATCGCCACCGGAATATGCCACCATGACTTTCTCATCGCTGAGGGCGTTGAGGCGTTCGGACACCTTGATCAGAAGCTCGTCGCCAAACTGATGGCCGAGAGAGTCATTGAGCATCTGGAAGCGGTCCAGATCGATCATCACCAGCGCCACCTGGCGCATTTGTCGGTCGGCTATGCTCAGGGTGTGGGCCAGGTCTTCCATGAAAAAGCGGCGGTTTGCCAGGCCCGTCAGGGTATCGGTGGTTTCCAGGCGGGCGAGATCCTTCTGCACTGCCTGGCGCTGGTTGATTTCCGCGTCCAGCTCGCGTCTGGTTTTCAGCAGTGCCTGGTTGCGCTTGAGGATCAGTTGTACAAGCAAGGTGGTGAGGCTGGTCAACAGGCCCATGAATAGCATGATCACAAACGTTACAAATGGCCAGCTACTGCGCTGGTCCTCAACCCAGGATACGGAAGGGGTTACTGTCAAAGCCCAGTCGATGGTTGGCAGGTCGATGTCCAGCGTGCGGGAAAAGCCGGGGTCGGTGTTGGTTGAGCTGTTGAGCTCGTAGGCTGGTTCTCCGCCGTCCCTGATTTCGATGTGGAAAAACTCCAGGGCGCTGCTGGTAAGCAGGTGCCTGGCCAGGACGTCCATCCGGAATACGCCTGCAATGAAGCCATTGTTGGCGTCGCCGCTGAATACAGGGGCGTAGATGACCAGGCCTTTACCACCTTGCTTCAGGTCTATAACGCCGGAAATATCGAGGTTTCCACTGGTCTGCGCCTGCTGCAGGGAGTCCAGTCGTTCCGGGGAGAAAGCCACGTTGTAGCCAATGGCATCCTCGTTGCCCTCATAGGGCTCCATCCAACGGATCATATAATTCCGGTCAATCCATTCAATTGCCTGGTAGACACCAAAATCAGACAGATAGTTGCGAGCATCCTGTTCCCAGATTTCCCGGGGCATATCGGGGATGGCCTCAAAACGTTCTGCCATACGGCGAATGGCATCAACATGAACCAGAAATTCCCGCTCGAGCCGGCTCGCCATGGATTGGGCTTCGTTGTCCAGGTTGGACTGGATCTGGGAGTTATCCTGCTCTTCCAGGCCGTATTGCAGAACCAGGGCAATTCCCAGAAACACCAGGAAAATCAGTGCTGGAAAAGCCGGGTTCAGCAAACCCCTGACGAACAGGGTCAGCGCTGATGCAGGTTTGTCCACTAAGTGCTCCGGTTGATGAATCGACTGACTGGTTTATCGGCCAATTTCACCCGATTATGAGGGATAAACGCGACAATCTGTTACTAATTGTTGGCCCAGAAGGTCTAATGATATCCCGAAAACGCTTATCCGGGACAGACACTTGGTCAACGGCGACGGGCGGTTGTCGATTTCACGTCGCAGATTGTGTTACGGGAGCTATGCCAAGGCGTGGAATTTCCTGCTTGGGGCATTTGTCCATGACAACGGTGATGCCCGCCTCTTCAGCTCGCAATGCGCCTTGTTCATTGATAACGCCGATCTGCATCCAGATAACCGGTATGGCCTGTTTGATGGCAGCGTCTATAACCGGGTCTGTGTGGTCGGGAGCGAGAAAAAGATCCGCCATATCCACGGGCGTGGTCAAAGAAGCGAGATCGGGATAGACGGTTTCACCGAGCACCGTCTTACCGGCCAGCCGGGGATTGATGGGTATTACCCGGTAACCGCGCCCCTGCAGGTAGGCCATCACTTCATGGCTGGGACGATTGGGCTTGTCGCTGGCGCCGACCAGGGCAATGGTGCGGACGGTTTCGAGTATTCTGCGCAGTTGTTCAGGATTGTTACGGGACATGAATATACCGACTTGTCAGGTGGCCCGGTGCGCCTCAAGACAGACAGACACCGATTCGGCGTAGCGTAACGCATGGGGCTTGTCGATTTCCACTGCCGCCCAACTCACCGCTTCATGTTCCATCACGATGCTGAGCACTTCGTGGGTAAGCCGCTCCAGAAGTGCAAACCGATTGCCATCTACGTGGCTGATGATCTGTTTGGTAATGGTGCGGTAGTTCAGTGCCGAACGGATATCGTTCTGGTTGATGGCGTCTGCGGCATCGTAGGTCAAACGAACATTAATCAGCACATCCTGCTGATTGTTGATCTCCTCTTCCTTGATCCCGATATAAGCGCGTAGCAACAGGTCCTTTATACGCACGGTTGCCTGATTGTTGGCGGTCACTGCAGTCATCTGGCCTCCTGGTTATCCACGGCTGTTCAGCGATCCCGAATCAGTGTCAGGAATTCAGTTCGTGTGGCCTGGGACTTACGGAACTGGCCCAGCATCATCGAGGTCTTCATGCGCGAGTTCTGTTTTTCAACGCCCCGCATCATCATGCACATATGCTGGGCTTCGATGACCACGGCCACACCCTTGGCGCCGGTAACGCTCTCAATGGCTTCAGCTATTTCACGAGTCAGGTTTTCCTGGATCTGAAGCCGACGGGCATACATGTCAACAATGCGTGCAAACTTGGATAGCCCGAGTACCTTGCCCTGGGGCAGGTAGGCGATATGACACTTCCCTATAAATGGCAGCATGTGATGCTCGCACATGCTGTAGAGCTCGATGTCCTGAACCACGACCATTTCATCCATGGCAGACTCGAAAACGGCATTGTTAACCAGCTCCTCAAGATTCTGTCTATAGCCCTGGGTGAGAAACTGCATGGCTTTTGCAGCCCGCAGCGGGGTGTCTTGCAGGCCCTCGCGGCCCGGATTTTCGCCCAGGCCGGCAATTATCTGCTGGAAATGGTTGGCCAGGTCGTCAAGCTTGTTGGTCATAGATGCTTCCGGTGTCATTAGTCGGTTCAAAGGCGAAAGCTTAAGGGAATTTGCCGATCGCCTCCAGAATTACGATTGCACCGATCAAAAAGACCACCACAACCGACCCGTTTCGCAAATTGCCCGCGGGAATATGGCGGGCACGGCTGGATTGATTTAGAGTTCCAGATTCAGGCAGGTTTCAGGAAACCGGAATGGAACAGGTAATACCAGGAGCGCAGGGCCTGAAAACCCACGGCGCAAAGACAGGGACGCTGGAAAGCTGGCAGCATGAAGGCAAATGGTTCTCCTATGGCGGGCACGCTATTTTCAGCCGAATGGCGGGCCGGGGTGATGCCCTGGTGCTGCTCCATGGCTTTCCCACCGCCAGCTGGGACTGGAACCGCCTGTGGCCGATGTTGGTGCAACATCATTCGGTATTTACCCTCGATATGCTGGGATTCGGCTTCTCCGACAAACCGGCGCTCTATGATTACAGTATCGAAGACCAGGCCGACATGTTTGAAGGCTGGATTGCCGGGCTCGGGTTAAAACAGGTCAGCCTTTTTGCCCACGACTATGGATGCAGTGTGGCGCAGGAGTTGCTGGCGCGTGACCAGGAGGGCTTGTTGCCATTTGCCATCAAACGGGTCGGTTTTCTCAACGGGGCGCTGTTTCCGGAAGTTCACAATCCCCTGCTGATACAGAAACTGCTGCGCAGTCCTTTGGGCGGGTTGCTCAGTCGGGGGCTGTCCCGTCGCACTTTTGAGCGGAATTTTCGGCGCCTGTTTGGACCGGGGAATATGCCTGACCCGAAAGACATGGATGATTTCTGGTATTTGCTTACCTACAACAACGGTCGCGGCATCCTGCACAATCTGATTCAATTTATGGAAGAACGCCGTTGCCACCGACATCGCTGGGTTGGCGCGTTACAGAATGCGAAACAGCCGATGAGGCTGATTTCCGGGGTGGCGGACCCGGTTTCAGGTGCCGCAATGGCAAGGCGGTATCGGGAGCTTATCCCGGAGCCGGATGTCGTCAGTCTGCGTAATGTCGGCCACTACCCGCATTTTGAGAGTGCTTCAGAGGTCTACCGTGCCTGGCGGGACTTTTGCCGGCATACGGAGTAGCCAGACGGGACGCTAGGCATCAGCCAGCAGGGAGTCCGTGTCTTCAGGTGGTGTGACTTCCTGGCGCATCACAGCGTTGGCTACCTGATTTCGCCCCCTTGCCTTGGCTTCATAAAGCGCCTGGTCCGCCCTGTTCAGCCATACGGACCAGGTCTCGCCCTTGTTGACTTCCGCCACACTGGCGCTGGCGGTAATCTGTATACCTTCAATGAAGGGGCGGGCGCTGATGCTTGTCAGCAGTTCCTTTGCCAGCTTGTCAGCGTCTTTCTGGCGGGTTTCCGGCAGTACCAGCATGAATTCCTCGCCGCCAATGCGGAACAGGCGGTCGTTCTCCCTCAGCCGCTTGCGCAGCCTGGATGACAGCTCCTGCAGAACTCTGTCTCCGGCCAGGTGGCCCCAGCGATCGTTGATGGTCTTGAAATAGTCCAGGTCCAGCAAGACCAGGCTTGAAACACGCTCATAGCGTTCGCGCATCTGAATCTGGCCATTGAGCAGGTCCGCCAGCTGAGACCGGTTAAGACAACCCGTGAGTGGGTCGGTAGTGGCCAGCCGGGTCAGCTCCGTCTGAAGCCGTCCCACCAGCCAGGCAAAGATCATGACAAACACGCAGGTAATTCCCAGGGAAAAGGTGATGCGCCAGAAATCTGCCTCGGGAAATTGCGTAAAGGACACCACCGCCATGCTGACGACAAAAGTGATATTGCTGGCAATGGCTTCCCTGAGTGGGAGCAAAAAAAACAGGGCTGCTGCTGCGGGATAGGCCCAGTAGAGCCCTGCGTGACCATTGATTGTGGTGGAGTAGGCGGCGCACAACACTGCGAGTATGGGAAACAGCCGGCCGTTCAGGAAATAGCTGCCGCGAAACCGGAGAAAGGCAATCACTGCCACTGCGTTCAGGCAGAAAAGCACTAACAGCAGCGCCAGCAGGATATTGTCCTGCCGCCACTGCACCATTACCAGCGGTGCAACGGCGACAAATGCCCAGAAATGAAGGTGGTAGACGATCTGACGCTTGAAACCGAGTACCGCAAGGGTTGGATTTGTAGCCAGGCTATTTGTGGCGGCAAGAGGGTTCACAGCATACTCCGGCTGTTTAAATTGGGGCCAGACTTCCTGGATAAGGCCATACCGAAGTCTAGCACGACCTTTGCGGGAGGAAAGCCGGTTTTACATCCCGGTACCAGTGCCCTCCTGGCTATGGCTGCCCGGCCTGCAGTCCGATAAACTTGCGGCTCTGAGCAAGGAGACCCTATGACCGCCGTACACACCCGCCCGCCCGCGCTGACCATCCGCGCCGGAAGCCGAGCCTTTGAGCGGTTGCAGGAAAAGCCCTTTACCGCAGCCGATGTGCATGTTGTTCCCGGTGCGGCCGGTGGCCCCAAGGCGCTGGGTATTTCTGGTCTGGATAAGGCGATTTTCGGAGATTTTCTGCCACGGGCTCCGCAGGTACGTTCGCTGATTGGCTCGTCCATTGGCAGCTGGCGCTTCGCAGCGGTAGCGTCAACAGACGACCCCAAGGCACAATTGGCCCGGCTGGCGGACCTGTACACCTCCCAGCGCTTTGCCAAAGGTGTCAGCATGGCGGAAGTCAGCCGCAAGAGCGTGCTGTTTCTGGAGGAACTGCTCGCCGGCTGTGAAGACCATATCCTCAATCATCCCTGGTACCGCCTGAACATTGTTGTCGTTCGCAGTCGTGGCATGCTGGCGCATGACACCAAAGGCCGGCTCAGCCTGGGCCTGATGAATGCCATCAGCGCCAACATGGTGAGCCGCCATCACCTGGGCCGCTTCATGGAACGGGGCATTATGCACGACGCCCGGATCAAAGCGCCGCTGGCCAGACTGGTGGACTTCCCCAGCCACGAAGTGGCCCTGACCCGCGACAACCTGATGCCCGCGCTTCTGGCCTCTGCTTCCATCCCCATGGTGATGTCCGGTGTCCGCAACATTCCAGGGGCCCCGGAAGGCCTGTACCGTGATGGTGGCCTGCTGGACTACCACCTGGATCTGCCCTATGAGCAGCCAGGCGTGATTCTGTATCCCCATTTCACCGATAAGGTGGTTCCCGGCTGGTTCGACAAGACCCTGCCCTGGCGCCGGGGCGATGCGACCCGGCTGCAGGATGTGATGCTGGTCTCGCCATCGCCGGAATACCTGCAGACGCTGCCCGACAAGAAACTGCCGGACCGCAAGGATTTTGAGCGTTACCTGGGTGATGATGCCGGCCGCGAGCGCGCCTGGCGCAAGGCCATTGCCGAGAGTGATCGCCTGGGCGATGAGTTCATGGAACTGGTTGATTCCGGCCGCCTGAAAGATGTGTTACGGCCGCTGGATGGAAAACGCTGACGGTTTCCGGGCCCCCTGAGTTACCGGTCAGGAGCCATAACCATTGGGTTGAAGGCTGAGCCGGTAGCCGCAGAAGCCGCGAAATGTGTCCCGTAACGCCAGAGCCCGCAACGTAACCGGCACCTGGTGATCCCCGGAGTCCAGCAGCTTCAGGTCAATCCGCTGGATTTGCCGTTCCTGTCTCGATGCTTGAAGAGCCAGGCGGAAATTATCCAGGGAGGCTGGATCAACCAGTTGCTCGAAGGGCAACCCGGCGAGATCAGCTGGTGCCTTTTTGAGAAGATCAGCCACCTGGGGCGAGACGTACCCGGTCGTGCCATCTTCATCCAGCTCACAGATGGTTGCTCCGGATAGCGCTACCAGGTCTCGGCTACGTTGTTCACTATCATTCAACGCCTGCCGTAGAATCGATTTTTCCACCTGCATGTTATTGAGTTGCTGTAAATATTGCTCACGCCCCTTGTCTGCATTGCGGAAACGCGTTTGCCAGTGCCGTATGCGCAGGCACAGTAAGGTGACAATAATGGCTGCAAGCAAAGTCATTATCAGCCCTGCCAGCCACACGAATTGAAACGATTGTTGCGCGGGGCGCTCCAGAAACCCGGTATCAGGTAGGGTGGTCAGCAACCATCGGTTTTCCCCAACGGCTATTTCAGAGCGCAATGACCGGGAGTGATCGGGGTTGGCGGTGTGAATGGTCTGATACAGCGGCAACTTGGTGTGCCGTTGAAGGGTATCAATGCGCAGATTGAGCATGCCTGGTACGGAATTTTTGAACACGGTTGCCAGCCAGAGCTCGACGGATGTGGAGTCGTTTACTGTTTGCCGGGGCACCGCCCCGTCGATGACTATGGGTGGAAGCTCTTCATAGCCGCTCAATCGGGCAACAAGAGTGTTGTGCTGGCGGTGATAGATCTCTTCGGCCAGGGTGCGCGACTGGCTCTCCAGCGCCAGCGCCGTGACGCCGGTTACCGCCAGTCCGGCGGCAAGAATCAGCAGCGGAGCCCATAGGTGAGGCAGCGCCAGAATATGTCCTTTCCCTGTCAGTCCGAGGCTTTCCATAGGTTGATCCATAACCGTTGGCGAGGTTTTAGGGGACTGCCTGCCTCTCTACTTTAGTCCACACTTGGGATCACGGCTACAGCGCCGGTCAACGGTACCCCATTACCTGAATTCACGCCTGGGTCTGGCGCGCCGAGCCGTAGACCAGCAAAAACACCGAAAAGGCAGTGACCACCACGGAAGGGCCTGCCGGTGTATCCAGATGCCATGACAGCGTCAGCCCGCCGCTAACGGCAATAAAACCGAATATGATGGCCATGCCCACCATATGCTCGGGATTGGTGGCCAGGCGGCGGGCGGTGGCCGCCGGGATAATCAGCAATGCGGTGATCAGCAGTACGCCGACAATTTTCATGGCAACGGCGATCACTATGGAGAACATCAGCATCAGCGCCAGCCGCAGACGCTCTACCGGAACGCCTTCGACTTTCGCCAGTTCCTCGTGAATGGTGCTCATCAACAGTCCCCGCCAAAGCACGGTCAGCAAACCCAGAATCAGCGCAGCACCGCCGTAGATCCAGAGCAGATCATGGCGGCTCATGGCCAGCAGGTCGCCGAACAGCAGGCCAGTCAGGTCCACCCGTATATCGGGCATAAAACTCAGGGTTACCAGGCCAATGGCGAGCGCACTGTGGGCCAGAATCCCCAGCAGTGTGTCGGTAGCCAGGGTTTTGCTGCGGGAAAACAGCACCAGGGCAATAGCCAGCACCACGCAGGTGATGATCACTCCCAGATTGATGGGCACACTAATCAGGAAGCTCAGGGCAATGCCCAGCAGTGCGGAGTGGGCCAGGGTGTCGCCGAAATAAGCCATGCGCCGCCACACCACGAAGCAGCCCAGCGGCCCGGCGACCAGGGCCACGCCAAGGCCGCCGATCAGTGCTCGCCAGAAAAAGTCTCCGAGTACCGCATCAATGATGGACATGGGAGCACTCCCCGTGGGCATCATCCTGGTCACCGGAAACAACATCACCGTGCAGGTCGTGGCTGTGGTTGTGGTGGTGATGGTACACCGCCAGGCTTTCCGCTACCGGACGTCCGAAGGTTTCAATGAAAGCCGGGTCGTGGGAGATATCCGCTGGGTAACCACTGCAGCACACGTGCTGATTGAGGCAGATAACCTTGTCGGTGGCTGCCATGACCAGGTGCAGGTCATGGGAGATCATGATCACGCCACATTTCAGTTCGTCCCGCAGGCTTCGGATCAGGTCATAGAGCGCTGCCTGGCCGTTTATATCCACACCCTGTGCAGGTTCGTCCAGCACCAGCAGGTCCGGCCTGCGGGCCAGTGCACGGGCGAGCAGCAGCCGCTGTTTTTCGCCCCCGGAGAGGTGATGGACCGAGGCATTAATCAGGTGTTCCACACCCGTCTTCGACAGTGCTTCCTGGCATTCCTGGCGGGAACGACCACTGAGCAGCATGAATCGCTTTACGCTGAGCGGTAATGTGGTCTCCAGGGTCAGATGCTGGGGTACGTAACCGATGGTCAGCCCGGGGGCCATGCTCAGAGCGCCTTCGGAGATTGGCTGAATACCCAGAACAGCTTTGATCAGCGTCGTTTTGCCTGCACCGTTGGGGCCAATGATGGTGATGATATCTCCCCGCTGCACCCGCAGATCCACGTGGTCAACCACTGGCCGGTTGTCAAAGTTAACGGTTACTCGCCGGAGTTCTACCAGAGCTTCAGTCATGAGCATTATCCGCGGCACAGCGTGGGCAACAGCCGGATACCTCAATAGTCACATCCTCCGGGCGGAAGGATTCTTCAGCAGCGGCTGTATTGACGGCACTGGAGACAGCGGGTGCTGTCAGTTCCAGCACGTTCCCGCACCAGCGGCAGATCAGAAACATGCCATTGTGGCTCTTGCCAGCATGGGTGCAACCGGTAAACGCGTTCAGCGAGGCGATGCGGTGCACCAGCCCGTATTGCTGAAGGAAGTCGAGGGCCCGATAAACGGTAGGTGGGGCGGCGTTGTGGCCGTCCTCTGCCAGTACCGCGAGAACGTCATAGGCCCCGAGGGGTTTGTGGGACTGCCAGATCAGTTCGAGCACCCGCTCGCGGGTTGGTGTCAGGCGGGCATTATGCTGTTGACAGATGGCTCTGGCATCGGCCAATGCCTGGGTTACACAGGCCTGGTGATTGTGGGGACGATAGGGAAGAGCACTGGATGACATGGGCACTGTCCTGCAAAATTTGCAACATTATAACATTAGCAAAAAACAGTGCCACGTCTGCTATCGGGAGACTTCCAGTGCAAGGGATTCGAGATAACCAAGATCGGGGATGATGGCAGTTTCGCCGTCGACTTCCACCACCATCAGGTCCGCCGGTCCGGTCTCGCCGTCAATCTGTCTGACCTGGTCTTCGGTGAGGCGGTTCTGGCTGGGGATCCCCTGGGTGACCAGGGCCATGAAGGGCACAGAATTATGATGGTCACCAATGGTATTAAGCACCACAATTCGCCCACGATTACCACCGGGCACAGTGAGTTTGCCGCCGTTGGCTGCGTCGTACGAGATTACCGGCAGGTTCAGTCCACGCCAATCAAGTTCACCCACTAGCCATTCCGGTGTATTGGCTGCCGGGTCGGAACTGGCGAAATCCACTACTTCGGCTATCGAAACGTTCGGTAACAGCAGTTGTTTTCCGCTCATTGGAATCATTACGCAGGGCAGGGTTTGGCTGTTGTCGTTCATTACTCATGTCCTCAGGCGGAATCCCGTTTTTGCCGGCCCTTGAGCAGGCAGGATTCTTCAATCGTTTTGACGAGTTCTCGGGCCAGCTGTTCCGGCGTGCCGCAGAATACAGCACAGCCGGTTGCGGCCACCGAATCGGGCATTGAACTGTTTCCGCAGCTGGAACTTTCCTGGACCCAGATGCGGCTGCCGTAGGCCTTCAGCAAAGGTGCTGCAATAGCGCCATCGTTGCCCATACCGGAGAACAAAATAGCGTGGCAGCGCGCACCGTAATGGTCACCAATATTCAACAGCACCTGGTCAATGGACGGCCCATAGGGGCCCGGCCAGGGCGTCTCCCGCTGCTCGAGCGCACCGCTGTCGTCCAGGGTCCACTCGTGCTCTACCGGCATCAGGATAACGTCACCGTTGTGAATGCGATACCCGCTTTCTGCCGGTTTCAACTGATAGTGGGCGTGGCGCCCCAGCACCCGGGTGAGCACCTCGGTAAAATTGTTGTCTATATGCTGGGCATAGACAAAGCCTACTGGTAATCCCGCCGGCAGATTATCGAGAAAGGCTTTAACCGCAGCTGGGCCGCCGAGTGAAGCGCCCAGAATCCAGATCTCTTCGGCAGGCAGGTCTGGCGATGCCGGCGAAATCCAGTGTGGCAGTGTGGGCGAGGTTGCTGCCTTTGGCGGCTCGTTGTCGAGTTCCTCGATAGCGGCCGCGGAATCCAGCTTCTCTATGTGCCCCAGGGACTGTTCCAGCTTGTCCAGCAGCCGGCGTTCCCAGCGAAAATACTCGGTGGTTCCGGGTTTCGGGGCAGAGTCCAGGCCAAACAGGACGGGCGCTTCGGTATTTTCCAGAAGATGATCGAACAGCACAGGATGATCCGCTTCGTCTTTCAGGGTGATCAGCCAAAGGGAGGCATCCGGAAATTCCGGATAACCCTGGAGACGATCCGGGTCGCCAGAAAAGCAAACGTCCAGGCCAAACCTGGACGTCGCTTCCTGCAACCTGTGGCGCTGCAGAACAATGTCCGAGACTATACCGACCGTTGGCCGTCCTGGCTGACCGGTCATCACTGATTCCCGGTCAGCCGCATGATGGTGTCAAGCAGCTCGGTCTCCTGGAAGGGCTTACCGAGGTATTCGTTGACACCTATGGCCAGCGCCCGTTCACGGTGCTTTTCCCCGGTCCGGGAGGTGATCATGCAGATCGGCGTATCTCTGAGATTCTCATCATGGCGCACAAAGCTGGCCACTTCGAAACCGTCCATGCGGGGCATCTCGATGTCCAGCAGGATGATATCCGGCTTGTGGTCCTGAAGCTGTGCCACCGCATCCAGGCCGTCCTTCGCAGTGATTACTTCCATGCCGTTACGTTCGAGCAGGCGCGAGGTTACCTTGCGCACGGTAACCGAGTCGTCCACTACCATAACCATGGTGGACTGTTCCTCGCGGCGTGCCGCTTCCTTGGCTTTCTCGAGGTTGGCGATACGCTGGCGTTCGGAGAGGATGTCAGAACGGATCATGGCCGGCAGGTCGAGGATCACCACCACGTTACCATCACCAAGGATGGTGGCGCCGGAGACACCTCGCACGGTAGCGAATTGCGGGCCAAGGGATTTAACCACGATTTCGCGGCTGCCCATCAGGCTGTCTACCTGCAGGGCCATGGGTTGCTCTGCACCACGCACCAGAATCACCGGCAGTGGCAGTGCCTGGCCCTGAAGTTTGGGATGATGATCGCTGTTCAGCAGGCTGCCCAGATACTGCAGGCGATACTGCTGGCCGGCGTATTCATACAGCGGCGCATCGGGCTTGTAGTATTCCTCAAGCTCGTAGGTGCTGACCCGCACGATGCCTTCGATGGTGTTCAACGGTATGGCGTAGAAATCCTCGCCGGTAGACACCATCAAGGCCCGGTTGACCGACACCGTAAATGGCAGGCGAACGGTGAAGACTGTGCCCTTGCCGACAGTGGAGTCGATATCCAGGCTGCCGCCGAGCTGCTTGATCTCGCTGGCAACGACATCCATGCCCACACCACGGCCGGAAATCTGGGTGACCTGTTGTGCGGTGGAGAAGCCCGGCTGCAGGATGAACTGCAGGACTTCCCGCTCGCTCAGCTCTTCATCCGCCGCCATCATGCCCTGACGAATGGCCTTGTCGCGAATGACCTGGGCCGGAATGCCAGCGCCATCGTCGATCATCCGCAGTACCACATCGCCGCCTTCACGGGTGAGCGACAGGGTTACCTCACCGGTTTCCGGCTTACCAGCTTTCTTGCGGTCTGCCGGTGTCTCGATGCCATGGTCCAGCGCGTTACGCAGCATGTGTTCCAGCGGCGCAATCATGCGTTCCAGGATGTTTCGGTCCATCTCCCCTTCGGGGTTACGGACATCAAACTCGACCTTCTTGCTGAGCTCACCACTGATCTGGCGAACGATGCGGCGCAGCCTGGGCACCATGGAGGAAAACGGGTTCATTCGGGTCTTCATCAGACCTTCCTGAAGTTCCGTGTTGATCCGTGACTGCTGCACCAGCAGGGTCTCGGTATCCCGAACCCGGTCCGACAGGGTCTCCCGCAGGTCTGCAAGGTCCGAGGACGACTCCGTCAGTGCCCGCGACAGCTGCTGGATGGCGGAATAGCGGTCCATTTCCAGCGGGTCGAAGTCGTCGCCGTAATCCGGGCCATGCTCTTTCTCTGCGCGGAACAGGATCTGTGTCTCGGTCTCGATTTCCATCCGGCGCAGCTGTTCTCGCAGACGCTCGATGGTGGCGGCCATTTCGTCCAGGTTATGGCTGAAGTCGCTGGTCTGCTGCTCCAGGCGGCCACGGGTAATACTGGTTTCGCCAGCCAGGTTAACCAGCTCGTCCAGCAGCGGGGCGGATACCCGGATGGTTTCCTGGGGCGCGCGCTGGGCAGCGGCCGCTTTTGCCGGGGCCTTGGAAAGCGTTTTGTTGGGCTTGGGCGCCGGCACTACCGGTTTTTCCGGTTGGGCGGGCTTTTCCGCCGCTGGCTCGGGCGCTACCGGTGCTTTCGCTTCCGGTTTGGCGGGTTCGGGAACCGCCCCGGTGTTTTCGAACCGGTTACGGATGTCAGCGACCAGTGCCACGATGCCATCGTGATCTTCGGTAATGGCCTGCCAGGCTTCTTCACCCGGAGTGTTGCCACCCAGGTCAATCAGTCTTGTCTCAAGACCATGAGCCTTGTCCCCCAGCTCACCCAGTTGCGACAGCCGGGCTCCACCCTTGAGGGTATGCAGTGCACGCTGGGCTTCCTGGTTGAAATGGTGGTTGGCCGGGTCCTTACGCCAGTCGTCCAGTAACTGTTCCAGCTGATCAAGAATCTCGCCGGCCTCTTCCAGGAAGATCTCCAACACCTCGGCGTCAACAGAATCGTCATCGCTGGATGCTGCGGCTGGCGCGTCGGCTTCGGCAAGCTCATCGCCAGAGGCCTTGTGGGCATCGCTCAAGGCGTCGATGAGTGCTTTGTCAGCTACCGGCTTGCTGCCATCTTCCAGGTTGGAGAGCATGCTTTGCAAGGAGCCATGGGCCTTCTCGCTGAGCTCCAACAGAGTGAACTGATTGTTGGCACCGGCAATCAGTGGGTCCAGGGCGTCTGACCAGGCTTCGGCCAGGTCTGCAATGGGATCAACATCCGACAGGCGCGCGCCACCCTTGAGAGTGTGCAGTTCCTGTTGCAGCTGAGTCACGCCGACCAGCTCTTCCGGTTCATCGCGCCACTGGGCCAGGCATTCGCCTATGGCCTCATGAATCTCCATGCCCTCATCGAGGAAGATGCCGACCAGGTCATCATCGGAAGCCCGTGGAATGGCATCGGCGACGGACGTATCCGGCACCAGATCCGGCTGTTCCGAGGGCAACGACTTGCCAGCGAGAATGGCTTCCACCTGTTCAACCAGCTCCGTTGCCGGCGGACACGGCTTTTGCGTGGCAACCTGTTCGACCATTTGTGCAAGCCGGTCGTGGCAGGCAAACAGCAGATTGTTCATGTCTTCACTGGCGCTGAGCTGACCCTCGGCCACTTTCTCGAACAGGTCTTCAAGCACGTGGGTCAGGTCGCCAATGGCGTTGACACCAGCCATGCGGGCGCCACCCTTGAGTGTGTGAACATCTCGCTGCAGTTCCGCCGCGACGTCGCGGTTGGCGGTATCTTCGCTCCAGGTATGCAGGGCACTGCCCGTGGAATTGATCAGGTCGTAGGCTTCTTCCAGGAAGATGCCGATCAGCTCCGGATCAAGGTGTGAGAGATCAGTGGCATGTTCCGGTTCCGGACTGTCGCTATCGTCCAGGTCAGCCAGCGGAATGTCTTCATCACCTTCGGCTTCGGCGTCATCATGCTTCACGTCCGTCACCGGCCGAGAGCCATTGGCATTGTCCATGTAAGCGTGGATTTCACTGATGAGGTCCGGTGCCGGTCGCGGTTGTTCATTCTGTTCCAGGGCGTCAACCATGCCCGCTAAACGGTCGTGGCAGCGGAACAGCAGGTCGGACAGTTCGCCGGTAACAGCAAGCCGCTGCTCGGTCAGCCCTTCGAACAGGTTTTCCAGTTCGTGGGACAGGTCACCAACTGAAGGGATATCAGCAAGGCGCGCACCACCTTTCAGGGTGTGCAGGTCTCGTTGCAAAAGGCGCAGCAGGTCAAGATTGCCGGTATTATCGCTCCAGCTCTGCAGGGCGTCGGCGGTGCTGTCGATCAGGTCACGGGCTTCCTCCAGGAAGATTTCCGCCAGTTCCTGATCCATATCTTCATCGGTTTCCGCCAGCGGTGGCAGTTCGTCGCTCTCTTCCGATGTATCGTCAGCGTCAAGATCAAAGCTGCGGTCGATTTCCTCCAGGTCGCCGGTGAATTCCTGTTCGAAAGCATCCGGTGTTTCAGCTTCTGCTTCTTCGGAAACATCCACCGCGAGCGCGTCCAGCCCGGCAATCAGCTCTTCACCGCTTTCTGTGGCAAGCCCGGCTGCGACCTGGTCCATCATGTTGATCAGGTGTTCGTGGCCGGCACGAATTGTGTCGAAGAAAAACGGATCTGGCAGGAATCCCGGCTTCGCAGCACGCTCGTAGACATTGGTGAGTGCCCCCGAAAGTTCGGCGACGTCTGTCAGGCCTGCCTGTTGTGCCCCGTCCGTCAACTGGTGCAATTCGGTGCGAAGCGTATCCAGCGCAGAGGTCTGTTGCGGATTGTCTGCCCATTCATCAAGAATCCGGTCTGCATCCAGCAGGATGTCCAGGCCCTCGTTGAGGAACAGCTGAACCAGCTGCGGACGGTTATCCTTTTCCGGTTCATCATCACGGGAACGGGCGCCACGTAGCGTGGTATTGCTGACCTGTTCCAGCTTCTCCAGGAAGTCCTCCGTGCCGGGAAGGTCGCCCTGTGGGTTCTCCCGGATCTGTCTCAGGCCCTGGGTCAGGAAGCTGCAGGCATCACCAATGAGGCTGACGACTTCCTGGTCTGCGCGCTTGTTCTGGGCGCGGGCTTCCTTGACAAACCGTTCAAGCGGTGTGATCACCGCGGCAATTGGGCCGATACCAGCGGTATGCGCGCTGCCTTTCAGCGTGTGAAGAGCGCGGGAGAGATCGTCAGTATAGGCAACACTGGCTTTGTCACCGGCGGCACGCAGGAAGTCCTGAAGGGTCTGCAGGTGGGTCTCGGTCTCACTCTCGAAGATGTCCAGCAGTACCGGGTCGACCGCGGTGTCTTCGTCATCTCCTGCCGCCGATGGCTCACATGGCGGCATGGTGCTGGCGTCGGGGATCTCGCCGTTGGCAAGTGCTTCCGCACGTGCTTCCAGCACAGAGGTATCACGGGACGGAGCACGCCGTTTCTCGAAATCTTCCACCAGCTCCGGAAGGACGGTGGTCACCTCCTCCAGCAGGCCGGCAATGTCATCATTCATGAAGATGCTACCGTCGATCACACGGTTCAGCATATTCTCGACGGACCATGCCAGCTCGCCAACAACCAGTGCGCCAACCATACGGCCACTGCCCTTCAGGGTGTGGAACGCACGCCGGACCTCAGACAGTGCGGTACGGTCATCATGCTGGCGCAGAAGCATGGGCAGGAATTCACGGATGGTATCCAGTACCTCTCCGGCTTCCTCGATAAAGATCTCGAGAATTTCGTCATCGATGAGATCGTCTTCGGAACTGTCTTCGGAAGACCACTGCCCGGCGGCTGTCGGTGCCTCTGCCGGGGCATCTGGTTGTGTGTCTGCCTCTTCATTGCTGCCCGATTCCGCCGCGAGTTCTTCGGTATCGCTGTCGGGGTCGGTTTTGCGGGTGGTGGACATGGCTTCGGCGCGCTCGATGAGCTCCGTCACGTCACCATCAGACTGGCCACTACGGAAATCATTGATCAGCGCAGGAATCCGGCTGTTAACGTCGTCGACGAGGCCGAACATGTCGTCGTTCGGGCGGAGTGTCTGGTCAATCACCCGGTTCAGCAGGTTTTCTACCGACCAGGCCAGCTCACCGATACTGGTGGCGCCCACGAGCCGGCCGCTCCCTTTCAGGGTATGGAAGGCACGGCGAACTTCCGTTAATGCTTCGCGGTCGTCATGGTTCTGGCGCAGGCGGGGATAGAATTCGTTAATGGTTTCCAGAACTTCTTCGGCCTCTTCTACAAAGATGCCGAGTATCTCATCGTCCAGCAGCTCTTCGTCGGAACCTTTGGAGTCACTTGCAGCTGACTCTGCCGGCACTTCCGTCTCCACCACGGGAACATCCTCTTCCGAGGGATGCCGCCAGGTGGGTTCCTTGCCAACGGGGAAACCGAGAGAATTGAGACTCGCCTCGGCTACGCCGAGCACACTGTCGTTGTCCTCAATACCCTCGGCCAGTCGCTCCAGGTAGTACTCGATACTGGTGATGGCATCGGCCAGGGTGTCCAGTTGCTTCCAGTCAGGAACCTGCTTACCCCCAAGCAGTACGTCGGTGATGTAACGCTCGGCCGCCGTCAGCATATCAGCAACTCGATCCAGGGGGATCAGGCTCAGGCCACCGCGAATGCTGTGGAGCAAACCGGGCACATGCTCTATCTCGCCGGTTTCCCATTGCGAGGCAATGAAATTGACGATAGCGGTCTTGACCTGCTCGAGGGTATTGCGTGATTCCCTCAGCAAGGCACTGCTGGCTTCTCCAAGTTCCCGCGAGCCCATGTTAACGGACTGCTGTTCATTTTCATCACTGCTGCTCTCTGAATGCCGTTCACTGTCGAGGCCAGCCAGGCTGGCTTCCACGTACAGAAGAGCTCCGGCGATATCCATCAGGGTGCCGTCGTCCACTGGTTCAGGCTGTGCGGAGAGCTTTTCCACCAGTTCGAGCTGTTCGGTAATGACTTTGCGGGGTATGCCAAGGCCCAGCACCGCCAGGGTATTGGCCACCTGACGCAGGCCCGGCAGCAGCTCTTCCAGTTCATCGTTCTGGCGTAGTTCCGACCGCACGAACAGATCCAGTTGATCCTTGAGCTTGGCGAGCTCTTCGTTCAGGGCGCTGACCACCGAGTGAATGGCATCGCGGCCGGGGCCGGATACCCGGGTTTTGGCAGCGTCTAAATCATCATCCGACGGCAGGGCCTGCTCCAGGCGGTAGTCGTTGCGCAATTCCTGCACCAGCGGTGTGTCCAGTTCCCGCGCACGGGCAACATAATACAGCAGGTGCTTGAGCAGGGCTTCGGGAGCTTGCTGCTGCAAAATGTCCACATGCTCGTCGGTCAGACGACGGATTTCGGCGTCCAGCTCCCGTAACAACGACTTGACGGCGGTATTAACCGGGTTGGCGTGTTCCTGGAGGGTTTCCACGAAGGCGCCGGCCGCTTTCCAGAGTTGGCCGCGGGGAGTTTTCTGGCACAACCGGACCAGCCGCTGGATGACCTTCTGCATGTAATCGAAGTGGGCATCCAGGTCGGCCTCGCGAACAACCCCGGCAAGAGCGAACTGATACATCTGGCGAAGCTTGCGGATGTGGCCCAGAACTTTCGGATCCTGCAGACGCTGGGACACATTGGCAGCCGCGGCAACCTTTGAGGGTGCCAGGTCAGGTTTGAACAGCGACGTATCGGACAGCAGCGATTCACCCCGCGCGGCCCGGAGGTCGTTCAGCAGGGGCAGCAGCACCATCGGAAAATCGTCTTTGCTGCTTGCCAGGTGCTCCAGATACTGGGGAAGCTGCAGGATAGCCTGCATCAATACTTCCACCGCGTCATCCACACTGGCGACGGTCTCGTTCAGGACGGCCTGGGTGAGCTTCTCCATTTCCTCGGTCAGCAGGGCTGCGCCGTAAAGCTCAACCATCTGCAGGGTACCGTGAACCTGGTGGAGATAGTTCAGGCAGAAGCGCAGGCGCGCGGTGTCGTCACGATTCTCGACATACGCTTCCAGTGCGTGCTGACCCTGGGTCAGCGTGTCCTGTATTTCGCCCCGAACCCAGTCCAGGGCGATGCTGTCATGGTGATTGCCCATAACCACTCCGGTTATTCTTCGTCAGTCTGGCGTTTGATCCACGCCAGCACATGTTCCGAGGGTACCCTCTGTAAGCCAGGGGGCTGCCAGTCGGTCAGTTCTCCCTGGCCCAGGACCAGCAACCCCCCGGGCGCCAGCCGCTCTGCAAGCCGTTTTACGATTTCCCGCCGGCGCCAGCGCCGGAAATAAATCAGCAGATTCTGGCAGAAGATAATGTTCATTCCGTGCATGGGAGCGTGTTTCAGGTCCAGCACGTTCAGCCTGGTGAAACACACCCGCTCCCGAATGCTTTTGACAATTTCAACGTTGTTCCGCTCTGCCGGCCGGAAGTACCTGGCCTTCATGGCTTCGTCCATGCCCATCAACTTGCGCGCACTGAACAGGCCGCACTGAGCCTTGTCGATGGCGGGTTTGCTGATGTCGGAGCCTGTTACCCCGAACAGTGGCTGCAACGACAATCCCTCCATGCATTCGTTCAGCAGCATCGCCAGCGTGTAGGGCTCCTCGCCGGTAGAGCAACCAACACTCCAGGCCTCCAGAGGGCGCTTTTTCAGCACCTCACGGGGCCGGGTAAGCACATAGTCCGACACCAGCCTGAAAGCGTCCGGGTCCCGGAAAAACCGGGTTTCCTGAACCGTCAGCCGATCCACCAGGGTGGACCATTCGACGATGGCATCCGGGCCGGAAACAATCTGTTCGTAATAGGCCTGGTAGCTGCTGCACCCGATCTCCCGCATGCGAATCCCGAGGTTGGTCTCGAGAAACGACTTGCGGCCGGAAGGCAGGGTGATGCCGGTCCGATGCTCAAGCAGTGTCTGCCACTGGCTGAACTGCGCCTCATCCATATCGGGAAGTCGGCGCAGGGACCAGATGCCCTCGGCAGTTGACAGATGGGTATGTGTTTCAGCCATAAACTGTCAGCAGCCTCGGAGCAATAATCAGCTCACCACCGGAACGTCGCTGTCTTCCTCTTCTTCCAGGTCGGCCGACTCTTCCTCGGGCAGTGTGAAGCCCGCAACAGAGGACCGCAGTTCAGACGCCATCTCTGCCAGGTTACCGATGGACTTCGCAGTCGCGTTGGTACCGGAGGAGGTCTGCGAGGTAATTTCCTGGATGACGTTCATGGTGTTGGAAATATGAGCCGCAGAGGACGATTGCTGACGCGCAGCGTTGGAAATGTTCTGGATCAGCTCCGCCAGAGACATGGATACGTTCTCGATTTCCTCGAGGGCGATACCCGCGTCCTGTGCCAGACGGGCACCACGGACCACCTCGGCGGTGGTGTGTTCCATGGAGATAACGGCTTCGTTGGTGTCTGACTGGATCGTTTTAACCAGTGCTTCAATCTGCTTGGTTGCTGCTGAGGAACGTTCCGCAAGGCGCTGAACCTCGTCCGCAACCACCGCGAAGCCCCGGCCCGCGTCGCCGGCCATGGAGGCCTGGATGGCGGCGTTCAGGGACAGGATGTTGGTCTGGTCGGCAATGTCGTTGATCAGCGATACGATGTCACCGATTTCCTGGGAAGATTCACCCAGACGCTTGATCCGTTTGGAGGTTTCCTGGATCTGCTCACGGATGTTGTCCATGCCGCGGATGGTATTGTTTACCACCTCCGAGCCTTTCTTCGCGATCGCAACCGACCGCTCCGCAACCGCGGAGGATTCAGCCGCGTTGGAAGATACCTGGTCGATGGACACCGCCATTTCGTTTACAGCGGCAGAGGCGCCGGCAATTTCCTGGGCCTGGTGCTCGGAAGCGTCGGCCAGGTGCATGGCCGTTGCCTGGGTTTCCTGCGCAGCTGACGCAACCCGTACCGCGGTACCACGAATCGCCTGTACCAGCCCGCGCATCTGGTCGATCGCGTAGTTGATGGAATCGGCGATGGCACCGGTGAAGTCTTCGGTTACCGTGGCCTCGGTAGTCAGGTCACCATCCGCCAGGTCAGCCAGTTCGTCCAGCAGTCGCAGGATCGCGTTCTGGTTCTGTTCGTTCTGCTCCTGGGTCGTCGCAAGACGCTCCTGGGCTTCGCGGTAAAGCACCACACCGATCATCACAACAATACCGACCATGGCGGCCAGAATGATGAATGCCAGGGTGGGGCTGACAAACCGTGAACCGGCCTGGCCGGTGAAGGCCTCGGCAAGAACGGAGATCTCGTCGAGCAGAACCTGTGAGTTCTCGAAGATGTCGCTGGCCGCGGTACGTACCTTGAAGAGGTCGGGAGAGGCCTCAAGGATTGCGTCTACGTTCTGGGAAACGAACTCGAACAGCTCACCGACGGCTTCCAGGCCGTAGATGGCATCTTCATCGTTAACCTGGGAAATGCCCATGGCGGGGTTGCCGTTCACCTGGCCTTCGAGAACACGGCCGAACAGGCTGGCGTCACGTCCGAAACGGTCGGCGGCGATAACCGCGTCTTCATCACCGGAGAGAACGTTATTGACTGATCGCACAATCCGCTCTGCCAGCAGTGACTGGCGCTGGGCCAGGGCGATCTGTTCGGCAGGCGCGTTGTTATCCAGCAGGATCTGAACGATGTCGTCGTATTCCACCTGCAGCTGCGGGATGGTTTCGTTCAGGGTGCGGGCAACTTCGTGAAGGCCGAGTACAGCATCGCGGGTAGAGAGAATGCTGTCGGCGTTGTCCCGCACTTCCTGCCAGGTTGCCTGGACTTCGCTGTCCTGGGCGATCTGGCTCGGGGGCAGGCCGGTATCCGGATTGCCATCAACCACATAGCCCCAAAGGCGCTCGAATTCGTCACGGGAACGTCGCAGTGCGTCGAAGGCCGAGGCGGTACCGCCCGCTGCTTCCGTCGCGTTCTTTGCGATTTCCTGTGACAGTACCCTCAGCTCCGAAGCGTGGGCGATGTATGCCTGGTCGTTTTGGCTGTCCTTGTTGATAATGAACAGCACTGCAACGAGCAGGACGGTCAATGCGATCAGTGCGGCGATCAGGCCGGCAACCAGTTTGTTGCCTCCCTGTCCCATACTGAGTCTTCCGGCTCTATTTTTCATTTTCTGGCTCCCGGCCTCTTCGTAATATTGGCAAGTTTGTTTCTGCGGGCGTTGGGCAGGCGGGAAGGAGTTCCTGCCGTTGTCACCGCCCTTACCATTGCGCTACATCCAGGAAGCGTTCGTCTCCGAGTAACTCGGCGGCGGAAAACACTTTCCAGACTTCCTCATTACGCTCGTAACCGCCATTTACAAACGGCTGAACGTTTGCAGGCACATCCTGTGGCGAGGCCACAAAGCTGTCCACTGCGAAATACTGCATGCCCGAGACGCTGTCGACTACCAGGCCACTGAATACATCGCCCTGCTCCACAACCAGCACCCGGCGCTCACGCTGACTGCGGGAAGAGCGGGGAACTTCAAAAAAGCCGGCAAGGTCAACCAGTGGCAGGAGGCGGCCCCGCACGTTGGCGGCGCCCAACATAAATTGATGAACCCCCGGAATGTGGGTATAGCGGGGGACATGGAGGATTTCAGTGACTTCACCCATTGGCGCCACATAGCGCTCACCTGCCAGAACAAAACCGATGCCGTTCCAGAGTTCGACGGCTTCCTGTTGTTCCGGCAGACCGGCAGCCATGGTACGACTGCGTCGGGCGATATCCGTCAGAACTGCAAAGGGGGCGGCCTGGGCGGACATGCTTACTCCACGGTTGGGGATCAGGCAATCAGGCTATTGATTGTTTTGATCAGATCGTCTTCAACGACGGGCTTTACGAGATAACCCTTTGCACCCTGACGGGTACCCCATACACGGTCCGTTTCCTGGTCCTTGGTGGTCACGATAACCACAGGAATGGAAGCGGTTTCCGGGGCGCGGGTCAGCTGGCGGGTGGCCTGGAATCCGTTCAGGCCGGGCATTACCACGTCCATCAGTACCAGGTCCGGTGTTTCAGCGCGGGCCTTGGCAACGCCGTCGGCGCCGTTGTCGGCCGTCAGCACTTCATGCTTGTGCTTTTCCAGAATGGTCGAGATTTTCTTAACCTCGGTCGGGGAATCATCAACAATCAGAATGCGGGCCATGGTGTCCTCAATAGTTCTTTGCTTCAGCAGATTTACTGTTCCGCTTGGGGAACGTACTGGCGAATGGTGTTAAGAAGTTCGTCTTTGCTGAACGGTTTGGTCAGGTATTGGTCTGATCCGACAATACGGCCCTTGGCCTTGTCGAACAGTCCGTCTTTACTGGAGAGCATGATGACCGGCGTCTTTTTGAAAGAGGAATTGTTCTTGATGAGTGCGCAGGTCTGATAGCCGTCCAGCCGGGGCATCATGATATCAACAAAAATGATGTTGGGCTGGGAATCGGCAATTTTCGCCAGAGCGTCAAAGCCGTCTGTTGCCGTAATGACTTCGCAACCGACTTTCTTTAGAAGGGTCTCGGCGGTGCGACGAATGGTCTTGCTGTCGTCGATCACCATAATCTTCAGATTCTCGAAGTTGTCATCCATTGTCCAACTGCCTTGCGCTCTGCGACTGTCGTTATTTTTCAACCGGGGGTTTTAACACAAACGTTAACGTTGTTCTATAAATCCCGCTCATTTATAGAGTATTGGGGGCCGGATAAAAAGTATAACTTTGTGACCAAATGTACTTCTGCCTGGGGAGTCACGTAATTGATACGGGATTTCTCCGGATGCATTCGCGGCTCGGGTACAATACCATCTGTGATCTCAGCATAGCACTTAATCCTCACAGCGCTCTGCAGACCGGTTCGTGTTTTTAACCTTTTAACTGACGAGGCATTATGACAGTCCGACTCGGAATCGTGATGGATCCCATCGAGAAGATCCATTTCAAGAAGGACAGCTCACTGGCGATGCTACTGGCTGCCCAGAAGCGGGGCTGGGAAATCGAGTACATGGAGTTGCCGGATCTTTACCTGAAGGGCGGGCAGGCCAGGGCACGGACCCGTGCCCTGACCGTACACCTGGACCCGGAAGACTGGTTCAGCTTCGCCGGTAGCCAGGACCGGGCGCTGGGTGACCTGGACGTGATACTGATGCGGCAGGACCCACCGGTGGACCGTGAGTTTCTGATGGCCACCTTTATATTGGAAATTGCCGAGCAGCAAGGCGCACTGGTGGTCAATCCCGCATCGACTCTGCGCGACTGTAACGAAAAACTGTTCGCCGCCCAGTTCGAAGATTGCACACCGCCGCTGATTGTGACCCGTTCTGCTCAACGGCTGAAGGAATTCTACGCCGAGCACGGTGATGTCATTATGAAACCGGTGGACGGCATGGGCGGGCGCTCGATCTTCCGCGTTAAAGAAAACGACGACAATCTCGGCGTCATTATAGAGACCCTGACCAACCATGGCGCCCACCAGGCCATGGCACAGAAATACATTCCCGAGATCAAGCAGGGCGACAAGCGCATCCTGTTGATAGACGGCGAGCCGGTACCTTACGCACTTGCGCGCATTCCCTCCCACGGTGAGAATCGTGGCAACCTGGCTGCCGGTGGAAAGGGTGAAGGCCGTGAATTGACAGCCCGCGACCGGGAAATTTGCGAGCGTGTTGCGCCGGTGATCAAGGACAAGGGGCTCATTTTCGTGGGCATCGACGTGATTGGTGACTACCTGACCGAGATCAATGTAACCAGCCCCACCTGTATCCGGGAACTTGATGCCGCATTCGAAATCGATATATCCAGCCAATTGATGGATGCCATCGAGCGTCGTCTTTAATGATGGTCCATAGCCGGGCCTAACCGAGGTAAAGTTCAGGAATGGCAGTGCAGGTCAGCGATTTCGATCGGTTTTCTTTTACGCTTTTCATGGCGCTGGCGCTTCATGCCATTGTGGTGCTGGGCATCACCTTCGCGCCGGAGTCGCCCCGTTCGTCGGCGCAGACCATGGAAATCACGCTATCGCAGTATGATGACGAGACGGATCCGGAGGAAGCTGACTTCCTCGCCCAGACCAGTCAGAAAGGCAGCGGGACCGAGGAAGAGCCGGTGGAAATGACTTCGCCGCAGCCGACAGAAATGAGTCAGCAGGAGATTGCCGAGGTTCAGCCGGAACCGCGCTCGCAGGTTGAGCCGGTGCGCCAGCAGGAACAACCGGTGGTGCAGAGTGAGGCGCCCAGTGAGCGTGAGGTGTCGAAGCCGGATACCGCGGAACCGGAACCGGAAGAGCCGTTGCCGGTGAAGGAAAAGAAAAGCCTGATGGAACGCAGTCTTGAAATTGCCAGTCTGGAGGCCCGATTTGACCAGCAGCGGCAGGCCTATGCCAAGAAGCCCAGGGTCATGCGTGTCACAGCGGCCTCCACCCTGAAATCGACCAATGCCTGGTATGTGCAGAACTGGGTGAGCAAGGTAACCCGGGTGGGCAATATCAACTACCCAAGAGAGGCCAGGAAGGCAGGCATCTATGGCAACCTGCGCATGCTGGTTTCGCTGAAGAAAGACGGTTCGATCAAGGAACTGGCTATACTCGAGTCATCCGGCAGTACGGTGCTCGACGACGCGGCCATTCGCATTGTCAGAATGGCGGCGCCATTTGCACCTTTCCCGGAGGACATGCGCGAAAATGTCGACGAACTGGAAATTATCCGTACCTGGGTATTCGAACGGCGGGGGCTGACATCAGGATGACAGCATCGAAACACTCTCCACACAGTCTACGGCACCAGTTTCTGGTGGCGTCTCCCTATTTGCAGGATCCTCGTTTCCATGGTGCGGTGATATACCTGTGCGAGCATTCCGATGAAGGCGCTCTGGGGCTGACAGTGAATCACCCCCTGGACATTCATCTTGGCGAAATTCTCGAACAACTGGACATGGATGGCGGCGAACTGGACGTGCCGGTATACGGTGGTGGCCCGGTTCAGCCCGAGCGCGGTTTTGTGCTGCATTCCCCGGATGCGGGCTGGCAGAACACGGCCGAGGTGTCCAATGACGTTCTACTGACCACCTCCCGGGATATCCTCTCTGACATTGGTGCCGGCAACGGGCCTGAAAACTACCTGGTGTGTCTGGGCTATGCTGGCTGGAGTGAGGGACAACTGGAAGACGAACTGGCAAGCAATGCCTGGCTGACCTGCCCTGCCACCGCCGACATTCTGTTCCGCACACCCTGGGAAGACCGTTACCAGGCCGTTCTGAAACTAATCGGCATTGACCTCAATCAGCTCAGTGAGTTTGTCGGCCATGCCTGAGGCCGGAAATCGCCGGATCATGGCCTTTGATTTCGGTACCCGGCGTATCGGTGTTGCCAGCGGCCAGGAGTTGATCGGAACCGGTAAGCCCCTGACCATGCTGCCTGCCCGGGACGGTGTTCCCGACTGGGACCAGATCGGCCGGCTACTGACAGAATGGAAACCGGATCGTGTGCTGGTGGGCCTGCCCCTGAACATGGACGACACCGAGAACGACATGTGTGCCCGGGCCCGCAAGTTTGGCAAACGTCTGCACGGGCGTTTTCACGTGGAGGTGGAAATGGTGGACGAGCGGTTGACCAGTTTCGAGGCCAAGGGCGACGTTATGGCTGCCGGTGGTAGCCGTGATTTTGGCCGCGACGGTGTGGATGATCGCGCTGCCGTACTGATTCTGGAAACCTGGTTTCACCAGCAGCAATCCCGTTCTGCCTGACCCGGCTCAGGCTGATGTATGAGAGGACTCAAATGACTGCATTGCTCGATATGGACCGGCTACTGGATGATCTGGAAGCGGGACTGCGCAAAAAACTGGAACAACGGGGAGTGACCGATCCGGCGTTGATCGGTATTCGCACCGGCGGTGTCTGGCTGGCGGATGCCATGAGCAAGCGCCTGGGCCTGAACGAGCCATGGGGTGAGCTGGACATCTCGTTCTACCGGGACGACTTCAGCCGTATCGGCCTGAATCCGAAAGTGAAGCCTTCGAGCCTGCCATTCAGCACCGAGGACCGCGACATTATCCTGATCGATGACGTGATCATGAGTGGTCGTACTATCCGTGCCGCGATGAATGAAATTTTCGATTATGGCAGGCCAGCGAGTATCATTCTTGCCACACTGGTGGACCTTGGTGCACGGGAACTGCCGGTCCAGCCAGACGTAACCGGGCAGGTGCTGGCGCTGCAACCCCAGCAGCGCGTGAAGTTGCGGGGCCCCGATCCACTGCACATAGAATTACAGGAAGCGGGCAAGTAATCAGCGAACGCATAACACCAACAGGCGACACATGACGGCAAACGATCCTTCATCGACATCCCTTCAGCTTACCGCCGACGGCCAGCTACGGCATTTCCTGACCCTTGATGGTCTGAGCCGGGCGCTACTGACCGAAATTCTCGACACTGCCGATTCCTTCATTGAAGTGGGTGAACGCAGCATCAAGAAGGTGCCATTGCTACGGGGCCGTACTGTGGTAAATCTGTTTTTCGAATCCAGCACCCGCACCCGCAGTACCTTTGAGCTGGCCGCCAAACGCCTGTCTGCAGACGTGCTTAACCTGGATATCAACACCTCGGCTACCTCCAAGGGTGAGTCGTTGTCTGACACACTGCTGAACCTCGAGGCTATGGCCAGCGACATGTTCGTGGTGCGTCACTCGCAAAGTGGGGCCCCTCATTTTATCGCCGAAAGCGTCACCCCCGGCGTTGCGATTATTAACGCCGGTGACGGCCGCCATGCTCATCCAACCCAGGCCATGCTGGACATGTTGACAATTCGCCAGCACAAGGGCGAATTTGAAGGCCTGAAAGTCGCCATTGTTGGCGATGTACTGCACTCCCGGGTGGCGCGCTCTCAGATCCGCGCCCTCAACGAACTGGGTGCTGCCGAAGTGCGGATAATTGCACCTGCCACCCTGC
The DNA here is from genome assembly GCF_023555055.1 of Marinobacter sp. ATCH36. GTDB lineage: Bacteria > Pseudomonadota > Gammaproteobacteria > Pseudomonadales > Oleiphilaceae > Marinobacter. The sequence goes on from NZ_JAMJPL010000001.1 coordinate 611,859, forward strand.
TGCCAAGGGATGTGGAAAGCCTCGGCTGCACGGTGGAATATGATATGGCCCGGGGCATGAAAGATCTCGATGTGGTCATCATGCTGCGGCTGCAGAAAGAACGTATGGAAGGAGCATTACTGCCCAGCGAGCGTGAATTCTACCGGCTCTACGGTCTGAGCCGCGAGAAACTGGCCCTCGCCGACCCGGAATGCATCGTGATGCACCCCGGCCCCATTAACCGCGGTGTGGAAATAGAATCGGCGGTGGCAGACGGGCCACAATCGGTGATCCTGAACCAGGTCACCAACGGTATCGCTATTCGCATGGCCGTGATGTCCATGGCCATGGGCGGCCAGATGACGGAGCGCAATCGCAAGCTGGCAGGGAGGGCCGAAGGATGAGCACTCTGAAAATTACGGGTGGTCGACTGGCCAGTACCAATGCAGAAACCACCCTGTTGATCCGGGATGGCGAAATTGCCGCTCTTGGTGAAGTCGCAGGGCAGCAGTCCGCTGACAGCGAGCTTGATGCCAGCGGCTGTCTCCTGGCGCCAGGCTTTGTGGATCTGTGCTGCAACCTGAGGGAACCGGGCAACGGCCAGAAAGGCAACATCGCTTCGGAAACCCTGGCCGCAGCACATGGTGGGTTCACCACCTTGTGTGCTTCGCCGGATACCTCACCAGTGAACGACTCCGGGGCAGTGACCAACCTGATTCTGGATGTGGCTGCGAAACGCTCGGCGGTGCGCATCCTGCCAGTGGGTGCCATCACTCGTGGCCTGGAAGGTGAGCTACTCAGTGATATGGCAGGCCTGGCGGGTGCCGGATGCATCGCCATGGGTAACGGTGCCCGCCCTGTGAAGAACGCGCGGGTGCTGCGCCGCTGTATGGCTTACGCCCGTACATTCGGGCTGACGGTCATGTTCAGCCCCGAGAACCAGGCCCTGGCGGCGGACGGTTACGCCCACGACGGCCTGGTTGCTTCCAGGCTCGGGCTTCTGGGTATTCCGGAAGTGGCGGAAACGACGGCGGTGATGGAGATGCTGTTACTGGCGGAAGAAACCGGCGTTCGCCTGCACCTGAGCCAGTTATCCTGTGCCCGCAGCGTGGAAATGCTCGCTGAAGCCCGCAAGCGCGGTATTTCAGTGACCGCCGACGTAGCCATGCATCAGCTTCTGTTTACCGAGGACGCGCTGTCGGGCTTTGACAGCCGCTACCATGTGCGGCCACCGCTGCGCTCGGAGAAGGACCGCCAGGCACTGCTGGCTGGTGTGCGTGATGGAGTGATCGACGCCATCACCAGCCAGCATCAGCCCCACGACTCTGCTGCCAAGCAGGCACCGATGGCGGCTACCGAGCCGGGTCTGTCTACCATCGAGAGCACTCTGTCCATGGGCTTGCTGCTGGTGAATAGGGGCGAACTGGACAGCGCAGACCTGATCCGTGCGCTGACCACTGGCCCGGCTGGCGTGATTGGCCGTTCCGCCGAGCTCCGCGAAGGCGCTGCAGCAGACCTGTGTGTGTTCGACCCGGAAGCCAGATGGACGCCGGATGACACCAACCTCAGGTCGATGGGGCGCCACGTGCCTCTGCCAGGCAAGGAACTGCCAGGCGTGGTTCGTCTCACGCTGTGTGACGGCAGGCAGGCGTGGCCCCTTAACAACCTGTAGCTCGAGTTCCCATGTCGGCAAAGTGTGGCAGAGGTTGCGTAACCTCTGTCGAGCCCGTCACAGTTCCTCACCTTTTTGCCTGATAGCCCTTGAAGACAGGCACCTGTGCCACCGTATTCTTGTCGTGGCCGACCTAATCTCGGCCAGGGAAACGCGACAATAATAATTCAGGAGTCACCCCGTGAAACGAGTCAACCTACCGCGAAACGCCACAGCGGTTGCCGCCCTGTGTGTCAGTCTTGCGTTGTCTCCGTTTGCCCGGGCGGAATCGGACCTCATGGAGCGAAGCTTCTGTGTGTTTGATCCGGTCGGCGCTAACGGCCCGCTGTTCGCCATTACCAAAACCTTCCAGCCTATCGCTCTCAAGGAAGGCATTAAACTGAACCTGCGCGCCTACACTGACGAGAAAGTCGCCGCCGAGGACTTCAAGGCCGGCCAGTGTGACGCTGTGCTGCTCACCGGCACCCGTGCCCGTGAGTTCAACAAGTTCACCGGAACCCTGGAGGCGATGGGTGCAGTGCCCGGTGAAGAGGAAATGCGGTTGTTGTACAACACCCTCAGCCAGGAGAAAGCCCGCCCGTTCCTGATTGATGGCGACTACGAAGTGGCAGGCGTGTTCCCCGGCGGTGCGGTGTACCTTCACACCCGTGACCGGGCTATCGATTCCGTGGAAAAACTGCAGGGCAAGCGAATTGCCACTCTGGATTTCGACACTGCTTCGGTGCGCATGGTGCGCCATGTAGGCGCTTCCGTGGTGGGTTCCAACTCCGCCAACTTCGCCGGCAAATTCAACAACGGCAGTGTCGACCTGGCCTATGCGCCGGCGGTTGCCTATTCACCTCTGGAGCTCTACAAGGGCGTGACCCCGAAGGGTGGCGTGTTCAGGTATGCGCTGGCCTATATGAACTTCCAGGTGATTATCCACCGTGACCGTTTCCCGGATAGCGCTGGCCAGATGGTACGTGACCAGGCCATCAAACGCATTGATGAAGCCTACGAAATCATCGCCGAGGCAGAAGCCGGCATTCCCGAGGATGTGTGGATGTATCCGCCACAGGAAGACGTGGCCGAATACGACAAGATGCTTCGCAAGGTGCGATTGTCGCTATTGGAAGACGGCGTTTATGACGACCGTGCCATCAGTCTGATGAAGGCGATTCGTTGCCGGGTGGATGGTTCCCGTTCCGAATGCGCATCCTGAGCCCTTAGAAACCAGGGGCCTTGCGGCCCCCTGGTTGCTGCCTCAGCGGATTGCGTCTTTCAGCGCCTTGCCTGCCTTGAATCCTACAGTCTTGCTGGCTGGGATCCGGATGGTTGCACCGGTTTGAGGGTTGCGGCCATCGCGAGCGTCACGGCTGCGGATATTGAAGGTCCCGAAACCAATCAGGGTGGTATCTTCGCCACGGGCAGCAGCGGCGGAGATCTGGTCGGTAAAAGCGGTGATCACTTCGCTGGCTTTGTCCCGGGTTATTCCAGTCTGGTCTGCAACAGCGGCGGCAAGTTCAGGTTTGCGCATTGGGTACTCCTTGTTGTCGTTTTTGGTTACTGACCGGCGGCTGCGTAACCGCCGGCTGATCAAATCTATAGCGGTTTGCGTCCCATAGTGCAAACCGGCAATCCGAGTACATTTGAATATCCGCCGTCATTTGCGGGCCGAGTCTCATAAAAACAGGGAGTTGTCGGCGATAATGCCGTTTCGGTTACAAACTGTAACCGTCCAGGTGCGTGGCCCAGGCCGGACGATGCGTCGGTCGCCCTACAAGAAAAAAGGTACGAAGTTATGACACGTGTTCAGAAACCTGCCAGCCGGCTCCCTCACGGGCTAGTCCGGTTTCGCGGTGCCGTAACGGCGGTTGTTGCCGGTGTGATTCTCAGTGGTTGCGGTGTCGTCAACAACATGATCTACAAAACGACCGGTGATGTGATGCAGGGCTTTTCCCGCAATCATACGGTGCCTTACCTTCTGGAAAGTCAGGACCTGGCCATGGGTTGTGCCATGAGCGAGGCTACCGCACCCCTGTTGATGTCCTTCGGCCGTGTGACCAGTGAACCGGATCAGCTGGCAGTGATGCTCTACCTGTCAGCCGGCGGCTGTGCCGAAGAACTGGCAAGGGAACACGAGCTCGCCAGCCTGGGTGCATTGCGTGCCGGTGATGCGGAGGAGGCCGAAGATGCAATGATCCGCCAGAAACGTGCACTGTCACTGGCCGCCAGGCGTTATCATCGGGGCTGGAAACACCATAACGCCTTCTACGGCAAGCCTGAGTCTGGCGAATGCCCCGGCTTCGATAATGACCTGGGCGAGTTCATCTACATGGCGGGTCTGATGTCCGGCCTGCAGGCATTGAACGCCGAGATCCAGTCCACCTCGTCCATCGGCGTGCCCAAGAACATTGGCTCCACCGTTGCGCGTGCTACCAGTTGCCTGGAGAACGACAAGTGGTGGGGTGCCCCCATGGCGTTGCGCGCCACTGTATGGTCAATGATCCCCGGCGCACTGCCCGATGGCGAAGATCCGTTCCAGCGCCTGGATATTGCGGATGAACAGGGCAAGGAAGCCGGCGTAAGAATCAGCCACGTGTTCCACGCCATTGCCGCCCAGAACAAGGGTGACCACGATCGCCTGCGCTCCGTTATTCGCAGCCACGCGGAAGCCATCGACGAGACACCTGCGAACGAGGAATGGACATTCGTGGACGCCATGGCCACCCAAATGATTGTTGCTATTTCCGATCGCATGTGGATGGAGAATACCGGGCATCGAACGCCGACGGGCAAGCTGGGAACCTTCTGGGATGACGAGAAGGAAACCGTCGAAACCATGGATCTGGACGATCTGCTGTAAATCAACATTCCCAGAGTGAGTTGTTATGTCCCAGGGTGGTTTTCACCGAAGTGGCAGGGAGTGGTTCTCTTCCCTGCCGGCCTGCCTGCTTCTGCTGGCGGTGGTGCTGTTTTCCACCAGCAGTGATATCCACAACCAGATGCTACGTGGTGGTGAGCAGCTGTGGAGTGGCTACTACAAACTAAGAGCAGACCCGGTACAGCCGACCTGCGATCCGAGCGTGGATATCGAAGCCGCGGTGCAGGAAGAACTGGCGAAAGAGGGCAGCGACAACCCCATGGCAGCGTTGCTGGGGGAGGCCGAGAAAGACCCTGACGAAGTGCGCCTGGCACTCGAACGCTCGGTAGAAAACTGCCGCCAGAGCTACCAGAGCTATGAAAACCTGAAGGACCAGCTCACCCCGGGCGTCACAGCCTATCGGGCGGTAGAGCTGTTCGTGGCAGACCTGATTGCCTTCGGCCTGGAATCTCAGCGCTATATCCTGGTTATCCTCGTCATGCTGTGTGCGGTAACTGCCACCCTGACCCGCCACCACATCGCCATGCGGGCCATGGAAACCCGCCTGGACTACACCGTATCCCACACGTTGCAGACCGTGGCCAATGCCATGTTGCTGGGGTCAAGTCTGATCTTCAGACAGTCCAGCTTCGGCTCCGACAACTCCATGGCTTCGGCGGAGCTGTTGCTCCACAACCTGTGGGTCATCGGGTTTGCCGCGCTGACCCTTGCAAGCCTCTACCGGCTGATGCGGGTGCCGGACGGCCTGCAAGAGGGTGGTGACCTGAACAAGGCGTTTCTGGCTGTGCCGTTGTACACCGTTATGTGCCTTATATCAGGCACCTACTTCGCCCTGATTGGCCATGCCTCCGGTATCGGTATCTACCTGGGCAAGATGATGGAACTTTCCGACATGTTCCTCAATGTTGGCCTGTACGTGTGGGTGGGTATGATGCTGAAACAGACCCGCCTGGCCACCCTGGTGTTCAACGTGTTCCGACCCTGGCAAATGCCGCCAGAGCTGCTTGCTGTGGTGGCGGTGCTGGTTGCTGCAGTGCCCACTGCCTATACTGGTGCGTCCGGTATCTTCGTCATTGCCGCCGGTGCCGTCATCTACAGTGAATTGCGTGCCGCCGGTGCCCGCCGTCATCTGGCGCTGGCAGCCACCGCCATGTCCGGCTCCCTGGGCGTCGTCTTGCGGCCCTGCCTGCTGGTGGTGGTCATCGCCTATCTCAACCGGGAAGTCACCACCGACGAGCTGTTTGGCTGGGGCATCTGGGTGTTCTTGCTTACTGCTGCCATGTTTACCGTTGTCGCGCTTTCGATCAATCGTCAGAGCAGGTTCGACCTGGCCCCGGCATCTATTGCCTTCCCGCCAATGATGTCGGCATTGAAGCAGTTGATTCCCTATGTCCTGGTGATCACAGCGGTGGTGTTGCTGTACCGCTTCGCCCTGGACGTAAAAATGGACGAGTTCTCGGCACCCCGCCTCCTGCCTGTCATCATGCTGGCGATCCTGCTGTACGAGCACATCAGCCTGAAAAACCGCAAGGGTCGAGCCAGCGGCGAGATCAATCATCAGGGCCTGGAGCGGAGCCTGCGATCCGCCACCAACGACACCACGGCGGAAATCGGTGCCCTGCTATTACTGCTCGGCCTGTCCGTCAGTATCGGTGGTGTAATCGAACGTTCCCATCTGATGGAAGCTTTCCCCCAGGCTTTCGACAGTGCCTGGTCGGCCATGCTGCAGATGGTGGTCATCCTGGTTATCCTGGGAATGATCATGGATGCCTTCGGTGCCGTCATCCTGGTAACAGCAACCGTTGCCACCATTGCCTACAGCAGCGGTATAGACCCGGTTCACTTCTGGATGGTCACCCTGGTGGCGTTTGAGCTGGGCTACCTGAGCCCGCCGGTAGCCCTGAACCACCTGCTGACCCGGCAAGTGGTGGGCGAAGCGGAAGTGCTGGCGGCCCAGCAGGAGGATGGCACCTTCTATCAGCGCCACGAGCGCATCATCATGCCGCTGATTGCCATGGGCATTTCTCTGGTATTGGTGGCGTTCGTACCGCTGCTGTTCTACGCCTGAGCCCGGTGTAATTGAGCCGGGACTTCACTTCATCCCGAACCCCTTACTACGCAGGAAGTCGCGCATGTGGGGGCGTAGCTTGGAGGTGAACAGCGGCTTGAGCTGTTCCGACCAGTTGGTGTCCTTGTTACCCCCGGTGCGGGCGTGGTAATAGGTGTGCATGGTGGCGTCGAATTCTGCTACCAGCTCCGGGTCCTGCTCGTCCTGGTAATAATCCTCCTTCAGGATCGACGCCAGTGGCAGGCGTGGTTTCACCTCAGGATCCTGGTCCGGGTAGCCCAGGCACATGCCGAACACCGGGTAAACGTGGTCGGGTAGGCGCAGCAACTTGCTCACTTCGGCCGGGTTGTTGCGGATGCCGCCGATATAACACAGCCCCAACCCTTCGGACTCCGCCGCCGTAGCAACATTCTGAGCAACCAGCGCAGTATCGATGCTGGCCACCAGCAACTGTTCGGTCATGCCACGAACCACCTCGGCACCGGCACGTTCGGCGGCATCGGTGGCCCGCTTCATATCCGCGCAGAACACCAGGAAATCCGAGCATTCCGCCACATAGCGCTGGCCACCGCTCAATTCCGCCAGGGCTGCCCGGTTATCGGGATTAACCACATGGATAATGGAATAGGCCTGCACATGGCTGGAGGTGGCGGCGCTCTGGCCGGCGCGAATCAGTTCCTCGAACAGCTCCCGAGGGATCTGACGGCTTTGGAACTTGCGGATAGAGCGGTGTGACCTCAGTAGTTCGATGGTTGTGTTCATGGCACCTTCTGTTACATCTCAATAAAGCAGATATCCTGCCATTGCCTTACGGCCTTCGCAAAGCCACTATTGAAGAAACCGATCACTCGGGGATATCTGCACTTATGCCAAAGAATGACAAACCGGTGAGTACCCGGTCGGACAAACAGTCGATCGACCAGTTTATTCACCAGGTCCAGAAGATGCCGCAAAGCGGCGGCGGGCAGGGCCGGCTGATTTTTGCCCTGGACGCCACCGCCAGCCGGGAGGCCACTTGGGACCAGGCGTGTGATCTGCAAAGCGAGTTGTTTCTGGCCACCCGGGATCTCGGTGGCCTGGCGATACAGCTGTGCTACTACCGGGGCTTTCGCGAGTTCAAGTCCACGGCCTTTGTCAGCGAGACCGGGCAACTGCTGAACCTGATGAATGGTGTCTCCTGCCTGGGCGGGCGAACGCAGATCAGTCGGGTGCTGGCTCATGCGCTCAAGGAAACCCGGGCACAACCGGTGAAGGCCGTGGTATTTATCGGCGATTGTTGCGAAGAACCGGTCGACGAACTCTGCCACACTGCCGGTGAACTGGGCATGCTGCGAACTCCGGTTTTCATGTTCCATGAGGGCAGCGACGCCCATGCCAGAGCGGTTTTCCAGCAGGTCAGCAAACTTTCTGGTGGCGCTTACGCACCGTTTGATCGCAACAGTCCCCAAATATTGAAGGATCTTATGGCGGCAGTTGCGGTCTATGCATCCGGGGGCGCCAAGGCGTTGCAGGATTTTTCCAGCCGCAGCTCCCCGGAAGTAAAACGACTGACTCAGCAGATCAGGTAGCGCTCATTGTGCCATTAACGTTTCTGGTCATTATATTTGCGGTTGTTGCATGGTTCTGGCTGCGCAGCCAGCCGGCCAGCCAGCGCAAACCGGCCATCATCAAACTGGCATTGTTTTCCGGCATCCTCGTGGTGGTGGTTATGGCACTGACGGGCCGTTTGCACTTCCTGTTTGCGCTGTTGGGCTTCCTGTTTCCGCTGCTGCGCCGCTTCCTGCCAGCCATGCTGGGCGGCCAGATGTCCGGTGGCTTTGGCGGTGAGGCCAGGGGAGCAGAAGCCAGAACGGGTAATCAATCCCACGTTGCCAGCGATATCCTCAACATGACCCTGGACCACGACTCCGGAGACATGAGCGGCGAGATACTGAAAGGCCCGATGGCGGGGCGAACGCTGGCCGACCTGGGCGAGGACGAGTTTATCGAGCTGCTGCAGTATTGCCGACAGCACGATGACGACTCTGCCCGCCTGCTGGAAACCTATCTGGACCGTCGCTTTGGCGACTCCTGGCGCACGGACGACCCTGGCACAGGTGGTGATAGCCATCAGAGTGAAAATGAACAAGGTTACCGGGGCGGCGCACTGTCTGAAAGCGAAGCCCGGGATATTCTGGGGGTAGAGCCCGACGCCACCCGCAACGACATTATCCAGGCGCACCGGCGAATGATGCAGAAGATGCACCCGGACCGGGGCGGTAGCAACTATTTTGCGGCCCGCATCAACGAGGCCAAGGAGCTTCTGCTTGGCGAATGACGTCAGTCCCCCACCGAATAGGATAGAATCCGGGACAAATGGCTGTAGGGCAGGCCGGTTTCCCGGTGCCATTCGTTAAAGGCGGCCTGCGCCTGAACCAGGGCTTTTTTGCTGCCCGGTGATGCATCCAGCCGTTCTTCCCGGTGCAGCCCGGCCGCCACATCCGAAGACAGGATAAATCCGTCCCAGCCAACCCGGCGCAGGAAATACTGGGCCGTGTTGCCACCTAACCGAGCGCCGTTGCGCTTGAGCCACATCAGCAGTCCAACCTGATCATCCGACGGCCAATGTGCCAGAAAAGCCCCGAAGCTACCGTGCTCCCTGCCGCCATCGACAATCATCCGGGCGTTGTCCGGCACAGTGCGAATTTTCTGCATATTCCGCACAATGCGCTCGTCCTGGGTCAGGTCTTCCAGCACTTCTGGCGGCACCTGCTGCCAGTAGAGCGGCACAAAACCCTTGAATGCTTCCTCAAATCCCGGCCACTTGTTCTCGATCACCCTCCATACAAAGCCGGCCTTGAACACGCAACGGGTAACCTCCGACAGGTAACGGTCATCGCCCATGGCTTCAAGCTCACCGGGGCCGGCAACCCGGGGCAGGAGTGAATTCAGAGCAGCTTCCCCTCCCTTGCGGGCGGCCGCCTGTTTGTAAATCCGGGAAAACGACATGGCGTAATATCCGAAATCTGGTTGTAGGTCTGAAGGTATGTGGTCCACTATAAAGGAAACCATTCTGGTCAGGGAGTCACGGTTATGCCAACGATAGGATGGGTTTTTCTGCTCGGGGCGATCGCCCTGGTCCTTGGTGGACTGTTCATGCTGCGCGACAGCGGCAAGATGCCAATATCGAAAGAAAAGATGAAGAAGATCCAGCAGCGCAAGGCCGAAACTGAAGCCGAGGAAAGTGCGGAAGACAGGGAGCAGTGGTAATCCGTTCAGCCATCCCGTGATTTCCCCGATCTACCCCAGTGATTCGCCTGGGTGGCGAGTCACTGGGGTAGAGTATCTTCGCGCGGAAGTGTGCGGTGGCTATCTGAATTATGACTGCCTGAACGCATAGTGATAAACCCTGAAAGCATAGATGGTATACAAGACCATAAGTACAGACTCGATAATGCCCACGATGGGGTCCAGAATGTCTGCGTACAGCCCTGCCTCGTTCAGAACAGAGGCCAGTAGAAAATAGGGCGCATAAATGACAAACGTTATGATCAATCCACCATTGAGCAGAATCCAGAAGTGTTCTCTACTGGACTCCCAGCTCGACCTCAGGCTCTGTAAGGGGTCCTGCTTCTCGAGCAACAGATCGAACTCGGAAAAAGCAAATCTTGCCGCCAGAAATAGCCCTGGCAATATAAACAGCGCAAACCCGAAACCAATGGTCAGAATCAGAATTACGGTTAACACAAAATAGGACGGCCAGTGCTTTAATCCCAGCGCCCATGCCTGGCTGGCCGTTATATCGCGATCGTTAATGACGGATGCGATATAGAAAACGATAGCCGCACCAAAGATTGGATAAAAAAGGGCATAAACAATCACAGGGAGAAATGACGCCAGTCCAGCTTCGTCGCCAACCATATTCTGATAGTAGATAAAGGAGAAGATTTCGAGTGGGATGGTGAACGGAACCATTATCAGGCTGATGGCAATAAAATTTGCCCTGAAAAAAGACCAGGTATCCAGTAAAAAAGTTTTAGTCAATTTCAACTCCGTTATTTAAGTGGCGAGAGCCTGCATTACATAAAAAAAGCGCCGTACTCCAAGAAGAGCAGGGCGCTTTTTTCAGTGAAGGCGGGCTCAGGCTTTCGGCCCGGCCTCCACAATGGAGTCGGCAACATCAAACTTCTTGAAGTTCTCGACAAACTGGCCAATCAGTTCAGCGGCCTTGGCGTCATAGTCTTCCTTGCTGGCCCATGTGTTGCGCGGGTTTAGCAAGTTGTTGTCGACGCCTGGCACGTCTACCGGCACGTCCAGGTTCAGGGTGGGCAGGTGCTCGGTTTCCGCGTCGTCCAGGTCGCCGTTCTGGATGGCAGCAATGATGCCACGGGTGGTGGGTATGCTGAAGCGCTCGCCCACGCCGTAGGAGCCGCCGGTCCAGCCGGTGTTAACCAGGAATACCTTGCTGCCAAACTCGTCCATGCGCTTCATCAGCAGTTCGGCGTACACGCCGGCCGGGCGCGGGAAGAAGGGTGCGCCGAAGCAGGTGGAGAAGGTGGCTTTCAGCTTGGAAGAAGAGCCCATTTCCGTGGAGCCCACCAGTGCGGTGTAGCCACTGAGGAAGTGATAGGCTGCGGCTTCCTTGCTGAGGACGGATACCGGCGGGAGTACGCCGGTCATGTCGCAGGTCAGGAACACAATATGTGACGGCTCACCGGCGCGGTTTTCGATCACGCGCTTCTCAACATGCTCCAGCGGATAGGCGCAGCGGGAGTTTTCAGTGAGAGAAACGTCAGTGTAGTCCGGCTCGCGAGTTTCCGGGTCGATGGTGACGTTCTCGACCAGGGCACCAAAGCGGATCGCGTCCCAGATGATGGGTTCGTTTTTCCGGCTCAGGTCGATGCACTTGGCGTAGCAGCCACCTTCAATGTTGAATACCGTCCCGGGGCCCCAGCCGTGCTCGTCGTCACCGATCAGGAAGCGGTCCGGGTCGGCGGAGAGAGTGGTCTTACCAGTGCCGGAGAGGCCGAAGAACAGGCAGGTTTCGCCGTCTTCACCCACGTTGGCGGAGCAGTGCATGGGCAGTACGTCTTTCTCTGGCAGCAGGAAGTTCTGCACCGAGAACATGGCCTTTTTCATCTCGCCGGCGTAGTGCATGCCTGCCAGCAGAACCTTGCGCCTGGCAAAGTTGATGATTACGCAGCCGTTGCTGTTGGTGCCGTCACGCTGGGGCACGCACTCGAAGTTCGCAGCGTTGAGGATCTGCCATTCCTGCTTGTCGGCCGGGTTGTAGCTGTCCGGGCGAATGAACAGGTTCTGGCCGAACAGGTTCTGCCACGCGGTTTCGGTGGTCATGCGTACCGGCAGGTAGTGTTCCGGGTCGGAGCCAACATGTACCTGGCTTACAAAGCTGTCTTTCTCGGCAATGTAGGCTTCGACACGGTCCCAGAGGGCATCAAACTTTTCCGCGTCGAACGGGCGGTTGATGGGGCCCCAGTGAATGTCGTCAGAGGTGCTTGGCTCCTCGACGATGTAGCGGTCCATCGGGGACCGGCCAGTGCGCTTGCCGGTTTTTACCACCAGTGAACCGTTTGCGGCCAGCTGACCTTCACGTCTTTCCAGTGCCAGCTCAACCAGTTGCGCTGCACACAGATCATTATAAGTGTTGCTCACTTCGACCTCGCCCTCGGGATGTGATCGTGATTGCCCAGGCCGTCCCCCTGAAAAAAATTGACGGAAATCTGAGCAATCGGGTCAATTCAGGCGCGCTATTATGCCAGAGACGCCGGTAAAAAACGACTGCCCTGGAAACCGCTCTGCGACTGGCTTCCAGGCCATTCCGCCGGGCATTTAGTGTAACGTATGGCCGGTGAAAAGGTGATCAATATCATTTCTATCGAAGCGATAGTGTTGGTGACAGAACTGGCAGTCCATTTCGATGGAACCCTGCTCCTCCAGAATACTGTAGCACTCTTCCTGGCCAATGGCCTCCAGTGCGCCCAGAGTGCGTTCCCGTGAACAGCTGCAGCGAAAGGCGACAGGCTCGGCGTCGAACAGGCGCACGGTTTCCTCATTAAACAGGCGGTGCAATACGGTTTCACTGTCCAGTCCCAGCAGTTCCTCGGCTTTGACGGTACCGGCCAGATGGTTAAGGCGATCCCAAAGGTCGGAATCCTGTTCGGTATTACCGGGCAGCTTCTGCAGCATCAGGCCAGCACTGCAGTTTTCGTCGGCAAACAGGAAGAAACTGGTGGGGATCTGTTCGGAGCGTTCGAAATACTCCTCCAGACAGCCGGCCAGGTTTTCTTTTTCCCGCGGTACCACGCCCTGGTAGCGCTGGCCCTTGTCCGGTGAAATGGTAATAGCCATCCGGCCTTCGCCCAGCAGTGCATCCAGGGAATCTTCCGTCACCGCGTGCTCGTCGTAACGGGCGAGGCCACGAATAAAGCGGTCGTGACTGCATTCGGCCATCAATGTGCGGACGGGGCCGTCGCCCTGGGCCTGCAGGGATAGGGTGCCCTCGAATTTTAGCGTGCTGCTCATCAAAACGCCGGCCGCCAGGGACTCCCCCAGAACGCGCCGCACAGAGGCAGGATATGGGGCCTGATTGCCGATTTCGCTGTAGCTGTCGTTCAGTTTGACCCAGGCGCCCCGGACCTGGCTGTCTTCGAATATAAATCGCTGGAACTGGTCCCGGGATGCCATGGTGTTTTCTCCTGAGCGTTAAAGTCGGAATCGGTGATCGTTGAGGCGAGAGGCCAGTGCCATCAGAGCCCGTTCTGTTCCCGGAAGCGCTGGATATCCCGGCGGTCTTTTTTGGAGGGCCGCCGTGCCGGCGGTAACTGCGCCGCCTGCATGGTTTTACGCTGCCATGAGAGCTCTTCCCGGCGTTTCACGCTGTCTTCGGTTTCGTGGTAGAGCTTCTGTGCCTCCGGTGCACCCTGACGACGTTCGCTGAGGTCGTCCACGATTACAATGCGCTCCTGCCACCCCTGCCGCAGCGTGACTTTGGCACCGGGCTCGACCATTTTGCCCGGTTTGGTTCGCTGGCTGTTGTAGTGAACCTTGCCCCCTTCGATGGCCTGCTTGGCGAGGTTGCGGGTTTTATAGAAGCGTGCTGCCCACAGCCATTTGTCGAGTCGTACGCGGGTGTCGTCAGTGGTGGTTGCCGTCATGTCTCCTCACCTGATGAACGTATAGCCATAGTATAGCTGGCTCACTGGCCGGATGGCAGGGGCTGGCGTTGACGCAGGGCCGGCAGGACTTCATCGAAGCGATGAATCGAGGGTATGTCCGGGTGTCTGTCCCGGGCGGCCTGCTGGCTGTCTGGTGCCAGGATGGCCAGGCATTGGGCGATGCCGGCGGCGCGGGCGCTTTCCAGTACCGGGAAGCTGTCGTCCACCATCAGGGTCGTGGCGGGCTGATAGGCCTCAAGCCGCGCCAGGTCCTGCCAGAAGACCGGGTCTTCTTTGGGTTTGCCAAGCTGGTGGCTGGAGATAATGTTGTTTACCCGGCTGTCTAGGCCGGTGCGCTGCAGTTTCAGGCTGAGCGGATCCGGATGGCAGTTGGTGACAATCACTGAGCGCAGGCCGCTGTCTTGCAGGGTGTCGAGAAACTCCGTTACGTGGGGCAGATAACCGATGCGGTCGCCCACTTCCGCCTTCAGGCCGGTAATATCCAGATCAAGGCGATTACTCCAGTAGTCGGTACAGTACCAGTTAAGGGAGCCTCGTTCGGCCATGATCATGGGGATAATGGTGTCACGGGCTTCTTCGGGGCTGAGATTGTTGTGTTCGGCATATCGCCTGGGCAGGTGTTCAAGCCAGAAGTGGTTGTCGAAATGCAGGTCGAGCAGTGTCCCGTCCATATCCAGGAACACCGTATCGAGAGAATGCCAGTTCACCATAAACAAAAACAGCCTGAAGTTATTTAAGCTTTAGGCTGCCGAAGAATATGACAGTTGGCAAGACGGGATTTTACGGATCAGTTGTCTTGCTCGATAGTCTCGGGCTTCCTGCCGGTACGGGTACAGCCCAGGCAGCGAACGAAGGTGGCTTTGGCTGGATTGACAACCAGCACTTCACCGGCTTCACCGGCATTACCGCCAAGTGCGGAGAACGGCAGGGATACCAGGTAAACGACGCTTCCCACAACGGTAGTGGCAAACAGGGCCGGGCGGACAAACAGCGCGTCACCGGTCATTGCCAGTGCGGAGGGTTCTTCATCAATGGCCTGGGCATGGCCGACAGAGGAAAACGCCAACAGGCAAACCGCTACGGCTGTAACAACGATGTGGGAAATCTTACCGATCATTTCTTGTTTCTCCTGAGCTTGTCGGCACTTTTAATCAACTGGTAGTCAACTGGCCGATGGTCGCCCTGCCTTGGGTGGCTGACGATACAAAGTCCACTTATTGTAGCTTAAGAATATGGATACTCTGTTAACTATGAATCATATTTACGTATTTTCAAACGGTTTTTCTGTTTCAGTAGTTGTCTGATCGTGGTTTGAGAGCCATTTAGCGCTGGCATCTGCCACAATAAACTGTCGAGCGCTGGTTCATCCGGATTTCCTTCAATGGATGTCCGCATTCCTTGCAGGGCTCACCGGTGCGGCCATACACCAGCAGCGACTGGGCAAAATAGCCGGGCTTGCCGTCGCTGTTAACGAAGTCTCTCAGGGTCGTTCCGCCCATGAGAATGGCGGCACTGAGGGTTTCGCGAATGGCTTCAGTCAGGCGGCTGTAACGGTCCAGGCTTATGCGGCCCGCGGCGCGGCGAGGGTGGATGCCGGCTTTGAACAGGGCTTCGTTGGCGTAGATGTTGCCCACACCCACCACCACATGGTTGTCCATGATGAACGACTTCACCGGTGTTTTCTTGTTCCGGGACAGGTGGTAGAGCAGTCGGCTGTTGAACTCCGGGGCCAGGGGTTCCGGCCCCAGGCTGGCGATCAGCGGGTGCTGGTCGGGGGTTTCGGACCATAGCCAGCAACCGAAACGGCGTGGGTCGTTGAAGCGCAGGCGTATGCCGTTGTCCAGCGTCAGCTCCACGTGGTCATGGAGAAGGGGTTCGCTCTGGTCGGTGATCACTCGCAAGCTGCCGGACATGCCCAGGTGCACAATCAGCGAGCCGGCTACGGTGGCTGAACTCACGCCAATCAGCAGGTATTTGGCCCTGCGGTCCACGCTCTGGATGGTGGCGCCTTCCAGCAATTCCGCCAGGTTGTCCGGCACCGGCCAGCGCAGGCGGCTGTCGCGCACGTTTACCCGGGTGATTGTGCGATTTTCACAGTGGGGCGCGATGCCGCGTCGGGTGGTCTCTACTTCGGGTAATTCGGGCAAGGCTACATACTCCAGCGGCACGTGCGGTCACGGATGAGTGTAATCGGTAACAAATTCGCGGCCAAATGCGGTTGTTCGGGCTAACAACTGTACGCTAAAGTTAGGTGATACGGTTGTTGGGAATTACCGGAATGAGGAATGCTCTATGTGGTACAACGGTCTTCTTGACCTTTCAGTGATGCAGTTGATCCTGGTTGCGCTGGGGCTTACCCACATCACGATCATCAGCGTTACGCTTTACCTGCATCGCCATTCCGCCCACAACTCACTGGATCTCCATCCGGTGCTGGCGCATTTCTTCCGTTTCTGGCTTTGGCTGACTACAGCTCAGAATACCAAACAGTGGACGGCTATCCACCGTAAGCATCACGCCAAGTGCGAAACCGAGGAAGACCCACACAGCCCCGTTGTCCTGGGCATTCGCAAGGTGCTGTTTGAAGGTGCAGAGCTTTATGACGAAGCGGGCACGCCGGAAACCCTGGAGCGATATGGCCAGCGCACCCCGGAAGACTGGGTGGAAAACAGGGTTTACAGCCGTTATCCCATGCTGGGTATTCAGTTGATGGCGGTCATCGACTTACTCCTTTTCGGTGTGCACGGTATCTGGATCTGGGCCGTGCAGATGATGTGGATTCCGGTATGGGCCGCCGGTGTTGTTAACGGTATCGGCCATTACATGGGTTACCGGAATTTCGAGTGTGCCGACAACGCCCGCAATATTTCGCCATGGGGCATCCTCATCGGCGGTGAAGAGCTGCACAACAATCACCACACTTATCCCAACTCCTCCAAGCTGTCCCGTCGCTGGTATGAGGTGGATATCGGTTGGGGCTATATCCGTCTGTTCCAGCTCTTTGGCCTTGCGAAGCCCAAGGGTTTCAAACCGATTGCGCACTATGTGCCCGGCAAGCAGGAGGTGGATGTTGAAACCGTTCAGGCCATTACCAACAGCCGCTTCGATATCATGCGTCAATATCGCAAGCGGGTGATGGAGCCGGTGTTGCGGCAGCAGAAGGCGCTGATGGACGATGAGATCCGTCCGCGTTATCGCAAGCTGAAGCATCTGCTGTCCCGTGAGGTCACGCTGATTGAGCCGCAGGAGAAGGAGCATCTGGAAACGGTGCTTGAGCGCAATGCGGTGCTGCGGCAGATTTATGAGAAGAGCAATGAGCTGCAGCAGTTGTGGCGTCAGCGTGGGCTGAAGCCGCAGGAGAAGCTTCAGGCATTGGTGCAGTGGTGCCGGGAGGCTGAGGCCAGTGGCATTCGCTACCTGGAGGACTTTGCGGCGCATCTTCGGGCTTATTCTTTGCGGCCTTCGCCCTAAGCAGCCTGCTGGTTGGGGCTGGTCTATGGATGGGGGGAGTTTTTTCCTTGGGAAAAGAACTCGCTTCGCTCAGACACCTTTTCCTGGCGGAAAAAATCCCCCCACCCATAGACCGATCGGGCCGCAGTAATACCGCAATGCTTCCGCAGTGAAGCCTCGATAATGGATTGGCTGCGGTTTTTCGTCTAGTTCTGTTGTTCTCCTACCTTGTATAAACAGTAAGTGACCTGACCTGCGGTTTTTTGTCTGTGCAGGGTCCAGTTGGCCGGCGTTGTGGGTGTCGGCAGTTCGCTTTCGTGTTCCACGTAGATCCAGCTTCCCGGCTTTACCCATCCATTGTCCGCGATCATCGGGAACAGTTTTTCCAGCCAGCCCTGTCTGAAGGGTGGGTCCATGAAGAGGATGTCGGAGGCTTTGGCCGGAGGCTGGGCCAGGTAGGTTTCGATGTTCTGGCAGATGACTTCTCCGCCGTCGGATTTCAGTAGCCTCAGGTTGCTGCGCAGGGCCTGGGCGAGTTCCGGGGTATGGTCCACGAAGACCCCTGTGCTGGCGCCTCGGGACAGGGCTTCGAGGCCGAGGGCGCCGGAGCCGGCGAAGAGGTCGAGGCAGCGGCTGCCGGCGATGTGGAACGACAGCCAGTTGAACAGGGTTTCGCGGGTGCGTGCGGGTGTTGGGCGTACGCCGCCGGCTTCGGGGAAGCGGAGTTTTCGGCTGCGCCAGTCGCCGCCGATGATGCGCAGTTCGCCGCCGCTGGTCGGCCTGGGTTTCTGGTTGCGCGCCATTGTGTGAAGTGCCTCTTGTTTACGGGTTGCGCCATGTTACGAAGGTTTGTGCGGCGAGTCACCTGCGGCCCTCACTTAGGGCAAGCAGTCTGCTAGAATAACGGCTTTCTTTTGTCCCCCGAATCACAACCAATGGTATGACTATGACGGCAGAGTGGATTGCTATCGGCCTTCTGGCCCTTCTTGTCCTTGTTTTTGTTCTGGATGTGGCTGCCAATCGCCAGCGTGTTCCCCGGCCGAAGCCGGTGCCGCAGAAGAAGCCGGAACCCACTGAGGGCGTTACTCCGGAGGCAGGCGCAGAAACGAAAGAAGCACCTGCTGAACCCGCAGAAGTGCCTGCCGAGCCTGAGGTGGCGCCAGAGGAGCCCGCGCCGGAACCAAAACCCGAGCCGGAAGCTGAAGAGACACAGGTCAGTGTTTTCGAGCGCATTCGCAGTGGCCTGGGTAAAACCCGTGCCAACCTGACTGGTGGCCTTGCCGATCTGTTCTCTATTGGCAAAAAGGTGGACGAGGATCTTCTGGAGGAAATCGAAACTACGCTGCTGATGGCGGATGTGGGCGTTACTGCCACGTCGGAGATTATTGAATCGCTCACCGACAAGCTGGAGCGCAACCAGCTCAAGGATGGCGAAGCCCTGCGCAAGGCCTTGCGTGATGAGCTCCACGGTCTGCTGGCGGATGTCACCAGGCCCCTGGAAATTGATGCCGGGAAGAAGCCCTACGTCATTCTGATGGTGGGCGTGAACGGTGTGGGTAAAACCACCACCATCGGCAAGCTCACCAAACTGTTCCAGCGTGATGGCAAGTCGGTGATGCTGGCGGCGGGTGATACTTTCCGGGCGGCGGCAGTCGAGCAGCTGCAGGTGTGGGGCGAGCGCAACAGTGTGCCGGTGGTGGCTCAGCACACCGGTGCGGATAGTGCATCGGTGATTTTCGATGCCATTCAGTCGGCCCAGTCACGTGGTGTGGACGTGGTGATTGCCGACACTGCTGGCCGTCTTCAGAACAAGGACAATCTGATGAGCGAGCTGGAGAAAGTGGTTCGCGTGATGAAGAAGCTGGATGACTCGGCACCCCACGAAGTCATGCTGGTTCTGGACGCAGGTACCGGCCAGAACGCCCTGAGCCAGGCCCAGGTTTTCCAGCAGGCGGTGGGAGTCAGCGGGATCACCCTGACCAAACTGGACGGCACGGCAAAGGGTGGTATTGTGTTCGCCATTGCCCGGCAGTTGCAGTTGCCCATTCGGTATATTGGTGTCGGGGAGCAGGTGGACGACCTGCGCAGTTTCGATGCCCGCACTTTTGTCGATGCGCTGTTTGACGAGAACGCTTGATGACACCCCGGAGAAGTAACCCTTAATGATCGAGTTTCGCCAGGTCACCAAGCGCTACGACAGCGATCACACGGCGCTGCGCCAGGTTAATTTCGGCCTCGAGCGTGGCGAGCTGGCGTTCCTCACCGGCCACTCCGGTGCCGGTAAAAGTACCCTGCTGAAGCTCATCATGGTGATGGAGCGCCCCAGCGCCGGTGAGGTGATTGTGGGCGGGCAGGTGCTCAACACCCTGCCACGCCGCCAGGTGCCCTACATCCGCCGTCACATCGGGGTGGTGTTCCAGAATCACCAGTTGCTGTTTGACCGTACCGTGTTCGATAACGTGGCGATGCCCCTGGAAGTCATGGGTACGCCTGCGCGGGATATTGGTCGCCGCGTTCGGGCTGCACTGGACAAGGTCGGTTTGCTGAGCAAGGAAAAGATGAATCCTTTGCAGCTTTCCGGTGGTGAGCAACAGCGCGTGGGTATTGCTCGGGCAGTGGTGAACAAGCCGCCGGTACTGCTTGCGGATGAGCCTACGGGTAACCTGGACCCGGAACTGTCGACCGATATCATGAGGCTGTTCGCGGATTTCAGCCAGGTTGGGGTCACAGTGCTGATTGCCACTCACGATATAGCTCTGATCAATGAGCTTGGCCACCGCACACTCACGCTGGATCAGGGTCGCCTGGTGCCCGGTGCTGCCGCAGCGGGAGGCCGGCATGGCTAACGATCCCCGCAAGCAACAGAGCCGTGGTGCGAAAAGTGCCCGTTCACCCTGGCGCGAACAGGCTGAGAGTTACCTGAACCACCACCGCAAGGTCGCCCGGGACAGCGCTCAGAGGCTGTGGCAGTCCCCTGTTGCCAGTATGATGACCTGGATGGTCATGGGTGTGGCCCTGGCGTTGCCGGTAGCGCTGATGCTGTTGCTGGCCAGCCTGGAAGGTGTCAGCGCGGGCTGGGAAAGCTCCGCACGGGTGACCGCGTACCTGAACGATTCCGTCTCCATTGAAGAGGCACAGGCCCTGAAAGCCGAAGTGGCTGATGACAGCCGCGTGGCTGAAGTAGAGCTGATCGACCGGGACACGGCGTTAACTGAATTCCGTGCCTCTTCCGGCCTGGAAGATGCCCTGGACTACCTGGATGAGAACCCGTTGCCCCACACTCTGCTGGTCACGCCCAGTGAGAGCTCCCGCACCGCCGATGGCGTGGAAATGTTGCTGACAGTAATTGAAGGGCTGGAAGGCGTGGAGCGGGTTCAGGTAGATCTGGGCTGGTTACAGCGCCTGAACGCCATGACGGATCTTCTTGGCCGTGCAGTCTGGGCGTTGGCCCTGTTGCTGGCGGCTGCGGTGGTGTTGGTGATTGGTAATACCGTGCGCCTTGCGATCGAAAACCGCCGTGACGAGATTCTGGTGGCAAAGCTGGTCGGGGGCACCGATGCCTTCGTTCGCCGGCCGTTTCTATATACTGGTGCATGGTTTGGTCTTGGGGGTGGTATAGTAGCGTGGATACTGCTGCAGATATCGCTTTGGTGGCTCAGTGGGCCGGTCGAACGCCTGGCAGGGCTTTACCGCAGCGAATTTTCCCTTAATGGTCTTACCTTCGACGGCGTGCTGGCGTTGATAATTGCCGCCATGCTGTTAGGCTGGTTGGGCGCTTGGGTGGCTGTTAAACGCCACCTGGATGATATCGAGCCCGGCGAAATTGCCGGAGGGTGATCTTCGGTCTCGGGAATACCGTATTGAAAACCTGTCAGCTTTCGGAGTAGGTTGGAAGTAGATGGTAAGAAGTAATCAGGTTCCCAGTTTGTTGATTTAAAACGTTTTAGTGGGGATTCAAGGAACTTTCAGAGCACTTGGCGGTCAAAGCTTCAATTGGTATATTTGTTGGCCGTCGGTTCGGAGGATAAGACATGGGTACGAATTTACAGGTCATCGACAGACTGGTCCCGGGCGCAAATCTGGAGTCCTACATCCAGGCAGCGAGCCGCATTCCGGTGTTGTCTGTTGAGGAAGAGCGGAAGCTCTCCGAGCGGCTCCATTACGACGGTGATGTAGAGGCTGCCCGTGAGCTGGTTCTTTCACATCTGCGCTTCGTGATCCACATTGCCCGCAGTTATGCTGGTTATGGCCTGTCCCAAGCCGACCTTATTCAGGAAGGCAACGTAGGCCTGATGAAAGCGGTCAAGCGTTTTAACCCGGAATACGGTGTGCGACTGGTCTCTTTTGCGGTGCACTGGATCAAGGCCGAGATTCACGAGTTCATTCTTCGCAATTGGCGCATCGTGAAGGTCGCAACCACCAAGGCCCAGCGCAAACTGTTCTTTAATCTGCGCAGCCAGAAGAAGCGCCTGGCTTGGCTGAGCCACGATGAGGTCAATGCCGTGGCCAGTGAACTGGGTGTTGAGCCAAAGGTTGTGCGGGAAATGGAAGGCCGCCTGGCCTCCCACGATACTGCTTTCGATGGCCCTCAGGACGATGACGACGATAATGCCTATCAGGCACCGGCGTATTTTTTGGAGGACCATCGCAGCAATCCGGCGACTCAGTTGGAGCAGTCAGACTGGACCGACGATTCCAATGGCCGTCTGATGGCGGCGCTGGAACAACTGGACGAGCGCAGCCAGGATATTCTGCGGGAGCGCTGGTTGTCCGACGGTAAGTCTACGTTGCATGAATTGGCTGACCGGTATGGTGTTTCTGCTGAGCGTATCCGTCAGTTAGAGAAGAACGCCATGAAGAAAATTCGTGCCCAGATGACGACGGAAGAAGTCGCCGCGTAAGCCCGAGAGAATATCGGGTTCTGTCAGAACGCCACCACCCTTTGCGGGGTTGGTGGCGTTTTTGTTTGTATACTCTTTTAAAACAAACCTTGGCGTGGAAGCGAGTGGGCAGGCTGTTCCAAAACACGCTGTGAATACGTCCGTGTACGCTCGGCTCCGCCATCCATGGCTCCGCACGGTTTTGGAACAGCCTGCCCACTCGCTTCTTCTGGCTTTTGAAATAGGGACTCGAACAATATGACTATAAAAAGTCTTCATTTGGCCTTTCTCGGTGTCGGGCTGATGGGCACCCCCATGGTTCGTAATCTGCTGGACGCTGGTTTCTCGCTGACGCTTTGGAACCGTACTGCCAGCAAGTGCGATCCCTTCAAAGACGAGGCCAC
Source organism: Marinobacter sp. ATCH36 (assembly GCF_023555055.1). GTDB lineage: Bacteria > Pseudomonadota > Gammaproteobacteria > Pseudomonadales > Oleiphilaceae > Marinobacter. The sequence continues at coordinate 634,350 of NZ_JAMJPL010000001.1, forward strand.
CATTGCAGATTCACCGAAAGACGCCGTTCGTGATGCCGATGTGGTGATCACCATGCTGGAGAACGGGGATGTGGTGGAGGACGTGATGGTGGGCCAGGGTGGTATTGGCGCGCTGAAGGCCGGGGCGGTGTATATTGATATGAGTTCGGTGCAGCCGTCACTGGCGCGCCGTCATGCTGAGCTGGCCCGGGAGCGGGGTGCCGGTTATGTGGATGCGCCGGTGTCTGGAGGTACGGTCGGTGCGGAGCAGGCCACGTTGAGTATTATGGCTGGCGGCTCGGAGGCGGATGTTGAGCGGGTGCGGCCGATTTTTGAGGCGTTGGGGAAATGCACGCCGATCGGGCCGGTAGGTGCGGGGCAGTTGGCGAAGCTGGCCAATCAGGCGATTGTGGGGATTACCATTGGGGCGGTTTCGGAGGCGTTGTTGCTGGCGGCGAAAGGCGGCGCGGACCCGTCGGCTGTGCGGGAGGCGCTGATGGGTGGTTTTGCCGGTAGCCGGATTCTGGAGTTGCATGGGCAGCGGATGATTGATCGGAACTTTGCTCCAGGCGCGCCGGCGCGGATTCAGCTCAAGGATCTGCGGATGATTCTGGATGAGGCCCGTTCCGAAGGACTCACGCTGCCCCTTGCTCAACAGGTGCACAATGAGTATCAGAGCCTGGTCGCGAACGGCCACAGCGATGTGGACCACAGTGGCTTGCTGCTGGAGCTGGAACATCTCAATGGCGCCCTGTTGGGTTCCTCGCCGGCCATAAAACGTAAGGGGTAAACCATGCCTGTATTCGCTGCCAATCTTTCCATGCTGTTTACCGAGTCGGATTTCATGGACCGTTTCCGGCTGGCGCGGGAGGCGGGGTTTACCGGTGTTGAGTATCTGTTTCCCTATGACTGGCCGGAACAGGACCTGAAGCGTGAGCTTGAGAAACACGGTCTGACCCAGGTGTTGTTCAATCTGCCACCCGGCGACTGGAACGCTGGTGAACGTGGTATTGCCTGCCTGCCCGACCGTGTAGAAGAATTCAGGGCGGGTGTCGATCAGGCCATTCGTTATGCTCGGGCTCTGAATTGCAAGCAGGTCAATTGTCTGGCCGGAATCCGGCCCGATACGCTGGAAGAGGCGCTTGCCTGGCAAACCCTGGTGAGCAATGTGAGCTATGCCGCCACCAAACTGGAGGCCGAGGGGATCACCCTGTGCCTGGAAGCCATCAACTCGCGGGTGGATATACCGGGGTTCTTCCTGGATAGCTCCGCCCGGGTGATGCAGCTGATCGAGGCGGTTGATGCTGATAATGTTAAATTGCAGTATGACCTTTACCACATGCAGATTATGGAGGGAGACCTGATCCGCTCAGTGGAGTGTCTGTTGCCGTGGATCGGCCACATCCAGTTTGCGGATAATCCGGGCCGCCATGAACCTGGCACCGGGGAGATTAACTTTTGGAATGTTTTCGCGGCTATTGACCGCTTGGGGTATGGTGGCTGGGTGAGTGCGGAATATCGCCCCAAAAGCGACACGGCGGCGAGTCTGGGCTGGTTTCGGGAGAGCGTTTGACCGTCGCCATTGGCGACACCCTCTTACAAGATCGTAACTGGCCGGCAACCGATGTTCTTCGTACCCTAGCTGTTAATGTAATCCGCTATTCAGGAGGATAACCGGTGAAAGCACTGGTAATTGAAGACGATCAGGACGTGGCAAACTACCTTGTTAAAGGGCTGAAAGAGTCTGATTTTGTCGTGGACCATGCGGCGGATGGCAAGGATGGCATGATGATGGCCGCCAGCGAAGAGTACGACATCATGATTGTCGACCGCATGCTGCCTGGCATGGATGGTCTGGCAATCATCAAGACGGTGCGCGCCACTGGCAATCAGGTACCTGTGTTGATTCTCAGCGCCCTGGGAGACGTGGACGACCGGGTGGAAGGCCTGCGGGGTGGCGGCGACGACTATCTCACCAAGCCCTTCTCCTTCACCGAATTACTGGCCCGTATCGAGTCCCTGGTTCGCCGTAACCGTCAGTCCACCGAAACCGAAACCGTTTTGAAGGTGGCAGACCTGGAAATGGACTTGCTGGCCAGAACGGTCAAGCGGGCAGGGCATAATATTGATGTGCAGCCCCGGGAGTTCCGCTTGCTGGAATACCTGATGCGTAATGCCGGGCAGGTGGTCACCCGTACCATGTTGCTTGAAAAGGTGTGGGACTATCATTTCGATCCCCAGACCAACGTGATCGATGTGCATATCAGCCGCCTGAGGGCAAAAATCGACAAGGAATTCGAAACCCCACTGCTGCAGACCATACGGGGTGCAGGGTACATGTTGCGTGAAACTGCTTAGCCAGCTCAGAACCTCATCGTTCCAGTTAGCCCTGCTGTATATGGTGGTGTTCGCCACCTCGGTTTTTCTGTTGTTGGCCTTTATTTACTGGCGCACAGCAGGGTTCATGACTGCCCAGACCGATGAAACCATCGAGGCTGAAATTGCCGGCCTCGCTGAGCAATACCGCGGGAGTGGTATTAATGGCCTGATTTCCATCATTCGCGAGCGTGTTGCCCGTGACCCCAACGCCAAATCCATCTACCTGCTCACCACCGACGACTTTCTCAAGCTTGCCGGCAACATCGAAACCTGGCCCAAGGGCTCACGCTCGGAAAGTGGCTGGATCAACTTCACGCTGGATAACTCCGTTGGCTGGACCGGCCCCGAACGCCTGGCCCGCGCCCGTATCTTTGAGGTGCAGGGCGGCCTGCGCTTGCTGGTCGGCCGTGATGTGGAGGAACTTACCAACCTCAAGCGGGTTATCGAAAAGGCCATCAACTGGGGTATGGGGATAACCCTGGCATTGGCATTACTGGGCGGCTATTTGATGAGCCGAAGTACCACCCGACGTATCGAAGTGATCAATAACACGTCCCGACGAATAATGAACGGGCACCTGTCCTTGCGAATACCCAACCGGGGTACCGACGACGATTTCGACCAGTTGGCGGAAAACCTGAATCAGATGCTGGATCGCATTGTGTACCTGATGGAAGGCATTCGCCACGTTTCCGACAGTATCGCCCACGACCTCAGAACCCCGCTGACCCGGCTGCGTAACCAGCTGGAGAATACCCTGATGTCGGTGGACAATGACGAAGCCCGTGAACAGGCTGGGCGTGCCGTAGCGGAAGCCGACCAGTTGCTGGCGACTTTCAATGCCCTGTTGCGAATCGCACGGCTGGAAACCCGTGGCAATAGCGCGGACATGAAACAGGTCTCCCTGGGAGAGCTGGTCAGCGACGCATGCGAACTTTATGAGGCGCTGGCGGAAGACAAGGATCAGGATTTCGAGCAGTCGCTTGAAAACGAGGTGGTGATTGAGGGGGACAGGGATCTACTGTTCCAGATGGTCAGTAATCTGATCGACAACGCCATCAAGTACACTCCTGAACAGGGCAAGATCCGTGTCAATGTTCGCAAGGAAGGAAGCGACGCGATCTTTGAAGTCGGGGATAGCGGAATCGGTATTCCAGACGACGAAAAAGACCAGGTGTTCCAGCGCTTTTATCGGGTGGGCAAAAGCCGGTCCCTGCCGGGCAATGGTCTTGGCCTGAGCCTTGTCAGCGCCGTGGCCGAGATACACCAGGGAGTCATCTCCCTTAGCGACCACCATCCCGGAGAGGACAATCCCGGGCTGATGGTGACCGTTCGCATGCCGGCGTACTCACCGAACCAGAAACGCCTGAAGGATACCCAGACGATTCCGGCGGCGGAAGCCGGAGAGCAAACTTCTCCGGGCGAGCTCAAGGGTGCCTGATCAGTTGCCGGAAACGCCCCGGAACTGGTTTACACGGCTTATCAGGGGTTTGATCAGCGGATCAGTGCGGGTTTCGATGGCGGTCAGCAGGCCATCAATCTGTGAACGGCGGCGATCGAACTTCGCCTGAATGCTGTCCCATTCACCTTCCAGGTGTTTCTGCTCCAGCATGATGTATGCGGCCAGATTGTGGCGGTTCAGTTTGCCGGTAATGCCGTACTCTTCGAGCCGGTAGCCAATGCTGTCCAGGCCGTTCAGCGCAGTGTTGATGAGTTTTTGAGTGTTCATGTCGAAGCCCCGTTTTGAAAGTGTTGATCAATAGCATACATCATTGGGAAATACCTTTATTGGGTCTGAACATTAGCGCGCTTCCCTAGAGTGAACAACCTAAATACTGCCCTGAAAAAAACGTAATTGTGCGGCCACTGCTGTGTAACCTCGACTATGGAAAATGGAAGCTGTAGTTATGGAAGCCGGTGGAAACGCCACTTGCTTCTCCCTCCAGCACAGCGCTAGCCTTACCCCGTTTTTACGGGGTTTTTTTATTTCTACACGATGAATTTTCTATGGCCAGAACCCGCTACATAACAGCGGAGGGCGAAAAGGCCCTGCGTGAAGAGCTCCGCTACCTGTGGAAGGAAAAGCGACCGGAGGTTACCCAGTCTGTGCGTGAAGCAGCTGCACAGGGCGACCGTTCGGAGAATGCCGAGAACCTTAAAGAACCTCTGATTGAATACTAAATTATCTAACAACATGATTATAAAGAAAAGATAAATAGTACTAATACTTCTTCCGTATACTATTATTCTGGGCGTAGGATTTTAGGCCTCCTCCGAAAATTTCACATTTTCCAAAAAAAGTGCCATTACCCTCTTCGCCGACAACATATTCCAATCGAAAGGCCCATTAAGATAAATCTGTGTAAAGAGTATCTCGAAGGGAGAGGTTTGAATGGTTTTAGGAAGAGGCGACGTTCGCTTCAGCATAAAGCCTTTATTTTCTATATATTGGATATAATTTTCTACAAAGGTTGTGAAAAAATGCCTTTCAACATAAAAGGGTCTTTCCTCCTTGTGCATATGAACAATCGTACTTTCCACCTTGGCTCTAAAAGTATAATAAATATTTTTAGGTGTGTAATTATCTGCGAGATGATTTAGGAGCGCACGAAGTGAGTTCGAGTGTTGGATGGGGAACTTATATTCCTTGGTTAATTCTACTATCATCTCATAGAGTTTCCCAATCTGGATTCCTTTTATTATTTCCTGTATTTCCTGTGCTTGAATTTTATCTATTTTAGAGATCCGCACATTTTGGTAGAGATGCGATATGATATTTGAGATTTCCATATCCGCATCTGATATTGGCGAGTTCAAATAAACACCCGGTAATATACAATTAGTTTTCTGACGAAGATCTTCATCTCTACTATCGTAAGAATTCCGTCCAAAATTTTTATCAATAATTTTGTTTGCAGCATCAACTTTTTCGGGAATATCTTGAATATTTAATAATGCTTTTTTATTGATAAGAGAAAATAAAATTTTTTTATCGATAGTTTGAACTCCCGTTATAGATATTGTTTCCAATGATTCTCCTAAGAATCTGCTATTTTTAGTGTTTTTGCGAGAAATTGACAGCAAAGCAATAGACTCTTCTATTGTGAGATTGTCTAGGTAACTAGCAGCGCAGAAATTTTCAATTTTGTATAATTTTAATATTTCGTTTGCATCATCAATAATTCGCCGTTGCCTGATTTTTTTGCAATCAGAACAGATTGCTAAACCTTTTCCTCTAGTTCTACGCATATAGTCATTTCTATTTTTTGCGGGAATTCTTTGATTGCAATTTTGGCAAATTAACCGGTGATGAGTTGAAAGTAATTTTGAGTTGTTTACCAAAAACATCAAAGATCGATCAGGACTGAAATTGTGATAATCAAGGATTTGTCTTTTTGTATAAAAAAATCCGGTTGTTGATTTATCTGATGTTAACCAATAATCATTAATAGCTGAAATTTCTGTTTCGATTGCATCTTCTGGGTAACAAATCATTTTTGTCCTTAATTATGGCATCTTAATTGGAAAATTATACAGTCCATAAAAAACAATTAAAAGCCGTACGCTATAAGCATACATTGAAGATTAATATCGATAAATAAATGTTTAAATTCATTTATATACCTTAGATTTATTCAGATTGATAATAAACTGCTATTCAGTAAAATATATATTTTGTCATTTAAATAAATTTCAACTTAGAGGCCCTCGTGTTTTCTAATCCTTGATCCTTGATATTGATATGCGGAAACACAAGGCGTCGGATATAATCACATGTGCAATGATACGAGGGGTGTTTGAAAAGTTAAATCAATTGATAGAAATAACGGGTATATTAGTTCTGGAGAAATAGATTGATAACGGAAATATCGTAATTGTATGTTTCTATAAGGATCTGACTTTGCATTTTCACAGGTGACCACTCATTATCGACAGAAAAGGGTCGTTTGTTGGACGTCATAGCCTGCCCCTCAAAAACCCCGATTTTGCCTTGTTTAATGATCAACAATTCCGTACAACAATCTATGACCAGAAAGGGTACCTTTTATGATCATAGGTTATGCACGTGTCAGCACTCAGGATCAAAACGCAGAGCTCCAGGTGGATGCTCTAGAAAAAGCAGGGTGCGAACAGGTTTTCCAGGAAAAATTTACCGGCAAGCTACGAGAACGACCTGAGTTGTCGCAGTGCCTCCGTACGCTGCGGAAGGACGATGTTCTGGTTGTCTGGAAACTGGATCGACTTGCCCGCTCGCTGAAAGACCTGGTTGAGATTGTCCAGGATCTTCATGATCGGGAAATCGGCTTCAAGTCACTGACGGAATCCATCGACACCACCAGTTCTGGAGGCCGCTTGGTGTTCCATATCTTTGGTGCCCTGGCAGAGTTTGAGCATGACCTTATCAGGGAGCGAACAAAGGCCGGGCTTCAGGCAGCCCGGGCCCGTGGTCGGAAAGGCGGCCGGAAGCGAGCCATGTCAGACGCCGATGTAACGAAAGCGGCAGCCATGCTGTTAGACCCGAACCTCACAAAAAAAGAAGTGGCCGAACACTTCGGAGTGGTCAGAACTACTTTGAACGCTTCGCTTAACCGCCTGAAAAAAGGGTAACATCCCCAAAAATAATGCTGTACCGAGGAGTAGTTAGCTTGGAGCCTATTGCAGACCCTTCCGCTGTAACCGATTTCCTCACACGCTGGAAAGGAAGTTCGGGCAGTGAACGCTCAAATTTCCAGTCATTCATGCGCGATCTATGTACGCTCCTAGACTTGCCGCACCCAGTCCCCGGCGAGGGCGATACTAGCCAGAACGCCTATGTGTTTGAGCGATTCATCGCATCTGCACGTGTCGATGGTAATACCGACAACCGATACATCGACCTGTATCGTCGGGATTGCTTTGTTCTGGAAGGGAAGCAGACAGGTAAAGCGCTGGCGTCGAAAAGCCAACAGAATGCGATAAATGCGGCCGTAGCTCAAGCTGAGCGCTATATTCGTGGATTGCCCCAAGAAGAAGTAGAGCATGGTCGGCCACCTTTCATCGTTATCGTAGATGTTGGTAACGCCATCTACATATACTCAGAGTTCACACGAACGGGTGGTAATTACGTTCCTTTCCCTGACCCTCGACATTATGAAATAAGGCTCGATGACCTTCATAAGAAGGAGGTCCAGCATCGGCTACGTAAACTCTGGTTAGAGCCTGGTCAGCTCGATCCAAGTAAGCATGCCGCCGAAGTTACACGCCAAGTCAGTACTAAGCTGGCAGAGCTTGCGAGGTCGCTAGAACAAAGCGGGCATGACGTTGAACGGGTCGCCAGTTTTCTGAAGCGCTGCCTGTTCACCATGTTCGCCGAGGATGTGGAGCTGCTACCCAAAGAGTCATTCCAGAAGTTGCTGATAGATATCAAAGAACAGAATCCCGACGCATTTCCCCAGGCCCTCAAAGGCCTCTGGGAAACCATGAATTCCGGGGGGTATAGCGAGCGTTTGATGCAAACCATCAAACGGTTCAATGGCGGTCTGTTCAAAAACATCGATCCGATCCCGTTAAACGCTCAACAGATTCAACTACTCATCGATGCCTCTAAAGCTGACTGGCGATTCGTTGAACCTGCCATTTTCGGCACACTGCTGGAGCGTGCCCTCGATCCTCGGGAGCGGCACAAGCTTGGCGCCCATTACACGCCCAGGGCCTACGTTGAACGTCTAGTGATGCCAACCCTGATCGACCCGCTTCGTGAACAATGGGGCGATATTCGAGGGGCCGCAGAAACTCTGTTGCGTCAGGGTAAAACGACGAAAGCTCTCCAGGAAGTCCAGGCGTTCCATTACCAGCTTTGCCAAACAAGAGTGCTGGATCCCGCTTGTGGCAGTGCTAATTTCCTTTATGTCGCACTGGAACACATGAAACGCCTGGAGGGGGAGGTTCTAGGTTTCATGTCAGAGCTGACCCAGGGCCAGGGCGTTCTAGAAAGTGAGGGGCTGACTGTCGATCCTCACCAATTTCTTGGCCTGGAAATCAACCCGCGGGCGGCCCAGATTGCCGAGATGGTGCTTTGGATCGGTTACCTTCAGTGGCACTACCGGCTGAGTGATCGTCTGGATCTTCCCGAGCCCATACTTCGGGACTTCAAAAACATTGAGTGCCGGGATGCCCTGATTGAATACGACAGTCGGGAACCGGAACTGGATGATCATGGGGAACCGGTGACCATCTGGGATGGAATCACGATGAAGGTAAGCCCGACAACGGGTGAGCTGATCCCCGATGAAGCCGGTCAGGCCACTGTGTATCGGTATCACAATCCGCGGAGGGCAGAATGGCCGGAAGCGGAGTATATCGTCGGCAACCCACCGTTTATCGGAAACAAGAGGCTACGAATTTCACTTGGCGATGGTTATGTCGATGCCTTAAGAGAAGTTTACAAAGGGGCTGTCCCGGAGTCAGCAGACTTTGTCATGTACTGGTGGCACATCGCTGCAGAGAAAGTTCGCCACAGTGAGGCCCAAAAATTCGGTTTCATTACGACTAATAGCCTACGACAAACGTTCAATCGGCGCGTATTGGAGCCCCAACTAAATGATGCTAAGAAACCGCTGTCGCTCGCCTTTGCGGTTCCTGATCACCCTTGGGTGGACGGAAATGATGGTGCAGCAGTTCGCATTGCCATGACGGTAGGCGTGAAAGGAGATTCGTTGGGTGAGCTCTGCCGAGTTATTTCAGAATCTGGAGAAGATGATGGCAGCCACTCTGTGGTGCTAAACAGACAATCAGGGAAACTATTTTCCAACCTTGGGATTGGAGCAAACGTAGCTGGGGCAGAAGGTTTAAAATCAAACAGCCTTATCAGCAACCGAGGTATGATCCCCCATGGCGAGGGCTTTCTCGTGCTCCCTGAGCAGGGGAATAAACTGGACGATGGTGCTTTGATGCGTCCCTATAGGAATGGAAGGGATCTGGCTAATAAACCTCGCGGGATTTACGTTCTCGACACTTTTGATTTGACTGAAACTGAACTACGGTATCAATATCCCGAAACTTGGCAGTGGTTATTTGATCGTGTTAAGCCTAAGCGGGATCAGAACGCCCGCAAATCAAGGCGAGAGAACTGGTGGTTATTCGCAGAAAACCAACCGCGACTTAGGAAATCAATTGAAAAAATCAGAAGGTACGTCGCTACCGTTCAAACCTCTAAACACCGATTCTTTACTTTCTTGTCTGCCGAAATAGTCCCGGACGATAAGCTGATTGCTATTGCAGCGGATGAGGGACAATGTCTTGGGGTGATGTCGAGCAGGGTTCATTTACTGTGGGCCATAGCATCTGGAGCTACACTGGAAGACCGTCCAGTTTATAACAAGAATAGCTGTTTTGAGGCATTTCCTTTCCCAGTACTTACAGACGCGCAGGCTGCTCGCATAAATGACTTGGCAGAGAGGATCGACGCCCACCGTAAACGCCAGCAATCCAAGCATGAGTCATTGGCAATAACGGGAATGTATAACGTGCTGGAAAAACTCCGATCCGGCGAAGAGCTCACTGATAAAGAAAAGACCATCCATCAGCAGGGTTTAATCTCTATCCTTCGTGAGCTCCACGATGACCTGGACTTGGCCGTTTTCGAAGCCTACGGCTGGTCAGACTTGGCCGACAAACTGGTAGGTCGCCCGGGCGCGACAACCCCGCTTCCTGACAAACCGGCCGAGCAGGCGGAAGCAGAAGAAGAACTGTTGATGCGGCTGGTCGCGCTTAACAAGCAGCGTGCCGAGGAAGAATCACGCGGCATCGTTCGCTGGTTACGTCCCGAGTATCAGGCACCGGATGCAGTGCAGACGGAAGTGGGCATCGCGCCGAAAGCCGCTGCTGCGAAACCGGAAGCCGTCACCAGCAAAGGCAAAGCCACGCTCCCGAAAGCCATTCCCGATCAGCTCCGGGTGCTCCGGGAGGCACTGGCCGAACGATCTCACACTACGGAAAGCCTGGCTGAGAAGTTCAAGCGGAAACCTATGAAATCGGTTGAGGAAGGCCTGCAATCGCTGGCTGCTGTCGGTATTGCAGAGTACGAGTCAGAAACTGGGACCTGGCATACATTATGACTCTTTGGCGGGTTTCAATTCGGCTTCAAACAGTTAAGGGGGTCAGGTGGAGCTCAGCGCATTCATCGTGAGTCTCGTCGCAGTTATCATTGCGACGACCTCAACATTGATTAGTTACCTGCTGTTTCGTGACGCAAAGGACCCTCACGTTGTGGTCTATGCTGATCCCGACTTGAAGCGACCATCGCTCATCAATCTAATTATTGAAAACACTGGTCGCAGTGCGGCATGGAATGTTTCTTTTCAATCAACCAAGCCGGTGCCTCAAGAAGCTTTTGGCATTGAGAAAGCCCGCAAACCAAACTCGATGAACCGCGGACCTCTCGTTAATGGGATCCCTTGCTTTGGGCCCGGATCGAAACGTGTCATTACTTGGGGTCAGTTTGATGGCATCCGACAAGGCATTGATGGTGACTACCTCGATATAACCGCCACCTACCAAAGCCAGCCCTCACTGGCTTTCTGGAAGCGTGCCCACCAAACTGTGTCCAGGATTGATATTCAGTCCTTTGAAAACTTCGACATTAGTGACAGAAACTGGGACAAGCAGATAGCGGAACACTTAAAAGTGATGACATCTGAAATAAAAAAACTCCGATCGCCCTCAAATAATGCTCTGCGTGTGGTAAATGTTGAACGGTCGGACAACGATCCCGGTAATAAAGCTTGATCCTCTTGCTATCAGTCCCAGAAAGAATCACGCCGTTACAAAAAAATTAACGCGGATGGTTGATAAAAGGAGCCGCGAGACCTTTAATACTGTCACCGGGTGGCAGCCCGGTGACGAAGTACACCTATGCTAAGTGCTTCAATTTGGGGTAGAACGGTAATGCTCTCGCACTTTTTTGCGTTGTCCGTTCTTCCCTTTCCTCACGTGCTCTGGTACGTGAACCTTCTTGTTACCGCTTTTCGTCGTAGCCATATCTGCTCCTTAAGCAGCGAGTTTATGTTGACGTCGGTTTAGCCAATCCCACGCATCTTGTGTTAGCCATCCCTGGTACTCACTCGATATCCGCATAACCAGATGCCTGTCATTATCATCATGTGCCTCACGCACTTTCTGCGAGATCTGCGAGTAATCCAAACCGCTATCAACTAGCCAGAATGACTCCATTGGCTTGATCGAATCTCCGCAACTTTCAATAGCCTCTTTTACTCGCTGGTATTTCTGACCTGGCGAATTTAGGTCATACGATATTGCATAAATAGGCATTGGAATTCCTCCGTAGTGCCATTGGTGTGAAAAATGCAGAAAACCACATATAGTGGCACAGCAACGTCAATATACCCCATATATCGATACATTTGTATTGATGCTGGCTATACATACAGCTATTTTAAGCAAAGAAAATTAATGGAAGAACAGCGATGGGCAAGCACAGCGGTGAAGGAATCATCACTGCGCATAAGAACCCAATTATGGTAAACGATCGGCGTTAATCGAGGGGCTCGTCCCGGTTCACTCTAACGTCCTGCCGCAGTGACTATGTGTCGACGATCGGGGTAAGCATTCCATTTCCGCCGCCAGTTGGTTCGGGAAATTTAAATACTGCCTCGGATTAGTTGACCATTGACACCCCGGTACAAGAGTCGGCGGTAAGCCACAAAGCTTTACTAATGAGCAAGGTCGGATGGAAGACAATGCCTGAAGATTTGATACTGTTTTTAATGTATCAATAAGTAATCTTATGACCGTTGCAGCAGACTTCACTGGTCAACGGAACGCAGCTCGTTCGGCCAGTCCAAAAATCCAACAGCTGGATTGACCGACTATAATCACCTCAGATTCGCTCACTGGCCCCGCTGTATCTACCTTCCTAACAGAAACTAATCTCTGTAGCGTGATCGAATCCTGTGTAAATAGGGGAATCAGGAATGGTTCAGAATTAATGCAGAGATTACAACATTTAACATACAACAAATTCTATTCTCATCCACTTTGACGATACACTTAAAACAGGAGTCAAAATTGACTGAAATCAACTTTTCGATGGAAATTTTAAGTGGGAACCATGTCCGGATTAGCCAGGCTGAATGATGTCTCTGTAGGAAAGAGATTAACCGCAGGTTTCGTTGTTGTTGTGGCTTTCTCAATTGTTCTGATTATGTTGGCTCTCAAAACAATGGGCGATTATCGGCAGCGCTCCGTGATCGTGGGCGAGGCCGCCTCTGCAGAGTCGTATCTACTTAATGCTCGGACTGAAGAGAAGAATTTCGTCATCCGCGGGGATCTCGGTTACCTCAGAGCCGCCGGAGAACTTGCGGATAAAGCCGCAGACCAGCTGCAGGCGCTCAAAGACGTGCTGGTAGTGGCAGAAGACGATGCCAGGGTGGATGGTGTGGTTAAGGGCGTCGAAAAGTACAAGTCTCTATTGTCCCGGCTGCAAGCGCGTGTTGAGAGCGACAATAATGATATCACGGCACTTGAGCAGCAGATCGTTGAGGTGGCCCGCCGAAACGTTGCTACGGCGGTGGAACTTCAGGACGTGCAGCTAAAGCGCATGAAAGAGCAATACGACACAGCGGTTACCTCCTTTACGACGATTGGTGTGTTGGCCGTTCTATCGGCGGGCCTGATTGCTTGGTTTATGGTGCGCTCGATCACTCAACCGATTCGTGAAACGGTCGAGATCGCAAACAAAGTAGCGTCCAACGACCTGACGGTGCGCATAGACAGCAACCGTAGCGACGAATTTGGCCAGCTGCTTTCCGCATTCAGCACGATGGTTACCAATCTTCGGGAGCTTATAAAGCAGATTGACGAAGGGGCGAGCAATATTGCTTCCTCTTCCGAGGAGCTGTCGACCGTTACGGAGCAGACCAGCCGTGATGTTGCCGCGCAAAGTGATGGCACCGACCAGGTAGCTACCGCCATGAACGAGATGGTCGCAACCGTGAACGAAGTTGCGAAAAGTGCTGAAGCTGCGTTTGAATCCGCACGTCGAGCAGATGAAAAAGCGCAGGAGGGCGAGACATCGGTCGAGGAGACGCTCTCTCACGTTGGCGCACTGAATACCATGACGTCAGAAGTCATGGAGCAACTTCGGGAATTACAAGGTGACACGCAAAGTATCGTTACGGTCCTTGAGGTTATCAAAGCAGTCGCAGACCAGACCAATCTGCTGGCTCTGAATGCCGCAATCGAAGCCGCGCGAGCCGGGGAACATGGAAGAGGTTTCTCCGTGGTCGCTGATGAAGTTCGCTCACTTGCGCAGAGAACCCAGCAGTCAGCGACGGAGATCGAGACGCTGATCAGTAATCTTGTTTCCAGCGCAGAATCCTCGGTAGACAAGATGGCCAAGGGGTCTGCAATGGCCGAAGACACGCTTTCGAAGGCCCAGCAGGCAGGCAACACCATTCGTGATATGACGGAAGCGGTTGAGGAGATACGCCAGTTTAACAGCCAGATTGCAACAGCTGCTGAGCAGCAAACGTCTACGGCTGAAGATATTAACCGGAACATTACGCGAATCAGGGATATAGCGGAGCAGTCATCTACGTCGACCGAGCAAGTGTCTGCATCCAGCGATGAACTGGCGAGACTCGCCGAGGGTCTGAGCTCGCAGGTCAGTCGCTTCAGGATCTAACGTAACGAAATGCCGGGTGGGTACTCCGTCCGGCCAATGTAAGAGAAGTAAAAAGAACAAAACCGAATGGTAGAACACACCTCGAACCTAAAACGTATTTCTGTTGACATTGCGCGTAAGGTGGTCTTAGCGAATCACTCTATCTCTCCGAGGGCGCTTCAGTATGAGCGACATTGATTATTTGCTGCTCGAAGCGCAGCAGAACATCCACGAACTGATTGCCGAGCAAAAGCCGCTGGAACAAATACTGGAAGCCATTGCCGACTGGGCCAGTCACATGATGCCAGGGTCGCTGGTTTCAATCATGCGATTCAATCCGCAGACCGACACTCTGAGCCTGATGCCAGGCCGCCGGTTTTCGGATCGATTTGTCGAGTCTATGCAGAACTTTCCTATCGGCGACGGCCAGGGAACTTGCGGCACCGCAGCTTTCACCAGGCAATGGGTGATCACTGAGAATATCCAGAAAGATTCGCGCTGGGACGGGCTCCATGACCTCGCTGAGGCCGAGAGTCTGCGTGCCTGCTGGTCCATGCCTATTCTGACCTCCAAGGGAGAGCTGCTGGGCACTTTCGCTACCTACTACCGTGCGCCGGCCAACCCCACCGCCGAGGCTCAACGGAGCCTGGCCCGCAGCACCGCATTGGTGGCACTGGCCATTCTCAGGAACCGGGATGCCGAGAACCTTCTGAGTCTCGCTGAGTGGTATCAAGCTTTGCTCACCAACCATCCCGATGGCGTGTACACCTTTGATCTGGAGGGTCACTTCCAGAGCTGCAATAGGGCTCTGGAAGACATCACGGGCTTCTCGGCAGATCAGATGCTCGGGCGACACTTCGATTTCCTCATCGAACCCGATGACCGCGCACAAACCCAGGCTGCGTTTAACCGGGCCCGAAGCGGTGAAGCCATTGCCCACGAAATGATGGGCACCCATGCAACCGGGCGACTCTACTATCTACAAACTGTCGCCTTCCCGGTCATGATCCGTGGCGAGGTTGTGGGTGTCTACGGTATTTGTCGGGACATTACCCGCCAGAAAGATCAGGAAGCCCAGATTATCTATCAGCGGAACCATGATCTGCTTACCGGCCTGCTCAACCAGGCCGCCTTTCAGGAAGTGCTGTGTCATTCACTAACTGCCGATGGAGGAGCGGGAACCCTGGCCACCATGCATCTGAACCTGGACGGGTTCAGGGCCATTAATGAGGGCCCGGGGCATCCTACAGGCGACGAGGTACTCAAGGTCGTTGCGAGCCGCCTGAAAAATCTGGCCGGGCCTGATGTAACCCTGGCTCGGCTGGGTAGCGATGAATTCAGACTGCTGGTGCCCGGGTTTACGGATCGGGACGAGGTCATTCAACTGGCTGAGCGACTATTGGCCGGGTTGGCAGAACCGATTGAAGTGGACGATCACAAAGTCCAAATCAGCGCCAGCATCGGCATTGCCTGTAACGGCACGCAGCTGAACGCGCCTTACCAGCTGCAGCAATTTGCGGATCTTGCGCTGGACCGCGCCAAGCGCCAGGGCCGGAACACCTGGCAGTGGTACAGCGGCCCAAAAGTCGAGCGAAGCCGCCACAGCGTCGCTTTACGGCAGGACTTGCACACGGCGCTGGAGGAAGATCAGTTTGAAATCCATTACCAGCCCCTGGTGGATGCCGTTACCGGGCGCATGCGCAGCGTTGAAGCACTGGTTCGCTGGCATCATCCCAGCCGGGGAATGGTCTCGCCCGGCGAATTCATTCCACTGGCGGAGCAAACCGGACAAATTGTGCCTCTGGGTCTCTGGATCCTCCGGCAGGCCTGCACAGACATCGTCGACTTCAATGCCCAGCGGGAACGCGGGCTGCGGGTTGCCGTCAACATTTCATCGCTGCAGTTCATTCGCGACAGCTTCCTCGACGATGTCCGCCAGGTACTCAAAGAAACTGGACTTCCGCCCCAACTGCTGGAATTCGAAGTCACCGAAAGCGTGTTACTAGACGGGGCCGAGGCTGTCATCGAGCTGATGCAAACCCTGAAAACCATGGGCATACGGGTGGCGCTGGATGACTTCGGGACCGGCTTTTCCAGCCTGAGCTATCTGCGGGACCTGCCCACGCACAAGGTCAAGCTCGATCGTAGCTTTGTTCAGGAAGTTGCAACGGATCACCGGATGGCTGCCATCGTTCAGGGCGTGATTACCATGGCCCACCACATGGACATGATGGTGGTTGCGGAAGGAATAGAAACCCGGGCGCAGCAGGAAGATCTGGCCCACCGCCATTGCGATATTCTGCAAGGGTATCTGTTCGCTCGCCCCATGCCTCTGGCCGAATTGAAAAAGCTGCCTGAACTCTTGCCGGTGGATCACCCTGAATGAGAACACTGAGAACACGCCTGGTTGTGGCCACATTGGTGCCTGTGTTTCTGGTGACCGCCACACTGGCGCCGATTTTCTGGTCGAATATCCAAAACCGTACAGAGTATAGCCGCGTCGCGGCAGAGGCGCTGCTGGAGGCTGAATACGATGTACTGCTTCAGGACATGAACGAGAGCCTGAATCATTCCCTGGCCATTGCGGAGTTTCCCTCTGTGGTTGGGTATCTGAGCGATGCGCAGACAACACGGTCTCCCTATCAGGAAACCCAGTTTCAGCAGACCCGCAAGCAATTGGGCGATATGCTCAACACGTTGTTGACCCATTTTGGCCGCTATACCCGCCTGGCCCTGATTGACGCTGACGGCTACGAACGTTTCTCCACACAGGGTTCAAGGTCCCCAGCGGCGGATCCGATCCATGCAGAGGCACTGTATTTCCGCGAAGCTATGACACTGAAGACACGCAGCCTCTATGTCACATCTCCCCATCTCGGGCCCGGTGCGGCCGGCCCTGAAACCACCACGCTGGTGATGGATATCACCACACCGGTATTCGGGCGAGAGGGCGAACGCCTGGGCGTGCTGCTGGTCACGTTGGACTGGCACTCTATGGCCACCAGCTTGCCGCATGCCGCCGGTACGAATCCCCATGCTCAGGCATTACTTGTGGATGCCCAGGGCAATTCGCTGTTACCCACCGAAAGTGCTGCCATGCCCTTTGGCAGTTCCCTGTCCACACAGTGGTCGGATGCCTGGCAGGCCATGGCTTCCTCCAACCGGGGCGAGGCACTTTTTAGTGGCGACCTGCTTCTGTTCCGGACCTATGACATCCGCAAACACCATTATCGCAGTCAGGCAGAGCAAGTGCTGGGATTTCCGGGCACTCAGCCGTGGCGCATCGGAATCACCGTGCCGAGGCCGGGCCTCACCTACCTGCTGACTGAAAGCCCCTGGACAGCTGTGTTGGTGGTACTTGTTTATGTATTGGCAATCGCTTTCGGTATTGTCTGGGTGTTGAGCAATCATCACCAACAACGGCTAAGGGCACGCGCGCAGCAACTGTCTCTCGAAGCGAAAGACACTGCCAGGGAACTCACCGACCTCTACCAACAGGCGCCCTGCGGATACCATTCCCTGAATGAGCACGGGGTGATAACCAGGATCAACAATACCGAGCTGCGATGGCTCGGCTACAGCGCTGATGAGATCATTGGAAAGCAACTGTACCGGGAACTGGTAACCCCGGAAACCCGGGAAGCCTTTGATGCAGCGTTCCGTCAGGTACTGGGAGAGGACCACGAAGGCTCGGCGGAATGCGAACTGATGTGCCGTGATGGCAGTACCTTCCCGGTCGCGATCGAAGCCACGGCCTACAAAACCTCGGATGGTTTCCAGTACAGCCGGGCCATGGTGTTCGATATGACCGAACGACAGAAGCTGGAGGAACTGCTGATCAGCCAGGCCATGACCGATCCGCTAACCGGGCTTGGTAACCGTCGTTATCTGGAAAACCAGGCGGATATGGAAATGGCCCGCGCCCGGAGAAGCGGCGAACCGGCATGCCTGATCGGCATTGATCTGGACCGCTTTAAAAATATCAATGATCGCTACGGTCACGACGTCGGCGACCTGGTCCTCCAGGCTTTCGCTCAAACGGCACAGGCCGAGCTTCGGGAAGGGGATATCCTTTGCCGGATGGGCGGCGAGGAGTTTACCGTTCTGCTTCCCAACACCAACATTGAGCAGGCCACCCTGATTGCCGAACGGCTGCGCAAAACTATTGAAACAACCCCGGTTGACGTCGGAACTGATGTTATCGACGGCGGACAGCTGGCCTACACGGCCTCTATTGGCGTGACGAACATCTACATGGTAGAGAACTCACTGAAACCGGCCATTAAGCGTGCCGACCAGGGGCTTTATAAGGCCAAAGAAGGAGGGCGAAACCGTATTGTTATGGAGTGATGGGTCTGGCAGGCTCTGATTCATGCCCTGATGAATCATTCCCTGGCCATTGCGGAGTTTCCCTTTGTGGTGCGGTATCTGGGCGATGCGCAGAAAGCTCTGCCGCCCTATCAGGAAATCCTGTTTCAGAAAAACCGCAAACAATTGGGCGATATGCTCCATGCATTGCTGACCCATTTCGGGCCATCCCTTTTAAATCCGACTTCATAGAGCCTTGAGCCAGAGAAAATGCCGATATAAGGGCGCTGTAAAAGGTCCGCTTTGTGGTCACGGGCCTTGAACCCATACTCTAACCGGCACGAACATTGGAAAGCGGACCTTTTTGCCGCGCACAAATGGGCTATTTAGGGTGGCTTGGATAGGTGCTCTACGTATTCCAGACCAAGGTTGCCATTGATTCCAGACGAAGCCTGCCACTGATTCCACGGCAAAGCTGCCACCTCAGCAGGCTGCCTGAACCACCATCAAAACCGTCCTGCGTGGGATAACTTAACGGTACTCTGTCCTATGCTCAGTGATTTCGGGCGATTCAGATTAATGTTGTTCATACACAATTCGACCCCCAAGACATTAGTATGCCGCTTAGAAGCCATAGTGCAGCGACTAACTCCATATTCAGGTTTTGTGTGAACCTTGAAGCGTTCTCTTTCTTTTCTTTATTTTCACGAATTTCTTTTTCTTCAACTTTTTTATAGAGTCGCGCTTCTAAATCCGATAACTCTTGCCTGTGCTGCTTTTTGTATTCATTAAGCTGTCGTTCCAGCCTTCGCAAACGATCTTCAATAGTTTCGCCAGCGATTACGGTTGGGGCTGACACATATGAAGTTACGTTTATTGGAGCGGGCTTTAGGTGCATAGATTTTCTTTTTCTGAATATAATTCTTCCTAGCTCAACCAGTTTGTTTTTTATTGACGTCGGAAAACCTGGTTTTCCCCAATAAATCCTCAACCTGTTGAGTTCACATACGATTAGAATAATTGAAAGTATCTGCAGGAAAAAACCACCGTGCAACAGCGCGCTCCTAAAGCCGACGCCGACCAGGTTAAGCATGGCTACAGGAATTATTAACCCACCAAGGAAAACCCATAGTGGTCGGCAGCTGGCGAGCCATTCCCCAAGTGCTTTTAACGAACCTTTTGGCCAGATTCCGGCGTACTTAGAAGGGTCAGCCATCGCTTCAATTGCTCCAACTGTTTGATAGAGCCTTTGCCTGTTGCATGATTAGCTTAATCGCCGCCGGCGCCTTCTGCTGCGTGCACTTGTACCGCTGCAGCGTCCGGCGAATCAGAATCCGAAGTTTGGCCCGCACGCTCTCCCGCACCTGCCAGTCCACCGTGGTGAATTTCCTCAGCTTGTCGTTGATCTTCTTCAACGTGTCATCACCCAGCTCTGTTGGTACGCATTTTAAAAACAGGCGGTCGTTAACGGCCTTGTTATATTTTTCCACCCGCATATAGAGATGCCCAAACTGCAGCCCCACCCACTATCAGTATTGCGACTCTCTCGGCCACGTTTATAGCTTTGGCCCTGAAATCACTTCGGTACCTAAAGTCGCTCATCATAAGTCTTTTCCGGTACAAGAAATGTAGCAAGCTATTGGCAGAATGCTGGCTTGTGCAGGAACAATACTTAAAGAACACTCTAAAATGGCGCTTCACATCGTCAACCGATACTGATTCCGGCTCTTTGTACTTTCCGATTATGATTTCTTTTTCTTCTATTTCCCCGGCATCTGACTTATAAGGTGCGACAAAAACCAAAACCTGACCGGAAGGACCCTGCGAATACCATAGCTGCGCATTAGTTTCACAGGCAATTTTCAGACGGTTCTTTTCTTGATCAACTAGTGAAACGCCAAGAAGTCGGTGGCCCGTAAAAATATGGATCGAATTTATATGCTGAAACGACACTAAACCAGATGACCGAATTGGCTCCTCATCATATGCCCTCCGGATGAAAAGGCCACCAAAGTGATTGAGTGCTGACTTATGTTCCAAGTGTGCATCAAAGACCTGTCGTATTCTTCCATCAAGCGACTTCCACATGACGCGCCTGACAAAAGCCATTGAGTCCGCACTCTCCATTTTTTTAGCGTATTTGGCTACTGACACACTATGCTTCCCTCGAAATATAACGAGGCTGTAGAAAAACTCGATTCCGAGCCGTCCTCAGCGCCTGGTTCTTAAATTTTTTGTAGCGGCCATCCGCTAGCCGATGATCGCGATTCCGCTGTTCAGCCATTAGTTTCGGCCGATTTGGCGCTGCCAGCGCCGGTATTGCTGACTTCCAGCAGCCCCATTTCCGGCCCTTCTGGTCCCTGCATCACGCGGCTAACCGCCCATAATTCGCCAGCTTCTCAATATTGTGCACCAGGCAGTATAGCTGCCACTGGCCCTGCACCTTCCTCTTACCTCTCAGGCTGAAGCGGTTCAGCCGTTTCGTCGTACCAATGTTGCCGAACACCGGTTCCACCACCGACATGCGGTGGCTGTAGATCTCTTTGCCCCGCCCGGCTGTCCACCCGATGCTTCATCCAGTCCGTGTAGTTGGGCAGGCGCTTGTTCTCAATGGTGAACGAGACCTGTCGGCCAGACCCATTTCGGTGGTTAGCGGATGCAGGGTTCTGCATGCATTGGTGCTTCTTGGGACAGTGCCGACATTGCAGCAATCGACCTTCGAAGTGCACTCTGATCTTGCCATTCTCCGCTTCTCGCTGACCCCGGTAGGTAAGTGCTTCGCCGGTTGGGCAGATGCAGGTCAGCTTCACCGGATCGAACTGGAAGTCACTGGCCGGTCGCGTATCTTTCCACCCTTTATCCGGCAGGTTCTGATGACGTTTGCCGTACTTGTCTTTCTGGTTCTGGAACTTCGGATCCCGGCTGCGGAACCGGTTGTCTGGCACGTAGCCGTTGATCTGCCTTTCGTGTAGGTACTTCATGTTGGCTTCATTAGCGAAGCTTGTGTCGGCGGTGACGACCGTGCCTTGCTGGTAGATGCTCTCGGCAATGCCTAGTTTCCGGAATCGGGATTCGACGGTTTCCAGTACCGGTTGCAGGGTGTGGTGTTCCTGGCCTTCGCCGAAAGCCTCGGCATCGATGATCACCTGATGTTTCTTATCCACCGTGGCTACGCCGTTATAGCCCTGGATCGTGCCTTTGCTGGTGGTCATTTTGGCGCTTTCGTTATCAGTCAGGTTGCTCTTCACTTCCTTGCTCCGCTTCCCCCGGCCCATCCTTGGGCGGTTCGTCTTTAGGAAGCGGCCCACTTTGTTCATGGCTTCATCCAGCGAGAGGATGGTATTCGCTCGACGGATATCCCGATCCAGCTCGGCTTCGGTTTCTGCCTCGTCCCGCTCGTAATGTTCCTTCAAGTGGTGGCGGATCAGTCGTCGCAGTTTCTCCCGCTTTTCGCCCAGTTCCTTAAAGGTGCCGGACCATTCCTTGGCGGCATTTGAAGACATCTTACAGCCGTCGATAGCAAAGAGTTCGTTACCCAGCAATCCCTGTTCGTGGCACACCAGCAGCACCTGCTCGAATAGCTCTTCGATTTCCTCGGCATGGCTGCTGACAAACTTGGCCAGCGTGGTGAAGTGGGGAACGGTATCGCAGGACAGGGCCTTGAAGATGATGTTGGTCTCGCAGCACCACTGCATCTCGCGGCTGGAGGTGATGCCCTTGGAATAGGCAAACAGGATGATCTTCAGCAGGATGGCCGGATCGTAGGCTAAGCGGCCGGTGTCTTCGTTGCGGTATTTGGGATGGAAAACTGACAGGTCCAGCTTGTGTTCGATCAGGTAGTGCACTGCGTCTTCAAAGGTGCCGGGTTGAAGCTGTTCCTGGTAGTTGATCACGACCATGGCGCTCTGGTCGTAGTTGTAATGCTTGAAGCGAGGCATGCCAACGACTCCTTGTCCGTTTGCCTGATCCTACCAAACCGGAGCGGGAATTTCGGGGTTTTTCTACAGTCTCAACGCTTGCAGCATGCGCGCCCTTGAAATGAAGCCGAAGGCGCAATGTAAAGGGCGTCGCCGTGCCTGCACTGGTTTGCCGTCTAGGTTACGCAACTCATATACCGTGATTAGAGAAAAATTGCTGCCATTCCATCAAGGTATCTTCCATGAGGTCAAGTCCATCAATTGAATTTCCAGCACCTAAGATAACAGTAATTTTCTCTTCTCCTATGCCATAGTCACCGACCCCAAATCTGCCAGCTCCAAAACCTTGATCTGAATCTGCGGCGGAAACTGCGGGGTTGGGATTACGCGTTGGATCTAGCAGGAAGTGCTTGCTTGCATTGGCAAGATCACGACAAATTTTTATCGCTGTGGTGCCCCGGAACCTCTGGAGGTCAGCTTTTGCCGGTTGCGGCACCACCGGGTCGTTCTGAACCCAATCCGCGAGAGAGTATGCGGTGACCACAAAGTTGAAAAAGCGGTCGCTAGAGACTCCCTCTTGCAACAACTTCGCATCACGATCCAGTTTAGCAAGCAGGTCGGATGCCGTTTTGAGGCCATATGTACGTGACATGAGTAGGACCTTCGATAAGAGGCTAACAGTATATTAGTTTGTATTCCGACTATACCTCAGTTGCCCACGCTGAACTATGACCCTGTCAGAAACGTAAATCCGTATAGCTATCAATGACCTGCCGAATCAGCTGTTTCTGAAGAGTCGATTTTCCTCTGCGTGAAAACGCGCCTCGGCTTCTCTGCGCCTAAATAAGACCACATATGTAAATTTGCAGCAAAAAAATAGCTCGTAGAAACAGTGTGTTGGAGATCTGAGCTGGGATAAACTCGCCTGGCCCTCTCGGGTTTAACGAGACCCTGGAACATCGAATCGAGCGTTCTGCATTTATAACTATGTGTTTACACAGCGTCTACCTGGGCAAATGGGGGGGGCGCGGAAAGCGCTATTTGAGGAATCGAAAAAGGTCCGCTTTGTGGTCATAGCAGAGAAGTTCGATCCGACACGGGTCAGACTACGCTGTAAAACTACGGTCAAATTATTCTCAGCCAATCATTCACTGACCCATTTGCCGTGAATGATCAGGAACACTCGACTGACAGCACGATTCAACGTTCCCAAGATTGCTACAATGAAAAGGGATTTTGTTGGAGAGTATGATGCTAAAGAAACCCTCTTCAGAAAAAGAACTCTTGGAAGGGCTTGATGCCAGAGGCGCCCATGCGGATGAACTGGCCGAGCCGCTCCCCCAGGAACTGACGCCGCTGGAACGCCTGAAAGGCTCGGTGAAACGCTACGATTGGCCATTCGACCCCGTTTGGGACGAAGATATTGATTCTGAGGAAGGCCGGGATCAGTCGCCGAATGATGGCCCCGATTAGATAATTGTTCGTTCCACAGCCAATGGTTAGCGGAAATTAGCAGATGCATGCTAATGTCCGCTAAAGGAAGCCACTGGCAAAGCTCCCATGGGATTGGCGATCAACCAATCTGGATGACTGGACACAAACATGCTGCGAATAACACGGGCTGAACAAGCCCCGTTTCATCGAGCTTACATCACGGGCTTAACTGCGCGATGCGGCGGCGGACTTGGCGATTGCCGTCTTGGCGAACTACCGAGAAATCCTCGGCAGTTCGATCTTCCTCAATTTCGCCTTCTGAAAGGAGAGACAGCCCCAGGCCCAGAATACCAATCCACATACCCATTTTTACCGTTAGGCAACACATACGTTGTCTTCTTTGAGGAAGCCATGAGCGAACCGGAGAGCACTGAAGCCTACGTTTTGGCCCTGGCCCAGCGGCTTGGTGTTCGTTATGAAAAAACGCCGGACGATGAGCTCGCCGAAGTCATTACCCGCCTTTCTGGTGATGAGGTTGTCTCTGATGACATTGAGAATCTTATTGTCGCACTCAAGCGAGCTGGCCTGATTAGCGGTGCTGAAATGGTGGATCTGCTCAGCCGCTACTTAACGGGAAAATGGTCGAGTGGTTCCTGGACTTGCCAAACGCCGATATCCTCACAGGCCAACAAAGGAAGAGAGTAATGGCTCAGCCTGGACCAGCTGATGAGTTGGAGGAGCCGGCAACTACTAAGGAATTCTTAGTAGTTCGCCAAGAGGGCAAGCGAGAGATTCATGGCTGAAGCATTGACCATTCAGGCGCATTGGGACGGACATTGGATAGATGCTGGCAAGGTGGTTTTCCGTGACCCCAATAAGGGGCTAACCGGTGCACTACAGTTCTACTACGACACGATGTATGTCAATGATGCGGATACCTTTCGTCCCGGACTGAACTTCACGGATGAGGGGGCTATAAGCGTCGCCCTTCCGGGTGATTTTGTCAGCCACTTTAATGATCAACATGTGGCCCCACCCCTGAGAGACATGATCCCCCAAGGCGCAAGTCGACGCTCTCTGTGTAGATTATGGGGCGAAAAGGATACAGGGCCCGGTTTGGACTTTCGCTTACTCAAGGAAGGTTGCGTTGCGCCCATCGGCAACCTCCGAATTAAAGAAGCCGCCGAAGCATTTCATGAGCGAATCGCCGGCAAGCAACCAATATCATTCACACGCGAGGACGTCGCAGATCACAACGGTGAACTGATCGAGCATGCCCACAGTCTTGGTATAGCAGTTGAGGGCGCCACTGGCGCAGGCGGCGAGGCCCAGAAGCTTCTTCTGGTTGAGGATGAAGCTGGCTCCCTCTATCTGGAAGGTACCCTTGATGAAGCCAGAATCGCCCAACACTGGCGGGTCAAGTTTCCTCGTGGCCGAATGCTCTCTGACGATGAAGACATCCTGAGGGCTGAGGGTGTGTTCTATGACGTCCTGGCAGATCTCGGTGCGCACACCATATAAAGGGTCAAGGTTACACGAAGGGCGCAAGCCCTCGCTGTGGCTGCCGCGGTTTGATCGGGTGATTAGAGATGGACGCATCCAACGTTGTGGCGTGGAATCTGTCTACAGTCTGATGGGAATGGTGGGTGATGGCGCACGGCTACAACATACCGATGTTCTGTCACGCCTGAATGGTTATCTCGACATCGATTTCGACGACCTGCTTGTCGAATACCTGCTCCGAGATCTCATAAACATGGCTATCGGGAACACCGACAACCATGGCCGAAACACTGCGATTCTCAAGCGGGATGGAGTCATTGAGCTTGCACCAGCTTTCGACCTGGCGCCCATGGTGCTCGACCCGGAGGCTGTCACCAGAGCGACAGTATGGCCAAGGCATTTCCACCAGCAACGTGGAGTGAATTATGGCGCTATCATCAAACGCCTGGCGCATGATCCGGAGGCGGCAACCAGAACTCTGATATACCGGCTTGGTGATTTGGCTTATTTTAAGGAGCGGGCCATCCATAGAGGTCTACCCGGATTGATTCAGAACAGCCCCCTAATCCACCTGGATAGTTTCAGCTCCGCAGCGAAAGCCATTCAAGGTCAATGGCATGAAGTCAGGACTGCCAGATAATGATGCCCTCCCGGGCTATATTATTCAGGATGTCCGGATTGGAGTAGCTGGCCGGATTTTCCCATTCAGTCTCCCAGACCAGAAACGGCTGAATCCGGACACTGGTCTCAAGCAGCACATCGTAAGCCATATCGGCCATCGCAAGTTTGGTCTCGACAAAATCACCAGGCTCGCCGCGCAGTATCACCGCCACATCGGCATCGCTTTCCGTCTGGTAATCACCCCGGGCACGACTGCCAAACAGTACGAGCTGAATGACCTCAAACTATTCTGACACAAGCTTGGCGAATTTCAGGAAGGTCTCTCGGAGATCAATTTCGCTCTCCATGACCTTTTGCCGGATCGCTGAGTTCATTTCTTCAATGCTGACTGCTCGTTGAGAGGAAACAATGCCTCGCAGGCTACTGACGTCCTGCTCCAGATCAACAGCAGGCGCCTGGTCCCACTCACGCAACGCTTCTGTAATGGGAGCATTCTGATCGCCCTGGGCAACCAGTTCGTTGGGGCTGTAGTCTTTTGGCCCGGTCATGGTGCTTTCCCGATCTCAAGTGTTCGCGTCGCCCAAGGAGCCTCAGATGTGGTCTGGTCACCCTTGAGGGCGGCCATGGCGATCTTGGACTTGAATGATGCGCTGTATTGCTTGCGTTTCTTGCTCATGATTCTCCTCCTTGTGGAGATAATGAATCAGAGGTTAGGCACCTGTCCAAATCTCGGGGTCGACTTCAATACTTAACGGGAAATGGCTTTTTTTCGACTTAACTTTAGTTCTGGGCTGATAGGGGTAGGTAGACTTCAAACCCCTGGTTATTTAGTTTCCTTTAAAACCAGACCGACAAGTTTGTGAACGATGGGTGACACGATTAGTATCGTGGGGAATGCTACAACGAACGCAAATAGCCAAGCCTTTAACCAGATTGAAATTATATCGCTCACCCAGCCGACATTATAGACGCTAATGACCAGTGACATAATGCAGGACATCAGTAGCGACATAAAAAACGAAAACACAAGTCTGTGGTATTTTCGATCAATCATTCTGCCGCTCCCCTATAACCGGCTGACGCAAAGAGTATTTTTCAGCGTTAATCGCTTCGACTCCAGTTCAATGCGTTATAAAGTTTATGTTCGGCCCGCCTCAGGTAAACTCTTCGGTATCGACCTCAGCCTGTTGCGCACTGCTGTAGCGGGGGCCATGAACCGTATTCTGGTTAATCAGGGCATCCAGTTGGTTGACGATGTCGTCGACTAACTGGATCGACTCGGCATTCAGGTTTTCCCGCATATGGTGAACTGAACGTGTGCCGGGGATTGGAACGATGAAATCCCCCTTCGACTTGAGCCACGCCAGGGCCAGCTGTGCAGGGGTACAGTCGACTCCCTTGGCAATGGCAATATAGCCATCCAGAAGCTTACGATTTTTCTCGTAATTTTTCCTGTGGAACCGCGGCATGTTTTTGCGAATATCATTCTCCACGAGGCTGTCTATATCCTCCAGAGTGTTGGTGAGAAAACCTCGGGCCAAAGGGCTAAAGGCAACAAAGCGGGTACCGCTGTTGCGACAAGCTTCTAAAACGGCGATCTCGGGATTGCGAGACCAGAGTGAATATTCGGTCTGGACAGCAGCAATGGGATGCTCGGATTGGGCACGCGCAAGTGTTTGTGCCGATACTTCCGACAGGCCGATTGCGCCGATCTTGCCCTCATGCACCATGTTGGCTAGGGCACCGATGCTTTCTTCAATTGGCACGTTAGGATCAAGGCGGTGAAGATAGTATAGGTCAATGTGATCCGTCTGAAGGCGGCGCAGGCTGGCCTCACACTGGACCCGCAGGGTGTTCGGGCGCCCATCGATTTCCTTCTTTCCACTGTCCTGACCGATAGTCATGCCGCACTTACTGGCCAGAAACAGTGATTGACGATGAGTCTTTAATCCTTTGCCAACAACTGTTTCGTTGCGACCGCCACCATAAAGTGTCGCAGTATCGAAATGGCGATACCCCATATCGAACGCTTCCTGCAATGCGCTAACGGCGTCATGTTCTGACAACGGAGTTCCATAGGCGTGCGACAGGTTCATACAGCCGAGGCCGATGCCGGGCTGATCAAAGTACTCTTCCAGCGTTCGGGACATGTGGGGTTCCTTTAAGGTTGGTGGTTCACATGGGGCAACGGCGAGCAGGATCGATCAGCTGTCGGCTTTGAGGTGCTGCTCCAGACGATCCAGCGTTTCCATCGCAGTGAGACATTGGGCAACGCTGGCATTCGGTTCTCGGCCTTCTTTGATGGCGTTAATAAATTCTCGATCTTGCAGTTCGATGCCATTGTCGGAATCGGCTACGTCGCTCAAATCGATCTTGTTACCGTGGCCGTCGAGCAAGTCGTCGTAACGAGCTATATAGGTGCCGTTATCGCAGATGTAACGAAAGAAAGTGCCGAAAGGGCCATCGTTATTGAATGACAGGGATAGGGTGCAGAGTGCGCCACGGCCAGTTTTCATGCCAATGCTCATGTCCATGGCAATACCCAGGTCCGGATGGTGCGGGCCTTCTAGTGCCTGGACTTTGGTGGCTTGTTCGCCGGCCTGATATTGAAAAAGGTCGACGGTGTGGCAGGCGTGATGCCACAGCAGGTGGTCGGTCCAAGAGCGTGGCTCGCCTTTGGCGTTGGTGTTAGTGCGACGGAAGAAGTAGGTTTGTACATCCATTTGCTGGATGTTCAGCTCGCCGGCCTGGATCTTATTGTGGATCCACTGATGGCTGGGGTTAAAACGACGCGTGTGGCCGGCCATGGCAACAAGACCTGCTTTCTTTTGGACTTCCACCAGCTTGCGAGAGTCTTCGATGTTGTCCGCCATCGGAATTTCGACCATCACGTGTTTGCCCGCTTCCAGGCACTGGATGGCTTGAGCCGCGTGAATCGGAGTCGGGGTGGCCAGAATAACACCGTCTACATCGTCGCGGCCCAGTGCTTCGGCTAGGTCAGTGGTATGGTGAGAAACGCCCCGATCTCGGGCCAACTCTTGGATAACATCGGCTTTCGTGTCTACAACAGATGTGATGGTTGCCCCTTCGATGGATTCAATGGCGTCCATATGTTTAGTGCCAAAGGCACCGGATGCGCCGGCTACACATAATCTCATGTCTTATTCTCCTGATCTTGAATGCGTCGATTTTACTGGCCAAGTGCAGCGTTGTGCTGAGCTTGCACATTGTATATTTGGCAAAATTTACCATTAAGATGAGCCAAGGAATAATTGAATAAACTCTTTTGGTATTCAAAATTTGCAATAGGGGGGGGGTATTTTAGCTTCCCTTATACTGCGAGGCAGCATCTTTCAGTAGATCCATGAAGTGCTTCTGAGTAGGTGTTGGGTGCCAGTCCCGGCGGACTGTAATGCCGATCGGACGTCCAGTGTGGCTGAGGTCATAGGGTATCACGCCGAGGATATTCTGATGCAGCTCCTGCTCTATCTGATGTGTGGAGATGAGGGTCAGGCGTTCACTGCCGCTCAATAGCGAGCGAATAAGTATTTGCGAACTGGTCTCGACGAGTCTTTGAGGGGGTCGAAGGCCACGGTCAGAAAACAAAGTTTCAAAAAATTTGCGAGTGGGAGTGCCCTTTCGAGGAACTACCCACCCATAATCGAGCAGCTGCTCCAACTCCAGTGAGTGCTTCTGGTTCAGAGGGTGGCCTTTTCGGCCAACGATGGCGAGGGGAGGTGAAATGAGCTCTTCTTGAACAATGTCTTCGGTCGGTGGAGGGAAGCGTAATGCACCGATCAATAGATCCACGTCTCCGTTTCGCAGGTGAAATAGCAAATCGTTGTACGGAGCGTCGACCACATCCAAGCCAATATCAGGGTGACTCAGCGTAAAGCGGTTGATGACGTCCGGCAGTATGGAGGTTCTTGCCAACGGCATGCTGCCGATGACGATCTTGCCCACCTCCCGGGATAGGAGTGCCGATATCTCATAAAAGCCCTGCTCGATCTCGGCAAACGCCAATTTTGCGGCACGGGATAACTGTTCTGCAGAACGTGTTGGCATGATTGATGAGCGGGCCTTTTCAAATAATGTTACACCCAGTAGCTCCTCGAGCTCCCTGCTGGCCCTGTGCAGTGAGGACTGAGAGATATCTAATTGCCGACTAGCCACACTGAAGCTGTGGTTTTCTGTGACGGCGATAAGTGCCCGCAACTGAGTGGTGGTCAGTAGCGGCAGCAGAGCAGTTGCACGAGATTGTCTGGTGCTGGTTCTGAGGGCGACACGGGTTCCACGTTCCAGGTATTCAATACAGCGCAATACTCGCGCTTTGAAGACAACGCCAGAACCTGTCAAGAACATGCCGTTTGCTTGTCGCTCGAATAACTCCGTGTCTAATAGTGCTTCTAGTTTTCCTATCGCCTGCGTGATTGCAGGTTGGGAGAGGAATACTAGTGGAGCAGCCTTACTGATGCTGCCGTGTTTGGCTACCTCAATGAAGACTCGAAGGTGTCTCAGGTTGGGAATAGCGAAATGCATAGCGGTTCTCAGGACGGGCGAGTTTGATAGCGTATTCTCAAAAACCAATACTATTGCGGTTAAATTGAAATAGCCAGTCTCTGTTGCCTGACTAATACTAGGGGCAATACATCTCTAGACCAACTTAATCAATATCCAAGGTGTGAGAAATGATTATAGATTGTCATGGTCACTACACGACCACGCCATCGCAGGTAGGTGAGTACCGTGAGAAACAGAAAAGAGCGGTTGCCGCGGATCCCGATTTCATCGGTGAAAAAGGCCAGATTAACATCAGCGATGATGAGATCCGGGAAAGTATCAAAAAGAACCAACTGCGATTGCAGCAGGAACGCGGTACTGATCTGACGATCTTTTCGCCACGGGCGAGCTGGATGGGGCATCATGTTGGCAACGAGCACACTAGCCGTTTCTGGACCGAGCACCAGAATGACCTGATTCGCCGCGTTTGTGATCTGTTCCCCAACAACTTTGCACCGGTTGCCCAGTTGCCGCAGTCTCCGGGTGTTGATCCGGCCAAGTCCGTTCCCGAGATAGTCCGGACCGTCGAGCAGATGGGCTTTCTCGGTATCAACTTAAACCCAGACCCCAGTGGCGGTCATTGGAATGGCTCTTCCCTGGCCGATCGTTCTTTCTATCCGATCTACGAAAAAATGGTCGAGTACGATATTCCTGCCATGGTGCACGTCAGTGCGGCTTGTAACGACTGCTTCCATACTACTGGGTCCCACTACTTGGGTGCTGACACTACCGGCTTTCAGCAATTGATGATGTCGGATGTTTTTAAGGATTTTCCTGAACTGAAAATCATCATTCCGCATGGGGGGGGAGCCGTTCCCTACCATTGGGGTCGTTTCCGTGGTCTGGCACTGGACCGTGGTTTCGATCTAGAGGAACGGGTATTGAATAACATCTACTTCGATACTTGCGTTTATCACCAGCGCGGCATCGATCTTCTGATAGACATCATTCCGTCGAAAAACATCCTGTTCGCCTCTGAAATGATCGGGGCGGTACGTGGCATCGATCCAGAAACCGGGCACTACTTCGATGACACCAAGCGTTATATCGACAACAACGTCGCCTTAAGCGCAGAGCAGAAGCGAGATATTTTCGAGCACAACATTCGTCGTGTGTTCAGTCGTCTGAAAGTGCCTTCCTGAGCAGGAGCAGTGAGCAATGAGAGACAACGTAGTTGTACAAAACATTGAACGTGTCGATCAATCCGTAATTGAAGGACTGGCTGAGTGTGGTGTGGCGACCATTCATGAGGCACAAGGTCGTGTCGGCCTGCTGGCACATTACATGCGGCCGATTCAACAGGATAAAACTATAGCCGGCTCTGCTCTGACTATATCCGGAGCTGCCGGTGATAATTGGATGATGCATGTAGCCATTGAGCAGGCTATGAAAGGCGACATGTTGGTATTTTCACCGACGTCACCCTCAGTTCACGGTTTTTTTGGCGATCTGTTGGCAACCTCTGCTCAGACGCGCGGTGTGGTCGGGCTGGTGATTGATGGCGGTGTTCGTGACACCCGCGATCTTCGCGAAATGAACTTTCCGGTATGGTCCAAAGCGGTCTTCGCCGAGGGCACTATTAAGGAGACTTTAGGCTCGGTGAATGTGCCTATTGTTTGCGCCCATGCATTGATCAATCCGGGCGATATCATCGTTGCTGACGACGACGGTGTTGTGGTTGTTCGCCGCGAAAAGGCTGCGGAGGTTCTGGAGCTCTCCCGCCAGCGTGAAGCGAAGGAAGAAGAGAAACGTGTGCGTTTGGCCAATGGTGAGTTGGGCCTGGATATCTACAGCATGCGTCCGCGACTGGAAGAGAAGGGGCTGAAGTATGTCTGATGGCGTTCGCTGCATGTGGATGCGCGGTGGTACCTCCAAAGGAGGCTACTTCCTGGATTCGGATCTGCCCGCTGACACTGCTGAGCGTGATGCCTTTCTTTTGGGAGTCATGGGCTCCCCGGACCCACGCCAGATCGATGGCATGGGCGGTGCTGATCCACTGACCTCAAAAGTGGCTGTGGTCAGGCCGTCGGAACGTGACGATGCCGATGTTGACTACCTGTTCCTGCAGGTATTTGTCGATCAGGCGATTGTGACCGATGCTCAGAATTGCGGAAACATTCTTGCCGGAGTTGGTCCCTTCACCATTGAGCGTGGTCTGGTGTCAGCCAGCTCCGATGAGACTGAAGTGCGCATTTTCATGCGGAACACCGGACAGATTGCCCGCGCCCGCGTTGCCACCCCTGGTTGCATGGTTAGCTATGTGGGAGATGCGCGCATTGACGGCGTGCCTGGCAGCTCTGCACCGGTATCGATTACCTTTGAAGACACTGCAGGTTCCAGTTGTGGCGCGCTGCTTCCCACCGGCAATATTGTGGATACGATTAATGATGTTGAAGTGACCCTGATCGACAATGGCATGCCGGTTGTGGTCATTCGCGCCGAAGACATGGGCGTTGCCGGCACAGAAAGCCGGGAAGAACTGGAAGCCAACGATGATCTCCGGGCAATGCTCGAGTCGATCCGTTTGAAGGCGGGGCCGATGATGAATCTGGGCGATGTTACCCAGAAATCTGTGCCCAAATTAAGCATGGTAAGTAAGGCAAAGTCGGGCGGTGCGCTTTCTACACGTACCTTCATCCCGCATCGTTGCCATGCGTCTATTGGGGTGCTGGGTGCGGTCAGCGTTGCTACCGCGGCAGTGCTCAAGAGTTCACCGGCCGAAGCTGTCGCGGAGCTTCCCGAAGGCGACCGCAAGATACTATCAGTGGAGCACCCGATTGGGGAAATGACAGTAATCCTGGATTTGGACCACGTCGGACAAGTTGCCTCAGCGGCCATTCTTCGTACAGCCCGTAAACTTTTCGACGGTTTTGTTTTTGCTCACGAAAATTGATTTTAGGTACCGCAAAATGATGAATTCAGATTACCTACCGTTCCATGCCGATCCCTCTAGGCCAAAGTTCAAGGCACCGGTCGGTGCAGTTGATGCTCACTGCCATGTTTTTGGGCCTGCGAGCAATTTTCCGTACCACCCCAAGCGCAAATACACACCCTGTGATGCTCCGAAAGAAAAGCTTTTCGCATTGCGCGACTACCTGGGTTTCGAACGCAACGTGATTGTTCAGGCATCTTGTCATGGCACCGATAATGCCGCATTGGTTGACGCACTGGAAACTGCCGGTGAACTGGCTCGAGGCGTAGCGGTAGTAGATCCTGCTATCACCGGAGAGGAGCTCAAGGCGATGGACAAAGCCGGTGTCCGTGCTGTGCGGTTTAACTTCGTCAAGCGCCTGGTTGATTTCACGCCGAGAGAAGCATTGCTGGCTATTGCGGAAAAGATTAAACCTTTGGGCTGGCACATCGTGGTGTATTTCGAGGCGCCAGACCTCGAAGAGTTGGCCCCGTTCCTGAGTGAGCTCAACACCACCATTGTGGTTGATCATATGGGGCGGCCAGATGTGGCCAAAGGTGTTGATCACGCGGATTTCCAGCGTTTTATCGACCTGATGAAGAATAATGGCAAGATCTGGACCAAGGTTTCCTGCCCCGAGCGATTGACACAGACACCGCCAAACTACTCCGACGTAGTGCCGTTTGCGAGGATGCTGGTAGAAACCTTCCCCGATCGTGTGTTGTGGGGTACCGACTGGCCGCATCCGAACATGAAGTCCCATGTGCCAGACGACGGAAAACTGGTGGATGTGATTCCGGAGATCGCGCCGACCGCCGAACTGCAGCAAAAGTTGCTGGTTGACAACCCGATGCGGCTCTGCTGGTCGTAACCTGAAGGTCTTCTAAGAGGAGAAGCTCCGATGACGAAACAAGATAAGGGAACATGGGGCACTATCAAATTTGATGGGCCACTGGCTACCCGAGGCTATGCACTGAACAAGATGTGTTACTCGTTCAACGACGCCGAGGCCAGGGAAGAGTTCAAGAAAGACGAGGCAGCCTATTGCGACAAATTTGGCCTGACCCCGGAACAGAAAGAAGCCGTGATCAAACGGGATATTCTGGGCCTGGAACGTTTGGGCGGTAGCATCTATTACCTGGCCAAATTTGCCGGCCTACTGGGCCTGAACGTACAGGACGTAGGAGGTATCCAGACTGGTCGCACCACCGAAGAGTTTAAGGCATACCTGGAAAGCCAGGGGAGAGGTAAAGACAATGGCTAAGATAATTGGCGGTATCACAACTTCACACATTCCAGCAATCGGCATTGCCATGGACAAGGGGTTGGAAGACACTCCTTACTGGAAAGACTTCTTTGCTGCCTACCCGCCCATTCGTGAATGGTTGGGTGAGCAAAAGCCAGACATTGCCATTGTGTTCTACAATGACCACGGATTGGAAATGTTCCTGGATAAAAAACCTACTTTCGCACTTGGCTGTGCACCACGTTACGAAAACGCTGATGAAGGTTGGGGCATAGCCACCATCCCGCCAGTGACGGGTGAAACCGATCTGTCATGGCACATAGCCAATGAGCTGATCGAACATGATTTCGACCCAACGATTTGCCAAGACATCAAGGTAGACCATGGTTTGACCGTGCCGCTGTCACTGATGTATCCGGGCCGTAATTACCAACACCTGAAGGTCATTCCGGTGTGCATCAACTGTGAACGTTTCCCCATGCCCAAGCCTTCTCGTTGCTATGCTCTGGGCCAGGCCATTGGTAGAGCCGTGGAATCTTTTGCTGGCGACCAGAAGGTGGTTGTGTTGGGTACTGGTGGTTTGTCTCACCAACTAGATGGTGAGCGTGC
Source organism: Marinobacter sp. ATCH36 (assembly GCF_023555055.1). Taxonomy (GTDB): domain Bacteria; phylum Pseudomonadota; class Gammaproteobacteria; order Pseudomonadales; family Oleiphilaceae; genus Marinobacter. Next base: position 669,479 of record NZ_JAMJPL010000001.1, read on the forward strand.
TGGCTTCATAAATACTGATTTTGACCTTGAAAGCATGGACAAACTGGTAAATGATCCGGAAGCACTGACTAAATACAGCAACGATGACTTAGTGGAAATTGCCGGTGCTCAGGCGGTGGAGCTGAACATGTGGTTAGCCATGCGTGGGACCATGCTGGGTGGTGTTAAGGAAATCCACCGAAACTACGTGGCGCCTATTTCGAACACTGGTGCCGGCACTCAGCTGCTACTGAATGAGTAAACACCTAGCATCGATTTTGCTTTGTATCTTTTATTTTTCACAAATGAAACAGGACAATGTAAGTTCGAAGCGGTATCGATAGCGGGCTCTTCGGCAAGGCGCTTCTGCCAGTTGCAAGATCTTAAATAACCGATGCCCTCCTGCGTACAGAACTGCCTGACTGAAAGGCAGCTTTAGGTCTCCTCAATAAAGTAGAGCGAGACAGGTACTGACTTTTGAATATTCAGTTGCAAATGTGATCCGGGATATCACAACCTGAATTTGCGCGGATCTGACTTATCAATATCTGGACGTTGATAAGGGCGGCAGCACTTCAAAAAAATTAGCTATTTATTTTCTCCACGCGGGCGATCAAGTAGCGTTGTGCCCTATTAGGCTGGCATTTATGCCAGCCTTTTTTTTATCGTGCGCTATATGTGTGTCGCGTAGCGCCTTGAAGGGTGCTCTTTCGATTCTGGTGGTGCTAGCCGGATGACTTGGGAGGGGGCAACCCCTTTCTTGATCCTGTCGAAACTGTTTTAAATAGGATGACGGCGCCTGAACGTCTTTGGTGTTTGACCGGTTTCACGCTTAAAAAAGCGAGTAAAATAAGGCGCTTCTGAAAATCCCAAGGAGTCCGAAATCTGACTTATCGTCATGCTGGTATAGGTCAGCTCTCTTTTGGCCTGAAGCACGACGCGTTCGTGAATGACTTGTAGGGCGCTTTTATTCACTAGCCTCCTGCATACGGTATTTAGCCTTGCACCGGTTGTACCAAGTTCCAATGCCAGCTCCGTAACAGTTGGCTGCTCAGCATACCTCACGTTGACCAAATCCTGGTACTGCTGCAATAGCGTCTCAGATTGATCGCTAGTTCGAACGTTGAAGTCTCTGGCTGCCCCTTTCTGCTTAATTTTTTGCCGGAATATAAAAACAGCTAATGCTTGAACGAGTCCTTCCAAGCAGACACTGCGCTCTTGAGCAGGTTTTGCATACTCGCTCTCAATCAATCGAACCATCAGCGTCTCGACACCGCCTGGCATCACTGGAATCATCGATACCTCAGACCATAGGGAGCCATCGAGACTGAGCCTTTTTGAGTATTCCTCAATCATAGGCTTGGCAAGTGTTATTACACTGCCCTCCACATCTCGCGAAAAACGAAAACCATGAATCGCCATACTTGGAATTACGAACAGAACTGATTCATAGAAACTGAACTCCTCTCCCTCAAGCTGCAAAACAACACTTCCAGAACGAACCTCTAGAATGTGCAATAAATCATTATGTCTGTGAGGTTTGATGCACCAGTCGTGGCGGCGGCTTCTGGCAGCGATTGATTCGCAGTGTAAAAGGTCTGGGGTTGGCCAGATCTTATGCTCTCCGTAAAGTTGGAAAATGGGAACTAGTTTTTCATCGCTGGTTTTCATGGGCACACCTAAGTTCGTTGAAGACCGCAAAAACTATCATATGTCCAATTATACTGCCCATTTGTCTATTACTTGAACAGTGGTTTTATTGGATTATGAATGTACACATCCCAATAACTAACTAAAAGGTACAGATTGTGAAAACTCAGGTTGCCATCATTGGTGCAGGGCCCTCCGGCCTCTTGCTAGGACAGCTTCTGCAGAAGCACGGGATTAACAATATTATCGTTGAGCGTCGATCAGGCGAGTACGTTTTAAGTCGGATCCGTGCCGGCGTTCTTGAGCAGGGGACCGTCAATTTACTGAGAGAGGCCGGTGTCAGCGACAGAATGGATGCAAATGGTCTGCCTCATGACGGCTTCGCTCTAGCATTTGGAGGGCGAAACGTTAGGATCGACCTGGCGGGACTTACCGGTGGCAACAATGTCATGATCTACGGTCAAACTGAAGTTACTCGAGATTTAATGGACGCTCGGGCAAAATCAGGCGCGACGACTTTTTACGAGGCTTCTGACGTCAGAATTCACAATGTTGACTCAAAACATCCTTACGTATCATTTGTTGAGAACGGAGAGACCGTTCATCTGGAGTGTGACTATGTTGCTGGCTGCGACGGTTACCATGGAATCTCCAGGCAAACAATTCCAGACACAATAATAAAGACCTTTGAGCGGGAGTACCCGTTTGGTTGGCTTGGCATTATTTCAGAAACGCCACCAGTGTCTGATGAGCTAATATACGCCAGCCATCAAAGGGGGTTTGCGCTTTGTAGCATGCGCTCCGAGACACGCAGCCGTTATTACATCCAGGTACCTTTGGATGAAAAGGTAGAAGATTGGCCAGATGAGAAATTCTGGGCCGAACTCAAAGCAAGGCTGCCCGAGGAAACTGCTGCAAAGATGATTACCGGGCCATCTGTTGAGAAAAGCATCGCGCCTTTAAGAAGCTTTGTTGCAGAACCGATGCAGTACCATCGCCTCTTCTTGGTAGGAGACGCTGCGCATATTGTGCCTCCAACCGGAGCTAAGGGGCTAAATCTCGCAGCAAGCGACGTGCACACTCTTTATCAACTGATGCTGAAAATTTACAAAGAAGGGCGAACTGACCTTATTGAGCGCTATTCAGACACCTGCCTTCGCAGAGTTTGGAAAGCAGAACGCTTTTCCTGGTGGATGACCTCCGCCATGCACAAATTTTCTGACAAGGACGACTTTAACAGCCGTATGCAGCGGGCCGAACTTGAGTACTACACTGGCTCGGAAGCAGGTATGACAGTTATCGCTGAGAACTACGCCGGACTGCCTTACGAAAAACTTGAGCCTTGACGATAATGCGGGCAAACATCGGCTCAAATTCAGCATGAGTTCGCTCTGTAACTGTCACATCAGACGCCGTTTCCGAAAACTTTTTCTCGTAGATTAAGAGCGAATAGAACAGTTGGCCAGGACGCCTTCGATTACATTGAGATGTTTCATGACCCGGTTTGTTGGTACGACAACAATAGTGGGCTGTCCCCGGTGGACTTCGGAAGGCAATACTTTAATGCCGTTAGATGTCAAAGGTATGGAGGTTCACCACAGATGGCTCAGATTAAGAATAGCATACCAACAGGAAGCTCTCAGGGCGGAAAATTTTGATGTAATATCAAAAATCAATACCATTCTGGCTAAATTGAAATGGTCAGTATTAAGTGCCTGATCAATACTAGAGAGAACATATCCACAGACTTTTCTGGTCATTATTGAATAATGCGAGAGCTGATTATCGATTTTCGTGGCCAATACTTCCCGCTCCCCTGCCCAAGCGCGATCTTGGTCAACTGAGTACCACGAGAAGCAGAAAAAAGTCGTTGCCAAGGAAAGGAATAGTCAACCTGTTTTTCTAAATTTATCAAGGTCCGCTCGAATGGCGAAGGCTTGCAAGAGCTCGATTAATTGGAATCTGACTTGTCTGAGGATGATTTACACACCATTTTTGTAAAACATGAAGAATTCCTGAATGCTGTAAAAGGAGAACAATAAATATGTCTACCCCCCCAAATCTGATCGCTACACCACTTTATATTGATGGTTCCCGTGTTAATGCGTCCAGCGGCGAATTTTATCAGGTCTTTAACCCCGCGCGTACTTCGGAGCTGATTGGTTATGCCGCCAGTGCCAGCATGGAGGATGTAGATAGTGCCTGCGAAGCCGCCCATGGAGCCTATCATGCCTGGTCTGCATTGAGTTATGCAGAGAGAGCTGTCTATCTACGCAGTATTGCCAGGCATCTAACATCCGACCAGGATGAGCTGAATGCCCGCATCCGGCTTTTCACGCGCGAGCACGGCAAGGTGTTCAAGGAAGCAAGCATTGAGATGAGTCGCTTGGGTGAGCGCTTTTCGCAAGTTGCCGATTATGCTGACCGACTTGCCGATGATCAACAGATCACCGATGGCATCTTCGATACCATAATCACGCGTCAGCCCCGAGGGGTTGCCGCTTTGGTCGTGCCCTGGAACTGGCCGCTGTCTATCATGGGAGCCAAGCTTCCCCAGGCGCTTCTGGCAGGGAACACTGCGGTGCTCAAGCTGTCGCAGCAGGCTTCACTGGCGCCTGCACTCACCATTGCATTAATTGCTGAGGCATTGCCAACGGGTGTGCTCAACCTCCTGACAGGACCGTCATCACGTATTGGTGATGGACTCCTATCGCACCCTCGGGTACGCAAGATTAACTTCACAGGGAGCACGGCGGTGGGCAAGCATTTGATGCGTCTGGCCGCCGATAACTTGACTCCGATTACACTAGAGCTTGGAGGTAATGATGCCGGCCTGGTACTGGAAGACGCCGAACTAAATGAGGCTGCGTTCATGCGTATGTATTTGGCGGCATTCATGTCTGCTGGGCAGATCTGTATGGCATTGAAGCGTTTGTATGTGCACCGTAGTCGTTATGATGAATTGGTGGCCGGGCTCTCGGCGGTGATGTCGAAACAGGTGATTGGCGATGGCCTTGATCCCGAGGTGACAATGGGACCGCTCAATAATAGGAAACAGCGAGATTTAGTGGCTGGGATGATTGCCGAAGCCCGCGATGCCGGGACTGAGGTGAGGGAGTTTGGTAGGGTGCAGGATCCGGTACTGTTCGAGGAAGGATACTTCCTGAGACCGACTCTGGTGCTCAATCCAGATTCCACGCTACGGGTTGTAAGGGAAGAACAGTTTGGTCCAGTTTTGCCGATCATCCCATTCGATACGGATGAAGAAGCGTTGCAGATGGCCAATAACTCAGACTTTGGTTTGTGCTCATCGGTGTGGACAGGAAGCAAGGAAAGGGCATTGAAGCTGGCCCGTAAACTGGAGGCCGGCTACACGTACATCAATGGTCATGGGCCTATGGCGCAGGATAACCTGGCACCCTTTGGTGGCCTCAAGCAAAGTGGCATTGGCCGTAACCTCGGTTATGAAGGGGTGTTAGAGTTTCAGGAATATCACAGTATTTCGTCTCCGAAAAGTTGGCTGCTTTAATTAACGCTCAATATGGTCAATTAATTTGTGTCGTGCAACTAAGAGCAAAAGCATATAAAAACGATGTATTCACGCTCAATGTTGCCTGTTAAGACCTATGTGGTGCATTTGTTATCGAATTCAATAATCTCATTAGGCGCCGCATGTTTGATCTCAAGCTCCCGATGGGCAGCCAATTCGTGTTGGGTGCGGAAAAGACTTTCTCGCAGGTTACCTCTTGGCCGAATAGGTAGTGATGGGTGCAATGGTGACAATCGCAGGGGCGCCGAAAATTCAGTTCTAGCTGCGCACAAGGCCTTAGCAATTGGTTCAAAGCAGTCCCAGATTTTCTGTCTGACTTGGCGTTGTGCTGTGTTTCAGTGGCTGATGCCGGTCTTTCTTAACAACATGTGATGGATATTCCGATTATGACTGACAATTCAATTCGCGCATTTACCTATGAATTGCTGAGGAAGTACGGCATGACCACGGTTTTCGGCAATCCAGGCTCCAACGAGCTGCCGTTTTTGAAGAATTTTCCCAGTGATTTTCGCTATATCTTGGGGCTGCACGAAGGAGCCGTTATGGGCATGGCGGATGGTTATGCGATGGCCACAGGGCGACCCACCATGGTTAATCTGCACGCTGCTGCAGGTACGGGTAATGCGATGGGAGCGTTAACCAACGCTCATTGCTCGCAAAGCCCTTTAGTGGTAACTGCGGGCCAGCAAGCTCGGAACCTGATTGGTGTTGAAGCTATGCTTACCAACGTTAACTCAACCTTGTTGCCGCTACCTCTGGTGAAGTGGAGTTTTGAACCCGCGGAGGCTGCAGATGTCCCAAGGGCCTTGAGTCAAGCCATACAGGAAGCTACTCTGCCCACGCCCGGGCCAACTTACGTATCTATCCCCCATAACGACTGGGATGAAGACGTTGATGCTAATATGGCTCATCTTTTGCGTCGGGAGGTCGTTGTCGGTGCAGAACCTAGTCGGAGTCAGATCCAAGCATGGGCTGACTTGCTGGCTCAAGCAAAGAGTCCGGTGTTAGTGCTCGGTCGTGAGGTCGACGCACAGAATGCCAATGCCGATGCTGTGAGGCTTGCCAACAAGCTGGGGGCGCCAGTTTGGATGGCGCCGTCGGAGTCCCGCTGTCCGTTTCCCACCAACCACCCATCCTTCAGGGGTGTGCTGCCGATCTCCATTCGGGAGGTTTGCGAGCGCTTGGAAAAATATGACGTCATATTAGTGGTCGGAGCGCCAGTGTTTCGTTATCATAAGGACATGCCCGGGAATTACCTGCCACAGGGGGCCCGCGTGTTAAGCTTGACTGGCGACACGCATCAAGCCGCTCGCGCTCCCTTTGGGGATGCACTAGTAAGTAATGTTAAACGGGCTCTGGCCTGCCTGGTAGATGCCCTTGATCTCACTGGGCGAACGCTTCCGGAGCCAATTGAAAAGCCAACCCTGCCGGCTGATCTGCCGGGAGCTATCCATCCAGAAAATCTGTTCCACCTGTTAAACAGGTTGGCGCCTGAAAATGTTACGTATGTCAAAGAAGCGACCGCACCGGCAACAAAAAAGGCTTTCTGGTCACAGATTCAAATGACTCAGCCTAGCAGTTATTTTTTTCCATCTGCAGGGGGGCTCGGATTTGGCCTGCCTGCGGCAGTGGGTGTTCAGCTTGCTTTGCCTGACCGGCGGGTGGTGGCCATCATCGGTGACGGTTCGGCCAATTATGGCATCACAGCCCTGTGGTCGGCGGCTCAATGTCAGGTTCCCGTCATATTTATAATTCTCAAGAACGGCACGTATGGTGCGCTGCGTGAGTTCGCCTCGCTGCTGGGTGCAGAGGATTCACCTGGGCTGGACGTGCCTGGTTTGGACTTCTGCTCTATTGCGCGAGGGTATGGCGTCGACTCCGGAACGGCAGACAATGCTGAGGCTTTCGGATGCTTGTTCACACAAGCCTTGAACCAGAGTGCCCGCCCTTTCTTAATCGAAGTCAGCACTCCGTTCGGTAAATAGGCTTTAGGCTTCTTTCTGCCTGACCGAACATGTGGCTATTTGGCACGTTCGGCTCAGGTACGCGCATTGAATTAACTGCCTCCAGCTCCGTCGCGCAAAACCAGTTTTGTGCTGCGGAGCGACTTGCCCGAGTTTCCTGACATTAGTAAACCTGAGAGTCCGTGACCTGAAATGGTAGATCTTAAGCAGCCAGATTATGACCAGTCGCAAATTGGTTGGCAATTTGAGAGTGCAACGGTTAACAATGGGATGGACTTCTCCTCATCTTCACGATGGTTGACTGTTCATTTACCATTTTGGCACGTAGATACCGGTTAGGTGAGGAGGAGTCCATCCCATTGGTCCATCAGGTGGTCGCCAATATCCTTTCGTGCATCCGGAATTGAACGGTAGCCGAGTGAAGGAATCCATTCGCTTTTCAAGTTCCGGAAGCGGCGATTTTCAACCCAGTTGTGTGTGCCACAGCAATGCGCACGGTAAGACAGGAGTTATATGTGCAGCATGAGAAGCTGTTGAAATGATGGAGGAACCGACCCTCCGAAGTCTGCCTGCAGGGGCTGGCTTCAAACCATCCTGAGTGGCATTGGCTGAAGACCGTTGTCGTAAGCGTCAGGAGAAACGGCCCACCCATGTGGTGTGTCAGGTAGGAACCGAGAAGGCGAGCACAAGCGAATCATCGTTCAGGTGTCGAAATTGAAAACTGACATCAAAACCGGGGGCCACAACTATCCCCGGGACAAGTCCATCGGAAACCTGCTTACTGGGTGGATGGTGTCCGGCATAGAGATGGCGCGAGCTCGGTTCAGGCATTTCAACGGAACTGTGGGAACTCGAATCCATGATGCCAAGGGAGAGCATCAAGTGAAGAAAAGCAAGATGCAGAGTACCGATGCATGGTTCGAGGACGGATTGGTTCGTAGTAGCAATGATGAGCCTGTAATGGGCTCGGAGCGAAGGAGCCGAGTTCCTTCGGCTGATTCCATGGCCAACTTTATTAGGATGAGCCTGTGAACTCAGCAAAACCGTTTGATATTTCCAAACGCCTGGTATGGGAGGCATATCAGCGTGTTAAATCGAATCGAGGTGCGGCCGGAATAGATGGCCAGACGATTCAGGACTTTGATCGAGACTTGACCAACAATCTGTACCTGATTTGGAATCGGATGTCGTCCGGCAGCTATTTTCCACCGGCGGTCAAAGCAGTTCCAATTCCGAAGAAAAGTGGAGGGGAAAGATTACTCGGAGTACCCACAGTCAGTGATCGCATAGCGCAAACTGTAGTTACGATGACGCTGGAACCGATCCTGGAACCTGTCTTTCATGCGGACTCGTACGGATATCGGCGTGGAAAATCCGCGCATGATGCGCTTGCGGTCACGCGAAAGCGGTGCTGGGAAAGGGACTGGGTGCTGCAGTATGACATCCGTGGCTTGTTCGATCATATTGATCATGAGCTATTGCTCAAGGCCCTTGACCACCATTGTTCTGAATCCTGGGTGCTGATGTATGTGAAGCGCTGGCTAACGGCACCGATGCAGACGCGAGATGGTAACCAGAAAGGCCGGAACGTTGGCACCCCACAAGGGGGTCCGTTATCACCAGTCCTGGCGAACCTATTTCTGCATTATGCGTTGGATCGTTGGTTAACCGTTTACCACCCGGACATCCCATTCTGTCGATATGCGGATGACGGAATACTGCATTGTCGAAGTGAGCGTGAGGCACAGTATCTGCATTCGCAGTTAGAAATGCGGCTCAGACAATGCGGTCTCCAAATGCACCCCGATAAAACGAAAGTTGTGTACTGCAAGGATAGCCGGCGACAAGGGAGCCATGAAAACATTCAGTTTGATTTTCTTGGATATACGTTCAGGCCGAGGCGCATCGTCAACCGGAGCGGGAGAAGCTCGCTGGGTTTCACGCCAGCAGTCAGTCGTCAGTCGATGACGTCTATGAGGCAGGCGGTAAGGCGATGGCACCTGAATCTTCGAAGCGAGTTATCAATAGACCAGATCGCCAAAGCATTGGCTCCACGAGTCCGAGGCTGGATCCGGTATTATTGTCGCTTCAGAGGGTCTGAATTTCAGCCGGTAGCAGATCATATCGATCGAGCCATCATCCGATGGGCGATGCGGAAATATAAGCGCTTGCGCGGCAAGAAGATGAGAGCAATCTCATGGCTTGATCGTATAAAGAGCAAACACCCGAATCTATTCGTTCACTGGAGTGGACGTGGTGCGTTTGCGGTTGAAGCAATGGGAGCCCGGTGAGCTGAGAGGTTCACGCCGGGTTCTGAGAGCAGCTGAGGGGGCAGTTCCCTCGGCTGACTCACCCCAAATAGCTGCACTTAAGCCGCCAGTTTATTAAGCTCAAATTCCTGCGGCTTACCAGGATTGAGCGCTACCGGTCCGGTGACCTCCCCAGTTCCGGGTATTCCCAGACCAGCGCCGTGGATACCGGCGCTTTGCTCTTTCATAAACCATTTCCCGATGCGCCATGTGAACACTTCGTTCTGGTCTGAACCCGTAGGAGAGCGTATGAAAGTCACTTTCCCACACTGGCTCCATTGCCATAACCATGGCCCGTTGAACGATGCGGTCGCGCAGGGTCGGGATACCCAGTGGTCGTTGCTTGCCGTTGGCCTTCGGGATATACACCCTTCGGGCCGGTGACGGGCTATAAGCATCGGAGAGTAAATCGTTCCTGATTTGTTGGAGAATAGCCGGCAGCCTGGCCTGGGCAGTCAGCTTGATTTCACCGTCGACCCCGGGCGTGTTTGCCCCTTTGGAAGACAGAGTGATTCGAGCCGCTTCTGCGAGCCAGTCAGGCTGCGCTATCAGGCGCAACAACCGGTCTACCCGGCGAGCGGGGTCGGCTGTTGTCCAAGTCGCTAGCTTGCGTTGCATTTCACTGATTATCAAAGGTCTTCACCTTGTTTGGTCAGGTAGTTTGCGTGGCAAACACGTTTAAACTGCTCCCCTTCGCCATGTAATGGGCTTTCCCCATCGCGGACTACTACGGGAGCTCCGCCAGTCAATTCGGCTTTGGAGTCATGCCCCCTTGGCATCCGATATTGACCTTCCCCGGTTTACCTATCTGGACTCCAGCATGCTGAGGAGGCTGCCCATCGCACTCTTTATCCTTGCTTGCCGCAACTTGACAGGAAGCAGCAGTCCGACCTGTGATGGATACTGCTGTCTCGAAATCCGACCTATGTGTACGAACTTCTTCGTTTGGCAGCGGCGACATTTCCAAGCTGCCTCACCTCCCTTGACCCGTGAATACAATCGGATCAGAGCTTAACTGCATCTTCAAGCTGTCCAACTGATGAGAGCCATCTGAGTAGAGCAGTTGCTGCGATTGTCTGGTTACGGCTCTGAGGGCGGCACGGGTTCCCCGTTCCAGGTAATCATTACAGCGCAATACTCGTGTTTCAAAGACTTTGCCAGCAAGTGTCAAGAACATGCCGTTTGCTTGTCGCTCGAACAATTCCGTGTCTAGTAGGCTTCTAGTTTTCCTATCGCCTGCGTGATTGCAGGCTGGGAGAAGAATGCTAGTGGAGCAGCCTTGCTGATGCTGCTGTGCTTGGCTGCCTCAATGAAGATACCGACGGTGTCTCAGGTTGGGAATAGCGAAATGCATGGCGGTTCTCAGGGCAGGCGAGTTTGATGGCTCATTCTTAAAAACCAATACCGATTCGAGTAAATTGAAATAGCCAGTCTCATTTGCCTGAACAATACTAGGGACAATTCATTCCTAGACCGATTTTATCAGTATCCAACGTGTGAGAAATAACTATAGATGGTCATGGTCACTACACCAGCGCATCATCACAGAATAAATTGGTTTGGGTCATCACGAAGCAAAAGACAGGAGAACAATAAAATGCAACTTAAGCGTGTCAATGTAGTCAGTTCCCTCCGTTTCAGATTTCAGGAATTTCTTAGCGTTTTCCCCTGTACCCGAGGTGGCATCCTCAATCCGGTCATGGCAGCGACCCTTTTGACGGGAGCGTTTATTGCTTCCCCGGGAGCGCACGCAGACGTACTTCGCCTCGCGCATTTCATGTCACCCCAGCACGTTATGCACGAAGAAGTGATGGCACCTTGGGCAAAACAGATACGGGACGAAACGGGCGGCGAGCTAGTTGTACAGATTTACCCGGCTCGCCAGCTTGGTGGTACCCCGCCGGGACAATACAAAATGGCTGCTCGAGGGATGGCGGACATCGCTTTCGGTTTGCAGGGTTACACCCCACATCAATTCCCATTGTCGACGGTCTCTGAGTTGCCCGGTTTTGCTGAAAATGCAAATGATGCGACTGCGAAACTCTGGGCTTTTTGGGATGACCACCTTCAACAGGAATACGCTGACACTAAGCTATTGGCGATTTGGACCGGAGATATCGCCATAATCGCCACCAGGGATAAGCCTGTACGTACGCTGGAGGATCTGAAGGGCATGCGTATTCGGACTCCCTCCAAACTTTCCGGCAATGTGCTAGAGGCCTTGGGTGCATCACCAGTGAGCATGCCTGTCACTGAAGTCTACACAAGCCTTGAGCGCGGCATCGTGGATGGTGTCCAAATTCCACTTTCTGCAGTCAAGTCGTTTGATCTCACTGAAGTGGCAAACTACTTCACAACGGGAGCGCCGCTGGGGTTTTCGCCGTATTTTCTCGTTATGAATCAGAAGGTTTACCAAGGACTTCCCAATAATTTGCGCAGAACTCTGGATTCAACCATTGGTGAGGCTCTGAGCGAAAAGGGAGCGAGTGCCTACGAGAGAGAGCGGGAAGCGATACTTGTCTCGGTCAGGGAAAGCACGGATGCCGAAATTATTGAGCTCGAAGAAGGTGAGCAAGATCGCTGGCTTGATGCTCTCGCCCCGGTGGCACAGCAGTGGCTGGAGTTAGTCGATGAAGCTGGAGTGCGTTCTGATGGCGAGAAGATGCTTCAGCAACTCGGGCTTGGCTCGGAGCGCGAGTAATGTCTAATCGTTTTTTTTCAAGCACAGTTAAATATTCAGAGTTAGCTCTCGTCTGGGGTTGCTATCTTCTTGCCGGCATTGCGGGGGTAACCCTGGTATTCATGATGGGCATGATTGTGGTCGATGTTTTTTTCCGTTACGTACTCGATACGCCGCTCATTGGTGTTTATGACTTAGTAAAGCTTTCTATGGTTGTGGTTGCGTTTTGTTCTCTGGCTTACACAGGGCTGAAGGGAGCTCATATCACGGTTGATCTCTGCAATCCGGTATTTGCCCGGATTCGTCCCAGATGGATTGATGCGTTGCTCTATCGGTTAGTGATGTTTATGGCATCCGGGACCGTGCTTTGGCTTGCATATCTGTCATTAGATCAAGCGTCTAAGAGTGAAGCCATGCGGGAAGCCTCGACAATGATCGGTGTGCCGCATTACCCCTTCTATGGTGTTATTGCGGTAGGTCTGGTCTTTTACGGACTGGTTCTCCTGGCGGACGCAATTCGGGGGGGGCAGCGACTCGTGCCGGTGGGTTCAAATGGCGAGCAGGGGGAAGCTTCATGACCTCCGTAGAGATTGGGATGCTCGGGCTGGTAGGACTGCTTACGCTAATCATGCTGCGGATGCCTGTGGGTGTAGTAATGATACTGGTAGGTGGAGTCGGATACAGCATTATTGCCGGTATCACTCCGGCCCAGTCAGTGCTCGCAAATTACCCTTTCCAGCACGCGTCCAGTTACTCCTTGAGTGTTATTCCCCTTTTTGTATTGATGGGGCAATTGGCAGTGCAGTCGGGAATAAGCCGGGATCTGTTTGCTGCGACCTACGCATGGATTGGCTCGTTTCGTGGCGGCCTTGCGAGTGCCACTGTGGCTTCTTCAGCTGGTTTCGCAGCGCTGTCGGGATCCAGTGTGGCATCTGCCGCCACCATGGGGTCGGTGGCCTTGCCAGAGATGGACCGTTACAAGTATGACACTGCCTTGGCGACCGGCACGGTCGCCGCTGGGGGTACGCTAGGGATCCTGATTCCGCCTAGTACTGGTTTCATCCTTTATGCGCTTCTAACAGAGGAGTCAATTGGTCAACTCTTCATGGCCGGGGTGATCCCGGGAATTATGTTGGCGCTGTTGTTTATCTTGGTAATCTGGGTGCAAACAAAATATCGCCCAGAACTTGGGCCTCCAGGCCCGAAAAGTAATTGGCGGTGGAAATGGGTCTCATTGCTGCGCGCCAGTCCGATGCTTTTGATTGTCACGTTAGTTATTGGCGGTATTTACGCGGGAGCATTCACGCCCAATGAGGCTGCCGGTATTGGAGCCTTTCTGACCCTAATCGCGGCATTACTAAAGCGCACGATGGGCTGGCGGGATTTTATGATCACGATACTCGAGACAGTGAAGATAAGTGGGATGGTCCTGTTTGTCGTCATCGGTGCTTATCTGTTCAATCCTTTTTTAGGGCTGACCCGCATCCCTGGAGAACTGGGTATCTTCCTCGGGTCGCTCGATATTCCACCGATGGTAATTTTCCTTTGTGTCCTGGCGTCGCTAATTGTGCTAGGGACGTTTTTGGAGGGCCTAGCGATTCTCGTTATGGCCATTCCCATCGTTTTTCCGATTATCGTTGGCTTGGGCTACGACCCGATCTGGTTCGGGGTGATGGTAGTGGTCACGCTCGAAATGGGGCTAATTTCCCCACCATTGGGAGTTATCGTTTTCGTAGTTCGTGGCGTTGCAACCTCCGTCCTGAAACGCGACGTACCATTGGCAACCGTTTTCAAAGGAATACTTCCATTTTGGTTGGCCATGTTTGTCCTAATGATGCTTCTGCTTATATTTCCTGAGTTAGTGCTGTATTTGCCAAACCAGATGTATAACTAACAGTGTTTTATACGCACGAAAAATATATTGATTAAAACAACTTAAAAAGTAAGAAAACCACGGGGCAGGGATTGGTGCCGGGGGAATTTATTACAGGGAGGTTAATAGATAAGTCAATTCAATTACAAAAATAGAGAGTTGCATTTATGTATTATTTTAGCAAAGTAATAAAAAAATCGATTGCTTCATTGCCAATTCTAGTATTGAGCATGGGCGCTGCATATGCACAAACATCAAAGGGCCCACCGTTGCAGGCCTATCCATCAATGGAGCCCGATCAGGAGCTTAAGAGCGGTGAAATGAGCCGAGTTGGTCCGCCGTCGAGCTGGCGACCCACTTTTCGTTTACCAGGCACTGAGACAGACCTTCGCATAGGTGGTTATATCAAAGCGGATTTCATTTACGATTTCGATAAGGATCTGGGAGCTGTCACCAATCCATTTTTAGCGGACGTGACACCCCGAGAAACTGATGGCAAGTTCAATGCACACGCATTAGAGACGCGTTTCAATATTGGTACGAGTACGCCCACGAAATATGGTCGACTAAACACCTTCTTTGGAAGTCATATGTTGGGACGACCCGGCCGTGGTGAAGAAGAGTTGCTTTCGATACGACATGCGTATGCCGAGCTTGGGTCTCTGTTGGCAGGCCGCACTTGGTCGAACGTTATGAGCTTCATTGCATCGCCACGAATTGTAAAGTTGGGCAGCCCGACCGGAGGTGTCTTTACTCGTCCTGCGCAGATTCGTTACTCAATGAAGTTTACACAAGATCATCAGTTATCATTCTCGTTAGAGGATCACGACGCCATAATATCAAACGCCAGCGGCAATCCAACGCCGCGAGACGACGTTTCTGTTGCTACCAATTCCAGCGCACCGGCACTTACTGCTCGATATGAGTTCGGTCGTCGATTCGCCTTGGCAGGTATGGTGCGGGAGCTTGATGTGGAGAGCTCGGGCATTGACGATTCTGCATTCAGCTGGGGTGTCTATGGGCATTATGCTCAACCCTTGTGGTCATCCGCTGTTTTAAAGAGTGCATTATGGGTGGGTGAAGGCAACGGCTCATATATGAGCCCAAGCCCGACGGATGGCTATGTCAAAGACGGCAAGATCAAACCCATTGAACATGCATCGGGCTATGTGGCTCTGGAGCAAAATTGGTCTCCTCGGTTCACCAGTACGCTTGCCTACTCACGGGTCCAGCGTAGCGGTGTTCCTGACAGCCTCGCAGCAATTGAGCGTCGGCGAGTGGACACAATATGGGCGGACATATTCTTCAATCTCACGCCACGGGTAAATTTCGGACTAGGATACGCCTACGCCCGGTCAGAGCGGTTCGATGGCAGAAATGGTAATGCTAATCGAATCAACGCCATGATGATGACCCAGTTCTGAGGCCAATTAAATACCTAATGGGCTGTATCGGTCCGTTAATACTGTCATTTGGGGGGCGGTTCAGATGCCCTCCGCATTTCAATAAAGGAGTTTTTATGAACAAGATCGAGGAATCTGGACTGCCCCTCGCATTCCGAGTAAACGCCGCCGACGTGCTAAGCATCCCTCCCGCCCCTCACCGAAAGGGACTGGATTATCGTACTGCGGTGCGCTCGTTGACTGCAATGCAAAAAGAAGCTTTGGTTCTCACTACTGCTGGCATTGCCTGGAGACTTACCAGCGATGAGGGACCGTACTTGAACGGCTTTGATATGGCACCTGCGCCGCTTGGCTTTCTGACTGCTGGGATGGTTAGTTCCTATATGATGGAGCTTCGCGCCTTGGCACGAGAACGTGGTATCACCCTCCATCAGGTTCGCATGATTCAAGACAATTACTACACCATGGAGGGGAGTGCTCCGCGCGGTACTATGGTTGCTGGTGCGTTACCGGTGGACTTAGAAATCCAAATCGAGAGCGATGGTGAAACCGGGGCAGTCAATAAACTGCTCCAGGATGCCGTTCACGCGTCGCCCTTAAATGGACTTATGCGTGGTCGTCACGAGAGCCTGTTCACATTGACAGTGAATGGCGAAGTTGCTGACGTTGGTCGTGTGCCTCAGATACCCGAAGGAGCCTTGTCCGATCCGTCTGAGCGTTTCGATGATGCAGAACCTCGACCCACGTTGGATGAGGCTCTAATTCGAAAGGTAAACGCTGGAGAAATTACCGAAGGAGCCGGCGGACGTGGAAGCAGCCTAAAGAGTGACCAGCAGCGTACTCTTCACGTACAAGGTATCTGTGAAATTCGGTCTGATGGTTTGCTCGCGATTACGCAACATTTATTCAATCCAAAAGGATCTTCGTTCCAGTTTATCGCTGATGAAACCGGCGAGCAGGCGCCAGATCCGGCAACCCTCATCTCGGCAGGGCTAGGATTTTGCTTTATGACTCAGTTGGGGAGATACGCCCAGATCATGAAAAAGGATTTATCTGCCTACCGAATTTTGCAAGATACTTTCTTCACGCCAGGTGGTGGTTCCGGGCGGACTGGTAAAGCAGGTGAGGCTGACCCAGTAGAGACGCACGTCTATTTGAACACGACTGAAGGAGAAGATTTCGCTAGAGAGGTAGTGGATATGGGAGAGCAAACCTGCTTTTTACACGCGTTTTGCAAGACTGATCTTAAGACACGGATTCGCTCGACGTCCTACCGGCAGGTTGGGTGAGTAGTATGTGGGTGCCCCGTCTGAGCGATCGATCTTAGGCTGCGAACAAAGATGTTACAGAAGGGGAGTGCTTGTAGCTCCCCCTTTTTTCGTGAGTGGCACCAGAAAATGTCTCATTTTGAGCTTGACCGTTAAACCTAGCTGGCGAAATTCAACTTTACCTTAGTTATTCGAGCTCACACCCGATGGAGTTAGCCCATGTAAACGGGCGAGACTTTATAAATTTTTACCTTTTTTGCTTTTGAACTTTTAACGAAACTGCCGGGAAATTTCTAATTGAATCTAAACAATAATTAATAGTCAGTAGGACGTTGTTTATCCTCTTTAAATACTTTTATGGTGACGTGCATGATTTTCGATATTGATCCACCGGAAACGGGGGAATGGCTGGATGCGTTAGAGTCTCTGATTGAGAACGAAGGTGTGGACCGGGCAAAATACATACTTGAGAGGCTTTCCGAGCGGGCCAGCCGTGACGGCACAGAGCTACCCTACGCTATCACCACGCCATTCCGGAACAGCATTCCCGTCTCCCAGCAGACGCCAATGCCCGGCGATCTGTTCATGGAGCGTCGTATCCGCTCACTGATTCGCTGGAATGCCATGGCCATGGTGATGCGTGCCAACACGCGCCCTGGCGATCTGGGTGGCCACGTTTCATCATTCTCCTCTGCGGCCACCTTATACGATGTCGGCTTCAACTACTTTTTCCATGGCGGCGATGATAAACGCGAATCTGACCTGGTGTACTTCCAGGGTCACTCTTCCCCGGGTATCTACGCCCGTTCCTTCCTTGAAGGCCGTTTTGAAGAGAAAGATCTGGACAAATATCGTGAGGAAGTGGACGGCACAGGCCTGTCTTCCTATCCTCACCCCTGGCTGATGCCCGATTACTGGCAGTTCCCGACGGTGTCCATGGGCCTCGGCCCCATCCAGGCCATCTACCAGGCCCACGTGATGAAGTACCTCGACAGCCGCGAGCTCATCGAGATGGGCGACCGCAAAGTCTGGTGCTTTGTCGGTGACGGTGAGTGTGATGAGCCGGAAACCCTGGGCTCCATTTCCATGGCTGGCCGGGAAAACCTCAGCAACCTCATCTTCGTGGTGAACTGCAACCTGCAGCGCCTGGACGGCCCGGTTCGTGGTAACGGTAAAATCATTCAGGAACTTGAAGGTGTCTTCCGTGGTGCCGGCTGGAATGTGTCGAAAGTGATCTGGGGTCGCCACTGGGATCCGCTGTTCGAGAACGACAAGGACGGCGTGATGCAGCGCACCATGGATGAGGTGTGTGACGGTGAGTTGCAGAACTTCAAAAGTAATGGCCCGGCCTACACCCGCAAGCACTTCTTTGGCAGGTATCCCGAAACCGCCAAGCTTGTTGAAAACCTCTCTGATGACGAAATCAACAAGCTCAACCGCGGCGGCCATGACCCGTACAAGATTTATGCTGCCTATCATCGCGCCGTTAACAACAACGGCGGTCGTCCAACGGTTATCCTGGCCCATACCATCAAGGGCTATGGGTTCGGAGAGGCCGGCGAGGCGCAGAACACCGCCCACTCGCTGAAGAAGCTGGATATTGAACAGCTGAAGGCTTTCCGTGACCGGTTCGCAGTGCCGCTGAAGGATGAGGAGCTCAACGACGTTCCCTATTACCGGCCGGCACCGGATAGCCCGGAAGTTGTCTACATGAAAAAGCGCCGCCAGGAGTTGGGTGGTTTCTATCCAAAGCGGCGCAAAGACTGTCAGCCGTTGCAGATCCCCGATCTGGATATCTTCAAGGCGGTGCTGGACGGTTCCGGTGAGCGGAAAATTTCAACCACCATGGCCTTTGTCCGGATACTGACGGCTCTGACCAAAGACAAGCGTATCGGCAAGCGCGTGGTACCGATCGTGCCAGACGAAGCCCGTACCTTTGGTATGGAGGGTATGTTCCGTCAGCTGGGTATTTACACGGCCGAGGGGCAAAAGTATGTTCCGGAAGACCGTGACCAGATCATGTATTACCGGGAGGACAAAAAGGGCCAGATTCTTGAGGAAGGTATCAACGAAGCTGGCTCCATGGCGGCCTGGATGGCGGCTGCAACCTCCTACAGCACCAACAATTTCCCGCTGATTCCGTTCTATATCTTCTATTCCATGTTCGGCTTCCAGCGGGTGGGCGATCTGGCGTGGGCATCCGGTGACATACAGGCCCGTGGTTTCCTGATCGGCGGTACCGCCGGCCGGACCACTCTTAACGGTGAAGGCCTGCAGCACCAGGACGGGCACAGCCATGTTCTCGCCAACACCATTCCGAACTGCAAGGCCTATGATCCGGCCTACGGCTATGAAATGGCCGTGGTGCTTCGTCACGGCATGAAAGAGATGTTCGAGGACAACAAGAATATCTACTACTACCTGACGATCGGGAACGAGAACTACGAGCAGCCGGCAATGCCCAAAGATTGCGAAGACGGCATCATCAAGGGTATGTACCTGTTCGAGTCGGTCGAAACCAAGGGGCGCAAGAAAACTCCCCGGGTACAGCTGCTTGGCGCTGGTGCCATCCTCAACGAAGTGCGTGCTGCGGCCCAGATGCTCAAAGACGACTGGGGCGTTGCCTCCGATGTGTGGAGTGTGACCAGCTTCAACGAGCTGGCCCGTGAAGGGCAGCATGTAGAGCGCTGGAACCGTCTGCACCCGGATGACAAGGCCAAGAAAGCCTATGTCACCCAGTGCCTGGAGAATCAGACCGGGCCAGTGGTGTCTTCTACCGATTACATCAAGCTGCACTCCGAGCAGCTCCGGGCGTTCATACCCAAAACCTACCTGACTCTCGGTACCGATGGCTTCGGCCGCAGTGATACCCGGGAGAAGCTGCGCAGCTTCTTTGAAGTTGACCGCTACTATGTAACGGTATCGGCGCTGTCAGCCCTGGCTCAGGATGGTGAGGTGAAGAACGATGTGGTTCTCGACGCCATGCGCAAGTAC
The DNA here is from genome assembly GCF_023555055.1 of Marinobacter sp. ATCH36. GTDB lineage: Bacteria > Pseudomonadota > Gammaproteobacteria > Pseudomonadales > Oleiphilaceae > Marinobacter. The sequence continues at coordinate 689,149 of NZ_JAMJPL010000001.1, forward strand.
GGAATCGATCGCAATAAAACGAACCCGGTGCTGAGCTAAGGAGACCGCTATGAGTGAGCAGGAAATCAAGGTTCCGGATCTCGGCGGTGCGGACGAGGTTGAGGTTATTGAAATACTCGTCAGCAAAGGGGATTCGGTTGAAGAAGAAGATCCGATACTGACGGTCGAGTCCGATAAGGCGTCCGTTGAGTTGCCTTCGCCCGGTGCAGGCAAGATCACCAAAATCACCGTCAAGGTGGGTGACAAGGTCAAGGAAGGCGATGTTGTGGGCATGATGGAAGCCAGCGGTGATGCTGGTGGTTCTGATGACGAAAAAGATACTAAAGAAGCTGGCTTCAGCAAGAGCGTTAAGCCCGATCTCAAATCCGAAGGCAAGGCTAAAAAGGAGCCGGCACCAAAAAAGAATACTGGTTTCCGCTTGGTGACCGCGAAGGTACCGGCGCTAGACGGCTTGGAGCATGTGCCAATTATCGAAATCAACGTCAATGAAGGCGATGAGGTAGGGGTGGATGATCCACTGGTCACCGTTGAATCCGACAAGGCGACCATGGAGATCCCTTCGCCTTATGCAGGGGCGGTAGGCAAGATCTTGGTATCTGAAGGCGAAAGGATTTCGGAAGGTCATGAACTGGTTGAAATGACCATTGTTGAAGATAACGGCCAAGGTGAAGAGATTGGTTGGGAAGACACATGCTCTGAGCCGCCGGAGTCTTCCATTAGCGACAAACAGGAAGGCAAAGCCGAGACGGAAAGAAACAGTGAAGAACCGAAGCCGGCGCAGCCGTCTGCCACTCACGAACCGCCCACTCCCGGCGCCAAGATTCACGCTGGCCCGGCGGTGCGCAAGCTAGCCCGGGAATTCGGCGCAGATCTTGCCCGCATCAAAGGCTCCGGCCCTAAATTTCGTATCATCAAAGATGATGTGCAGGCTTTTGTTAAGAGCCAGCTGCGGCAGGACGGTACGGTGGCTGGTGACAGTGGTTCCAGTATCCCCGGTGTGAAGCTGCCGGACTTCAGCCAGTTTGGTGAGGTCAAGCGTGAAGCCATGTCGCGGATGATGTTCGCCACCGCGAATAACATGCAGCGCAGCTGGCTGAACGTACCGCACGTGACCCAGTTCGAGGATGCGGACATCACCGACATGGAGGATTTCCGCAAGGCCCAGAAGGCTGCCGGCGAGAAGAAGGGCGTGAAGATGACGCCGTTGCCGTTCCTGCTGAAGGCCTGTGCCACGGCGCTGGCGGAGCTGCCACAGTTCAACGTGTCTCTGGACATGGAGCGCAAGGAAGTGGTGCGCAAGCAGTTTATTCACATCGGCATTGCGGTGGATACGCCCAACGGGTTAATGGTGCCGGTGATCAGGGATGTGGACAAGAAGGGGCTTTGGGAGCTTGCGGCAGAGAGTGCGGAGCTGGCGCAGAAGGCCAGGGACAAGCAGCTGAAGCCGGCTGAAACGCAGGGGGCCTGCTTTACCATCACCAGTCTGGGTGGTATCGGGGGTACGGCGTTTACGCCGATTGTGAATACACCGGAGGTGGCAATTCTTGGGGTGTCCAAGGCGGCAATGAAGCCGGTCTGGGATGGCAAGGGTTTCCAGCCGCGGCTGATGTTGCCGCTGTCTCTGTCCTATGATCATCGGGCGGTGAATGGTGTAGATGGTGGCAAGTTAATCAGTCTAATAGGTGATCTACTGGGCGACCTTAGGAGATTGTTACTCTGAAGAAAATTCCCTGATTAAGCGCATGTTCGTTGGCGAGCTTCTGACTATTACTATGTAGTGGTTCAATGATTCCGGACACCAACGTAGGTGGTAATATCGCCACCATAAACGAGGTGTCTGATGACCAGAAAACGACGATCTTTTACGCCAGAGTTCAAACAGGAAGCCGCCTGTCTGGTGCTTGACCAGGGCTACAGCGTTGCCGAAGCCAGTCGCTCTTTGAATGTCGGCGAGAACGCCCTCAGGCGATGGGTAAAACAGCTTTCTGAAGAACGTGGCGGGGTTACACCCAAGTCCAAAGCGATGACCCCGGAGCAGCAGCGGATCCAAGAATTGGAAGCCCGTTGTGAAAGGCTGGAACGGGAGAAATCGATACTAAAAAAGGCTACCGCTCTCTTGATGTCGGACGAGATGAATCGTACGCGCTGATAGGCCAGTTGAGTGAGCAGGAGCCGGTTGAGATGGTCTGTAAAGCGTTTGAAGTATCGCGGTCCAGCTATTACGAGTATCGCCGCAGGCGGTCCGTAGTGGATGCCGAGCGAGTGGTTCTGCGAGCCGATGTGAACAGGATCTTTCGCAAGAGCCGAAGCTCAGCGGGAAGCCGTATGATCACCACCATGCTTAATGAGGAAGGCGTTGTGATCGGACGCTTCAAGGTTCGCCGCCTGATGAGTGAGCTGGGGCTGATCTGCAAACAACCTGGTCCACACGCTTACAAGCAGGCCACTGTGGAAAGACCAGACATTCCAAACCGGCTGAATCGTGAGTTCAATGTCAGCCACCCAGACCAGGCGTGGTGCGGTGACATCACCTATGTGTGGGCTGGTCAGCGATGGAGCTATCTTGCGGTTGTTCTGGATCTCTATGCCCGCCGTGTAGTTGGCTGGGCGGTATCAGATCGACCTGATGCTGAGTTGGTGGTAAAGGCATTGGATCATGCGTATGAGCAACGAGGAAAACCGACTGAGGTTCTGTTCCACTCTGATCAAGGCAGTCAGTACGCAAGCCGATTATTCCGTCAGAGGCTCTGGCGTTACCGAATGGAACAAAGCATGAGTCGCCGGGGAAATTGCTGGGACAATGCCCCGATGGAACGGGTCTTCCGAAGCTTGAAGTGCGAATGGATCCCATCACTCGGCTACCGTTCCATTCCGGATGCACGAAAGGATATTGGCGACTACCTGATGGACTACTACAACCGGCAGCGACCTCATACATTCAATGACGGTTTGCCACCCGTGATTGCGGAAGAAAAACTTAAAATACTGTCCGGGATTAGTTGACCACTACACTACCACCTCTGCAAGGTGTAGTGGTTAAATGATTCGCCGAGAGTGATTGAAATGCTTTGGGAGTTTAGACAGGGTTGTATTTGTGTACATTAAAAAATCTACTGGCTAAATCCCACGTTATCAAATTACAAGGTTTTAATGTGTGACATGAAGTTAAATTTTCCGAAAGCTGTGGCTGTGTCCCTAATTGTTGGTTCCTTCCTTAACCTGATTAATCAGTGGGAAGGCATTTTTGCAAATGATTCTGTCGATGGACTTAAACTAACACTTACTTACATGGTGCCTTTTTTTGTTTTTCTGTTTGGGCAGTGGAGTAGCAGACATACTCGTTTGTAGTGGTTAATTGTATGTCTCTAAAGGTGGAAAAAAGGATCGAAAGAAGGGCATCCCTCAAACTAGCTTTAGTCAGATTGCATTCATCGAATGGCTCCTAAAACTGAGTAGTAGTGATGTAGATTCAGCCGTGAAATGGGCTGAAGAGATTGGGCTAACTGACTTTGAGTTAGAAAGCTTGAACCGCATTGACTGGCTTCAATTTGTTTGCGAGCGATTTGCATCAAGGGAGAATTACCCCGATGCATTCCATCTTTGGGCCGCAGAGCGCAATGGAATCGATGTTTTTCTAACTCTGGAAAAGAAATTGCCTAATAAAGTGCAACAGATCAAGTCTGAGAAGAATGCAAATTTCAGGATTGGCACTGAAGTATTGAGGCCGTTGGAGTTTTTGAAAATCTTGGGTGTTTCCGAACTGGACCACGTGCCGGTAAGACCGGGTAGATTTTATACCGCTATTTGAATCGATAAATCATAACAAACGCGGGCAAGGGACGCTCGGGGCATCGTGCCCTTGCGAGCGTTGAGTAACTTTCGCGAATGTCCGCTTTGCGACCTCAGCGTGCTTTGTTTCCGAATAGCGGATTGGGCTGGCCCCTATCTGAAAAGGTCTGCTTTGTGGTCATAGCAAAGAAGTTGGACCCAACATCGGTTCCACCATTGTGCGAAACAGCGGCCAAATTATAGTGAGCCAATCATTGAGAAATATTTTTTTGACGGGTCTTTTGCCGGCACCGCAGGCTACTTAAACGGCGCGTCGTCTCGGCCGATGTCGAAAGGAATCGACAACAGAAGTTGAAACCAGGCCTCTCCCCGGCGAGTCACACCACTTGGCAGGTGTCGCGTTTGCCTGGCATCCTTGCCGGCGCTGAGCCCAGATCGTCCTGATCAAACGGCTCGACAGTAGTGTCGGGTTATCAGTCGGCCGGTGAAAGCAGATACATCTGCAATGCGGGTGGGATTTATCCTACAGGTAATACGAGTAATCATCGGCTTTCACCTCCGGTTAGAGCGTGGGCTTTTGAGATATAGGGGAAGTTAGTGAAGTATTTCCAGCATTCTCTGTTGGCTTTGATGCTGCTTATGGTGTCCGGAGCGGTTAGCGCTGAGATGGTCAAGAAGACGTCTTCTGGTATTTGCCATCCACCCGCGAGCTCATATTACGAACGAACCCAAAGCTTTCAGCCTTTTGAGTCCATTGATGCCTGCATAACAAGTGGTGGGCGCTTACCAAAGAGGTTGGCGCAAAACCAATCAATTCCGCCGAGGAAGGATAGCTCAACGTCTTACGAGAGATCGGCTTTCGGGCATGGGTGGGACGATGCCGATGGCGATTGTCAGGACAGTCGAGCTGAAGCATTGATCGCAACGTCCAGCACAACGGTGCGATTTGCCACCGACAAAGAGTGTCGAGTGGTTACCGGCCGCTGGATAAGCCCCTTCACTGGCAAAGTTATTCAGAACAGTGGCGAGATCGACATTGACCACGTGGTCCCGCTGAAGTGGGCCTGGAAGCGTGGAGCAATGGGTTGGTCTCAACTTAAAAGGGAACGGTTTGCGAACGATAGGGTCAATCTTTGGCCCGTCGAGCCTGAATAGAAGTAAGGGGGCCCAGGGTCCGGACGAATGGTTGCCACCGTCTGGACAGTGCGGTTACGTGGCAAGGTTTCTGCGCATCGTAAAGCAGTATGAGCTTCAGCCCTCCGCACCCGAAGCAGAGTGGATGGCGTCTTTTCTTAATAGGTGTCGGGGCTGACGTCTTGCTAAACTGAATGGTGTGACATCGCAGCCAATCAAGCGAGGCTCTATGAAAAAGAAAACATTTACTGAGCAGGAGCTACTGGAAGGCCTTGATGCTGAGTCAGGGCACGCTGACGAATTGGCCACACTGCTCCCTCATGAGCTTACGCCACTGGAACGGCTGAAAGGTTCGGTTTTACGCTATGATCGGCCTACGGATACTGTCTGGGATGAGTGGTTCGACTCAGACGACGGTGTTTCCGACGATTTCATGCAAGACCGGGAGCAGCCTCCGAAGGGGCGGGAGTAATAATGCCCGCAACGATCCGTTCTCGCATCATGGCCCTGGCCGAAAATTATGCCGTTCATTACCAGCCTACACCTGATGATGCGCTGGCAGAGATCGCCACTCGTCTTTCCGGTGATGAGGTCGTCACGGATGAAATGGAAGACCTGCTTGTTGCGCTAAAGCGCGCCGGGGCCATCAGCGGCGCAGAAATGATGAACTTACTTAGCCAGTATTTGACCGAAAAATATCGTCATTAGCCAAATCCGCGGCACAACGCTGCCCTAGCGGTGACTTCCGCCTAGTAACGGTTCCCAATGGACGCCCTCTGGGAAGTGATGTAACAGCCTGTATGGCGTCCCAGAGCCAAACTGATGGGTGAAATAATCGAGGGAGTAATGGCTGAAGCATTAACCATCCAGGCATATTGGAACGGTAACTGGACAGATGCTGGTAAAGCGGTTTTTCGTGATCCTCTTAAAGGATTAACCGGACCCCTACAATTCTATTACGACACAATGTACGTCAATGATGCCGATACCTTTCGCCCCGGACTGAATTTCATGGATGAGCGGGCTATCAGCGTGGCCCTTCCGGGTGATTTTGTCAGCCACTTTAATGAACAACACGCCTCTCCGCCCCTGAGAGACATGATCCCCCAGGGCGCAGGTCGACGCGCTCTGTGTAGCTTATGGGGCGAAAAGGATACAGGGCCCGGCATGGACTTTCGCTTACTCAAAGAAGGTTGCGTTGCGCCCATCGGCAACCTCCGGGTTAAAGAAGCCGCCGAAGCATTTAATGAGCGAGTCGCGGGCAAGAAACCAATATCATTCACCCCCGAGGACGTCGCAGATCACAACGGTGAACTGATCGAGCTTGCCCGCAGCCTTGGTATAGCAGTCGAGGGCGCGACTGGCGCAGTCCAAAGCTGCTTCTGGTTGAGGATGAAGCCGGCGCGCTCTATCTGGAAGGCACCCTTGATGAAGCCAGAATCGCTCATCACTGGCTGGTCAAGTTTCCGCGTGGCCGAATGCTTTCGGACGACGAGGACATCCTGCGGGCCGAAGGTGTGTTCTATAAGGTCCTTGCGGAGCTGGGCGTGGATACCATTAAGGGGGCAAAGCTACATGAAGGGCGGAAGCCTTCGCTATGGCTGCCGCGATTCGATCGGGTGATTAGAAAAGGTCAAATCCAACGTTGTGGCGTGGAATCTGTCTACAGTCTGATGGGAATGGTGGGTGATGGCGCACGGCTGCAGCATACCGATGTTCTGTCATGCCTGAACCGTTATCTTGATACCGATTTCGACGACTTGCTCGTGGAATACCTGCTCCGAGATGTCATAAACACCGCCATCGGGAACACCGATAACCATGGCCGAAACACTGCCATCGTTAAGCAGGATGGAGACATGCATCTTGCACCAGCTTTCGACTTGGCGCCCATGGTACTCGACCGGGAGGCTGTCGCCAGAACGACAGTATGGCCTAAGCATTTCCAGCTGCAACGTGGAGTAAATTATGGCGCCATCATCAAAAGCCTGGCGCATGATCCGGAGGCGGCAACCAAAACCCTGATAGACCGGGTTGAGACTTTGGCTGACTTCAGGGAGCGGATTATCCAGAAAGGCCTTCCTGAATTGGTTCAGAACAGTCCTCTAATCCATCTGGACAGTTTCTGCTCGGTAGCCGAAGCCATTCAAGGTCAATGGAATGAGGTCAGGACTGCCAAATGATGATGCCCTCCCGTGCAATGTTCCGCAAAATTGTAGGATTGGAATAGGCTTCTGGCTCGAACCACTCAGTCTCCCAAATCGGAAATGGCTTAATTCGGACGCCGATTTGGAGCAGAACGTCGTATGCGAGGCTGGCCAATGCTAGTTTCGTCTCGACAAAATTACCGGGCTCCCCACACAAAATTACCGCGACATCAGCATCGCTATCGGGCTGGTAATCACCACGGGCCCGACTGCCGAACAGAATCAGTTGGGTGACTTTGTACTGGTCACTTAGCTTTTCGCCGAATACCAGAACGGCCTCTCGGATATCAACCTGATCCTCCAGGACAGATTGTTCTAAGCCTACGGATTTCGCCTGTTCCCATTCCAGCATCTCCGGGGGTATGGCCGAGCCGGAGTCGCATTGAATAAGCAGCTCTCCGAGTGTGTGCCCTTCTCGCTCGGCCATAAAATTGCCTTTATCTCAAATTTCCACGCCGCCCGAGAATTACCGTGGCAGGGATTGTTTTGCCTCTGTCCCCAGCGAACTTGTCTACTGATGAGTACTCGCCATCCCATTCTTGAGCTTTGCGGTATCGAACCACTTCCATGGGTTTCAGATCGACAATATCGTCATAGCCAGTCTCGTAGCCTTCGACAAGAACCGTTGATTCTGGCGGTAACGTTTTCAGTCGCTGTATCAGTTCATCAGCAGTCATGTTTTCCCCGCGAGTATGTACTACTTCAGTATCAAGAGTAACCGCCGCTATTCAGGTGGTCGAGGTAAGCTCGTACCTCATCGCCTCGGCCTCTGGAGACGAGATCTTCCGGTGTTAAATTGCCGAGGGATGCAATCTCTGTAGACCGATACCAGGTCCAGGCTGCGCTTTCTGAGCCAGCCCAAGGCTTCACTTGCCGAATAATGTCTTTTGCTTCCAATTCCAGAAAATCAGACGTCATCCTTCGGTCCTCAACTAATCAAGATCCAGCACAATCGGTGGATTGATGGGCTGGTATCGAACAGTGCAGGTGCTCGCGTTAATAAGCCGCGTTGCGCCTCGCACGTACTCACCATAACCCTCATGGATATGGCCAAAAACATGCGCCTTTAACGATAGCTGGTCGATTCGGTGCAACAGATCAATGCACCCAGCGTTGAAACAACGGAATCCCAGAGACACCTCATCTCCGATGCTTCTTGGCGGTCCATGGGTAATCAACACATCGGTGTTGTCCGGAATAAGCTTCCATTTTTCATGCAATGGCTGCCCCCGATCCAGCATAAACCACCAGTCCTGGAAAGACGGCGTCCAGGGCGAACCCCAAAACCGAACCCCTTCCATCTCAGCACCACAATCTTCTAGATAAACTGCGTTGGTCAGAGCCTCCCGCGCAAGTTCCGGCGTTTCCTGAAAGGCTGCATCATGGTTGCCAGCAATCACGATTTTGTGATGGTGGGGCAGAGTGCCAAGCCAGTCGTTCAGATCTTCTACGTCATCCAGAGTGCCCGCGCCCAGGCAATCGCCGGCATGGATCAGCACATCACCGTCCGGAATCTCCGGGATTCGGCGGTGTAAAGAATGAGTGTCGGATATACAAACAATTTTTATTCATCTGATCCCAGATCTCGAAACAAGTCTTCAACGCTTTCAAAGCGTTCGCCTTGTCCTTCCTCCAGTTCACGCATGGCCCTGGCCGTTTCTTTATTGGGTACCCGAGGTTTTCCGAGCGTGTTTAACCGCTGCGCCTTTGCTCGGGTGGCCGCGTCCATAGCTTCAAGGCTAATCATGCGCTCCGACGAAATATCGCCCTTACTGTGTTCGATTTCGGGATGCGTCACTAATTCGGTTTCGAGCGACCAGTCCATAAACGGAAGCAGCCGCACGATATTCCGCGCATCATCTACACCCCGATGATGACGCCCCTCAAAGTCCAGTTTGTGGAATGCCAACGCATGGGCCAAACCATTTTTCTTCTTCTGGCCTGTAGTGCGACGCCAGATCCGTTTCAGATTTAGATGCGGATACGCCATGAAACGCGGTGTGTGCCCATGTTTTTGGCTCTCGGCCAGCACATGCAGGCGATCGTAGTTTCCCCAGCTGCACCAAATGAAATCCTCGGACAGCGAACCCAACCAATCATCTAGAGCCTGGACGACCGCCGGAAAAGGCGGGGCTTCATCGATCATCGACTGTGTGATACTGGTTAATGACGTACAAAAGTCGCTGAGCTGGGGGAACCGGATAGGACGAACGATAAGCGACAGACTATCCAGAAGCTCTCCACTGCTGGTAGCCAGAGCACAGCCGAATTCGATGATCTCCATGTTGTGGAGATGCTGAGGCTCGCCATCAGGCGCAACTCTGCCCGCCCAACAGGTCGCCTCCAGGTCAATCACCAACACTATATTTTTTCGCAAAACTATCTCCAGGCAGTGGAATAATGGAATCTGAAGCAGTTCTCTACTAGAATCCTGCCAAACAAAGAGGAAGCTTGCCATGGATCGCCAACGACAGATAAAGCATCTTGTAAAGTACCGCTTGGATAGCACTCAATCAAAACCTGCGACCATCCTAGCGTTCCCCAGAAACAAAAGGGAAAAATCCCGTCGTTCCGTATTCCTTGAACTACTAGAGCGAGGCTCTCAATAACTGAAGGACTAAGAATGGCCTCTGAAGCGGTACAGATACTCCATCAAGAAGATAAAAAGAAGACCAGAGCCACCCCGAAAAACCCTGTGAGTGTTGTCAGGTCAAGGCAAGCCAAAGAACTCGTGATCGGGTTATGTGGCGCAATAGGTAGCGGAGTTCTTCAAGTAAAAAATTCTTTGATTCAAGAATTAGAGAATGCTGGATATATAGTTTTTCATATCCGTCTCAGTAAGTTTATAGCAGACCACTACGAAGATGAATATGAGGGAATAAAAAGTCTTTCTGGTGCTGAAAGATATAAAAAGTTGCAAACTCTCGGAAATAATATGAGAGATCATTACGGGTCTGAGATACTTGCGGAATTATCGATAAGAGAAATAGCGACCACGCGATCATATAATGCGTCCGATTATAATGAAGATAATCCAAAGTTTGCTTTTTTAATTGATCAATTAAAAAATCCTGCCGAAGTGGAAGTGTTTCGTTTAGTTTATCCTGGAATTTTTTACTTACTCGGTGTTCTCAGTCCGGAGGAGTCACGCAAGTCCTCTCTGGAGCTTGAGGGACTAAAGCCGCATGAAATCAACAAATTAGTTGAGCGGGATCGAAAAGATGAAACGAATTCAGGTCAGCAATTAGAGAAAACTCTTAAAGAAGCAGATTATTTTTTAAGCAATCCTAACGGAAATCTTTCTCATTTAAAACACTCGATTCAGCGTTTTGTTGGGCTTATACATGGAGAAAATGGGTTAACTCCAACCAACGACGAATATGGTATGTATGCTGCGTATGCCGCATCTCTCGGTAGTGCCTGTTTATCTCGTCAAGTTGGAGCATCGATAGTTGATTCGGCTGGCCATATCTTGGCGACGGGGTGCAATGATGTGCCGAAATTTGGTGGTGGGCGGTATACAGCGGATGATGGTAATCAAGACCATCGTTGCGTGTGGAACAGAGGTTTTTGTAGAAATGATTATTATAAAGCTCAACTTATTGAAACGATAGGTGTATCAGTTAACACTATTTTGGATAGTTTAGACGAAAAAGCGAAAGAACATTTGCCTGGAGATCTGAAAGATCGAATTTATCAAGCTGTTGCTGAAAATAGTCAGTTGAAGTCGATTATTGAATATTCTCGGGCCGTTCACGCGGAAATGGATGCAATAGTAGCTTTGTCTAGGGAGGGAAAGACAGGCTCAATAGGTGCCACTTTGTTTTCTACTACTTATCCCTGCCATAGTTGCGCCCGCCATATCATTTCCGCTGGAATTGAAAAAGTTGTATTTATAGAGCCATATGAAAAAAGCCTTGCAAAACAGCTTCATAATGACGCGATAACTGTTGGATCCGATGAAGGTAAGGTGACTTTTGTAAGCTTCGAGGGCGTTGCGCCAAGAAGATTTGATACTTTTTTCGGAGGACAGAAAAGGCGGAAAGATTCCGATGGAATTGCTACAAGAATAATATTGTCGGATGCAAATCCCGTTGATGCTCAATTTCTCGATACCTACAAGACATACGAAGAAAAGATTTTGGCTTCAGTCACCGCAAAGTTGGATGATGAAGCAACTTATGTCCCTGGCGAATAAGTCTGGTCATTCATCGCTAGGCGTTTGGTATTTGATCATCGCAATCTCCCATACTTTCTTCCCATCAGGTGTTTTGACTATTATCTCGTCGCCTGGTTTCTTCCCGAGGCTTGCTCTGACCACAGGGGCATTTACGGAGACATAGTCCTTTTTGCCATAGATCTCGTCAGCACCGACAATTCTGAATTTAATCTGGTCATCGTTTTCATCAACTAGAGTAACCCAGGCTCCAAAGAAGGCTTTTCCCTCCTGAACAGGGCTGTATTCGATTACTCGAAGCTTTGACAGTCGGTTTCTCAAAAATCTGACTCGTCGGTCGATTTCCCTAAGTCTTTTCTTGTTGTATTGATAATCCGCATTCTCCGAACGGTCACCTAAGCCGGCTGCCCACTGGACCTTCTTGGTGACCTCTGGGCGTTCTTTTCGCCAGAGATTGTCGAGTTCTTGTTGTAACTTAGCGTAACCTTCCGGTGTGATAACGTTTGTATCCATGGTGATCTACAAATAGTTGAGTGCTTTTTTTACCGCATCTACGGTCGCGGCTTTCAGGACAACCACCCCATTGGCATCCACGATCTCTCCATATTTAGAGATCGAGAAGCCCCACTTGCTAAGGAATTCTTCTGAGGTGAGATATATCAGGGCACGGCGTTCCAGGTTGTTAAGCGTGCGGTCTTCGTCAAAACCTTCATTCTGGTAGTCTCTGACTTCAATCCGGGTGCCGGGTGGCGCAAAGTCACGGAGTTTCCTGTTTGCCGCTGCCAACTCAGAAGATTGAATTCGGGCTAATAACTTGTGCTTCGGGTTTTGAATCTCCTCGATCCACTCGTCCTCCCCCCTGTGTTCCATGCGAGGCTTGTCGCTACGGTGCTGCTTTTCAAAAGAATTCAGTAGTGCTCGGTACGGTTCGCCGGTTTTGTTCCGTAGGCTTTGAGCCTTCGGGACGCCCCTTTTATGGCCTAGACGAGCGATTGTCGCTACCGAAAAGTCGTTAAGGCCCCTTTGCTCCTGTTCCACACAAATTTGGTAGATGGCATCCAGTGTTTTGCCGACCTTAGGTGATGATTTTTCTTTGAGTTTTTCCAGTAATTCGTTTGGTTTCATGGGCGCCTCTACAGCACAGCTGGCAGTGACTCTTTGGTAATCAGCTCAATTTCAGAAGGCTCGATCTTTTCAGGTCCAACGAGATCTGATAGTTTCAGTTGACCGTCGATGAGCTTGTTAACCTTCTCCCAAGATCTTAATCGTGCTCTGAACAAGGCCACGAGCTGATTGCCGACAAGGAGCTGTTGTCCCTGTGAGAGCATGAATAGGCGCGGTGCTAGCTCATTGAAGCTAGCCATTCGGTCAAGCAGTTGGGAGCGGGGAATAACTGCCCTTGAGGGATTGCAGCTTTCGTAAATGGTCGCATTCACACATACCTCATGCAGCTGCTGGAAATGCGAAGTGTCATCGATCTCAATCTGCACTTCGGAATCTGGCATTTTGATCAGAGCCACGTTCGCATCATCGGACTCGAGACGGCCATTGGCAACAGATTGGGATAGCTGAATAAGCTTGTAGGATGACTGAAGGTCACACAACAGCATATCCATCTTTTTTGCCGCGCTCTCATACTCGGACTCCAGTTTTCGGAGTTTGAATTCGAGGGGAGACCTCTGGCTGGTATCGAAGGGCTGTTGCTTGAGGTTTGCTAAATACTCCTGACGATCTAGCTCGGTCACTTTCTCGTTGATTACCGATACTTTGTCCTGCAACTGTTGGCAGACATCGGACTGGTCGTTGGCTTCCAGAAGGATTTCGTTGGTTATGGACAGTAGGCCACCCAGGAAGACGGGCCCGGTTATGAAATGCCGGCAGCGAAGGCAGTTTTGAATTCCAAGGTAACCGGAAGGCACGGGACGATTCACCTTGGTGGCACCTATCTCTTCTCCGCCGTCATCACAGCGGGTGGCCGCGAACGGGCAAATGCCGTAATCCCGGAATACGTAGTTGCCCGCTGGCGCAGCGTTGGTGAGCGATTGCAGCAAGTCTTGGTTGGAGCCGACCAGCTGGTTTTTAACAGCCTCGATATTATTCTGTTCGATAGCGGCTTGGGTCGCTTCAGCCTGTGACTTTAGTGCTCGTTTCTCGCCTTCTTCGAAGCGTTGTCGAATGTCTCGTTGGGTTATCTTACAGTAGTAGATCGACATGACAATCGATGAGTGCCCGACCACCTTCATCACAATTTCGACCGGCATGCCCATTTCCATGATGTAAGCTGTAATCAGGCTTACTCGCATGGAGTGCGGTGTGTATTTCGACTTGTAGTTTGAGAGGCGGTAAGAACTCCCCTTCAATTCAGCCAATCTCAGGCTGGATGGTTGAACATTGTGGAGCGCTGCAGCGAGCCGCATAGTGAGGGCTGAGCCCGGATTTTTCGGTTCAACGTCGTTGAAAGCCCTGAAAAGAAAGCAGTTGACTCCTTTGGCTTTGAGCTGAACTTCATTTAGATTGGTGCGGACACAGCGAGTCCACGGCGTAGCTTCGGTGATCGGGTTGTATTTCTGTTGCCATTTACGAAGCCGCACCAGCCAGTAAGCCAGGTCTTCCGGAACCCAGGGAATGGAATACCCCGCGCCATTATTGCTGGTTTTGTTTGTGGTGACATACATACCGAAGTTGTCATCGGGCAGTTTCTTGATAAACGACTGTGTCTTTGTGCTACCGGCAAGCGGGCTGCTGTTTTTGTCCCAGGTTACCGACCCTTTGTCGTCAAGGTCAGCTATTTCTCTGTCACCTTCGCCGGAGTCATTGTAGGCAATTTGGCGCCCCCTCAGCGGCACCTTGGTCAGAGCAAAGGTGTGAATCCAGTCCGTGGGACACCAAAGGTAGTATTGGTTCCCCTGCTTGCGAACAACGCAGTCCGGGTCAGAGTAGTCGACAAGGTGGGCTGGTATTTTCACCCAGTCAGCATCAAACTTCTGAAGATGGGTGAGGTTTCGAAAAGTCTTCGCGGTTTCGGGGATAATCCATTCCTGGACTCTACGAACAAAGTAATACTGAAGACAAGGCTTTGTGGATTCGTTTCGAGTGGGCGCTGTCACGCTTTTGTCATCGGCTAGTAACTGAAACGGGTTTCTAGCATCCATAACACGGATAATTTCACCGGTATCTTCATCTTCATCGGTCAGGTCGTTACTGATGACGTAGTCTAAGAACTCGATAACGGCTATGATAATGTTCCGGCGATAGTTGTCGCTGGGTAGCGTGTTAAGTTCCTCACGGAAAGGCCGGATGTTTACCCGTTTTTTTGTCAGAAACTCTTGCGGTGACAAGCTCTTGTCGTGTTTCTCAATATAGATCCGGACGAAGCGGCAAAGGTGGTTCACTTTGGAGCCGCCACCTTGGGCCTGTTTCATGAACTCCACGATTTTGTCCGCCCATAGTTGGTAGGCTGAAGGAATATAGTCTGGCTTGAATGGTCTTTCTTTGCCGCAGAAGTTGTACCAGTTCTCCCACTCGTCGTTGTAGACCTCATGGGGTGTCTTAGGGTAGCGGGGGTCGTCCAGAGAATTGACCCATGACCGATATTCACGCTGGTTCTTTATGCCTTGCGCCCTAACTTTCTTTTTAAGCTCCTGGTAGGGTATTACTTGGGGTATGTCGAAGAACTCTGAATAGCTGCTCCAGTCATCATTGAAAAACCGTTCGGGGTGTGCCGGCAGGCCAGGGATATCTTTGTAGCGTTGTCTGTAGTCAACCGTATTCCTGATACCGTGTTCCTTACAAATGGCTTTAAGTTCCGCCAAGCTGGACGCCGTGGTAGCTGGCTCTTTGAAGAAGACTCTTTTTCCGGCACTCATTTTTCAGATTCCCTCATCTCCGTTCTGATATCGTCACTAGTAGGCTTTATATAGATAAGGCACGAGTTTGGGCTTTTATGATGCATGGCTTTTTGAAGTTCAACTTGGCTCAGGCCTAGCTTCCTAGCCCGATAGCCGTACGCATGCCGGTGGCCATGCTCTGTAGTGCCGAACTCCTTTTTACACTCAAGACCGATGCGTTCTACCGCTCGCTTGTGGCGTCTTTGAAAGTTTTTCAGAGTGTCTGGCTCGCCACGGTCATTGGTGAATGCAAACGGGTGAAAATTATCTGGTTCAACCCGTTGGCACTTAAGGTACATCGCCCAGGTTTTCAGGAATTCCTTTGCCTTATAAGTTGGGTTAAATAACACCTCAAAATAACCTTCTTTGCTGGTCATCAGCGGATTTTTCCATCCAGAATAAAGGCGTTCGGTTATTCGATATGTGTTTCTTGGCTTAAAGTTGGTTTCGGATAGTAAAAACTCAGCCCGGTTTTTGTAACTTGGGTCTGGTGATCTTCCGTAAATGGGGTGATACACCCGAACCAAGGCTTCATCGCTATGATTTGGGTGAATAGTTATGTCAGAGGTGAAGATATGAAAAATTTCGCTTTTTCTTAACCCTCCATAGTTCAGGAGCATGGTCATCGCCTGTGATCGGAAGTCAGGTTTTCCTCTAGCGACAAAACCAGCATGAATAAGTCTTTCAATATTGTCTTCCGGAAACCGCTCTGCTTTATCATTGCTGATCAACATTGGGACAGGAGTGTAAATAAGTCGTTTACGGGTTGCGGCCTTTTGGGCTTCAGAATAAGAAGAAAGGTGGTTCAGGAACACATTGGCTTGTTTGTGGTAATAGGCGCACCAGTTCATCCGCTCTTCCCATCCCGTGGCTTCTCGGAACGGATTTATACGGCTTTGGTCATAACCGTCCTGTAGAGCCAGAAAGTCGGTGTAATGAGTGATATGGAAGAGGATGTTGTTGGCAACCGTGAGATCTCTAGGTTTCCAAAATAGTCTCAGTGGGTCATCACTTGTCTGATAATCGATGGTTCCGGTTATCAAAGCCTCGGTAAAGCTCTTCAGAAGTCTTGTCGCTTTTCTGAAGCCCGGTGTCGCCTCTACATAGTCGATCAACAGCCGCACTGCAAAAATGGACTTTTCTTTCCAAGAATCACTTTTCCCTGAATGCCATGCCAGATACCGGAGATGGGATATCAGAATGCCGCTACGGGTGTAAACCGCAGGCAACTGATGTTGGATTCCGCTTGCAGTGTCGGTGTAGTAGACAGCCAGTTTCAGTGTGTGCTTCATCTCTATGACATTTATTATGGGGTTACTTTCCGATCCTATACTTCTAGAGAATAGGGGTAAAGAGAGTTTCAGGTTAGGAAATAGTATGGTTTTTTGTGGGGTTCTAATACATCTACGGCAAGAAACAACTACGGGAAATTGATCGCCGCGTCCGCTTTCTGAGCAAGCGACTGGACGAACTGACGGTGGTGGACCGGCTGCCGGATGACCGGGACAAGGTGTTTTTCGGTGCCTGGGTGACCATTGAGAACGAGGATGGCGCCGAATCCAACTATCGCCTGGTCGGCCCGGATGAGTTTGACCTGTCCCGTGGTTACCTGAGCATCGATTCCCCTATGGCCCGTGCTCTCCTGGGGAAGCGCATTGACGACGAGGTTGGCGTGCGGACGCCCGATGGCTGGAACCATGTGGTTATAACCGCTATTCGTTACGAGCCGCTATCCTCTGACTAGTGAGGAGTGTCACAAAACTGGCGACCGCTCAGGTTTTCTGTCGTGCTTGACGATAGACTGATGAAAAATTGTCAGCCGAATACCCCGACACGACAGGGAACAAAAAAGGCAAGGGTTATGGGTGGACTCTATTCAAGCAGGGCAGCAATTGGCGTTGCAACGTTGGTGGTTGCGCTGTCGCCGCTGGTTTGGGCGCAAACCAGCGAAGATACGGTCGCGGGTGGTGCGTTCAATTATGAAGAGCGTTCAACTCTGGAGACCATCCCCTTTAATTCCATGGAGGAGGAATCCCTCGCCAACACCGTGATTGAGGGCGGTCTGGAGGCGCCTGCGGCGGGTGTGCCGGATTTCTATCTTGACCCGCTCGCCCTGCAACCCCGTGACCCCCGTACCGATCTCGGGCGAAACGAAATTCCGGTGGAATTCCGCTTCAGCAATCCGAAGTCCATTCCCGGGCAGACCCACGGTGACAACTACATTATTCGCCCGCCAACGAACCGCAGTTACGGCGCGTTCAATACTACAACGACGGAGCGATGAGCCTGTCCCCGCGCTGACTCAGGCGGCGACAATACCTTCCGGCCCGGTTCTTCCCAGCACATCCTCGTAGAAGAAGGTCAGGGCCTGTTTGGCCTGGTTCATCCGGGCCCGGGAAACCTGCAAACGGTCACGCAGATACGCGAGGAAAAGTTGCTGGTCATCGGATTGCAGCATCTCCGGGTTTTTCAGGTTGTGGAAAAGCACAAACCGGGAAATCCAGTGAAGATAGGTCTGCTCTGCGCGATGATTAAGCTTGTATTTGCGGATGGCGCCAGTCACACGACTGACGAGGCCAGGCTGCGACTGTTCCAGTGCCTCGGTGATATCCATAATTTGTCTTCCCTGTTAATCGTTGTTCTTATAATGCGCGCATCTTATGACAATCGTTTGACCGTCGCAAAACTTTCACAGGGAGAATTGATCGAGAGCAACAATCGGTGAGACCGCTGCTCCCGATGAAGGCGGGACCTCTGGTTACTTAAGGGCTTCCAGCTTATCGATGTACTTCTGCATGGCCTCCTCGGACGAGGTGCCTTTTACCTTTTCCCAGGCGTCGTACTTGGCGCGGCCAACGAAATCCATCATGCCCGGACGCTTGCCGCTGACATCACCTTCGGTGGCCTGCTTGTAGAGGGCGTAGAATTCAAGCTTCAGTTCGTTTGAGGGTTTGAAATCACCCTCCGCGTTCTGGATGTAGTTAACGGCTTCGTCAAAGCGGGTTTTCAGGTCACTCATGTCGGGGTCCTTTTATTGCTGTTTCCGTTAGTCATGGTGGGGCAGAGTATAGCCATATGGCCAAAACATCGACAACTTGGCAACTCTTTGCCCAAGGTTAAGAATTGCCATTGCCTGGCCATTTTTTGCTTGAGTACCTGAATTATCCTGTGTAGAGTTTGGCGTGTAGCGTACCAGGACGGTTCGCTCAATGGACTGTAATATTGCAACTGAGTTTGCACAGGGAGCAAGCGCATGTCATCTAAAGACGGTTCCGTCGCGCCCAAAGAGCGCATCAATATCAAGTATGTCCCCGCCACCGGCGATCAGCAGGCTGAAACTGAATTGCCGCTGAAGATGTTCGTGGTCGGCGATTTTAAGGGACAACCCGAAGAAACCCCCATCGAAGACCGCAAGGCCATTTCCGTCGACAAGAACAACTTTCGTTCTGTCATGTCGGAGGCCGGACTCACCCTCTCAACCACGGTCGCCAACAAGCTGGAAGACGAAGCCGACGAACTACCGGTCAATCTTGAATTCCAGACGCTGGATAATTTTTCTCCCGACAGCATTTCCCGCCAGGTGCCTGAGCTGAAGAAGCTGATCGAGCTTCGCGAAGCACTGGTTGCTCTCAAGGGCCCACTGGGTAACGTGCCATCGTTCCGCTCCAAACTGCAGGAAATGCTGGACAACGAGGAAGCCCGTAACAAGCTGCTTGAAGAGCTTGAGCTGGCTACCGACGAAAACGGCGAATAATCTGGATTCGTGATACGAAATCTGCCAGTCCTGGCAGATCTCAATCCTGTGTTTAAAACGTACTAAAGGGATGTGGTATGTCTGATACTGCTGAGCAGCAATCCGCTGCTACCGAAGCTGTTGCCGAGGGGTCGTTGTTGGACCAGGTCATGGCCAACAGCCGCATGGCGCCTGCCGATGAAGGCTACGATGTTGCGCGCCGTGGCGTTGCAACGTTTATTTCCAACCTGCTGAAAAGCGAAGAAAAAGGCCAGCCGGTCAACAAGGCGCTGGTGGATCAGATGGTGGTAGAGCTGGACCGCAAGATCAGCGCCCAGATGGATGAAATCCTGCACGCCCCCAAGCTGCAGGAACTGGAATCCTCCTGGCGCGGCCTGAAGCTGATGGTCGATCGCACGGATTTCCGCGAGAACATCAAGGTGGACATTCTTCACGCCACCAAAACCGAAATGCTGGAAGACTTCGAGTTCGCCCCGGACGTCACCCAGACCGGTTTCTACCAGCACATCTATTCCACCGAATACGGCCAGTTTGGCGGTGAACCCGTGGGTGCTGTGGTAGGCAACTACGCCTTCACCCCGTCCACGCCGGACATGAAACTGCTGCAGTACGTGTCCTCGGTAGGTGCCATGGCCCACGCTCCATTCCTGTCCTCTGTCGCGCCGTCATTCTTCGGCGTCGACAGCTATCAGGAACTGCCGGCCATCAAGGAACTGAAAGCCGTCTTCGAAGGCCCGAAATACGCCAAGTGGCGCTCTCTGCGCGAGTCCGAAGACGCCCGCTACCTGGGCCTGACCTCACCGCGCTTCCTGCTGCGGGTGCCCTATGATCCCACGGAAAACCCGGTACGCAGCTTCAACTACAAGGAAGATGTGTCCGGCGACCACGAGCATTACCTGTGGGGCAACACCGCCTACCTACTGGCCACGCGCCTGACCGAAAGCTTCGCCAAGTACCGCTGGTGCCCGAACATCATCGGCCCGCAAAGCGGTGGTTCGGTGGAAGACCTGCCGGTTCACACCTTCGAATCCTTTGGCCAGCTTGAAGCCAAGATTCCGACTGAAGTGTTGATCACCGACCGTCGCGAATACGAAATGGCCGACGAAGGCTTCATTGCCCTGACCATGCGTAAGGGTAGCGATAACGCAGCGTTCTTCTCCGCCAACTCGGTGCAGAAGCCCAAACAGTTCCCGAACACCAAGGAAGGCAAGGAAGCGGAAACCAACTACAAGCTTGGTACGCAACTGCCTTACATGATGATTGTTAACCGCCTGGCGCACTACATCAAAGTGCTGCAGCGCGAGCAGATCGGTTCCTGGAAAGAGCGTCAGGACCTGGAGCGGGAACTGAACACCTGGATTCGCCAGTACGTCGCCGACCAGGAAAACCCGCCGGCGGATGTCCGCAGTCGTCGTCCGCTGCGTGCCGCCAAGGTGACTGTGTCGGATGTGGAAGGCGATCCGGGCTGGTACTCGGTGTCCCTGGCGGTTCGTCCGCACTTCAAGTACATGGGTGCGAACTTCGAACTGTCACTCGTCGGCCGTCTGGACAAGGACTAACCCGTGTTCAGGAACACCGGTGTTGACGGTGTTCAGGCTTCGGGCGGCAGCCTGTTCGAGAGACTGGAACAGGCTGCCGAACCTGCCGGGCAAAGCATGGGGGAAGTGACCCATGTGGTGGACTCCATCAAACGCCACCTGGTACGACTGCTGAATGCCCATCCGGGCAACAGCGAGAGCGTGCCGGACCTGGGGCTGGTGGATTTCAACGACGCCACCCTCGGCACCCACGACCTGAGCATTCGTATTCGCAGCGCCATACGGCAGTGCATTGAAAAATTCGAGCCCAGGGTGAGCCGGGTTGATGTAATGGCAATGCCCCAGGGGCCGGATCCATTGCAGCTGCGGTTCCAGGTGACAGTCTACCTGAGTGTGGGTTCGGAAGACGATAAAACGACCATCGATTTGTTACTGGATGACAAGCGCTATTACCGGGTGATTTGAAATCACTGGCAATAGCTATCGGACAAGGATGAGAGATCGGGCCAGGGGTTACTCCCACAAGTGTGCGGAGCCACGGATGGCGGAGCTCAAGCGCCCCAGGGATGGGCTTGCAGCGTCTTTTGGGAGTAACCCCTGGCCCGAGCTCGGAGCCAGAGGGGGACGGCGATACCTTTTCTTCTGGGAAAAAGAACTCGCTACGCTCAGACACCTTTTTTCCGGCAGAAAAGGCATCCCCATCCCCCTCGATCAGACATTGGTGCAGTAGTCTTTATGAAGTTGAATCGGTTTTACAGGGACGAACTTAGCTTTCTGCGACTGCAGGGGCGGGAATTTGCGGATGCACATCCGCAGTTGACCCGATTTCTTTCTGAGCAGAGTACCGACCCGGATGTCGAACGGCTGCTGGAGGGCTTTGCGTTTCTGACAGGGAAGCTCCGTGAGAAGGTCGAGGATGAATTTCCCGAGCTGACGCATTCGCTGCTGAACATGCTATGGCCGAACTATCTCAGGCCAGTGCCCAGTTGCACCATTATGCGGTTTGATCCGCAACTGCATGCTATCAGTGAGCGCCAGCGGGTGGAGCAGCATACCGAGATCAAGAGCCGGCCGCTGGGAGATGCCATGCGTCAGACCCAGTGCCGGTTCCGGACCTGTCGGGCGGTAGATGTGTTTCCGGTGAGTGTGGCGGATGCGCATGCCGAGCATTCCCGGGAAGTGTCTTCGGTGACCGTGGATCTGGCGTTGCATACCGATCAGCCGCTGTCTTCCCTCGGCTTTGATAACCTGCGCTTTTACCTGGGTGGCGAGAGCCATATTTCCGAGGCGTTGTACCTGTGGCTGAACCATTACCTGCAGCGTATGGAGCTGGTGGTCGGGGATTCGGTGTTTTCCATTCCGGCCAGCCAGTTGAAGCCAGTGGGGTTTGCCAACGATGAGGCATTACTGCCTTACCCCAAGAACGCCTACCCAGGCTACCGTATTCTGCAGGAATATCTGAGTTTTCCAGAGGCGTTCCGGTTTGTGGACATCCAGGGGCTGAAGGCTCGGTTGCCGGCAGTGCAGGCGGATGAAATCAGCCTGCGCTTTCACTTTAGCCGCATCCTGCCGCCGGATGCGAAGATCCGGGCGGAGAATTTCCAACTGTACTGCACACCGGCCATCAACCTGTTCACCCACGAGGCCGATCCGGTGGACCTGAACGGACGCCAGACGGAGTACCGCATTGCGCCGTCCAGCCGCTCGCCGGAGCACTATGAAGTCTTCAGTATTGAGCAGGTGGAAGGCTGGCTGGAGGGCCGGTCCGGGCGTGGGGAGCCTCGGCTATATACCGCCTTCGAGAGCTTCCAGCACGAGGTCGAACGGGATCGTGGCCGCACTGCGCTGTATTACCGGGTGAAGGCCCGGGAAAGTGTGCGTGGGGACGGGTTTGACCACTACATTTCCTTCGTGCGCGGGGACGAATCCGAGTGTATGAATCGGCAGGAAGCGGTATCGCTGACGCTTACCTGCACCAACCGGCAGTTACCGCATCAGCTGGCGGTGGGGGAGATCTGCATGGCGACGGAGACCACGCCGGCATTTGCCTCGTTCAGCAACATTACCCGGCCCACCCACACCCTGCGGCCGACACTGGATGGCAGCCTGCTATGGACACTGGTCTCCAACCTGTCGCTGAACTATCTGTCGCTGCTGGATGTCGACGCCCTGCGAACGGTACTGCGGGTCTACGATTTTCGCGCACTGGTGGACCGCCAGGCGGAGCGGGTGTCCCAGAAGCGCCTGGCCGGCATTCTGGATATCGAAACCACGCCGGTGGACCGGATGGTCCGGGGCCTGCCAGTAAGGGGGATCCGCTCGGTGATGCGGCTGGACCAGCAGTCGTTTGCCTCGGAAGGGGATCTTTACCTGCTCGGTACGGTGCTGAGCCAGTTTTTCGCGCTATACGCGAGTATTAACGCATTTCACCAACTGGAAGTGGTGAATACAGACAATCAGGAACGGTACACATGGACGTTACAGCAAGGGCAACAGCCTCTGATGTAGCCGAGCTGCAACCCGTTCTGGGCAATGCACGGCGCTACAGCTTTTTCCAACTGGTGGACCTGATCCATCGCCATCACGGTGATGATCTGGAGCGGTCCCAGGACGAACAGCCGCAGCGCGAGCGTATCCGCTTCTCGGCGTCGGCCGGCCTGGGCTTTCCGGGTAGCGATGTGGTGTCGGCGGTATCGCCGGAACATGAGCACGCGCCCTATCAGTTGGAAGTCAGTTTTCTGGGGCTGCACGGTTCGCAGTCGCCTTTGCCGGGGTATTACCTTGAGGATCTGGCCTGGGAAGCGGGGCAGAACCTGGGCATACGTCGCCACTTCCTGGACTTTTTCAATCACCGGCTGGTGACGCTGTTCCACCGGGCGTGGCGCAAATATCGCTACTACGTGCGGTTCCAGCCCGAGGCGTCGGACGGTTTCTCCGAGCATATTTTCTCCCTGGTGGGTCTGGGAGACCCGCAGGTCCGGGCGGCAACGCCGGTCAACTGGTCGAAGATGCTGGCTTATGCCGGACTGATGGCGGGTCGCAGCCGTTCGCCAGAAGTTGTCAGTGGCATCATCGGGCACTGTTTCGATCTCGATGATGTGGATATTGAGCAGTGGGTATTGCGCCAGGTAGCTATTCCCCAAGACCAGCAGACCCGACTGGGGCAGGCCAACGTCGCCCTGGGCCAGGATACTCTGGTGGGTTCCGGCATTCGCGATCGCAGTGGCAAGTTCATCCTGCGCATACGCAACCTGGACCGGCAGCGATTCGCGGATTTTCTGCCCAACGGCGAAGATCACGACCGGTTGGTGAAGCTGGTGGAGTTCGTCACCCGGGAGCAACTGGCGTACGACCTGGAGTTGCAGATGCGCCCCAGGGACGTGAAGCCGATGCAGTTGGGTGCGGACGTGCGACTGGGCTGGAACTCGTTTGTAACGCCGGAAAAGGCCAGGAAGCTGCCAGCGGTGCGGTTGCAGATACGCCGTTGACCTCAGTGGACTGAGTAATGTGATTGAGTAAAAGGAAACCGGATATGGAACATCAACAAAGCCGCGGCCTGAAACTGGTGGTCAGCAACCCCACCCAGGTTGCCAGCGGTCGGGCGCGGGAGCATGTGTTCGGAACCAGCGGCGGCTCCATTGGTAGCGCAGGCAGCGACACCTGGCAGTTGTCATCCCATCGCACCGGAGCTGTGCCGGGCCATGCTGAGGTGCGGTTTATGGACGGCGTGTTCTGCCTCATCGACCGCAGTGGCCGCACCTATATCAACAGTGGCACCCAGCCGGTCGGTCGTGGCCGCCGGGCGCGCCTGAAGAGCGGTGACACCATCACTATCGGGCGATATCAGCTCAAGGCGGAAGTCGTCAGTGGCCAGAGGCAGGACAGCGCCCTGCCAGAGGAAGTGGAAGACACCACGCTGGTGAACGTGGACGAAGGCGAACTGATGCGGGCTGAAGAACGTGAACGGGAAACCGTCGGTGGTGAACCGCTGCATGGTTTGCAGCCGGCTCCGGGTGAAACCTTCAGTGAGGATCCGTTGCAGGCCTGGTCACGGTACTCCGGAAGTCATCGGGAAGAGGATGACAGCGATGAGCGGGATTTCCTGCTGGCGGACAAACCGGAGTGGCACGCACGTGATGGCGCAGTTACAGATGAGTATAGGGAAAATCGCGACGTAGCCATGGGGCTGCCTGTGCGAAAAGGAGAAGGTGACAGGATGTCTGAAACCACCAAGCCGGCCCGCCGTCGCGTGCCAAACGACCAGAGCCGCCAGCACATCAGCGGCGCCCCGCTGTTGCGCGGTATGGACACCGACCTGGGCTTTGCTGACAGCGATGAGATGCGCCTGTTCCTGGAAGAGGCTGGCCAGACCCTGAAAGCCACGGTGGAAGGCCTGCTGGCCCTGCACCAGGGTGAGGACAGCCGACACCAGGCACTGCGCACCCGCCTGCAGCCCATCGAGGACAACCCACTGCGACTGGGCGAGGATTACAACGAAACCGTGCAGACCCTGTTTGCCAGTCAGCGCAGCCCGGTGCACCTGTCGGCGCCGGCGGCGGTCAGTGAAAGCCTGCAGAGCCTTCACCATCACCAGATCGCCACGCAGACGGCCATCCGTGAGGGGCTGGACGCCATTCTCCACGCGTTCTCACCGGAGGCGTTGTTGCGCCGGTTTCACGGTTACCGCCGTGGACTGAAAACCGACGAAGACGAAAGCAACTGGGCTTGGGAGATGTACCAACACTATTACCGGGAACTGAGTTCCAGTCGTCAGCAGGGGTTCGAGCGCCTTTTTCAGGAGGTGTTTGAACAGGCTTACGATCAACAACTGCGTCAATTACAGAGGGAGAACCTGTCGTGAAGTACTGCAAATGGAGTTTGCTGGTCGCCATTCTCGTTTTTGCGGGGTGTAGCACCCCCTACAACGCAGTTACCAAAACCGCCAAGGTGATGTGGGACCCGGATATCCCCGTGGGTTACCCGGAAGACCTGCCCAGTCGGGTGGACCTGACCATGCTGGCGGAGCCGGATGTGAACCCCAACGAATCCCTGGCCCCCACGCCCATCGCGTTCCAGATCATCCAGATGCGGGATAGCTCACGGCTGATGGCGGCGGATTTCGATCAGCTGCTGGGTGAGCTTGAGCCCTCGCTGGGCCGCAATTATATCGATCATAGCGATTACACCCTGGTGCCGGGACAGTTCAAGTTTATCGACCCGTTCGAGATTGCCGAGGATACGCGTTTCATCGGCGTAATTGCCTTCTATGCCTACCCCAACCTGTCCCAGTGGAAAAAGGTTGTGAAGGTGGATCCCATCGGCGGCCGCTACCACCTGCTGGTCAATCTGCGCGAGCGTGAAGTCAAACTCAGAAGGTCGGATGAGTCCTGATGTCTGCAACTAATCGAGTCGTCTGGAGTGATGGGCTGTTTATCAAGCCCCAGCACTTCCAGCAGCAACAAAGATACCTGGAGCACCAGATCAACGAGCGGGCTCTGGCGGTTTCCGATTACCTGTATGGTTTCAGTGACCTGGAGCTGAATTCCGAGTACCTGAGCTTTGGCCGGGTCGGCCTGGTGAGGGCCAGCGGCCTATTTCCGGACGGAACCCGTTTCTGCCTGCCCCAGGACGATGTCATGCCGGAGCCTCTGGAAATCACCGACGCCTCCGTGGCTAACCAGGTGGTGTACCTGGCCCTGCCACTGGGCAGCGAGAGCCTGGCGGAAGTGGAGTGGCCGGAAGCTGCCATCGCCGGCCGGTTCCGGGCTCAGAGCGAGGAAGTCCGGGATCTGCATTCCATCGACGGCGATTCCCACACCATCGACGTGGCCCGGGTGGCTCCGAAGCTGATGCTGGAACGGGACGATCGCAGTGCCTACGCGGCCCTGGCAATCGGTCGGATTCTGGAAAAACGCCCCGACGGCAGCCTGGTGATGGACCCGAACTTTATCCCCACCATGCTCAGCGTGCGTGCAGCGCCCCGGCTACAGCGTTTCGTTGGGGAAATGGCAGGGCTGATGAGGGAAAGGGCCAGGAACATTGCCGAGCGCGTGGGTGCCCCCGGGCAGGGTGGCGTGGCGGATGTGGCGGATTTCATGCTGCTGCAGATGCTTAACCGTGCCCATCCCCGTTTCCTGCACCTGGCGCGGCTGCGCCAGTTGCACCCGGAGCGCCTTTACGAAGCCCTGTTGGAGCTGTGCGGCGAACTGGTGACCTTCACCGACGAGAACCGTCTGCCACAGGAATACACCGCCTACGACCACGACGTGCCGGAGGATTCGTTCACACCATTGATGCAGGTACTGCGACAGTCACTCAGTACGGTACTGGAGCCGCGCGCACTGGCCATCCAGCTGCAGCAGCGCCAGTACGGCCTCACGGTGGCGCCAATCCAGGACGCGCAGCTGATCGGCCAGGCCGAGTTCATCCTCGCGGTGAAGGCGGACATGCCCCTGGACGACCTGCACAAGCAGTTTACCCAGCAGTGCAAGGTGGCATCGGTGGAGAAAATCCGCGATCTCATCAGTCTGCAGCTGCCGGGGATACCGCTGTCGGCCCTGCCGGTGGCCCCCCGCCAGTTGCCGTATCACGCCGGGTTCGTGTACTTCCGGTTGGACGACCAGAGCCAGGCCTGGCAGATGCTCGACAATGCCAGCGGCTTTGCGTTCCACGTGGCCGGCAGTTTCCCGGGAATGGAAATGCAGTTCTGGGCAATCAGGAGCTAGATCATGGCAGATGCACCGGTGATGGATTCACCCAATGGCAACACGGAAGCAGGTGGCAGTGCGTTTGATGACCTGATGTTCGCGGACAACAACCGCGATGGGCGCGTGGGTGACCAGGGCTTTGGGAACGACCAGTTCCAACTGCGGGGCCTTGAGGATAACCGGCTGATCGACGCCGCCACGCCCCTGTTAGGCCTGGTTATCCGGGTGCGTAGGCTGGCGGACTTCCACGGAGTGGAAAACCTGTATCAGCAGGTGGTGGACGAAGTGGCCGCCATCGACCGGGAACTGGTGGAGCAGGGCTACGAGCGGCCGACCGTGGTGGCCTATCGCTACGTGCTTTGTGCCTTTATCGACGAAGCCGTGCTGGGTACTGACTGGGGCGCGCACAGCATCTGGTCCCAGCATTCGCTGCTGTCCCGCTTCCACAACGAAACCTGGGGTGGCGAAAAGGTATTCGCCATCACTGCCCGCATGGAGCAGGAGCCTGAGCGTTACCGCGACATGCTGGAGTTCATCTACCTGTGCCTGTGCCTGGGATTCGAAGGCCGCTACAAGGTGATGACCAACGGCCGGGACGAATACGAGCAGATTATCCGCGGGCTGAACGAACAGCTTCGTGGACTGCGTCGCGACGAAGAACCGCAGCCGCTGACAAACGCGTTGGCCAACGTAACCCCGGCCCGCAACCGGCTGCGAACCGGGCTGCCCCTGTGGGGCATCGGAGGGCTCTTCGTAGCGGCCATGGCTGGGGTATACACGCTTTACAACATAGCGCTGAACGAACGCATCAGGGATGTGCTCAGCGTACTGGAACAACTCCCGAAATAAGGAGATCACTGTGATTCGGGTAGAACTGCCGGCGCTGATTGGGCGCCTCAACGAGATTTGCCGCCAGGGGATGGAATCTTCAGCGGCGCTGTGTATCAGCCGTCAGGGTGCGGAAATCACCCCAGCCCATTTGTTGTTCAAACTGCTGGAAACGCCATTTACCGATGTGCGCCAGATCCTGGAAAGCACTGGTATCGATTACCAGAGTTTGCAGCCTGTGGTGGGGGACAGCCTTAACGGCGAGCCCCAGTCTGCAGAGCCGTACCCATCGTTCTCGCCGCTGCTGATAGAGCTGTTGCAGGACGCCTGGCTGATTGCCTCCACCGAACTTGGTCATACCGAACTGCGTTCCGGTGCCATCATGCTGGCGCTGCTGATGAATGCAGACCGTTACCTGATGCCTCAGGTCTCCCAGCGGCTGAAAGACATCAATCGCGAACAGCTGCGCCGCCAGTTTGATTTCATGACCCGGGGCTCGGTAGAGCAACCCCGCGCCGAAGATGGCCCCAGTACCGCCAACCAGGCGCAGGTGGACATGGACCCGCTCAAACGCTACGCCACCGACTTCACCAAACTGGCCCGGGACAAAAAACTGGACCCGGTGGTCTGCCGTGACGCGGAAATCGACCAGATGATCGACATCCTTTGCCGCCGCCGCAAGAACAACCCCATCGTGGTGGGCGATGCCGGCGTCGGTAAAAGCGCCGTTGTCGAGGGCCTGGCCCTGCGCATCGTCAACGGCGATGTGCCCGAACGCCTGACCGGCGTGGAGCTGTGGACCCTGGATATGGGTGCCCTGCAGGCCGGTGCCTCGGTAAAAGGCGAGTTCGAGAAGCGCCTGAAGGGCGTGATTGAAGCGGTGAAAAGCTCCGCCACCCCGATCATCCTGTTCATCGACGAAGCCCACACCCTGATCGGCGCCGGCAATAGCGAGGGTGGCTCCGACGCCGCCAACCTGCTCAAACCGGCCCTGGCCCGTGGCGAACTGCGCACCATCGCCGCCACCACCTGGCGTGAGTACAAGAAATACTTCGAGAAAGACCCGGCCCTGAGTCGCCGCTTCCAGCCCATCGCTCTGGATGAGCCCACACCGGCCCAGGCCGTCCACATCCTCCGTGGCCTGCGCACCGTCTACGAAAAGGCCCAT
This sequence comes from Marinobacter sp. ATCH36, assembly GCF_023555055.1. GTDB lineage: Bacteria > Pseudomonadota > Gammaproteobacteria > Pseudomonadales > Oleiphilaceae > Marinobacter. The sequence continues at coordinate 718,338 of NZ_JAMJPL010000001.1, forward strand.
CAGGTATTGATCGCCGACAGCGCCCTGAAAGCCGCCGCCGACATGTCCGCCCGTTACCTGGCCGGCCGCCAGCTGCCTGACAAGGCCATCGACGTACTGGATACCGCTTGCGCAAGGGTCAGCCTCAACCTCAGCACACCGCCGCGCCGCCTCAGCCATGTGCGTAGCGAACTGCACCAATTGGGTATGGAACAGGATCTGATCACCCGCGAACAGACCCTTGGGCAAGCCATCGACCGCCAGCGTGAGAGCGAACTGAATCAGCGCCTGGAAACCCTGCGGGTGGAAGCGGAAGAACTGGAACAACGCTGGAACGACCAGCGCGAACTGGTGGCACGCCTGGTGGAAGTTCGCGAACAACTGCTGAATGAGAACGTTGGAGATGCAGAGCCGGAAGCGCCGGAGAAAGAAGCCACCCCGGAAACCGACGAAGAGCGCCCGGACCTGAAAAGCGAAGCCGCCGCCATCGAACAGGAACTGGCCGAACTGCAAGTCGACGAGCCACTGGTTCACGCCCGCGTGGATGCCCGCCAGGTGGCCGAAGTCGTCGCCGACTGGACAGGTATCCCGGTCAATCGCATGACCGCCGACGAGCTGGAGAAAATCACCCGCCTGCCGGAGTACCTGCGATCCCACATCAAGGGCCAGGACATCGCCATCGGCACATTGCACCAGCACCTGTTGACAGCCCGCGCCGACCTGCGCCGCCCCGGCCGCCCCATGGGCGCCTTCCTGCTGGCGGGCCCCAGTGGTGTGGGCAAAACCGAAACCGTCGTGCAACTGGCCGAACTGCTCTACGGCGGCCGCCAGTTCCTCACCACCATCAACATGTCCGAGTATCAGGAGAAACACACCGTTTCCCGCCTGATTGGCTCCCCACCGGGCTACGTCGGCTTTGGCGAAGGTGGTCTTCTCACCGAAGCCATTCGCCAGAAGCCGTATTCCGTGGTGCTGCTCGACGAAGTCGAAAAAGCCCATCCGGAAGTGCTCAACCTGTTCTACCAGGCCTTCGACAAAGGCGAACTGGCGGACGGCGAAGGCCGGTTGATTGACTGCAAGAACGTCGTCTTTTTCCTCACCTCAAACCTGGGCTACCAGACCATCGTCAGACACGCCGACGAGCCCGGAAAAATCGAAGAAGCCCTGTACCCGGAATTGGCCAACTTCTTCAAACCGGCACTGCTGGCACGCATGGAAGTCGTACCCTACCTGCCGTTGGGCGAAGACACCCTCAACCGCATCGTCGCCGACAAACTCGACCGCCTGGCCACCCAAATCGGCGACCGTTACCACACCGAAGTGGAACTGGAAGACGGCCTGGTAGAAGCCATCCGCAGTCGTGCGACAAGAAGTGAAAACGGCGCGAGGATGCTGGAATCGATCATTGAAGGTGAACTGTTGCCGCCCGTTTCGCTGGCATTGCTGGAAAAGTTGGCAGCGAGAGAGTCGGTCACAACGGTGACCCTCGGCGTCGAAGACAACAAATTCACAGGTACCGTTGCCTAAGGCAACTGAAAAGTAGCGGGCCGTGCGGATTCACTTTCCGAAACCGTGCGGAGCCTTGGATGGCGGAGCCGAGCGTACAGGGATGTATTCACAGCGTGTTTCGGAAAGTGAATCCGCACGGTACGCGGTCCAAAAGGGAAAAGGGACAAAAAGAATGGGACGGATGCAGATGGAGTTGCACACCGGCATTGACCTGGCGGTTGAGCTGCTCCGGCAGGACAACCTGCCAACCCTGCTCAAAGTCGCCTCACGGCAACTCGAAAACACCTTCGGCCTCACCCGCTGCTGGTCACTCGAACTCGACCTCAGCGGCCGAACACTCCACTGTGCCGCACTGGGCGAGTTGGGCGAATTCGACTGCGGCGACTTCAGCCACCCCTTTGCCCACCTGCTACAACAGGGCAAGGCAAGGGAACTGTCACGAGCTGCCAGCTACCGCCTCGACCACCCCGGCTTCCAGGCCCTGGTCGACGCCAGCAACCGGCCAAGATCATTCTGGCTCGAACCCATCAAAGGCGAAGACGGCCGTACCCTTGGCATCCTTTTGCTCTGCAATGAAGAGCCCGAATGGGAGGGTATCACCGCCCAACCATTGTATCGGGGCTTGTTGACCCTGCTGTCCCACCAATGGGTCAGCCAGCTCAAAACCAGCGACCAGGTCTGGCAGCGGCGCATGCTCAAACGTTCCCTGGACCACCTCCACGACGCCGAAGCCGTGCGTCAGCGTTGTGAACAACTGGCAGACACCCTGGTGGGAAACTCCGCCGCCATGACCGACCTGCGCGCCCAGATCGTCCGCGCCGCCGGCAGCCAACTCTCGGTACTGGTGCAGGGCGAGACCGGCTGCGGCAAGGACCTTGTAGCGCAGGGAATTCACCGGTTCTCGGATCGGGCCGAAGGGCCCCTAGTGGTGGTCAACTGCGCCGCAATCCCGGATTCCCTTTTGGAGAGTGAACTCTTCGGCCACACCAAGGGTGCCTTTTCCGGTGCCGACCGCGCCAAGGAAGGTCTGCTTGCACAGGCTGACGGCGGCACCCTGTTCCTTGACGAAATCGGCGACATGCCCCTGGCCCTGCAGTCCAAACTGCTGCGGGTACTGGAAAGCCGCCGCTTCCGGCCTTTGGGAGCGCAACAGGAACAGCATTCCGATTTCCGCCTGGTGGCCGCTACCCATCAGCCGCTGAGCGAGTGCATCGAGGACGGCCGTTTCCGCCGGGACCTGTTCTACCGGCTCAGCCAGTTCCCGTTGCGAGTCAAATCCTTGCGGGACCGTCCGGAAGACCTGGAGCCCCTGTGCCGCCATTTCATCCGCGAGTACACAGCACGCGAGGGCGCTGGTCCCATGGGCATCAGTAGTCACGCACTCAGTATGCTGACGGGCTACAGCTTTCCGGGTAATGCCCGCGAATTGCGCAACGTCGTAGAGTTTGCCTGCCTGCAGACACCGGTAGGAGATGATATCCAGCCGGAAGTGTTGCGCCTTGATGATCTGTTCCCCAGCCGGGGAACCTGCGTCGCCAGCGATTTTCAGGCACATATGGTTCCCGGCGTTCCTCAGGCGGAAGAAGTGGATGACCTCCGGGCCGCGGCCCAGGCGTTCGAGGCCGCCATCATCCGTGAGCGTTTGCGCCAGTATGGAGGCAACCGCGCCCAGGCGGCAGAAAGCCTGGGCCTGCCCAAACGCACTCTGGCCCATAAATGTCAGAAGTATCAGGTGACTGAAGCGTGAATCTGTTTATCAGAAATAACCGACCGCTTGCTGCCGGGCTCTGTGCCCTGGGTATGGTACTTTCACTGGCGGCGAGTGCGCAGTCCAGCCAGCAACTGGCAGCGGCCCGCGACTGTACCAATGAAAATCAGCGGCTGGAGCGGCTGGCCTGTTTTGATGAGGTGTTTGGTACGCCCATTCACGTGGCAATCGAAGACGTCAGTGCTGGCAAACAGCCTGAACGCTGGCGCCAGGCCTTTGCCCAGGAGCAGCGCCGCCGGCCGGGTGACGGGCCGCTCTACCGTGATACCGGGGAACTGGCCGGGCATCTGCTGACCATCAGTGCGTTGGGGGTGAAACCGCCAAGGCCGCTGTTGGCAGTACAGTGCCACAATAATATTACCGAGCTCACTGTGATGCTGCCCCGGGCAGTCAAGGAGGAGCGGGTCACCGTTGATTTCGGCCATGGCCGGCAGATCTGGCGGGTACGGGACGAGGGCTTTGTAGCCAGTGGCGGGCGCGGACTGCCCGCCATTCGAACGGTCCGCAACATGGCCGCCACATCCGGCGTTACCGTCGTTTCATCCAGCGCTGTGGTTGACGGGCTGATGTTTGATCTGACCGGGTTCCGGAAGACCCTGAAGCCACTGCGGGAAGAGTGTGGCTGGTAGCTGTTAAGAGTTTGAAGCGCGATCAGAAAAGACAGGGATTGGATATGCAGGCAGTAGAGCAGCACCCGTACGTTGAGCAGGTGTTGAACATGTTTTCCGGGGAGCACGCCATGGGTGAAAACCTGATGGACGATCCCACCATGGAGTACCTTGAAAACGAAATCATGAAGGTTGGATCGCTGGCCCACGCTGGAGTTGAGTGGGACAAAGTCGAAAGCGAATCCCTTCGCCTGCTGGCGGATACCAGCAAGGATCTCAAGGTACTTGGGTTCCTGTTGCTGTGCCTGCAGCGGGGCGGCAATGGTGAGCGGTTTGCGCTGTCGCTGTACCTGTTGCATCGGGTACTGGACAGCTGGTGGAACGACGCCTGGCCTTACCCGGGTGACAAAGGCAAACGCGCCCGCAAGATGCTGATGACCCAGATCCTGCAGCGAGCCGCAAAGGAAGTGTCGGCACTGAGCTTCGATAGCGGCGTGGGCGATGGCCGGGAATTCTGCCTGGTCACGCTTGGCAAGTTGATGGAGCAGGCATGCGCACTTGAACTGCCGGATGACGGGCTGGTCGATCTGCGCCGGTCGGTGGAAAAGCTGCCATCGCCTTCCGATACGCCCAGACCGTCGGCAACCGTCGATAGAACGGAAACAGCGAGTGCCTCATCGTCAGGCTCAACCTCATCGCAAGCCAGTAGTGCGTCATCCGCGTCTCTGGGCAGTTTGACCCTCGACCCCGCGAACGAGCGGGCCACCCGCCAGAGCCTGCTCAAGGTGGCCGACATGCTGACCGAAACCACGCCTGCCGACGCGTTGGGCTATCAGCTCCGTCGCTACTCGATCTGGCAGACCATTACCTCGGTTCCACCGGCACGGGACGGTATCAAGAGCGACCTGGCGGCAGTAAGCGCTGACCGGGTGGCCGACTATCGCGAGAGCCTGTCCAAATCCCCGGACCTGGCCCTGTGGCAGCGCATCGAACAAAGCCTGTCGGTCAGCCCGTTCTGGCTGGAAGGCCACTGGCTGAGTGCGCAAGTCGCCTCCGCGCTTGGGCACGAAGCCTGCGCGGAAGCCATTCGCACGGCCGTAAAGGCTTTCGTTGAGCGGTTGCCTGAGCTGGCTGAAATGACGTTTAACGATGGCACGCCCTTCCTGCCCAAAGCGGTGGCTGACTGGATGCTCAGTGGCCCGGCAAAAGGCGGCGCCATTGGCGGCGCAAGTTCCTGGGAACACGCCTACGACGAAGCTCGCGGAATTATGGAACAGAAAGGCCTGGCCCCGGCCATGAAATTGCTGGAAGAGGGCCTGGAAACCGCCCGCGAGCCCCGTGACCGGTTCTACTGGCGACTGATGAGCAGCCAGTTGATGAAAGACAGCGGTATGAAGAGCCTGGCGAAACAACAGGTGCAGGATCTGCGCGAGCAGACCCGGGGCATGAACCTTGAAGACTGGGAGCCTGGCCTGGTAGCCCGGCTGGACAGACTTGCATAAACACAGACGGACGAATTAACAGGAATGGACACCATGTGGAGAAAAGCCCTACTCATTGGACGACGGATACTGCCCTTTGTACGCAGTGCGGCGCCGATCACCCTGGCGCTGGGTGTGGTGGTACTACTGGCTGCAACCTGGTGGTTGGGCCCGCGCCTGGAGATCAACGGTGATTATCCGTTGGCGGCCTGGCAGGTGCGAGCCCTTGTCACGCTGGTGGTTGTGCTGCTGGTGGCCATGGTCTGGGGCATGATGCTGGCCCGCAAGCTGCGCAAGGTGAACGTGGCCAAGGCGGAGGAACAGAAGGAAGAGGAAGACCCGATCTTGCCGCTGGAGCGTCGTCAGCAGCGCCTGCTTGACCGCCGCCTGGCGGAGCTCAAGAGCAACCTTCCGGGTCGCAAGGGCGTTTATCGCCTGCCCTGGTACCTGGTGATGGGGCTTGAAGACGCCGGCAAGACCAGCCTGATCCAGCGCTCCGGACAGACATACACACTCACCAATGTAACCCGTAACCCGAGAACGGAGAAAAACCCGTATGGATTCGAGTGGTGGGTTGGCGACAACGGCGTGCTGATCGACCCGGACGGCGAACTGCTGCGCCAGAATGACGGCGAAGGTGCCACCAGCGTTATCCAGCAGCGGTTGTGGACCCATTTTATTAATTGGCTGGAAAAGAACCGGCCCCAGCGGCCGCTGAACGGTGTGGTGCTGACGGTGGACATTGCCGGCCTGAGTACCGGCAACGAACAACAGCGCGAGGCCCAGGCCATTCTGCTGCGCACCCGCTTGCGGGAGCTGATGGAGACGCTGGGATCACGGCTACCGGTTTACATCAGCTTCACCAAGATGGACCTGTTGTATGGTTTCGCCCCGTTTGCCCGAACCCTGTCAAAAGCGGAGCGGGAAAATCCACTCGGTTTCACCTACCAGCTGGATGGCCAGCACGACGCGGATGACTGGCTGGGTGAATTCGACCAGAACTTCAGCAAACTCGCCGAGCAACTGGGTGAGCGGCTCCCGGATGTGCTCTCAGCTACACGGGACCCGGAGGAGCGTGCCGCAGCCTACTCCTTTACTCGCCAGTTGGCCGGCCTGAAACCGGTACTGGAACAGTTTCTGGCGGACCTGCTTTCTGCCGATGCTTTCTCAACATCGGCCCTGGTGCGCGGCACCTATTTCACGTCCGTGGTTCAGGAAGGTGTGCCGGAGGATGCCTTTGTATCCGCTGCCGCTGCCAATTATGGCCTCGCCAGTCCGATACAGCCGGCGCAGCGTGGCGGCCAGTCCTCAAGCCTATTCACTGAAAAACTGTTTCCTGGCATCGTCTATTGTGAAGCGGGCCTGGCTGGTGACAACCAGAAAGTGGTCGGCATCCGTCGTCGTCGCATTGCGATAGCTGCAGTGGTCGCCGTTGTCGCCGGCCTGGGTATGACCGCCGGGTGGCAGCACTACTTCATCGAGAACGCCCAGGCAGCAGCGGCGGTAGAGGACCGGGTGCGCAGCTTTATCGATAACTGGCGCCCCATCGGCTACGAGCCGGACACCACCGGCCGCAACCTGCTTGAGCCCCTGGATCAACTGCGGGAAGCCACGCTGGCCTTCGGAGACTACCGGGCAGAGCCGGCACTGGTCGCAGACATGGGCTTGTACAAAGGACACGAAGTGGGGCCGGAAGTGGAGGAGTCCTACCTGGACATGCTGGCCTACCAATTCGTGCCTGCGCTTATGCTGGGCGTGATGGAACAGATGGGCGATGCTCCGGATACGAGTTCCGAGCGCCTCGACCATTTGCGTGTGTTGCGCATGCTTTACGATGCCAGTGGCCGCCGCGGGGATATCGTCTACAGCTATATGAGCGATTATTGGCAACGTGCCTATCCCGCGCAAAGGCATATGCAGCAACGATTGCTCAGTCACCTGGACTACGCCATGCTTCACACGGACCTGATCCAGAGGGTAGAAGACGGGGATAAAACCGCTGATATGGCCCTTGCACCGTTCCGTAGCAGTGTCCAGTGGGCCCAGCACGAACTTGGACGCATTGCGACTCCGGACCGGGTCTACCGGGACCTGGAAAACGAAGCCGAACAGAATTTCAGTGCCCCTCTCGATCTGGCGCGAGAGTCCGGGCCGGCCTTCAGCACCGTGTTTGTACGTTTGGATCAATACGGTGAACCACTGGCTGATGGAGATATCGAACAGACGGACCCGGTGCTGATTCCGTCGCTGTTGACTCGGGAAGGCTTGAACTCCTGGTTCCTGCGAAAGTCCGGTTCGGTCGCCGAGCTGGCACTGGTGGACGCCTGGGTACTGGGCCGCCGCGATGATGTGAATTTCAGCAAAGCTGATGAGGCCCGGTTACAGGCACAACTGCAATCGCTATACGCTGAAAACTACGTCGCCAACTGGCGCAAGGCCCTCAGCCGGCTGGATATCCAGACTTTCAGTGACCTGAACCATGGAGTGCGTGTTCTTGACAGCCTGACCAGCGGCCACGAGCCGCTGAACCAGTTACTGGCCCAGGTAACCGCCAATACCCGACTGATTCCCAGCGGTAGTGAAGAGGCAGAAGCCGCTCGCAAAGTGATGAAGCAATCGGCTCATTTCCAGATGGTTCAGGAAATTGACCGCCAGTTTACCGACCTGAATGAGCTGGTGGACAAGCAGGGCGACGACCCCAGTGACATGGAACAGGTGATGGAAGTGGTTCGAAGCCTTCACACCTATCTGCGTGGCATTCAGGAAGCGCCGGACCGGGGTAAGGCCGCACTCTCCGCTGCCCGCGCCCGCATGAGCCTGCAAGGGGCGGACCCGATTTTCACCCTGCAGCGGGTAGCATCCAACCAGCCAGCGCCACTGGATCGCATGTTTGAGAAGCTGGCCTCTGAAAGCTGGCGGGTAGTTCTGAATCAGGCTGTGGCGCAACTTGAGCGCCAGTGGTACCGGGAAGTCTATCAGCCGTTCCAGCAGAGCCTGGCCCGGCATTATCCGTTTAACCCGGGCGCCGGCCGTGACGCCGCACTGCAGGATTTCGAGCGCTTCTTCGCGCCAGACGGTGTTCTGGACCAGTTCTATAACGAGAACCTGAAACTGTTTCTGGAAGATCACCCTGAGCACATTGCCGGTTCCAAGCGCGCCAGCCTGGTTCGTCGTGATGTGTTGGCCTCGTTGGAGAAGGCTGAGAACATCCGCCGTGCCTTTTTTACCAGGAGCGGATCACTGGATGTTGAGTTCGCACTGGAGCCGCTGCATCTGTCCTCCAACAAGCGCCGCAGCGTAATGAACGTGGACGGACAACTGGTGGAATTCAGCCATGGCCCAAGCCAGAGCATTCCGCTAGTGTGGCCGAATACCCTGCGGGATTCAGTTGAGAGCCGAGTTACCCTTGTGCCCACGGAAGTGAACCGGTCACCGCGCAGCATTTCGGAAAACGGTCCCTGGGCGCTGTTCCGCCTGCTGGATGAAGCAGATATCACCGGGGTAAGCAACAGTGCCGTGGATGTAAGATTTGCTCTGGATGACGGCGAGATGGGTTATCGCCTGCATGCGGGCAGTAATACCAACCCGTTCACACAGGAAATGTTGGCGGGGTACCAGATACCCCGCAGTCTGTATTAGACTATGTACCAGCGCCAACACGGGAACAGGACGGTTTCTGTATTGGCGGTTCAGGATTTCATTGCTTCAAGGACCGAAGACATGCCCCAGGCAACCGGACTGCATTTCACCGCCGCTGTTGGCCAACTCCCCAAAGACCTGTTCGTGGTCGCCCGATTTGAACTGACCGAACACCTCTCACAGCTGTTTCATTGCAAGCTCGAACTGGCCAGTACCTCCCCGGATATTGCGGCTGAAGAAATGCTGGAGCAGCCCGTGGAACTGGTGGTCTGGCAGGATGGCGTGCCTCTCAGGCGCTTCCACGGCGTGGTCAACGAATTCGCCCGGGGCGACACCGGCCACCGCCGCACCCGCTACGAAGTCATCGTCCAGCCCCCGTTGTGGCGCCTGGGCCTGATGCACAACAGCCGCATCTTCCAGACCCAGAGCACCGACACCATCGTGCGCACCCTGCTGGAAGAGCGGGGCATCATCGACACCGTGTTTGATCTGAAACGCACCCCCGAAGAACGGGAATACTGCGTCCAGCACCGGGAAAGCGATTTGAATTTCTTGGAAAGACTGGCTGCAGAAGAAGGCTGGCACTTTTATTTCGAACCCGCCCTCATCATCGCAGACCATCACGGCGACGCCCCCAAACTGGCTCCGGTGGAATACAACGCCAAAGCCGGCGGCAGCACCCGCCAGAGCGCGATCTTCCAGTTCAGCTACCGGGAGCGGGTAAAAGCGGCTTCCGTCGCCCTGAAAGACTACACCTTCAAGAACCCCGCTTACGCCCTGATGCACGAACACCAGGCCGACAAACTTGAGGGCCAGCGGGAAGACTACCAACACTACGACTACCCGGGTCGCTTCAAAGCCGACGCCAGTGGCCAGCCCTTCACCGAAGCCCGGCTGGACGCCCTGAGAAACGACGCAGCCTTGGCCAACGGCCAGAGTAACCGTCCCGACTTCACCGTCGGCGCCAAGGTCGAACTCACCGAACACGACAACCCGACCCTGAACCGGGAATGGCTGTTCACCAGCATTACCCACATCGGCGAACAGTCCCAGGCCCTGGAAGAGGATGGCAATAGCGGCGCCACCACCTACCACAACGCCTTCAACGCCATTCCGGCGGATCGCACCTGGCGGCCACAAGTGGAATGCCGCCCGATGATCGACGGCCCCCAGATCGCCATCGTCACCGGCCCCAAAGGCGAAGAGATCCATTGCGACGAACATGGACGAGTAAAGGTCAGGTTCCCATGGGACCGCTACTCCAAGAACGACGAACACTCAAGCGCCTGGCTCCGTGTCAGCCAGGGCTGGGCCGGCGGCCAGTATGGATTCATGGCCCTACCGAGAATCGGCCACGAAGTCATAGTCAGCTTCCTGGACGGCGACCCGGACCAGCCGATCATTACCGGCAGAACCTATCATGCCACCAACACGCCGCCCTATGCGCTGCCGGAACACAAGACGAGGACTACCCTGAAAACCCAAACCCACAAGGGCGAGGGCAGCAACGAACTGCGGTTCGAGGACGAAGCCGATAAAGAACAGATCTACATCCACGCCCAGAAAGACCTGGATCTACTGACCGAGAACAACCGCACCGAAGTCATCAAGAAGGACAGTCACCTCACTGTGGACAACCACCGCAAGGCCCACATCAAGGGCAACGACCACACCACGGTGGATGGCGAAAAGCGGGAACAAACCGGCAAGGACCACAACTTCAACGTCACCGGCACCCTGCACCTCAAAGCCGGCACCGCCTGGCTCAGCGACTCCGGCACCGAACTGCACATCAAGGCCGGCCAGAAAGCCGTCATCGAAGCAGGCGCGGAAATCACCCTCAAGGCAGGCGGCAGCTTCGTGAAGATTGATCCCAGTGGTGTGGCCATGGGTGGTGCTGCCATCAAGCTCAATGCGGGTGGATCGCCGGGCAAAGGCAGTGGGCAGACGGTTCAGGTGCCTGAGATGCCTGGATTGGTGGAGAAAAATGGTGGGGCTGTTGCGCCGGTGGATCTGCCGGAGACACCCCAAAGATCCATGGCCAAGCCAGATCAGATACGCGCCATCAAGAATGCCGCGAACCAGGGCAAGGGTATCTGCCAGGTCTGCTCACCAGAATCACAAGGTGCGGTCTGATGAGCAATCCGGCTGGACTTCCCGACAAGGGTAAGACATTCATTCTTGTCGATGGCGCAAAGGTGAATGACTTATCCCAGGTTATTTATAGTGAACTGGAAACACCTCGTTGCGATGCCCTCTACAGGGAAACCGAGCTTGCTGACTTGTTGGAAATTTCACCTTGGCTGGTTGAGGCAGGAATAAATAGCGCCCTGGCACTTAAATGCTTCGAGGATTGGAAGCACCAGGGTGCTGCCATTGTAGTGCAGGCTGACTGCCAATTTGAAAATGTCATGGACCACTTTCGAGAATTGCTTATGGCCAGGTTGGTCACGGGTGATGAGGTCGTTTTCCGGTTCTACGATCCCGAAATCGCGAGGCATCTGTTGAAGTTGGATCCATCAGGTGAAGATGTGAGGCGATTGATGGGGCCTTGTAGTCTGTTTGCCATTCAGGATCGCCGCACGGGTGAGTGGGACTACTTTCATAACGATCAACCCAATAGTGACTGTCAGGCTGAAATTTTCAGCATCAGCGAGGAACACTATGTTGCCATGGAAAAAGCGGCGGAAAGGACAGCCCTCAGGAAGCTTGAGTTGCATGTTGAAAACTACTTTCCCCATGTTCTTCAGAAAACCGACACCGATGGGCAGGATTGGAGCGTGGTCTCTGCGCTAGTCGCCGCAGCGAAAGCGCGGGGATTGTCCAGTGCCTGCGATATCGCTCTATACATCAACACGATTGGCTGGCTTGGGCATCATGCATTCGATGACAGCGATGTGCAGAACCTGTGGAAAGCAAATTCCGCAGAGCCAGGGAAGGCCATAGCGCGAATTGCAGAATTCGCTGAGAAAAAGTCAACGGAGGGACTGGTCCATGGGTAGTGCAAACAGCTCAGCGTTTATACAGGGTAGAGATGACATCGATTCAGCGGCACAGATGTGCCCGCTCCAGCTCAAAACCGTTGCGTTGTATCCGGTGCGCTGGGCGATCAGTCAGGAAAAGGTTGCCTTGCCCGCCAACTTTCGTGCACCTGCCGTTGCACTCGGAAAAACGCATTATTGCGTTCGCAAGCTGACGCCCGGCTGGGTTTACATGTTTTCCGAAGTCTTCGGAACGCTGCATGAATACCGGGTTAATGAGCAAGGCCTGATAACCGAAGTACGGCCAGGTGTGAACTCGGTACTGCTTCCAGATGCTGACGCAAAAAGCGCTTTACCCGCCGTACACCACCCTGGGGAAGGGACAGTGCTTCTGAAATTCGTGCAGCATCGGTGGACTGTGCGTTTGCAGGAACTTGTGCGAACGGATGCGCAAGTCCGCGAAGAGCACATGCAGTCTTTCGACTTGAGCGGGCTCCCGGAAAATCGTGAAGGCGTAAATATCAGTGAAACCGAAGCCATAAACGGAGTTGTTGAAGATTTTCGGCCAGAACCAGTGGATTTTGAGTGGAGCCTGACGGAGTTTGCACAAGGAATCAGTGAGTCCGATTTGCAGGGGCAGTGCAAAAAAGAAACCGAATTCTCGTACTGCGTCGCCCTTGACGATGAAATCGGTATCACCTCCGAACTGGGCCAGTTGCATGCACTTCATGTGAATCTGATTACGAACTTCGCGGAGGAGAACGCATACGCCTACACCACCTCCCAGATGGTGGATGCGCTCATCGCCCGCGAGGCCAGCAAGAAGGAATCTGAAGACGAGCGGCAAGAAGTTACCGAGGAACTGAAAGAGCGAATTCGTTCAGGGGAAAAAGACGCGTTCGTTGAAAGCTATCACAAAAAGGTTGGAGAGTATGACCAGGCCCGTGCACTGGTATTCGATGACTGGAAGCGGTGGATTGACTCCGACCAGTTGGCCAGGAAGCTGGAGTTTAACGACTGTTACTGCGCGGAAGGGTTCGAGGCGGTCGAGCAGGAACTGGCCGATGTACTGGACGGCTATGTCAGTGCGGAAAAGGGCAAGGAAGACGCCGAGCGGTGGTTGGAAGCGGACGAAGGCGAAGCCGGCACGGTCGGTAACATGCTAAGCACCGCGTTGTTCCTGGCTTCGGCCACCAACGGTATTACCCAGAAACTGAAAGACCTCCCCGGATTTGACTATGGCAGCCTGAAGATCGTGGACAGTATCTTCGACATGCCGGCGCATGTGCGAGTGAGCACTGCCACTGATGTTCTGATGCTGGAATTTGCCGCCCCCGCCGCAAAGATGGGAGCCTGGGCCAAAGACCCTCAGATCTGGCCGCAGTGGAAAAAATGGGCCAAGGCCGTCCAGAAACGCTATGGCATTGATGTTCACCGGCAGGGAATAACCCTGAATACCGCGACGGACCTGCTCACGACAGTCCACCGCAAATCACTGGAAGCCGCTGGCCATAACCTGTCTGAACTTACAATGACTCCACTGGCCGCCGGAATGGCGGATGCAAGGCTCCGGAGCTACCTGAACAGAACCCTGATTGACGTGTTCCACCTGACCCCAGACTTTAGGGATAATCCCTTTGGCTGGCTCCATACCCGACTGGACCCGGTGGTTGAAAGCATTAAACAGAACCGGGGCAAGTTCATTGGGGCCGTAACCTTTTTTCACGCGATTAATGTGGCAAGCCTGTATTCCGGACTGAAGAAGACACAGCAGGATGTAATGCTGGGCGATCGATCCGTCATCGAGCGGTGGGGATACTTTGCATCTGGCCTGTGGAGCATCGGCGAAGGCGTGGTCAACCTCAGCGGATTGTTGATCAGGGAGGAATACGCCAAAGCCTTGGGGGCAAATCTGTCGGCGGCTGGGACCAAAGTGTCGGTGGTTCTCAGTGGAATAAGAGTAGTGCAGGAATTTGCTCCTGCTGCAAAGTTCTTTGCGAGAATTACCGTAAGGGCTCTTCCTTATGTCGGTGTTCTACTAGCGATAGGTCTGGAACTGCGGAGGGGCTGCAAGGCCTTGGACACAGGCCATCACACTATGGCGGCCCTGGCCGGGGTCCAGGTTGGGCTAACCATTGGAATCACCTCCCTGGCTTCAATAGCCGTGGTTGGTGCGGTTTCGGGAGCAGGCGTGGCCGTAGTACTCGTGGTGGGCGCGGTTTTGGTTGCGGTCTCCTTCGTCATCAGCATGGTACAGCTATACATTGCCCGGTCCCGGATCGAGGATTTCCTGTCATTGTCATTCTGGGGTAACGCACCCACGCTGCGCTACTGGGATGAGCAGTCCCGACCATTGAGCAGAGAACTGCTGGAGGAAAGCCGAACCATCGTTTCCCAGGATGAAGGCGCTGAAGTAAGGCGCTATTTCGAAGCGGAACTGGATGCGTTCTACTACATGCTGTTCTCACCCTTTGTGCGGATAACCGAGTACATGCCCAAGCATTGGGCTATATCCCGACAGGGCGAACATAAGGTCCTGTCGGAATTTACGAGTTTCGCAGTGTATTTCCCGGATTTTGTTGAGGGGACTTGCGCGGTTTCCATCAAGCTGTTCGAGGCGAACAGGAACTGGTTCTCTGAAGACGATTCGAACGATATCACCGACGTGTTTGATCGCAGGAGGAAGATAGACCCCTCTCCCCAAGGGCTGATGTACGGGTTTACCCACTACAACCACGACAGGTGGGAACAGCTTGAAATGCTGATTGAGTACGAGAAGGATGGGCGGAAAGTGACGGGTGAAAACGGGCTCCGAATCATTCTGGACGGAAACGATGTAGAGGAATTGGGTGTCGATGAAAGACTCGCCTTTGAATTGTAATTTTCCGCAAACGGACCTGGAACAACAGCTGGAAAAGAAGTTGTACCGCACCCATGGTGCGCGGCTTGCCAGTCCGCCAGCCCGGAAAGTTGCGGGGGTGTCTGATTCTTCGGAAGAAATGAACTTCGGCGTTACCTATATCAGCGAACGGTTTATGGATATTAGGACGGCCTTCTTGATTCTTCGAAGAAGCATGCTGGGCATCGTAAATTTATTCATGATAGTTGTGCTGGGGCTGATGTGGATTGTTGATGCTTTGTTTTCAGGGGAGGCGCTGTTGGCAGCAGCGGCACTTTTTGTGCCTCTCTGGATATCCGTCTACCTGTTTGAGATCTTCTTCCCACTGACGCTACCGGTCCGGATCGACCGGCAGGAGGGGTTCGTGTACGTAGGGCACCGGGGTACCTTCTACCGCATTCCCTGGGATGAAATGGAGGTGACTTTTTCCTACAACTGGCAGTACCTGGGCTCTGGTGTTGTGTGGGACCGTCAGTACTACTCTCATCTTTTTCTGCGAGACAAGTTTTACTTTTGCGGAAAAACACCCAAAAAACCGCTGCAGCGGAAGAAAATATCCTCCACTTTTAATGAAAGCATGATGTATAGGAGGTGGAATTTTATTGTCAGATATTATAAAGAAGGGGTAGTTGAAGAGGACGCTGATCATCTCGCTGGCGTTAATTTTGATTCACTTCGAAAGGAAGTATCTTCGAGTTTATTGGGAAAGCGTATTGTCGAATATTTCTTTCTAATCCTTTTGATGCCAAACATGGTTTGGTCGAAGTTTTCTCCCTTCAAGTATAAATGGCCTAAAGAAATTGAAGCCATTTTCGGGAAGATTAACTATTACTGATCCCGCAGCTTCGGATCGACAATTTCCTTTTACTGTCCTTCTGGAGCAACGCGCCTACGGAACTGGATGCGTTTTATTACATGCCGTTCTCTCCCATTGTGCGGGTAACCGACCACTGTAGTCCCATAAGCGGAGATAAAAAATGAAGAAAGGACTCCTGATCCTCCTATGCTTCCTAATCATTCCCATCACCCACGCCGGGACCTACCGCTGGGTCGATGAAAACGGCCAGACCCATTTCGGGGACCGTCCGCCTAAGAATGCAGCCTCTGATGAGGTAAAACTGAATGCCCCCGCCCCGTCGTCGGATGCTGCGGCGCGAGAGCGCAAGCTGCGCATGAACGAGTTCCTGGAGCAGAGCCAGCGGGAGCGTGATGAACGTAATCAGGCCAGGGCAGAGCAGGAAGCCAGGGCAGAGAAGCATGAAGCCCGCTGTCAGGCCTTGCGGGCGCGGTTGAAGTACCTGAAAAGTGTATCGGGTATCTATCGTCTTAACAGCGAGGGAGAGCGTGTCTTCGTTAACGACGAAGAAAACAAACGCCTTCGCGAACAATTTAGTGCACAGGTGCAAAGTGAATGCGGTATCTGAGCCTGCTTTGCGTCACGGCCATTCTGTTCGGCTTACCATTTGCTCATGCAGAGCCGCCCGATCTGGTCCTTGCCGGGGTTTACGAGGAAGGCGTTGTCCTCGAAGACTACTGGGTCAGTGAAAAACTGGATGGTGTGAGGGCATACTGGGACGGCAAGCGGTTCTGGTCGCGGGGAGGCAATGAATACCGGGCGCCTCAGTGGTTCACCGAAGATTTCCCCAATGTGCCCATGGATGGAGAATTGTGGATGGGGCGGGGCCGGTTTGCCGAACTTTCCGGCGCGGTGCGCCGGCTGGAGCCGGAGGATGAGAGCTGGCGGCAGATCCGGTTCATGGTGTTTGACCTGCCAGCTGTCGACCGGCCGTTTACGGAGCGCGTTGAGCTGATGGAGTCGGCATTGGTGCCATCACCGTCGCCGTTTCTGGCCATGGTTGCTCAGCGAAGGGCAACGAATCATGGTGAACTGATGGCGGCATTGGACAGGGTAATAACTGAAGGCGGCGAGGGGTTGATGCTAAGGCGCGGTAGCAGCCATCACTCTGCCGGGCGCTCGGATGACTTGCTGAAAGTGAAGCGTTACGACGATGCTGAAGCGGTCGTTGTGGCGCACTTGCCCGGTAGTGGAAAGTATCGGGGGTTGATGGGTTCGATACGGGTGGAGCGGGAGGATGGCCGGCGATTTCATCTCGGCACTGGTTTCAGCAATAAAGAACGCAGGAATCCGCCTCCAGTTGGTGCAACCATTACCTACAAATATTATGGGTACACTTCGTCCGGATTACCGAGATTTGCCAGCTTCATGCGAGTTCGTAACGATGAGCCTCGGGAGTCTGATCCAGCATCCTTCGATTAAGAGGTCTTCACAATAGATTTCTTAGCTTGTGCTACAGTAATTGTAACCGTGGTTATTCTTCATCATTCCACGGTTCTGAATGTCTGTCTGAAGATGATGAGTTTTTGCGGACATTCAGCCAATAGTTTTATCGTTACCAAAAGCCCGAATAGCAGTTTGGTTGATTGATAAGGAGGCAACAAATGGAAGCGAAATCCAGTCAGAACGATTATGAGCAGGTCAGAGAAGATCTCAGGAAGCTCAGCGACGATCTTTCCAAACTCACCAAAACCGTTGCCGAAGGGCAAAAGAGCAATATCAGCAGTCTCCGTGATGAAATCCGCCGGGAAAGCCGCGAAGCATTTGACCAGGTGAGGCAGCGTAGTGATGCCGCCATCAACCGTGCTCGTGATGCTGGCACCAAGGCGGTCGATGATGTTGAGCACAAAATTGAGGAGCGCCCGTTCCTCAGTATTATTATCATGTTCCTTGCGGGACTGCTGGTTGGACGGTTGCTGGATCGCTGATCATGCCTGATTCAGCCTGGTTACAGGGCGTCCTGCGGAAGGCAGTCGCGGCCATAATCGGTTTTATGTTGGCCTTTGTGCTGCTGGTCGCCCTGTTGATTACCGGTTTTTACCTGCTCGTCAATGCCGCCACGCTGGCGCTGTCCCCCTCGCTGGGTGAGGCCGGTGCTTTGGCGGTGACGGGCTTGTCATGTCTGTTGTTACTGGTTTTGTTTTTCTATCGGATGACCCGGCCGGTCGCCTCGAAAAAATCCGGCTCAGACAGTAAAGGGCAGTCATCGGGCTCTCCGATTGATGCCATCAGGGATCTTGTCCGCAACAATCCTCTTGAAGCCGTTGCTGCTGCGTTCACCCTCGGTGTGGTCGAGCAGAGTGATCCGCGCCTGAAATCACTTCTGTTGCAGGGTGGCATGGTGCTGATGAAGGAAGCGGAAGCCGAACAGGCGCGCGGAGAGGAGAAAACGGATACCCCAGCCAGCGACAGGGATGCACCAGCAACCTGATCGTCATGCCAACGTAACCCGCCATACCGACACTGGGCGTGCAGTACCATTCATTGCACAGGGAGCTTGTCATGAAGTTGCGCAGGTTACTGGTTGCCGCATTGCTTATATCTTGCTGTTTTGTTGCCAATGCATCCCAGGTGCATCTGGGCCCCAGGCCTTTCTGGCTGGTTGAAGACATGGATGCAGGGCCCTTGAAAGACAGGCTTCAGTCATGTCAGGTCGGGAAAATGAAGCCCACGGAGTTCTCGATCGGCCACCGGGGTGCGCCCCTGCAGTTCCCGGAACACACGCGGGAATCCTACGTGGCAGCCGCCCGTATGGGTGCGGGTATCCTGGAGTGTGATGTTGCCTTTACCAGGGATCGGGAACTGGTTTGTCGCCATGCCCAGAACGACCTTCACACCACCACCAACATTGTCACCATCCCCGAGCTGAACGCCAAGTGTACCCAGCCCTTTGTGCCGGCAGACCCGGAGCGCGGCACCGAGGCGCAAGCGGAGTGCCGTACCAGCGATATTACGCTCAAGGAGTTCAAATCCCTGGAGGGCAAGATGGATGCGTTTAACCCCGATGCCACCACGCCCGAAGAGTACCTGGATGGCACAGCGGGTTGGCGCACAGACCTGTACAGCAGTCGAGGCACGTTGTTGACGCACCAGGAAAGCATTGAACTGTTCAGGATGCTGGGTGTGAAGTTCACGCCGGAACTCAAAACACCCGTTGTGGACATGCCATTCGAGGGAGATTACAGCCAGCAGGATTACGCCCGCCAGATGATCCAGGATTATATCGACGCCGGTGTAAAACCAAAGGATGTCTGGCCGCAATCATTCCTGCTGGATGATGTGCTGTTCTGGGTCAACGAGATGCCCCGCTTCGGCAGGCAGGCGGTATTCCTGGATCAGGAGCCGCTGACAAAGGACAACTCGTCACTTGCAAGAGTGGAAAACCTTGCCGCGCAAGGGGTGAATATACTGGCACCGGCACTTTGGAAAATGCTGACTTTGGATGACCGTCAGCAGATTGTGCCCTCGGAGTACGCAGAAAACGCCAGGGCAGCAGGGCTGGACCTGATTGCCTGGACCGTTGAGCGCAGTGGCCCGCTGGCTGATGGCGGTGGCTGGTATCACCAGACCATCACCGAGGCTATTGATAACGACGGAGACGTGTTCAACGTGATTGATGTGCTGGCCCGGGAGGTTGGGGTGATCGGCATCTTCTCCGACTGGCCGGCAACCACCACTTACTATGCCAACTGCATGGGGCTGGCGGGGCGCTAGCACGGCACTGTCAGCCTGGAAGCGTGAGAAAAATGCAAATGCTCTGAAAAGTTGTGAAGCTGACATTAAATAGCATGAAAATTAGGTGAACAGATCGTATTGCGCATTTAACCCACATCCTGCCTGTTTGCAGGTAGCCTGAGTTCAGGTAATCGGTATGAAGCTTTTCCGATTAATCCATTGGGAAGTAATCAATGACTGAACTCAGAAGGAAGGATGCTATGAGTTATAAATCTGGTTTTGCATGTGTAACGGTTCTGGCCTCGGCGATGCTGGCAGCGCCCGTTGTCTCGGCACAGGACAATACCACCCGGGACAGTTCCGGTGTGTATGTCAGCGGTAGCTACGGTGGCTACAAGTCACATGGCGGTGAATTCGACGATGAGAACGACCTGTTCGGCGTAGGCCTGGGTTATCAATTCAACGAATTTTTTGCCATGGAAGCGGAGTACATTGATTTTGGCAACTTCGGTGACGACGAAGTCGATGGCAAGCTGAAGGGGACGTCCCTTGGCCTCCGCGGTCGGTTGCCGCTGACGGACACCTTCGGTGTTTATGCCAAGGCAGGCGCATTTGCATCATCGTTTGATGTCGATGCCTTCGACGACAGCGAGACCTACGATGAGGTCAACCCGTTTGTCGGTGCCGGCGTTGATTTCCGGGTAACCGAGAGACTGACGGCGTTCGCGGAGTACAACCGCTATAATGTTGATATCGACGAGGACGACTTCAACGGCCAGGTCACCAACGACGGGCCGGATTTTGACACTGGCCGCGTTGGTATGCGTTTCCAGTTCTGATGCAGCGGCAAAATGGCCCGGGGCGATCTGCCCCGGGCTCCTCTTTGATTACTGCACGTTTTCCAGTTCGCCGAACCGGTCCGTAAACAACGCGGAGGACAGATAGCGCTCCGCGGAATCCGGTAACACCACCACAATATTCTTGCCCCTGAATTCCGGCAGCTTGCCAATTCTGACCGCAGCCACAACCGCCGCGCCGCAGGAAATGCCGCACAGAATGCCTTCTTCCTGCATCAGTCTGTGTGCCATATCCATGGCTTCCTGATTGCTGACTTTTTCCACCCGATCCACCAGATCCATATCCAGGTTACCCGGAATAAAACCGGCCCCGATACCCTGGATCTTGTGGGGTGCGGGTGTCATTTCCTGGCCCTCGCGGGACTGGGTGATAATCGGTGAGTCTTCGGGCTCAACGGCAACGGTGGTAATGGCCTTGCCTTTGGTGTTGCGGATATAGCGAGTCACACCGGTCAGGGTGCCGCCGGTGCCGACCCCGGATACGAAGATGTCGATGGCGCCGTCGGTGTCGTTCCAGATCTCCGGGCCGGTGGTATCCTCGTGGATACGGGGGTTGGCGGGGTTCTCAAACTGCTGGGGCATGAAGTGAGTGTCAGGGTCTTCGGCAACCAGTTCCTCGGCTTTGGCGATGGCACCTTTCATACCCTTGGCCGGTTCCGTAAGCACCAGTTCTGCCCCAAGTGCCTTGAGTACCTTGCGGCGCTCCAGGCTCATTGATGAGGGCATCGTCAGCACCAGTTTGTAACCTCTTGCGGCGGCCACGAAGGCGAGCGCAATACCGGTGTTGCCACTGGTGGGCTCGACGATGGTCATTCCCTGCTTGAGCGCGCCACGCTTTTCCGCGTCCCAGATCATCGCAGAACCGATCCGGCACTTAACGGAATAGGCAGGATTGCGTCCTTCAATCTTGGCCCAGATGGTGGCACCGTCGTTAACCCGGTTCAGTTTGACCAGTGGGGTGTTGCCGATGGAGAGTGAGTTGTCCTCATAAATCTTTGCCATAGCTGATTCTCCTTGTCGTTATACCGACATGATAACACTCTACTCAAGGTGACAGAGGGTGTGGCGATGACGCCTTAACTATCAGTGTTGCCGGATTCAACAGCACGGGTTTCCAGACGATTGCGCCCGTTCTGTTTTGCGGCATACAGAGCTTTGTCAGCCATTCGCAGGAATTCGGCCGCCGAAGAATCCTTACCGGGAATACCGGTCGCCAGGCCAATGCTGACGGTGAAATGCAGTTGGGCATCGTCGCAGGGGGTTGAGCTGCGGGCGAGAGCTTCCCGGAAGCTTTCAAGCCGTGAGATCAGTTCTTCCCTGTCGCTGAACGAGGTGAAAATCACGAATTCCTCACCACCGAACCGCGTCAGGCGGTCTGTGTCCCGGCGGAAATGCTCACGCAGAATGTCAGCCAGGGCTTTCAGGCACTGATCACCCGCCGCGTGTCCATGAGTGTCGTTAATGGTCTTGAAGTGGTCCGCATCCACCATGGCAACGGCAAAGCCTTGCTGGTGCCTCTGGCACCAATGAAAGCTCTTGCTGAACTCGGTGTCGAAATAGCTGCGGTTGCCGATCTGGGTCAGATCGTCGGTGACACTCAGGTGCGCAAGCCTTGCGTTGGCAGACGCCAGCTCCCGATTTAACCGCCCCAGCTTCCGGTTCCAGTAAAACAATAAACCCAGAACCAGCAACGCAACGGCACCCACTTGGGCGATCAGGGTGTAGTCGGTTTTCTGTTGCAGACTTATACCGCTCCAGTGCTGTTCGATAGTGTTGCGCTCCTGTTCGGTCAGACTGTCCACCAGCTTCTGCATGATGCCCAGCAGTTCCGGTTCGTCATTGCGGGTGGCCACGGCAGCCGCCCAGTCTGCCGGCGCTCTGCCAATCACTTTCAGATCTGCCAGGCCCTGGCGCTGGATGTTATAGCTGGCGGTTGCCAGTGAGCTCAGAAACGCCGCCAGCTCCCGTTGCTGAACCATGCGCAGTCCGTCTTTTTCATTGCCGACCTCAACCAGATTGAGGTTGGGGTTCCGGATTGTTAACAGCTCCGCAAGGGCGTAACCCTCCCCAATGCCTACGGGCTGGCCTGACAGATCATCGAGGGAGTCGATGAACGGGGCTTCTATGCGGCCCACAAGCACGCCTGGAATCTCAGCGTAGGGCGACGTGAAGTTCATGTAGCCGAGTCGATCGGGCGTTTCCATGGCCATGGAGAACAAGTCGCAATCGCGATTCTTGGCGGCCCTGACGGATTCTGGCCAGCTGTCGACCGGTCGTGGAACGAATTCTATGCCTGAACGCTCAGAGAACAATCTGAAGGTTTCGGCAGCAACGCCTCTGTGCCTGCCTTCGTCATCAAGCCCTTCAAGAGGTAACCAGTCAGGGTTGACGCATATGGTGAGTTGTTTGCCTTTTTTCTCCAGCCAGGCTGTTTCGGTCGCTGTGAACGTCACGTCTTCGGTAGGCTCAGGTGCCCTGCGTATCGAGGCTCCCAGCCAGCGGTTTTCGATGGTTCTTTTTTCTGTAGGGCTGATGGCGGCAAGGGCCTCATCGATAATCAGTGCCAGAGGTTCCAGTGCTGGCCGCACACCAAAGCGCAGGTCCTCACCCGGTTTGCCATCGAGGGTCATTTCCCCGGCCACGGTTACCCCTGTAATCCGCAGCTCACGGACCCAATAATTGCCATTGGGCAAGGCCGCCAAAACGACATCAACGGTACCTTCCTTCAAAGCCTGAAACATGCCCCGTTGTGAGGTGAAGGTATAGATATCGTCACCCAACTGATCCTTCAACGCCTGTTCATAATAAATGCCAGCCCCGGTGGCCACTCTCAGACCTTTCAGATCCGCTACGGTGCTGAATTCCAGTGAGCCATCCAGTGTGAAAGCGACATTGGGGATGATGTGGTAAGGAGCGGTAAACCGGCTGGATTCCCTGCGTTCCCGGCTCTCCGATATATTGGCCATAATGTCGATGTCTCCCTTCAGATACATCGGATACAGCTCTGACCACTGGTCTGTGACCGGAATAATCTGCAGACCGGTCAGGTCGGCCACCCGGTTCATAACATCCACAGACAGTCCCTGCAGGAGGTTGGCATCCTGGAAGCTGAATGGTGCGTAGTCCCTCATGAAACCCACCCTGATCGGCCCCAGTTCTCTGAGGTAACGCCGTTGCGCGCTGGAGAGTTCAATGGCTGGTGCTTCGGTGATACTGGCCCCGCCAAACTCCTGCCAGCGCTCGAACAGTTCAGTGATTGTTGATTGTGGGATCGCATCCAGGCCTTTGCTCACGGCCTCAAACAACGCTTCATTGCCCTTCAGAACACCGAGGCGAAAATCTTCCCGCGAGAGCTCTCCGAGCGGGGCCTCTCCGGCAACCTCAAGAAATCGGAAGCCGGCCAGGTTGGCGTAGTATTTCAGGGGCAATTCCGGCCCTAGGACGCCGTCCACCCAACCGAATGCCAGCGCCCTCACCAGGCTGGGAATGGAGCTGTAGCTGGTGTAGTTGATTCCCGCGTCCGTCAGGACGTCGCGATAGTAGATATCCTGGACTATGCCGACATGAGCGCCGGAAAGTGCTTCCAGTGAGCTGATATCGCCCAGTGGATTGGCCGGGTCATGCATCAGGTAAATCTGGCGGATGTGGTAAGGACTGGTAAACAGGATCTTTTCGGCTCGCTCTTCGCGATAGGAAATGCCATCAATAATGTCTATCTCACCCCTCATGAAGGCACCAAATACTTCGGCCCAGGTACCGGCACGGAATTCGAAGGTCAGCTCTGAGTGACGGGCCACTTCACGGAGTATATCGATCGAGAACCCTGAGGGAGAGCGTCCTTCGATATTGGAGTAGGGTTTGTTGTCAGACACAATGCCCACGGAAACGGTCCGGGCTTCAGACGACATGACAGGCGTCGAGACTGAGAGGAGCGTCAGCGCCGAGAAGGCAAAGAGCAGAATTGCATTCAGGTACAGCCGTTGGCGGAAAGTTCCGGCGCTCATCAGGTGGTTCACAATTCTCTTTGTGTTGATTCGAAAGTGTAGTCGTTAGCGTTAGGATTGCCCAACGGGAAACGGCTCTGCAGTCTGCGATCAGTGACATCCGGTGATAGGATAGTTGGACTCTGGGTAACGCACGGTACAGACAATGGGCCTTTTATTTGAGCAGATCGACAGCCAACCCTCTTCCCTGGGAGAGATCACTCTTCGCCGCCGCCGTATTCCGGCGCTTGGCGACCGCGATATCTATGAGGTGAAACTGGGCGAAGAGTTCCTTATGTCCAGCATGTTTGTGGATGCGGAAGTGGCATTGGCCGACCTGGGCCTGGATGCGGTGGACGGTGACGAGCTCAAGGTGGTGGTCGGTGGCCTCGGGTTGGGTTACACCGCAGAAGCGGCTCTGAAGCACGAGCGGGTGAGCGAGCTTCTGGTAGTGGAAGCCCTGGACACCGTGATCCACTGGCACGAGCAGGAGAAAGTGCCGCTTGGCAAGGTGCTGAATGAGGACTCGCGCTGCCGCTATGTGCTGGGTAGTTTCTTTGACCTTGCCGTTTCCGAAAACGGCTTCGACCCTCAGGCGCCGGGTAAGGTCTTCGATGCCATTCTGCTGGACATTGACCACTCTCCAAGGGCACTGCTGAACGACTCCAATGCCAGTTTTTACAACGTTGAAAGCCTCGGAAAGATGGCCAGGCATCTGCGCTCAGGCGGGGTCTTCGCGATGTGGTCCAACGAGCCGCCGGATGACGTGTTCATGGATGTACTGCGAGAACTGTTCACCGATGTGGACGCGAAAGTGGTGTCGTTCTTCAACCCGTTCCAGAACCGGGAATCGACCAATACGGTGTTTCTGGCGCATAAGCCGCTAGCTGACAGAGCGACCGGTGTAGCTTGAGAAGTCCGGTTTGTTCGGCTGATGCTGATCGTCGGTCATATAGGCGGACGTGAGTATGAATTCGGCTGTCGCACGGTTACAGGCAACGGGAATATTCCACAATGCCGCAATGCGCAGCAGGGCCTTGATGTCCGGGTCGTGGGGCTGGGGTTCGAGCGGGTCCCAGAAAAACACCAGCAGGTCAATTTCGCCCTCGGCGATTTTGGCGCCGATTTGCTGGTCACCGCCGAGTGGGCCGCTGAGCAGGCAGGTAATGTCGTCTCTCCCGAGGCTTTCCTTCAATAGGCGGCCTGTAGTGCCGGAGGCATAGAGGCGGAGGGAGGCAAAGCGGGTCTGGTTTTCGGCAACCCAGTCCACCAATTCTCTCTTCTTGTTATCGTGGGCGACGAGGGCGACGGATTTAACGGCCATTTGCGGAAAAGTCTCCTTTTGGGATGGTATCAGGCTCCAGTGTTTCATAATCAAGACAGACGCGGAACAGGAAAAAGGTGTTATGGCAGCAGACCAATCCATCAACTGGGAAGAAACACCGGCCGCCGTGTGGCGTCGCCATCGCCAGGGGCTGCGTGCCATCCGGCGGCTGGACCCGGTGGGCTGGAACGACCTGACCGGTATTGGCCGGCAGCAGGATGCACTGGCCCGCAACACCGAGCGCTTTCTGGCCGGTGAACCCTCCAACAACGCTTTGCTCTGGGGTGCCAGGGGTACCGGAAAGTCCTCGCTCATCAAAGCATTGCTTAACCGCTATCGGGGCCAGGGCCTGCGGATGATCGAGGTGGACAAGGATGACCTGGTGAACCTGCCGGAAATTGTTGATGACATTGCCGAATTGCCCTGGCGATTCGTGATCTTCTGCGACGATCTGTCCTTCGAGGTGGGCGAGTCCGGTTACAAGGCGCTGAAGAGCGTTCTCGAGGGATCACTGGAAATGCCGCCGGAGAACGTGCGGGTTTACGCAACCTCCAACCGCCGCCACCTGATGCCGGAGTTCATGGACGATAACCTGAAAAGCGAAATGCGGGGCGGCGAACTGCACCCGGCCGAGGCGATCGAAGAGCAGGTTTCCCTGGCGGACCGGTTTGGATTGCAGTTGTCGTTCTATGGATTCGCCCAGGATGTGTACCTGCAGGCCATAGACGCATTGTTCCCCCGGGTGGGGAATCGCGAGGCACTGCACCGGGAGGCTATCCGCTTTGCAACCAGTCGGGGCTCCCGCAACGGCCGCACGGCGCAACAATTCTACCGCCAGTTCGCCGGTGACCCCGAGGCTTTTGGCGGTTGAGCCACAGGCTACTGTCGCCGTGCCAGTTTTAGAAATCGGTGGTGCACCAGCCGCACGCCAACGAATACCAGGATCATTACCACTGGAATGGCGGCGCCAAGCACCAGAGACTTGTTGAAATCAAAACCGGCATCGTAGGCGGAATCCAGTGCCAGTTTCAGTAGTCCCACCAGGTAGTAGCTGATGGCCACCACGGACAGCCCTTCCACGGTGTGCTGCATCATCAGCTGAATTTTCGAGCGCCGGTCCATGGAGCTCAGTAGCTGCTGGTTCTGGCTCTGTATCGCCAGCTCCACCCGTGTTCGCATCATATCCGAAGCCCGGTCCACCCGCCGTGACAGGTCTTCAAGCCTGTCCTTCACCGATTCGCAGGTTTCCACTGCCGGTGTCAGCCGCCGGGTCATGAACTCGGTGATGGTCAGATGCCCCGACAGCTCATCTTCCCGAAGCTCTTCCAGCCGGGTCAGTACCAGTCTGTGATAGGCGCGTGTTGCTGAGAAACGGAAAGTGGAATGGGCGCGGAAAGCCTCGATACGGGCGGCGATATTGGTAAGTTCCGCCAGCACCTCGCGCTCGTCGATGTCCTTGTTGTCGGCCAGGGATTGGGTGACAACCGCCAGTTGCTGGTCCATGTCGTTCAGCGACGGAGTCATTTCCCGGGCCAGTGGCAGTGCCAGCAACGACATCAACCGATAGGTCTCGATTTCCATCAGTCGCTGGGTCAGGCGGCCGAGCTGGCTGTCTGACATGTCCCGGTTCAGCACCATGAAGCGGCCAAAGCCGTCGCTATGGAGCTTGAAGGTTCCCCATACCCTGGCCTTACCTTCCCAGGGGCTGCTGCCCACCAGCCGTTCCCCTTCGAAACATTCGCGGATCTGCGCCAGGTCGGTTTCCGGGCCGTTGGTGGCTTGCTGCAGGTCGATATGAAAGGCGGCCACGATGGTGCCGGTAAGCTTTTCAAGCCAGCCTTTGGGCAGTGATGTAATACCTGTTTCCTTGAAGGGCTGGTGCTCGTTCCCGGGGCCCAGGTTGATAAAGGTGTAGGACGCAAACTCCATATGCATCTCGCGCCTTATTCGCAGAGAGCCAAACGTGGCCTCGTAGCAGCTGACATCTCCGACGGGTGCCGGTTGCCCCAGCATGATGTGAAGCTCTTGCCAGTGTCGGAACTGGACCGCTCGTTGCTCCGGTGTGGTCAGCAGGGCGATATGGGTGACCTGCGCCGGGCAGGGTAATACGTGAAATGGCCGGGAGTGGAGTTCGTCGTAGAGCTCTGCTCTCAGGGGGTGCAGGTCAAGCTGGTTGAGCGGGCGATTCAAGGTCCATTCCTCTGGCTGCGATTCAGGGCTGTAATGGTAGCAAGACTGTAAAGCGCACGCCTCCCGGTTCGTTGGTTGCCAGCACTTGGCCGCCGTGATGGTCGGCGATCAGGCGAACGATCAGCAGGCCCTGGCCCAGGTGCCCCTCCTGATGGCCTGTTCTCACGGAAACGAAAGGGCTGAAAATATCACTGGCCAGGTTATCAGGTAATGACGAACCCTCATTGAACACGCTCAGTTCCAGCTGTTTCGGGCCGGGCGCCAATCGTACTTCAATCAATCCTCCGGTTGGTGTGAAATCCCGGGCATTGTCCACCAGCTTGTCCAGCATTTGCACCAGCAATTCCGGGGAACCGTGGCATCGGCAATTTTCGGCGGCGCCGGAATAATGAATGCGATGATCCGGGTCCAGTGACTGGTAGGCGAGGGTGGTCTGGGAAACCACGTCGGCCAGGTCAAAGAGTTCCTTCTCCGCGTGATCAAAGCTTTGTTCCAGGCGAGCTGCCTCGCTCATGCCCTGCAGTATCTGGCTCAGCCGGTCGGTGGCGGAACGGGCCCGTTCGATGTAGCTGGCCTGGTCGGCTGGTTCGGTGGTGTGGCTGAGGTTTTCCAGGGACGACCGCACCACCGCAATGGGCGTTTTCAGCTCGTGGGACAGGCGCCGGGAGAAGCTTTCCAGGTAATTGGTATAACCCTGAAGGCGCTCCACCATATGGCTGAATTGCCGCGACAGATCGCCAAGTTCGTCCTTCGCCCTGGCAGGAGGAAGGGCGCCAATTACCCTGCCATCGTCGTCAACGCTTGCGCTGACAGCGCGCTGTAGCCGGGTGATACGCCAGGACAGCCAGCTGGCATAGCCCAGCAGCACCAGCATCAGGCCCGTGATCAGCGGCACGCTGCGGGCGATGACCGAACCCAGTGTGCTGCCGGACAGCGCCAGGAGCTGGTCGAGGGACTCTTCCAGCACCAGTACCCGGCCATTGTCCAGTGGTTGTTTGACCAGCATGTAGGTGTCCCCGTCCCGGTGACGAACCAGGCCCTGCTCCGGCAGTTTATCTGCGTCCATTCGGTGGCTGTCGTTCTCCAGCGGCACTGGCTCGGGCTGATAGAAGCGTACCAGCGCCCGTAGCCCGTTCAGGCTGATGCGTTCGAGAATCTGTAGCGGGCTCAGGCTGTCAAACTCTGGCCTTTCCTGCTCCGATTCTCGCGCCTGGCGGGCAATCACCCAGCCGTCGGGCTCCAGAAGCCAAGCACCCTGGCCTGGTGCAACCAAGGCTCCAAGCCGCCTTTCCAGTGTCGGCAGGCGAGTGACGATTTTTACTGAATCCGGGCCTGTGGTAATGCTTTCGCTATCGCCGATTGCAGTCTTTGCCCCTGGCCATCTGACCTGAAACCCGAATTGGCCTGATGGGTCGGGGCGGGGGATTCTCAGTTCAGCCTGGTAGCCGTTGCTGACGGCTTGCCAATAGCCACTGATGCGGTAGTCCGTCTCGCCGTCTTGCCCAGGCTCTACGGCGTTGATGGATCCCGGCGCCTGGTTGCGAATAAGGCGCTGAACACTCTGGTTGCCTTTGGTGAAGTGCAGCTGGATCTGGTCATGGGGTTGTTCAGGGTTTCCCGGGTCGAAACTCACCGCTTTGCGGCCACTGACCCGTATCAGCAGGAATAAATGGTTCTGGTCCACGGCTGCCTGCCAGGACACTTGTGCTCCCTCATTTTCCATATCCTTGCTGGTATCTTGCCACTGCTGGCGGGACTCTTCCTCATCGTAGCCTGGCCAGTCATCGCCATAACCGTCGAGGTTGAGTGGGCGCGACAGGATGTCGGCGTAGATAACATCTGTTCCCGGTTCAATAACTGCCGTTCTATCAGGGGTGTCCGCAGCAAATTCGGCGATACGCCCGGCCTGGCTCTGCAGTTGTCGCGCTGCCTGGTCACGCAGGGCCTGGTCGAGCTCCAGCACAAACTGCAGGCCGGCCCAGGGGATCAGCAGCATCAGCAGGCTGGCAATAAAGAGCTGGCGTTTGAGAGTCAAAACTCAAGCCTCATGGGCGTTCCAGCGATAACCCATGCCGTAGGCGGTATGAATGCCGTCAAAGCTGCCGTCAATCTGGCAGAACTTGCGGCGTATCCGCTTGATGTGTGAGGTCACCGTATTGTCATCCAGTACGGTGCTGGCCGCTTCCATAAGCTGTTCACGGCTGCGCACGTGGCCAGGGTGCTGAACCAGGGAGTGCAGCATCCAGAACTCGGTCACCGTCAGGTCTATGGGCTGACCATTCCATTCAGCAGTCATCCGGTCAACGTTCAGCGCCAGCCGGCCCCTGTGCACCACTTCATCCGGTTGCCTCAGTGCCTCGGCCCAGGCATCTGCACGCCTTAGCAGGGCGGTTACCCGTGCCAGCAGGTGGTCAATGCTCATGTCCTTGGTGACATAGTCGTCCGCGCCAAGGCGCAGGCCGTGAACAGAATCGATATCGCTGTCGCGGGCAGTGAGGAAAATGATTGGCAGGGTCTTCGACAGGCCTCTGAGATCCTGGCACAGGGTAAAGCCACCTTCGGGCTCGTCACCCAGGCCCACATCGATAATGGCCAGGTCCGGCAGGGAGGTGCGTAACACCTGGAAAGCACTGGTGCGATCGCCATAAGCGGATACCCGGTAACCCCTGCGCTCGAAGGCGTCGCGGTAGTTCTCCCGGATGGCGGGTTCGTCCTCAATCAGCACGATGTGTTGCTTCATAACCTTCGGCCATTTTCCCTGTTGATGCAGGTTGCTGTTTAACCAAGGACTGAGATTAACCATGGCCTGAAGCCAGAACAAGGTTACGCGAGCTGTTTGCCACAATTCATCATTATTTCGACGCCGGATCGCCAGATTGTGACACCGGATCGCCGTTTCCGTGGGCTGAAATAGACACCAGTTGCCAACAGGCGTGTGTTCATCCCATTGAGACAAGGAAGCGGAATGATGCTGCTCAGCCACTTTATAGTGCCATCTTCACGAACCATCGCGAACGCGGGTCACCGGAACCGGTTGATTGCCGGCGGCACGGTATCCCCCCGGTTCCGCCGCTGGCTGGAGGGGATCTCACTGTGGCTGGCGGTGCTGTTGTTCCTGTTCGTGCACCCGGTGTATGCAGAGGCTTCGGAAACCTCCGGCGAAGGTGCGGGAGAGTTTCATTTTGTCGACGATGCGGGGCAACGGCAGGAGTCAGCGACGCTGCTCGATACCGACTACAAGGTGACCGTCAGCGGGCTGATCGCCGACACCCGGTTACGACAGAGTTTCCGCAATACCAGCCGGCAATGGCGGGAGGGTGTGTTTGTTTTCCCGCTACCCGAGAACGCCAGCGTGTACGGCATGACCATGACCGCAGGCGAACGCGTGATTGTAGGCGAGATTCATGAAAAGCGGGAAGCGAAGCGTCAGTACACCCAGGCTAAGGAAGAGGGCCGAAAGGCAGCTCGTGTTGACCAGCAGCGGCCGAACCTGTTCACCACACGAATGGCGAATATTCCCCCGGGTGAGACCATCACCGTGGAACTGAACTATCAGCAGGCGGTGCGCTACCAGTCCGGTGAATTCGAGTTACGTCTGCCGACCACTCTGACACCCCGCTACATGCCCGGTCAGGCGGCTGACAACCGACCCGCGCAGTGGTCTGGAGGCTGGGCGACACCCACTACGGAAGTGCCGGACGCAGACCGGATCAGCCCCTTTACGGTATTGCCCGAGGATGCTGGGCCGGACAGTCATCGGGCAACGATCGCACTGGAGATCAACGGAGGTCTGCCGGTAAGCCGTGTTTCCAGCCCCAGTCATCGTCTGACAAGTACGTGGAATGGCAGCACGGTGGAAGTGGCGCCGGAATCCGATTCGGTGTTGATGGATCGGGACCTGGTGGTGCGCTGGGCGCCAGCCCGTGGAATGGAGCCCTCGGCCGCTGTTTTTCATGAGCAGTGGCAGGGAGAGGATTACCTGCTGGCGCTGATGGTGCCGGGACTGAACCCTGATCAGGGCCTACCGCGGGACTTGGTATTTGTCATTGACACCTCCGGTTCCATGGCCGGTGAATCCATCCGCCAGGCCCGGCAGGCATTGCTGCGTGGGCTCGACACACTGGGGCGGGATGACCGTTTCAACGTGATCCAGTTCAACAGCCAGACTCACGCCCTGTTCATGGATGCGGTACCGGCCAATGGCAACAACATCGCCCGGGCTCGTCGCTATGTTCAGGGCCTGAACGCCAACGGTGGCACGGAGATGGCACCGGCGCTGAAGGCCGCGCTGGATGACTCGGACGAGGGCGGTGACACAACATCCGCAAGGGTTCGACAGGTGGTGTTCATCACCGATGGTGCGGTGGGCAATGAAGCTGCCCTGTTTGGAAAGATCAGTAACGGGCTGGGTCGCAGCCGCCTGTTTACAGTGGGTATCGGCTCGGCCCCCAATATGCACTTCATGCGGGAAGCGGCACGCTACGGCCGTGGCACCTATACCGCCATCAGCGATCTCTCGGATGTGGAGCGACCGCTGGATGAATTGTTTGGCAAAATGCAGGCACCGGTATTGACGGACATTTCGGTTAGTTGGCCAGGCCAGACAGACGCAACTGAAGCCTTCCCGGCTCGCATTGGTGATCTGTTTCGGGGCGAACCCATGGTGCAAGTGGTGCGGGGCCTGCCAGGAGAAGGCGAACTGGAGTTCTCCGGTCGGCTGCCGGATGGCAGTCAGTGGCAACAGTCACTGCGGCTCGATCAGGCCGCAAAGGGTAAGGGGCTGCATCGCCACTGGGCGCAACAGAAAATCAATAGCCTGATGGACAGCGGGCTTACCGGCCAGGTCGATGACGATGCGCAGTCAGAGGTGACGTCTCTGGGGCTGAAACATCAGTTGATGACGAAGTACACCAGTTTCCTGGCGCAGGAAAAAACGCCATCAAGGCCGTCCGAGGAAACCCTGGCAACCGACAGCGTTCCTACGTTACTCCCGGCCGGAAGCCAGGGCACCATGCTGCGTTACCCGCAGACCGCAACGCTGTCTCCGCTGTTCATAGCCATCGGGTTGGTGGGTCTTATGTTCTCGGTTGCGATTACCCTGGTACAGAGGAGGGTGTTTGCATGAACCGCCTGATTCTTCTGCTGGCAACCACTTTTGCGACAATCCTGGCGGTAGGGTTGTGGATACCACTCAAGGCCCTGGCAGCCCAGGAGCTGTTGGAGCTGGCCTGGGCCGAGAGCCAGGCACGGCAGCAGCAGACCCGCCCCTGGCCATGGGCGGATACCTGGCCGGTGGCCCGCCTGACGCTGCCTGAAACCGGCCAGTCGCTGATCGTGCTGGAAGGTGCCCACGGTGAAAGCCTGGCCTTCGGGCCGGGGCAGGTACTGGGTGATGGCAGTCAGGCCGGGCCGGTGGTGATTGCCGGCCACCGAGACACCCATTTTCGGGGGCTGCAGCATCTGGAAACAGGTAGCCGGGTGCAGTTGCAGGACCGGCATGGAGACTGGCGTACCTTTCTGGTCGACCGCATCCGCGTTGTTGATAGTCGTTACGAGCAGATTAACACGGCACAGCTGCCCAGGGATTCCCTGCTGCTGGTGACCTGTTACCCCTTCAATGGTCTGGCGAATAATGGTCCGCTACGCTATGTGGTGGAGGCCACAGCCGAGTTCCCTGCACCTTCTACCTGAACCAGTCTGATAACGTTTCTGCGCCGTTCACGGAAGTGCTTGAAGCATCTGACAAAACAGGGCAGTCTTTCGAGGACTGTTTTCGCTGCAGGGAGATGCACGCAATGAATCTTATTCTTTTTCTGATTATTGGTGGTGTGGCCGTCGTCAGCGCCATCAAGAAGGGTTAAAGATGATCGTACCTGTTTCCGCTGTTTTCGCAGCCGTTCTCGGGCTGTTGTTGCTGGTGTTGTCGGGGATGGTGTCCCGCTTTCGCCTGAAGTACAAGAAAAGCCTCGGAATAACTGACGACCGGGACTTCGAGGCGGCTGTCCGCGCCCAGGCCAACCTGGTGGAATACGCGCCCCTGGGCCTGGTCATGCTGGCCATTGCGGAATTGAACGGCGTGCACAGTGGGCTGATTTACTGGACAGGAATGGCTTTCGTCGTGGGGCGTGTGCTCCATGCCTTTGGCATGATCAACGGCCGGGGTGGCCCTCATATAGCCCGGATGGTGGGCATTCTGTTGACCTGGGCAGGCATCCTTGCCATGGCCGTGTTGCTGCTCTGGAATGTATTCCAGGTTTACGGCTGAATTGCTTGTGGGGGCGGAATAGCCCCCGAATCCAGTTACACATTCCGGGGCTGGCCCTATAACGCCTGAGCCATTTCCATAGTGAGGTACTCCAGTTCCAGCCTCCGGTTGGCGGCGTGGTCTTCCGGGCGTGCCAGCGGGCAGTCATTGCCCCAGCCGCTTACCAGGATCTGGCTTTCCCTCACCCCTTCACGAACAAGCAGTTTGGCGGCGCTGCTGGCCCTCAGGCGCGACAGAAAGTGGTTGTATTCACCAACGCCAAACATATCGGCATGGCCGTGGATGCGTACTTTTACACCCGGATTGTGCCGCAGGTAGGCGGCATGCTGGCGCAGAATGGCCTGATCCTGCTCATCCAGGCGGTGTTTGTTGAAACCGTAATGAAAACGCACGCGGTGTGGCTTGCGGGGCCCGCCGTCAGATGCCTGCTCCGGCATTGGCAGGCCGGATTCGATGGCCGCTCGGGCAAGTAGCTCCGGGTTGTCCAGTATAAGTACAGTCATGGCATTTTCCTTGGTTGCACGTCCGGTATTTTTGTTGTCCCGGCAACTATTGGCTGTGGCCGGGACAACGGCAATTGGCGATTGGTCGAACTTTTGTTCGATCTTCATTACAACGCGAAAAACTGGCCATGCTGTGGTAAAAAGCACATCTCCCGGGACAAATTATGATGAATTGTGACTGCCCATGCTGATTATCCCCGCAGAAAATACCGTTAACTGGAAGCGCCCGCCCTGGGTGACGCTTGGGTTGATGCTTGCCTGCATGCTGGTATTCACGTTTTACCAGGGCGGTGACAGCCGGTTGACCGAGCAGGCGATCGAGGAGTATCTAGATTCGGGGCTGCAGTCCCTTGAAGCACCGGTGTACGAAGATTACCTGCAGCGCCAGATTCGTTTCGAGGGCGATGAAGAGCGGGTTTACGAGTTGCAGAATTTCCAGCAGCTGCGCCAGGAGGGTGGGGATCTGTGGGTGGCCTACAGCCTGCTGTCCGATCGCGAATTCTACCAGTACATGCTGGAAAACCGGGACGTGTTGTTTGCCCCTGCGGAACGTCGCCGCTGGATGGAGCTGCGAGGCGACATTCAAGCCCGGCTAATGGACCGTCTCAGTGCCAACCAGCTAGGGCTGGTGCCTGCGGAGTTCTCCCTCTACACCCTGATCACCTATCAGTTCCTCCACGGTGGCTGGGGGCACATCATCGGTAACCTGGTGTTCCTGTTCCTGCTGGGCTTTACCGTTGAGAAAGCCCTCGGCCCCGGTCGTTTTCTGCTGGCTTACCTGCTGTGCGGGTCGATTTCCGGCGTTGTATTCACCGCGTTCTCCATGGGCAGCCACATACCGCTGGTGGGTGCGTCCGGCTCCATATCCGGACTTATGGGTATGTACGTGGCCATTTACGGGCTGCAGAAAATCCGTTTCTTCTATTTTGTCGGGGTGTACTTCAATTATTTCCGGGCACCGGCGCTGGCGATTCTGCCGGTGTGGCTGGGTAAGGAAATTTACGATTACTGGTTCGCCGGTGCCACTGGTATCGCCTACATGGCCCACGCTGGCGGCCTCGTGGCAGGCGCTGGCATGGTCTGGTTGTTGGGCAGGAGCTGGCTGCAGGTAAAGGAAGAGTTCTTCGAGCCGGAAGAAGACGAGAAGGACGAGCGATTTACCACCGGCTACAGCCAGGCCATGGCCAGCCTGGGGCGGATGGACTTCGATGTGGCCAAACGCCAGTTCGAAGCATTGCGGGAGCACTACCCGGATCGTACCGTGCTGTTAGAGCACCTGTATCAGCTGGCGAAGCTGCGTCCGGAGTTGCCGCAATACCGGGAGCGCGCGCGGGAATTGATGAACGAGTCCCTGAGCCGCCGCCAGCCTGAACAGATGATTGAAATATGGCAGGAATACCAGCGTAAAGGTGAGAGCCACCAGCCCCTGACCGCCGAAGACCACAACCGGGTTCTGTTCACCAGCCTGAAGCAACACGACCTCAAAGCTGCGGAAAAGGCTTTCGAGAGACTCAAAAGCACCGGCGATGAGCTCCTCACGACGGAGGCTTGTCGACTGCTGGCAGACGAGTTCGAAAAACTCCAGATGACGCCAAAGGCTCGCCATTACAGGCAGTTGTTACAAAACGGCTAACTCACTGCTGGATCGCCGATTGGCGGGGAGGGTGTTCCAGAACCGTGCGTAGCCATGGATGGCGGAGCCGAGCGTACAGGGACGTATTCACAGCGTGTTCTGGAACACCCTCCCCGCCAATCAGGCCTACTCCTGAACAGAAAACGAAGCCTTGGGGCCTTTCACCGGCTCCCGGTTTTCCACCTGCCGCAGGTAAACGTCGATCTGTTCATGCAATGGATGCTTCAGGCACCGCTTCTTGATGAAATTCAGGAACGCCGAGGCCTTTTCCCATTGGCCCAGCCCGTTGGCCAGGGCCTGGGCCACCAGCAGGTAGGCCGGGGCCAGCTCCTCGCTGTCGGGGAAGCGTTTGTGAAAGTCCTGCAGCAGCTTCAGTGCAGGCTTGAAGTGACCGCGCTGGTAGAGGCAGCGGGCACAACGCACCGACAGTTCGGGTTCCTCGATCCGGAAGCCCGGCTCAACGGTCTCAATGGCCCCCAGTAGCTTCGCAATGCCATCACCATTGTTCCGGTCTGCCAGCATGTTCAATATCCTGGGGTGGTACCGGTATAACTCCGGAATATCGTTACGGGCGGTCAGCAACTGGTGTAATTGGCCCAGTCGCAACGTGTTCTGGGAGTCCTGTTTCAGAGCGTCTTTCAGCATGGACTGTACGCGGTCGTAGTTGCCATCTTTCAGGTTCATGTCGATGTCGGCGTCGAACCGCCGGGTGCGGTCCCGGTTCTGCATTTCACCATCATGCTCCTCATCCTGAAGATCACTGGCGAACCCGAGCTCTTCCTGGTACTGGAACAACAGATAACCCAGCATATGGAACAGCATGAGGGTGAAGGTACTGTTGAGGAAGCCAGCCAGTGTGCGGGCAACGCCCGGGGCAAAGTGGGTGAGGGCGAAATCCTGGGCGGCGCCGGAGGCCAGTGTCAGCAGGATCAGGTACCCGTAAAGCAGGAAGTACGGTGCGCCAATCCGCGAAATCAGCACCGCAAGATTCATTGGATTCACGGCTGCCATGACCGAATGCTCCATGGCAAGCACCATAATGCTGGCGGGTAGGGCCATTATCACAAAGGCCAGTGCCAGGAACATCAGCAACGGACCGCCTATCATGGCCGCGGCGGCTACCATGCCGCCCATCAGCGCGAACACCAGCAATTGCAGAATGACGATATCAAAGCCACTACCACTGAACGCGACTGCCACGGGTGGTGGTTTCATGTGGCCCTCAGCGGTGTGCCTGATCACCGCATAGGTATACTTCAGCAGCGCCAGGGCCAGCACCAGGGTGATAATCAGCCCGATAAGATTGCCACTGACCAGCAAGGGCACCAATGTACAGATGGCGATAACCATCAGTGGGTCGGTGTGGAACGGGTAGCGGAAAAATGCGCCTATCCGGTTCCAGAAGGGCACCACTTCGGTGGCAGCGCCAAGATAGCGCATGGCACGGCTGCAATGGGGGCATAGCGCATGTTGTTTGCGGGTATCGGCATCCGGCATGCAGCGGGTGCAATAATGCATCTGGCAGTCACCGCAGTGCCATTTTGCGGGTTCGCCGGGGTGATAATGGCAGTCGTGTTTCACTGTCGGCCTGGTTCCGGTAAGTCGAAGAATAAGGGGCAATGATGGCAGAAGGGCCGCCATCTCACCAGACGGCTGTGTTCAGGCTCGGGTAGACTGTCACAGAAGATGCTGCGTATGAGTACTGGCACACAAACAATACCGGAGGACATTTGGAACAGGCGGCAGATCTGAACGTAGCTGAGCCTGGCTCAACAGGCAGCAATGAAAATCGGTATAGCTGGCGGGGTATTCTGTCCCTTGCCCTGAAGCACAAACCGAGACTGGTGCGGGCCAATGTGCTCGCCATTCTGGCCACCGTGGTCAGTGTGCCAATTCCGTTGTTGCTGCCGGTACTGGTGGACGAGGTGCTGCTGGACGAGGCTGGCCCGGTGTTGCCGGTCATGCAGGTTTTTCTGCCCCAGGCCTGGCACCAACCGGCGGTTTATATCGGCCTGATGGTTGTGGCAGCGTTCCTGTTGCGGGTGCTGGCGCTCACGTTCAATGTGCTCCAGTCCCGCGAGTTTTCCAAGATTTCCAAAGATGTGGTGTTCCGTATCCGGTCGCGCTTGCTGGGGCGCCTGCAGCGGGTGGCCATGTCTGAATATGAAATCCGGGGCTCCGGCGGCATTACCAGTCACTTCATCACCGATCTTGATACCATTGACCAGTTTCTTGGCACCACCATCAGCCGTTTCCTGGTGGCAAGCCTGACGGTGTTGGGCACCGCTGTCGTACTGATGTGGGTGCACTGGCAACTGGGGTTGCTGATCCTGCTGTTCAATCCCATGGTGATCTTCGCCACCATGCTTATCGGCAAGCGGGTCAAGGATCTCAAGCGCCGGGAAAACAGCGCCTATGAAGACTTCCAGGGCGACCTTACGGAAACCCTGGACGCCATTCACCAGCTCAGGGCCGCTAACCGTGAGCAGCATTACCTTCGCCAGCTGATCAGTCGTGCCCGCACGGTCCGAGATCATGCTATCCAGTTTGAGTGGCGCAGTGATGCCGCCACCCGCGCGAGTTTTGCGCTGTTCCAGTTTGGCGTGGACACCTTCCGCGCGGCCGCGATGGTGACGGTGCTTTTCAGTGACCTGAGCATTGGTATGATGTTCGCCATCTTCGGCTACCTCTGGTTCATGCTCACGCCGGTGCAGGAAATGCTGAACATGCAATACGCCTGGTTTGCCGCCAATGCTGCACTTGGGCGCATCAACCGGTTACTGGACCTGAAACAGGAACCCCGCTATCCCGCCCTGGAGAATCCGTTTCGGGGTCGCCACACCGTTGGCCTGACCCTGAAAAACATCCACTTCAGTTATGGCGAGGAAGAGGTTCTCAAAGGTATAGACCTGCACCTGGAGCCCGGTGAGAAAGTGGCAGTGGTGGGTGCCAGCGGGGGCGGCAAATCCACCCTCGTACAGGTGATTCTGGGCATGTATACACCGCAGCAGGGGGAAGTGTTGCTGGGCGGTGTGCCGGTTCAGCGTATCGGGTTACCCTGTCTGCGGGAGCACGTCGCCACGGTGTTGCAGCATCCCGCCCTGTTCAATGATACCGTGCGCCAGAACCTGACCCTGGGCCGCGACAAGACCGATGCCGAGATGTGGCAGGCGCTCACCATTGCCCAGTTGGATAAGACCGTGGCCGAAATGCCACATCAGCTTGACACCATGATCGGCCGCCAGGGTGTGCGGCTCTCCGGCGGCCAGCGCCAGCGGCTGGCCATTGCACGGATGGTGCTGTCGGATCCGTCGGTGGTCATTCTGGATGAAGCCACTTCAGCTCTGGATGCAGAAACCGAATTCCAGTTGCACCGGGATCTGGAGGCGTTCCTGCGCCAGCGCACCACTCTGATCATCGCCCACCGTCTCAGCGCGGTGAAACAGGCAGACCGGGTGTATGTGTTCGAGGATGGCTACATCACCGAGGAGGGTCATCATGATGATTTGATTGCCCGCCAGGGACTTTATGCGCAGCTGTATGGCGACCGGCAGGGCTGATGATCGGTGGGGATGGGTATTCACCGCTGCAATACCGAACATTCACGGAACCCCGGTTGAAGTCTCGGCAATCGGTGCAATAGTTATAGGTGACTTCCATAATCAGGGTCTTTATCTCAGTGTATGGAGCAAATGGAGGAGTACACTGAGGTAAAGGCTCCTGCGAAAGCCTTCAGGACTCTTCGGATAATGAAAAGGAGGCACCTCATGTCGAAAGAACAACTTAGCAAAGACAGTCTCAACACCCTCTCCAGCCTTGAGGCTGGCGGTAAGACTTATCATTACTACAGCCTGCCCAAGGCCGCCGACACGCTTGGCAATATAGATAAGTTGCCGTTTTCCCTGAAAGTACTGCTGGAAAACCTGCTGCGCAACCAAGACGACGAGACCGTGGACCGGGGCCATATTGATGCCATGGTCGAGTGGATGAAAGACCGCAAATCCGACACCGAGATCCAGTTTCGTCCTGCCCGGGTTCTGATGCAGGACTTCACCGGCGTGCCCGGTGTGGTGGACCTGGCGGCCATGCGTGAAGCGGTACAGGCTGCCGGCAAGGATCCGGCCATGATCAATCCGCTGTCACCGGTGGATCTGGTAATCGACCATTCGGTGATGGTGGACAATTACGGTGATCCGTCCGCATTCAAGGATAATGTGACCATTGAAATGGAGCGCAACGAGGAGCGTTACGAGTTCCTGCGCTGGGGCCAGCAGGCCTTTGACAACTTCCGGGTGGTGCCGCCGGGCACTGGTATCTGTCACCAGGTGAACCTGGAGTACCTGGGCAAGACCGTCTGGAGCAAGGATCAGGACGGAAAGACCTTTGCCTACCCGGACACGTTGGTGGGCACCGACTCTCACACCACCATGATCAACGGTCTGGGCATCCTGGGCTGGGGCGTTGGTGGTATCGAGGCCGAAGCGGCCATGCTCGGCCAGCCGGTTTCCATGCTGATTCCGGAAGTGGTGGGCTTCAAGATTACCGGCAAGCTCCGTGAGGGCATCACCGCCACCGATCTGGTGCTCACGGTAACAGAAATGCTGCGCAAGAAAGGCGTGGTGGGCAAATTCGTGGAATTCTATGGCGACGGCCTGAAAGACATGCCCGTCGCTGACCGTGCCACCATTGCCAATATGGCACCGGAATATGGCGCTACCTGCGGTTTCTTCCCGGTGGACGAGCAGACCATCAAGTACATGAAGCTGACTGGCCGTGAAAACGACCAGCTTGAACTGGTGGAAGCCTATGCCAAGGCTCAGGGGCTGTGGCGCCAGCCGGGCCAGGAGCCTGTGTACACCGACAACCTTGAGCTGGACATGGGCGAGGTGGAAGCCAGCCTGGCCGGCCCCAAGCGTCCCCAGGATCGTGTAGCCCTAAAAAACATGAAGGCCTCTTTCGAACTGCTGATGGAAACTGCCGAAGGTCCGGCGGATGCCCGGGAGAGCAACCTGGAGTCCGAAGGCGGGCAGACGGCCGTAGGTGTTCAGGACAGCTATCATCATGCCGCCAGCCAGCCGATGGAAATGAATGGCACGAAAACCCGTCTCGACCCGGGCGCGGTGGTTATCGCTGCCATCACTTCCTGTACCAATACCTCCAATCCCAGCGTGATGATGGCCGCCGGTCTGATTGCCCAGAAAGCGGTAGAAAAGGGTCTACAGACCAAGCCCTGGGTGAAAACATCCCTGGCGCCGGGCTCCAAGGTGGTGACCGATTACCTGAAAGTTGCCGGACTGGACGATGATCTGGACAAGCTGGGCTTCAACCTGGTGGGCTACGGCTGCACCACCTGTATCGGCAATTCCGGCCCGCTGCCAGATGCCGTTGAAAAAGCCATCGCTGATGGAGACCTCACCGTGGCCTCGGTGCTGTCCGGTAACCGTAACTTCGAAGGTCGGGTGCACCCGCTGGTGAAAACCAACTGGCTGGCTTCACCCCCTCTGGTTGTAGCTTACGCACTGGCTGGTAATGTGAGGGTGGATCTCTTCAAGGATCCGCTGGGCAAAGACAAGGATGGTAATCCGGTTTACCTCAAGGACCTGTGGCCCAGCCAGCAGGAAATTGCCGAGGCGGTCGAGAAGGTGAAAACCGACATGTTCCACAAGGAATATGCGGAAGTGTTCGATGGCGATGAAACCTGGAAGTCCCTCAAGGCGCCGGAAAGCAAAGTGTATGAGTGGTCCGACAAGTCCACGTACATTCAGCATCCCCCCTTCTTTGAGGGCTTGAAAGAAGAGCCGGACACCATCGACGACGTTAAGGATGCGAACATTCTTGCCCTGCTCGGAGATTCCGTTACCACGGACCATATCTCCCCGGCCGGGTCGTTCAAACCGGACAGCCCGGCGGGTAAATACCTGCAGGAACGGGGTGTTGACCCGAAAGACTTCA
This sequence comes from Marinobacter sp. ATCH36, assembly GCF_023555055.1. Taxonomy (GTDB): domain Bacteria; phylum Pseudomonadota; class Gammaproteobacteria; order Pseudomonadales; family Oleiphilaceae; genus Marinobacter. The sequence goes on from NZ_JAMJPL010000001.1 coordinate 760,440, forward strand.
ACTCTTACGGCTCACGCCGGGGTAACCATGAAGTAATGATGCGTGGCACCTTCGCCAACGTGCGCATCAAGAACGAGATGCTCGATGGCGTGGAAGGTGGTTTCACCCGCTTCGTGCCAACGGGCGAAGAAATGCCCATCTACGACGCCGCGATGAAGTACCAGGAGAACAACACGCCCCTGGTGGTAATTGCTGGCAAGGAATACGGCACCGGCTCCAGCCGTGACTGGGCCGCCAAGGGTACCCGCCTGCTCGGTGTCAGGGCAGTGGTTGCCGAGTCTTACGAACGGATTCACCGCTCAAACCTGATCGGCATGGGTGTGATGCCCCTGCAATTCCAGGAAGGCGTTGATCGCAAGAGCCTGAAGCTCACCGGCGACGAGACCATCAGCATCAAAGGGCTGTCGGATGAAATTAAGCCCGGGCAGAAGCTTGAAATGACGGTGACCTATCCGGATGGTGGCACGGAAAGCTGTGAGCTCATGTCCCGAATTGATACCGCGAATGAAGCCGTTTACTTCAAGCATGGCGGCATTCTTCATTATGTGGTCAGGGAGATGCTTCGTAATGCCTGAACACATGTGACGGACACCAGTCACATCGAATCCAAAAGAATTCAAGAAAATTGAAGAGAGAGACTATGACCGATCAACCGTTTCTGACCGACGTTAAGACCCTCCGCGAGAGGGCACGCAAACACATTGAACAGGGTGCCGTGACAGAGGGTTACGGCGCCAATCGTGATAATGTGGTAAAGATTCTAAACGAGGCCCTGGCGACCGAAATTGTCTGCACATTGCGGTATAAGAGTCATTATTTCCGGGCCGAAGGGATCAATGCCAATGTTGCTGCCCAGGAGTTCCTCGAACACGCAGACCAGGAACAGCAGCACGCTGACTGGCTTGCCGAGCGTATTGTGCAGTTGGGCGGTAACCCCAACTTTTCACCGGAAGGCCTCCTGACCCGGTCTCACGCCGAGTTTGTCGAAGGGGATACTCTCCGGGATATGGTGGTTGAAGACCTGGTGGCCGAGCGTATCGCCATCGACAGCTACCGGGAGATTGCCCGCTATCTGGGCGACCAGGACCCGACCTCACGGCGCATAATCGAGGACATCCTGGCCCAGGAAGAAGAGCACGCTGACGATATGGCCGGGCTGTTGGAAGGTCTGGACGCCTGAATAGGCGGCCCGCCTGGCTGCTGATGGGAAGTTCATAAATCAGTGGTCAGGCAACATCGCTCTCCAGGCTGATCCAGAACGTAGAGCCCTCACCCTCTGACGAGCTGAATCCTACTGAACCGTCCATACGGGTGATCAGCTCTCTGGTGATTGCCAGCCCAAGGCCGGTTCCCCCCTTGCTCCGGGTTGCCGATCCGTCTGCCTGTGCAAATTTATCGAAAACCTGTTCGTGAAACTTTTCGGGGATGCCTTCTCCGTAGTCACGGACAAAAATGGTTACCAGGCCATCTTTTTCCGTAGCGAACAGGTCCACAATATTTCCTTCTTCGGAAAATTTGATAGCGTTGGATAGCAGGTTGTTGAGCGCCTGAGCCATGCGTCTCGAGTCGACCCTGATCGCAATGGTGTCGGGCACAGGACCAAGGTGTATTGAAATGTCTCTTCGGTCACCGAGAGGCTGGTTCTCTTCAGCTGCTTGCTGCAGAATTTGCCTCAGCGATGTCGGATTCAACTGGAAACTCATTTTTCCCTCGGCCAGTTTGTCGATATCCAGTAGATCATTGATGAGGTAAGTGAGTTGGCGGCCATTGCGGCTGGCGATTGCGAGCATTTCCCTGGCCTTGTCTGGCACAGGTCCAGCAACGCCGGAAGCAACCAGGTCCAGAGAGCCCACAATGGAGGTCAAGGGTGTGCGAAGTTCGTGGCTGACCGTGGAAATAAATTCATTTTTCAGTTTTTCGGTTCGCCTGCGCTCAGAAATGTCTTTCACCAACGACCATATCAGTGGTTCCCCACTGACACTTTCTATCAGAACGCCCTGAAGGAGAACCGGAACCAGGCTGCCATCCCTTCGCCTGAGCTCCTGCTCAAACGGGCCGTAACGACCATGCTCTTTCAGGTCGGCGGCGGCCTGCTGTTTCTGTGTTTCATATCCCGGAGGTGTTACATCCCAGTACTCAAGCTCCATGAACTCTGAGTGGGAGTAACCGGTACAGTCCAGCAGCGCGGCGTTAGCATCCCGGTTGCGGCCACTGTAGAAATCGGTCAGCAAAATGCCGATTGGCGACAGCTCGAAGAATGCGCGCAGTTGCTGTTCACTTTCCTGAAGCGCCAGCTGGGTACGTTTTTTCTCGTCAATATTGGCGATAAAACCGTGCCAGACGACGCTGTCATCCGGGCGGCGTTCCGGTGTCGCGCGGCCCTCGACCCATTTCCAGTCCTCACCGGCTCCCTTGACCCGATACTGGGATTCCCAAAGACTCAGTGATTCCTCGGATTGCCGGATAGACTCAGCCACGTAAGCGACATCGTCCGGGTGTATGGCGTCGAATGCAGGACTGGCGTCTTTTTCGACAGCGTCAGGCGAAACACCATAAATGTCGTATATACCCTCGCTGCTATAGGGAAACCGTGAGCGACCGTCCTGATACCGCTGGAACTGGTAGAGCATTCCGGGCACGTTGACGGATAGTTTTTTCAGTGTGTCTTCATGGGCATGCTGCTGGATAAGCGCGGCAACCCACTGGGCCAGCCCCAGGACAAAAAGACGATCCAGGTCTGTAAACGGGGTGGTCCTGGGTGAAACCGATGAAAAATTCAGGGTGCCAAACACTTTGCCATCAAACTCTATGGGCGCGGCAATATAGCTCTCCAGGCCCTGCTCGGCATAACAGGGCTGATTGCAGTATTCGGAAGTGGCCATATGGCTGATCGCCAGGTGATCGCGTTTTTCAAGCATCAGCGAGCAATAGGTCTGCGCAACCGGCATCGACAGCCCTGTCGCCAGTACCGAGGTTTCCGGTGCTCTGAACCATCGCACGGTATAGGTATCGTCATTGATTTCGCTGACGATGCCTGTCTCCAATTCCAGGTGCTCCCGGCCAAGATCCAGGGCCATGGTTATTTTCTGTTCCAGGGAACCGGACGCGTCGACGCTGAGCCTGTTGAGGGTGCTCAGAATTTGAGTTTTTTCCAGTTGTTCCCGGCGTGATTTTCGCGCCTCGAAATCGTTGATTTCGTTTTCAACACACCGAGCAAGTTCCTGGAGCAGTTCCTGCTGCGCGGAATCGAGCGATTTTGGAATGGTACCGATGATGCAAAGCGTGCCGAGGCGGTATCCCTCGTGATTGTGGAGAGGCGCACCTGCATAGAAGCGAATGTAGGGCGGTCCGATAACCAGTGGATTATCAGAAAAGCGGGAATCAAGATGGGTGTCTTCGATGATGAAAAGCTGTTGACCGAGAATCGCGTGCCCGCAGAAAGAGATGTCCCGCGACGTCTGGCGGGCATCCAGTCCTTGGCAGGATTTGAACCATTGCCTTTTCTCATCAACCAGAGAGACCAGGGCAATGGGAACGCTGAACGCCAGTTTTGCCATTCGTGTCAACCGGTCAAATCGTTCTTCCGGTGGCGTATCCAGGAGGTTTGTGTTCTGCAGAGCGAGCAGTCGATCTGGTTCGTTAGCGGGTGTTTCAGGTGCTTTCATCGCTCTGCTCTCCTGTCGAACCTGCGTTTTCGGCGGTCGGTATGTCCACCCAGAAATGTGCGCCGTTATCATTGTAATAGCCAACAGCGCCATGCATCAGCGTTGCCAACTCGTCACTGATGGCGAGCCCCAGGCCTGTGCCTTTGACAGATCGGGCGGTGCCGGTCTCTGCCTGCGCAAATCGCTTGAAGACGCTGTCGGCAAAAGAATCCGGCACTCCGGAACCCTGGTCACTGACGGTAATCCGGACCCACTCTGATGCACGTCGTTCCGCGGTTACCCTGACAATCCCGTTTTTCGGAGAATACTTGATGGCGTTACTGAGGAAGTTGTCGAGAATCTGTCGAACCCTGTGTTTGTCGCAATGCAGGTTGACCGAGACGCTTGCTTCAGCTACGAGTTGCACCGTATGCTCAGCAGCCATCGTGACATTGTCTGCAATGGCAGCGTCCAGAATGGGTTTGAGTGGTTCGCTCTGGATGCGAACTTTCAGACTTCCACTCGAGAGTTTGTTGAAATCCAGCAGGTCTGAAATCAGCAGCTGCAAACGTTCCCCGTTTCTCAGCGCAAGACTGGCCATTTCCTGACTTTTGTCGTTGAGCGGGCCGGTGATTCCGGAGGCCAGCAGTTTCAGGGCGCCAGTCATGGAGGTGAGGGGGGTGCGTAACTCGTGACTGACGGATGACATGAAGTGTTCCTTGAGTCTTGCCAGGTTGTCCCGCTCCTCCAGCAGTCGGTTGAATGCACCAGCCAAGCTTTTGAGCTCTGGGAGGCCGGTTTCTTTCAGGCGCATCGCGGAATCCGGGCGCTCAGCCATTCTTTGTATTCTCGAGGTCATCCGGTCCAGAGGCGACATGGTCGATCGAACCAGTAGGTAGCTCAGGACAGCCAGCGCCAGGGTGATCAATAAACTGATGCTGAAAAAACGAAAAAATGAGTCCCTGGCAGGCGTTGTTGCTTGCTCGTAAGGTACGGCACGAACGAACACCCACCCTAATCTCTGCAGGTGTTTGGTAGCGTATAGCAGGGTCTGCCCCTGCTGGTCTTCTACCTGGCCCAGGGTAATGCCGGTCAGCGCGGCGTCGGTCAGGGGATCTGCGCCCGGCGGTGGTAACGGCTCGATACGCTGCGAGCCTTGTCCTGAATCGACGTAAAGAAAGTTTTGCGTATCAATGATTCTTTCAATGCTGTGTGAGTCGCTCCTGCCTGTCTGACGATTCGCCGGTAGCAGGCTGGTTTCGCCAAGATCAAGGATCCCGCCAACAAAGCCCAGCAGGTCCTGATCATCCGTTTCAATTGGCGCCAGAAAAGACAGCAGTGGTCTGCCCGTGGTTCGTCCGATAATGGGTTTACTGACCACGGGTCGCCGTGTTTTCAGCGCCTCCTGGAAGTGTGGGCGATCCAGGTACTGGGTGCCGACACGATCGGGAACGTAGATATTCTCGGCGACTGCTCGTGCCTTTTCATCGAACACCAGTAGCCCGGCTGGCATCAGGTCGCGCAGCGTTGTCTGCCGCCCCAACGCTGACTCCAGCTCGGCACGGTCTGGCAAGTCATTATTGCTGGCAAGCTGGCCTGCCAGAGCGGACAGGGCATTCAGGCGCAGCTGAAGCTTCTGGTCGACCTGTTCCGAGGTCCTTTCAGCTTCCAGTATCTGGCGCTGGATCAGTAAGTCCTCAAAATCGTGAATCAGAGCCTGGTAAGCGGTTATTACGATAGCGGCAACTGTTAACAGACTGCCTCCGATAACAATCAGAGCCACCCGGCTGCCGAGGGAAAGGGATTTGCCTGACTGCAATGAAGTGCCTCGCTGTTGCGTTTTGCAGGAGAATGTTTTGTGATGAACTCAGGTTAGCCGAATGTACGCGGTTATATCAGTAAAAGTTTGAGGTGTCAGACCTTTTATGGACAAAAAAGTACCAGAGGGCGTCGGGGAAAAGCTCGCTCGCCTGCGGCTGAAGTTCCGCAGCAAAACAGAGGGCGAACTTGATCAGTTGGCGGAAATTGCTTCCCAACTGACTTGTGGCGACCAGGCACGCCCCGACATGACAGAAAGCATAGCATCGGCCTACAGTGCACTGCACCGGCTGGCAGGTTCCGCCGGGACTTTTGGATATAACGAATTGGGTGATCATGCGCGTGTTCTCGAAGAACGCTTGAAACCTTTAGCAGAGCGACTGTCGGCTGATATAGATAAGGATAGCGATCACCGCGAGGAAGATACGCAACAGCTGCTTGAAGTTATTGCTGAAGCACAACATCTGCGCACGCTGTTAGATGGAACGGTTGAGCCTATGGAGGGTAAGCCAGGGCACCAGCCGCGTGACAGCGAACAGGACAGTGAGGTAGCTCCGGACATTCAGGTTATTCTGTGCGGGCTTCCGGAAAAAACCGCCGTTTTTCTTGAACAGGCCCTCTCCAACTATGGATTTTTGATATCGAGAATGGATGTTGAGTCGCTGCCGCTCGCGGAAAAAACGCGAATGGCAGCAGTGGTGACCAGTGAAGATGAGCTTGCCCGGGTTTCGAGCGCTTTAGAGCCGTCTGAGTCCGCAGGCAACGCCTCCAGACCTCCACTCTTATGCCTTGGGCGCCAGGATGATTTCAACAGCCGGTACTCTCTGGCTGAGGCTGGTGCGGATGCGTTTTTCCCGGAACCCATTGATGCGCCAAAGCTGGCAGAAAGAATCGAGCGGCTGGTTAATGACCAGAATGAACCGGTTTCCGGGAAGATACTGATTCTTGATGATGACGAATACCTGGTTACCCGTTACTGTACAGTTCTTGAAAACGCCGGCTTTTGTGTGAGAGCAATCAATGACCCGGAAACCGTTCTTTCCGAGCTTTCGGAGTTCCGCCCGGATATTATGCTTCTGGATGTGCGGATGGGAGCTTACTCTGGAACCACGGTCGCCAAGCTGATTCGCTTTGATCCGGAGTGGCTGAGTCTGCCCATCGTCTATCTTTCGTCCGAGCGGGATAAACATGTACAGCTCGAGGCTCTGGCCAAAGGAGCGGATGAATTCATCACCAAACCGGTTTCTGATGACTACCTTGTCCGGACGGCGCAGATCCGCTGTTATCGTGCGCAGCAGCTGAACGAACTGCTGATAAAAGACAGTCTCACGGGGCTGCTGAAGCATTCGGTTATCAAGCAGGAGGTGGAAAACGAGCATGCAAGATGCCAGCGAATGTCGCATGTGTCGTCCGTAGCAATGCTGGATCTTGATCATTTCAAGGCGGTCAATGACCAGTATGGCCACCGAACGGGCGATGTGGTCATCAAAGCGCTCTCCAACCTGCTCAGGCACCGTCTGCGCTCAACAGACCTTATTGGGCGGTATGGTGGAGAGGAATTCGCAGTCATCCTGCCGGAATGCACAACGGATGAAGCACAGAAGGTGCTGAGCCAGATCTGTAATGCCTTTGCCGATATATCATTCGCCACTCCTGACGGTGACTTGTCGGTCACTCTCAGTGCCGGAGTAGCGGCACTGAATGCGTTCGCTTCCGGCAGCGATGCCTTGGATGCTGCCGACCAGGCACTATATGAACGCAAGACTTCCGGTCGGAATGGCGTTACCGTTTTTCACCAGGTTTGAAACGCGACTCTTATGAAAGCACTGATTCTTGAAGACGACATGTTGTTGGCCGACCTGATAGAAACGGTGGTTGACGGACTTTATCCTGGCGGCACGGTTTTCGTCACATCGTCCGTTGAAAATGCCCTGGATCATTGGTCGCAACACGGGGCTGACCTGTTGATTATTGACTGGAACCTGCCGGACGGGTCGGGTCTTGATGTGGTCAGGGCAGTCCGGGAAAATGACAAAAATTCTGTGATCGTCATGGTGTCCGGCCGATCGGACCGGGAGTCTGTCCTAAAGGCTGCGCACTATGGTATCAGTGGCTACATCAGCAAACCTTTTGATGTGGCACTGCTGCACGAAAGGCTGACGGCACTGATTGATCCTGAGGCTTTTTATAACGATACGCCTCTGGATCTCGATGAGCTTCTTCAAACCTCGATGGACTCGGTCATTCAGCTTCCGGCAGCTTTTGATGCTGCAAAAATCATCGAGCTGTTTGATCGCAGACAGGATCTCTCTGTTTCGCAACTTGCTGAGCGCTGGAACGGCGAGGTGGCTTTGACAACCCGGCTGTTGGATGTAGCCAATAGCGCTTCGCTTCAGAAAACGGGTGAACCGGTGCGTAATCTCAAAGATGCGATTGCAACCATGGGAGTGGACAGAGCGCTTCAGCATGCCATGGCGCTGTCGCTTGATATATCCGGGCAATTACGCGACGGCCGCCTCGCTGAAATAGCTGCTGGGTTTCTCGAAAAATCCAAAAAGGTGGCAAGCGAAGCTGAGCGGATTGCGCTGAGAGTGGATGCCAATCATTCAGAGGTTCACACTGCGGCTCTGCTTAGCCGCGTGGGGGAACTGGCAGTGCTCAAGGTGATGCAGCAATGCCTCGATCGCAATGGCTCAATACCCGATGACCGGATTGAAAGTGTGCTGCAAACATGGGCACAGAACTACGGGAATCGCCTCAAGGTGCAGTGGCACCTACCTTTGCAGTTACGGGAATTGATTGGAGCTGTTCACTTTTTGCCGCGTGAGGCCACCAGCGAATCGAAACTGATCATGCGTACGTCCGCATTGCTGGTGGATGAGGAAGAGCCCAGCGAAGAATGTTTGCGCCTGTTACGCAGGCTGGGCCTGAGCGATAGCAACACGGAGAGTCACAATGGGTGAGCAAAGAGGACAGCTTCAGCGAATCCTCTATGTGGAGGATGATGCCGATATCAGAGCAGTGGCTGAACTGGCACTGGCAACGGTTGGCGGATTCTCGCTCAAAAGTTGTAGCTCGGGGCAGGAAGCACTTCTGGAAGGCCCGGATTTTGCGCCCGAGCTAATCCTTCTTGATGTAATGATGCCTGGCATGGATGGCCCGTCCACGTTCCATGCCATGCAGGCAGACCCTGTGCTGAAGGGTGTACCGGTAGTATTCATGACCGCCAAGGTGCAAACTGAAGAAGTTGCGTCGTACCGGGAACTGGGAGCAGTGGAAGTGATACCCAAGCCATTTGACCCCATGACCCTGGCAGACCAGATATGCGAAATATGGAAGTCCAAGGTTTGAGCATGTTTAACAAAGAATCTCCGGAAGAACTCAAAAGCAAACTGAATCTGGAAACCTCCCGGATCAACTGGCACGATCTTCAGGTTTACTACGCTCGTGGCCATGTGGTGAAAGTGGGACCCGAACTGGATCTTCTTGATGTCGCGGCAGAGCTGGCGGCCGACAATACCACGAGGTTCAAAAGCTGGATGGACGCCGGTCAGGTGGGAGACGTTGCACCCGATCTGGCCCGTCACTGGTACGACGAAAACACCGAACTCTGGGCTGTGGTTATCGCGCCCTGGGTTCTGGTGCAGGACAGGTCAGGCCATGTACTCCACTGACCGTTACGGTTGTACGCCGTGAAACTGCATTATTTCCACGGTCGTGGCCCGCTGCGCTCGCTGGTGATGCTTCGTGACCAGCGTCGGGTCGAGCTTTTCATAAAGCCGATTGGTGACAACGTCTGGGCGCTGGTGGCGCTCAGCGGATCGTTGAACGGCCAGCCCGAGAAACACCGCTGCCAGGGCCCCTATCGTTCCATTACTCAGGCAGAATCGGTACTGCGCAGTGTTGCCGGTGCATTGATGGGAAAGGATTACCAGCCCCAGCCCCACGATTATGTGGTCTGGTCCGTCATGGCTCAGCGATGTGCCCGCACCATTCGTATCGACCGTGATGCCAGCGCCGGCACCTTTCATTTTGACCCCGACCAGTATGAGCCCATCGGCTAACTGCCCATCTGATCAATCACTTCCGAGGACGTCATGCTCACCGGCGCATTGCTGATTCTGGCTCCGCTTTTCCTGGGATTTGCCCTGGCTCTGGAGAACCGTTATTTGATGACGGCCATACACTACGGTGTAGAGGGGTTGGTGTATTTTATCCTTGCCCTGTTGGGGCTTGGTCTGGGGCAAATGGAAGGGGTTGGCAGCCAGTTGGCCAGCATGGCTTCCCAGGTGGCTGCCCTGGTGTTGGTATTATTTGTCGCCAATATGGCCGGGTTATGGCTGTTTCATCGTTGGCAACCCATGGCGACGAGAGAGGATCATGTGGATCAGCCCCGAGGTTATCGCCGCCTGTTCCTGGCAGGGTTGAAGCCTCTGGTGGCGGTTTTGGCGGGGGGATTGGCCGGATTTTACCTGCTCCCTGACCTGCCCATGGCAGAGGATGTGGCAACCTGGTCATTGATGCTGTTGCTGTTTCTGATTGGCCTGCAGCTGCGCAATGCCGGATTGTCCCTTCGCAGGCTGCTGCTGAATCGTCAGGGCCTGGGCATCGCATTGGCCATGGCCGGGAGTTCGTTGCTGGCGGGGCTGGTCCTGGTGCCCTGGCTGGATGCCGCCTGGCATGAGTCGCTGGCACTGGCGTCGGGATTTGGCTGGTATTCGCTGTCCGGCATCGTGATTGGTGATGCCCTTGGGCCGGCCTGGGGTGGCGTGGCATTTCTTAATGACGTTATCCGGGAAATTATCGCGCTGGCCATTATTCCTCTTTTAATTGGTCAGCGACCGGCTATGGCAATTGGTTACGGCGGTGCTACCGCCATGGACTTTACACTGCCGGTTATCCGCAGCAGTGGCGGCCTGGCTTGCGTGCCGGTGGCCATTGCCTCGGGTTTTATCCTGTCATTCCTGTCTCCGGTATTCATGGCTGTGTTTCTTTCATTGGGATAAGCAGTTCCGTAGCTGGCTGCCAGGCCAGGGATTTGTACCACTGGTCGCAAAGCCGTCGCACTGAGCTGAGGGCATCAAGAGTGCGTTCTCCGGCAATCGGCGAAAACTCACCTCTGACGATCATGGCGAGCATGCGGGATTTGAGCATATGATAGGTTTTCTCGGTGTCATTCAGTGTCTCCGGTAAACGTTTATCTGCTGCCACCAGGGTTCTCAGTAAATCCACATACTCGTCAAGCTCTTCGGAAAGGACGGATAGCTGAGGCAGTTTCCGGGCTTCTCTTAACTGCAACAGGGCCGGCGCCAAATCCGTGGCTTCTGCCAGATAGCGACAGGTCAGCATGCTCCGGGTCAGGGTGTCGAGGGTTGTCGGATGTATTTTTTCCGCCCGGAGCCTGGAGATGTAGTCAGCAATCGCCGTGTTGATGGTCAGGCAGGTCTCCGCCTTCGGGCGTATTTGCGCAGGCTTCAGATCTTCCCGGTCGAGGCTTACGCGCAGAAGCCCCCGGGTGAGGTCGAACAGGCGCTTCATCTCCTGGTCAACAGCACCCACTGCAAGCTCCGGGGTAGTAATCAGTGTGTTATCCAGAAACCGGGGTTCGGCAAGATCCTCCTCCTTGCTTCGAAACAGTCGCCCCAGAACTCGTGCAAAGTGGGGCGTAAAGGGCAGCATCAAAAAGGCACCGAGGACATTGAACAGGGTGTGGAACAGGGCCAGGGAGACAGTAATGTTGGCATCGAGCGATAACGAGTCAGCCAGTAAGGCAACGGTCCATAGCATGACCGGCAGAATCAGCAGCGCGATAACACCGGTCACGGCATTGAAAAGGATATGGCCAACAGCAAGGCGGCGGGCGTTGGCGGTTGCTTTCAGGGCTGACAGGGCCGCTGTTGAGGTGGAGCCGAGGTTTGCACCGATAACCGCTGCTGCAGCATTGTTCAGGGGTATCAGGCCGCCGGCTGCTGCAGTCAGGACCATTGCCAGTGCAGCACTCGAGGACTGGGTCAGCACCGTTGCCAGAAAGCCGATCAACATGAACGCGGGCAAGCCGTAGTCGTTTTGCAGCAGGATGCCGTTGTCCAGGCCCCCGGTGACCGATTCCAGGGAAGACTTGAGGATAGACAGGCCGAGAAAAAACAGTGCGAAACCGGCCAGAGCCTCGCCGAGGGACTGACTGCGTAGATTGCCTGATATCAGCTTTAGCCCGACGCCTGCGGCGAGAATGGGCAGGGCAATGGCCTCAATGTTGAAACCGAACCCTACCAGGCTGACAAGCCAGGCCGTCACGGTGGTCCCGATGTTGGAGCCAAAAATGACACCCAGGGACTGGCTGAGGCTCAGAAGACCTGCGTTTACAAATCCTATGGTGGCAACGGTTACCGCGCCGGACGACTGGACCACGCCGGTGATCAGAAAGCCCGCCGCAAGGCCGCGTAACGGTGTCTTGGTCCAGTGGCCCAGCATGTGACGGAGATGGTGCCCCGCAGCACTCTTCAGACCGTTGGTCATCATCTCCATGGCCAGCAGGAAGAGGGCGAGGCCGCCCAGAATCTGGAACAGGGTTGCGATCATTTGCCGATTTATGAATCCTGAAGTGGAGTTACTGAGAGCTTAGCAGAGCTCCGGCCGCCTCCACGGTTCGTCAGGCAAGAAACTTGCGGACATCGATTCTGTAATCGTCCGGATCGACGGATCGCAGAATACGGTCCTGGGTGCCCGGTTGGGAAAGGTCCAGCGTGTCCACGGTGATGGGCAGGCGGAAGCGGGTGTTGTACATCACGCGGACCACGGGCAGGCGCTGGTCCTCTTCATTGGTTTCCACCACCACCCCAAGGCGACCACTCTCAAGAAGCACCAGAGCGCCAATAGGGTAGAGGCCAACGCACCGGATAAACTCTTTCACCAGGGCAGGGTCCAGGTGGCTGCCGCTCCATTCCAACAACTTCTTGAGGCCCTGGGTCGGCGTCATGCCCTTGTGATAGACCCGGTCCGAGGTGATAGCGTCGTAGACATCGGTAATGGCCACCATGCGCCCGTATACAGAAATCTCATCCCCTATAAGGCCTTCCGGATAGCCGCTGCCGTCCAGACGCTCGTGATGTTCTGCTGCTGTGATAATGGTCAGTTCACCGATACCTTCGGTTGAACACAGGATTTCCCGCGAATGCCGGGCATGGGCTTTCATTACCTCGAACTCCTCCTGCGTCAGCCGCCCCGGCTTATGCAGAATCTCGTCCGGTGTAAGGATCTTGCCAATGTCATGAAGCAGGGCACCGACGATGGTCTGGTGCAGTGCGTCTGGCGATAGTTTGCGATAGTTGCCGAACAGGGACATCAGCACACTGAGGTTAACGGAGTGCTCCATCAGGTAGTTGTCTTTTTCGCGGATACGGCCCAGACAACTGAGTGCATTGGCATTCCGGAAAACCGAGCTCTGAAGCTCGTGGGCCAACTGGTGGATAGGTGCTATATCGATGGCGCCGCCGATCTTTACGCTGTTCATCAGGTTACCCACCAGCCCCTGGGCATGGGTGTGTATCTGCTGGGCAAATACCATTTCTTCAGCAACGCTGACCCGCTTGTAAACGCCGGGTTTCAGCCCCCCTGCGTTTTGTAGGGCCGCTTCGTTGCGCTGGTCAACCTCATGGGCTGGTTCCGAATCCTGGGAATCCAGGCCGCGGGAAACATCGATATAAACGGAATCCACCCCCATTCGGCGAATTTTCTCGATGGTTTCCTCTTTTTTGATGAATCCGCGGCGACGCTGGGTATTATGAGGAATCCAGTCGTTGTTCAGGTCGGTGATGTACATGCCGACCTTCAGTGCTGATACGGGAATGTGTTTGATCATTGACGTTGGAAGAACGTTCTCAGGCTATTGTCATAAGTGGTAGCCAATACGTTCTCCAGCGGCAATTGTTTCACTTCGGCGATTTTCTCGGCAACAAACGGGATATAGAAAGGCGCATTCTCCTTGCCGCGATAGGGTGCCGGGGTCAGGAACGGCGAATCCGTTTCCAGCAGAATCTGTTCGATGGGCGCCATACGCACGATGTCGCGGACGTTTTCCGCCTTGTTGAAGGTGGTGATGCCGTTAAAACCAAGGCACCAGCCCTGATTCAGGGCATACTGCGCCAGGCCGGGGCCGGAGGTGAAACTGTGAATCACTCCCCGGCGCTTGAGGGTACTTTCGAACTCTTTCAGGATCTCGATGGTGTCCTCGTCGGCCTCGCGGCTGTGAATCACCACCGGGCGGTCCGTGTCGCAGGCGATCTGAAGCTGGCGGCGGAATACATCACGCTGGACATCGCGATCCGCGTTGTCGTAGAAGTAATCCAGACCGATCTCACCCACCGCCACGATCTTCTCGTCACCGGCATGGGCGCGGATTTCCGCTTCGGCCGCATCGGAATACTTTTCCGCATCATGGGGGTGAATGCCCTGTGTCCCGTAAACCCAGGGTGCTGCCTGGCTGAGCTCCCGGACCGTAGACAGGTTCTCCGGTGATACCGCAATGGTGATCACCCGCTCGATATTGACCCGCTGTGCTTCGGCCAGGGTTTCCTCAAGAGGACGGTCCTTGAGGTAATCCAGGTGGCAGTGGGTTTCAATAATCGGATGATCAAATACGGGAATCTCGCGACGTTTTTTACTCATATCCGGACACCACACTCTAATGCAACCGCGGGAACGGCTGCTATGCTGAATATTTGAGGACGGTAGTTTACCAGCTTGTCCGATTATTGACCTGTATTACCTCCATAGAGAGTTGCACGGAGCCTCTTGATGAAGTTATCGGCGTTTGCCCGTTCGTTTCTTTTTGATGCCAAGAAAGCCCGGTTTCGGGATTATCCGACCCTGCTGGACGATGACGACAAACTGCCGGGGCTGGAGGCCAGCCTGGAACAGATTGGAGAGTATCAACGTCGCTTGTGGGCCAATCAGGCAAGAGCTGTGTTGTTGATAGCCCACGGGCCGGATACCAGTGGCAAGGACAGCCTGATCCGCACCCTGGCAACCTACGTTGATCCGGCCGGTTTCCATGCCTGGTCGTTCAGCCGGCCCAAGGGCGCCGAAACCCGCCACGATTTTCTGTGGCGGGTGACCCCTTTCCTGCCAGGCTTTGGCGAAATGGTGGCGTTCAACAGAAGCCATCATGAGGCGGTGATTGCGGAGAGGGTATGGCCGGTCCATGAGCCGGAGAGCTATAACTGGAAAAACCGTTACCAGTCCGTTCGGGGCTTCGAGAACCACTTGGTGGAAGAGGGCACCACGGTGATCAAGATCTGGCTAAACCTTTCCGAGGACGAGCATCGTGAGCGACTTCTCAAACGCCTCGACAAACCCCGCAAACGCTGGAAATTCGATAAATCGGATATCGACGGCTGGCATAAACGTGGCGAATATGAAAAGTTCGCCGAAGAAGCCCTGGCTGCGACTCACACAGAGGAAGCCCCCTGGTTTATTGTGCCCGGTGACAGGAAATCTCAGGCCAGAGCCATCGTTGCAGCTATACTGGCCGAGCAACTGGAACGCTTGGCCCCTGAATACCCGACTGAGGACGAATCGGTTTTGAGGGCCTATCGGAAGTTATTGACGGCTAAACCCTAGTCAGAGCTTCAGAGTCCGTGTCACTGTGCTATGGACAACGCTATGAAATCCAAACTCAGTCTGGTGGGCCGCTATACCCTGCTATCGCTGGCGTTAATCATCGGCTCAGCGACTGCGCTCAGCATCCTGCACATGACCGTGGCCGAATCCATCACCGAGCGCCTGGCTGGGCAGCACCTTGAAGCGCAGATGTCAGCCACGGCCAATCGCCTCAGCGCGTTTCTGGAAAACCGCATCTATCAGCTTGAAACCCTGTCACGCCATCCCGCCATGCCGCTTTATCTGGCCTACACCGAGGCGGTGCCGGAAGGAGTAAAGGAACTGGTCCGGGTGGAAGCCGACTCGCCGGATCTTTACGGTATTTTGTTCTTCGACGCAGATGACCGACTGATACAGGTGGTGCCGGGGCAGGCCGCGTCCGGCCCTCCCTACTGGAGCAGAGACAACTGGTCACTGGCGGGGCTGCCCCGGGTCGAAAAGAACAACACCGAGCTGATTGGCCCGGCGTTACCGCAACAGGGTCAGCCCGGTTGGCTACTGATTCGACAGCCCTTACGCTACCTGTTCGATGACGGTGCCGAGGGTGCCGTAGGCTTGCATGTGCGACTGGCTTCGCTGACTGAACAGATCCGCACGGAAAATCTGGCCGGAGTTGTCAAGCCCTTCCTGAGGACGCCCGGCCGAGTGCTGCTGGATCCCACGGGTAGCACCGTACTTCGTGAACCGCCGGGGCTGGTTCGAGGCCCGGAAGTGTTTCCGGGCTGGCACATTGATTATGTGATCACCGCAGCCGATATCCTCAGCCCCCTGCGAAATGCGCAGATGGTCATGTACGGATTGGCAGGTCTGCTGGCGCTGGGAACAGTGCTTCTGTTCTGGGCGCTTGCCCGCAGTTTGAGGCGGCGGATCGACCGTCTGGTACAAGGGGCGGAAGCATTTTCCTCTGGTGACCTGCACTTCCAGCTCGATGTTCCCGGCCCGCGCAAGGACGAAATTGACCAGGTGGCCTATGCTTTCAATGCGATGGCGCAACGGCTGCGGGAAATGATTCAGCGCACGGTTCAGGTGGAAAAAATGGCGGTTCTCGGGGAGTTCGCCAGCGGTGTCGCCCATGAAGTAAGAAACCCGCTGGCCACCATAAAACTGACCGTTCAGGCCCTCGAGCGAAGGGAAGAGGATCAGCGGCGCCGGGGGTTGCTGCAGGATGTGGAAGGTGAAATCGACCGGCTGAACCGGGTGGTCGGGGACCTGCTGGATTACGGTCGCCCGGTCTCCGCTGAGCCGGAGCATTTTGAAGTCCGGCGGGTGTTCCGGCAGGCGGTGGCGATGACGTCGAGCCGCGCCCGGGAACTGAACGTTACGGTGACCGCCAGCGGGGATTCAAGGCTGCTGCTGCACGCCAACCCCGACCAGGTCACCCAGTGCCTGGCCAATCTGTTGTCCAATGCGATCGAGGCCTGCGCAGGGGTTGCGGAGGCGGACCGCTCGGTGCGGCTAAGGGCTCACCGCGAGGGCGCGCGTATCCGCATTGATGTGACTGACAATGGCACCGGGGTGGCCAGGGATGTATTGCCGCGGGTTACGGAGCCGTTTTTTACCACCCGCGCCGAAGGAACGGGCCTGGGGCTTAGCATCACCCGCCAGTTGGTGCTGTTGAACGGCGGAGATATGAGCATTGAAAGCGAATCGGGCGAAGGCACCACGGTGACTCTGCTATTGCCCGCATCAGACCATGTTCACAATATAAAAAAGCACTACCATGCCGACTCGAATACTGATTATTGATGACGAGCAGAGTTTCGTCCGTTCGCTGATGTTTGCTCTTGAAGAGACAGATATCGAAGCGTTTTGTGCCTATTCTGGCGAAGACGGTCTTGCGATGATTGCCCGCGAGCAGCCCGACATTGTGCTGCTGGATCTGCGCTTGCCGGGCATCGGCGGTATGGAAGTTCTGGAGACACTGAGCCGCGACTACCCGGGTTTGCCGGTGGTGATGATTTCAGCCCATGGTGATACCCGTGCAGCGGTTCAGGCGGCCAAAGCGGGGGCCGCCGATTACCTCACCAAGCCCTTCGCACTGGACGAACTGCTGCATCTGATCAACAACACCACCGAGCGCATCCGGCTGCGCAGTGAACTGGATTACCACCGTGACCGTGCCGCGTCCGCGTCCGGGCTGGTAGGAAACAGCGACACCATGAGCCATCTGTGGCAGACCATTCAGCGGGTGGCGGCCAGCAGCGCCGGACGTATTCTGCTGCAGGGGGAATCCGGTACCGGGAAGGCGGTGGTGGCCCGGGCCATCCACTCCAGCAGCCCCCGTACAACGGAGGCTTTTGTGGAAATCAATTGCGCGGCCCTGCCGGAGCAGTTGATCGAGGCAGAGCTGTTCGGCGCGGAGAAAGGCGCTTATACCGGTGCCCATCAGACCCGGATCGGCCTGGTGGCGCTGGCAGACGGCGGCACCCTGTTTCTGGACGAGGTTGGCGAACTGCCGCTGGTGTTGCAGGCAAAACTGCTGCATTTCCTGGAGGATGGCAGTTACCGCCCGGTGGGTTCCAATCGTCCGCGCACCGCGAACGTCCGGGTAATCGCTGCAACCAATCGCCCGCTGGAAACGGAGGTGCGCGAAGGACGCTTCCGGGAAGATCTGTTTTTCCGGCTCAATGTGATTGAACTGCTGATACCGCCCCTGCGGGAGCGAGGCAGTGATATTGGCCTGATGCTGGAGCAGTTTGCCGAAACCCAGGCCAGGGAAGAGCGCTCCCAGCCCATTCACTATGCCTCGGAAACCCTGGAGCATCTGCGGCATTACGCCTGGCCCGGCAACGTCCGGGAACTGAAAAATCTGGTGGAACGGCTCACCATTCTTTATCCGGGCCAGTTGATTGAACCTTCTCATTTGCCCGTTGAGATGCAGAAGGAAGACCTGCATCCTGACTACATCGGTGAACGCATGAAGCGGACGGAGCGACAGATTGTGCTGGAAGCGTTGGCGGAAACCGGCGGACACAAGGGCAAGGCTGCGGAGTTTCTGGGACTGTCTCGCCATGCCTTCAAGCGTCGTCTGCAACGCCTCGGGCTGGACCAGGAGAATCTGACATGATGTGCCGGGGGAAACTGGCGGGCCTGTTCTGGCTTTTTATCGGCCTGCTGGTGGCAGGCCAGGGCGCGGCTGCCACCGAACCGGTCGGGCGGGTGGAACTCGGGGCCTCAGCTGCCGAAGCAGATGTAACCGTGGCCTGTATGTACCCGATGACCGGGCGTCCGGCCAGCTATGGCCGCGACAGTATTACCGGGATCAAGGTGGCGCTGGCGGAGCTGGCACAGCAGCCCGATGCACCGAAGCTCCGGGTGATCGTGGACGATTCCCGTTCCAAGGCGTCCTTTGCCGTGCAGATGGCGGAGAATTTTATCGAGACGGACCAGGCCGATATTCTCTGCGGTATGGTCAGCTCCGGGGTCGGGCTTGCCGTCAGCCGCGTCGCCCGGGACCGGCGCATCATCATGATTGGCACTGACCACGCCAGTTCCCGCAGCGTGCTGGAAGAAGGCCACCGATATTATTTCCGGGTATCCAGCGATACCTGGTATTCCCACGCCGCTGGTGCCCGTTATCTCAGGGAATTACAGGCTGAAACCGGCTGGCGGACACTGGCTTTTCTGGGGCCGGACTATGAGTACGGGCGTGTGGCCTGGCGAGACCTGCGGCAGGCTCTGGACATGCTTGGCGTGGCGTATCAGATAGCCGGCCAGTATTGGCCCAAACTCTACGAACCCGATTACACCCTCTACATCCAGTCGCTACTGGAATCGCCGCCGGACATCTTGGTCACCGCGCTGTGGGGCGGCGATTTCAATGCCTTTATCGAGCAGGCGCGCACCACCAACCTGTTCCGCAAAATGCCGGTCGCAAACTTCGATACCGGGGGCAACTACGACACCCTCGTGGCGTTGGGCCAGAACCCCCCGCCGGGCCTGATACTGTCCGCTCGCCACCACCTTAATTGGCCCGACACCGAGCGCAATCGCCGGTTTGTGCAGGCGTTTCACGATCTCTCCGGCCGCTACCCGAGTTATTCGGCGCAAGGCGCTTACGCCGGTATGCTGGTTATCGCCAAGGCCGTGGGCATGGTCGGAGACGTCTCGGATACCGACGCCATGATCAAGGCGCTGGAGGGGCTGGAAATTGAACTCCCGAAAGACCCTGAAGGTTTTACTTCCTATATTGATGCCGAAACCCACCAGATTGTCCAGGCTCAGGCCATTGGTCGGCCAGTTGCCAGTGACCGGTATCCACCCACCCGCGTTATGCTGGGTGAGTGGGTGGTTTATGAGGCCGAGTTGCTGAAGCCATCTCCAGAGCTGGTGCAGCGCCGTCGCGGCAACCGGACGCCCTGAGTCGCCCAACACGTCCCGATACGCCTTGACCTGGCGGATCGGGGTCGGCCTGGGGGTGTTACTTGATTGCAACCGGATTGACAGGTGAGCCTGTGCCTTCCTCCATCTTCAGTGGCGCCGCTACCAGCATGAAGGTGTACTGACCGTCTTCGGCACTGTCAGCGGCCAGGTCATCCAGCCACCAGATCTCGCTCAGTACCACGCCCATATCCCGCATCAGAGCACCATGCAGAGGAATGATCATCTGCTCACCGTCGACTTCCTGAGCGACCTTTTCGATGGCAATGTTGTCGGCAGCAATCATCGGAATTTCCATCTCGTCAATCCAGCTCAGCAGCTCAGGGCTGTAACACAGGCCTGGCTCGGTCATGGCGCTCCATTCGGCATCCGGTTCATCTTCGTAAAAGCGGGCGATGGAACCGGTACGAAGCACCAGAATATCGCGTTTCCTGATCTCGACCTTCTGGGCCTCGGCCGTGGCTTGTAAATCCTCCAGGTTGACGCACGTATTTGGTGCCAGACGGTGCTTGTCGCCGCCCCCCACATGACGGCCAACATCCAGTAAGACCCCGCGTCCGGTTATGCCTTTTTTGCCGATAGCTGCCACATCACCGTGGGCATGGCCATGCACGGTACTGTCAGCGCTCTTGCCTCCGTAAACCTGATCGCCATACCAGGCGTGGGCGAGACCATCCACGTGGGTGGTGCCCTGCAGATACATGAACGCTACGTCATCCGAGAATTTGACGCCTCCAGCCAATGCCTCGGATTTGCCTGATGAGTAAATGCTCTCATCCTGCGCCATGAAATGCATGGTAGGTACCCGGCCCGGAAATACCGGACCCTTGCCGTGAGTCATGGGAATCTGGAGGGTAAAAGTTTTGCCGCTCCGGATCGCTTTGGCGGCCTGCAGAACCTGTTCCTTACCCAGCAGATTCAGGGCTCCGACCTCGTCATTCTCGCCCCATTTTCCCCAGTTATTGGGTGCGTTTTTCTGCACCCGCTCCATACCGGTTTCGGCCAGCGCTGGCGCCGACATCAGCAGGGCTGATCCGGCTATCAGCGCCGGAATAATGCGTTTACAGCTAGTGTTAAGGACCATGGTTTTTCTCCTGTCGTCATTGTGGTTGTTGATACAGGTCCGCACTCGGTGCGGGGATGGTGCCCTCAAGTCTCTGAATAGCTCCTGAATCCTCAGTTGAATTCAATCACCTGACGGACGGCTTCACCGGCGGCTAGGCGCTCAAAACCCTCGTTGATCTGGTCAAGGGTCAGAGTGTGGGTCAGCAGTTTGTCTACCGGCAACTTGCCCTGCTGGAACAGGGACACATAGCGGGCGACATCCCTAACCGGCACACAACTGCCGACATAACTGCCTTTGAGTGTGCGCTCCTCGGCGACCAGGCTGACTTGCTGGATCGCCACTTTCTTTTCCGGGTGAGCCAGGCCGCCGGTGACGGTTGTACCACCGCGACGGGTGATCAGATAGGCAAACTCCAGGGCCTTTTCCGAGCCCGCCATTTCGATGGCACAGTCTACTCCCCCCTTGGTGAGTGCTTTGATCTTCTCGACACAGTCCGGATCTTTGCTATTGAAGGCATGAGAAGCCCCCAACTCCGTGGCCAGCGCTAGCTTGCTGTCATCCAGGTCGAAGGCGATAACTTCGCTGGCACCCGCGACCATGGCGCCAAGTACACTGTTCAGCCCCACGCCGCCGAGCCCAATAACCGCGACCGTCTGACCGGCCTTGATATTGGCCGAGTTAATCACCGCGCCAACGCCGGTGAGCACGGCACACCCAAACAGGGCGGCATGATGGAAAGGCAGAGCCGGGTCGATCCTGACCAGGGAGTCCCGGGATACCACCGCATGATCGGCGAAGGCCGAGACCCCGAGATGATGGTTTACCGGCGTGCCGTCATCGCGATGCAGGCGATGCTCGCCACTGACCAGAGTGCCCGCGTTATTGGTCTTGGCTGCTGGCTCACACAACGCAGGCCTACCTTCGGCGCAGGGCGAGCAATGGCCGCAACTGGGTACGAACACGGCGACGACGTGATCGCCTTCCTTGAGATCACGAACACCGCTGCCCACGGCCTTGACGATGCCGGCGGCTTCGTGCCCCAGCGCCATAGGCACAGGTCGGGGGCGATTGCCGTCAATCACCGACAAGTCGGAATGACAAAGCCCGGCAGCCTTGATCTGAACCAGCACTTCGTTGTCTCCGGGCGGGTCAAGCTCCAGCTCTTCAATAACCAGGGGCCGGGTGTCCTGGAATGGCCGTTCCGCACCTATGGAATGTAAAACTGCTGCACGAATCTTCATCGCGATTCTCCTATGTTGAGATCAGGCGGAGTGAGCGCCCTGAGAGGATGCTGACGGATCTCTGTGGTGGCCGGCGGTTACCTCACCCCGTTCAATGCGCCAGGTACTGTCCACTAGTTCCGCCGAATGGGTGTCATCGGATTCAGCAATCAGAACCGTCAGGCCTTCGCCCCTCAGGTCACCAATGACCGACGACAAGCGTTGGGCCAGCACCGGCGCAACACCTTCGAAAGGCTCATCCAGCAGGATCAACTGCCGTCCCGGCATCAGGGCCCTCCCAAGCGCCACCAGTTTCTGCTGGCCGCCAGACAACTGCAGAGCTTTGCGCTCACCGAAGTCGGCGATTTCCGGCATCAGCGAATAAATCCATTTCAGGCGTTTGTCGCCGTCCTTGATGCCGTTGGCCCAGGCTGGCATCAGCATGTTCTCGGTCACCGTCAGCTCAGGAATGAGCCTGCGATCTTCCGGCATATAACTGATGCCGAGCCTGGCACGCTGATGGGAGGCTTTTCTGGTCAGATCCTCACCCTTGAACTCAATAGAGCCGGAGTCGGCTGGAAGCAGCCCCATAATGGCCCTGATGAACGTGGTTTTCCCCGCGCCGTTATGACCGATCAGGCCAGCCATCTTGCCTGCCGGGATCTCCATATCAACCTGCCTCAGTATGCCGATGCGCTCGATCGAGACGTCCAGATTTACAATCTTGAGGCTCATGTCAGGCGCCCCCTTTTTGGGTTTCGTCTTGGGTATCGTTTTTGCCTTCGGTGGGCTTCTGCTGGCGCTTGCCGGTGACCAGTTCCTGAACCTGTTCGTCGGCCAGTACGTCTTCTACCGGGCCGTCCTTGATAACGACGCCGCTGGCAAAGGCGAGCACACGAGTGACGTATTTGCGTACAATCTCCATATCGTGTTCCACGAACAATACTGTCAGGCCACGCCGCTTTACCACCTCCATCACGGTGTCCATGAGGGCGTGTTTTTCATCGGTGCTGACACCGCTGGTGGGCTCGTCCAGCAGCAGCATGCGTGGGTTAGCCAGCATGGCAATGGCAATGTCCAGAAGTTTACGGGCCCCTTGGGGCATCGCGGTGACCATTTCATCCCGATACTGGGTGATGCCCATCTGGTTCAGGATTTCATCCGCCGCCGCGATCCGCTCGGGTGTGCGCACCGGGCGAAGCATTTCCAGGTGTCGATGCTCAGACGCCGACAGTGCCATCGACAGGTTGTCCAGCACCGACAGTTCCAGGAACAGCTGGGGAATCTGAAACGAGCGCGACAGGCCTTTGCGCATCAGCTTGCGCGGCCCCAGGCCTTTGATCGGATGTCCATCAAAGGCAATAGTGCCCGCCGATGGCGGCAGGTAGCCGGTAACCATGTTGATGAAGGTGGTCTTGCCCGCCCCGTTGGAGCCGATGACGCCAACAATTTCCCCTTCAGTGATGGTCACGTTGATGTCTTCCGCGGCGACCACGGCACCGAAATATCTGGACAGTCCTTCCGTTTTCAGAATCTCGGTCATGATGCGACCCTCCGCTTACGGGTGAACAGGCTCCAGATACCCTTGGGCAGGAACAGGATGATCAGCAGTAACACCGTGCCCAGAATCAACTGCCAGGAGTTGGGGAAGAGCTCGACCGCGTAGGTCCTGACCATGATGAAAATCATCGCGGCGATGAACGACGCGGCCACATGGCCGGTGCCGCCCAGCAGGGCAATAAACACAAATTCGCCAGAGATGGTCCAGTACGCCATGGTGGGGTCGACGTGGCCCGCCGCCAGTGACGTCAGGGACCCGCCGATAGAGCCTATCGCCGCAGCAATCACGTAGTTGATGTACAGAATCTGGCGCCGGGACATGCCCATGTACTCCACCCGGACTTCGTTCTCGCGAATGGCCTCGCAGGCCAGGCCAATGGCCGATCCGAAATAACGGTTAAGAAACAGCGCCACTGCCAGGCCCACCGCGGTGGCAAGCCAGAGAACGGTTTTGCTGCCTTTGCCGCCTTCGGGGTCGAACCACAGCAGGGTCCAGTTACCGACGCCAAATCCATCAGTGCTGCCCAGATTCTGGCTTTTGACCAGAATGCCGTAAAGGATCATCGAAAACGCCAGGGTCAGCATGGCAAAGAAGATTTCCCGGTAGCGAGTCAGCAGGAGGCCCAACAGCATGGCAAGGGCGACGGTCACCGCGACTCCCATACCAATCAGCACCAGGGCGTCGGTGATGCCCAGAAAACGGCCACCCATGCCGACCGCATAACCACCGATGCAGTAATACAGCCCCTGGCCAAAGGATACCAGCCCGGCCCGCATCAGCATGACCACACCCAGTACGACCATGGCACTGGCGATGGCCAGGGTGGTGGTGAATGCCAGCCAGTCTGGAACGGCAAACGACAATAACGTGATCACAGCGGCCGCAACGACCAGCATGATTTCTGACTTTTGCAGTGCCATCAGATCTTCCTCGCGACAGCTTGGCCGAACAATCCATGGGGCCGGAAAATAAGCACCGAGGCCATGACGGCGTAAACGATGAACAATTCAAGTTCCGGCATGGTGTGAATGGAGACGGCCCTCGCCAGACCGACGATCAGGGCGCCAATGGCGGCCCCGGTGATGCTGCCCAGGCCGCCGGTGACCACCACCGCAAAGGCGACAACGATGACTTCCACGCCTACCCCTGGCACCACGGAAATGATGGGGGCGGTAACCCCGCCGGCGATGGCGCCAAGGGCCGCGCCGATCATGAAGGTAATGGTGAACATCCGCCGCACGTTCACACCCATGGCCTCGGACACCTCGCGGTCGTGGATAATCGAACGCAGAATTTTGCCGATTTTGGTACGCTCCAGCCAGAACCAGAGCGCCAGGCCCACGACCACAGACACACCCACCACCATCAGCTGATAGCCGGATACCGTCAGTACACCAATATTGAACCGCCCCATCGCCGCATAGGGCTGATAGGCGAAGTAAGGCGTGGTTCCCCAGATAAGTTTCATCACGTCTTCGAGGATCAGCAGCATGGCGAAGGTGACAATCAGCATCAGTACTTCGTCGCGACCGTACATCAGCCGTAACACCCCGCGCTCCATGATGACCCCGGCCAGTGCGCCGATCATGACCGCACAGGCCGCGATCATTGCCAGTGCTATCCAGAGCTGGTCACCGACCCCGTTGTAATACCAGCCAAGTGCCGAGGCCGCTGCGTAAGCGCCCAGGGCGTAGAGGCTGCCATGGGCCATATTCAGAATTCGCATAACACCGTATATAACGGTTAGCCCCGCAGCGACCAGAAACAGCCACGAGGCATAGATAAGCCCGTCAATAAGAATCGCCCAGACGGTTAACATCTGTGTGTACTCCTGTTAGCGGTAATACCGGCAACCCGGAGGTTGCCGGGCCGGTTTCATGGATCAGTCGCAGTCGGCTCCGGGGAAGCCTGCCTTGATCCATTCCAGAGCGTTCTGGCCGTCGGGTGGAGATACACATTCGCCTTTGTACGCGCGCACGTTGCGCAGTTCTGGCCCGGTATCGGCCGAGTAGTGGTACTCGCCGTACAGCATCGGCTG
This sequence comes from Marinobacter sp. ATCH36, assembly GCF_023555055.1. Lineage (GTDB taxonomy): Bacteria > Pseudomonadota > Gammaproteobacteria > Pseudomonadales > Oleiphilaceae > Marinobacter. The sequence goes on from NZ_JAMJPL010000001.1 coordinate 785,824, forward strand.
CATGGCCTGGTGGCCGCCTGCCAGGGCCATCTTCACGGTACCGCTGACAGATTCAAAGGTGGCGCCTTTGAGAGCGGCTGCCAGTTGTTCGCTGGAGGGAACGCCTTCGGCGCCGGAATTATCAGCCGCGTATTTCAGGCCGAGCAGTGCCTGGGCCATTTTCGATGCCGGATAGCTTGGCGGGGTGCCATGCTCGGCTTCATAGGCCTTGGAGAACCATTCGCTCAGGTCATTCTCCGGCATGAAACCGCCGAACGGGCCGCGACCGCCAAGGATGGTGCCGTTGGGCGCCTGATTCTCGAAACGGTGCAGGCCGGACTCGCCGGTGGTCAGAATCGCCGTGGCCTGCTCAAGCAGTCCGCGGACATTGGCCTGGGCCACGAACGCTTCCATGTCACCACCCCACATACTGGAATGGATGATGTCCGGGCGGCGGGTCTGCAGCGCTGAAATCTCGGTGCCGTAGTTGCCCTGGAAAATCTGCGGTGTCTGGTTATCCACAATCTCGACATCCGGCATCAGCTGTTCCATGGACAGCGTAAAGTCTTGCCAGGAATCCTGGCCCCAGGCGTAGTTCTGCTGAATGCCTGCCAACCGGCTGATGTCCGATTTGGCATCGTTCAGATAATGGGCGGCGCCGACGTTATCCGCGACCGCATCCAGGCCGGTACGGAACAGATACGTCGGATTGCTGACATCTTCAAACAGACGCGGTGTGCCGCAGTCAAAGGCAATGGTAAAGGTTTGCATCTCTTCCGCGACCGGACCGACCGCAAGGCAGTCACCGCTGGAGATATAACCGATAACAGCATTGACGTTCTGGCGCTGGACCAGGTTGCGGTATTCCTCCACCTGTTTGGTGGGGCCGCCAGCCTCGTCGATCACCACCGATTCAAGCTGCAGACCGTTGACCCCGGCGCTGTCGTATGGGGCAGGCAACTCGCCGGCATTGATGGCCTTGATGACAGTTTCAGCCGCCTGTGCCGCAGGTACGCCGAATGGCCCTGATGCACCACCGGACAGGAAAGTGACCAGACCCACTTTGAACGTGTCCTCGGCATGCGCGGCTTGGCTGATGCCCATAACACCAGCGGATATCAGTGCGATGGAAGTGGCAGTGCTCAGCAGCGTACGCCGCATGCCTGCCCGTGATAGGGGGTGTCCCATTGTGTTCTCCTTGATTGTTGTTGTGCAAAATGGCTGGCGGAGCGCTCAGCCACCGGATTCACCGTGTCGCTTCTCGAGGAGAGCGGATGACGGTCTTTGGGATTCACTCAGGTATTACACCAAAGCAAATGCGGGGCCAGCTCGGTAATGGCGTCAGCCATGGGTTGAAAGGCAGTATTACGACTACACTGAGCGGAAACCGCTCAGAAACGATCGGATGATGAGCGAAAATCGCTCGCACGAAACGCTTCTTCAATTGGCGTGAAGTGGCTCCAGGAAATTAAAGGGGACAGGCAATGCATATAGTCGTTGTGGGTGGTGGTGTAGTGGGTATGACCACAGCCTTTGAACTGAACCGCAGGGGCCACCAGGTGACGGTACTTGAGCGCCACGGGATGGCCGGAAACGAGACCAGCAAGGGCAATGCAGCGCAGCGCTCCTACGGCGTGGTCTATCCCTGGGCTGATCCTGCCATGGTGATGAAGGCCATTCCCTGGCTGTTCAAGAAAGACGGGCCCCTGAAACTGAGAATGCCGCCGTCCATGGAAACTCTCAGGTTCATGTTTGCCACACTGCGCTACGCCTGGTCGCCGGGGCTCTTTGGCCTTAACAAACGTGCCATGCTCCGCCTTGGCATCCACAGCCGCGAGCGGTTCCTGACCCTTGAGCAGGAGCTGGACCTGCACTTCGATGGCGACCATCAGGGGCTGCTCCATCTGGCCAGCACCCCGGAAGCACTCGAAGGCTACCGTCAGACGCACCAACTACTTAACGAGCTCGGCATCGCTTCCCGGTTGCTGACACCTGAGCAGGTTCGCGAAGCCGAGCCCGGAATGGTCGGAAACGGTCCACTATATGGGGCGCTGAGTTATGAAACCGACGGCACCGGTGACTGCCACCTGTTCTCCCGCGAATTGGCCAAAGCCTGTGAGTCCGGGGGTGTAAGCGTCCGCTACAACACGGAAACGGAACACCTTATTGCGGATGATCATCGGGTAACCGAGGTTGTTGTTCGCAATAAAGACGGGAAAGCAGAGACTCTTGAGGCCGACGCCGTGGTGGTCTGCGCCGGCTGCTGGTCTGGCCAGCTGACACGCCCGCTGGGCCTTCAGCTGCCTATATATCCGGTTAAAGGCTACAGCTTCACTGTGCCGCTGTCAGATCCTGAGAGGGCGCCGGTTTCCACTATCCATGACGACAACTACAAGGTTGTCTCCACTCGCCTAGGCAATCGGCTGCGTGCTTCCGGCTTTGTGGAACTGGCCGACTTCAACCGCGATATCCCGGAGGCGCGGCTGGCAACTATCCGCAAATCCGTGGAATCCCGTTTCCCCGGTTGTGCCGACCTCCATGCCGCTGAAACCTGGACCGGTTTCCGCCCCATGACTCCCGACGGCCCCCCGATCATCGGTCGTGGTCCCCGGGAGAACCTGTTCCTGAACACTGGCCACGGAACCTTTGGCTGGACCTTGTCTGCGGGCAGTGCCTCGGTTATTTCCCAACTGATCGATGGCGAGGAGCCGTCGGTGTGCCTGGATGCGTTCAGGCCTGGGCGGTTTGCCGAATGACTTCTGGCTCTGGTGCAGGAACCGATCTGGAGACCCTTCCCAAGATACGCTGTGAATACGTCCATGTAAGCTCGACGAAAACATCCCTGTTTTCGACGATCTTGGGAAGGGTCTCCAGACCGGCTCCCATGGTTTAGAGTTGCCTAAGCATGCGTCCAAAGCAGTCCTTGCAGTTGGCTGACCGGATTTGAGCAGTGGTAATAGAGGATTGTCGCGAACACTTAAAAGCCAGACTGAGAGCGGGAACGACAAACTGATTAGTCTGGGCAGAGGACGGGTAAGGCTTTCCAGGATCGTCAAAAACAAGGATGTTTTTGTCGAGCGTACAGGGATGTATTTACCGCGTATCCTGGAAACCGTTTCCCGTCCTCTGCTTCCCAAAATCAGAAGATTCATCGAGTCGCCGCTCGATATTCCCACACAGGGTATGAAGAAAACCGATATCCCGCTCGGTGAGCAAGGGCAGGCGTTCAAACGTCCACTGCGAAAGCTTGCTGTCTGCAGGCGTATCCAGCTCTGGCAGCAGTATTTCCAAGCGTTGTCGCAGGGCTCCCAGTCGAGCGTCGGAGATGGCGGGCTGGGACTGGGCTTCCCGGGCAGAAGCCAGGCCGGACAGCTCCCAGGCGTAGAGCATGACTGCCTGGGACAGGTTCAATGAGGGGTAGGATACCGCCATGGGGAACCCTGTCAGCAGGTCGCAAAGTGCCAGTTCGTCATTGGACAGGCCACGGTCCTCGCGGCCGAATACCAGGGCGGCTGTGGCTACAGAAGTGCCCTTGCGGGTGATGATATCCCGCAGTCGTGCGGGTTGGTGCCAGTCCTGCCGTTGATGGCGAGGCTTGGCGGAGGTGCCCATCAGCAGGTCTACGGAGTTTCTTACCGCCGCCAGATCAGGGAAAATGCGCGCATTGTCCAGAATGTGATCGCTGCCATGGGCCAGCCAGTGGGCCTCCGGTCGGGTATGCAGGTCGGAATTGACCAGCCACAGCTCGTCAAAGCCCATGGTGCAGAGGGCGCGGGCGGCTGCCCCCACGTTTTCGGGAACCTTCGGTTCAACAAGTACAAAGGCCAGTTGCATGACGTTACCTCCGGTGGCGAGTTTACACCACGGTGCTGAATCTTTTTACCAGCGATGGCAGCGGCTGAACGACTGGCTGGCCCAGCATCGTGAGCTGTGGCAACCGGCACCATTTACCGACCCAAGCCCGGCCTGGGCTGTTAAGTGGCCGGCACTGGCGGAAAGGGTGGCCAATTTCTCAGAAAGCGACTGCCAGAAGCTGGAGGACGACCCCGGAATACTGGCAGGTTTGCTGGGGCGGGAGCTGCCTTCACTTCAGATTTTCAATGAGTTGATCCGTGTGCCGGAACTGGCCAACGGCAAAGTCCGGCAGAGTACGTTGCCGGAAATCCGGGCCACCGATATGCCCGGCCGCAAGAGGCTGCAATCCGGCGCCTTTGCAGCGGCTATACGGCCTCTGAAGCATGATGTACTGGACTGGTGCTGTGGCAAGGGGCACCTGGCCAGAACCCTGGCGCCTTTTTGTGATGGCAAAGTGTCAGGTTTCGAATGGAATCCGGCCCTGGTAGACGACGGTAACCGCCTGACGGGGAAGTTCGGCGATGCGGTGTCATTGCACTGTCAGGATGTTATGGCCGAGGAGCTGGTGTTGCCGAAGGCCACACACAGCGTTGCCCTGCATGCCTGCGGCGATCTACACCGTCGGCTGATGCGCCGGGTGACGGACGGTGGGAAACCACGACTGAGCTTTTCGCCGTGCTGTTACCACCTCACGGAAAAGCCGGACTATCAGCCGATGTCCCGATGGGCCGGTAGTGGGGAAAATGCATTACAACTCAGCCGGGAGGACCTGCGGTTGGCCGTGCAGGAAACCGTCACCGCACCTGAAAGAGTGCGGCAACAGACCCGCCGGATCAGCCAGTGGCGGTTGGGTTTTGATGGAATGCAAAGGGCCCTTCGGGGTATGGATGCCTACCTGCCCGTGCCTTCACATCCGCCCGGGCTGATCAATGGTGATTTTGCCGGTTTCTGTCGTTGGGCCGCGACCAGGAAGGGACTGGCGTTGCCAGAGGAAACGGACTTCAATTATTGGGAAACCCATGGTGAACGGCGATTGCAGACAGTGCGTCGCCATGAGCTGGTGCGGCACCTTTTTCGGAGGCCGCTGGAGCTCTGGCTGGTGCTGGACTACGCGTTATTTCTGGAAGAGCAGGGTTATGAGGTCCGGCTGGGCACCTTCTGTGAGCGACAGCTGACGCCGCGCAACTTGCTGATTGACGCCGTGAAGATTGGCTTTAACCAAGACACTCAGGGTTTGCGGTAGACCACGTCTTCCACGCAGCCATCCCGGAAATACACGTAGGTCAGTTCGTAAAGGTTGCCATAGTATTTGGTCTGGTAGACCCAGGTTTCCTGGGGCGTGGGATAGGTTTCCGGGGGGCGGCCGAAAGCTTTGCGAACGTGCTCCCTGGTCATGCCTTTGACCACCTGCTCGCGCACCAGATACCGCCTCAGGTCAGTGGAGTTGATAAAACGACAGGTACCCTCCGCCTCCGGGCTTGCCGACTTCTCCGGTTCTTCCCCGGTTTCCGACTGTTCGGGCGCTGCTGGCAGGTTCTGGCCAAAGCTGCCGCCAATTCTGTTGTCCTGAATCCTGATTTCCTCGGAATCTTCTCCGCAGGGCTGATCGGAAAAGCGGGTCTCACCGCCGGCGTCGCAACGATAGACCTGGGACCAGGTGGTAGCAGGCAAGCCCAGCATGAGAATAAAGACAAACAGAATTCGGGTCACAGCAAGCTCCCACTGGTTTGCAAAACATGACTCATCAGCCGGCCACAAAAAAGGCGCCCGAAGGCGCCTTCCCGTGTGGTTGATTCAAACAGACCCAACCCCGACGCCTAGCGGCGAAGCTGGATGCGCGCTTCCACTCGACGGTTGGTAGCACGGCCTTCCGCAGTGTCGTTGGAAGCGATCGGAGCTTCCTCACCGTAACCTACGGCGTTCACTCGAGACGGATCAACACTCAAAGGCCCGGTCAGACGGTCAGCAACGGCTTCAGCCCGACGCTGGGACAGGAGCCGATTGTATTCGGCTTCACCGCGACTGTCGGAATGGCCGGCAATTTCCACGATAGTTTCGGGATTTTCCTTCAGAAAATCAGCCACCCGGCGAATCTCTGAATCGAAGGAATTACCGATTACAGAGCTGTTTGTCGGGAACTGTACTTCGATGGTAAAGGTCTCGACTGTCTCGACGACACCTTCACAGCCGGTGTCATCCACTTCCGCTCCGGCGGCGGTATCCGGACACTGGTCCTGGCTGTCGACAACGCCGTCATTGTCGCTGTCCAGTTCGCAGCCGCGACTGTTCACGCTGGCACCGGCGGGCGTGCTCGGGCACTGGTCCTTGCTGTTGGCAACACCATCGCCATCGTCGTCTCGTTCGCATCCGGTGTTGTCAACGCTGGCACCGGCCGGGGTGCCCGGGCACTGGTCACGGCTGTCCGGAACGCCGTCGTTATCGGAATCTGCGGGCTCAGGGCTGGACTCCGATACGGTGCGGCTGAAAGCAAAGCTCAAGCCCAGGGTTGCCTGGGTATCAAAGGTACTTTCGTCGATACCGTGGAACTCCCGCAGTTCTGCGCGGATGGACACGCCGTCACTGACGTTGTAGCGGAAGCCAGCACCCACGTTGACCCGGGTCTCATCATGATTGGAGCCGGCGGTCTGTTCCATCAGAACGTCATCGCCGAAGTCAGCATGGCCGGCACCGGCGGAAATGTACGGGTTCCAGGCCTGGTCCTGATCTGCAAAATAATAGATTCCATCCAGTCGCAGCTCTTCGAAATCGCTGCTGCCGCTTACGTTTTTGCGATCAGCATCTGCCCTGGAGTAAACACCTTCAACAGCCCAGTTCGGGTGGAAACGAAATTCTGCTCCGATGCCAAAAGTGCCTGTTTCACTCAATTCCCGTTTATGATCAAACAGCTGGAAGCCGGCAAACGGGCTGAGGTAAATGGTTTGCTCGCGTTCGGCTAAAGCGGGTGTCGCAAGGGATGTTGTCAGGGCCGCAATGGCCAGTGGGCGCATGATGTTCATGCAGAACCTCCTGTTCGTTTATCGTTATTGAAAAAAAACGCGTAACTTCCTCATAACGCGCTGTTGATGGGTGTTTACGGTAAATTTACGTTACAGGATTCAAAAAAACAAAGCATAAATGCTCACGGTACATCGGCAATTATACTCAGGCTTCTTCGCCGGCGGCCGTGAAATACAGATGGGCGCTCTGTTTGCTGAAGTTCAGGGTGTCGCCGTTATCGAACCTGACCTCGAATGAACGGTCGTCTTCACCAACAACCGAACCGGCACCGAAAATGGCGTGGCTGAGTCTGGGTTTTGCCCACAACGGAGCCGTCCGGTCTTCCCCGGTTACGCTGCTACCATTCAGGATTACGCCTTCCCGGGAGGCGTAACGGGTGCCGGTCGTCGTGACGGGTGCGGCTGTTGTTACGGAAGGTTCTGAATCGCTTCTGCGGTTATCCAGCCATTGGCCGAATTCCTGCGACAGGGGAAAGCACAGCTCGTCCACGAACCGGCTGGGGCCCTGGTCACCATCAAGGTGCCGTTTCTCGCCAAAGGGACGGGTAATCAGGTGAAGCTGTTCCCGGGTGCGGGTCATGGCTACGTAGAGCAGTCGGCGTTCGCTCTCCAAAAATGCTTTCGGGTCGTCCTGGGCCCGGGGACTGTAAGGCAGGTACTTCTCCTGTAATCCGGGCAGGATAACGGTAGACCACTCGAGGCCCTTGGTGCGGTGAATGGTGGAGAGAAGGACGCCGCCCCGCCGATTCTCCCCCGCCTGTTTTTTCAGGTCTTTCAGGTGTTCAAGCGCCCCGTCAATACTGACCTTCAATCCGGCCAGATAGAGCCGGAAGCCGCGAATGGTCTCGATGCGCTCGTCGGCGGTTTCGTGAGTGAGCGCCAGGCTACGGATACCCTCATAGAGCTCGGTTTCATCCGCATAACGGGTTATCAGGTCCGCCACTGAGCCTCTGAAGTGGCCCAGCAATGCCAGTGTCTCGCCCAGTTTGCGCAGTTTTCTGGCCGCCATGGGTGCGAGCGCGTCGAAGTCCATGGCGAGCAGCCGCTCATGCCAGCCATCGCCAAATCCCGCCAGGAAACGCGCCAGTTGTTCCAGCTCCGGCTCCTTCAGGCCAACATGAGGAAAACGAAGCAGTTGCCGGGCAATATCGAGGCGGTCATCGTCCGGCAAGTTGCGAATTCGGCCGGACACCACCATCAGCAGGCTGGTGATGGCCTGAATTTCGCGACTGAACAGGGCGCCCTTGCCGGCATCGATGCGATAGGGCAGCTGCCGTGCCAGCAGCTTCAGCTCGATAGGGACACTCTGGCTCCAGACCCGGAACAGAATGGCGGTATTGCCGAGGGCCAAATCATTCATCGGCTGCAGCAGTTTCACAACGATGTCGCTGTCATTTTCCTGTTGGTGCAGGGTGACTCCGGTTGCAGGTGTAGAGGGGTTGGAGTGACACAGCACGTCCTTGCGCCCGGTGTTATGGCAGATCAGGTGGTTGGCCAGCAGTGCTACCTGGTGGCCATAGCGAAAAGTGTAACTCAGGGTCTGTTCCAGCGGACTTTCGAATTCCTCGCTGAAACGCCTGAGGATAAAGTCCGGCTTGGCGCCCCGAAACTCGTAAATTGTCTGGTCCGGGTCGCCCACCACCGTAACGCGCGCCCGGTCCCCGGCCACGTACCTCAGCAGTAAATGCTGGATCTCATTGGTGTCCTGGTATTCGTCCACCAGCACCAGGTCCATCTTGTTGCCCACCAACCGCTGTAGCGGCGGATTCTGGTGGATGGCCATTACCGGCTCGTAGAGCATGTCGGCGTAGCTGATCCGGCTGTTGGATTTGCGCCATTGCTCGAAGCTGTGGAACAGGTCAATCAGGTAACGGTGTTTGTCGGAATAGCCCAACTCCTCGAATACGATGTCTACCGGGGATAGGGTAGTTTTCACCAGATCGATGAAGTTGATGGCGGTTTCAACGAAATCTTTCTTGTTGCGGCGAATTTCGTCCGCCAGGTCTTCCGGGGCCAGTCTGCGGGTAAGCTGCCAGGCCTGGTAGCTGATTTCCTGGTCGGTAAGGATTTTGTCGGAAAACCCCGGCAGGAAGCCTTCCCGCACAAAGCGCTTGTAAAGCCGCAGGCCCATGGCGTGGTAGGTGCGGATTTCCGGCAGGGCCAGCCCGGTGTCGCGGCTGACATCCCGCAGTTTGCGTTCAAAGTCCACGCGGGCACTGCGGTTGAACATTAGAACCAGCATGCGGTTTGGGTCGTGGCCTTGTTCCAACAGGTACCGTATGCGCCAGGCCAATGTGGAGGTCTTGCCACTACCTGCCACGGCAGTAATCACTGCATGTTCAAAGCCTGCGGTGATGATTGCCCGTTGTTCATCTGTTAGGTAACCGGGCAGATTGGAATCTTCAGGTATTTGGGGTGGGGTAGACATGCGGTGTATTGTACCCGGCGACTGGTAGTGCTGATACTGGTGCCGCATAATCCTGATGACTTTTGCTTTCCTCCTTGCCGGGATTAATCTCCCGTTGGGTGTAGGAGGGTTTGGATGGGCTCTTCCAAAACACGCTCAAGCACGTCCGTGTGTCGCTTGGGCTCCGCCATCCATGGCTCCGCACAGTTTTGGAAGAGCCCATCCAAACCCTCTCTCTGACATTGGAGAATGACGTTATGGCTACAACTGTTGAATCGGTGAATGTGCTCGGCGAAGCCCTGGAAGTATGCGGTACGGATCCTGAAACCGGATTTTACCGGGATGGGTGTTGTAACAGCGGGCCGGACGATTTGGGGGCTCATGTGGTGTGCGCCGTTGTAACAGAAGAGTTTCTCGAGTTTTCGAGTGCCAAGGGCAATGACCTGAGTACGCCTCGACCGGAGTTTGGTTTCCCCGGGTTGAAAGAGGGCGACTCCTGGTGTTTGTGTGCGTCCCGTTGGCAGGAGGCATTTGAGGCGGATTGTGCGCCTCGGGTAAAACTGAGAGCCACTCATCGTTCGGCTTTGAAGTATTCGACGCTGGAGGATCTTAAACGCCATGCAGTGGATCTGAGCTGAGTGCATGTCGGATGAAACCGGAAAGCACATGCCGGAACAGGACCGATGGTGGAAGCTGCAAGCTGATCTGAAGACAGCCGGGCAACGGCGAATGGTATTGCTCGAAGGTGATCGTGAGGACTCCCTTGCGTGGCTGTGTGAGGTGCTTCCGGCTCTGGCGGTTACGCCGGGCGTTTGGACGGGGCCGGTTGATGACCAGCCGGAGTCCTCGCTGACGCGGATTAAACCGGTTGAGGGTCGGCGCTGGCTGGGTCAGGAATTGGCTGGTGTGGTCTGGGACGGCTGGCAGGGCAATCCGCCGGACAGTTTTGCGGCCTTGTCGGGGACGCTTTCGGCTGGGGGGCTGTTTTTCTGGTTGATGCCGCTGCTTGATGAGTGGAGTAGTTTTGACGACCCGGATTATCGGCGGACCGGGCTCGAAGGGGCCGGTCGCCATGCCTTTGCTGCACGGCTTGGGCGTATTCTGGCCGATGATCCGGATGTTATTCGCGTTAATCCCGCGGTGGATCCGGACCCCGTTCTGCCGGATATCCCCACATCGCACGAGGCCTTCCAGATAGGCGCCACCGAGGATCAGCGCAGGCTGGTGGACGAGATTGTGCGCACGGGGCTGGGGCGTCGGCGGCGGCCTCTGGTGGTAACTGCTGACCGGGGGCGGGGCAAGTCTGCTGCGCTGGGTATGGCGGCGATCCGCCTTTTGAGCGAGGGGCGCCAGCGGGTGATTGTAACGGCACCCGAGCCGGCGACAGTGAAAACTCTTTTTCATCACGCCAGGTTGGCTGCCGGGGGTGATCATGCTCAGCTGGCGTATGTTCCCCTCGAGCAATTGCTGGCGGACCGGCCCGAGGCAGAGGTGGTGATGGTGGATGAAGCGGCTGCGATTCCGGCAGACCTGCTGAAGCGGGTGTTGCTGGGTTGGCCCAGGGTCATCTTCTCCACCACGGTGCATGGCTATGAGGGCTCTGGCCGTGGTTTTGCGGTTCGGTTCCGTTCAGTGCTGGATACCGAAACGCCTCACTGGCGAAGTGCTTCACTCACGGCGCCGATCCGGTGGGCGGCGTCCGATCCTCTGGAACCATTGACGCGGGAGATGTTTCTTCTGGGCGCAGAAGCGCCGGTTTCAAAAGGTGATGGCTCCGGCGTGGTGGTTGAACCCTGGAATCCCTCGACCGCCGGAGAGCAGGAACTGAACGAGGCGTTTGGTTTGTTGGTTGATGCCCATTACCGCACGTCTCCCGGTGATCTGCGCCAGTGGATGGATGACCCGGCGGCTGTGAGCTGGCGCCTGACGTGTGATGGGGTGCTGGCGGGCGTGCTTTGGGCAACGGTGGAAGGTGGCCTGGATGCGGCACTGGCTGATCAGGTGATGCTGGGTAAGCGCCGCTTGCGGGGCCATCTGCTGGCCCAGTCGCTGGCAACCCACAGCGGGTTTGCCGAAGCCGCCAGCCAGCGCCTGCTGCGAGTGGTGCGCATTGCCGTAAATGAGGATCTGCGGCACCGGGGGCTAGGGGCGAAGCTGGTAGTTGCAGCACAGGACCATGCCCGTAAGCAGGGGCTGGATGGCGTTGGTACCAGCTTTGGTGGTGACGCCGGGCTGGTATCCTTCTGGCAACGATGCGGGCTTCAGCCCGTGCGTCTGGGACTGAAGCGGGAAGCCAGCAGTGGCGAATATCCACTGCAATTGCTCAGTGGTGCGTCGGGCCAGGGAAAGGTGCTGACGGATCAATTGCGCAGACGGTTGGCGGAGCACTGGCTCACGTTGGTGCCGTTGAACTGGCCGGATCTGGAGCCAGAGTTGATTCTTCAGCTGACTGGCGGTCTGCCCACTGTCGGTTCCATCAATGACGACGACCGCAAGGATCTGAACAGTTTTGCCGAGGGGTACCGGGGTTTTGACCTGACGCTTCCGGTATTGAGAAAGCTGTCTATGCAGGGTGGCGTGATCGGCCTGGTGGCAGCCAGCAGCCAGGCCGCTTTGTGGGCCAGGGCTGTGATTCAGGGCTGGTCCTGGAGGCAGTTGCAGGCGGCAGGCCTATGCCGGGGCCGTGAGCCGGGAGAGTTCGCGCTGCGCATTATGGTTCGTGAACTTTTGCAAAACCGGCCTGACTTGTGAACAGCTCGATGTCATTCGCCCCGGTTACTGGCCAGAATACCCGCAAAAATGAATCAATAGAGACTGAACCATCATGGCCCAGGGATCCGGCTTCATCTTTCCGAAACTCCTGCTTTTTCTGTTGACCAGTCTGCTCGTTACGGCTTGCGCCTCGAGTGGCAACCCCTCCAACCTCGAACAGCGCCAGTCATCGGTGGCCGATACGCCGCTGATGGCCGCTGTCAGCAGCGGTGATCTGGAACGGGTGGAATCCCTGGCTGCTTCGGGTGCGTCACTGAACACCCTGACGGAAGAAGGCACGCCGCTGGCGGCTGCAGTGAGGGCAGGCGAGGACCGCATTGCCTGGTTTTTGCTCAGCGAGGGCGCGGAACCGGACCGTGCAGCACCCGATGGCGTTACACCGCTGATGGTTGCGGCGGACGGTGGGCATCGTCGGTTGGTTCAGCTGCTGTTATCTGCCGGTGCCAGAGTGAATGCGAAAGACAGTAAAGGCACAATGCCGGTCATCCTGGCTGCGCGTGACGGCCATTTGTCAGTCGTTAAAGTATTGCTGGCCGCAGGGGCAAATGTGAACGTCAGCCAGGGCGGGCGGTCACTGCTGATGCATATCGTGGAAGGCGGAGATCTGCTGACTGCAGAAATTCTGCTCGCCGCGGGAGCTGATGTGAATTACAGGGGCACGAACGGAAGTACGGCTCTCGATCTGGTGCGGGCCAGCAACAACCGCGACCTGGAAATGCTGCTTATCCAGGCCGGCGCCGATATTTGATGGCCGCGTTTCTCAGTCCAGTTTCATGGGGTCGTTGCTGTCATCCAGCTCTGGCACGAAGTGTTCCTCGACAACACTCCCGGGCACTTCGGCCACGGTTTTGAACGACCATTGAGGCGTGTTGTCCTTTTCGATCAGCAGGGCCCTGATACCTTCTCTTAGATCCGGCCGCCGGGTGCACCGGGTTGCCATGGCCAGTTCCATTCTGAAAATATCCTTCAGGGACATCTGTTGTGCCTTTTTCAACTGGGTCCACACCAGCCAGGCTGTAACCGGGCAGCCATCACGGAGATTGTCCATGCAGGCCTTCCACCAGTCACTGTCGATGTCTGCGGCCAGCAGGTTCTCAACGATATCTGGTAACTCATCGCCGGCACTGAGCCTGGCAATACTTTGTTCATGGCGAGCCAGCTCGCTGGCCGGCAGCGCCCGGTAGTCCGGGTGCTCCAGCTGTTTGATCAGGCGGAACAGGCGGTTGTCATTAGCGGCGGACTCGTCGGTCCAGCGTTCATCCTGAAAGCGGGCAATCAGCGAATCGATCTGCTCGGGGAGAATGGCCATATCGGCCAGCCCCACACGCAGAGCGTCCGTGGCGTTGAGCCGGGCGCCGGTCAGGCCCATAAACAGTCCAAGTCGGCCGGGTAAGCGGTTGAGGAACCAGCTGGCGGCGACATCGGGAAACAGGCCAATGGAAATTTCGGGCATGGCCATTTTTATATCCGGGGTAACCACCCGGTAGCGGGAGGCGGAGAGAATGCCCATGCCACCGCCCATAACGGCACCGTGAGCAATGGTGATGACCGGTTTGGGAAAGCGATGGATGGTGTAATCCATACGGTATTCGTTAGCGAAAAAGCCTGCTGGAATAGCGCTGTCTTCAGCACCGGACAAGGCGCCATAGAGTTCACGGATATCGCCACCCGCACAGAATGCGCGTTCGCCGGCCCCCCGGAAGATTACCATACAGATATGTTCAGCTTCGGCCCACTGGTCCAGCGTAGTCTGAATGTCATTAATCATTGAACCCGAGAGTGCATTCAGGCTGCCGGGAGAATCCAGAGTGATCTGGCCAATGGTGCCTTCCCGGCATTCGAGTTCCTGAACCTGGATGGGCATGTTCGCTTCTCCGCTGAAATTACATTGACTTGAATGGCGCGATACAGCGTACTGATACGTTTGACGCATTGATTTATCGCATTTGAGCTTTGTTTCGTCTGTGCTATAAGTTTGTCCAGATTTCACCCTTCAGGTTTACTGTCGGGTACCAAAAACGATGAGAGGGTAAAACCAATGAATCTGAAATACCACACCATTGCCGTTCTGTTCACACTGGGTACAACTATTCCAGCGGTTGCGACTGCCGCCGATGCCGAGGCAGGCAAAGCCAAGGCCGCTGTCTGCGCCGCCTGTCATGGCAAGAACGGCATCGCTGCCATCCCAGGTTACCCCAACCTGGCGGGGCAGAACGAACAGTACCTGGTGTCCTCGCTCAAGGCCTACAAGAACAAACAGCGTAGCGGCGGGCAGTCTGCAGTAATGCAGGGCCAGGCCATGGGCCTGAGTGATGAGGATATTGCCAATCTGGCAGCCTATTACGCGAGCCTGCCGGCAGATGGCGGGAAGTAAAACCCGCCATCATCAGCCCAATCAATCTCAGGGAGTGGCTTGTGCTGCTCCGCTGACAATCCGGTAGCTGGGTTCGTAGGCACTTGAGCCCGGCAGCTTCATACGATTCTGTGTGACAAATTCCTTCAGCATGGCTTCCAGAGGCGTCAGTAGTGCCGGGTCTCCGGCAATTTCGAAGGGGCCGTGCTTCTGGACCTGGCGTATACCACTCTCCTTGACGTTACCGGCGACAATGCCGCTGAACGCCTTACGCAGGTTGGCCGCAATCAGGTGCGCGGGTTGGTCACGGTGTAACTCCAGGGCCCGCATACTCTCGTGCGTCGGTTCGAACGGCATCTGGAACACCGGGTCGATTTTCAGCATCCAGTTGAAGTAGTAGGCGTCCTGCATGGCACGGCGGAAGGTTTCCACATCCTTCATACCCTGCTTCATGGTGCGGGCCACCCTGTCAGCATCGTCAATAATGATCTCGTATTTGCTGGCGGCTTCGTCGCCCAGTGAGTTACGGATGAACTGGTCAATCATTTCAAAGTATTCAGCATTTTCCTTCTGGCCAGTGAACACCACCGGGAAGGGTAGGTCAGCGTTGTCCGGATGCAGCAGAATGCCCAGCAGGTAGAGGATTTCCTCGGCGGTGCCAACGCCGCCCGGGAACACAATCACGCCATGGCCGGTGCGCACAAATGCTTCAAGTCGCTTTTCGATATCTGGCATGATCACCAGTTCGTTAACGATGGGGTTCGGTGCCTCAGCGCCGATGATGCCGGGCTCCGTCAGGCCGATATAACGCCCGTTTTTGACCCGCTGTTTGGCATGGCCAATGGTGGCGCCTTTCATCGGGCCCTTCATGGCGCCCGGGCCACAACCGGTGCAGATGCTGAGAGCTCGCAGGCCCAGCTGATGACCCACTTCTTTACTGTACTGGTATTCACGTTCGTTGATCGAGTGCCCGCCCCAGCACACCACCAGGTCCGGGTGTCGGCCGGCCTGCAATACCCGCGCATTGCGCAGTATGTGGAAAATCAGGTTGGTAATACCTTCCGGGTCGTCCCGGCGCAGCCCTGATGCGGACTGGGGAATGGAGTAGGAATAAATGATATCCCGCAATACCGAGAAAAGATGTTCGCGGATAGCGCGCAGCATCTGCCCGTCCACAAATGCGTGGGCGGGCGCATTGACCAGTTCCAGTTTGAGGCCCCTTGGCTGGGGCACCAGGCGAACGTCGAAATCCGCATGGGCTTCCATCAGAGCTTTACAGTCGTCGGTTTCGATACCGGTGTTGAGCACCGCCAGAGCACATTGCCGGAACAGGCGGTAGAGGCCGCCTTCGCTCTTGTCCTTGAGGCGATTGACTTCAAATGTGGACAGGATTTCCAGGCTGCCCTCCGGGGACACGAGGGCATTGATGGTGGATTCAGTCATGAACGGTGAAACTCCTGAATGTTTCTCGCTGGCACCCTGACATCTGGTGGCGCCCTATTTTCTGATTAAACCGGCTTCGGGAATGCCTGATTTTGAGGCATGCATCGAAACCGTTACACTAAGCACTTTCTCGCGAATACGCTACCCGACAGACGTCCGATTTATGAAACTTCTTATCCGCCCTGCCCCCGAAGTGGCCATCAAGAGCAAGCCCGTCCGCAGACAACAGATGCGGCACCTGCGCCAGAATATCCGCAAATTGCTGACGCGCCTTGATAGTGACATGCATGTGGAGGGCTCCTGGGACAGGGTGGATGTAGATGTTCCCGACGGTCGCGGACTGGCAGGCCTGGTTATAGAGGAGCTACAGCGCATTCCTGGCATTTCCACAATCCAGGAAATCGGTGTTTTTCCCTGGGTGAGCGTTGAGGACGTGGCGGAAAAGGCGGTGGCGGCGTTTTCCCAACGCATCCGTGGCAGAACTTTTGCAGTTCGGGTTCGACGCCATGGAAACCATTCGTTCCGGTCCATCGATCTGGAACGACTGGTTGGCATAGCACTTCTTGAAGCCTCTGCGCCCAAAGGTGTTGATCTGGGCGAGCCGGAAGTCGAGGTACGGATTGAAGTCCAGGATCACGACTATCACATCGCTCACCGCAAACATCGCGGCGCCGGTGGCTATCCCCTGGGCGCGGTGGAAACCGTTATGACACTGGTCTCGGGAGGCTATGATTCGTCCGTCGCTGCCTATCTGATGATGCGTCGCGGTCTCCGTTCCCATTTTCTTTTTTTCAGTCTTGGTGGCCCTGCGCATGAGATCGGTGTGCGCCAGGTGGTCCATTACATCTGGGACCGCTACGGTGCTTCTCACAGTGCAAAGTTTATTTCCGTGCCTTTTGAAGGCGTCGTTGCTGAGATTATGCGCTCGGTCAACCAGCGTCATTGGGGTGTGGTGCTCAAGCGGCAGATGCTGAAAGCCGCGTCGGAGATTGCTGCCATCAACAACGCTTCGGGCCTGGTGACCGGCGATGCGGTAGCGCAGGTTTCCAGCCAGACCCTGTCGAACCTCAATGTGGTGGACCGGGCCAGCGATGAGGTGGTGTTACGCCCGCTGATTTCCATGGACAAGGAAGCCATCATCAATATTGCGCGGGAGATCGGCACTGAGCCGTTTGCCCGCAACATGCCGGAATACTGCGGTGTCATCTCCCGTAAGCCTGCAACCAGGGCGAAGCTTCATCGTGTCGAAGAAGATGAGGCCAATATGGATGATCAGGTGCTGGAGCAGGCCATTGCAAGCCGTCAGGACACTCCCGTCAACCGCCTGCTGGAAACCACGCAGACTCCGGAAGAGGTGGAGATGGTGCACACGCCGGAGGTGAGCGATGTCATTATTGATGTACGCCATCCTTCTGAAGGCGAGCAGTCACCGCTGCACCTCACCAGCAACCGGGTGGTGGAGATTCCGTTCTACGAGCTGAGCGAGCGCATTCGGTCGCTTCCGGCCGACAGGCAGTATCTGTTGTACTGCGACCGCGGCACCATGAGCCGGATGCACGCCTTTAACCTGAAAGCCGAGGGCCACACCAATATCAAGGTGTACGCCCCCGCGTACTGATTTCTTACCCCTCCAGCCCCTTGAAGAACTGCTGCACGTTTTCACTCAGGGTTTCCAGGTCGTAACCGCCTTCCTGCACAACCAGTGTAGGCAGGCCGGTATGGCGAATATGGGTGGCCAGGCGGCAGAACCCTTCCGACGATACTGATACCTTGGCCTGAGGGTCGTTGTGGTAGATATCGAACCCGAGCGGAAGTATCAGCGCATCTGGCTGGAACAGCCGGATGGCGGCCAGTGCCTCTTCAAGTTTGGCGAAGAAGTCTTCCTCTGATGAACCGTGGGGCATAGGCAGGTTGATGTTGTAACCGAAGCCTTCGCCTTCGCCGCGTTCATCTTCATAGCCGCTGACCACCGGGTAGAAGTTAGTAGGGTCGCCGTGGATAGATACGTAGAGCACATCGCTGCGGTCGTAAAAGATTTCCTGGATGCCCTGGCCGTGGTGCATGTCGGTATCGAGTATGGCGATCCGGTGGAAGCGGGTTTTCATGTGTTCTGCCGCGATTGCTGCGTTGTTGAGATAGCAGAAGCCGCCGGCTGCATCTTTCCTGGCGTGATGTCCCGGTGGCCGACAGACCGCATACGCGGTGCGTTCGCCGGCAATCAGTGCGTCGGCGGCACCCAGGGCTGTCTGGGCCGACCAGTAGGCCGCATCCCAGGTATTTGCTCCAATAGGGCAGCTGCCGTCGGCCTGGTAGCGGGCAGCTTCAGCAAGGATGCCTTTCATGGCGTTTGGTGAGCGTACAAAAATATTGGAAATAACTTCGTCGCCCCAGTCTCCCATTTGTGACCAACGCCGGTGGGCTGACTCCAGGAACCGCAAATAGCCCAGGTCGTGGACTTTCGAAATTGCCCCTGCGCCCTGGTCTGCCGGCTGCAGCACCGGAATATCCATGGCCTTCAGCCCCTCCAGCATTTGTCCGGTGCGATCCGGGATTTCCTGGGGCTGGCGCATCTGGCCCCGGGTAAAGTAAGTCTTGGGTAGGTGCTGATCTTGTGAGGGATGAAAAAACGCCTTCATGTTCCGGCCTCCTGATAATGACATTGTTCGAGTATAGGCGTTCGCGGGTGCTGGTCAAAACACCTTTGTCTGACTTTACAGTAGCGGTTTCTGCAGCCACTATGAGAGACATATCACACTGACGCAAACCCGAATTTATACAAAATTGAAAGGAGCCGAAATGATCGAGTCACCATTGCTTCCCAAGCTGACTGGCTATATCGGCGGTCGCTGGACGGAGTCGCCGGATGGCAATACCTTTGATGTCTATAACCCGGCGACGGGGAAGGTGATTGCAAGCGTGGCATCGATGTCTGAAAGTGAGGTGAAAGATGCCGTAGATGCCGGCAAATCGGCTCTGCGTCTGACTAACCCGTACACCATCGAAACCCGTCGCAAGTGGCTGGAAGATATCCGCGATGCGCTCAAGGCCAATAAGGAAGAGGTGGGCCGTATCCTGTGCATGGAACACGGCAAACCCCTTAAGGAAGCGCAGGGCGAGGTGGATTATGCCGCCGGCTTTTTCGACTACTGCTCCAAACATATCCAGGCACTGGACGCTCATACTCTTACAGAGAAGCCCAAGGACTGTACCTGGACCGTGCATTATCGCCCCATTGGCGTTACCGGTCTGATTACGCCCTGGAACTTCCCCATCGGAATGATTGCCAAGAAGCTGTCCGCAGCCCTGGCGGCGGGGTGCCCGTCGGTGATCAAACCGGCCAGCGAAACACCGCTGACGATGATTGCCCTGTTCACCCTTATGGACAAGCACACAGATATTCCCGATGGCATGGTCAACCTGGTGATGGGCAAGGCCAGCGTGATCGGCAAAGTGCTGTGCGAAAGCCCCGATGTTCCCATGCTCAGCTTTACCGGCTCTACGGAAGTGGGCCGCAAGCTGATCCTGGACACGGCAGACCAGATCAAGAAGCTGGCGCTGGAGCTGGGTGGTAACGCACCGTTTATTGTCTTCGACGACGCCGACCTGGATGCGGCTGCCGATAACCTGATTGGCAACAAATTCCGTGGCGGCGGACAGACCTGTGTGTGCGCCAACCGGATATTCGTTCACGAGAAGGTGGCCGATGCCTTTGGTGAGAAACTGGCCGAACGAGTAAACAAAATGACGGTTGGTGATGGCATCAACGGCGATGTGGATCTTGGGCCGCTGATTAACAAGGCCGGTTTCGATAAAGTCAAACGCCACCTTGAAGATGCACTCGAGAAGGGCGCTGGTCTCGTTGCCGGTAAACAACCGAAAGAACTTGGCGATGACCTGTTCTTTCCGCCAACCGTGATTACAGGTGTTAACCGGGATATGGAGTGTTATCGTGAAGAGACCTTTGGCCCACTGGTGCCCATGGCCCTGTTCCGTACCGAAGAGGAAGTCATAGACGCCGGTAACGATACCGAATTCGGCCTGGCGTCCTATGTCTTTACTGCAGACGCGGAACGCGCCCAGCGAGTGGCCGCCGGGCTGCGTTTTGGCCATTGCGGATGGAATACAGGCACAGGCCCTACACCAGAAGCGCCTTTCGGCGGGATGAAGGCCTCAGGCATCGGCCGCGAAGGCGGCCTGGAAGGCCTGTTCGAGTTTGTAGAAGCGCAAACAGTGCCGAGAGGTTTCTGAGGAAAGCTTTCTCAAAGGCGCGCCAAGCGCGAGGGCGGGCCCCTGTTCAGGACTGTGTGTGGCCACGGACGGCCACAATCAAGCGCACATGGGCGAAGCAAACGGTTATGAAGCGTGGCTTCATGTGCCGCTGAGCGACAGCAATCTATGATTGCTGGCAGGACCCGCCTGCGGGTGCTTGCAGCGTGTCCTGAACAGGGGTCTGACCTCGTGCGCCTCCCCCTCAAGCACAGGGCTCACCCAGGCCCGACAGAAATCTCCGTTGTCTCCTGTTATAATCCAACACCTGTTCATTTAACCAGTAGCGACCGGATCTCTATGGATGTCTCCCACATTATCGACGCCCTCAACGACGCCCAGCGCGAGGCAGTCACCGCCCAGAACGACCATTTGCTGGTGCTGGCGGGAGCGGGCAGTGGCAAGACCCGGGTGCTGGTTCATCGGATTGCCTGGCTGATGCAGGTGGACAAGGTGCCGCCCACGGGCATCCTGGCGGTAACCTTCACCAACAAAGCGGCGAAGGAGATGCGTTACCGCATAGAGCAGATGATGAATATTCCGGCCCGCGGCCTTTGGTTCGGGACGTTTCATGGCATCGCCCACCGACTGTTGCGGGCCCACTATCAGGATGCCGGCCTGCCGGAGAATTTCCAGGTGCTGGACAGTGACGATCAGCTGCGCCTGATCAAGCGGGTGATGCGGGAGCTACAGATCGACGAGAGCCGCTGGCCTCCCAAACAGGCCCAGTGGTTTATCAACGGCCAGAAAGACGAGGGTTTGCGGGCGGAACATATCCAGGAAAACCCCGGTGACCATTTCACCAGCACCATGCTGACGGTGTACCGCCAGTACGAGAAGCTCTGCAACCTCAGCGGCCTGGTGGATTTCGGTGAACTGCTGCTGCGCTCCCATGAGCTGTGGCTGTATCGCCCGGAGCTGCTGAGCCATTACCAGAGCCGTTTTCAGCAGATTCTGGTGGACGAGTTCCAGGACACCAACACCATTCAATACGCCTGGCTGCAGATCTTGGCGGGCAACCGCGTTCCGCTGACGGTGGTTGGCGACGACGATCAGTCCATTTATGGCTGGCGGGGCGCGAAAATCGAGAACATCCAGCAATACCAGCGGGACTTTCCCAATGCCCGGATGGTGCGGCTGGAGCAGAATTACCGCTCCACCCAGATGATTCTGAAGGCCGCCAACGCGGTGATCGCCAATAACCAGGGGCGGCTTGGCAAAGAGTTGTGGACGGACGGTAAAGACGGCGAGCCCATCAGCCTGTATGCCGCATTTAACGAGCAGGACGAGGCCAACTACATCGCCGACACCATCAGCAGTTGGGTCAGCGAAGGCAACCTGCGCAGTGAGTCCGCCATCCTGTACCGCTCCAACGCCCAGTCCCGGGTGCTGGAGGAATCGCTGATCCGCCAGGGCATACCCTACCGCGTCTACGGCGGCCTGCGATTCTATGACCGCTTGGAAATCCGCAACGCCATTGCTTACCTGCGCCTGGTGCACTATCGCCGGGATGACGCCGCTTTCGAGCGGGTGGTAAACATTCCCGCCCGGGGTATTGGTGCCAAGAGTCTGGCCGATTTACGGGCATTTGCGACCGAACGCAGCATATCCCTGTGGGAATCCGCCGAGCGTTTACTGGAAGCCGGGCAGGTCAAGGGCCGCGCCAAGACCGGCCTGCAATCCTTCATGGGCATTATCGAGCGCCTGACGGACATGGCCGAGGATGCTTCCCTGCAGGGGCTGATGAAACAGACGCTGGAATTCAGTGGCCTCAAGGATTACCACGCCAACGAGAAAGGTGAAAAGGGCCAGGCCCGGGTCGAGAACCTGGAGGAACTGGTCAATGCGCTGTCGGATTATGAGGTAGAGGAAGGCGTTGATCCATTGTCGGAATTTATCGCCCAGGCAGCCCTGGATGCCGGTGAAGCCCAGGCAGAAGCCAATGAAGACTGCGTACAGCTGATGACGCTCCACTCTGCCAAGGGCCTGGAGTTTCCGCTGGTGTTCCTGGCCGGGGTCGAGGAAGGCCTGTTCCCCCACAGCATGTCCCTGGAAGAGCCGGGGCGGATGGAGGAGGAGCGCCGGCTGGCCTACGTGGGCATCACCCGGGCTATGAAAAAGCTGGTGCTTACTTACGCGGAATCACGGCGCCTGTACGGGCAGGAGAAATTCCACGCCCTGTCCCGGTTCGTTCGTGAAATTCCCGGCGACTGCATCCAGGAAGTGCGGCTGCGCAACACCGTCAGCCGCCCGGCTATGATGGCGCGCCCGAACGAGAGCCTGTTCAGCCAGGAGCCTGATGCCGGCACAGGCTTCAGCCTGGGCCAGCGGGTTCGTCATCCGAAGTTCGGCGAGGGCATCGTGATGAACTCCGAGGGATCTGGCCATCACACCCGGGTGCAGGTGAACTTTGACGAGGGTGCCAAGTGGCTGGTTCTTGCCTATGCGCCTTTGGAGGCCTGCTGATTTTTTGGTTTCGGAGGAAGCGCAGGTTGGAGAGTGCTGTTCAAAACACGCCTCGAGACGTCCTGTTCGGCTTGGGCTCCGCCATCCATGGCTCCGCACAGTTTTGAACAGCACTCTCCAACCTGCGCCCAAACATCGGTGCGGCCGGTGAGAGATAGGTCGTGAGATTTGTGGAGGCCTACTCTGAGGCTCGGGCGGGTATAGGGTATATATCTCCAAAACTGTGCGGAGCCATGGATGGCGGAGCCCAAGCGTCACATGGATGTGCCGAAGGAGCGTGTTTTGGAGATATATACCCTATACCCGCTTCCACCAAGCCCCGAAACTCAAAGCCAGCCTTTTCGCTTGAAGTACCAGTAAGGCGCAAACCCCGCTGATACCATCAAGGCAATGGCTCCCGGATAACCCAATAGCCATTCCAGTTCCGGCATGTGCTCGAAGTTCATACCGTAAATGCTGGCAATCAGCGTTGGTGGCAGAAAAACCACGGCGGCGATCGAAAAGGTCTTGATGATCTGGTTCTGCTCGATGTTGATGAAACCCTGGGTAGAATCCATTAGGAAGTTGATCTTGTCGAACAGAAAAGTGGTGTGGGACATCAGGGTTTCGATGTCCCGGTTGATCTCCCGAAGGGTCTCCCGGAGCTCGTTTTCCTTGCTGAGATGCCGAAGCAAGAACGAAATATTGCGCTGGGTGTCCATCAGGCACAGCCGCGTCTTGCCGTTACTGTCCTCCAGCCTGGCCAGACGATTGATGGCCTCGTCCAGTTCGGCCTCCTCATCTTCCAGCACCAGGTGGCTGACCTCCTCCAATTGACGGTGGAGGTCCTCAAGTCCATCGGCATGATTTTCCACTTTCTGCTCGAGCAATGTGACTAACATCTCGGCCACGCTTCGGGCCTCTACGTGCCCACGGCGCGCGCGCATTCGAAGCAAGCGGAAATCCGCCAGTTCACTCTCGCGAATGGTAATCAGACGGTTTTTTTGCAATATGAAGGCGACAGATACGGTGTTATGACGTGCTTCGGCAAGATTCAGGAAAAGGGAATGGACGTGTATGCCGGCCTGATCCACAAAACAGCGCGCTGACGCCTCGATTTCCTCCACGTCCTCGAATTCCGGGATGTCGGTTTTCAGCAATCCCTGTAGGATCTGGCGCTCGGATTCATCGGGCTCGCAGGCGTCAATCCAGTCCGCCTGCTTCAATCGGGTTGCTGGAGCCTCCCCGGAATTGCCCATTTCCTTGATAAGACCATCTGCAATCCTGAAAAACCTAAGCATGCGCGCGCTCCGAACAATCCAGTGTCCCCACTAAAAATACCAGTGTATCAGGAGCGCGCCGCTAACGAATTTAAACGTACCGTCGGCGCTTGAAGCTTACCTTGTCAGCATAGTCATCAATCCGCCCGATCCGGCGAACGTCCGCCCAGGTTCCCTTGTAGTAGGGGATGATGTTCCTATCGGTCCAGGGCGTCACCAGGTCGCCCATTACGGAATTGAAGTACATGGCCTCCATGAACACGTGGCCCTGCTTGATATCCGGCTCCAAGTACGCCATGGCCGTGGTGGCGCCATAGTCGTTGAACAGCTCAACCAGGTCGCCAGATTCAATGCCAAGATCCTTCGCATCGTCCGGATTGATTTCCAGCGGGGCCATTGGGTAACGACCACGGCGGAATTCCACATGCTGGTCATGGTAAGCCGTCTGCCAGATCTGGTTGGTTCGGCCATTGTTGATCCAGAACCGATACTTCTTGCGCTGTTCTTCCACAACGTCCGGCATGCCGTTCCAGGGCGCTGGCAGGAAATGTGCCTTGCCATCATCGGTATCGAATTTGCCGTCGGTATACAGCATTTCCGTTCCGATCAGCTGGCCGTCCTTGTATTCCTTGATCGGCAGCTGAACGCCGTTGTTACCGGCGGCCCGCAGCCTTTCGTAGGTGGCCAGATGGCCGGTGGGGCCGCCCTGACTGTCGATAGCCGGTGCTCCAGGCTGGCCGGCACGGCGGAAGCCGTCGTTGTAGGCGTCTTCCTCGGTTTTCCAGTCGAAACCTTCAAAGCGCTTGGCCATGTCGGTATTGCCCTCTGCTTCATAAAGCTTGCGCAAGGCGTTGCCCATATCCGCGGCAATCAGGCAGTCCGGTTTGGCGGTTCCCGGAGGGTCCATGAATTTCTCGGACAGGCGCAGGCGACGCTCGCCATTCATGGAAGTCAGGTTCATTTCGCCGGTATGCGCGGCTGGCAGCACCATGTGCGCGGCCTCGGCAAACTTGGTGGCATAGAGGTCGATAACGGTTACGAACAGGCCGCCGTCTTCCTTGACCGCCTTGTGGATGACCTTCGCCATCTCCTCCGGGCCGGCACCGCGAACCTTGCGCAAGGCCTGTTTGACGATATCACTGCGGCGCAGGACTTCGTTGCGATACTGCTCAGCGTTCAGGGTCGTCTGGAAAGCGTTGCAGGCCCAGACGGTGAGCATCTGGCCATTGCCCTGGATGATCTCCTGATCCACGTAGGGCGCCGGGCGACCACCCGGATACGGAGGCCGGCAGTAGCCCTCCTGGTGGCCGCCCATGCGGACCACGCCGGTACCCCGGCGGCCCACGTTGTGGGTGGCCAGCACCAGATCCACCAGCGCGGACTGGATGCGGTAGTTGTCGTTGCCCCAGATAATGCCTTTTTCATAGCCATGCATGGTGCGGGGCAGGTGGCCGGAGGCTTTCGGCTTGTAGGCCCATTCCGCCGCCTTGATGAGCTTGTCCTTTCTGATACCGGTAATTTCGCTGGTTTCGTCCAGGCTGAGGCGGTTGGCTTTAACTGCGTCCTCGAAGCCAGTCGTGTATTCCCCGATGAATTCCTCATCCTGCCAGCCCTGGTCGACCACATAGGTGAGCAGGCCAATGAAAAGGGCGGTATCGGTGCCCGGCTCAATGTCCAGGAACAGCAGGTTATCCGTATCTATCGCCTGTTCCAGAAGGGCGACAGTGAGTGCCCTTCGTGGGTCGACCAGAATGATTTTTGTCTGCTGGATGGTTTCGCCGTCGTCGTAGACCTCACGCTTCCTGTTGGTGGATTGCCCCTGAAGACCTGGCAGCCAGTGGTTGAGGAAGTAGTTGGTCTGGGTCTCGTAGGCGTTGGCACCAACCGAGAATATGCAGTCGGCCATCTGGGCGTCTTCATAGCTGTTGTTCAGCTCGCCGATGCCCATGTCACGGGTGGCGTGGCACTCGGAGTTGTAGGCGGGGCGGTTGTGAATCCGCACCATCTTGCTGCCCAGGCCGGTAAAGATCAGCTTGCCGGTGCCCCAGGTGTTCTCGAACCCACCGCCGGCGCCGCCGTGATCAAACAGGTTGAACATCAGCTGATCTGGGCCAGCATCATCCAGTATCAGCTTGGTCAGGTGGCTATACAGAATGATCGCCTGTTCCCAACTGGTATCCCGCCATTCATCGCCGGCAAAAACCCGCGGGTATTTCACCCGTTGATTGCCAACGGGGGTCTGGGGGGAATACATGATGGAGGCCATCTGTCCGCCGCGCGTCGAGGACAGGCCGCCGTTCACCTTACAGTCCTTGTCCGGCAGAATCATGATGCGGTGATAGCTGCCATCATCGTCCTGGACAATATTGGTCATGGTCTGGGTCATGGTTAGCTGAAGCGCGCCGAGTTGCTGGCGGAAATCCAGCCCCAGCGCATTCTGATCCGGCGCCAGCCCGCCTTCCTGATCCGCAGGCCATTTATAAACGTGATAACCGCAGCCGACGATGCAGAAATGGCAGCAGGTTTGGGTTTTTTGGGCATTGGCCGGCGGTAGCGCAATCCGGTCTTTCTTGTGTTCAAACATGGGGGCTCCCTCCTTCAGGCGTCCGGCAGAATGTTGGCCTGGCGGCCGTAGATCAGACCTTCCACACCAACCGCTTCGATGGAATCATCCGAATCCTTGTAACTCAGGAGAATCCGGGGCAGGTTTTCCGTCGCCTGGCCAGACACCATCTGTCCATTGAGCTCGGAGTCGAATACGCTGAAGTGGCATGGGCACTTGAACGTTCGTTCTTCGGATGAGTAGGAAACCGGGCAGCCCATATGGGTACACAGAATGCTGTAGGCGACAATATCCTCGTCAGGGCCTATGCCACCCTGGGTTTTGCGACCGGTTTTCACCAGGGCACAGGGTGAGGAGGTATCCGGATAGCTGAAGGAAACCGGTTGCCCGACTTTCAGGTCGCCAGCTTTGCTGATAGTGGTTGTCGGGTAGTCCAGCATGACCTTGCCGGGTTGAGGGTTGCTCTCGCTAGCTTGGGCGGGGCTCCAGACAAGCGCGGCACTACCTACGGCAACAGTGGCGCCGCTGCCGGCGAGGAAGCGTCTACGGGAAAGTTTCATGGTTCTCCTCCTGAGTTACCTGGGTTGGCTATCCAAGCAGGTCTGGTATAAGCATAGGCTCAGGAGTTAGAACTGCCAAATATCAAGAAGCGCTATTTTCAACAACGCTCAGGGCACGGATTTGGTATTCCAGTGCCATGCCAGCATAACGGTGATTTCCATCGACTTTCACACTATCTTCGAGAACATCCAGAACCCGCAGTTGGAAGCGCCCCCGCTGGCCGCCGGGGGAGAAAGTCATTCCGGGATACGGCGTGATTCCCTCGGGGAGGTTGGCGTTGACCACCTCGAACACCAGGTTGTGCATATAAGGGCCATGTGCCTGCTCGGGCTTCAGGTACACCGTGCGTTCTTCGCCCGCTTCAATTCCCTGCAGGGCTTCCGCCAGCGCCGGGAACAGGGTGTTATCCCCTTCGGTATAGCGCATGGGGTTGTGAGCCTCGGACTGTTCCAGGCACTGACCATCGTCATCAAAAATGGCCCAGGCGGCGGTGATTTGACGTCCGGTCATGGCTTGGTATCGGCTCCGGCCTTCTGTTGATGGGGCGGTTTGGGCTGGCTGGCGCGGCCGTGTCTGGCCTCGGGGGGGATCATGCTGGCCCAGCCTTCGCCGGGTAGTTGGCCCCGGAGGTGGGAGGCATCCAGGCCCTGGGCTTCCAGGTTGGCAATCATTTCCAGCATGGCCTCCGGCGGGATGCCGGCCTGTTTCGCCCGGGTGGCGGCCCGGTCTGGCACTGCCTCATCCAGGTGCGCTTGTTGAACTCGTGTGGTCAGTGCGTCCCTTTGCTCCCGCCGCTGATCGGCGGCGCTTGGCAGGGTTTCTGATGGCTCGCTGGCACCCAGCGTTTTCAGTCGAACCCGGACAAGGCTATCGGTCAGACTGGCGAGCTGGTACCAGAGAGAATCCGGAGTGCGTTCGCCCAGTGACTGGCATAGTGGTTCCAGGCCTTTTGCGAGTTGCTCCAGATGGCCTTGCCTGTACCTATCCGGGGCGTCTTCAGTCTCCAGATGCAGAGCCACTTCCAGCATCACTGGCAGGTAGTCCGGGTGCTCGTGACTGTCTTCCGGAAGTTGCAGGCCCAGGCCGGTCAGGGTTTGCGTCATTGCCTGGGCATAGGGGCCCATCTGTTCGCCATCCACGCCACTGCCCAGGTCCAGGTGAGCAGCGTAGGGCGGGGTCAGGAATAGTCGGGAATAGCCCACCAGCAAGGCCTGGTCGCTTACTTCCGCCAGACTATCTGCCAGATCCCGGGTGTCCAGCTCCAGGCCCAGTTCCTCGCCAAGGCTGAAAATATCTCCGGCCAGGCATTCCCGCAGAGCCTGGCACTGGGCTTCGGTTGTCGGTGGCCGCCAGGCCTGGGCCAGTATGGCCCAGGCTTCCTGCCAGAGTGGTGCGTTGGCGGTCATATCAAGAGGCTTCCTTCTGCGCTTGCTGGTTGGCCTGGTAGTGAATCGGCTTGCCATAAAGCAACCGCTCACCGAACGCGTAGATGACGATGGCCAGGGCCGCGCCGGTGAGCGTGACCATCCACTCGGTCATGGACGGTGCGTACTCGATCAGCCCCCACTCCCAGCTGCCCTTGAACAGGGGTACCAGCTGCCCGCCAATCACGAACTCGTAGCGCGCAATGAACAGGCCGATGATGATGGCGACGCCGGTCACTATCGAGATACCCACCGACGGTTTGCGCACGAACAACAGCAGCGCCAGGGGCAGGACAATGCCGACAATGGCTTCGAACCAGAACAGCCCACTACCCAGCATATGCTCGAAAACCACATGATGGCCGTCCTGCACGGTCCACAGGCCGGTGGTAATACGGGCGATCCAGGTCAGGGTGTACACCGCCATGGCCACCAGCAGGTACTTGGGCAGCAGGTCACCGATCAGCGCCTGCACGTCCGGTGACATGGCATCACGCCGGAAGCCGTAGCTGATCTGGGTGAACAGGCTCATCAGAGCCAGCCCCAGGGGCAGGGCGGCGATCAGGAAGTACAGTGGCGTGGCACTGCCGAACCAGACCGGGCGCATGGCCATCATGCCGTACACCAGGCCCTGGGTGAACAGGCCACCAAGGGCTGTCACCAGAATCAGCAGGGCCAGACCCTGGCGGTTTTCCAGGCGGTTGTCAGAGTTGCGCAGCCACACCAGAGCCACCAGCATACTGATGATGTAGAGGGACCAGAACACGCCCATCCACAGCAAGGGAGAGCGGATCTGCATGTTCAGCGGAATGGCCCAGATTGAACGCAACGGGTGCCCCAGCTCCAGCGCCAGAGCCACCACGGCGCCTATGGATAGCCCCAGTGACAGCATCAGATTACGACGCACCAGCCGGCATAGCCCGGGCTGTTTGGTGAGTACCCCCAGCATGTTGACGATGGCTACGGCAAAGGAGCCCAGGGCCAGGAAAGCATAGGTGACGACAGGTAAGCCCCAGGGCAGTGCACTGCCCTGGTTGAAGGCGCGGCCACCCTCCGACATCAGCGGGTAAAGGCCGATAATGCCGATCACCAGCAGGATGATCGCCACGATCTGCAGGCCTTTTCCCGGCTGCACCATGGTGTTTTGATTGGTGGAAGTCATGGCTCAGCTCCTCAAGAAGACTTGGTGCGGTCGGTGAACGCGGGAATCGAGCCGCCTTCGCCGGTGAGGTAATAGACCTTGGGCTTGTTGCCAGTCTCGTCCTTCAGGCGCACGCCGCGTTTGTCGCCGATCAGCTTGTTGACGTGGCTGTCCGGGTTGTCGAGGTCGCCGAAGTAGCGGGCTTCCGGGGCGCAGGTGCGCACGCAGGCCGGCACATATTCCACCAGCTCCGGGTCTCGCGGGTCGAGATCGGAGACCCCTTCCGGCGCCTTGCTGATCTTGTGGTAGCAGAAGGTGCACTTGGACACCACGCCGTCGGGCTGGATGCCGATGCCCTTGGACCAGTCCTCGTTCGGGTTCTGGAACGGCGGTGCCCAGCTCTGGGCTTCGCCGCGGTCGCTGGCGAACACGTTCTTGACGTCCGGCTCCAGCAGCGGCTTTTCGTCGGTGTAGAAGCGCACACCGTAGGGGCAGGCAATCATGCAGTATTTGCAGCCGATGCACTTGTCCCAGTCGATCAGCACCACGCCATCGTCGGTGATGTAGGTGGCTTTGGTCGGGCATACATGCACACACGAGGGGTTCTCGCATTGCATGCAGGGCCGGGGCAGCCAGTTAAAACTGCTGCTGGGGTATTCGCCGTCCTGGTAGAACAGGACATCCTGCCAGGATTCCCCGGGTACGGTGTTGTTTTCCATGCTACAGGCGGTGGTGCAGGCCTGACAGCCGGTGCATTTTTCCAGATCGATGACCATTCCCCACTTAGGCATAGTCCCGTCTCCTCTTTGTTGTTCGTTGGCGGTCAGGCGCGTTCAATACTCACCATGGCCGAGTAGTAACTGGCCAGGCCGGTAATGGCGTCGGATTTGTTTTCAGTCAGTTCGCCGGAATGGCCCGGGCCCTGGTTTTTCGCCCAGCGGCCCTGGGCCCAATGGCCAAGTTCCATGGGCAGTATCAGCACATCCGGTCGCTGCCCCGGGGAATAGCGGGCTGTCGCGGTAATTTCACCGATGTTGGACTTGAGCCGAACTTTGTCGCCGTTGCGAATGCCGTGGTCCCGGGCGGTTTTCGGATGGATTTCCAGATAGATATTGCCCCGGCCACCGGCGATGGGCTGGATGTAAGCCTGGGCCTGGGGCAGGTTGGCGCCCCGGCCCTCGGCATGCAGCGCCAGCTTTGGGGTGACCAGGTGCAGGTTACCCTCACCGGTATAGACCGGTGCCAGCCACTGGATCATTCCGGCCCGCTGCCGGGGGATACCCAGCTCCCGGTTGATGTAGTCGGCATGATTGGTGAGTTTGGTGGATACCAGCTCGAACTTGCCGCTGGGTGTTTTGATCAGCTTTTCAGCGACTTCGGCTTCGCTCATCTGCTTGCTATAACGCTCGCCGTCCCACTCGTAGAACTCGCCGCGAATCTGGCGCCAGTGGTAAGGCTTGCGGTACCACACGCCTTTTTCTTTCCAGCTTTCGAAACTGTTAACACCGTTGTCGCCGGGGTTATTTTCGAAGCCTTTGGCCAAGTGCCGCAGTACGTTTTCGGTGTTGTCGAGGGCCTTGTAGTAGTCACCCATGGGGCCTTCGATGCGTTTGCCGATTTCGATCAGGGTATCGCCATAGACCTTGGTGTCGTGCAGCGGTTTGATGGCCGGCGTGCGAATCTGGGTCATCGGAAAACCCTGGAACGGATAGGTCGGGGCATCCTGTAGACGTTCCAGATAGGTGTGATCCGGCAGCACCAGGTCGGCGAACATGGCGGTCTCACCCGGATAGGGCGAGGTGTCGATCACGAACAGCTCGCGCATCGCGTCTTCCCAGACCTGGGGGTTGGGTGACGTCCAGATCGGGTTGTTCAGATAGAACATAATGGTGTCGAGCTTGTAAGGATCGGCCGCCAGGGAGTTAGGGCCGATCTCCTGTTGCATGTTCTTGACCATGGGCCACTTGTCGGTGCCCTTCATGTCCACCCTGGGGACCTCGCCGGTGCTGATGCGCTCCTGCATGGTACGGGCATGGTCATCCATGTAATCGTCGGCGTTCACCGGTAGGTCGCCATAGGGAGGGCCCATCTGGTAGAACAGGCCGCCTTCGGCGAATAGGGCGCCGGTAAGGGCGTTGAGAGCGTGGATGGCCATACCGTTGTAGGCGCCGTTGGAGTGGGCCGTGGGGCCGCGTTCAAACAGGGCAATGGCTGGGCGGGTGCTACCAAACTCCCGCGCTACTTCAAGGATGGTCTGCTCGGGAAGCGTGGTAATTTCGGCGGCCCAGGCCGGTGTGCGGTCCTTAACCTCTTCGTTCCACCAGCGGGCCATATCCTTGACCCAGCGTTCCTCGAAATTGTCCGGACTGATGGTCTCGCCGGCACGGAACTGGTTGCGGCCGTCACGGAAATCACCGGCGAATTCACGGTTCCACAGGCCTTCGGTCAGCATCACGTGGGCGATCGCCAGGGCAAAGGCACCGTCGGTGCCTGGTTTGATCATCAGGGCACGGTCCGATGCCGCCATGGTGGTGCTCATGCGCACATCCACCGTGGTTACCCGGGTTTTCGGGCTCTTGGTACGGATGCGACCCCACACTTGCATGTTGTTGTTATAGGGGCGGAAGGCTTCCAGGAAGCCGGCCCCAAAATTGAGGATGTAGTTGGTGTGGTCGTAGTCGTAGGCATTGTAGGACTGGTTACCGTCGGTCAGTTCCTTGGCAATCATACTCCCGTCTGAGCAGATGGAGCTGTGCCCGATGGCGATGTTCGGTGATCCGTAAAGCTGACCAAACGTGCCCTGCAGGCCAGCGTCCGAAGCGCCCCAGCCGCGCCCGTAAAGAACGGCAAAACGGTGGGATTCGTTCTTTTTGCGCAGATTGTTCAGGCGCTCAGCGACCAGGTCGAGGGCTTCGTCCCAGCTGATGGGCACAAAGCCGGGGTCGACATCCCGGCCTTTTTCCGGGTTGGTGCGGCGCATGGGGCCCTTGAACCGGTCCGGATCGTAGAGCAGATACGTGCCCAGATGGCCTTTCGGGCACAGCCGACCGTTTGAAATCGGGTGATCAATAGTGCCGTAGATGCCGTGCACCCGGCCATTGGTGGTGTACACGTCAATGCCACACCGCGCAGGGCATTGGTGGCAGATGCTTTTGGTAATTTTGGTGTCCTTGCTGCCCCAGGGCCGGGCATCCGGGTTCTGTTTTGCCAATGCTTCCCGGGGTTTCAGGCTGGTCAGGGTCAGTCCGCTGCCGGCCAGCACGCCGGTCGCACCGCTGACCTGCAGGAACCGCCGTCGGTTCAGGCCAAAGGGTTGTTCGCTCATCTCTCACCTCATCACGGCACTTGCGGCCGGTTGTTTTTGTAACTTCTGCCTGTTCCTTACCGGAACAGCGGCATCACATCGTTTTTCATCAGTGCCTGGTCCCGCTGGCAGGCGGGGCACAAGGGCAGTTGGCTCCAGTCTTCGTCGCTTTCGGAGCCATCATTGACCTGCTGGAATTCATGACCACATTCGCTGCATTCCCGTCGTTCTGCCTGGCGGAGAATTCCCTGGAAGGGCGCGTTTGGCTCCTCCAGGCCGATGGCCTGATTCGGGCAAACGCTTTCGCATTTGCCGCAACCCAGGCAGTCGTGGGAATTGAACATCAGGGCGCCGCTGGCGTTGGCCTGCAATGCGCTGGACGGACAAAGCTGGCTGCACAGGCCGCTGGCATCGCAACGGCTGGTGTCGACGAACACGCTTGGATGCAGTCGTTGTCCATCGTTCGCCAACGCTTCCTGCCGCCAGCGTCTACGGGGTGCCGGGCCGGAATCGGCAAAGTCGACTTCAAGCGGAGCCGGGCTGGCAGCGCGACGAAACAGGGCGCGTCTGCTGAGCGTTGCCGGTGGCGCCATCAAGGCTTCGGTGTCGCAGGCGGGCAAGCATTCATGACAATTGGTGCAGGCATCCGAGACAATCAGCCACGGCCCCTCATCGCTGGCCACCACGGCCAGCGCCTGCTCGGGGCAGGCGTCACGGCACTGGTGGCAGTCAATGTTCCAGGGGGCGGGCAACAGGCAACGGGATGACAGCCAGGACAGGGTGATGCCCTGGGTGGTTGTCAGGCGTGTCGGCTGGCAGCTGGTTGTTGTAGAGATGGTGCTACCCATAGTGTCTGGCCATTGTGAACTCCGATCAAATTTAGAGCAGGTTCACATTGCAGACCAGAGGTCGCGGGGCATAGTTCTGTTTTAATTGACCCGGGTCAAATCACGATCCCATTGTCACATGGACCGCTGGTTGACCCGTTTTGATACCTCCTCGGCACTTTCCACCCGCTCAGAATAGCGGTCCGTCAGGTAATCGCTGCGGTCCCGGATCAGCAGCGTGAATTTCATCAATTCCTCCATCACATCCACGATGCGGTTGTAATAGGGTGACGGCAGCATCCGGTTATTGTCGTCGAATTCGGTGAATGCTTTGGGCACCGAAGACTGGTTCGGAATTGTCACCATCCGCATCCAGCGGCCCAGCACCCGCAATTGGTTCACGGCATTGAACGACTGGGAGCCGCCGCACACCTGCATCACCGCCAGGGTTTTGCCCTGTGTCGGTCGCATGCCGCCAATGGACAGGGGAATCCAGTCGATCTGGGTTTTCATGATGCCGGTCATGGCGCCGTGGCGCTCCGGGGAACACCACACCATACCCTCGCTCCATTGCGCCAGTTCCCGCAGTTCCTGAACCTTCGGGTGCGAAGCGTCCTCCGCATCCGCCAGGGGCAGGCCGCGCGGGTTGAAGATACGGGGTTCGGCGCCCATTGCCTCGAGCAGCCGTGCGCCCTCTTCGACCGCCAGCCGGCTGAACGACCGTTCCCGCAGCGATCCGTACAGCAGCAGGATCCGCGGTTTGTGGGCTGAGGGCGGTGTGGCAAACAGTTGTTCAGCGGTCGGCACGCGGAAGCACGCGGATTCTATGTGGGGTAGCGCCTGGTATTGCTCGTCTCGGGTCTGTTCGGTCTGGGAATCTTTAGTCACTCAGGTCTCCTGGGTTTGAGGGGTTGCTGTCGAGCTCCGGGCCTTGTTGTCAGCCCGGCGCGTTCCGCTGCTTGGGATCTTTCCTGAAATTGCCAATAAAAGCGTGGGGGTCCGACTGCTCCCGATGCCGGAGGGTGGCTTCGGCCCACCACAGCAGCTGGGCACTGCCGCGGCGGAAATAGCTTTGCCAGCGTCCCTCGTCCTGCCCTGAACGGAAGCCTCCGCTTTCGGCCAGGGCGTCCGCCGCTTCCGGGATCTGGATCATGGCGGACACCGGCAGACAGCCGAGTTCAGAAAGAAACCCCCGCATGGTGACCGCTGCCCGGGCTCCACCCCATTGTCCGGCCGAGTAGGTGACAATCAGGCTGGGCTTGTAGGCAAACAGGGAACTGCCGAAATGATTGAGCATGTGCGCAAGAGCCGGGCTCATGGAATGGTTGTATTCCGGGCTGACCATAACGTAGCCATCGGCCGCATCAATTTTCCTGGCCAGTTCGTTGAGCTGTTCAGGGACCTTGCTCTGTGGGTAGGCGAAGTGCGGTTTGAACACCGGGTCAAAGGTCCAGTCCAGTGGATCGATAATTTCCACGTCGTGGTCGGGGAAGGTCTCTGCGAAATGTTGTTCAAGGGCTTTCGCCACACGCAGGCCCAGACGGGCCGGCTTCGGTGGCGTGCTGTCGCGTGTCGAGCCCAGGAATATCAGAAATTTCATGGTTTCTCCTTGATCAAAGCAGTCATGGCGCCGCTGTTTTGTTCAGAGACTGCCGCAGAGTGTTGGAAAAGGATAGCTCCACAGAAGACGAATGGCTTGCGGGAAAGATACCTCTGCGTTGAATCCGCAAAGAAACATTCTTTATCTGTTTACTATTATATACGGGTGTTCTAATATCCAAAAATAGACATATGTTAATAAACTTATATATGGAATAACGAATATGAAACGCCGCGTTTTGTTCGTTTGCACAGCTAATAGCGCCCGCTCCCAGATGGCGGAGGCCCTGCTCCGAAACATGGCCGGCGATCGGTTCGAAGTCGCCAGTGCCGGCACCGAGCCAACCGAGCCCCATCCCATGGCGCTGCAAGTGCTGTCTGAAGCCGGAATTCCTGTTGAGGGCCTGCGTAGCAAACAGCTGGAAGACCTCAAGAACGAGCACTGGGATTATGTGATTACCCTCTGTGAAAAGGCGGCCAACGAGTGCGGCACGGTCTGTCAGCCAGCCCAGCAGATTGCCTGGGATTTCCGCGATCCTGTCCCGACAAACCGTCATGCCACTTTTGCGCTCACACTCAAGGAGCTAAAGGAGCGTATCGGCCTGTTCACCCTGGTGCATCAGAAAAAAACCGGCATGAAGGCCCTGAATTACAACCCGGTCGACGTGTTCCGGGCGCTCGGAGACGAAATTAGGCTGGCGATGCTTATGCTGATCCGTGACCAGAAAAAGCTGTGCGTGTATGAACTGACGACGGCACTGGACTCGTCACAACCAAAGGTCAGCCGGCATCTGGCCATCCTTAAAGCGGCAGGGCTGCTTGAGACGGAACGTCAGGGCCAATGGGTCTATTATTACCTTCATCCCCAACTGCCCCAGTGGCTGATGCGGGTGCTGGATGAGACTTCGGACAGTCATACAAAGCTGATAGAAGATGAAAAAAAGCGGCTGAAGGCGATGCCGGATCGCCCGGTTGTCAGGTTTCTCTGACGTCAGCGTTATTCATCGGATTCAAGATTTTTCAAGGAGCACATCATGAGCAAGATCAAGGTAGGCATTAACGGATTCGGCCGCATCGGTCGCCTGGCGCTGCGCGCTGCCTGGGGCTGGCCTGACATGGAATTTGTCGTCATTAACGACCCCGGTGCCGACGCCGCCACCCTGGCGCACCTGCTGAATTTCGACAGTGTCCATGGCCGCTGGAGCCACGAGGCGGGTGCCGACGGCGACGACATTGTCATCGAAGGCCAGCGAATCCATGTCACCCGCAACAAGGCCCTTGGCGATACCGACTGGTCCGGTTGTGATCTGGTGATTGAAGCCAGCGGCGTCAACAAGACCGTGAAGGTGCTGCAGGGTTATCTGGATCAGGGCGTGAAGCGCGTTGTCGTGACTGCACCGGTCAAGGAAGCCGGGGCGAAGAACATCACCATGGGTGTCAACGAAGAGGTGTTCGACCCGGCCAACGACCGTATCGTAACCGCAGCTTCCTGCACCACCAATTGCCTGGCACCGGTAGTGAAAGTCATCCACGAGAAGCTGGGCATCAAGCACGGCTCGATCACCACCATCCATAGCCTGACCAACACTCAGACCATCCTTGATGCGCCCCACAAGGATCTGCGTCGGGCCCGGGCCTGCGGCAGTTCGCTGATTCCCACCACCACCGGCTCCGCCACGGCGATCATAGAGATTTTCCCGGAATTGAAAGGCCGGCTGGATGGCCATGCGGTGCGGGTTCCGCTGACCAATGCGTCGCTGACCGATTGCGTGTTCGAGGTGGAAACGCCTACGGATCGCGATACCGTAAACCAACTTCTGAAAGAAGCGGCTGACGGCGAGCTCAAAGGCATTATGGGTTACGAGGAACGCCCGCTGGTGTCCATCGACTACAAGACCGACCCACGCTCCTCCATCGTCGATGCCCTGTCCACCATGGTGGTCAACGGCACCCAGGTGAAAATCTACGCTTGGTACGACAACGAATGGGGCTACGCCAACCGCACCGTGGAACTGGCGCGCAAGGTAGGGTCTGCCTGATATGACTGCTGCCATCCGCCAGTATCTGGTTATTACCGGCAACTACTGGGCCTTTACGCTGACGGACGGGGCCCTGCGGATGCTGGTGGTACTGCATTTCCACCAGCTCGGTTATTCCCCGCTGGAAATCGCCCTGCTGTTCATCTTCTATGAGTTCTTCGGGGTGGTGACCAACCTGGTGGGGGGCTACCTTGGGGCTCGCTGGGGCCTGAACCGCACCATGAATATCGGGCTGTTCCTGCAGATAGCCGCGCTGGCCATGCTGGCGGTGCCCGCGGCCATGCTGACCGTGCCCTGGGTGATGGCGGCGCAGGCAATGTCCGGTATTGCCAAGGACCTGAACAAGATGTCCGCCAAGAGCGGCATCAAGTTGCTGGTGCCGGATGAGCAGCAGGGCACGCTTTATAAGTGGGTCGCCATCCTGACCGGCTCCAAGAATACCCTGAAAGGGGTAGGCTTCTTTCTTGGCGGTGTTTTGCTGATGACTGCGGGCTTTACGGGGGCAGTCGTCGCCATGGCGATCGCCCTCGGCGTGGTATGGCTGTCCAGTCTGTTCCTGCTGGGGCAGGATCTGGGCAAGAGCAAGGCGAAGCCCAAGTTCAGCGAGATTCTCTCCAAGAGCCGGGCCATCAACGTGTTGTCGGCGGCCCGGATGTTCCTGTTTGGTGCCCGCGATGTGTGGTTTGTGGTGGCTTTGCCCGTGTACATGGCCACGGTGTTCGGCTGGGATCACTGGCAAGTGGGTGGCTTTATGGCCAGCTGGATCATCGGTTATGGCTTTATCCAGACGGTTGCACCACGTATCACCGGCCATTCTCAGGGCAGGCAGGGCGCGGTGCTTTGGGCCGCTGCCCTGGCGTTGATCCCGGCGGTTATTGCCGGCGGATTGATGGCGGGTTGGTCACCTCAGCCGGTGGTGATCGGTGGCCTGCTGTTGTTCGGCGTGCTGTTTGCCATCAATTCCTCGCTGCACAGCTATCTGATTGTCAGCTACGCCAGGGGCGACGGTGTATCGCTGGATGTGGGCTTCTATTACATGTCCAACGCCGCTGGCCGCCTTCTGGGCACCATCCTGTCCGGCTGGGTGTACCAGGCCTATGGGCTGGAAGCCTGCCTGTGGATCTCGGCAGGGCTGGTGGCAACGGCGTCTGCACTATCACTGATGCTACCGGACAAACGGCCCGCCCTGGCTTGATGCCTGAGCGAGCCCTCAACCAGTCAAGTCGGCTAGGCTGGCGAAGGCACGACCAACACCGGTCGTCCGGAATCACGGCAGACTTTTTCAGCCGTGCTTCCGACCAGAGTTTCGGCATGCCGGCCGTTACCGTGCTTGCCCATAATAATCAGGGTGTAGCCGTCACGGGCCTCCTGGATAATCGCCGCGGAAGGTACGCCCTCGGCGATCAGAATTTCACCTTCTCTCCCGGAAGCAGACAGACGCTTTTTGAGAGCTTCCAGGTGGTCCCTTGCGGCTTCTTCGGAAAGGTCCTCTCCGGCAACGGTCAGCAGGTTTACCTGGCCGGCCTTCTCTGACAATCCAACGGCTACCTTCTCCGCTGCAACGGCTTCCCGGGAAAGGTCCGTGGCCAGCAACACCTTGTCCAGGTTCTGGCGACAAACCGCCTCACAGGCTTCGGCTGTCTGTTCAGCGGACTTCTCGATCCGCTCGACGAGGACGGGTAACTCGGTTTGCTGAAGCACCTCGGTGGCAAAGCTGCCCAGAAAGAGTTTGTGCACAAAATTGTGGCTGCGAGAGCCCACCAACATCATGTCGGCACCCAGCTCTCCGGCCAGTGCCACGAAGCTTTTGGCAGGATGAGAGCTGTCGCGTACCAGCGTTTTCACGGTCAGGCCGGCTTGTCGTAATGGTTCGGCCTTTTCTTCCAGTTCTTTCAGATACTCGGCTTCATGGCCGTAGCCGGCGGTGGCGGTATACCCCACCGGAATCATGTGCACCAGCACCAACGTTTCGGCACCCCAGCGTTTGAGCTCCGGCAGGCAGGATAACAGTGCGTTTTCCGCTGGTGAGAAATCAACGCCCACCAGCACCTTGTTGAATGTTATCTCGGACATATCAATTTACTCCTCGGTTCATTCGGGCGGTCTCAGGCCGGGAAATAGTCCCGGGTGCGGTTGGCAATTTTTACCAACATCAGCATGACGGGTACCTCGACCAGTACTCCGACTACCGCAGCCAGGGCCGCACCGGATTGCAAGCCAAACAGGGCGATGGCAGAGGCGACGGCCAGTTCGAAAAAGTTACTGGCGCCAATCATGCCGGCGGGCGCGGCGACGCTGTGGCGAACTTTCCACAATTTGGCCCAGCCATAGGCGATGAAGAAGATCAGGAACGTCTGGATGATGAGCGGCACCGCAATCAGCGCGATGTGGAGGGGGTTCTCCAGAATGACCTCGCCCTGGAAGGCGAAAAGAAGCACCAGCGTAACGATCAGTGCCGCCGGGGTGATCGGGCCGATGCGCTTCATGAATACCTCGTCAAACCAGCGCTGGCCGTGGCGAGCAATCATCTTACGACGAGTCAGATAACCGGCGGTCAGGGGAATCACGATGTAGAGCACCACCGACAGGATAACGGTATCCCACGGCACCTGGATGTTGGATACGCCAAGCAGGAACACCACGATGGGCGCAAAAGCAAACAGCATGATCAGGTCATTCACTGAAACCTGTACCAGCGTATAGGCGGCATCGCCTTTGGTCAGATAGCTCCAGACAAACACCATGGCGGTGCAGGGTGCTGCGCCCAGCAATATGGCGCCGGCCAGATACTCGCTGGCCAGCTCCGGGGCGATCAGTGGTTCAAACACCACCATCAGAAAGAACCAGGCAATGGCGAACATGGTGAAAGGCTTGATAAGCCAGTTCACAGCGGTGGTGATGGCCAGGCCTTTCGGCTCTTTCCTCACGTTCACGATGGCGCTGAAATCAATCTGCGCCATCATCGGGAAGATCATCGCCCAGATCAGAATGGCAATGGGGATGGAGACTTGGGCATATTCGAAGCGCGACAGAGCTTCCGGCACCGCCGGAGCGAACTGGCCCAGGGCGATGCCGGTGATGATGGCCAGAGCAACCCACACCGAAAGATAGCGTTCAAACAGGCCCATGCCGCCTGACGCATCTTCCGGGATTGCCGTTTCAGTGTTACTGGTCATTGGTGTCCTCTCAGATGGATTGATGACTTTAAACGTTCGATAGCGTAAATATACAGGGTTGGCTTTACAAAGCCTGACCTTTTACCAACGCACGCAACCTTGGGGCTCCGACCGGGTCGTCAGCCAGCATCGGAACAACCGAGTAACGGGAACTCAGGGTTTCTCCGACCCGCGCAATTTCCGGTGCTTCGGTTGCGGCCCGGGCAACCAGCAGTGGGTGGCTGGTCTCTGTGGCCGCCAGGCTGGCGTTGATCACCCAGGCATAGGGTGTGATTTCCGCTCTTTTCAGGTCGTCCTGCAGGCGGGCGGCTTCCAGCACTGGTGTGGTTTCCGGCAGGGTCACGAGCAGCACTTTGGTTTGCGCCGGATCCTGCAGGCGCATCATCGGTGTCACCATGCGTGCACTGGTTTCTCCGGCATGACGCATGATATCCCGATGGTACGAGCCGGTGGCATCCAGCAGCAACAGTGTATGCCCGGTTGGCGCGGTATCCATGATCACAAATTTGCGCCTGGCCTCCCGTATGATTTTGGAAAAGGCCTGGAACACCGCTATTTCCTCGGTGCAGGGTGATCGCAGATCTTCTTCCAGCATCTTGCGGCCCTCGGCATCCAGGCTGGCACCGCGGGTTGCCATAATATGGTCGCGGTAAACCCGGGTTTCCACCTCGGGGTCAATGCGGCTGACGGTCAGGTTGTCGACATCGCCCGCAAGGGTTTCAGTCAGGTGGGCTGCCGGGTCGGTGGTGGTCAGCAATACCTCGTGGCCACGGGCGGCCAGTTCCACGGCAACGGCCGCTGCAATGGTGGTTTTGCCCACGCCGCCTTTACCCATGGTCATCACCAGGCCTTTACCGTCGGCCTCAATGTCGTCAACCAGGCCGGACAGTGGTGGCAGGTTGTCCAGGGCACGCCGGGGTGTTTCGGGACGCATGGTTTCAACCGGCTGATTCATCCGCCGCAGGGCATCCAGCCCCACCAGATTTTCAGGTCGCAGGAAAAAGTGACTTTGCGGTAAACCCGCGAGCTCTGAATCGGCCTCTTCCACGGCGGTGTGTTCACGCTCAATCATGCTGGCGGCAAGGGCATCGTCTGAAGCTTCAGACGGCATCATGCCGTTAATGGCGAGATGTTGATTGCGTATGCCGATATCGGCCAGCTCCCGGTGGGTTCGCGCGGCTTCCGCCATTGAGCTTGCCCGGGGCCGGGCCACCAGAATCAGACGAGTCAGATGTTCGTCAGAAAGGCTTTGGACGGCGGCCGCGTAGCGCTCTCGCTGCTTGTCCAGCCCGGCCAGAGGCCCGAGGCAGGATGCATCGCCACCGGTTTCCAGAAATCCGCTCCAGGCACCGGGTAACTTGAGTAACCGGATAGTGTGGCCGGTGGGCGCGGTGTCGAAAACAATATGGTCGTAGCGCCCGGTCAGCGCTTCATCCGTGAGCAGGGCAGTGAACTCATCAAACGCGGCAATCTCGGTGGTGCAGGCACCCGACAATTGTTCCTGGATGCTGGCTACGGCTTTCGCTGGCAGACTCGCCCGTATCGGGCCAAGAATCCGCTCACGATACTCTTCCGCCGCCGCTTCGGGGTCAATTTCCAGTGCTTCGAGCCCAGGAACATTGGCAATCGGCTTGATGTGATTGCCAATGCGGGTGTCGAATACCTGGCCCACGTTGGACGCCGGATCGGTACTTACCAGCAGCACTTTCTGCCCCGCGTCCGCAAGATTAACGGATGTTGCGCAAGCCAGAGACGTTTTACCAACGCCCCCTTTGCCGGTGAAGAATACGAATTTAGGCAGATTCTTGAACATTTACGTCATCCTTAGCAGCAGGAACTTTTAGCGTTTGATGAGCAGCAGGGCGAGGCTGATGCGCTGCTTTCCCGATCCTCAAATGCCAGATTGTTCCAGGCAGCCAGCTCCTTGCGTGAAGGGTAGCGCGCTTTGGAAACCATCTTGCCGTCAACCAGGATGGCTGGCAGATCGTCGCCTCCGGAAGCCTGCATTAACGCATTTACTTCCTCATTGATCGTGAACTCGGCGGGCTCCTGACTAAGGTTAATTCGCCGCACGCTCACGCCCCGGCTCTTCAGCCAGTCCAGATCGGCGGCAAACGTTATCAGCTGTTGATCGACATCGGCGCCGCAAACGCCGGTTGAGCAGCACATGGGTGGGTCATAAACTGTGATTGTGGTCATTTGTGTATCCTCTGTATCGGGCTTCGTTGCTATGAAGACGAACGAGGAGACAAAAGGATGCTGAATATTTAATATATTCTCGCCACTGATCTGAGGGGCATCATGCTTTTTCCAATTGACAGCGGAAAGTTCGCCAGGGAGCATTCTCGACTGTGAAACCTGTTTCTATCCTGATGTTGACGCTGATCTGCGCGCTTATGCCGTCACAGGCGGCTGCTGAACCCGCCATGGGCTCCCCAACTGCGCCGGTGACGCTTGTGGAATACGGCTCCCTGACATGCGGCCACTGCGTTCGGTTTCATCGGGACGTCCTACCGCACCTTGAGCAAAAATATATCGACACGGGACGCGTCCGGTTTATTTTTCGTGACTACCCGACCAGTGCTGAGGCAACTCGAGGAGCCGTGGCGGCACAATGTGTCAGTTCCGAGGCGTATTACTCGACGCTCCATACCCTCTTTTTATCGGTCGGACAGTGGTCAAGGGCTTCGGACGTTGACGCAGCCCTGAAACAAAAGGTGGAGGAACTGGGTCTGAACACAGCAGAGTTCCGTGACTGCCTGAAGGATCCTGCAACTGAGGCCGCAGTCGCACAGAGCCGTCGTCAGGGCGCACAGGAATTCGACGTGCTTGGAACCCCTACATTCCTGATCAACGGCCAGATCGTTCGAGGTACCCGAACGTTGGAGCAGATGGAGTCTCTGATCGACAATGCCGTTTCGCCCGTTCAGTAAAAGCAAAGTAGATTGTTTGCGGATGTCACCTTTTATGAGTCATTGCGGTAGATGCATCCTTACCGCCACATGCGTGGCAGAATATCGGT
The DNA here is from genome assembly GCF_023555055.1 of Marinobacter sp. ATCH36. Lineage (GTDB taxonomy): Bacteria > Pseudomonadota > Gammaproteobacteria > Pseudomonadales > Oleiphilaceae > Marinobacter. The sequence goes on from NZ_JAMJPL010000001.1 coordinate 829,297, forward strand.
ATGGGTGGCACTCTTTTTATGCCAGAACACCATAAAGATGTGTCCTAAGATCATTGCAAGCAACAACCATCCGAGCCAGCTATGTAGTAAGTTTCCTGGAGTGACCATCCAACCGATTTTTTCTCCCTCAAACCCTGAAAAGAGAGGAATGCCGAATGGTTCAAATGACTTGCCTGAGCCATATTGCCGGATCAGTGCCAACCCAGGAACGATAACCAAGAACGCATAAAGAGCGATATGACCTGCCTCTGCAGCCATGTTGATTGATTTTGGGCGCTGAGAGAGGGTTGCCACCGTCCATACGATGCGGATAAAAATCAGCACAAAAAGCAGGAATCCTAGTGGCTTATGGGTTGCCCAGAAAAACTCATCGATAACGGCATCCCGCAGAAAAAAATGTACCCCTGAGCTGAGGAATTGCCAAAGTATAAGCAGCGCCATAAACCAGTGGATAGCTCTGCTCACTCGTCCGTATCGATCAGTATTATCGGTCATGGTCTCTTCTGTATCTCTTTTAAAGTCATCGGTGCCAATGAACACGAACGAGGCGACAAAAGGATACAGGGGAAATCGATACGGGTGCTCGCCAGAACCTCTGGCAGGGGCGGGCGGGGGTACTCAACCTGGACGTCCGCACCTACAAGTGTGCGGTCCAGCGCTTGCTGTGATGGACAACTTACTACGCCTGCCTGTTTTTTGATGGAGCCATGCCGCCACCAAGTTCAGTGATTTGCACATCAAACCGCATGGGGGCCGGTGCCCGGCACCAGAAACTCCGGCAATTCGTCAGCGGGCTTGTGCGCCAGCTCAGCGTCGGTCAGGCGTGCGTAGATTTCAATCAGCGTGCCATCCGGGTCGGTCAGCCACAGCTCATGAAGGGGCGTGCCCTTCCAGGTGGTGCGTGGCGGCTTTTCAATGGGCGCGCCAAAGTCGACGGCCTGGTGATAGGCCGCAATCACCGCGCTCCGGTCGGCAACACCGATGCCCAGGTGGTAGAGGGTGTCGTGGTGCAGCTCCTTGCCGTCTGAAACTACCAGGACAAAATTGAGGTTCAGGTCATTGCGAATAAAGGTCGCATAGCGATGGGTCCATTCCTTCGGCCAGGTGTTCAGTAACCAGGCGTAAAAGCGCACGCTGTCCGGCAGGTCCTGAACGCGAATGCTGCCATGAAACTCCTCCGCCGAAGGGCTTTGCGGTATGTCGAGCAAGCCTGACAGCACGGCGATGCGGGCTTTGATCTGATCCCGGGCGGTGCGGAATTGTTCCAGGCTTTCTTCACTGCTTGGTTCGCCCATGCCAATAGCAGGATCGCTGATTGGCCAGTGCAGGCGTTTCACTTTGCCCGGCAGAATCGGGCAGACTTCTTCGGCGCAGAGGGTAACGACCATATCGATGGCTGCCGGGTCGATGGCGTCCACCGATTTACTCTGTTGCTGGCTGATGTCCATGCCGATTTCCGCCATGGCCGCGATGGCGTGCGGGTTAACCTGCGTTGGCTGGGAGCCAGCGCTCATCACCTCGACATTTGCGCCCAACAGTTCCCTTGCCAGGCCCTCGGCCATCTGGCTGCGGGCTGAGTTGGAGACACACAAAAACAGAATTCGGGTCATTATCGTTCCTCAAGGTGTTATCAATACTGATCAATACCGACGGTCTGGAAGTTTCACTCAATCGTAATAGTTGTTTTATCGATACCGGTATTGCCATTTTTGGGGTCATAAGCATGAACAATCACCTCATAGACACCGGCTCCATCAACGGGCATTTCACCGCTGTATGTGCTGCTCTTTCCAGCGTATGACATTGCCTCTTCAGCCACTTTCTCCCCATTTCTGCTGATTGTCATGCCAACCTCGAACTGATTGGCATCCCACAAGCCGTTTGGTGTGATCGGGCAACCGCACATCATCATGACATTGGCGCGCACTGAAATGCTGTCGGCTTGCGAAGCTGACACTTTCTGGGCAGCAGCCGGTTCCATGACGTTGACCACAAGGCCCGGCAATTCAATGACCCAGCCATCTCCAACCGAAAGGTGGCCGCCGGGGATAACCCATTGGGTCGCACTTGCAGCGTGAGCAGCTTGCGGCTGGGCCAGTGGCCCATAAACTTCTGCTTCAATCATGCGTGGGCGGTCGAGATCCAGCGTGGTCTTGAAAGAGGCCGCAGACTCATCCGCCAGTTCAGCGCGGCGCCCGCCCTTTTCATGCATGATTTTTGCGGTGTTGCCGGTGCCGCCAGCGGTTATACCCTTGGCCAGAATCTCACCGGTTTCTGTGTCGCGCAGAATGACCCGCGCGCCACCGATACTGGTGCCTAAGAATTTGGCATCTTTGCTCAATACCCGAACGGTGATGTCCGTTTTTTCCGCCATGGCCGGGCCTGAGATCATGGCCAAAGCGAAGATAGCGCCAAGAATAATCGTTTTTGATTTCATGGTTTGTTACCTCTTGAATATCAGTTATGGGGAGACTGCGAGTAAGCCCCTGAAGTCAGCCCCAGACTTCATCGGTAATACTGCGGTACCAACCGCGCGCGTAGTTGGCCTCGAGCCGACGTTCTTGCCGGGTGGCATCCATTCTGGATATGCCGCGTGATGCCTCTATCCTTTCAATCTCTCCATCCACCATATCGAAGACGGCTGCGACCGAAATGCCGTAATCCGGCGCAATCAATGAATAACAGGTGTTCACGTTTTTTGCCGCAATGGTGGGTTCGCCCGCCATTTCCAGCACAATGTTGGCCGCTACAATCTTCCCGTGACTGGTTGAAGAGTGTGCTGATTTGGGCATGGGCGAGGCAATAGCTGCATCCCCGATCACATACACATCGTTAATCTGCTTTGAAGCAAAGGTCTTTTGGTTGATCGGACAAAAACCTGACTTATCGGCCAGGCCCATATCCTGTGCCAGCTGTCCTGCCTTTTGCGGGGGAATGTAGTTGATCACGTCGCCCTCGAAACTGCCCAAGGTGGTTCGTACCACTTTTTTGTCGGCATCAATACCAACGGCCTCACCCCCGTCCGTTTTGGCAATCCATTGAATGCGCTCACCATAGTTTTCCTTCCAGCCCTGCATGAACAGGGCCTGTTTGGAAAACTCGTCTTTCTGATCCAGTATAATCAACCGGGCTCCGGGCTTATATTGCGTCATGTAATGGGCCACCATGGAAGCACGTTCATAAGGTCCGGGCGGACACCGGAACGGGTTCGGTGGCGCAACCATAATGAAGGTGCCGTCTTCTGGCATGGCTTGTAATTGCTTTCGCAACAATAACGTCTGGTCACCCGCTTTCCAGGCATGGGGCGTTTTTGCCGCGATGTCCGGCGTTGCTCCCTCAATCTCGTTCCATTTGAAATCAATGCCGGGTGAGACAACCACCTTATCGTAATTCAGGGTCTTGCCACCCGCCAGCTGTAGGGTTTTGGCGGTGGTGTCGACGGATTTCACGGTGTCATGCACGACCGTCACCCCGTTATTACGGACCGCCTTGTAATCGTGAGTGATGGTGGCCATTTTGGCTTCTCCGCCAATCACCCAGTTGGAGCCTGGACAGGTGATATAAGACGTTTTTGGCTCAATCATGGTTACCGCCAGGTCCGGGTTGTAGCGTTTCAGGTACCTGGCAGCACTGCCGCCGCCAAAACCGCCACCGATGACAACAATGTGCCCCGCCGTTTTTGAGCCAGTGCTTACACAGCCACTGGCAACCATTGCAGACGGTACAGCCACCCCGGCGGCTATCAGCTTCAATAGGTCACGTCGTTTCAGCCCAATCGCTTGTCCACTCATAACGCCCGCTCACTCCTCTTGTTTGCCAATGTACTGCCCCATCAGCTCAATCTCTTCGTCGCTGTACCCGCCGGCATGCCGTGGCATCATGGTGCCGTCGCGCTCGCCGTCCCGGAAGGCTTTCATTTGCTCGATAAGTATTGACGCCGGATAATCCGCCAGGGGCGGGATGGTGGCATCTTCCACCGCTTTGCCATCGTAGCCATGGCAGGAAAAGCAACTGTTGGCCAACAGTTCTCCCCTGGATACTGGCTTTTCGGCCAGCGCTGGCATGGCCGTCAGAGCCAGCCATGTGGGAATGACTACCCAGGTTTTCCAGTTCATCTCGTCGTTTCTCCTTGCCTCATTAAACCTAAACAATTTTGCTCACTATCGAGACAGCGTGGCCTGGTCGAATCAGGTACGGTGCAGCAGGGCATATAGGGCCGGTACCACCAACAACGTGATAACCGTTCCGACACTCACACCACCAATCAGCACATAGGCGAGTGGCCCCCAGAAACTGTCGAGGGTGAGCGGCACGAACGCCAACACAGCGGCAATGGCGGTCAGCAATACCGGCCGGGCGCGCTGGACCGCCGCTTCGATAATGGCCTCCCGGTCAGCCATGCCCGCATTCTGGTTATCACTCACCTGCTGGGTCAGTATCAGTGCGTTGCGCATCAGGATGCCGGCCAGGCCGATCAGCCCAAGCGTTGCGACAAACCCGAATGGCTGGTTGAACAACAACAGGGCGAGCACCGCGCCGACCAACCCGAGAGGCGCGGTGAGCACGGTAATGACGGTGCCGATAAAGCTGCGCATCTGCAGCATTACAAAAATAAGCATGAGCGCCACCATGACGGGCAGCAATGCCCTGATTGAGCCCTGGGCCTTGGAGGACTGCTCCTCGCTGCCACCAATCTGGATATCGTAGCCAGAAGGCAGGTCTTCGCTCAGCTTCTGCAGTTGAGGCCAGATGGCATCATGCACTGCTTTCGGTTGAGCGCCTTGCCTGAGTTCGGTATTGACCGACATCGACAGCTCACGGTTGTGGCGTTTCAACACCGGGTCTTCAAATGCCACCCGGATATCTGCCAGCTGGCCAAGGGGGACAACCTGCCCCTGCTGGTTGCGAAGCTCTGTCGTTGCCAGCCTGGTTTTTTGTTCTGCCGCGGACTGGCTGTGATCCAGCAAGACAGCGTCTCCGATGGCTTCCAGCCAGACCCTGGGGTAGCCGTCACGCAGCTCGGTCACCCGGTGGCCATCCAGCAACAGGTTCAGCTGCTGTGCGACCATTTGCGGTGTGAAACCATGGCGTACCAGCTCCGCCGGGCGCCAGTCCAGTTCCAGCGACGGTACTCGCTCACCCCACTCAAGATGCGGTTCGGTAGTATCCTTGTTGGCGGCCATTACTTCCCGGACTTGCCCGGCCATGTCGCGTACGTTGACCGGGTCCGGGCCCAGCACCCGGTACGCCACCGGCCATACCACCGGCGGGCCGTAGCGCAATTTCTCAACCCGTACGCGCGCCTGAGTAAACTGGCCGCCGTCAATGGCCTGGTTGAAGGTCTGCATCAGGGCGTCCCGGGCTTCCGGGCTTTCGGTAACCACCAGCAATTCCCCGAAAGCACTGCTCGGCTGTTCCGGGCCTGCTGAAATAAAGTACCTGGGAGATCCGGCGCCGACGTACGCGGATACCGATTTAATGCCGTCCGCTTGCGCAACAATGGCTTCAAGCTGCTGCATGGTGCGGTTGGTGGCATGGATGGCGGTGCCCTCGGGCATGTGTACGCTGACGGTTACCTCGGTACGGTCGGATGCCGGGAAAAACTGTTTTTTCACGGGGCCAGCCAGCCCGACAAACGACAATACCAGCGAGGCCAGTGTTAACGATGTCACCAGCTTTTTGTGCGCCACACAAAAGGTGATGATTTTCCGGACGCGAGGGTATTTTTCATTGGCCGGTTGGGAATCAGCCCCGGGCTTTATCTCCGGCAGCAGCTTTACGCCCACATAGGGGGTGAAAATCACGGCAACCAGCCAGGACAACAACAGCGAAATCGCCAATACCCAGAAAATATTGCCCGCGTATTCACCTACCATTGATTTGGCAAAACCGATGGGAACAAAGCCGGATACCGTAACCAGGGTGCCGAACAGCATGGGCGCTGCGGTTACTTTCCAGGCGTGGGTGGCAGCCTGGACGCGATCGACGCCTTCCTCCATTTTCACCAGCATCATTTCGATGGTGATAATGGCGTCGTCCACCAGTAAGCCCAGCGCAATAATCAGGGCGCCCAGGGTGATGCGATCCAGGTTCATCCCCATGGCCATCATCACCATAAAGGTAGCCGCCAGGGTGACCGGTATGGCAACGCCGACCACCATGCCGGCATGAAAGCCGATGGCCAGAATACTGACACCGGTGACCACCAACAACGCAACCAGGAACTTCAGCTGAAACAGGTTCACGGCCGAATCAATGGCATCGGCCTGGTTGGTCAGCACATCGAACCGGATATCCGTTGGCAGGTTGCGTTTCTGTTCCGCAACGAATTCCGCCAGACGCTGGCCGAATGCCTGGCCGTTCTCGCCTTTCTGCATCACCACGCCCAACACCAGAGCGCCTTCCCCGTGAGCCCGGATCAGTTGTTGCGGTGGATCCTGGAAACCCCGCTCGATGGTGGCGATGTCTTCGAGTACAAATTGCCGTTGATTGATCATTAACGGCAATTGTTTTATCCGCTCGATATCCGAAAGATCGTTATCCAGCCTGAGCCGGACGGTCGGCCCCGCCGTTTCCAGCCGGCCGGAGGGTGCCAGCGCATTGAACTTCTGGATCTGCGACATCAACTGCTCGGTACTGGTGCCGAGCCGTTGTAACTTTGGGGTATCAAACTGGACGAAAACCCGCTGTTCCCGTTCACCGAAGATGTGCGCCTTATTGACCCCGTTAACCTGCTGAAGCCGGTTTCTCAGGGTTTCGGCAACGCTCAGAACCTCTCGTTGATTGCGACTCTCGCTGGTCAGGGACATAAGCGAGAAGTAGACATCGGAAAAGTCTTCGTTCACTTGTGGTCCAAGCACGCCGGCGGGCAAGGACGGCTGCACATCCTGCATGCGCCGGCGAACTTCATAGAACAGGTCAGGCAATTGCTCGGAGGTTACAAAGTCCTCGAACTCTACCTTCAGGTAGGCAACGCCGGGGCGGATGGTGGTTTCGATGGCATCAATGTGGCGAACGTTTTGTATTTCTTTTTCGATCGGGTCCGCCACCTGCTGTTCGATGGTTTCAACGGTCGCGCCGGGCCACTGCGCCGACACCATCATCACGCGCACGGTGAAATCGGGGTCCTCCGCACGGCCGAGCGATGAAAAGGCATAGATGCCGCCGGCGATGATCAACAACAGAAAGAACAGGGTGACGGAGCGTTCTTTAACCGCGATGGCCGAGAGATTGGGGATGGACATTACTGCACCGCCCGTACTTTCTGGCCTTCCGTCAGACGATTAATGCCATGGGAGATGATTTGCTCGCCCGCAGAGAGCTGTTCCGAAGTGATCGTGGCGGTCTGGGTGGTAACATCCAGTACCGTGACCGGCGCAACAGTGGCTTTGCCCTCCTGGATGACCCAGACGTGCGCCTGCTGGCCGCGCTCATCGATGGCGGTGACAGGAATGGTCAGCGCGGACTCTGCTGAAAAATCCGTGGCAATGGGTAAAGTCGCTTCGGCCAACTGTCCGAAGGCAAAATGTTCAGGCTCGGTGTTGAGGTTATAACGAACGCGCCGGGTGAAGCTCTGTGGGTCCAGCGTATTGCTGGCTGAAAACAGCTCCAGCTCATAGGACTTGCCATCTACCTTTATAGAGGCCGTTCCCGGTGCCGAAACCTTTCCGGGCAAATCAATGGTCGCCTGCAATGGCCCGCCCTGTGCCAGCTGCAACACGGGCTGTGCCGGGTTCACCACGAGCCCCGGCGCCGCTTCAACGGAGACCACGGTACCAGCCAAGGGCGCTTCCAGCCGGGTGTAGCTAAGGGCATTTTCCGCCTGTTTCAGTTCCGAGCTTGCCTGTTGTTGCCCGCTTTGGGCTTCTTCCAATGCTACCTGGTACCGCTCCAGTTGTTCGTCATTGATGGCACCGGTTCTGAACAGGGACTTGCCGCGCTCCAGATCATTGGTTGCCTTTTTTACCACCTCCTGAGCCGCAACACGGGACGCTTCTGCCGCCTGGAGCCGCTGCCCGAAATCAGCGGGATCGAGGCTGGCCAGTAACTGCCCCTGCTTTACTTGCTCTCCCACCTCGATATGGCGCTGGTCGACACGACCTGCTACACGAAACGCGACCGGTGTTCTGAAGCGGGGGGTCAGCGTTGCGGTATAGGTCGCCGCGGGTGGGCGGTAATCCTCAATTTGTGCAACGCTGACCGGGGTCGGTGGTGAATCCTTCGTGGTTTCTTCGGATGAACATCCGACCAGCAGGATAGAAGCGGCAAAAACAGAAAACAGTTTTTTCATTTAATACACATGCTTGGCAAATGGGGAGAGGTAAAAAGTGTGCGGGGCAACCCCCGCGACACTGGGCACTTCTGTTAATGACGAAATTGGCTTACGACTTCATCCAGCCTGCAATCTTGTCGTGCTCCGGGATGGAACCGCTGTGAACCACCTTGCCATCCATTGCCACCGCCGGTGTGGACATAACCTGGTATTCCATGATTTTTGCCGGGTCGGTCACTTTGACCACCTCGACGGACTCGCCCAGTTCCTGGGCAACCCGCTCAATGCTTTCAGCGGTATTCACGCATTTCTTGCAGCCGGTACCAAGTACTTCGAAATGTTTCATAAAATTCTCCTTTGGGGTGTTTTATGCACTGCTACAGATATCAGAACCCTGAAAACAGCCAGGGGCTGATGGTGTTGATCACCCAGCCGACCACCATGAAGTTGGCCAGCAGGATGACAAAAATCAGGGCCAGCAAGCGGAAGGTCATCACCTGCTTGAGCATAATGAATTCCGGAAAGCTTGCGGCAACGGTGCTCATGCAGAAGGCCAGGGTGGTGCCCACCGGCAGCCCTTTCAGGATCAGGCTTTCCATCACCGGGATAACGCCTGTGGCGTTGGAATACAGCGGTAACCCGGCGAGCACGGCGGCCGGCACGCTCCACCACTGGCCCGAACCCAGGTTTTCAGCAAACCAGCCATCGGGCACAAAGCCGTGCAGGGCGGCACCCAGGCCAACGCCGATAAGCACCCATTTCCAGATGCGGCCGACGATTTCCTTGAGTTCTTCTTTCGCGAACTTGTGCCTGTCCGCCATGGTTAACTTCGCTGCCTCGGGCACTTCCACTTCGCTTTCGTGATCTTGGGCTGCCACAGCGGCCTTCTGATAGGCTTTGGCGGCAAAATCCTTCAGCCAGCGCTCACCCTTGACCGCATCCAGAATCATGCCGCCGACGATGCCTACACCCATGCCAATCACCACGTAAGCCAGGGTGAATTCCCAGCCCAGCAGACTCCACAGCATGATTACCGCCACCTCGTTGATAATGGGTGAGGTGAACAGAAACGCCATGGTGATCCCCAGGGGGATACCGGCGCTGGTAAAGCCCAGGAACAGCGGAATGCTGGAACAGGAACAGAATGGCGTGATGGCGCCAAAGCCGGAACCAAAGAAATAGCCCACCAGGCGGTGTTTCTGCTGGATATAGGCCCGTACCCGTTCCAGATTCATCGAGGCCCGGGCCAGAGCGATTACATAGATCATCACCACCAGCAGAAACAGGATCTTGGTGGTGTCCTCAATGAAAAAGTGGATAGATGTCCCCAGTTTTGTCTCCGGGTTCAGCCCTATCAGGTCGTAGGTCAGCCAGTTGGCGAGCAGAGTGAAGATCTCCAGCATGGTAAAGCGGGCCCTTGTGTTTTGGCGACGAAAGTGGATTACTGAAAAGAAGACGAACCACCCTTTGAAAGGATGCTCGTCCTGACTAAATGACAAGGGAGAAAGGACATGACCAAGCGGGATGTCGTGCTGTGCAGTCCGGTGAGGACGGCAATAGGAACATACGGTGGTAGTCTGAAGGATGTCTCGGCACCGGATCTCGGTGCTGTGGTTATTCGTGAAAGCCTGGCCCAGGCCGGGTTGACGGGGGAAAATGTCGACTCCCTGGTCATGGGCAATGTGATTCAGGCCGGCGTAAAAATGAATCCTGCCCGTCAGGCGGGTATTGGGGCGGGTTTGCCCGTGGATGTGCCGGCGCTGACGGTCAACCGGGTCTGTGGCTCTGGTGCCCAGGCCATTGCCAGTGCTGCTACCGATATCTGGGCCGGATTTTCCGATTGTGCGGTTGCCGGTGGCATGGAGAATATGGATCGGGCCCCCTACCTGTTACCTCAGGGCCGCTGGGGTGCGCGCATGGGCAATACCGTGCTCTACGACAGCATGTTGATGGATGGCCTGAACGATGCGTTCAGTGGCGAGCATTCCGGGTGGCACACTGAAGATCTGGCGGCCCGATATGAGATTTCCCGTGAAGACCAGGACCGCTGGGCCCTTCGCTCCCAACAGCAATTCTCGAAAGCCCAGGAAAAAGGCTTATTTGACTCTGAAATCGCAGCCGTGGAAGTGCCTGGTCGCAAGGGTGTAACCCGGTTTGAGCGGGATGAACACAATCGCCCGGACACCACAGCAGAGTCACTGGCGCGGTTGCGCCCGGCTTTTCGCAAGGAAGGCACAATCACGGCCGGTAACGCGCCGGGCCTTAACAGTGCGGCCTCGGCTATGGTGGTTGCCGAGCGAGGCTGGGCTGAGCATAAAGGTCTGGAGCCGGTTGCAAGGCTGGTCAGCTTTGGTGTCGGCGCAGTAGAGCCCGGATTCTTTGGAATAGGTCCGGTGCCGGCGGTAAACCAGGCCCTGCACCGGGCAGGCTGGAAAGTCTCCGACGTTGATCGCGTGGAGATCAATGAGGCCTTTGCCGCCATTTCCCTGGCCTGTCTTCGCCAGATCGGTTTTGCCGAAGATATTGTTAACGTCGAGGGTGGTGCCATTGCCCATGGCCATCCCATCGGTGCCAGCGGTGCGATACTGACGACTCGTCTGTTGCACTCCATGAAACGTGAGGGTTTGCGGCGGGGCATCGTAACCCTTTGCATTGGTGGCGGGCAGGGCATTGCCCTGGCCCTGGAGATGATCTGACACGTCGCTGTAAACTCCCGAAGATCCAGCCTCGCCGAGGTGCTTTGCGGACCTAAATAAAGTTCGCCCTGTTTGCCGGGCTCCGCCAGATCAAAATTGGATGCTATCTTGACAGATCTTGTGCTGGAAAATCTCGGTGTTGGCACTCTGAGCGGTGTGTCGCTGACGGTGCCTGGCGGACAGGTTGTCTGTCTGTCCGGGGCATCTGGAAGTGGTAAGAGCCGCCTGCTGCGGGCCGTGGCCGATCTGGAGCCACACGATGGCCGGATTTCTCTGACGGGCACTGGTCAGCAGGATATACCCGCACACCAGTGGCGAAGCCGGGTGGTGATGGTGCCGGCAGACAGTCAGTGGTGGTTTGATAAAGTCGGTGGTCACTTTGCGGATGATGCCGGCGCGAGGCTGCCTTCGGCTTTGGGCTTCCCGCCCGAGGTAATGGGCTGGTCGGTGAGTCGACTGTCCTCCGGCGAGCGACAGCGGCTCGCTCTATGGAGGGCCCTTGCCCTCAAGCCGGAAGCCCTGTTGCTGGACGAACCCACCGCCAATCTGGATAACGACAGCACAGAAACCATTGAAGCCTGGCTACTCGACGAGATCCGGAGGCGGCAGATTGCTGTCCTCTGGGTTGCCCATGACCCGGCCCAGATCCAACGTGTGGCAAACGCTCATTATCGGATTCAGGGAACTACACTGGAGCGCGTCCATGGAAGTGATTGACCTGGCCTGGTGGAAGCTGGGGCTTGCGGCCCTGCTGGTGCTCGCCCTGGCCGCGACAGGCTATCTGGCCCGTCTGGGTATTACCCGAAACCTGCTGATTGCCGCCCTGCGCACGTTGATCCAGTTGGCTCTGATAGGGCTGGTGCTGGAAGCCCTGTTTGCCTCCGCCGCCTTTTACTGGATAGCGCTGATGGCTCTGATCATGCTGCTGGTGGCAGGGCGCGAAGTAGTGGCGCGCCAGGGTCGACGTTTGCGGGGCTGGTGGGCGTTCAGTATTGGCACCGGCGCAATGTTCGTTTCGTCCTTTACGGTAACCATCCTGGCCCTGACTGTGGTGATTGGCCCCGAACCCTGGTACGCCCCGCAATACGCCATTCCTTTGTTGGGCATGATGCTCGGCAACACCATGACCGGGGTCAGTCTGGCTCTGGATCGTTTGAATGAGTCGGTCTGGCGACAGCGGGCGGTCATCGAGAACCGGCTGATGCTTGGCCAGACCTGGCAGCAGGCGCTGGAGGATATCCGCAGAGACGCCATGCGCAGTGGTATGATGCCCTCGATCAACGCCATGGCGGCGGCCGGCATTGTCAGCCTGCCCGGCATGATGACCGGTCAGATCCTTGCGGGAAGCCCGCCGGCAGTGGCGGTGAAATACCAGATTCTGGTGATGCTGATCATTACCGTCGGCACTGGATTTGGAGCGGTGATGGCGGTCACCTGGGGTGGCCGGAGGTTGTTCGACGACCGGGAACGGTTACGACTGGATCGGTTGGTGTCTGGGGTATTATGATCATAGTCACCACAGGGCTGGTCTGGTTTTCCAGGCGGCGCGGATGGTTATCAACCGTGATTGATGGGCGGGGCATTGCTCTGGCCCTGGAGGTAATCTGACCAAGATGGCATTTGAATGTGTATTACAGGCCTGGCATGACCATCAGGCGGAGCTTCGCAGTTTCCTGATCGGCCGGATGAAAGAGACGGCGATGGCCGACGATGTTCTGCAGGACGTGTTCTTCAAGGCCATGCGCGAAGGGCAGGATTTCTGTGACCTGCAGAATCCCCGGGCCTGGTTGTTCCGGGTTGCCCGTAACGCGCTGACCGACGGCCACCGGCTGCGCAAGCATTGGGTGCCGGTGCCGGATCATCTGCCGGATGAACGTGCACCGGAGCGGGCACCGGTGGATGAACTGGATGCCTGCATCAACCGGACTCTGCCGGAATTGGCAGAGAGCGACCGTGACATACTCCAGGCCTGCGATCTGGGGCCGATGTCCCAAGAGGCCTACGCGCAATCACGAGATTTGTCGCTGCCCGCGGCCAAAGCCAGGATTCGGCGCGCAAGAGAGCGCCTGCGGGAGGCTTTGGCGCAGCGTTGTGATGTGGTGTTGGATGACTCCGGCAGTATTTGTTGCCACTCTGAGTCTGATGGCTCGAAGTGCTAAGCTAGCTACCCTGATGTGTGAACTGCTTGCCCTGTCCTGTCGCTACCCCGCCAGACTGACCACCTCTCTGACTGGCTTGGCCGCGCGTGCCCAGCAGGCGGTCAGCCGTAATCGCGATGGTTGGGGTGCGGCCTTTTATCAGGGCGCGGATGTTGCGCTGTACCGGGATACATCGTCCGCAGACCAGAGCCCCCAGGTGCCCTGGCTTGAGTCTCACGGTCCTGAAACAACTCTGTCCATGGCGTATATCCGGCACGCAACCCAAGGCCCAATCGAACTTGCCAATACCGGGCCCTATGCCCGTGAACTGAATGGCCGAATGCGAATATTTGCCCACAATGGCAACCTGCCAGGTATTCGGGACCGCTTCGATAGTCGGTGCTGGCGTTTTCATCCAGTCGGACAAACCGACTCAGAAATTGCTTTCTGTATGCTGCTTGAAGTCTTGGCAGAGCTGGAGGAAGGCTCAGATGATCTGCCCCCCGTGGACAAGCGGATTGCCGCCCTGGCTGCGCTCTTTGCCGAACTGCGCGAGCTGGGCCCGGCCAACTTTCTCTACGCGGACTCCCAGACACTGTTTGTTCACGCCGATAGGCGGTTTCAGCCAGCTACCGGTGAAATTGAACCGCCGGCGTTGTTCCTAAGGACCTGCGCAAGCGAGCAAGCCCCGGAGCTGCTTGACCCGAGTGTTGCCGGCAGTCTTGCCCCTGGCCAGCGTGTAGCGCTTCTCTCGACTGTCCCCCTGAACGACAAATCCTGGCAGCCCCTGGCCGAAGGCGAGCTGCTGGCCATCGATGCGGGGCAGATTGTCGCGCGGACCTGTTTACCCTCAAGGAGCAAACACTGATGGCACACGACCATGATCACGCCCCTCAGAACTTTGGTAGGAGAATTCGATGACATTTGATTTCCAGGGCCGGCGGGTGATCGTCGCTGGCGGTAGCAAGGGTATTGGCCGGGCCATAGCTCTGGGCTTCGCCCGGGCCGGCGCCCACGTCTCGGTGTGTGCCCGCGGGCAAGCGTCCCTGAACGCACTGGCAGGAGAAGCGTCGGACGAAGGGCTGGCGCTACACGTAGCGCCCTGCGATATCGCCGACAAGACTGCTCTGGAGGCCTATCTGCAGACCGCCCTGGGCGAGTTGGGTGGCCTGGACGTGCTGGTCAATTGCGCCTCGGCGTTCGGCCGCGAGGACAACGAAGAAGGCTGGCTGAGCAGCGTCGAGGTGGATTTGATGGGCACGGTGCGCGCCGGCCATGTCTGCCTGCCGGCGCTCAAGGAAACCGGCGGCACGATTATCAATATCGCCTCCATCGCCGCCTTGCACGCATCCACACGCACCGCCCCCTACGCTGCGATCAAGGCCGCAGTGGCCCATTACACCGGCAGCCTGGCGGTAGCTATGGCCCCGTATAAGGTACGTGTCAACGGCATCGCGCCGGGCTCGATCGAATTTCCGGGCGGCATCTGGGATCAGGCCCGTCAGCACAATCCGGAGCTCTACAATCGCATTCGCGGGGGGATTCCTTTCGAACGGCTGGGCACCCCGGAGGAGGTGGCCAACGTGGCCTTGTTCCTGGCCTCCGATCTGGCCAGTTGGATCACCGGCCAGACTCTGGTAGTGGATGGCGGCCAGGTTCTCTCCTGAGCCATACTGCTCTCGGCGCTGCAGCCGGAGAACGAAGCCTGTGTGGCAAATTGTCCCACCGCTTGCGGCTGTAAGGGGCGGCGCCTAGACTCACAGTAGTCTGATTGCACTCACAAGGAGAGGTGGCAATGGCGTTCAAAACCCTCGACGGCAATGAAGCCGTGGCTTCGGTGGCCTATCGCCTTAGTGAAACCATTGCCATCTACCCGATTACTCCGGCATCGGTAATGGGTGAACACGCCGATGACTGGGCCGCCCTGAGCAGGCCCAACCTCTGGGGCCAGGTTCCCGGTGTAGTGGAAATGCAGTCTGAGGCCGGCGCAGCCGGCGCGATGCACGGTGCGCTGCAGGCGGGTTCGCTGGTGACCACCTTTACCGCTTCCCAGGGGCTGCTGCTGATGCTGCCCAATCTGTACAAGATTGCCGGCGAACTGTCGCCATTCTGCATGCATGTCGCCGCCCGCAGTATCGCCACCCATGCCCTGTCCATCTTCTGTGATCATTCCGATGTGATGAGCGCCCGCGGCACCGGTTTTGCTTTGCTGGCGTCCGGCTCGGTGCAGGAAGCGCAAGATCTGGCGGCCATAGGCCATGCGGTCACCCTGGAAAGCCGGATACCGGTAATGCACTTTTTCGACGGCTTCCGTACCTCCCACGAAATTTCCAAGATTGCGGCCCTGAGTGACGAGGATTTGCAGGCACTGGTGCCTCACGAAGGGGTGGAGGCACACCGCAACCGCCGGATGACGCCGGACCGGCCAGTGGTCCGGGGCACTTCCCAGAACCCGGATGCCTTCTTTCAGGCCAGAGAGGCCATCAACCCGTTCTACCAGGCGTTTCCGGACAAGCTTGAAGCCGTGATGGACAGGTTTGCGGGAATTACCGGCCGCCAATACCGGTTGTTTGACTATGTTGGTCACCCCGAAGCCGAACGGGTGGTTATTCTGATGGGTTCTGGCGCCGAATGCGCGCACGAAACCGTGGAATGGTTGATGGCGCAGGGTGAAAAGGTGGGCGTGCTCAAGGTGCGCCTGTTCCGGCCGTTCGCCACGGACCGTTTCCTGCAGGCCTTGCCGGATACGGTGAAACACCTGGCGGTGCTGGACCGGACCAAGGAGCCCGGTGCACAGGGTGAGCCATTGCTGCTGGAAGTCAGCGGCGCACTGATGGAAGCCTGGAGTCGGGGTGACCGGCAAACGCTGCCCCGGGTGAGCGGTGGGCGTTACGGCCTGTCTTCCCGGGAGTTTACCCCGGCCATGGTCTGCGCGGTCTTTGATCAATTAAAAGAAGCGTCACCGAAAACACGCTTTACCGTGGGCGTGCGCGATGACGTAACAAACCTGTCTCTCGAGGTGGACAGCGAACTGGATATCGAGTCACCGAAAACCCGCCGGGCGCTGTTCTTTGGTATGGGTGCCGACGGCACGGTCAGCAGCAACAAGGCCAGCATCAAAATCCTGGGGGAGGGCACGGACCTGTTTGCCCAGGGCCATTTTGTCTACGACTCCAAGAAATCCGGCGCCACCACCGTTTCACATCTGCGCTTCGGGCCGCTGCCGATCCGCTCCAGTTATCAGATTCGCCAGGCCCAGTTTGTGGCCGTCCATGCGCCACAGTTTTTGGAACGGTTTGACGTGCTGGAACATGCGGCTCCCGGCGCCACGGTTTTGCTGAATGTGCCCTGGTCGCAGGATCAGGTCTGGGATCGGCTATCCGTGGAGGTTCAGCGTGTGCTAGTGGAGCGCAAGGCCCGCCTGTATGTGATTGACGCCGCCGAGGTGGCGGAAAAGGCTGGTCTGGAACGGCGTATCAACACCGTCATGCAGGTGTGCTTCTTCGCCCTGGCCGATATTCTGCCCCGTGATGAGGCGATTGCTCACATCAAGGAATCCATACGCCAGACCTGGGGCCGGCGCGGGCCGGAGGTGGTGCGCCGCAATGTCGAGGCGGTGGATTCGGCCCTGGCCAACCTGCATGAAGTGCCGGTGCCCGAAAAGGTAACGGCCACCCGCACCCGGCCACCCAGAGTGCCGGAGGATGCGCCGGACTTTGTCCAGAAGGTTACCCGCCTGCTGATGGACGGGCAGGGCGACAAGCTGCCAGTCAGCGCTTTCCCGCCGGACGGTACCTGGCCAACGGGCACCAGTCAGTACGAAAAACGGTCTATCGCTCTGGAAATTCCGATCTGGGAGTCTGATCTCTGTGTGCAGTGCAACTTCTGCGCAATGATCTGCCCGCACACAGCCATTATCAGCAAGGTCTTCGAGCCGGAGGCGGCTGAAAACGCGCCAGAAACCTTCGAGGCGGTTCCCGAAAGCTTCACCCCGGAACTGGAGGGCCTGGACTACCGGGTACAGGTGGCTCCGGAAGACTGTACCGGTTGCGGTTTATGTGTGGAGGTTTGCCCCGCCAAGGATCGCACCCAGCCCAAGCGCAAGGCGATCAACATGAGGCCCCTGGAGGAGCACCGTGAAGCCGAAGCACAGAACCTGGCGTTCCTGCGCAGTCTGCCCGATGTGCCCCGGGACCGAATTCCCCGGGACTTCAAATCGCTGCCGCTGCTGATTCCTCTATTTGAGTATTCCGGCGCTTGCGCCGGCTGTGGTGAGACGCCATACATACGCCTGCTTACCCAGCTGGTTGGCGATCGCCTGCTGATTGCCAATGCCACCGGCTGCTCCTCCATCTATGGCGGCAACCTGCCCACCACTCCCTACACGGTGAATGCGGATGGCCGGGGGCCGACCTGGAACAACTCGCTGTTTGAGGATGCGGCGGAGCTGGGCCTGGGTATGCGCATGGGGCTGGATAAACTGGTAGGCCGGGCCCGACAGTTGTTGGAGGATCGGAAAGACAGCCTTCCTCCTGAGCTATACCGGGATCTGACCATCCCTTGCGCCACCCTGGACGAGACCGCCATGGCGGCGCGGCGTGAGGCCGTAAGCCGCCTGCGTGATTGGCTGGCGGACCAACAAGGCCCCGGGATACAGGAACTGGCGAGCCTGGCCGATGAGCTCTGCCCCAAGAGCGTGTGGGTGATTGGCGGAGATGGCTGGGCCTATGACATTGGCTACGGCGGCCTCGACCATGCCCTGGCCTCCGGTCAGAACCTCAAACTGCTGGTGCTGGATACCGAAGTCTATTCCAACACCGGCGGCCAGCAATCCAAGGCCACCCCCATGGGCGCTGTGGCCAAGTTTGCTTCTGCCGGCAAGGAAACCCGCAAGAAAGACCTGGGCCTGCTGGCAATGAGTTACGGGCATGTTTACGTGGCCCAGATTGCCATGCAATCCCACAGCAACCAGACTACCAAGGCCCTGCAGGAAGCCGAGAGTTTTGATGGCCCGGCGCTGATCATCGCCCACAGCCCCTGCATTGCCCACGGTTACGATCTGGTGCATTCCCCGGCCCAGCAGAAACGGGCGGTGGACAGCTGGGCCTGGCCGTTGTACCGGTTCGATCCGCGCCGTATTCACGAAGGCCTGCCACCCCTGCAGCTGGATTCCGTGCGCCAGAAAGTGCCCATGAAAGCCTACATGCAGGAGGAGGCCCGTTTCCGCATGCTGGAATTGCGGGACCCTGAAAGGTACGAGCATCTGGTGGCTGCGGCGAGCGAAGCGGCGATGGAGCAGAGAGAGCTCTACAAACAGCTGGCGGGCATCCACTTCGAGCCCCATGAGCACCCGGAATCCGACCATAAAGAGGACGACCACCATGACTGAGCTTGCAACCCGCTGGCTGGGGCTGGACCTGCGCTCGCCCTTGGTGGTTGGCGCCAGCCCGCTGACCGACGACCTGGACGCCCTTAAAGCCTGTGTAGACGCCGGTGCTGGCGCCGTGGTGATGCATTCACTGTTCGAGGAACAACTGGTGGCGGAGCAGATGGCTGCCCACCGTTTCATCGATTCCCGCATCAATATGGACGCGGAGGCGCGCTCGTTCTTTCCCGAATCCGAAGCCTTTGAAATGGGCTCCGGCAGCTACCTCAAGCGCCTTGAGTTGTTGCAACGCGAGCTGGATGTCCCGGTGATTGCTTCCCTGAATGGCATTTCCCCGGGCGGCTGGACCCAGCATGCCCGGGAATTAGAAGACGCCGGCGCATCGGCCATTGAGCTCAATCTTTATGATCTGGCCACGGACCCGGCGGATACTGCCGCCACCCTGGAAGAGCGCCAGCTTGAGGTAGTGAGCTCCGTGGTAGCGCAGGTTACCATTCCGGTCAGCGTCAAACTGTCACCCTTCTATTCCGCACTACCGGCTTTCGTCGCAGGCGTGGAAGCTGCGGGGGCCCGGGGTCTGGTCCTGTTTAACCGCTTTTACCAGCCGGATATCGATCTGGATGAACTGGAACTGAGCCGCGAGGTGGTGCTGTCCACCAACGCCGAACTGCCTCTGCGGCTGCACGCGATGGCGATGCTGTTCAACCGTACCACCCTGGAAATGGCGGCCTCTGGCGGCGTGCACAGCGGCGATGATGCCGCCAAGGCCATTCTTTCCGGTGCCACGGCGGTGCAGGTGGTGTCGGCACTATTAGCCGAAGGATCCTCGGCGCTGGCCAGAATTACTGATGAAATGAATCAGCGCCTATCGACGATGGGCTATAACTCCCTGGCCGAAGCCCGTGGTGCCCTGTCCCTGGACAATGCACCCAATGCCCAGACCTGGGAGCGGTTGAATTACGCCCGTCTGCTGCACGGCTGGCAGTCTGCCGGGAGGAAAACATGAGCGAAAATAAACCTAAACCGGCGTGGCATGGCATTCCCAGGGAAGATATTCCCTGGTACCCGACGGTCGATCCGGACTCCTGCATCGGCTGCCAGCTCTGCTATGTGACCTGCGGTCGTGCTGTATTTGAGATGCATGATGGTGTTGCGGATCCGGTGGACGCCATGAACTGCGCGGTGGGCTGCACCACCTGCGGCAACATCTGCCCGACCGGCTCCATCACCTTTCCGTCACTGGATGCGGTCTGGAAACTTGAGCGGGAGCGGCAAATTTTCCGGACGGTGAAAAAGGAGGCGGTGCAACGCGCCGAGCGGGAATCCGCCAAGCAGGCGCGGGATGAAGCCCAGAAAGCCATGGCAACGGTTTCCACCCGGGCCAGGGTGGAAGTTGCCGGTGAATTTGGTGACAAGCAGTTTCTGGTAAAGCTGGAAAAACTGGTGGAAGGGCGCCCCTTCGACATCGTCCGGCTGAAGCTGGAAGTGTCCTCGGTGAAGGCGGCCCGGGAAAAGGCACCTTCGTACATGGAATTCGAAGTGACTTCCGAGCAGCAGGAGGATATTGATCCCTTCCTTCGGGAAGTGGTCGCCCTGGTGCATGAGGTGGATCTGGTGCTGGTGAGCCAGCAGAAGTTGTAGCTTGAGAAATCGCAGGCAGAGAACTCAGGACCGTTCATGAATGAGCTTAGGCAGCCACTTGAGATAGGCCGTCATACCGAACAGCTCCACCAGCGACTGGAACACGATCACCACCACCGCCGGCGCCCAAAGGTCGGGCAGGGCGATCGCGAAGGGCAGCACTACGAACGAGTTGCGGGTGCCAAAACTGAACGCCAGCGTTCGTCCCCGGGCGCCGGGCAGATGGAAAGCGCTGCTCAACAGTTTGCCAACCATTGCGGCCGCGATGAGATAGGCTGAAAAAATCAGTGCCAACAGCGGCAGCATGCGCCCGGACTCCAGCACCAGGGTAATCTGCGATGCTGCGATCAGGAAAACCACCAGCGCCAGGACCGGCACCGGTAGCCAGCCGAGGGCCTGGATGTAACCGGTAAACGCGGGCTTTTTATCCACGGCTTTCTCGGTCAGCCAGGCCAGCAACAACGGGGTAAGGATCAGCCCGAAAAACACCGGCATCAAATGTGAGGTGAGGTTGGCACTGACCATTTCTTTGCCGAGGAAGAGCCAGAGGTAAAGTGGCAACAGGATAATCTGCAGAATCAGCAGGACCGGGCTGGCCGCTATGGCCCGGGCGCTGTCACCGCCGCCCAGGTGGGTAAAGCTGATAAACCAGTCGGTACAGGGCACCAGCAGGACCAGCAGTATCCCGAGCCTGATGGCAGGGTCCGCTGGCACCAGGAACATCAACAACCAGACGATGGCCGGCATGATCAGGAAGTTGCCGACCACCAGCGCAGCGTTGAATCGTCCGTCCCGGAACGCTGCTGTTAGGTGCGTCAGCGGTACCTGAGTAAAAGTGGCGTAGAGAAGCACGCCGAGCACCGGCCAGAGCGCAGTCTCGAAGGCGCCGGTGACTGACGGCCACACCCGGCCAGTCAGCATTCCCAGCAGGATAGCCGCCAGGTAAAGCCAGACCTGATAGCGCTCCAGCGTGTCCTTCATTCAGTTTCTGGCATTCAATCGTGTTGATCAGGTACTTCCCGAATACGGCCATGCTCATCAATGGCAACGTAAACGAAGAGCCCTTCCGTCACTTTGCGAGGGGCTTTCGCTGAGCGGTCCAGAGTCCAGACTTCGATGTTGATCTTCATTGAACTGCGGCCCACCTCTACTAACTCGCCATAACAGCCCACCTGTGAACCTACCCGCAAGGGCGACAGGAATTCCATTCGGTCCATGGCAACGGTGGCGTTGCGCCCCTGGGAGATTCGCCCCGCCATGGTGGCCGCCGCAATGTCCATCTGCTTGACCAGCCAACCGGCAAACACATCGCCGTTGGGGTTGGTATCGGAGGGCAGGGGAATCACCTGGATAACCAGTTCGCCGCGGGGCGTTGGTTTGTCATCGTCTAGCGCTGTCATGGAGGTAACCTTATCTGTCCGGAATTGTTTTAGTACCCGCATGGTAGCGGCCTCCACGGCGGCTGCAAGAAAAACAGGATTTTTTCACCTTGTCATCTTACTGTCATTTTTCTCTACTAGTGTGTGTTCAGTGCTTGAAGCGAGCTGTGATTCACCTCTCGCAAAGTGCCTGGAAAACCTAAAAGCGTTGAACGCAAATTGGAGAGAAGCATGAAAAAACATCTTTTGATCGGTGCCGTCCTTGCCGGCTCCCTGACTGCCCAGAGTGCCTATGCCGTGGATACCGTCCAGGTTGACGGTTCAAGTACCGTTTTCCCGGTTTCCGAGGCAATGGCTGAAGAATTTGGTAATGCTAATCGCGGCGAGATCCGCGTAACGGTCGGCCTTTCAGGTACCGGCGGTGGCTTCAAGAAATTCTGCCGTGGTGAGACTGACATCACTGGTGCATCACGGCCAATCCGTCCGGACGAGCTTGAACAGTGCAAGGAAAACGGCATCAAGTTCCTCGAGTTGCCGGTCGCCATGGACGCATTAAGCGTTGTGGTCAGCCCTAAAAACGACTGGGTTGATTACCTGACCGTCGAAGAGCTCAAAATGATGTGGGAACCGGAAGCCCAGGGTAAAATCAACAACTGGAACCAGATTCGTGATGACTTCCCGGATCGCGAGTTGGTTCTGTACGGTGCAGGCACCGACTCAGGAACCTACGATTACTTCACCGCCGCCGTTGTGGGCAAAGAGCACTCCAGTCGCGGCGATTTCTTTGCCAGTGAAGATGACAACGTCCTGGTACAGGGTGTCGCCAACAACACTAACGCATTGGGCTTCTTTGGCTTGGCTTACTTCCTGGAGAACACCGATAAGTTGAAGGCGGTTCCCATCTCCTGGAAAGGTAAAGACGCGGTAGAGCCTAGCAAGGAAACCGCTGGTGACGGCGAGTATCAGCCACTGACCCGCCCGCTCTACTACTACGCTAACATCGAATCGGTAAACAACAAGGACTATGTAGTCAAGTTTATCGAGTTCATTTTCGATGAGAACAACGGCGAATTGGTAAGCGAAGTAGGCTATGTACCGCTGGGTGAGCGTGTTCGTGACGCAGCGCTGCGTGTTGTGGCTGACCGCGAAAACGGCACGGCTTACCAAGGCTCTGAGGTAGGCGTTGATGTGGTTGAAACACTGAACCGCAAGAAGCACTACTGAGTTGACTGAACAGAAGTGAACTGAAAGCGGAGGCGACAACGCCTTCGCTTTTGCTATTATGCGCACCGTCATATTTTTGTAATCAAAACTGGGCGTAAAACCAATGGCTAACCCAAATTCTATGCGCCCTGAATCCTCGGGGGTTCAGGTGTCCGCACACTTCCTACGCAAGCGTGAAACGGTCAATCAGATCGCAAAATATGTGCTGATGGCCGCGGCTGCAATTTCCGTGCTTGTTACTGTCGGCATCGTGTACGTGCTTGTAAGTGAAGCAGTGGTGTTTTTTGAAGAAGTATCGGTCTGGGAGTTTATTTCCGGTACAAGCTGGACGCCGCTGTTTGCCGTACCGACCTTCGGCATCTTGCCTCTTTTGTCGGGTACTATCGTCGTGTCGGGCATTGCCCTGGGGGTCTCGATCCCCCTCGGACTGACCCTGGCGGTGTATCTCAGCGAGTACGCGCCGGATAAGGTTCGGGAAACGGTCAAGCCGATACTGGAGCTGCTTGAAGGCGTTCCTACCGTGGTTTATGGCTACTTCGCCCTTTTCCTGGTGACACCTCTACTGCAGATCGTTTTTCCTGACCTGCCGGGTTTCAACATGCTGGCTCCGGGCCTGGTAATGGGGATCATGATCCTGCCCTACACCACCTCCCTGAGTGAGGACGCGATGCGGGCAGTGCCCAACAGCATTCGTGAAGGCGCTTATGCCTTGGGGTATAGCCGCTTTCACACCGCTGTAAAGGTGGTGATTCCAGCAGCCATATCCGGCATCACGGCTGCTTTTATTCTTGCCATGTCCAGAGCCGTGGGTGAGACCATGGTGGTGGCTATCGCCGCGGGCCAGATGGCGAACTTTACTTTCAATCCCATGGAAGGCGCCGCTACAATCACGGCCTTTATAGTGCAGGTCAGCATGGGCGATGTCAGCCATGGGTCTGTTGCCTACATGTCGATCTTTGCGGCTGGCCTGGTGCTTTTCCTGCTGACGCTGACTTTCAATCTGATCGGTTTCTTCCTGCGCAAGCGCTACCGCCAGGCTTACTGAGGTGACTATGAATACAATGTCTACAAACATTCAAAGCGGTATCGACTACGCGTCAATCTCCAGAAAGAATCGTTCCTGGGACATTATCTTTGCGTCTCTGGGCATCGTCGTTCTGTTCATTGCCATATCGACCCTGTTGGCACTGTTTCTCGACCTGGCTATCCGCGGGGCACCACAGTGGACTAACCCGGACTTCTACACGAGCTTCCCATCGCGAAAGCCTCTGGAAGCCGGTATTCTTTCGGCTTGGGTGGGTACCATCATGGTCATGCTGGTGACGGCTATTGTCGCTGTTCCGCTGGGTGTTGCTGCCGGGTTGTACATGGAGGAGTACGCGGACAAGAACTGGTTTACTGACGTTATTGAAATCAACGTATCCAATCTGGCCGGTGTTCCTTCTATTGTCTATGGTCTACTGGCACTGGGTCTGTTTGTCCAGACCTTTGGGATGGGCGAAACGGTGCTGGTCGCGGGGCTTGTGCTGGCACTAATGATACTGCCGATTGTCATTGTTTCGACCCGGGAGTCGATACGCGCGATTCCCATCGAACTGAGGGAAGCGGCCTATGGCCTTGGCGCTAACCAGTGGCAGACCATGGCTATGTATATGCTTCCGGCTGCCAAGCCGGGCATTATTACTGGTGCGATCGTCGGGCTCTCCCGTGCGATTGGTGAAACCGCTCCGATTATCACCATTGGCGCGCTTTCGTATATTGCTTTCCTGCCGCCGTCTCCGATTGGCGGTGATTTTCCGTTCATCAGTTTTGAGTGGTTGAACAGCGGCTTTACGGTCATGCCCATTCAGATGTTTGGTTGGGTTTCCCGGCCGCAAGCCGACTTCCAGATTACGGCAGCGGCGGCCGGTGCTGTGCTGATTGTGATGACGCTGGCGATGAATGGACTGGCTATTTACATACGCTATCGGGCTCGCAAGTCCTGATCGAACACCTGTCATATTGTTCAGGTAAGCTAATTAACTTAAAGGTTTAAAAGGGGCGACCCATGAGTACGGATCAAACGTCTACCATACAAATCAGTCAGTCGGCCCATCAGGGTGGACAAGCCGGGAAACCCAGTGAAACCCGTGAACACTGGTATCTTGAGCCAGACGGCGCGTTGCGGGCCAGGGTATCCAACCTGAAATTCTGGTATGCCGATGGCACCCAGGCGATTGACGATGTCAGCATGCCTTTGGTGGACAAAAAGGTAACTGCGCTTATTGGCCCCTCGGGCTGTGGTAAAAGTACGTTCCTACGCTGCTTCAATCGCATGCACGACCTTTATCAGGGGGTAAAATATTCGGGTTCCATCAATCTGTTACCGGAGGATGAAAACCTGATTGACCTGGACGCTAACATTGTCCGGATGCGGGTTGGCATGGTGTTCCAGAAACCGAACCCCTTTCCGAAATCGATTTACGAGAACGTGATCGCCGGCCTGAAAATCCGTGGCATCCGCAAGCGTGAAGTGCTTGACGAAATTGTTGAAACCTCGCTGAGGCAGGCGGCTTTGTGGGATGAAGTCAAAGACCGGCTTCATCAACCCGCTTTGAGCATGTCAGGCGGGCAGCAGCAGCGTCTGTGTATTGCCCGGGCGTTGGCGGTCAAACCGGAAATTCTTCTTCTCGATGAGCCGACATCGGCGCTGGACCCGATTGCCACGGCGAAGGTAGAGGATCTGATCAACGAGCTGTCCGGCAATGTGACGGTGCTGATTGTGACCCACAACATGCAGCAGGCAGCGCGGATATCCAACTATACTGCTTATATGTACCTCGGCAAGCTGATCGAATATAACGATACCAACGATCTGTTCCAGCGGCCGAAGTGCCAGCGCACGGAAGACTACATTACTGGTCGCTTTGGTTAAGACCGATATTATTGCCGCAGGAGCCGAACCGGAGAATTATTATGTCCACGAGCCATGAAAGCCATTTACACCACATATCACAGCAGTTCAACACTGAGCTGAGCCAGCTTCGCGACGATTTCCTGAAAATGGGTGGTATGGTCGAAGATCAGATTGTCAAAGCCATGGAGGCCCTTGAAAACCACGATTACGAATTGGCGGAAGCCACCCGAATCAAGGATAAGGAAGTTGATCAACTTGAATTGCTGATCGATGAAGAAGCCAATCGGGTCATGGTGAAGCGTCAGCCAACGGCCAGCGATCTGCGCCTGGTTATTTCAGTCGTAAAGATGGTGGCAGACCTAGAGCGTATTGGTGATGAGGCCAAGAAGATTGCCAAGTTCGCACTATCCATGTTTGATGAGAACGGCAATTTCGTTGCGGCACCGCGGGGATATGTTGAAGCACGGCATATTGCCCAACACGTTGTTGCGATGGTACGAGACTCTCTTGATGCCTTTGCGCGTTTCGATACCGAAATGGCACTGCGTATTATCAAAGAGGACAAGCGCGTCGATGAAGAATACAAGGCGGCGACTCGCTCACTTGTGACCTATATGATGGAGGACCCGAGAAGTATCACCAGCTGTCTTTCCATTATGTGGGTATTGAGAGCTCTGGAAAGAGTCGGTGACCACGCCTGTAACATCGCCGAGCATGTGATTTATCTTGTTGAAGGCGAAGATGTTCGTCACACGCCCATGGATGAGACTGAGCGGGTCGTCGGCCGCTGACTCTGTTCTTGCCTCTGTAGCCTGCTGGTTTAGGTGCCTAGGCAGGCCCGGGAGCACTGTTCAGGAAACGCCTGTGAATACCTCCCTGTAGGGCTCGGTCGCGCCATCCCCGGCGCTCCACGTTCCTGAACAGTGCCCCCGGCCCCGCTTCACAAACCTTACAGATAGATCCCGGAAGGCCATACCGACCACCGGGCCAGTCCGGCTATTAGCCAGCCTCAAGGCTGACGACTGAAAAGCCATTCATTGTCCGTGAGGTTTTGGCACCCAAGTATCAGCAAGCGGGCCGACAAACCTGTTTGGGATCTATCTTTGGCCATGGATGGCCAAAGTTAAGCGCGCATGGATGCCTCGAGCGTGTCCCAAACAGGTTTGTCGGCCCGATTGCCACCCCCGAGGTTAAAAAAGCCTCAGGCCTGCTTCATCTTGTCGGTATACGGCGGCCAGCCCATGGGCTTTCCGGCCAGTAGGTGCAGGTGGATATGGAAGACCGTCTGCCCCGAGTTTTCGCCGCAGTTCATGACTGTTCGATAGCCATCGTCCGCAAAACCCATCTCCTTCGCCATCTTGGCGGCAACCCAGTACAGGTGGCCCACCAGTTCGCGGTCGCCTTCCTGGATATCGTTGATGGTTGCGATTTCTTTTTTCGGGATGATCAGCAGGTGCACCGGCGCCTGCGGGTTGATGTCCTTGAAGGCGAGGCTGATGTCGTCTTCATAGACGATATCCGCGGGAATTTCGCGATTGATGATCTTGGTGAAAATAGTTTCCGCCATAGTGGTCCCTTATTAAAGTTGCTTGAGCCCCGGTAACCGCTCCGCCAGTTGGCGGATGACCGGGGGTAGTTCGTCGTCGATACCCATAGCGTATTTGGCCACCCGGTTTCTGGCAAATGGCATGGCCTTCGCTGCGCCCAGGCCCAGGTTGCGGAGCAGGTGCAAGGGTGGCGTGCGGTTGCTGAACAGGTGGTAGAACAGGTCCATGGCCAGCATCATGCGACGATTAGCCGGACGGCGGTGGCGTTCGTATTCTGCCAGCCGGCCGGGATTGGCCAGGTCACTGCCGGCGCGTCTGGCCTCGCGGAGGACAGACTGCAGGCAGCGGGCATCCTGAAAGCCCAGGTTCACGCCCTGGCCGGCCAGTGGGTTGATGGTGTGGGCAGCGTCGCCCACCAGTACTACACGGTTGTTTACATAGTGCCTGGCATGCTGGCGGGCTATGGGGAAGCTGGCTTTCGCGTCAATGTGAGTCAGCAGGGGCAGGTCCGATGGAAATGCGTTCTGTATTTCCGCCATCAGCACACTGTTATCGAGTGATTTCAGGCGCGCCAGTTGTTCCGGCGAGTCGTACCATACCAGCGAAGCCCAGCTCTCGTTGTTGCCGGCGGAATACAGTGGCAGGAAGGCCCGGGGGCCACTGGGATAGAAGCCCTGCCAGGTAATGTCCTGAACCGGGCCCTGGTAGCGCACGGAGATAACCATCGCCTGTTGCTGATATTGATCGCGGGTGACGCCGATGCCGGCCATGCTGCGGATGCCGGAGTTGGCGCCATCCGCGCCTACCACCAGTTCGCCGGTCAGTTCCGTGCCATCATTCAGTGTGACAGTGGCTTTGTCTTCGTTGTTGGTCAGGCTGGTTACGGCATGGCCTGTAAACTGTGTCACCGTGGATTGTGCCGATGCACAGTTCCAGAGTGCCAGCTGGGTGACCTGGTTTTCCACGATGTGGCCAAGGTGGCTGGCGGACAGATTATGGGCGTCAAAAACCACTTCGGCGATTTTGTGGGGCAGCAGGCTACTCAATGGGTGGTCTGTTTCGTCCCATACTGCCAGGCGGGTGTAGGGGGTGGCGCGCATGGCCAGAATTTCCTGCCAGGCACCAAGCTCGGTAAGGTAACGCTCACTGCCCGCACTGAGGGCTGATACCCGGATATCGGGAGGTTGCGCTGCATCGAAGGAGGGCGCGCCCCCCTGATCTACAAGGCCAACGCGAAAGCCACTGCGGCCCAGGCCGGCAGCGAGGGCAGCGCCGACCATGCCGGCACCAACAATAACAACATCAAAGGCTTGGGTCATAACGGGATCCTGTCTGATTCGCCCAGTTTACGCGATAGGCGCGTTCAGACAAGCGGCCCGCAGCAGGCCAGTGCCAGTTGCCGCTGTCAGTAACCTGCCAGGTTGGCAATGTGGCTGTCTGTCAGCGACTCTGCCCTGCGTGTACGGCCCTTGAGCCAGGCGGGCTTTTGCGCCCCCGGTTTTACGAATCCCTGCTCTAGCACCATGGGGTGAACCAGGTTCAGGAAATCTTCGGTTTTCATGTGGATGGATTCGGTATGGCTGCCAGCGGCAAACGCCAGTTCCGGCTGCCGGGTCAGTGCTTCGGCGCAGTACACCGACATGTCAAAGAGGTTGCCGAACGGTGGCATGGCGCCCACTTCGCATTCCGGGAAGCGATCCTGAAATTCCTGTTCGTCCGCCAGGTCAATAAAGTCGGTATCGAGAATTTGGCTCAACCGGTCCCAGCGAATGCGCCAGGTGGCAGGCATGACCAACATGGCCATTTTGCCATCCAGTTCGATGATGACGGTTTTTACCACCCGGTCACCGGCGATCTTGACGTGGTGAGCGAGTTCCTGGGCAGTAAAGGCAGGGGGGTGGGACAGGCACATGTATTCCACGCCTGCAGCTTCGAGGTGTTCCTTCAACTGCTGTACCGGCATAGTGACAACCTCCTACCAGTAATGACAGCGGTACTGGAACCGGCAGCTTCTGCCAGAGCGGTTCCGGTGGCCTGATGGGGCGCCGCGGTTGCCGGCGCCCCATCATTACTGGTCAGCTTAGTTGAGGTTGCACAGAATGCGAGTTAAGAAATGTGTTGTTGAGATACTGATCACTCGGTTTTGTAGACATGCACATCCCGCTGAGGGAAGGGGATGGTGATGCCCTCGGCATCGAATGCCGTTTTTACTTTTTTATGCATGTCCCAGTAGTACGGCCAGAGGTCGTCGGTTGCCACCCAGGGGCGGAACATCAGATTGACCGAATTGTCCCCAAGGCTGCCAACACAGATCCGTGGCTCCGGGTCCTTCAGGGAACGCTCGTCCTCATCAAACAGGCGCTGGAGAATGGCCAGGGCCTTGTCGATATCGTCGTCGTAGTGAATGCCGAAGGTCATGTCACAACGGCGCTTGTCGTAGATACTGACGTTCACCAGGGTGTCGTTGGACAGGCTACCATTGGGAATGACGACGCGACGGTTGTCGAAGGTATTCACCACGGTATAGAGAATCTGGATCTCCGCAACGGCACCCAGGAATCCCTGGGCCTCGATGGTGTCACCCACCTTGAAGGGTTTGAAAATCAGTATCAGCACGCCCCCGGCAAAATTGCCAAGGCTGCCCTGAAGCGCCAGACCGATGGCCAGGCCGGCGGCACCGATCACCGCGATGAATGAGGTGGTCGCGATACCGATCATCGAGGCGACCGAGATCAGCAGCATGACCTTGAAAATGATGTTTAACAGGCCACAAAGAAACTTGTTCAGGGTCGGATCTTTTGCGCCGAGCTTCTTGTCAAGAACCCCAACGAACCGGTTAATGAGCCAGAGACCGATCACCAGTGTAACGATGGCCAGCAGGAATTTCGGAGCGTAGGCCATGATCAGTGCCAGGGCTTCATCCCACAACTCCGTGGCGTTTATATTCGATCCCAGAAGATCTTCCATTCATTGACTCCTTTTTTGGTATTAGTTGCCAGATTGTGGCATACGAGGCTTATTTGCGCCTGGCCCACTCGATAATACACTCTGGCCCACCCTGCACAACGATGCGGCCTTCTTTCTGGTTCAGCTGGTAGTCGTACATAGGGTCGTAGTAATTCTCCAGCAGCGCGCGAATCCACTCATGGTGACCGTGTACGTCTCCTGTCCGGTACTGGTTGTCGAGGGCTGTTTCCATCAGTTTCCGCAATTGGCTATGGCGCTCATCACCCAGACGTTTACGGATTCTGTCCAGAGCACTGAGAAGGTAGTCGCGGAAATTGAGCCAGCCGGCCTCCTCGCCGTCCCGTGCAGCATAGTCTGCGGTCATCTGGTCGACGTAGTCCTCGCGGATAATCCGGATTCGTTCATCAAGAGGCTGATCAAGCACCATCACGGGAGCCGTTGCCATTCGGTCGCGCAGGCTTTGCGGTAAAGCGCAGCGGCCGACCAGCCTGCTTTCATCTTCCAGGTAAACCGGCCCACCGATATGATGATGTGCCTTGAGCATGGCAACAGCGAGGCGGTTTTCGAAATCGATCTGGGAGGGCTGGGGAGTGACCTGACGCCCAAAGCTCGAGCCCCGGTGATTGGCCAGGCCCTCAAGGTCTACCGGGTTGGTCAGCTGTTGCAGAACACGGGTTTTGCCGGTGCCGGTGCGGCCGCTGAGGATGACAAACTCCGAAGACTCAATCAGTGCCTCCAGGCTGTCGATGAGGAAGCGGCGCATGGCCTTGTAGCCGCCGCTGACCAGTGGGTAGTCAATGCCGGCCTCACGGATCCACTGCTGGCTCAACCGCGAGCGCAGACCACCGCGAAAGCAGAACAGGTAACCAGTCGGGTGCTCTGCGGTGAATCGCCGCCAGGCCTCAATGCGCTGAGCCTTGATATCGCCCGAAACCAGTTGATGGCCGAGTTTGATGGCTTCATCCTGGCCTTTTTCCTTGTAACAGATACCCACCCGGTGGCGTTCTTCGTCGTTCATCAATGGCGCATTGATGGCTCCCGGGAAGCTGCCTTTGCTGAACTCGACGGGAGCCCGCACGTCCATCAACGGCACGTCATTGAGAAATAGGGCAAGGTAGTCGCTGGTATCGGGTCTGGACGGCATGACAGGGTTCGGTTCGAGCTGAAAATGAGGCCGCAGTATAACGGACATGCCGGTTTTTTGCTCGCCTGCGGGTGTGGGCTGCCCTGGCTGCCGGTACAATGCACCTGCTTGTCAAGCCAGTGCTTTGGAGTAGCCATGACCCCCGATGTTCTGAACCAGCACCTTGCGAAGACGCTGAGCCGTGGGCGGGTTGCAGCTACTGCCCCCGCCGGCTGCCCTGATCTTACCCTGTACCTGTTCGACCCTGGCGTTCTCGAAGGCCCGATCAGCCACGACGAAGCCCAGGCGGTGGTAGCTGAGCCTGCTTATTGGTCGTTCTGTTGGGCCAGTGGCCAGGTACTTGCGGCGTATATTCTGGCTAACCCTGAGCTGGTGAGGGGCGAGACAGTGCTGGATTTTGGTTCCGGGTCGGGCATTGTTGCGATTGCTGCGGCCAGGGCCGGGGCTCGGGAAGCCATTGCCTGTGACATTGACCCGGCGGCACTGGATGCTGCGGCGGCGAATGCCAGGCTCAATGGCGTGAAGTTGTCCCTGTGTGATGACTGGAATGCGCGGCCAGAGGATGTGGGAGTGGTGACGGCGGCAGATGTGCTGTACGACCCTGAAAACCGCCCTTTGCTGTCCGTTTTCAGGCTGGCCGCGCCGCGGGTGTTGCTGGCTGATTCACGGATGAAGAATCTGGGAGATGATCAGTATCGGCAGCAAGCGGTCATCGAGGCTCGCACCTGGCCGGACCTGAATGAGTTTGATGAGTTTAATCGCGTACGGATTTATCGGGCAGAAGAGCAGGTGGCCGGATAAATCAACGCAAAAAAAAGGGCAGCCTGTCGGCTACCCTCTTTCGGAACAGGTATCGCATCCTTGCGCAGTTGGCAGCCATCCTGCTGCCTTATTCCCTTACCAGTCCCTGGGGCCAGCGTCCGAGCCGGCGATCCGATTAGATATCCCTTAAGCGAAGCATCCGTCTGTCCTTGCCTCTCCCTGCATCCAATTGCCGGGGTGCATCCAGTGCGTCGTCCTTTTCCCTTTCATCCTTGATGGAGCCACTATACCAATCCAAATTTTACAAACGTGTGAATTATGCAGGCATGGGGAGGCAAGGTTCCCGTAATGATTCAATAAATGCATAAATATCAATTATTTGATATTTCCTACGCGGACTTTGTTCGGTAAACGTACGAAACGCTGCAGCGAAATCCTACGTTCTTGTAAGAGATATCTCACAAACGTTCGGGCGTATCTCGCACATCTGTTTTCTTGTCTGATTTCACTACTCGTTGCCTGATGAAATCCGGGAACGGGAGAAGTCCAATAGCAATACCTGCGGCATCAGCCAGGATGTCGGCCCCCGCGAAGGTGCGATAGGGTAGCTGGGCCTGCACGATTTCAATGGCCACACCGAATGCGAGGAGCCCCGGAGCAATCCAGAGCCGGCTT
Organism: Marinobacter sp. ATCH36; assembly: GCF_023555055.1. Lineage (GTDB taxonomy): Bacteria > Pseudomonadota > Gammaproteobacteria > Pseudomonadales > Oleiphilaceae > Marinobacter. The sequence goes on from NZ_JAMJPL010000001.1 coordinate 862,024, forward strand.
AAGCCGGGCCAGGCCAGGCGGGTGACAATAGTCAGCTGTAAGAAAGCCAGCACGTGATTCAGCTTGTCGTTGTCTGAGGAAGGGATCGGGTAGGGTTCGCTGGTGGTTGCCAAATACATGATGGCTACTGCGGAAAGGACCAGCATTACCCTCCAGAATGGCTGATGATCAAGCAGAAAGCGGATGCGCTGTGTCGGAAATGCCATGTACACCGTCGGGCTGTGGTGGAGTTTGCAACATGATATGCTTTGCGCCCCGTCACTGTCATTGAGGCTGAGGTGCTGCGAGGTATGTTGAAAGGTAACTTTTTCCGCGGCCTGGGATATCTGGGAGAGGGATTCCGGCTTATTCGGCAGCCGGGGCTGAGACTGTTCGTTGTGATCCCTCTCGTTATCAATATTTTGTTGTTCGGCCTCCTGTTTTATTTTCTCGCCGAAATCTTCTCTGCAATGATCGCTGCGGCCATGGGATGGTTGCCGGAATGGGCCTGGCTGCAGAGCCTCGACTGGCTGTTCTGGATTCTCTACGGTGCTGTTATTCTGTTAATGCTGGCTTATGGGTTCGTGATTGTAGCGAACCTGATCGGGTCCCCCTTCTATGGCTATCTGGCGGAATTGACTGAAAAACACCTGACCGGTCAGGAGGTTAATACCGATGATAGCTGGAGCCTGATTATACGGGACATTCCCCGCGCGCTCTGGCGCGAAGTTCAAAAAATCATCTACTACCTGCCAAGGGCTATTGGCCTTTTTATCATTGGTATTATCCCGGTCGTGAACCTGGTGGCGGCGGTGCTGTGGTTCGTCTTCAATTGCTGGATGATGGCTCTGCAATACGTGGATTATCCGGCGGACAACCATCGCGTCAGCTTCCGCGCCTTGCGAGGCCTGCTCGGTGATACCCGCTTGTCAGCTCTGGGGTTCGGGCTGCCGGTGGCACTGGCAGCCATGGTTCCGGTACTGAATCTGGTGGTCGTGCCTGCAGCGGTATGCGGCGCTACCGCCTATTGGGTGCGTGAAAACGGACCAGCGAACGAAGACGTATAAAGCCGTAACTGTGAGTTAAATCTGTCGGAGGTTTCTTGGATACATCGGAATTTGTAATCGGCCAGCGTTGGGTCAGTCACAGTGATACTTCGCTGGGCCTTGGGATTGTCACCGATATCTCGGGCCGCAGGGTGACGCTGGGCTTCCCTGCAGCAGACGAGGAGCGCACCTACGCCATCGACAATGCCCCGCTATCGAGAATCATCTATCAGATTGGCGAGGATATTGAGACCTTTGATGGCGGCCGCTATACCGTCCGGGCGGTTGAAGACATCGGTGGTGTGCTGATGTATCACGCAGACGATGGTGGTGAGAATCTGACCGAGATTTCCGAGGTGAAGCTCAGCAGTTCGGTGGATTTCTCCGCACCCCATCAGCGCCTGTTTGCCGGCCAGTTTGATCGCAACGGCGCGTTTCGCCTGCGCATGGCGACGGCGCAGCATCAGGACCGGTTGCGGGCATCGTCTGCACAGGGGCTTATTGGCGCGCGCACTCAGCACCTGCCGCACCAGATCTATATTGCCCACGAAGTAGCCACACGCTACGCCCCCCGGGTTCTGCTGGCGGACGAAGTCGGGCTGGGCAAAACCATTGAAGCCGGCCTGATTCTCCATTACCAGCTACACACCAGCCGCGCCCACCGGGTGCTGATCGTGGTGCCCGACTCGCTGATTCACCAGTGGTTGGTGGAAATGCTGCGGCGGTTTAACCTGCGGTTCTCGATCATCGACCAGGGGCGTTACGAGGCCATGGATGACCTCGCCGAGCTTCCGGAAGAGGACGACGACCTGGCCGACGCTGATGAAAATCCGTTTGAAAGCGAGCAGCTGGCGCTGTGCAGCCTGGATTTCCTGATGTCCAGCGAGCAGGCACAGGCGGATGCCATTGCCGCCGGATGGGACCTGATGGTCGTGGATGAAGCCCATCACTTGGCCTGGAGCCCGGAAGCGGCCGGTCCGGAGTACCGATTGGTTGAGCAGCTTTCTGCTGCCAGCAACGGGTTGTTGTTGCTAACGGCGACGCCGGAGCAGGTAGGTGTTGCCAGCCATTTTGCCCGCCTGCGATTACTCGATCCTGCGCGCTTTCACGACCTGAAGGCGTTCGAGGAAGAAGAAAAGCACTTCGAAGTCATCAACCGGGTGGTGGCACACATTGGTGAACAGGGAGTAACGGCCCTTTCCAGCGACGATCATGATGCCCTCAGGGGCTGGCTGGGCGATGAACTCGACGCATTGATGTCTGCTCGCCAACCAGAGCAGGCTGTTATTGACGCACTGTTGGATCGTCATGGCACCGGTCGTGTGCTGTTCCGCAACACCCGTGCGGCAATCAAGGGTTTTCCGGAACGCCATCCGCTGCCGGTTGCTTTGCCTTGCCCAGAGCTTTATCAGGACCCTGGAATTTACCATGGTGCAGCCGGATTGACCCCGGAAACGGCAGTGGACGAAGAGCAATGGCTGGCTGAAGATCCTCGCGTTAGCTGGCTGGAAAAGACCCTGACCGGGCTGAAACCGGCCAAGGTGGTGGTGATCTGTGCCCACGCGTCGACCGCCATGGCGCTGGAGCACTACCTGCAACTGCGCGCCGGTATTCGCAGTGCTGCTTTCCACGAACACCTCAGCCTGATCGAGCGGGACCGGGCAGCCGCGTATTTTTCTGACTCCGAACAGGGAGCCCAGGCGTTGATCTGTTCAGAAATCGGCAGCGAAGGGCGCAATTTCCAGTTTGCCCATCACCTGATTCTGTTCGACCTGCCAGCGAACCCGGATTTGCTGGAACAGCGGATCGGTCGGCTTGACCGTATTGGCCAGACTGAAACCATCGACATACATATCCCCTACCTGCAGGGGACAGCCCAGGAAAGCCAGTATCGCTGGTTCGAGGACGGCCTGAATGCCTTCAACGAAAGCTGCTCGGTGGGCGTTGCGGTGCATAGTCATGTCGCTGAGCAATGGCGGGCCACTATTGACGGCCAGGTTGACCAATTGCCGGCACTGCTGGAGGCCACGCAAAAGGAAGCAGAACGCCTGCGCACTCTGCTGCGAAATGGCCGGGATGCCCTGATTGAGCTCAATTCCTGCCGGCCAGAGGTGGCCGAGGCGCTGATCAGCCAGATTGAATCCGAAGAAGAATCCGCCAGTGTTCGGGACTATATGATCGAGGCCTGCGATATCCTGGGTGTGGATGTGGAAGACCATTCCGAACATGCCGATGTACTGCGTCCGGGGGAGCAATATCGTGCCGGGCATGTGACGGAACTGCCGGAAGACGGCATGACGGTGACCTGGAGCCGTCAGCAGGCCCTTGAGCGCGAAGACATGGCGTTCATGAGTTGGGAACATCCGCTGGTGACCGGAGTGATGGAATCGGTCACCAGCTCCGGGCTCGGCAAGGCCGCCCTGGCCAGCATGACGGTCAAGGCCCTGCCGCCTGGCACGCTGCTGCTGGAGGCGCTGTACACGGTGCACTGTCCGGCTCCGGAATCATTGCAGCTGTCCCGTTATCTGCCGGTTTCGCCCTTGCGCTTGCTGGTGGATGTGAATGGACGGGATCTGTCCGCAACCCTCCCTCACGACAGGCTTAACGACATGTGTTCCAATATCCGGCGGCGCACCGCCCAGGCCATCGTGCCGCAGATCCGCCCCCAGGTGGAAACCATGGTGGATCACGCGGAAAATCTGGCCGAACCGCATCTGGAGCCTCTGCGCGCCTCGGCCCTGGATCGGGTCAGGGAGACGTTTGGTCCGGAAATACGTCGCCTTGAGGCCATGAAAAAGGTGAATCCGGCCATCCGTGACGAGGAAATCGGGTTTTTCCGGGAACAACTGGCGGCGGCGGAGACGGCACTGGGTCATGCCAGTCTGTCACTGGAGGGTATTCGTGTGATTGTAACTGCCTGATGGTGAACCAGTTGCTGGTCAGAAATCATCTGATCAGGTAGGTTAAACGTAACGAATTGTAGTTTTTGACATTCAAAACCACGGACGACAGAGAGTATCCATGATGACTTTCATACTGTTTCTTGTTGCTGTTGCCGGACTCCTTGTTGTAATGCGTAAGGAATCCGGAGCTAAACCCGCGATCGGGGTGATGGTAGTGACAGGCCTGCTTTCGCTGTTCTTCGCGTCGGGTTTGCTGGCGCTGATTCTGTTTATTGGCGCAGCGATTACAGCAGCAGCCGGCCTGCCGGGGTTTCGCCAGAGCTGGCTGACACCGCGGGCGTTCGCCATGTTCAAGAAGGTTGCCCCCAAGGTTTCCGATACTGAAAAAGTTGCCCTGGAAGCGGGTACTGTCAGCTGGGACGGCGATCTGTTCACCGGTCGCCCCGATTGGCACAACCTGCTGATCAACCGCAACACCGGCCTGTCCGAAAAGGAGCAGGCGTTCGTGGACCACCAGTGTACCCAGGCAATCTCCATGTGCAATGCCTGGGACCTGGCGGTAGAGCGTGCTGACCTGCCGGCAGAGCTGTGGGAATTTTTGAAGAAAGAAAAGTTCTTCGGCATGATCATTCCCGAGGAGTATGGCGGTCTGCACTTCTCCGCGAAGGCCCAGACGGCCGTACTGCAGAAGCTGGCGGCTAACGAAATGCTGATGGTTACCGTGGGTGTGCCCAACTCTCTCGGCCCGGGCGAGTTGCTGGTCAAATATGGCACTGATGAACAGAAAAACCATTATCTGCCACGCCTTGCCGATGGCCGCGAAATACCCTGCTTTGGCCTGACAGGCCCCCGAGCCGGTTCTGATGCCACCTCATTGCCGGACACCGGTATCGTCTGCAAGGGGGAATTCGAGGGCAAGGAAGTACTGGGCCTGCGCCTGAACTTCGAGAAGCGCTGGATTACGCTGGCACCGGTTGCCACCGTGGTGGGTCTGGCCTTCCGCATGTTCGACCCCGACGGCCTGTTGGGCGATACCAAGGATTACGGCATTACCTGTGCGCTGATTCCCCGCAATACCAAGGGCATGGAAATCGGTCGCCGTCATTGCCCCATTGGCACACCGTTCATGAATGGTCCGATCAAGGGCAATGACGTGTTCATTCCGCTGGACTACATCATCGGTGGTCAGGAAATGGCGGGGCAGGGCTGGCGTATGCTGGTTGAATGCCTCTCCGTTGGCCGCTGTATCACCCTGCCATCCGGTGCTGCCGGCGCTGCTGCCTATGCCGCTGGTACGGCAGGTGGCTACACCCGCATTCGCCGCCAGTTCAATACACCGGTGGCGGATATGGAAGGGGTGCAGGAGCCGCTGGCCCGCATAGCAGCGCAAACCTATATCGCCCAGTCGGCGGTCAACCATACCGCCAACATGATCGACAAGGGTGAGAAGCCGGCTGTGCCTTCAGCCATTCTGAAATACCACATGACCGAAATGCAGCGTGCGGTGCTCACCGACGCCATGGACGTTCATGGCGGTAAAACGGTGACTCTTGGCCCCCGTAACTACCTGGGCATTGGTTTCAGTGGTGCGGCGGTATCCATCACCGTGGAAGGCGCCAACATCATGACCCGCAGCCTGATGATCTTTGGTCAGGGTGCGATCCGCTGCCATCCCTATGTGCTTAAAGAGCTGGCGGCCAAGGACAACGACGACATCGATGCCTTCGATGATGCCTTCTTCGGCCATGCCGGCCTGATCTTTGGCAACGCGGCACGCGCCTTTACTCAGGCGCTGGGACTCGGCAAGGCAGATGTGCCGTTCGACCACGCCGCCCGCAAATACGCCCAGGGCGTGGCGCGCTTCAGTGCCGCCTTCGGTCTCTGCGCGGATGCTGCCATGACCACTCTGGGCTCCGAGCTGAAAATGCGCGAACTGATTTCCGCGCGCCTGGGCGACGTACTGTCGAACCTGTATCTGGCGTCCATGGTGCTCAAGAACTGGCACGAGACCCAGCCTGTTGACGGCGAGCGGGATCTGATGGAATACAGCATGGCGCTGTTGCTATATCGTGCGGAAAACGCCCTGGACGAGTTCCTCCAGAACCTGCCCAATCGTCCGGTCGCACTGGCTCTGCGTGGCATTACCATGCCTCTGGGGCGCCGCTGGGACAAACCACACGACGACCTGGCACGCAAACTGGCCAGAGCTATCTCAACCGACAGCCCGGTCCGTGAGAAATTGTTGGTACCGACCTGGACCACCAATGGTGAAGGGACAGTTGAGAATCCTGTCGCCCGTTACAACGGCCTGCTAAAGGATTACGACAAGGCCGAGCAGCTCTATCGCAAGGCTACGAAGGCCTACGCCAAGGGACAGCTGCCAATGGAGGCCCTGCACCCCGAGGAGCGCTTTGAGGCTGCCCTGAAGGCCGATATCTTTACCAAGGAAGAAGCTGATTTCATGCGCCAGTATGAAACCACGGTCCTGGAAATGCTGACAGTCGACGACTTCCCGTTCGACGAGTTCGCAAGCAACAAGGACACACTGATCGACCATAACCCGGCCTGATCAGAGGTTAGTGTCTGACATTATTCGCCGCCCAGGATCCAGCGGGCGGCTTTTTCCGCAATCATCAGGGTGGGTGAGTTGGTGTTGCCGCTGGTAATGCTGGGCATTACAGCGGCATCAACCACTCGCAGTCCTGCCACTCCCCGCACCCGCAGGTGGGGGTCCACCACGGCGAGCTCATCGTCTGCGTGGCCCATACGGGCGGTGCCCACCGGATGGAAAATGGTGGTCCCGATATCTCCGGCCAGCTTGGTGAGCTCGTCATCGGTCTGGTACTGAAGACCGGGTTTGAACTCTTCCGGCTGGTATTGCATGAAAGCGGGCTGTTCCGAAATGCGGCGGGTTACCCGCAGTGAATCTGCGGCCACTTTCCGATCTTCCGGTGTGCTCAGGTAATTCGGGGCAATGGCCGGAGCCTGTTTCGGGTCGTTACTGCGAATACGCACCGTGCCCCGGCTGGTGGGGTTCAGGTTGCAGACACTGGCGGTGATTGCCGGAAAGTCATGCAGCGGCTGGCCGAAGGCGTCCAGACTCAGGGGCTGAACGTGATATTCGATATTGGCGTAGTCGAACTCGTCGGAGCTGCGGGTAAACAGGCAGAGCTGGGAGGGCGCCATGCTCATGGGGCCGGAGCGGGTAAGCAGATATTCCAGCCCGATGCGGGCCTTGCCGATCAGTGAGTTGACCATGGTGTTCAGCGTGGTGACACCCTTCACCTTGTAAACGGACCGGATCTGCAGGTGGTCCTGCAGATTTTCACCAACGCCGGGCAGATCTTTGACCACCTCAATACCGTGTTCTCTCAGAAGGTCGGCCGGTCCGATGCCTGAAAGCTGTAGAAGTTGCGGTGAGCCGATAGCGCCGGCGGCGAGGATGACCTCGCGTTTTGCCCCGGCAACGGCTTCGCCGTGGCCTCTTCGGTCAACGCGAACACCTGTACAGCGAGGCCCGGAACCGGAGGTTTCGGTTTCCAGGCCGAGCACGTGGGTGGAATGCCAGAGCGTGAGGTTGGGGCGTTTCTCGGCTTCCCGGAGGAAGGCTTTGGAGGTATTCCAGCGCCACCCCGAGCGCTGGTTCACCTCGAAATAATCCACGCCCTCATTGTCGCCCCGGTTGAAGTCCCGGGTTCGGGGAATGCCAGCTTCGACGCAGGCTGTGGCAAAGTCTTCCAGTACTTTCCACTTCAGGCGTTGGTGCTCAATTCGCCACTCGCCTCCATGACCATGGTATTTGTGGTGTTCCGGGTCGGCATCGCCGCCGTCATCGAGGCGGTAGTGGTCCTCGTGACGCATGAAATCGGGCAGGCAATTGTCCCAATTCCAGGCTTCTTCGCCGGTGATCTCCGCCCATTGATTGTAATCTCGTGCCTGGCCGCGAATGTAGAGCATGCCGTTGATGCTGGAGCAACCGCCCAGGGTCTTGCCCCGCGGATAGATCAGCGAGCGTCCATTCAGGCCGGGATCCGGCTCAGTGCGGAACCGCCAATCGGTACGTGGGTTGTCGATGCAGTACAGGTAACCCACGGGAATATGGATCCAGTGATAGTTGTCCCGGCCGCCGGCTTCGATCAGCAGTACCCGGTTGGCCGGGTCCGCACTCAGGCGGTTGGCCAGCAGGCAACCGGCGGTGCCGGCACCGATGATGATGTAGTCGAACTCCTGCAGTCGCTGTGCTTTGTTGTTGTTGGACATTGCGATGTTTTCCCAGCTTAATGGATGTCTGGAGTGTATAGAATTTAACACCTTCGGCCACACCCTTTTCAGTGTAGCCGTCGATGCGGAGGTGTCCCGAGGAGCATCACTTAACTTGCAGCGTGTTAACCGGCATACTCTGAGGAAACAGTGAGCACCCAAATACGAGGTGAATCAGACGAATGTGGCTATCAATCCTGGCTGTAAGCGCCGGAGCCGTCATAGGCGCTAACCTGAGATGGGCCCTGGGCCTCTGGCTCAACAGCAGCTACCACGCCATTCCCTACGGCACATTGGCGGCAAACCTCTCGGGCGGCTGGCTCGTTGGCCTGCTAATCGGCTATTTCGTCCACGGCAGCTCCCTCGCACCCGAGTGGCGCCTGTTCGCCATAACCGGCCTCTGTGGAGCGCTTACCACTTTCTCCACCTTCTCGCTGGAGATGTTTTCTGCGATTCAGGAAGGCAAGTGGAGCATGGCCCTTGCAGGAATACTGGCCCATGTAGTTGGCTCTATCCTTATGACTGCGCTGGGGATTTATACCTTCGGCCTGGTCCGCGGATGATGGGTAACACTACTTATGCAATAAATTGAAAATACCCTTGGCAATTCCTGAAACAAAGAGTAAAGTTATTTGTGTAGGAAAGATTCAGCAAAGCATTCATGAATAAGACGTACCTCCGCAGTAAGTAGTGACCGTCCTGTTTTTGATTCCGCGAGTTCTGTATTTCCGTAAACGCTGATCGGGCATCATGACGATGGCCTGGCGGCAAGATTAAATGATTGATTTCAGGAATTTTAAGTTATGTCTACTACTACCGGCACTGTTAAGTTCTTCAACGAAGCTAAAGGCTTTGGCTTTATCACTCGTGAAGGCGGCCCGGACGTATTCGTTCACTACAGCGCAATTCAGGGCAGCGGTTTCAAGACCCTGGCAGAAGGCCAGCAGGTTGAGTTCACCGTTACCCAGGGCCAGAAAGGTCCTCAGGCGGAAAACGTTACTGCTATCTAACTGATAACAGTACACGCCAAAAAGGCAGCTTCGGCTGCCTTTTTTTGTGGACGGATTTTGTGATTTCTGAGAACAATATAATCTCGGCTTCTGCTCAGGTGCGTTTTTCTGCCCTAATCAATAGCTCTCTGGACTGCCACATAATGCGTGGTTTTGTCGCCATCCATCACCGGTGCAATTTTCCATTCAATGGTAAAAGCCGAGCCGTCCTTGCGGTAATTAATGGTAGTGCCGTGAAAGGTCCGATTATTCTTCAGATCTTCAGACAAACGCTCTTTCACTCCGCTTTCGGTTTCTGGTCCCTGCAGCAGTCCCGGTGTCTTCCCGATGACTTCATCTGCTGAATAGCCAGTCAGGTTGCTGAAGGCTTGATTCACATAGATGATCACGGAGTTTTTATGATCGGCAGTGGCTTCTGTCACCATAATCGATTCAAAAGCCAGGCTAGCGACAGTTTGAAACAGTGAGGATTGAAGTACGTCTTTGGAAGTGTTCATACAATTCCTTTTCCGTGGAGAACGCGGATGTTGTTTGATGGATCGGAAATCATTGTACGAACTGCGCCCGTCACTGTATCAGTTCGGGACCAAAGCAAAACTGAACAGCTGAACTGACCGTCAGTTTCGGGCCTGATCAGCAAGCGGTTTAGTTCGTCCGATCAGGCCCTCTCTGGGCTCAGTTATTGAAGACCTCTTCGTAAAGCCGCATGGTGCCTTCCCAGGAACGTTTGGCTGCATCCTCGTTATAGGCAATGGGCATATCGAATTCTTCCGCCACCTTGTCTGCCCCGGGATTGGTGAAGGAGTGCAGAACTCCGGGGAAACTGACCAGAGTCAGGTCGGCTTCGGCATCCTGCATTTCTTTCACCAGGCCAGACACCTGATCTGAGGGCACCATCTGGTCCGCGCCGCCGGTGTAGACATGAATCCTGGGCTGTACCATTCCGGCTTCAGCCTCGATGGGGCTGCCGAGAGCACCGTGGTAGCTGACCACGGCGTCCAGGTCCACGCCCAGCCGGGCCATATTCAGCACCACCGCCCCGCCGAAACAGTAACCCTGGGCAGCGATTTTGTTACTGTCGACGCTGTCGTGCTTTTCCAGCAACTCCTTTGCGGCCATAAACCGGGCCTTGACCTGATCCATGTCCCCGGTGGCTTCCTTCATAAACTGCTGAGCGTCTTCAGGATGCTCCGCAAGCTTGCCCGAACCGTACATGTCCAGGGCGAATGCGGTATAGCCCGCTGCGGCAAGCTTCTCCGCCTGCTCCCGGGCGAATTCGTTATGGCCCCACCATTCGTGGACCACAAGAACACCGGGGCGTTTGCCGTCGGCTTCGTCATCGTAAGCCATGTAACCGGTGAAGGTCTCACCGTTCACTTCATATTCTACGGTTTCTGTCTGCATTTCAGCTGATACCTGTCCACTTGCGAGGGTAAGGGCTACCGCGAGTGAAAGCGGGGCTGCGGTCAGGGCGTATTTTTTTGTGTTCATGGGTTCCTGCTCCATTTGGGTCGATTACCTGGCTGGTCCGGTGTTTACGCCGGAATCCGTTGAACCGATGCATTCAATTGCTACTGCCGGTGTCATGCCTTTTTACTACACTTTAGCGGATGACACATTGTTTACTCCACGGATTCAAGGGGCAGCGAATGAAGATCGGTGTACCGAAGGAGATAAAGAACCATGAATACCGGGTAGGAATGACGCCCGCAGCCGTTCATGAACTTTGCGAGTATGGGCACAGCGTTTATGTCCAGGTGGATGCAGGCTCGGCCATCGGTTTCAGCAATGAGGACTACCGCAAAGCCGGCGCGGATATTCTTGACGACGGCTCTGCGGTGTTTGCCGCCGCAGAGATGATCGTCAAGGTCAAGGAGCCCCAGGCCAGTGAGAGGGCGTTGCTGACGCCGGAACACACACTGTTCACCTATCTGCACCTGGCGCCGGACCAGGCGCAGACAGACGACCTGGTAAAATCCGGCGCCACCTGCATTGCCTATGAAACCGTGACAGATAGTCACGGGCGCTTGCCGTTGTTGGCCCCCATGTCGGAAGTGGCGGGGCGAATGTCGATACAGGCTGGCGCTCATTGCCTGGAAAAATCATTGGGGGGCCGTGGTGTGCTCCTGGGTGGCGTGCCCGGCGTCAGCCCGGCGCGGGTGACAGTGATTGGTGGCGGTGTAGTCGGGCAGAATGCGGTGGCTATGGCCATCGGGCTGGGTGCCCAGGTGACGGTGCTGGACCGGAACATGGATGTACTACGGAGTCTTGATCACCTCTATGGCAATCGCATCAGCACCCTGTTCTCCACCGCCGCAACCCTGGATGAAGCAGTGACAGAATCCGACCTGGTCATCGGCGGTGTTCTGATTCCCGGGGCATCCGCCCCCAAACTGGTCACCCGTGATATGGTCAGCCGTATGCCGGAGGGCAGCGTCATCGTGGACGTGGCCATTGATCAGGGAGGTTGTACCGAGACCTCCAGACCCACCACCCACGATGCGCCCACCTATGTGGTGGATGGTGTTGTGCACTATTGTGTTGCCAATATGCCGGGCGCTGTGGCCAGAACCTCTACGCTGGCATTGAATAATGTAACTCTGCCATTCATCGCCGCCCTGGCCAACAAGGGCCCGGAGCAGGCGATGAAAGACGATCATCATTTGCGCAACGGCCTTAATGTTTACCAGGGCAGGGTGACCTTTCGCGAGGTGGCAGAGGCTACCGGCTACGACTTTGCGGAGCCGGAATCCCTGCTCGGCCAGTAATTCTATTCAATCAAGGAGATCTCATGAAACTGATTGGCTCTACCACATCCCCCTATGTTCGGCGTATCAGGCTGCTGCTGGCTGACAATGACTATGAATTCGTGAATCTCGACATCTATGGCGAGGACAGGGATGAGTTGCGACGGAATAACCCGGCGCTGAAAATCCCCATGCTGGTTGACGGCGGCCAGGAGGTCTACGACTCCCGGGTGATTGCCCGTTACGTCAGTGAGAAGCAGGGTCTGGCTCCGCTTACCTGGGATCAGGAAAACCAGCTGACTCTGATTGATGCCGCCAACGATTCTGCCGTTATCCTGCTGCTGTCGTCCCGTTCGGGGATTGATATCAGCGAGAACCTGATGTTTTTCAATCTTCAGCGGGAGCGCATCATGATGACGATGCGCACTCTCGCGGCTATGGTCGATGACGGCCAGTTCAGTCAGTGGAATTATCCGGCTATCTGCCTTTATTGCCTGGTTGATTGGGTTGATTTCCGGGATCTGGTGGATTTCTCCGGCATTGAGAGTCTGCTCAGTTTCCGGGATCACTATCGCAACGATGAACTGATTGGCACTACGGACCCGAGAAAATCGTAATGTTTTGGCAGGCCGGGCCATGCCTGGCCTGCTTTCCCGTCTGAAAAGTTAAGTTAAAATTAAGTTCTTCTTATGGTTGCAGAACCTATCTACCGAAATTATCTTGGTCATTACTTAATCATTTAAGTTCGTGTGCACCCAAAGTGCAGCCGGCAGAAATGATTGAGAAACGACGAAAGTCTGGGGCGAGTGTGAAGCCTCTGATTCATTAATGTTGTAGCAGTAGTTATGAAATACGAATTTTCTTATCGCATAGCTTAATGCATTAAGTTCCCGTTCCAGGCTGTACGAAAAAAAGACCTTACAAAAACAAAACGAGGTTCCAACAATGAGTTTTCGTCTATCACCATGCCATTCTGCCCTGGCACCGGCGGTCTCCCTGACACTGCTTGCAGGCCTTTCCGCTGGTGTTCGCGCCCAGGAAAGCATGGAAGACCGCCTGTCTGCCCTGGAGCAACAGCTGGCAGAGGTCGAGCCCCATGCCCGGGGCGACCAGGGCTTCTCCTTCAACACCTACGCCCGTTCCGGATTGCTGCTCAACAGTGACGGCAAGAGCGCCCCCGGCGGCCCCTACCTGACACCCGCCGGTTCGGTCGGTGGTGCCGTGGGCCGGCTGGGTAACGAGCCGGACACCTACCTGGAAGCCATCCTCAATTACAAAAGCGTGGCCGATAACGGCACCAAGGCCCATTACCGCCTGATGATTGCCGACTCCACCACCTCCAGCAACGACTGGACTGCTGGCGACGGTGCCCTCAATGTGCGCCAGGCCTATGTGGAGTTCAGCAACCTGGCCGGCTTCACCGGGGTTTTCGAGGACGCCTCCATCTGGGCCGGCAAACGCTTCGACCGGGACAACTTCGACATCCACTGGCTCGACAGTGACTTTGTGTTCCTGGCGGGCACCGGTGCCGGTCTCTACGACGTCACCTTCAGTGAGTCAGTGAAGTCCAACTTCTCTCTCTATGGCCGCAGCTTCCAGGACTTCCCGTCCGATCCGGACAGCACCGATGAGACCTCGGACACCGACAACCTGATTCTTACCGCCAACAACTACTTCGGTAACCTGCAGTGGATGATCAACGGCATGTCGGCTGCAGACAATGATGAGCGCGTTGTCGGCGGGGTCACCGAAGCGGCCGACACCGGTGTGAACACCATGTTGGCCTACCACGGTGACAGCTTCTTCGGGATCGCCGATGGCAACTTCAAGGTCGCACTTCTGCACGGCCAGGGCCTGGGCGCGGAGGTCAAGAACATCGGCGCCGATGGCAACCTGCATGAAGACGCCGCCAGTACCCGGGCCGCCGTCTATGGCACTACCCGGTTGAGCGACAGCTGGCGGATTGCCCCGATGATCATGGCCGAAACCAGCACGGACCGGTATGTGGAAGGCGATGAGTACCAGTGGCTCACCTTCAACACCCGCCTGGCCAACGAACTGGGCGCCAACTTCGAGATGCAGTACGAGGCCTCCTGGCAGGTGATGGACTTGAACACCGAAGGCTACGACGACCGGGGTGACGTGGATGGCGACTACGCCCGCTTCACCATAGCACCGACCTTCAAGCCGCAAGTCGGCGGGTTCTGGAACCGTCCGGAGATTCGTGTGTTTGCCAGCTATTCCACCTGGGACGACGAGCTCAACCGCTATGACGGTGGCGATGCCCTGGGGCAGGAGGATTTTGGCGGCAGCCAGTGGACCTTTGGTACCCAGATGGAAATCTGGTTCTGATACCGACAACAACAAGATGAGGTAAGCACCATGTTCAGATCCAATGGATTACAGTGGATTCTAGGCGGCCTGGCCGCCAGTCTTCTGGTCGGTGGCCTTCAGGCCAAGACCATCACCATTTCCTGCGGTGCCGTCGGAGCAGAGAAACAGCTTTGTGAGGAAGGTACCCGGGCATGGTCGGAGAAATCCGGCCATGAGGTTCAGGTTGTCTCTACACCAAATTCAGCCACGGAACGACTGTCGCTATACCAGCAGCTATTCGCAGCCCGTTCCGGCGATGTGGACGTGTTCCAGATCGATGTGGTCTGGCCCGGCATGCTCGCCAGTCATTTTGTTGACCTGTCGGAATACACGGAAGGGGCGGAAAACAGGCATTTCGAGGCGCTGGTGGAAAACAATACGGTGGACGGCAGCCTGGTCGCCATGCCCTGGTTTACCGACGTGGGCGTACTCTACTACCGCAAGGACCTGCTGGAAAAATACAACCTGAAAGCGCCTGAAACCTGGCAGCAACTGACCGATACCGCAAAAACCGTGATGGCAAAGGAACGTGAGGCCGGCAACGACCGCTTTTGGGGTTATGTCTGGCAGGGCCGGGCCTATGAGGGGCTGACCTGCAATGCGCTTGAATGGATTGCCAGCTTTAATGGCGGCACCATCGTTGACGGCGAGGGTGAAGTGACCGTCAACAATGACAAGGCAGCAGAAGCGCTGGCGCTGGCCAGAACCTGGATTGACGACATATCTCCCCGGAGTGTGTTGAACTACACCGAGGAAGAGGCGAGAGGTGTTTTCCAGTCCGGCAACGCGCTGTACATGCGCAACTGGCCCTACGCCTGGAGCCTCGCCCAGGGTGAGGACAGCCCGGTCAAGGGCAAGGTTGGTGTGGTGGCACTGCCCAAGGGCGGCGACAGCGGACAGCACGCCGGCACCCTCGGTGGATGGCAACTGGCGGTGTCGAAATATTCGGATAACGTCGATGAAGCCGCGGACCTGGTGCGCTTTCTGACCAGCTATGAAGAGCAGAAGCGCCGCGCCATTGAGGGGAGCTACAACCCCACCATCCCGGACCTGTATCAAGACGAGGAAGTCCTCGCTGCAGTGCCGTTCTTCGGCGAGTTGTTTGAAACCTTCAAGAATGGCATTCCCCGACCTTCGTCTGCCACCGGTGACCAGTATAGCCGGGTCAGCAACGCCTTCTTCAATGCCACTCACGATGTACTTTCAGGACAGGCGGAGCCTGAGCAGGCACTGAAGGGGCTTGAAGGAGATTTACAGCGGCTCGGACGTCGAGGCTGGTAATGACCATGGCTGATCCGACCGTAACCCCGGCAAATGCGGACGCGGGCGAGCAGTCACTCGCCCGGTCCGTTCCCCTCAAGCGTCGGCACAACAGAGTGCATCGTCAGCGCCTGCGTGCCGCCTGGATGTTCCTGATCCCGATGCTGGTGTTACTGGCGGCGGTGGCCGGCTGGCCCCTGATGCGTACCATCTGGTTCAGCTTTACCGACGCCAGTTTCTCGGATATCAGCACCTACAGCATGATCGGGTTCGAAAATTACCTGGTGTACGACAATGGTGCCTGGTACGGCGTGCTGGCGGACCCAAGCTGGTGGCGTGCGGTCTGGAACACGCTGTATTTCACGGTGGTTTCAGTAGGAGCTGAAACAGTGTTGGGGCTGATTATCGCCCTGACCCTGAATGCCCAGTTCCGGGGGCGCGGCCTTATTCGCGCCGCAACTCTGATCCCCTGGGCTATTCCCACCATTGTGTCGGCAAAAATGTGGGGCTGGATGCTCCATGACCAGTTCGGGATTATCAATAACCTCCTAATGACGCTGGGTATTATTGCCGAACCATTGAACTGGACTGCCAACTCGGACCTATCCATGTGGGCGGTGATCATGGTGGATGTCTGGAAAACCACGCCTTTCATGGCGCTGCTGACCCTGGCTGCGTTGCAGATGCTGCCCTCGGATTGCTACGAAGCCGCCAAGGTGGATGGAATCCACCCGGTTCGGGTGTTTTTCCGCGTCACACTGCCATTGATCTACCCGGCCCTGATGGTGGCGATTATCTTCCGTGTTCTGGATGCGTTGCGAGTGTTCGACGTGATCTACGTGCTTACCTCCAACAGCGAGGACACCATGTCCATGTCGGTCTACGCACGCCAGCAACTGGTGGAATTCCAGGACGTAGGCTACGGCTCGGCGGCCTCCACGGTCCTGTTCCTGATCATTGCCCTGCTGACCATTTCCTACCTTTACCTGGGGCGCAAACAGTTCGGAGGTGATGCATGAATCGCAAACGGCTGAGAAAGTTAGTAGGGAAAACCGGATTCGGGCTCTTGCTCTCCGCGATCATGCTGTTCACGGTATTCCCTTTTTATTATGCAATCCTGACCTCGTTCAAGAGTGGCTCCGAGCTGTTCAAGGTCGATTACTGGATCACCACTTTCAACCTGGAGAACTACCAGTCGGTGCTGGGGCAGAGTTCCTTCGTGTCCAGCATCTGGAACTCAATTCTGGTCTCCACGTCCGCCGTTGCCATTGCAATGGGATTTGGTCTGACGGCTGCCTACGCCCTTGGGCGAGTGCATTTTCGCGGCCGGGGAACTGTGCTGATGATCGTGCTGGGGGTCTCCATGTTTCCCCAGGTGGCGGTGTTGTCTGGTCTCTTCGAGGTGATCCGGGCATTCGATCTCTACAACGATCCGCTGTCCCTGGTGTTCTCCTACACCAT
Organism: Marinobacter sp. ATCH36; assembly: GCF_023555055.1. Lineage (GTDB taxonomy): Bacteria > Pseudomonadota > Gammaproteobacteria > Pseudomonadales > Oleiphilaceae > Marinobacter. The sequence continues at coordinate 879,063 of NZ_JAMJPL010000001.1, forward strand.
TTTCACGCTGCCATTCACCGTCTGGGTGTTGACCACTTTCATGCGGCAGCTGCCCAAGGAGCTGGAAGAAGCCGCCATTGTGGACGGGGCTTCACCGGTGGTCACCCTTTTCAAGGTATTCATACCGCTGATGGGACCTGCCATGGCCACCACCGGCTTGCTGGCGTTTATCGCCGCCTGGAACGAGTTCCTGTTTGCGCTGACGTTCACGCTGACGGACGACCAGCGCACGGTGCCTGTGGCAATCGCCTTGATTACCGGCGGGTCCCAGCACGAATTGCCCTGGGGGCACCTGATGGCGGCATCGGTGGTTGTTACCGTGCCACTGGTGGTCCTGGTACTGATTTTCCAACGTCGAATCGTGTCTGGCCTGACGGCGGGCGCGGTCAAAGGTTAACTGAGGAGTTATGTGTATGAGTCAGTCACAGCCCTGGTGGAAGGGTGGCATTATCTACCAGATCTATCCCCGTAGTTTCATGGACAGCAACGGGGATGGCATCGGTGATCTCAGAGGGGCCACAGAGAAACTGCCTTATGTGGCATCACTGGGTGTGGATGCCATCTGGCTGTCGCCCTTTTTTACCTCGCCGATGAAAGATTTCGGCTACGACGTGTCCGACTACCGGGGCGTGGATCCTCTTTTTGGCACCATGGATGATTTCAGGGCCCTGGTGCGTGAGGCTCACGGGCTGGGTCTGAAGGTGATCATCGACCAAGTCATCAGCCACACCTCGGATGCTCACCCCTGGTTTGAGGAAAGCCGCCGCAACCGTGACAATCCCAAGGCAGACTGGTTTGTCTGGGCTGACCCGAAACCCGATGGCACGCCGCCCAACAACTGGCTGTCCATCTTCGGCGGCAGTGCCTGGGCCTGGGATACCCGGAGGAAGCAGTATTACCTGCACAATTTCCTGGCAAGCCAGCCGGATCTCAATTTCCATAATCCGCAGGTACGCCAGGCCCAGCTGGATAACATGCGTTTCTGGCTGGATCTGGGAGCGGACGGTTTCAGGCTGGATACGGTCAACTTCTATTTTCATAACCAGGGCCTGGTGGACAACCCGCCGGTACCGGCGGGTGAAAACAAGACTTTTGTTGCCCAGGGCATGAACCCCTACACCTACCAGCGCCATGTGAACGACCTGAGCCAACCGGAAAACATCGGATTCCTCAGCGAACTGAGGGCACTGATGGACGAGTATCCGGAAACCGCCCTGGTGGGTGAGATTGGCGACGACAAGCCGCTGGAGCGCATGGCTGAATACACTGCAGGCAATGATCGCCTGCACATGGCCTACTCTTTTGATCTTTTGTCCGATCAACATGACCCGGCGTATGTGCGGGACGTGGTGCGTCGGTATCAGGAAGGGCTGGGCGATGGCTGGCCCTGCTGGGCCCTGAGCAACCATGACGTGGTGCGGGTGGTTTCCCGGTGGGCGGAGGGCGGTGAAGACCCGCGGCTCTATCCGCGAGTGCTGATGGCGTTGTTACTGTCTTTGCGGGGTAGCGTTACGATGTTCCAGGGCGAGGAGCTCGGCCTGCCGGAAGCGTCAGTGCCCTATGAAGAATTGCAGGACCCCTACGGTATCAGCTTCTGGCCGGAATTCCGGGGTCGCGACGGATGCCGCACGCCGTTTGTGTGGGAGCCGTCGGCCAAGGGTGGTTTCACCTCCGGAAAACCCTGGTTGCCGGTAGATCGCGATCACCTGGAATTTGCCGTCAGTCACCAGCACGCGGACCCGGATTCCACGCTCAATGCGGTGCGCAAGCTGATTCACTGGCGCAAGCAGCAGCCTGCGCTGGTTCGGGGTGACATGACGGTGCTTGATGACACCGGTGATGCCCTTTGCTGGATTCGCAAATCCAGTGAGCAGTCGCTGCTGGTGGCATTGAACCTGACCGGTGAGGAGCTGCGGCTGCCGTTACCTTGTGCGGTATCCGTGCCGCTGGAAGGTCATGGCTTCGATGGTTTCCTGGAGGGTGATCAACTCGTATTGCCTCCGTATCAGGCATTTTTCGCAGAAACGTAAAACATCCGGGCCCGCTTCCTGAGCCGGGCTCAACAGAGGAGTCTCCACCATGGCTTGTGTGGAACTGAAAAAAATCAATAAAACCTTTGGCAACATTGAAATTATCCAGAGTGTGGATCTACGGGTTGAAGACGGCGAATTCGTGGTTTTTGTCGGGCCCTCGGGCTGCGGGAAATCCACGCTTTTGCGTCTGATAGCCGGTCTGGAGGAACCCACAGCGGGAGATATCGAAATCGCCGGGGAAGTCGTGACCGACCTGTCCCCGAAGGAGCGGGGCGTAGGCATGGTGTTCCAGTCCTATGCGCTTTACCCGCACATGTCGGTGTACGAAAACATTGCCTTCGGGCTGAAACTGGACAAAGCCAACAAGGGCAAGGTCCGGGAGTGGGTGGAGAAGACTGCAGAGATACTCCAGCTGACCAGCCTGCTGCAGCGCAAACCCCGGGAGTTGTCCGGTGGCCAGCGTCAGCGGGTTGCCATTGGCCGGGCCATGGCCCGGGAACCGCAAATTATGCTGTTCGATGAGCCGCTGTCCAACCTGGATGCCAGCCTGCGCGTGCAAATGCGCACGGAGATTGCGAAGCTGCATGATCGGCTCCAGTCCACCATGATTTACGTCACCCACGACCAGGTGGAAGCGATGACCCTGGCCGACAAGATCGTCGTGCTCAACGGGGGCCATATCGAGCAGATAGGCACCCCGTTCGAGCTCTACGAAACGCCTGCAAGCCTGTTTGTGGCGGGATTCATCGGTTCGCCGAAAATGAATCTGATTCCCGCCATCGTAAAGGCGACGAGTCCGGGAAAGTCTGTCGATGTTGAGATTTGTGGCATGGGAACGGTGACCGTGGAGCGGGATGCCTCCCACATGGACGACGGCACAGAAATGACCGTGGGGCTGAGGCCGGAGCATACCCGGCTTTCGCTTTCGGGGCCGGATTCCGGGCTGGAAGTGGTGAATGTGGAATATCTGGGCAACGAGGCTTATGTGTACCTGGAAATGCCCGGTATGAACGAACTGGTCGTGGTTCGTGAATCTGTTCCCTGTCAGATCAGGGCCGGCCAGAGGGTTACCCTGAATGCCGACCCTGAACGCCTGCACGTTTTCGATGCCGACGGACACAGCCTGCCACGGGTGGGGCTGAGGAAGGAAGAAGACTCGGTTCAGCAAATCGCAAGTCACTGAGACATGGGCCAGTAAGCGATGGAAACAACAAACCCTGATAACCGGCCAAAGCGGTTGACCGTCAAGCTGATGGCAGAGAAGCTTAATGTGTCCACTGCGACCATCTCGAATGCCTTCAACCGGCCGGATCAGCTTTCGGAGGCCCGCCGCCGGTGGATCCTGGAAGAATGTAAACGCCATGGTTACCTGGGCCCCAATGCCGCCGCCCGCAGCCTTCGAACCGGGCGCACCGGTAACGTCGGTGTGATGCTGGCGGATAACCTGGCTTACAGCCTGACCGATCCGGTGGCCAGTGAGTTTCTTCATGGCCTGGCGGAAGTGTTCGACCAGCGTCAACTGAACATGTTGTTGTTGTCCAGCCAGGAAGATGACGAACACCGCAGCCGGGTGCAGGAAGCCATGGTCGATGGCTTCATTGTTTACGGCTGGCTTAAGAAGGGTCGCACCTATGACCGTCTGCTACAGCATGGCAAGCAGATGGTTGCCGTGGATTTTGACCTGGAGGGGTGCACCTGGGTCAACATCGACAACTATGAGGGGGCAAGGCGCAGCGCTGAGCATGCCCTGACAAAGCCACCTTCCAATGTTGCCATCATGGGGTTGCGCCTGGTGGACACCGATCGGGTTTGCCGCATTCGTGACCACGAACTCTTCAATGAAACAAGGGCCATTTCCGTGCGCCGGCTTCGAGGGTACCTGGATGCCCTGGAGGCCGCCGGCTATAACGTGTCTTCCGACAGAATCTGGTCTACACCCACCAATACCCACCAGGACGCCTACCAGGCGGCCCGCGAGGCGCTGACCAGCAACCCGCGCCCCGATCTCATGCTGTGCATGAGCGACCGGATTGCCCTGGCGGCCATTCAGGCTGCCCTGCAAATGGGGCTGAGGGTGCCGGAAGATGTTCGTATCGTGGGTTTTGACGGCATTCCCGAAGGGGCCAACCTGCACCCGTCATTAACCACGGTTTATCAGCAGAGCGCAGAGAAAGGTCGCACAGCAGCACGGATATTTCTCGGAGAGAAGGAAGACCGCAACGTATTGCTGCCAACCTGTTTGCTGGTGCGGGAGAGTTGTCCGTGAATGGCTACGGGGTAAGAGATTCCAGAGGAGAGCCAGAGTGATCGACATACTGTGTTTTGGTGAAGCGCTGATCGATATGCGCGGTGAGGCGGTTTCCGGCCGGCGGGTCTATATCCCACAGCCCGGCGGTGCGCCGGCCAACGTTGCGGTTGGTGTCGCCCGGCTCGGCGGCCGTTCCGGCTTCATCGGTCAGGTAGGTGAAGATGTCTTCGGTAACGATATTCTATCAGCGTTGGTGGAATACGGTGTTGATGTCTCGCTCACCCGTCAGACTGGCAAAGCGATGACAGCGCTGGCGTTCGTTACCCTCGATGATGACGGTGAGCGCAGCTTTGCATTTTACAGGACTGAAACGGCGGACATGCTTTACAAAGCAGAAATGTGCCCGGACGACGCACTTAAGCAGGCGGGTATTGTGCATTTCTGCTCAAATACCCTGACGGCTCCGGCTATCCGTGAGACCACCTTTGCACTGATGCGGCGCGCCAGAGAACATGGCTGCCTTGTCAGCTTTGATGTGAACTATCGGCAACCACTCTGGCCTGCTGCAGAAGTACCGGCGCCTCACATTCTCAAAGCCGCCAGTATGGCGGATATCGTGAAATTCAGCCGTGAAGAGCTGGAAGCATTGTTCGGTGAGGGGGCCGACCTGTCCGATGACTTGCTGACTGAAAAAGTGCAGCTCTTGCTTGTTTCAGACGGAGCCCGTCCATTGCAGGCATACTGCTCCGGGCGGACGCTTACTTTGCAGCCGCCGCGTGTCGAGGCGATAGACACCACCGCGGCCGGGGATGCGTTTGTTGCGGGATTGTTGTTCGGGCTCGGCGGGCAATCCGTTAAGAGCACCGCCTTTAATGACTGGCTGGCAGTGCCGGGAAATATTGAGGAAGCACTGGCATTTGCCAGCCGGTGCGGCGCCCATGCTGCCATGCACTTCGGAGCATTTGATGCCTTGCCGACACGTAATCAGTTGCAACGGCTGGTGCCGAAAATCACCTGATTTTCATGCCTCTGCGGCTTTTCCTTCTGCAATTATTGACTATAGTTAAGAACAGGTAGGGCCTGATCTGTTCAGGCCTGCGGAACGTAACACAATTCATTAACAACAATACCAGCCCAAGGGGGTTGAGCTATGCTCCTGAATCATGCGTTTGGCCTGTTTACCCATCCGGACAGTGAGTGGGCAGAAATCCGCAAGGAACATGCGCCGCCCAGAAGGCTCTATGTTGCCTACGTATTGGTGCTTGCCGCCATCGCGCCGATTTGCGCCTACATCTCCACGGCCCACTTTGGTTGGACGGTGGGGGCCGATCGTTTGATCAAACTGACGGAAATCAGCGCGCTGCAGATGAGTGTGCTGACCTATCTGGCCATGCTGGTGGGTGTGTTTGCCCTGGGTTATGCAATTAACTGGATGGCGAGAACATACGGCGCCAACGAGGAGTTGGTGCCATCCAATGGCATCGCATTGGCGGCCTACTCCTGCACTCCGCTCTTCCTTGCCGGGTTTGCGCTGCTTTACCCGGTACCCTGGTTCAATGCCATCGTTTTTCTGGCGGCCGCCGGTTTCGGTGCCAAGCTGATGTTTGACGGCCTGCCAATTGTCATGGGTATCCACAGAGACAGGGCTGTCATGTACGCAGTGTCGCTGTTGACAGTGGCCTTGGTGATTCTGGTGTCCACTCGCGTGGGATCCGTTATTCTCTGGAACTACGGCTTTGGCCCGGTATTTATACAGGGTTAGGAACTGCGGAGTGCTGACTGATTGGCCGGAAACTTCGGCCAATCAGTTTGAATGTTGATCTGAGGCAATCCCTGAGGAGCCATGGCCGGTTCCAATAGAGACAGGTACACCGCCAGGGAGTCCGGCTATGTCATCCTCTGAATCGGCTTTTTCAGAATCTGTTGAACCGGCAGATGGTCGCGGCGTGCATTGGCATGCTGTGGGTATTGACCAAGCCCGGTCACACCTGTCCGCCTCCGGACCACTGTCTGCCAAGGAAGTGTCAGACAGGCTGAGCCAATACGGACACAATCGCCTGCCGGAAGCTCATCGGCGGGGGCCTTTCGCCCGCCTTGGCAATCAACTCAGAAACTTCCTGATTTACGTGCTGATCACCGCAGCGGTAATCACCGCCCTGCTGGGTCATTGGGTGGACACCACGGTGATTCTGGCGGTCGTGGTGATCCAGACGCTGGTGGGGTTTATACAGGAAGGGAAGGCGGAACAGGCACTGTCGGCAATTCGGCACATGCTGGCGCCAAAAGCCGTGGTGATCCGTGATAGCGGCCAGAAGAAAATCGATGCGGCAGAGCTGGTGCCCGGTGATACCGTACTCCTCGAACCCGGGGACCGGGTGCCCGCAGACCTCCGTCTGGAACGTTGCCACAACCTGAAGGTTGAAGAGGCAGTGCTGACCGGAGAGTCCGAGCCGGTAGACAAGACCACCGATGAGCAGCCGGCCGATGCCGTTCTCGGTGATCAGCTCAACATGGCCTTTTCGGGAACCATGGTGGCCACGGGTACAGGCCGAGGCGTAGTGGTCAGAACGGGAGCGGAGACTGAAATCGGGCGGATCTCCGGCCTGCTGCAGGATACTGCAACCCTTAAGACCCCCCTCCTTGAGCAGATCGACCGCTTCGCCCGTTATCTGTCCATGATCATTATTGTTGCCGGAATAGCGATTTTTGCCGGTGGGCTTGCACTGAGCGGGCTCCCGGTTCGCGAACTGTTCATGGCGGTTGTGGGCCTGACGGTGGCGGCTATCCCCGAAGGACTTCCCGCCATTCTCACCATTACCCTTGCCATCGGCGTGCGGCGGATGGCAACCCGTCATGCGGTTGTTCGCAGAATGCCGGTGATTGAGACCCTTGGCGCCGTGTCGGTGATCTGTTCTGACAAAACCGGAACCCTGACCCGTAATGAAATGATGGTGACTGCGGCGGTGGTAGCCGGGAAGCGCCTGGATGTAGAGGGCGAAGGTTACGAGCCTGATGGGGATATCCGCGACGGCAAGGATGTGAGCGCTGGCAGCCCGTTGCTGAACGAACTGGCCAGGGCTGCGGCACTGTGTAATGACGCCCACCTGGAGCGCCATGACGGGACCATCCGCGTTGCCGGTGACCCGATGGAGGGAGCGCTGAAGGTTTTTGCCCAGAAGGCGGGGTTTGATCCGGAGGCGGACGGTCGTCACTGGCCACGGGCTGATGAGGTTCCGTTTGATGCCGAATATCGATTCATGGCGACACTCAACCATGATCATCATCGCCATGGCGTGGTGTACGTAAAGGGGGCCCCGGAGCGGATCCTCGAAATGTGTACCAGCATGGTAACTGACAGCGGTGATACCACGTCACTGGATCAGCAGGCCTGGTCAGATGCCATTTCCGAGCTTGCATCAGAGGGTCTCAGGGTGCTGGCTCTGGCCCGCAGGCCGGCCGATTCGTCACAGAATACACTGGCCGTAGAAGACGTAGAGGATGGATTGGAACTGTTGGGGCTGGTAGGGCTTCTGGATCCACCGCGGCAGGAGGCTATCCAGTCTATTCACGACTGCCATGACGCCGGTATCCGGGTAAAGATGATTACTGGTGACCATGCCATGACAGCCAGTGCCATTGGCGCGCGTCTGGGACTGAAGAACACCACTCGTGTAATCACTGGCCGCGAGCTTGACCAACTGAGTGCTGATGAACTGACGCAGGTCGCCGGCGAGGTGGATATCTTCGCCCGCACCAGCCCCGAGCATAAGCTGCGGCTGGTAGAAGCCTTGCAGTCGCTGCACGGTGTCGTGGCAATGACCGGGGATGGTGTCAATGACGCTCCGGCGCTCAAGCGTGCCGACGTTGGTATCGCCATGGGAGTAAAAGGTTCTGAAGCGGCCCGGGAGGCAGCGTCGGTGGTGCTGCTGGATGATAACTTTGCCAGCATTGCGGCCGCCGTGCGGGAAGGACGCACGGTTTACACCAACCTCAAGAAGGCCATTGCGTTCATGCTGCCGATAAACGGGGGCGAATCCATCAGTCTGATTACGGCTTTGCTGCTGGGGCTGTCCCTGCCTATCTCCGCGTTGCAGATTCTCTGGGTGAACCTGGTGGGTTCGGTAATCCTGGCCATGACGCTTGCGTTCGAACCTGCCGAGCCGGGGGTCATGAAGCGACCGCCCCGGCCCCGTGATGAGTCACTGCTGGCAGGGTTTGTAGTCTGGCGGGTCGCCTTTGTGTCGCTGTTGTTCCTGATCGGTATTTTTGCTGCCTGGCACTGGGCGATGTATCAGTTTGACGATGAATCTGTAGCTCGCACCCTGGCGGTGAATACGCTGGTGGCCATGGAGGTCTTTTATCTGTTCGCGGTGCGTTATCTCGATACCGCCTCCATTACCTTGCGTGGTGTTCTGGGTACGCCCATAGTGCTGCTGGCCGTGGGTGCGGTCATCCTGTTGCAACTGCTGTTCACTTATTTACCACTGTTTCACAAGACCTTTGGCACGGCTCCACTAAACCCTGGTGCATTGGTCTTTGCGTGTGGTGCCGGCGTTATCGTACTTCTGGTGCTGGAGCTGGAAACCTGGCTCAGGCGCCGCATGGGCCATGGGCCCGAAAACGCTGTCAGTTCTGGCTCCGGGTGACAATGGCAGCATCGCCACGGCCCTCAACGGCAGCCAGCTCCGCGCTGGAGAGCCACTCCCCGGGTGGCCGCTCCAGTACGTCCGCGCAGGCAGCCAGGGCGTGGGCCCAGGAGCACCGGTTGGCGAACAACATGCCCGCTTCGTTCAGAGTACCTCCGCGGTTGATGTAACCGAGCACCCGGGATGTTGACGGCGTCGGAAACAACGGCGAAAGATGGCCGCGGAACACCTCCGGACGCATATGGGTGGCGGCGACCCGACGCGTCATTCTCCTGGGGAACAGACGTTCCTGTTCCAGATCGCGAACACACTGAGCCGCTTCCAGGGTGTCCCGGGGTTCACGGAATCGGCCGGGCTCCTGCAGATATACAAGCCGGAATGGCGTGCCGGTTTCCCGCAACCGCTCGCTGGCAAGGATCATTTCAGAGAGCTGGTAGGCACCGTTGGCGATCAGCATTACGGGCTCGCCGGGGGACGTGTCTTCATCCACCACCAGGGCTCCGTTTTTCGCCAGGGCCCTTGCCTCGTCCCTGTCGAACACCACTGGTCGGTCGCGTTTCGGTATGACCATGCAGGTCAGTTGTCCGCGCCCCTGGTAGACGCCGGGCAGTGCTTCAAGGGTGCTGTTATAGTCCGCGGGAAAAAGCACACGGCTGACATCGCTCATTTCTCCCAACAGGCTTTCACAAAAGGTGGTGTCCTGGTGGGACTGCTGGTTTTTGCCATTTTCCCAGGTATGGGAGGTGACAACTATCGGAAAACCCAGCCAGCGCGCGGGCCGGCCAACTTCCTTCTGCTGGCGGGCAAAGATTAGCTCCTGCCGGACGGCGCCGAGCATTTTTACACAGAAGGCCTCGTAGCTGGCCACCAGGTTGAGCCCTCCCTTGTTGGCCAGGCAGGCTGACACCACGGCTTCTTCATTAAGAGCGGTAATGATATTTCCGTGAACGGATTCCTGTTCGCTTTCAGGGTCATTTACCCGGTGTTTGAGAGCATTGAGGACGCCCTCCAGGCGGTTGCTGGCCAGCTCATCCGGGTTGCCCACGCGCGCCCTCAACGCGGGATTTGCCGCGACCAGGGCCTGAAAGAAATCATCGACTGCCAGCATTGGTGAACCAGAGTCATGAGAGGAGGGCAGTAGTGGTATGACCGGATCTGGCGGATTGCGCGTCGCCAGGGCATGGTCCCGTTCCAGCGGCCGGTTCTGTTGCCAGTGCTGGTTGAGCTGGCTGATGGCCTCGGCCAGCTGGTCCGGCGGTACCCAGAGCAAGCCGGCATGGTGGTGGAACAGTTCTCTGGCCCGGGTGTCGATTTTCGGGTTTCCCGGTAATGGCAGGTTGTGGGCGGGATTGCTGCCGGCACCGTAAAAGCCGTAGCCTTTTGTGGTTTCGGCAATGCCGTAGGGGATCGGAATCGGGTATTTGCGCTCCTCTCTCAGGGCCTGCTGGCGATAATTGTCGAGTTTTTGTTCCATGTTAAACAGAGTGCAGACAAAGGCTGCCGGATCGCGGCCATCAAACAGCAACGGTTCGAAACCGCGGTGGGCCAGGTGTTCGCCAAACCGTTCCAGGCCGGCGCGGGTTCCCAGTTCTGTGCGTTGTTCAATTCGCCGGCCATTGGCAATCATGATGGGCAGGACCGTGCCACAATCCTCGGCTCGCCACCAGCGTGGAACCCAGTCGCTGCCACGTTGTTCTTCCGCTGCGCCATCAGAAAGGAAAGCTACCAGCGACTCCCCTTGCAGTGGCATGTGGGCGTACTGAAGTTCCGCGAAACCGAGGTAACCGCCCTCGATGATGCCTCCGGCGGTGTGGGGGCTGACGTGACTGCCGAGCGGGGCTTCCATGCCGCCGTCCGGCGTTTGGCGGTAACTGTAGAAATCGGAAACCAGCCGCGATAATCCGTCCTTGCCCTGGTAACGGTTCTGCTGTTCCGGATGAAGGTTGCCTGTCAGCACATTTAGCGCGTCGATCGCGGCAACACAATGTCCTTGCCCCATCAGCCAACTTCGGGTCTGGCCGGTCAGGTTGTTCAACGCAAGATAAGCAGCGTAGGCAGGAACCATGTTCAGCGCTCCGCCCGTATGGCCTTCGGGATTGGTTTTGAAATCGTTGGGTGGCAGGGGCGCTCCGCTGGTGTCGACCCGCCTGGTATAGGTCATGTGCGCGACCAGCCAGAGGCCGGCACTGGCCAGACGATCCAGGCTGGCCAACTTGCGATAGACAGTATTGGTGTCGGGCTGAAGCCCTGCGGCAACCAGTTCGCTGGCCATTTGCCGGGCCTGGTCGCAGGTGTTTTCGCAGTGGTGGATGACGCCATAGCCCCGCCGCCAACGCTCGTAATCAGAAACGGGCTGCTCGACAGGATCCGGGTTTATAGGAGATGACATGGCGGGCCTCCGTGGCTTCAATATATGAAGCGATTATAGGAGGCGTAGATTGAAGAACCGTTGATGCAGATCATTCGGACCTGCATCTTGTTTTACCGCTTGCTCATTCAAACCGCTGCTGTAGCCAGGACTTGATGTCGTCAGACTCGTACAGCCACTGCTCATGGCCACTGTCCCCGCGAATCATCAGGCAGGGCACCTTGACGCGTCCGCCGCCGGCGGCAAGGGCTTCACGGTGACTCTCGTTGTGTTGGGCGTCCCGGGTTTCGATATTCAGCCCCAGGCGTGCCATTTCCTTACGGACCTTGATACAGAACGGACATGCCGTGAACTGGTAAAGCGCCAGATTGTCGCAGGCGCTATCCACACGAGCCTGTTCTTCAGGGGGGCGCTGGACACTCTTCGGAGTGCTGACTTTTTCGCTGATCAACATAAACGGGGTCAGGACCAGGCGGAGAGTGCGGAAAAAATAACGGATAATGAATCTCATGGACGGGGTGAGGCTCCGATAAAAGGGGTGAGCCGACACAGGGGGCTCACCAGATACGAGAGCGCGTACAGTATCATTCAGCCGGGGGCCAGGCCAGGACTGGGGGCAGGGCGTGTTGCTGTCAGGGGGTGTTTCTGCCAATCTCATGTTCAAAGCAGCAACAAGGCCGGGCTTACCGGTGGTTAAACAGGAGAACAATGCGATGACAGAAGACAAACGCCGCCGCTACTCGTCCCCAGTGGTGGATGGTCTGGGTAAATCGGCAAGCCGCGCCATGTTGCGGGCTGTGGGCTTCACGGATGACGATTTCCGCAAACCCCAGATCGGTATAGCTTCCACCTGGAGCAACCTGACTCCCTGTAACATGCACATCAACCAGCTTGCGGAAGAGTCCGCCGCGGGCGCCGATGAGGCGGGCGGTAAAAGCCTGACGTTCAATACCATTACCGTGTCTGATGGCATTGCCAATGGTACCGAGGGCATGAAGTACTCGCTGGTGTCGCGGGAGGTGATCGCCGATTCCATCGAAACCGTGGCCGGGTGCGAAGGGTTTGACGGCCTGGTCGCCATCGGTGGCTGCGACAAGAACATGCCAGGCTGCATGATGGGGCTGGCGCGACTGAACCGGCCCTCGGTGTTTGTTTATGGTGGCACCATCATGCCCGGGAAGAACCATACAGACATTATCTCGGTCTTCGAGGCGGTGGGCGCCCATGCCCGTGGAGATTTGGATCTGATCGAGGTAAAGCAGATCGAGGAAACGGCGATCCCCGGCCCCGGCTCCTGCGGAGGCATGTACACCGCCAATACCATGGCTTCCGCCATTGAGGCCATGGGCATGAGCCTGCCGGGCAGTTCGGCCCAGAACGCCATTTCCGATACCAAGGCGGCGGACTGCCGGGCGGCGGGCGCGGCGGTGCTCAACTTGCTGGACAGGGATATCAAACCGTCCGACATCATGACTCGGGAAGCCTTTGAAAACGCGATTACCGTGGTGATCGCCCTGGGCGGTTCCACCAATGCCGTGCTGCATCTGCTGGCTATGGCCAGTACTGTCGGGGTTGAATTGTCGCTGGACGATTTCGTGGAGATCGGCAAGCGGGTTCCTGTCCTTGCGGACCTGCGCCCCAGTGGCCACTACATGATGTCGGAGCTGGTGGCCATCGGTGGCATACAGCCGCTGATGAAGATGCTGCTGGACAAGGGTATGCTCCATGGTGATTGCATGACCGTCACCGGGCAGACTCTGGCCGAGAACCTGAGGGATGTGGCGCCCTATCCGGAAAGTCAGGACATCATTCATGCCTTTGATAACCCGATCAAAGCAGACAGCCACCTGCGTATTCTCTACGGCAACCTGGCGCCCACGGGGGCGGTGGCCAAGATTACCGGCAAGGAAGGTACCCATTTCACCGGCCGGGCGCGGGTGTTTCACTCCGAGGAAGAGGCCCAGGAGCGGATCATGGACGGCACTGTTGTGGCCGGGGATGTGCTGGTGATCCGTTACGAGGGGCCAAAAGGTGGTCCGGGTATGCGGGAGATGCTGACACCTACGTCCGCGATCATGGGCAAAGGGTTGGGCAGCGACGTGGCGCTGATCACTGATGGGCGGTTTTCCGGTGGCAGTCACGGCTTTGTGGTCGGCCATATCACGCCGGAAGCCGCTGAAGGTGGTCCATTGGCACTGGTTGAGAATGGCGACACAATCACCATAGATGCCGTTGCCAACCGTATTGAGCTGGATGTTTCCGGGGAGGAGATGGAGCGTCGCCGTACAGCCTGGTCAGAGCCGGCCCCACGATTTGCCCGCGGCGTGCTGGCCAAGTATGCGCGAACGGTTAGCTCGGCCTCGGAAGGCGCGGTGACAGACAAACCCTGAATGTAATAAGAAAGGTTGATGTGATGATCCGATCCGTCGGTTTAATGGCGATGGCGGCGTTGCTGTTGGTGATGTTTTCCCCTGCTAACGCAGCGCAAAGGGCAGAGTTGCAACTGGCTTCGGTCAACGCAGCGGTGGCTTATGCGGATGCAGATGAGCTGGTCTATGGCAAAAACGCTGACCGCCTTGTGCCTATTGCCTCCATAACAAAGCTGATGACGGCTCTGGTGGTGATGGAGTCCGGGGAGCCACTGAGTGAATGGCTGGAGTTCAAGTCGCGTCATATCCCGGCACCCGCAAACGCCTATACCCGCATTCGTGAAAAATCTGAGCTACGACGTGCCGATGTGCTGCGGATTGCGTTAATGTCGTCAGAGAACTTCGCGGCTTATACCCTGGCTCGCCACCATCCGGGAGGCTACGACGCCTTTGTCGAAGCAATGAATGTGAAAGCCCGGGAGTTGGGTATGTTGAACACCCGGTTTGTGGACCCCACCGGGCTTTCGGTTAAAAACCGCTCCACGGCGTCGGACCTGGTTAGCCTTGTCAGGGCTGCCAGCAAGTACCCCCAGATCAGGGAGTATTCCACCACTCGCTACTTTACTGCCGGCTTCCGGCAACCCCGCTACCGTCTTGCATTCGGTAACACCAATATTCTTGTGCACCGCGAAAGCTGGGGCGTGGGTGTCAGCAAAACCGGCTATCTGTCCGAGGCAGGGCGCTGTCTGGTCATGCTTTCCGAAATGGATGGCCGGCCTGTCATCACAGTAATGCTGGACTCTCTGGGAACCCGGTCGCCCATGGGGGACGCGGGGCGGATCAAGCGATGGCTGACCACCGGGGCTGGCGGAAGTGTTGCTGCAGCGGCGCGGGCGTATGAGCGGAAAAAGAACGCCGCTTATGCGGCCTCTGACGGCACCTCTGCGAGTGTGAACTGACACCGAATCTATCAGGAATATTGACCAATGATCGAAATTTTCACCACCGGCGGCACCATTGACAAGGTGTATTTTGATGCCAACAGTGAGTTTGAAATCGGAGATAGCCTGATTACAGAACTGCTTGCAGAATCCAATATCCGAGACGGCTTTTCGGTCACAGGCCTGATGCGAATGGACAGCCTGGAGATGACAGATGAGGACCGCGAGGCAGTCAGGGTTGCGGTCAGCCGTAGTTCCGCGGAGCAGGTTCTGATCACTCACGGCACCGACACCATGCCAGATACGGCGAGGGCGCTGTTGCCGGTCAGCGGCAAAACCATCGTGCTCACCGGCGCTATGCAGCCGGCCCGGATGCGTCGCAGTGATGCGGTTTTCAATATTGGCTTTGCCTGGGCAGCATTGACGTTGCTGCCCCATGGGGTCTATATCGCCATGAACGGTGAGGTGTTCGAAGCCGGCTCCGTACGCAAGAACCTGAAGGCACAGCGGTTCGAGCGGACCTGATCAGGCCACGGAACGCGCCTCTTCGGCGGTTAGCTCACGGTATTGTCCTGGTGCCAGTTCCGGGTCCAGAACGATGGCTCCGATTTGCCATCGGTGAAGGCCTTCCACATGATTGCCTACCGCCGCCAGCATTCGTTTTATCTGGTGGTATCGCCCCTCTGAGATTGTCAGATCTATTAACCGTTCATCCAATCTGCAGACGCTCGCGGGTTTGGTGGGTGTGGGCTCGTCACGCAGTAAAACGCCCTGTTCCAGCAGGGCAATGGCCCCGGCGTCTATGGTCTCACTGAGTGTGACCCGATAGGTCTTGGGGCAGCTCACTCTGGGAGAGGTTATCCGGTGGGACCACTGGCCATCGGTTGTCCGCAGTAACAGTCCCGTGGTGTCTGCATCCAGCCGTCCGGCGATGTGCAGCCCTCGACGCAGGTCCGTTGGCAGCAGGTCCAGCGCGGTGGGTTGCTGGCTGTCTGTGGTGGCACTGATGACGCCGCTGGGCTTGTGAAGCATGAGGTAGCGCTCGACGGGCAGCGACAGGAGTTCACCCTCAAGGGTGATCAGAGACTCCGGGGAGACCGGTGTGCCGGCCTTGCGGCAGGCTTTCTCATCCACCTGCACCCGGCCGGCACTGATCGCCTTCTTCGCATCCCGTCGCGACAGCGCCGTGGCGTTGGCTATGAAATAATCCAATCGCATGCTCAGGTACAGCCTTCACCGGGCGGTGGTAATGTCAGGCTGGCAAGGCATAGCACCTGCGCCGAGCCGGTCATTCGCGACCAGAGCACCCCCAGAAGTTCGCTCTTGATTGCCGGACGCTCCATCTGCGAACTGGGTTGTTGCTTGAACCCGTTACCATCATCGTTCGCCAGGATAAAAGTAAACGGGTGCGCTCCGGGTATACCCAAGCGGATATCAGTGGCTGTCAGCTTACCGTCGTCTATCTGGTACTGCAGGAAACCCCGGGTGAACCACTCGAGCCGTTGTCCCTCAGGCAGGGAGCGGGCAGCTTCGGCCAGATCGGGATTGCGGTGAAAATGTTCCAGAACGATAGGTCTGTCACCGTCCAGGAAACCGGTGACGATCTCCACCCGCCGATCACTATCCATAACAGTGACACGCCACAATACCGTGTTGAAAGGCATTGGCTGCACCATTCGCGGTGCGTCCTGGAGACCTTCCTGTGCCAGCGCTTGCTCGACCCGGTCGGAAATGATCTGCTGGGCGGTGAAGCTCCAGCCAAGATAGAGCGTCGATACCATAAGACCCATGACAACCGCCCTGGTGTGTTGGCCTCGGACCAGGAAAACCAGAATGCCGGCCAGTAAGGGCAGGGTGTAGAGCGGATCGATAATGAAGATGCTGCTGATGGCAACGGGCCAGCCAAAGGGCCAGAACAACTGGGTGCCGTAGGTGGTGAAAGCGTCAAGCAGCGGGTGCGTCAATAATACCAGGCCGGTGACCGCGAACCAGCGTTTGTAACTGAGAACCGGGCGCCATCGGTGCAACGCATAGGCGATAAGAACTGAAAGCGGAAACAGGATGAACAGGGAGTGGCTGAAGCCCCGGTGCTGGGTAAAGTTTGCCACAGCGGTGCCATAGTCAATAACCACATCGAGATCCGGCAGCGTGCCCAGAGCCGCGCCGATCAGCAATGCCGAACGGCCAAGGGTTTTTCCGGCAACCGCGCCGGCCAGCGAGGCGCCAAGTGCAGCCTGGGTAATCGAGTCCATCGGGGTTAAGACCTTGTCAGTGGAGTCCGACAGGTATTATGCGTGGAAACGGCTTTTGGATCACGGGGTGTGGTTGGTTGGGTTGCAGAAAGAAAACCGCCGGGAGGAATATACTCTCCGGCGGCTGCGTATGTTGACTTTCAGTAGTGTTAAATTTTTCGACGGCGTGCCAGAACGAAGCCACTCAATCCGAGTCCAAGGAGGGCGAGGGTGCCGGGTTCAGGTACTTCTACAGTCCGGACGTTCAGCTTGGCAAGTAACTTGGCTTTGTTCCACTGTTTTTCTTGCGTTTCGAGGCTGTCACTGACAGTGGTTTCGCAGCGTTCGCCAAACCATGCCGAAGTGCACTCACGATCTTTGAAACCGATTAGTTCGAGGGAATAGATCTCACTTCCCAATTGAAATTCGGAACTTGTAATTGAGTTATCAAAAGTCACGATGTCTTTCGAGTCATCGTCATACCAGCAGAAAAAGAATAAACAGTCTTTCGAGTTGGGCGTTTCTTCATGGAAAAACTCGAAAACTCCCGTTTGGGGCCCCGAGTTTCCAGCGCTGGAGTCAAATGATGCGGAAACTTTCAAGGAAACGCTGGTGATATCGCTGTATTCGGGGATGGGGTTGTTATGGTGTTTGAAGGCGCCCAAAACGAAAGCATCTGAGTTGGATATCTCTACTGAACCGTCGACACCATTGAATCCGTAGACACTTTTGGAGTAATCCGAACCCCAGGTAATCCACGAGTAGCCAAGACTGTCAGAAGTACTGGCGTCACTCGCGCCTGCACCTTGAGGGTCTATCCACTCACCACTGACATCACTCATGGTTACTGGAAAAGCCGCCACACTTGTGGTTAAGGCTAGCAACGTACCGCCGATGATTCCTTTCAAAAATAACTTCATAGTCGAGCCCATATTTCCAATTGTCGTGATTCGATACAGGTAGTTCGTGTAGCGATTTCAGTCATAGATGCGAAATATGTGCCAAAAAATAAATCATTTAAATTACAGTAAGTTATGGGTTATTCGTTATTGGTATGTATAAAAATCTGACACTTTTGTCGTGTCATAGCGTCACACCAAGAGATTCCAGAACCCTATCACCGGGATAACCGTCGGCTACAAGATTATTGGCGGCCTGATAGCTTCGGATGGCTGAGCGGGTATCGGGGCCCATAATGCCGTCGGGTTCGCCGGTGTCGAAGCCTTCTTCATTCAGAGCCTGCTGGATAGCGAGTATGTTATCCCGTGACAAGGCCGGCAGATCTTCCGGGGGAGGGTTCTGTAGCCCTCCGGCGCCCGCAATCCGGTCCGCCAGATGCCCCACGGCGATGGCGTAGAATTCGGAGCGGTTCCAGCCCATGATCACGCCAAAGTTCTTGTAGGCGAGGAAAGCCGGCCCGCGGTGGCCAGATGGGACCACCAGAGAGGCCTTGATGGGCTCGTTGGCAAGGGCGTTGCCGAATGCGTCGGTGATACCCATTTTCCGCCATTCTTCCAGTGAAAGCCTGCGGCCATCCGCCAGCTCATAATCGAAATTTTCCGGCAGGAGAACCTCCCGCCCCCAGCGGTAATCGCCATCCCATCCCAGATCTTCCAGAAAGTTACCAGCCGACATCATGGCATCCGGCAGGCTGTTCCACAGGTCCCGCTTGCCGTCACCATCACCGTCCACGGCGTGGCGCAGGAAAACGGTAGGCATGAACTGGACGTGGCCCATGGCACCGGCCCAGGAACCTTCCATCTGGTCAGCGGGTATTGCGCCTTCGTCAATGATTCGCAGGGCAGCAATCAATTGTTCGGTAAAAAAAGCGCTGCGGCGTTGGTCACAGGCCAGTGTAGCCAAGGAGCTGGGTACCGGCATCTTGCCGAAATAGGCACCGAAGTTGGTTTCCAGCCCCCAGAAAGCCACCAGGTACGGAGCGGGGACTCCGGTTTCACGAGTGACCCGCGCGAGCAGTTCCCGGTGTTCCTTTAGCAGGTCCCGACCACTGCTGACGCGCTGATCGTTTACCCTGCGGTTGAGGTAGTCGGCGAAGGTGGTCGTGAATTCCGGCTGGCGTCGGTCGAGCTCGATGACTCGCTCCAGGTATTCGGCACTGGCAAGTACTTCCTTGGCAGTCTGCGATGATACGCCGGCATCAATCGCCTGGCTTTCCAGCCTTTCGATACACTGGGGGAAGTCTTCTGAAGTATTGCTGTGGGCGATGCCGGGCAGGCTTCCCAAAGCCAGCAGCCCTGCAAGTGACAGCTGGTGAATCATCCGTTTGCCTGCAAGAGTCCCTGTTAATATGGTCGGCACGCTGAACCTCGGTCTGGAGTGGATGGGTCAGGCTCATGGTAGCCTGTTTTTGCTGCCCTTAAATACCGTTGATGGCTGCTTTCGGTGACAATTCTTTAACCCCGGGTTTCCCGTGGCCATGTGTGTGTCGTTATCGAAGTGGCAGGCAAGTTCGCGGAGGAGGCCGTCAGGATGCTGTTTCAGGCAGTTGCTCCGCCAGTCGCTCCCGGGGGAAGTGGCAGATGAACTCGCTGCCGTCGCCAATACGGCTGCGTATCTCAAGCCGTCCGTCATGGTTCAGCAGAACATGCTTGACGATTGCCAGCCCGAGGCCGGTCCCCCCGGTTTCCTTGTGCCGGCTGGGGTCGGCGCGGTAGAAGCGTTCCGTGAGCCGTGGGATGTGGACCGGATCAATGCCGATGCCGGTATCTTTCACTGACAGGTGTGCGCCTTCGCGATCAGTACTCCAGGTAACGGTAATCTGCCCACCCGGCGGGGTATATTTCACCGCATTGAAAATCAGGTTGGAAAAGGCACTTCGCAGCTGACTCTCATCGCCGGTGATGAAATGGCGTTCCGAAAGGTTAACGCTGAAGACATGCCCCTGATCACCACTGAGGGCTTTGGCGTCGTGACAGATCTGGTTGATCATGGCGCTGACATCGGTTACTGCATCGCTGATGGTCTGCTCCCCGGTTTCAATCCTCGATAACAGGATCAGGTCGGTAATCAATGCCTCCATGCGGGTGGACTGCTGAGCCATGGTGTTGATCGCCCGTCGCCATTTGGGGGGCAAATCATCCGCGTTATCCACCAGGGTTTCCAGGTAGCCGCTGATGACGGTCAAAGGCGTCCTCATTTCATGGGATACGTTGCCGACAAAGTCGCGCCGCATCTGCTCAAGCTGGAACAGACGGGTAACGTCCTTGGCCACAATCAGCCGATCATCGTCGCCAAACAGACTGATCTGGATCTGTAAATGGATATGAGGCCGTGCCGGTGAGTTCAGCTCCAGAGGTTCGCGGTAGTCCCGGGAGTCGAAATAGGCCTTGAAGGCCGGGTTGCGGATCAGGTTATGGATGAACTGGCCCTGGTCCGAGCTGCGGCGAAATCCTAGCAAATGTTCCGCCGAACCATTCCACCACTCCATGGCACCACGCGAGTCGGTCATGATCACGCCATCACGCATGGCATTGGTGGACTCCTGGACCCGGTTGATCTGGGCGCGGAGTTTGTCCTGGGTACGGAGGTGGGTCTGGTGAAGTTTGTGGAGGCCGTCGAAAATGTCGCCCCAGAGGCCTACACTCAGCGGGGCCTCATCACTGCCACCGGGGCTGCCGAGCCACTGGTACAGGCGCTTGGCCTGGGCAAGGGTCCACCACAGGTAAGCCAGAAGTCCTGCGGTCAGCCCGTATAGTGGTTCGCCAAAGAAGAGCCCGATTGCTGTGCAGGCGATCAGGAATGCGATAATCCATCGCACATACTTTGACCAGTTGTGTTGCATTACTGCTGCCCCTGAGTCTTTTCCCGGCGCTGGTTATGCTGCTCTGGTTGAGAATCGGTAGCCGGTGCCACGCACTGTCTGAATCAGGTGATCGTATTGGTCGCCAAGAGCCTTACGCAAACGGCGTATGTGGACGTCTACGGTGCGCTCCTCAACGTAGACATTCCCGCCCCACACCTGGTCAAGCAGTTGTGAGCGAGTATAGACCCGTTCCTGGTGTGTCATAAAGAACTGTAGCAGCCGGTATTCCGTGGGGCCGATGTTCAGCGCGCCGGTTGCCGTAGTGACACGGTGACCTACCGGGTCCAGTGTCAGGCCGTCCACCTCGATGGGCGTTTCCACTCCGGGCGGGGTGGCACGACGCAGAACCGCCTTGAGCCGGGCGACCAGTTCCCTGGGGGAGAAAGGCTTGGTGATGTAATCATCCGCACCCACTTCCAGGCCCTGGATCTTGTTGTCTTCCTCGACCTTGGCGGTCAGCATGATGATTGGTATTTCAGCGGTAGCCTCTTCTTTCTTCAGGCGACGCGCCAGTTCAACACCACTGGTGCCGGGAAGCATCCAGTCCAGAAGTATGAGATCGGGCTGTTTATCGACAATCAAGGCATGCGCTTCGCGGGCATCCGCTGCCTCAAGGTAGTCGTAGTCGGCCATTTCGAGGGCAACGGCGATCATTTCGCGGATAGGTGCCTCGTCATCGACGATCAGGACAGTTTTTCCAGTCATGAGCATTAACCTGTGTCAGACCTTGAATTGTTGCTGTCTCATTACAACCGGGTAGTGTTACAAGTATATGACAGGAACGGCCTGAGTTCGGATTTGTTAGCTCAGCGGATGATCAAGTCCAGCAACAAACCGGTGAAGACAGCAAAGCCCGCCCAGTTATTGTTGAGAAAAGCTCTGAAGCACCCCTCGCGGTCCCGATAACGGGCAAGGTGTTGCTGGAAAACAAACAGGCAGGCCATGGCGACAAGTCCGAGGTAGTAAAAAGCGCCAAGATCGGCCTGTTTGCCCACCAGGGCAAGAATCAGCACCACCATCGCCTGAAGTACAGCAATCACTGCGCGGTCAGCCTCGCCAAAAAGAATGGCCGTGGACTTGATGCCAATCCTGATGTCGTCGTCGCGGTCGACCATGGCGTAAAGGGTGTCGTAGGCGACGGTCCAGAGCACGTTGGCGGTAAACAGTAGCCAGGCCATTCGCGTAACTTCACCGGCTTCGGCGGCCCAGGCCATGGGGATGGCCCAGGAAAAGGCGGCACCGAGGAATAGTTGTGGAAGATGGGTATAGCGCTTCATGAACGGATAAATGAAGGCCAGAACCACGCCGCCAAACGACAGGTACAGTGTCTGCGTGTTGGTGAACAGCACCACCATCAGGAAGGCAAGCAGGCAGATGCCTGCGAACAGGGCCACAGCCTCCCAGGCTTCAATGCGGCCGGAGGTCAGTGGGCGGTCTTTGGTGCGCTTTACGTGGCGGTCCACCTTTCGGTCGGCAAAATCGTTGATGGCGCAGCCGGCAGCACGCATCAGGAAAACGCCCAGGGTAAATACAATAAAATTGCCGATACCGGGGAAGCCGTCAGCCGCCAGCCACAAAGCCCAGTACGTTGGCCACAGCAAAAGCAGGCTGCCGATCGGGCGATCAAGTCGCAACAGGCGGGCGTAGTCTGTGAGGCGGTTCTGTATGTGTGCGGGCACGGCATTGGGCAACATGGGCTTGATCCGTAACGGGTGGAATTAAACAGTGTTCGGGTGACAGGTTATCAGAGTGGGCAGGAAGTATTCGCCCACCAGTAGCGAGTGGTTGCCACTGAAGAATCGGGACCGACGTGCTGCCAGTGGCTGGGCGTTGCAGCTACGCCGGCACAGCCCGGTTTCGAAGGCTCCCCGTTGCCACTCCGGATTGCTGAACAGGTAGGCGCCCAGGGGCCTGCGGCCAAGATTGCGCAAACGGCGGCCACGTCCTGACAGGGTCGCCAGGGGAATGATGGTACGAGCGAGCACCCAGGGCGTGTTATCGCCGTTGAGGCAGACTTCGCGTACCCAGGCATTCTGGCGAACGGGGATGCCCAGCGTGCGGGCTTCTTCCAGGGTAGGGCGGGCAAAACCCTCCTGAATGATGTCGACATGGAAGCTTTCGCGGCACTGAAGCTGCAGTGCGCGAGTCAGTGAGCCCTCCAGTTTCAGCCAGTGGCCAAGCGGCCCGTGTACCGCCGGATTGATCAACCCGGCTGCCGAGAACGAGCGGTACCAGTCGGTTGGGGGGATGCGAACAGGGTTAGAGTCCCTTGACGGCATAAATTCCCGGGGCGTTGCGCCAGTAGCCTTTGTAGTCCATGCCGTAGCCAAACAGGAAGCGGTCTTCCACTTCCAGCCCGGTGAAGTCGGCCTTCAGGTTGGGCTTTGCCTTGCGGTCGTGCTGTTTGTCCACCAGTACCGCGGTCAGGACCTCTTTGGCACCATGGGCGCGGCAGTAATCCGCAATGGCACAGAGAGTCGTACCTTCATCGAGAATGTCGTCGACAATCAGCACAGTGCGGCCATTCATATCGGCTTCCGGTCGCAGTTTCCATTCCAGTATGCCGCCGGTTGTTTCCTGGCGATAGCGGGTAGCGTGGAGGTATTCCGCCTGTACCGGGAATTTCAGCCTGGGCAGCAGTTGGCCGGTAAGGATCAGGCCGCCGTTCATCACGCAGAACAGCAGGGGGTTGGTGTCTTTCAGGCGCCCGGTAATCGTGTCCGCGAGGGATTGAACGGCGGCCTGTACCTGCTCTTCGCTCACCAGGCAGTCGGCCTCGGCCATTACCTGATTAAGTTCTGCGACGGTGTCGGTCATAAAGGTCGGGTCCTGTCGTAAAACGGTGGATTATACCGGAGGAGGGGCGTCGAAGGGAGGGGGCTTATGTATTGCGAATCGTCGGTATTTATGGCTATTGGCACAAAACCGGTGGAACGCCCGTCAGCACCGGCATTGGTCAACGCTGCGGCGGTGGGTATGATGGTCGCCGGACAATTATTATCGCGCCAAGATGAGTTATGGAGAAATGCTATGAAGAAGTGGCAATGCGTTGTGTGCGGATTTATTTACGATGAGGCCGAGGGCTGGCCGGATGATGGTATCGAGCCCGGAACTGCGTGGGAGGATGTGCCTGAGGACTGGGAATGCCCCGACTGCGGTGTGGGTAAGGAAGATTTTGAGATGATCGAAATCGGCTGATGATGCCGGTGTGTAAAACAGAG
Source organism: Marinobacter sp. ATCH36 (assembly GCF_023555055.1). GTDB lineage: Bacteria > Pseudomonadota > Gammaproteobacteria > Pseudomonadales > Oleiphilaceae > Marinobacter. The sequence continues at coordinate 902,943 of NZ_JAMJPL010000001.1, forward strand.
TCGGAGAGCAGGTAATGAGCACAGAAGCCCCCATCGTGATTGTTGGAACCGGATTGTCGGGTTACACGCTGGCAAAGGAAATTCGTAAACAGGACAAGGACACGCCGATCGTTATGGTGACGGCGGATGACGGCTTCAGTTATTCCAAGCCCATGCTCTCTACCGGCTTTACCAAGGGCAAGGAAGCCGATGAGCTTGCCCAGGCATCAGCCGATGCCATGGTTGAGCAGCTCAACCTGGACCTGCGCACCTTCACCACCGTTACGGGTATTGATCCGGGCGCCCATGAACTGGTGCTGGGGGATGAGCGACTGTCCTACAGCAAGCTGGTTCTGGCCTGGGGTGCGGATGTCATTCGTCTGTCCATCGCCGGAGACGGTCATGAGCACGTGTTCTCCATTAATGATCTGGTGGACTATCGTGCCTTCCGCAAAGCTCTGCAGGGGAAAAAACGGGTGGCCATCATGGGCGCTGGCCTGATTGGTTGTGAATTTGCCAATGACCTGCGCAATGGCGACTACGAGGTGGATGTGATCGCGCCCTCGGATACCGTCATGCCGGGGCTGCTGCCCCCGCCCGCCGCAGAAGCAGTGCGCAGTGGTCTTGAAAACCTGGGGGTGAGGTTTCACCTGGAAACCGTGGTGGAACAGATTGCCGCCACGGGGGATGGAGTGAACCTGACGCTGGCCAATGGTGAGGAGTTTGAGGCCGACCTGGTGATTTCAGCGGTGGGGCTCAGGCCCCGCACGGAGTTGGCTGCTGCGGCTGGCCTTGAAACCAACCGGGGAATTGTCGTGAATCGGGCGCTGGAAACATCCGCATCGGATATTTATGCCCTTGGTGACTGCGCGGAAGTGGATGGCCACGTTTTGCTTTATGTCATGCCGTTGATGACCTGTGCCCGTGCGCTGGCGAAAACCCTGTCGGGTGAAAGAACCGAAGTGAAATACGGCACCATGCCGGTTATGGTCAAGACCCCCTGTTGCCCGACGGCCGTCTGTCCGCCACCGCCCGATGTGACCGGAAACTGGGATGTGGATGCCGACGGCCAGGATGTTCGAGCCCTGTTCAAGAGCGATGCCGGTGAGATCCTGGGATTCGCGGTTACCGGTCGCTATGCGGTGGAAAAACAGGCCCTGTCAAAAGAAGTTCCGCCAATCCACAATTGATCGATGGCAGCGGGATTGCGAAAATCCCCGGCTTGCGGTAGAAAGTGATTCGTGAGCTAACGAAATTGACAGGAGCGGGCATGCTGGAAGTAACCAGAAAACTGGTGGATTTGCTGGATCTTTCCCCGATTGGTGATGATCACTTCCAGGGCGACAGCGAGGATCTCGGCTTTCCCAATGTATTCGGGGGCCAGGTTCTGGGTCAGGCACTGATGGCCGCCAGCCGCACGGTGGAAGGACGCCTGCCTCACTCCCTGCATGCCTATTTCCTGCGCCCGGGCAATCACAGCATGCCCATCGACTATGAAGTCCAGAGAGTTCGTGATGGCGGCAGTTTTTCTGTCCGGCGGGTGATCGCGCGACAGGATGGCAAGGAAATCCTGACCGGCTCGATGTCGTTCCAGGTCGCCGAAGAGGGCTTCGAGCACCAATTGGATATGCCGGCGGCGCCGGATCCGGAGAGTCTCAAGTCGGAGCAGGAATACGGCGAATTGCTGGCGCCCCATGTGCCGGAGCATCTCCGCGACACGCTGACCCGTGACCGTCCCATCGAAATCCGCCCTGTGAACCCGGTTAATCCCCTCAAGCCCGAGCCTCACCCGCCCTATAAACAGAGCTGGCTTCGCACCCAGGGCCACTTGCCGGACGACCCTGTATTGCACCGCTGCCTGTTGACCTACGCTTCTGACTTCTCATTTCTGGGAACGTCACTGAACCCCCATGGCGTGACTTTCATGAGCAAGGAAATGCAGATAGCCAGTCTGGATCATTCCATCTGGTTCCATCGTGAATTCCGCATGGACGAATGGCTGCTCTACGATAAGGACAGCCCCAGCGCATCGGGTGGTCGTGGCTTCAATCGTGGTAATTTCTTCGATCAGCAGGGAAAGCTTGTGGCATCAACAACACAGGAAGCGTTGATTCGCCATCGGGGTTAACCGATGCCGCGGGTATTCTCCTGGCGTTCCCGGTCGTCCAGCCACACAATCATCTCGTCAAATGGCAGGGGCGGGCTCAGGAAATAGCCCTGAATCATGTCGCAGCCCATCTGTTCCAGCATCTCCAGTGTTTCCTGTTTCTCAACACCTTCAGCAACCACGCTGTAACCAAGGCTGTGGCACATGTCGATGGTGGTTTTGACGATTACTCGGTCACCGGCTTCAGTGGGCAGATCGGTCACCAGCGAGCGGTCAATCTTGATTTCGCTGGCGGGCAACTGCTTGATGTACGAGAGCGATGAGTAACCGGAGCCGAAATCGTCAATAGATAGCGGAATACCCGTGGCGTGCAATGAATTGAGTGCTGCCAGGGAGTTAACTGGGTCCTGCATCATTGAGGTTTCGGTAACTTCCAGGGTGATGGCTCCGTGATGGGAGTGGTGACTGCTCATCAACCTTTGTACGAATACAGGGAAGTCACGCTCTCTGAGGTTATTAGGCGAAATATTGACCGACAGGTCGAGGCGGTGGCCTTTTTCAAGCAATCGGTTTCTCATGGTCAGTGACTGCTCCAGCACCCAGCGGGTCAGCGGTTTGATCAGTCCGGTTTGTTCTGCGAGGGCAATGATCTCATCGGCAGCGACGGCTTTTTTATGGTCAGGCCAGCGTATCAGTGCCTCAAGCCCCACCACTTCCCTGGTTTTCAGTGACATCTTCGGCTGCAGGTAAAGAGTAAGCGCGTTGCTTTGCAGGGCGTATCTCAGTTCCGAGACGAGAGTCAGACGGTCCGCGCTGTAGGAATCCCGCGAGGGCTGGTAAAAAGCCAGCCCCCGGTCTCGGGCATCTTTTGAACCCTGGGCAATGTACGCCCTGCGGATCAACGTGTTGGCATCCGTGGCATGGTCCGGACAGATGGCCGTACCTGTGCGGGGGTCCAGAGGCAGTTGCATACCCAGATAATCCACGGGCTCACAGAGTGCCTCGATAGCATTGACAACGGCGCGCGGCACCTGCGACAGGGTGTCGGTTTCTACCACAAAGCCAAAGGTGGACGACTCCAGAGAGGCCAGATAAAACGATTGTTGCTCTGTGGTCTCAACCGGACAGATTCCGGGCAGATCTCCGATGATACTGTTAAAGCGTCGGGCGGCCAGCTCGATCAGCCGGTCGGTATTGCGATGTCCCAGGGTTTTGGTAATGGACGACAGGTTGGTGAGATGAATAACCGATATGGAAAACCGCTTTGTGGGTTCCCGGGTGATCAGTTCGTTGATCATCATTTCCAGGCAGGTGCGATTGGGTAAACCGGTCAGAGGGTTATGCAATGCCTGATTGATCAGTCTCAACTCTGCTGAACGCCTTGCCGCCATGGCGGCGATTTCCGCTTCCCGTGCCCGAACCTTGTCTTCCCGCTCCTGATAAAGCCTGGCAGCCAGGGCTATGGTCAGCAGAATGGCTTCCAGAGCCGAGCCAATTTCCATCCCGTAAACCGTCACAAAGTTGGTGGGGATCAGCCCGTACTTGTTGGCTGCGGTTACTGCGCTGCCGAGGGTCAGCAACCCCCAGGCGATGGTGTAATAGCTGGCCTGGGGGTTTCCCCTGACCCATTGCAATGGGCCGATCACCGTCAGCAAAAGACAACTGGGAATGGCCAGGGCGACGGTAAGCCGGCTGGCAATGCTGTAATCAGTAATAAACGTAATGATGGCAACCGCCAGATTGACCAGTACGGTGTACCAGACCAGCCTGTCCATCCTCGGGCTGGTGGCCCTGAGGTTGAGGAAAGCGCGGGAGAACAGCAGGGTAAATATCAGCGCACCCGGCACGGTCAGCATCATCGCCTGGTTGTGCAGCCAGGGTAATTCCGGCCAGAGCAACTGATAGGTACTACCGTTCAGGCCGCCGATCAGCAACAAATACCCCAGGGTCGACAGCACATACAGCAAATACATGCGCTCTCGCAGGGCCAGAAAGATGAACAGGTTGAAGAAAATCACCATGATCATGATGCCGTAGTAAATCGCGTGCATCTGATCTTCTATCGAAGCAGCCTCAAAAAAAGCAGCCGGATTCCAGAACCGGACAGGTATCTGCATCGCTCCCTGGCTTTGCACCTTGAGTAGTATCTGATAGTCACTGTTTGGGCTGACGTCGAAGGCAAACAGAAAGTTGCGGTGTTTTATCGGGCGATTATCGAACGGGAGGTGATCACCGGTCAGAACGCGCTGACGGAGAACGCCGTTTTCGAGAAGGTAGAAAGAAATTTCGTCAAGATGCGGATATCGTACTTCCAGCAGTTGCCGGTTGCCGGGTAGTGTCGACATGGCCGGTACAGGAATACGGAGCCACACGGTATCCCGGATGTAGCCGAAGTTCGGACTTTCGCCTTCCAGTGACTGCCAGCCATCGGAAGCAAGTGCTTCCCTGAGATCCAACTCTTCGGAAGGAGCCACCCGGATGTAGTCTATATCCGGCTCTGCAAACCCGGATTCCGAGGGGCTTGCCTGGGTTCCGAAAGCCATCATGATCAATACGCCCGCAAGGGCGAAAAACTGAGCAAGTTGGCGCACGTAATACCAATCTTTTGCGGTTGTTCGTGTCAGTATGGCTTCAACCACTCAGGTGCTCAAGGGCGAAATGACGGGTTTGCACCGTGCCGGAACACGGGTTTTACAGGCTTTCCACCCACTGGCGTGCCCAGGGTTCGGCTTCTACTTCCGGTTCGGTGGTTTCCAGGGCGTCAATTTGAAGCGTGTCACCGACCTTCCGCGCCGAGGTTTCATGGAAGGCTTCTTCCATCAGCTCACCGGCACCACAGAACGTATCCCCGTATGAGCTGTCACCCAGAACGATCACTCCGAAAGGGCGTCCCGGTTGCTGGGGTAGTTCTTCGCGAAGCCTCAGGTAGAAGGGCAGCAGATTGGGTGGTACTTCTCCCTGTCCGGTGGTGGACGTGCAGATCAGTACCGGGTCACTGTTGCCGGAGATGTCTTCCAGTTCCGGATTTTCCAGAACGATGACCTGGTGACCTTCCTGCTCCAGGTTTTTCTTCAGTGCGCGCGCTGTCAGCAGTGCGCCACCGTAGACGCTGCCAACCAGAATCCGGATTGATGCCATAACTCGTCCTGCCTGGTGAAATGCGGGACGATCATAGCGATTGCGCGCCCTGGCCTCAAGCAATCGCGATTATGACGGTTTTGTTTCATTTTGATGACAAAAAAATTATAGTTGCCGCCGTGAACAGGCTGAATAGTCGCTCCTCATATTCCTCTATTGCGAGACCTGATGTGTTATGGCCGGCAAAAACGGATTCCTTGACACCCTCCTGACCAGTCCAGCTACCGAGCGTTACCGCGTTGGCATCAGCTTCCTGTTTCTGTTTATTGTTTTCCTGGTGGTAGGTCAGATCAGCAGTGGTATGCCTAACAGCATGCTGTTGATGGCGGCAGCGGTTATTGGCGGTTACATGGCCATTAACATCGGTGCCAATGATGTCGCCAATAACGTTGGCCCCGCGGTTGGTTCCGGAGCACTGTCTCTGGGAGGCGCCGTTGTTATCGCCGCCATATTCGAGGCGGGAGGCGCCATTATCGCCGGTGGCGATGTGGTTTCTACCATCAAGGGTGGCATTATTGCTGCCGATCGGCTGGAAGATGTCAACGCTTTTGTATGGCTGATGACGGCGGCATTGCTGGCGGGTGCCTTATGGCTGAACCTTGCCACCTGGATGGGCGCGCCGGTATCCACCACTCACTCCATCGTTGGCGGTGTTCTGGGTGCGGGGATTGCCGCTGGTGGTTGGGGCATCGCTGACTGGGCGGTGATGGGCAAGATTGTCGCAAGCTGGGTGATCTCTCCGGTAATGGGGGGCGTGCTGGCGGCTCTGTTCCTGTTTGTGATCAAGAAAACCGTGCTGTATCGGGAAAATATGGTGTCCGCTGCCCGGACGTTCGTTCCCTGGCTTGTCGCTATCATGGCCTGGGCGTTCGGCACCTACCTGATGATCAAGGGTGTGAAGAAGGTGGTTGAGGTTGACTTCGTGGGTGCCTCGCTCGTTGGCCTGGGCATTGCCGTGGTGGTCTTTTTCCTGATGCGGGCCCTGGTGAGCCGCCGCGCGGCAATGATGGAGAACAGTTCTACCGCCGTCAGTGACCTTTTTACCTGGCCAATGATCTTTGGTGCCGCCCTGCTCAGTTTTGCCCACGGGGCGAATGACGTGGCCAATGCTATAGGCCCGCTGGCCGCCATCAACGACGCCTTGTCGGCAGAAGCGGTGGTTACCGCTGCAACGATCCCTCTGTGGGTGATGCTGGTGGGTGCCGTAGGGCTTGCGGTCGGCCTGATGTTGTTTGGCCCAAGGTTGATAAAGACGGTTGGCAGTGAAATTACCGAACTGGATAAAACCCGTGCCTTCTGTATTGCACTGTCGGCGGCCCTGACGGTAATTATCGCCTCGCAACTGGGGCTACCGGTCAGCTCCACTCATATTGCCGTGGGTGGCGTATTTGGCGTGGGTTTTCTGAGGGAATATCTGAAGTCCAATTATGCGACCCAACTCCATAACATCATGGACAGCCATGAAGACGTGGAACGCGAGCGCCTGCGTCCGTTTCTGGAAGATTTCCGCAATGCCTCCGTCGAGGAAATGGAAAACCTGCTCAAACAGGCCAAGCAAAAGAAGCAGGTGCCTCTTTCCAAGAAGGAGCGCAAGCGCCTGAAAAAGATCTACCGCGAGGAGATGGTCAAGCGCTCCCACCTGACCCGTATCGTTGCCGCCTGGATTATCACTGTGCCTGCGTCGGCCTGTATGGCGGCTATCCTGTTCTTCACACTGCGGGGCCTGTTGCTGTAAAGAATCACCGGTGCTGGTTGTCAGCTGCCTGTTTGGCCCATACTATTCCTGAAACGGGAGGTGTTTGCCTCCGCAAAATTGCCACACTGTCCGGGGATTGATTCATGAGTTCAGCAGAGGAAAGCCGTCAGGCAAAGGTTATTGACGAGCTCAGGGTGTTTATCAAGAAGGTTCTCAGTGATCCCACCATTGCGGTGAAATCGGTGGAAATTGCCCGCAAATACCGCAACGAGCCCAACGCCAATGAGCTGATTGCCCGGGAAATAAGTGCCAATACGACGATCCGCATTCCAGAGAACTGGAGCCGCGCAGATCACATGTTTCTCGATATTCTGGACGAAGTTCTTGATGACGAGGAAGCGCTGTATTAGGCCTGAAGACTGATTACACCCTGGCTGTAGGTTTGCACTGAGCGAGGAGCGGGGAACACACTTCCAAAACCGTGCGGAGCCATGGATGGCGGAGCCGAGCGTACATGGACGTATTTACAGCGTGTTTTGGAAGTGTGTTCCCCGCTCCTCGCGGTATCTGACAGGTTGCTGATCCTCAGGCCTGCCGAGCCCCAGGTTGGTGCTGCTTCAATACAGCGTCGGCCATCTGATCCAGGATGGCGATTTCGTCCGCAATGCCCTCATCTGAAGACAATTCCCGCTGTTCTTTCAATATATCCGCCAGGATTTCCTTTGTGGTCAACGGATTGGCCAGTACCACCCGGAATACGATACAGGGGAAGTGGAAGTAACGTGCAGGCTCCAGCCGTGTCCGGGAAACGAATGCCTTGCCCCGCTCACGCTGGGTTTTCTGCAGGAACTTGGTGATGCGGTTCAGGGAGGTGTTCAGTCGCTCGACTTGCAGAGGGTCAGCAATGGAGAGCGCCTGCTGTACCTTTTCCGGGCAATAGCGATAGGTCAGGATGTTGAGCTCGGGCTCGGTGATGAGTTCGAAGTCCGGCTCTGCGTTGATCATTTCCGCAAATGTTCTGGCCTTGTCGATGCCCTGGTCGATGAGGATTTCGTACCCTTCCCGCGCCAGGATTCTCAGCCCTGACTGGATCAGCATGGACATGCCCGGCCGGGAGCCTTCCAGGGTGGTGCTGCCCAGGTCTCGTGAGCCCTTGCGGATGATGTACTGGGCATGGTGCTCTACCACGCTTGCCAGGCCCGGGTCGCGGAATACGACCAGGCCCGCGCCCATGGGCACATAGAGCTGTTTATGGGCATCAAAAGTCACCGAGTCTGCCTTTTCGATGCCCCTCATCAGGTGACGATGGGTGCGGGAGAACAGGGTTGGCCCGCCCCAGGCCGCGTCCACGTGGAAGTGGGCGCCGAATTCCCTGGCGATGTCGGCCATGGCATCCAGCGGGTCGACGTTGCCGGTTTCAGTAGTGCCGGCAATGCCACAAATGGCCATGACCCGGATTTTCTGGCGGTGTAGCTCCAGGCATTTTTCACGCAGGGCGTCGGTGTTGATGCGATTGTCGTCATCGGTGTCGACGGGTATCAGGAATTCCCGGCCCAGGCCCAGTACATCGGCGGCTTTGCGCAGGGAGTAGTGGCCGCGTCGTGAAACCAGTATGGCGGCGCCCTCGCAGCCGTAGTAGCGCAGTGCCCGGAACAGGCCTTCCTGGTGGATGCCGCGGAAGCTGCCCTCAGCGGGGAAGGCGTTGTTGCGGGCCACCCAGAGCGCGGTCAGGTTGGCAACAGTGCCGCCGGAACACATTGCCCCGAGCGCATAGCTCGGATCGTGCATCCACTTGCGGTAGAAGGCGCCGTCCTGTTCGTAAACCAGACGGTGAATCATGCCCAGTACCTGTCGCTCCATGGGGGTGAAGGCCTTGGAGGTTTCGGTTTTTACCAGGTTCTGGTTGAGGGCAATCATGATCTTGGACAGCGGCAGCATGAAGTAGGGCAGTGCCGATGTCATGTGGCCGATAAAGCTGGGAGACGCCGTGTGTACGGAGTTGGCGACCAGTTTGTCGAGCAGGAACTGGGCCTGTTCGGAGACAAAAATGGGCTTTTCGGGAATGGTGTAGTCCGAGAAATCTTTCTCGACGTCGGAAAGGTCCCGTTCGACCGCAACGATGTGTTCCTGCAGGAATCCGGCAAGATTACGGGATATGTTCTGGTCAATCCGGCTCAGGGTGGATTCAGGTGCCTCGGGCACGGTGAACACACGATACATGGCCTCTACTGAGGCCTGGGCGGATTTTTTCTTTCCGGTCATAGGTGCCACACGCTATCAGTGGTCATTCGCAAAGCCTGTCCCGGGCGTTCCGTTCTCCCTGAGGGGGCGTAGTATACGGTGTCGTGAAACCATACGCTACAGCATGGCGCCTGCCCTGCGGGAGGGTCAAAGTATTTCCCGGTGTACGTCCAGTATGGCAGCGTCTATGCGTTCCTGTATGGCTTTTTCGATTTGGTCCAGCCGCTGTGAGATTTGCTGGGACGAACTGCCGAGGGCGGCAATGGTCCAGGTGGCGCAGTCGAGAGCGTCCTGGTCGGCGGTTTCGGCGACGGCCAGGTCGGGTTCTTTGCCCCAGACGGCTTTCATGGCGGTGAAGGCTTTACGTTTGGCTTTGAGGTCTTCGCAGGCGTAGAGCTGGAAGTGCAGGGTGAGTATGCCAACGTGGGGGGTGATTACTGGCTGTTGGGGGTTGCCTTGGTTCAGGAGTTTTCTCAGGGCTTCAGACATGTTTGGTTCCGGCTTTGGTGCTGGAACCGGTGGGGGAGGCCTTTCCAAAACACGCTCAAGCACATCCCTGTGGCGCTTGGGCTCCGCCATCCATGGCTCCGCACAGCTTTGGAAAGGCCTCCCCCACCGGTTCGCTGACAATTCAGGTGGAGTCCACCAGGGCGATCATTGCGATAGCCAGGCGGACATCCGTTTGGATTAGCCTACTACAGGCGTCGCCCGCTTGATAATGGCCGCCGGGTTGGTGCCGGAGGGCAGGTTGCCGTGGTTTAGGCCACCGCTGTGTTCCAGCCGGGAGGCGCAGAAGGCGTCGGCGACGGCGGGGTCGGAGTTTCTTAGTAGCAGGGAGGCCTGCATCAGCAACGCCAGCCGGTCGACGAGGTTGCGGGCGCGGTATTCGAAGTCGCTGATGTCGGCGAAGTCGTTCTGCAGTTGTGCCAGGAAGCGGTCGAAGCGGGCGTCGGTGCCGCGGGCTTCGGCGGCTTCGTGGAAGAAGGCGTCGAGGGTGTCGGGTTCTTTCTGGAGTGCGCGCAGGGTGTCCAGGCACTGAACGTTGCCGCTGCCTTCCCAGATGGCGTTGACCGGTGACTCGCGCAGCAGGCGTGGCATGATGCAGTCTTCCATCACGCCGCTGCCGCCAATGCACTCCATGGCTTCGTAGGCGTGGTTTGGTGTGCGTTTGCAGATCCAGTATTTGCCGACAGGGGTGGCCAGCCGGGCCAGCAGGCGTTCGTGTTCCAGGTGCTGGTTGTCCAGTGAGCGGGCGATACGCATGGTGTAGGCCAGTGCCGCTTCGCTTTCCAGGGCCAGGTCGGCCAGTACGTTCTGCATCAGTGGCTGGTCGCTGAGGCGATTGCCGAAGGCGCTGCGGTGGTGGCAGTGGTGGCTGGCCTGGGCGAGGGCCTGGCGCATGCCGGCGGAGCTGCCGATCATGCAGTCGAAGCGGGTCATGGCGACCATTTCGATGATGGTGGGCACGCCCCGGCCTTCTTCGCCGACCATCCAGGCCAGTGCGCCGCGTAGCTCGGCTTCGCTGGAGGCATTGGCGACGTTACCCATCTTGTTTTTCAGGCGCTGCACCTGCCAGGGGTTCTTGCTGCCGTCCGGGCGCCAGCGTGGCATCAGGAAGCATGACAGACCGCTTTTGGTCTGGGCCAGCACCAGGAAAGCGTCGCACATGGGGGCTGATACGAACCATTTGTGGCCGACCAGTTCGTAAGCCTGGCCCGGACCCTCGGCGCCCGTGGCATAGGCACGGGTGGTGTTGGCCCTGACATCGCTACCACCCTGTTTTTCGGTCATCGCCATGCCGATGGTAACCGACTGCTTCTCGCTGTCCGGCAGGTTGCGCGGGTCGTAGCTGTTGGCGAGGATCTTGTCCTCCCAGATCGCGGCCAGTTCCGGTTGCTTGCGAATCGACGGGATGGCGGCAAAGGTCATGGTGATGGGGCAGCAGTGGGCTGCTTCCACCTGGGAATGCATGTAGTACTTGGCGGCCCTTGATACGTGCGCGCCGGCTCCGGGGTTGGCCCAGGGGCTGCTGTGCAGGCCGTTTTCCAAGGCCGTGGACATCAGTTGGTGGTAGGCGGGATGGAAGTCCACCTGGTCAATCCGGTGGCCGAAACGATCATGGGTGTTGAACGTCGGTTTGTTTTCGTTGGCGCGGAACCCCAGTTCAATGGTTTCCGCAGCACCCGCCAGGGCGCCGAACTGCTTCAGATCGTCAGTGGCAGCAGCTGCGCCTTCCCGGGCTACTGCTTCCTGCAGGGCTTTGTCCTGCTCGAACAGATTGTAGTTCTGAAGAGCCGGAGGCTGATTGAAAACCTCGTGGGTGGCGGCCAGGTAGCGGTCGTCTCCAGGGGGTGTGGAGTTGTCTTGTGGCAGGGGCTGACGGGCGTTCATGTTTATCTCCTGGTACCAGTCAGCCCCTGCATACAAAAGCGTATGATGGAGTTGACCAGCGGATTATGGTCATTGTTTTCTGCCGGGTCGGTGTCGCCTGTCTGGGCCGGTGACAGTGGCCCCACCAGGCTTTCGGCAATGGCGCCCACAAGGCAGGTACTGCTTTGTCTGGCGTTTTGGTCGGGAAGGCTGTGTTCTTCTATACCTTCCCTTATCGCCTGCTCAAACAGCTCGGCGTAAGCTCTGCGAAACTTGAGGCGCTCTTCCTCCACTTTCGGGTCCACTGGCTCAGCGATCAGTGACCAGGCCATCACCGGGCCTCTCAGCGCACGTTCTGCAAACTGGCTCAGGGCCGTTTCCAGGCGGGTTACCGCATTTCCTTCTGTTGCCAGTGCTTCGGCGACTTTGTCCACTTCCCGTTGCGTTGCAATCCTGAAAATTTCTGCAAACAGGTGTTCCTTGGACTCGAAATGGCGGTAGATGGTTCCTGTGGCGACACCCGCGCAGGCTGCAACACGGGTTATCTGCGCGCTACGAAAACCGCCGCCAGCCACACATTCATAGGTACATTCGATGATGCGCTTGCGGGCTTCGGCCTTGCGGTTGCGCATTTTCTCTGTTTCCCGATATGCCATGCGGGTTCCTTATAAGCAGTGAATCATTATTCATTCTTTATGTCAATCAGCTAGCTTGCGTAGTTTGATGCATATTGTTCTTTTAAAACAGTGCCTTAAAAATAGTTACAAAAAGTTACAAAAAACACGTTGTGAAGAAATAGCGCTGCAACCGAAAGCGGATTATAAAGACGCCAAGGCGGGTCGCAAGCCGTATCCGCTGAGACGGGGCGGCCTGCCGGAACAGGTTTGGTGCGCTCGTTGTGATGTTTTCGTTGATGGAGAAAACCATGAGTGAATTCGACGAAAGCAATCTGGAGCAATCCGGTGGTTGGACACTCGACAGTGACGATACACATTCCATTGCCGGCCGAGCACGCATTCGTGCCCAGCTTCAGCAGGATATTGAATCGTTTCTGAACCAGGGTGGCAGGATCCAGGAAGTTGATACCGCATTCCGTTCGGACTCCCCCCGAAAGGTGGATGTGGGTTTTAATAATCGCTCCCTCTGAATGTCTCTGGCCGCAACCTCAGGGTTGCGGCCAGTTTAGCCCTCTTCTTTTACAGTTGTTTTGAAGTTGGTCTCACCGCCGTTACCTTCGTTCCTCTATGCTGCCTCCACCAGAATAGCTCTTAACTCGTAAACAGGCAGCTTTAATGAGCGGACTCCTTCGTTTAGCGACTGTGGCACTTCTCGTGACGGCAGCACTATTTGCCGGCACGTTGATTTATTTCAATGATGGCCGCGCATCACCGGCGGGTGCTGCCGGCCTTGATGCCAGTGGCGAGCCCGATATGTCGGTGAGTCTGGTCAAAGCTGGCGAGATGCCTTCAAAGCTGATTGGCAAAACCGGTGCTGCTGTACCCGATGTGTTACCGGCCTCACTGCAGGGAACCAGTATGCCCGGTGGCTGGAAAGAGACCGATGGCAATGGCTCGTTGGTACCCACGCCCCGGTTGCGGCAGTTGTTTGAATATTACCTTTCCGCCCTGGGCGAGGAGACTCTGCCCCAATTGGTCGCACGGATAGAGGGGGCACTTGCGCAATTGGGTGAACCCGCCCGTTCAGAGGCCATGGCGATCCTGGGGGATTACCTGGATTACAAGCTGGCGTTGGGCGATCTGGAAGCCACTTATGGCAATTCAGCAATGCCGGATGCCGGAGAAATGCGCCAACACTTGGCGGAAATTCGGGCTTTGCGGCGCACCTGGATGGATGCGCGAATCGCCGATGCTTTTTTTGCAAGCGATGAGGCGGTAGACCGGTTTCAGGTGGAGCAGTTGCGCATAAGAACTGACGAATCGCTCTCCGATCAGGAAAGGGCGCAGGCTTTGGAGCGAGCCGAGCAGGCACTGCCGGCACCCATTCGTGAGGCCCGTCGGGAAACCCGCAAGTTTACCGATTACCAGCAGGCACGTTCTGAGTTTGCAGGCGATCCAGAGGCGCTGCGCGCTTGGCGGCAGAAGCACTTCGGTGCAGAGGCGGCCCGGCAACTGGAAACAGTGGAGGCCGAGCAACGAGCCTGGGAGAAAAAGTGGCAATCCTACAGTGAGGCACTGGCGGAGCTTGATAGCCTGGGGCTTGCAGGCCCTGAGCGCCAGGCTGCCGTCAAATCTCTCAGGGATGACTATTTCGAAGGCGCGGAAAAGCTGCGCGCGGAAGCCCTCGACTCAATCCGGTAACATTCCGGTCATCTGGTGATGATAGCCTGAGCCTGCGGATTAGTTGCGGTCCCTGCCACCGCCGCTTGCGGGCGTGTATGATGAGGATATGTTGTGCGCCAATCATCCACAGGAGGTGTTCCTTGAGTTCTCCGGCAAACCGCGTTTTCCCTGCTACTCGTTTGCGTCGTAACCGGGTTGACAGTTTTTCCCGCAGGCTGGTTCGTGAGCATCAGCTCAGTGCCGATAACCTGATTTTCCCGGTGTTTGTGCTGGAGGGTGAGGGCCAGCGTGAAGCCGTGCCTTCGATGCCCGGAGTGGAACGCCTGAGCATTGATCTGCTGGTGGAGCAGGCGGCGGAACTGGTTGATCTGGGAATTCCCGCCGTGGCGCTGTTTCCGGTTGTGCCGGCGGAGCGCAAGAACCTGTCGGGCTCCGGAGCCTGGGATTCCGATGGACTCGCCCAGCGCGCCGTGCGTGCGCTGAAAAAAGCTCACCCCGGGCTGGGTGTTATTACCGACGTGGCGCTGGACCCGTTCACCACCCATGGCCAGGACGGCATCATCGACAACGACGGATACGTGCTGAATGATGTAACAGTGGAGGCACTGGTGAATCAGGCGTTGTCCCACGCGGATGCCGGTGCCGATATTGTGGCCCCGTCCGACATGATGGACGGGCGGGTCGCTGCTATACGGGATGCCCTGGAGTCCGCCGGCTATGTGAATACGCGGATTCTGGCCTATTCTGCAAAGTACGCATCCAGCTATTACGGGCCTTTCCGCGATGCGGTGGGCTCGGCCGGGAACCTGGGTAAGGGCAACAAGGCAACCTACCAGATGGATCCGGCCAATAGCGATGAAGCGCTGCATGAAGTGGCGATGGATATTGCCGAAGGCGCAGACATGGTGATGATCAAACCCGGTATGCCCTATCTGGATATAGTCCATAGGGTAAAGCACGAACTGCAGGTGCCCACGTTTGTTTACCAGGTCAGCGGTGAATACGCCATGCACATGGCCGCTGCGGAAAACGGCTGGCTTGATGGCGACGCCGTGATGATGGAAAGCCTGATGGCTATGCGCCGTGCCGGTGCCGACGCCATACTTACCTATTTTGCCGTCAGAGCGGCCCGGCTGATACGCAGCAGCCGTAACTGACAGGCCACAGTCACAAGCAGGGCGCTGCACCGGCGCACTGACAATGGAAGCAATTAGCAATGAGTACCGAATCTGCAAACAACCTGAAGGCCGTTGAGGCCCAGAACGTGCCGGCCCCGGTGGAAGTGCCAACCCCAGGCAACGACATTGATGTGGCGGCCCAGGAAAATTATTTTAACCGCGAACTGAGCCAGCTACAGTTTAATTACCGGGTGCTCAAGCAGGCTCTGGACACCACCCACCCGCTGCTTAACCGGCTGATGTTCTGCTGCATTTTCAGTAGCAACATGGACGAGTTTTTCGAGATACGTGTCGCCGGTCTGCGCCAACAGATCAAGTATGGGCGGGAAACCCTGGGCTCCGATGGCATGATGCCGGAACAGGTGCTGGGCGAAATCAGCCGCGTGGCGCACGAGTATATCCGGGAACAGTACGACATCATCAACAACGTACTGATTCCCGAGATGGAACAGGAAAATATTCACTTTGTCAGGCGCCGCGAGTGGACGGAAGCGCAGGCTGAGTGGGTGCGCCGGTATTTCGACGAGGAAATCCTGCCGGTAGTCAGCCCGATCGGCCTTGACCCGTCACACCCCTTCCCGCGCCTGGTGAACAAGAGCCTGAACTTTATTGTCGAGCTTGACGGCAAGGACGCTTTCGGCCGGGAAACCGGCATGGCAATCGTGCCGGCACCACGTTCATTACCGCGCCTGGTGCGTTTGCCGGACGAAGTCTGCAATGGCGGCGAGAACCTGGTGTTCCTGTCGTCAATGATCCACGCTCATACCGATGAACTGTTCCCGGGCATGGAAATCAAGGGCTGCTACCAGTTCCGCCTGACCCGCAACGCTGACCTGGAGCTGGAAGACGACCTCGAAGACCTTGCCTCGGCCCTGCGCGGTGAGCTGCTGAGCCGGCGTTTTGGTGATGGGGTGCGCCTGGAAGTGGCGGATAACTGCCCGGAAGAGCTGGTTCACTTTCTGCTGCGCGAATTTGGCCTGACTGAGCGGGATCTGTACAAGGTTCACGGACCAGTGAACCTTACCCGTCTGATGGCGGTGGGCGGACTGGTAGATCGTCCAGACCTGACCTATTCGGGGTTTTCACCGTCGATTCCGCGCCAGATCCGCAGCAAAGAAACCATGTTCGATGCCATTCGCAAACGGCCTCTGCTGCTGTTGCACCCCTATGAAAACTTCAGCCCGGTGGTGGATCTGTTGCGCCAGGCCGCCAAGGACCCCCAGGTGCTGGCCATTCGCCAGACCCTGTACCGTACCGGCGCCGACTCGGAAATTGTCGAAGCATTGATGGACGCGGCCCGCCGTGGCAAGGAAGTCACCGCCATCATCGAACTCCGTGCCCGCTTCAGCGAAGCGGAAAACCTGGAATTGGCCAGCCGTCTGCAGGAGGCCGGTGTTATCGTGGTCTATGGTGTGGTGGGCTACAAGACCCACGCCAAGATGATCCTGATTGTGCGGCGGGAAGAAGGAAAGCTGCGCCGCTATGTGCACCTGGGCACGGGTAACTACCATGCCGGGAATGCCCGTCTGTACACCGATTACAGTTTTATGACCTGTGATGAATCCATTGGTGACGACGTCAACAAGCTGTTCCAGCAGCTGACCGGTATGGGCAAGGCGCTGAAAATCAAGAAGCTGTTCCATTCCCCCTTCACACTGCACACCCGTCTGTTGGGACTGGTAGAGCGGGAAGCGGAACTGGGCTCCAAAGGGCGTATCATTTTCAAGTTTAATGCCCTGACCGAGCGCGAGCTTATCAAGGCGCTTTACCGGGCCTCCCAGGCCGGGGTGAAAATAGATCTGATCATCCGCGGCATCTGTTGCCTGCGCCCGGAGGTGCCGGGGCTGTCTGAGAATATACGGGTACGCTCCATCATCGGGCGGTTCCTGGAGCATACTCGGGTCTATTACTTTGGCAATAACGGCCGGCCTGAGGTTTACGGCTCCAGCGCCGACGGAATGGAACGCAACCTGCTGAGCCGCGTGGAAACCGCCTTCCCTATCGAAGACCCGGCCCTGATCGCGCGGGTGCGTGAAGACCTGGATACCTATCTTGCCGATAACTGCCAGTCCTGGGTGTTGCAGCCGGATGGCAGTTACATCCAGAATCAGCCGGCAGAAGATGAGGACCGGCTGGCATCGCAACTGGTTCTGCTGGAACGTCTGACCGGTAAATAGTATAACCTGTGCTTCCCTGCAACATTTGTTCAGGGGGTGCGGGCGTTGTAACGGAGAAAAGGCAGTTGAAAAAACAGTGGATGGTTGCCGGTGCGGCAGTGCTGGTGGTTGGTGTGGTCGCCCCTTGGGCGGTGGGCTATGTAACAGAACAGCAGTGGCAAATCGTCACCACGGAAGTGAATCAGGCCCAGCCGCTGTTCCAGTTGGAAACGCGGGACTATAGACGGGGTTATCTGGGCGCTGATTTTACCGGCACGGTTTCGGTTCAGAATCCGGACACCGGTGAAAAACACGAGTACGAGTACCAGGCCACGGTGAGCCATGGCGTCACCGGGAGTTTGCTGGACTTTTCTCCGTCCAGTGAGCTTGGCTCCAATGTCGAAAAGATCTTTCCGGATGAAAAGCCGAAACTGACCCTGGAAACCCGCCTTTGGGGAAAGGCAATTGTCGAGCTTTCCGTTCCAGCGATAAGCGTGTTCGACGAGGAAAGCGGCGAATCCTTCGATATGTCGGAAAGTTTCAGTCGCGCTGAAATCAGTGACAATGGCTCCCACGCAGATATTCTCATGCTCTGGCCAGGGGCGGTCATCCGGGCCCCGGACCTTCGCATCAGTATCGAGGATTTTCGCCTTGAGCAGACCATGGAACATCTTACCGGGGGTGTCTGGCTGGGTGACGGCGAACTGTCACTGAGTGGATTTGAATTGGCTGCCAGGGACGAGCCCACGCTCCGGTTTGACGATCTGGCAATCCGCAGTGAAACCTTTACCGAGGATGATGGCGGGAGCATTGGTTCAGAGACGCTCATGACGCTGGAGACAGTGACTGCAGACGGCAAGGACTTCGGCCCGCATCGCATGGAATTCGTATTCGGTGGCCTGGATGTGCAGAACTGGAATAATCTGACCACCGCAATGACGGACATGCAAACGGCTGCCCTCAACACCTCCGGCGGCGATTCCCGTGCCGTGATGCAGCAACAGATGGAGTCCATGAACCGCATTAATCAGGCCTTGTTGGGTCTTGCCGGAGAAGGATTTTCGTTTGGTTTTCCGGAGCTGTCGTTCGCCACGCCTCATGGCCCTGTAGACGGGGAGATTATGGTGCAGCACCCGTCGTTGTCTGATGAGGAGAAAGATCAGATGATGATGGTGATGCAGCGGTTGACGGGTAATCTTGACCTGAGCATGCCACTGGCACTGGTGGAGCAGTATCCGGAGCTGGGGATGCAGGTGGCCCCGCTCATCAAGCAGGGGATGGTGGTGCAGGAAGGAGACCGTTTGCGGGTCCAGGGCACCCTTGAAGACCTTGCCCTGGATATCAACGGCAATCTGATTCCGTTACCACCACTGTTCTGATCGTTCTTTCGACTGCTGCCCGTATTCAGGCAGAAATTTTCTCTCCGTTTCAGCTGTTGCCAAACTTTTCACTGAGAGCCGCTTCCACGGCCGGGTCAACAAATTCCGAAACATCTCCGCCGAGGGAGGCAATTTCCCGGATCAGGGTGGAGGAAATATAAGACAGGTGGTTGGCCGGTGTCAGGAATACGCTCTCGACTTCCGGTGCCAGGCGGCGGTTCATGTCTGCCAGTTGGAATTCGTATTCGAAGTCGGAGACGGCTCTGAGCCCGCGAAGTATCACCGTAGCGCTCTGTTCCCGTACGAAATCTGCCAACAGGTTGCTGAAGCCGGTGACGGTGACGTTGGGCAGGTGTGAGGTCGCCTTGGAAACCAGGTCGCAGCGCTCTTCCAGGGTCAGTAGCGGGGACTTCTTGGGATTGTAGGCGATGGCGACGACGACTTCGTCGAAGAGGCGGCCGGCGCGTTCGATGAGGTCGGTGTGGCCGTTGGTGATCGGGTCAAATGTACCCGGGTAGATGACTTTTGGCATTCGGAGCTCCTTTTCACCGGAAGCCTACAGGATAGCAGCCTTCCCCCTGAACCTCACGCGACACCCCGGACAACATGCCGCCTATGGTGACATCAATTTTTGGGCCAGCCTGGTGCTATTCCGTGCAGCCAGGGCATAAACCGATAGCTGTGGATTTGCGCCGATGCTGGTGGGGAAGATCGAGGCATCGTGAACGCTGAGATTGGCGACCTGGTGATGTTCGCCGAAACCGTTAACCACGGACTCTTCCGGGTTCCTGCCCATGCCACAGCCGCCCATCTGGTGGGCGGTAAACAGGCGGACTCGGTGACCTTCCAGCCAGCCTCAAGCCCACGGGCAATACGATCCGTTAAAGACATTCAAGTACTCCGATATGCAGGTGGGTCGCTCAGGCGTTGCCCTGGAACTGGGGCAGGGCATCCACGGCAAACGCGGGAGGCCCGGGATATCCAGACAGGTGCCAGTGGTCTTCGTGGCCATAAAACGCCACGTTGCTGACCTTGGTCAGCGCAATGTAGCCATTGTTGAACAGCCCAATACCACTGGTGCGCCAGCGTTCCAGGAATGCATGAGCCGTTTCCGTACTGGCGTTCTGCCAACGCGACCAGACACGGGCCACGGTGATCCGGGTCAGGCCAAAGTTCAGCAAATCAAACAGCCCCCGGAGCTCCTCCTGGTTAGCAGGTCCGAATTGGTGAATACCGGCGTCAATACGCTCGATAGTGGCCTGAATCTGCTGGCGGCGCACAACCGGCTCCTCAGTCAGACCGGGGCCGATCATGGCGGGCAGCAAGGCTTCAAACAGCACAATGTCATCACGGGTCAGGAACCGGAACTCGTAACTCTGGTCCATGGCCTGCGGCATGGGGTAGTCCCGACCAGCCGGTGCAGATGCACAGCCGGACAAACCGGCGGTAACACTCACCGTACCCAGAAACAACGCACCACCGAGCCCCGTCCGAAGAAAGCTTCGGCGGTCCATAGCGGTAGTAGGGGTATCCGTTTCCACGGATTGAGGAATTAGATCAGACATAACCATTCACTTATTTTTATTGTCTTTTCTGTTTTATTTTTGTCTGCAGACTCTGCCCAGTTTGCAGGAGCCGGTAAGAAGGGCCGTCCGGGACCCTAAAAAACAGGGACGTTTTTTAGGGTCCCGGACGGCCCTTCTTATCGGCGACCCGCACCCAGCTAAGCAGGCGAAAAAATCACCGAATAAACAACTTATATATCATCTTGTGGGCAGTCGTTCCGTGCGGCGCGTACACGAATTTGCCACTGTTGAACTTCTGCTTGCTGAAAATCGCCCGATGGTGGGAGAACGTCAGGAAGCCCTCCTTGCCATGGTAGTGGCCCATCCCGGAGTCACCCACGCCACCGAACGGCAGGTCATCCTGGGCAACATGCATCAGCGCATCATTGATGCACATACCCCCGGAGTGGGTATTGTCCACCACATGCTCCTGCATCGACTTGTCATAGCCGAAGAAATACAACGCCAGCGGACGCGGCCGGTCATTGATGAAGTGGATGGCCTCATCCAGCTTGCCATAGCTCACCACAGGCAGAATCGGACCGAAAATCTCATCCTGCATGATCTTCATATCCGGCGTGGTATTCAGAGCCAGTGTAATTGGCATCTTGCGAGTGCCGTCCTTCATGTTCTCCTGCGCCGGATTGATTTCAATCAGCTCCGCGCCCTTCTCGCGGGCATCCTCAAGATAACCCTGCAGCCGGTCATACTGGCGCTCATTGATGATAGCCGTGTAATCGTCATTGTCCCGCAAGCTCGGATACATCGCCGCAAACTGGTCGCGGTACTCATCCACGAACGCCTTCACCCGGTCAGCCGGGCACAGCACATAGTCTGGCGCCACACAGGTCTGGCCCGCATTCAGAGCCTTACCGAAGGCAATGCGCTGGGCGGCATCTTCCATGGGGACGTCCGGAGAGACGATGGCTGGAGACTTGCCGCCCAGCTCCAGGGTCACCGGAGTCAGGTTCTCGGATGCAGCTCGCATCACCAGCTTGCCCACCGTCGTGGAACCGGTAAACAGAAGGTGGTCGAAGGGCCGGCTGGAGAAATCCGCAGCCACGTCCGCTTCACCGTTAATTACGCTGACCAGGTCCTCCGGGAACGCGGATTCGATGATCTCCCGGAACAGGGCAGAGGTATGAGGTGTGAACTCGGACATCTTTATCATGGTGCGGTTACCAGCGGCCAACGATGCCACCAGCGGGCCGACCGCCAGATACAGAGGATAATTCCAGGGCACGATAACCCCCACAACACCCTTGGGCTGGTAATGCACCCGATTACTGGCCGGCTGGAACAGAACGGACACGTGCCGTTTGGACGGCTTCATCCAGCTCTCGAGGTTTTTCAGCGCGTAGTTGATACCCTGAATGGAAGGCATGACCTCTGCGATCAGTGACTCATCCCTGGAGCGACAGCTGAAATCCCGGTCAATGGCGTCCAGCAACTTGTCCTGGTTGGTCATCAGCACCCGTTTGAGCCGTTTCAGATTCTCCTGGCGTTCGGTCAGCGACGCCATCGGATTATTGCGGAACGCCTTCTTCTGATCCTCGAACACCCGGTGAGTATGCTGGATCTGCTTCTTGCTTTCGGTCAGCTGGACAACGGTGGCAACCATATCGCTTTCTCCTCGCGACGCCGGGCACGTCGCCGGCATCGTCTCGTTCATAGTCAGCGGCCCCGCTGGCGGGGCCGGAAATCGCATTGGCGAAAAAGTATTCAGTTTGCGCTTGGGGCTATTATTAGAGTATATACTCTAGTGAGTCAAGGCGACCGGATGGCGGATCGGGCCATCCCACACACAACAACGCATTGCAGAGCCTATGAAAACCCGAGACAAGATTCTTCTTTCGAGCCTGGAGCTCTTCAACGAAAGGGGAGAGCGCAATATCACCACCAATCATATTGCTGCTCACCTGGCGATTTCGCCTGGCAACCTTTATTACCACTTTCGAAACAAGTCCGACATCATCTACGAGATCTTTCTCGAGTATGAAAAGTTGGTGGACTTCTACCTGGATATCCCGGAAGACCGGTCTATCACCCTCGAAGACCTGACGTTTTACCTTGAGTCGGTGTTCGACGGACTGTGGAGTTACCGTTTTTTCCACCGGGACCTGGAGTACCTGCTCGACAGTGACCGTCGCCTGCGGCAGGACTATCGCGAATTCACCAATCGTTGCCTGGTCGCAATCAGCCGGATTTTCGAGAAGCTGGCAGAGGCGGGAATTATCCAGCCTCAGCCTGAAGAGCTGCGTTCGGCGATGTCGCTGAACGTATGGCTGGTTATCACCAACTGGATGGCCTTCCTGAAAACTGCCCATGCCCTTGATGAGTCGACCAGCCTGACCCTTAAAGAGTTGAAGCAGGGCATTTACCAGGTGCTCACGCTGGAGATTCCCTATCTGACGGCGGATTATCGGGAGCAGGTGATGGCATTGCGGGAAAAATACCGTCCAAGTCTGCCAGAGTCTGCAGACGCATCAGGCGAAGGTTGTCGATCAGATCAGACATTGCGGAACTTTTGATCAATTGGCGTGTCTTTACATGTGACATCGGGAATTCGGACATTCACGGTGTCGCCTGAGTGAGTTCTCAGGTTTTAGCACGTCGCAAACCCTGACGTTTCACCGGCCTGTCTATGCAGGCCGGCTTTTTTTGGGCTGACGATTGTTACAGCGATTCCGGCTCGTTATCCTCCAGCCACTGTGTGAGCGCATCCCGGGATTCGTCAACGCCTCGCTTCGAAGTGGCAGAGAACATGACCAGGTGATGCAGGCACCCAACCCCTTCCAGCTTCCTCGCGATGTTTAGCATTGCCGTCTTGGCCTGACCAAATTTCAGCTTGTCGGCCTTGGTGGCGAGAATCATCAGCGGGAGGTTGTTATGTTCACACCATTCCACCATCATTTGATCGAAATCGGTCAGCGGGTGCCGGATGTCCATGACCAGAACCAGCCCCCGCAGGCAGCGGCGGTCGTTCAGGTAATGGCCCAGGTGCTTCTGCCAATCGTCCTTCATGTCGCGGGAGACTTTGGCGTAGCCGTAGCCGGGCAAATCCACCAGCCGACAGTTTTCCCTGTTGAGGGAGAAAAAGTTGATCAGGCGGGTGCGCCCCGGGGTTTTACTGGTACGAGCCAGCTTGCCATTGGCGGTAATGCAATTGATGGCACTGGATTTGCCAGCGTTGGAGCGGCCGGCAAAGGCTACTTCGGCGCCATGGTCCGGCGGACACTCTTCCAGGCGGGAGGCGCTGGTCAGAAATCGGGCACTGTTGAAAGAGATGCTTTTTTGAGTCAGGTCAGATGACACGGGTGTTGATATTCCTATTGGATTTCAGTTATCGGGGATTAATGTATAATGCTACACCAAATCCGGGCAGCACGCCGAGCGTTGCTGCTGACCAGCCCCGGTTTGTGCCTTTCGGGCCAGTGCCTGCCGGCTGCATAACGAAGAATACTTTTGGATGAGAGAAGCGGAGCGAGCATGAAGAAACTGATCGCAGGAGTTGTTCTCGGTGTTGGCCTCACAGCGATGGCTCACGGGGCAGGAGATCCTGAAGCAGGCGAAGCCAATGCAGCGGTATGTGCTGGTTGTCATGGCGAAGGCGGAGCAAAGCCGGTGATGGCTGTTTACCCCAAGCTTTCCGGTATTGGTGAAAAATATCTGTATCAGCAGCTGGTGCTTATCAAGGATAAGGATCGTGAGATTGCAGAAATGACGGGGCTGCTGGACGACATGTCAGACCAGGACCTTCAGGATCTTGCTGCCTACTTCAATGAGCAGGACATCGGTGTGGCACAGGCCGATCCTGATCTGGTTGATCAAGGTAAGGCTCTCTACCGGGGCGGCAATATGGCTTCTGGTGTTCCCGCATGCGCCGGTTGCCACAGCCCTCGTGGCATAGGCAACGAACCTGCCGGCTACCCAAGGCTCAGCGGCCAGACCGCCGAATATGTCGGTAAACAGCTCAAGGCCTATCGCGACGGTGAACGCGCAGGTGGGCAGAACGCATCCATCATGATGGATGTTGCCGCCAAATTGACCGACGCGGAAATCGAAGCGGTATCGAGTTACGTTTCCGGCCTCAACTGATTGGTTCTGGCTTTTCAAAAACCCCGCGGCTGGCGGGGTTTTTTGTTGGTTGCTGCTCTTTAATCCGTCGCCTGTGGAACTTTTCATGTCTGCTGGGTCATAATCCCTTCAAATCGTCCAACTTGATAACCGGAGATAATGAATGATCGGAATAATCCGGAACGCCGCACTGTCCATTCTGGCCATGTCCTTCGTGGTGCAGGCCAACGCAGCCCCCTGGGAAGCGGGTAAGCACTATCAGGAGTTGGACAGCCAGGTAAGAACAGCGAGTGACAGCGGTATCGAAGTAGCTGAAGTGTTCTGGTACGGCTGCCCGCACTGCTACACGTTCAAACCACTTATTGAGAACTGGGCAGAGGACCGCCCGGACGACGTCAACTATGTGAAGATTCCTGCTGCACTGGGTAGCTCCTGGGAGCCTCACGCCAAGGCTTTTTACGCGCTGGAAACCATGGGTGAACTTGATAAGGTGCATGATGCCCTGTTCGAGGCACTGGCAGGTGAACGCCGCCCCCTCAACTCCGGTGAAGCTCTGGCGGGCTTCGTAGCCAATCACGGTGTCGATGGCGAGGAATTTCTCAAGAATTACAACAGTTTTGGTGTGAACGCAAAAATGCAGCAGGCCCAGTCCAAGATTCGGGGCGCGCGCGTGACCGGCACACCGACTATGATTGTTAATGGCAAGTATCGGATCACCGCCTCAATGGCCGGCGGTCATGAAGAGGTACTTGAGGTTGTCGATTACCTGGTTGAGCAAGAGCGCGAAGGCCAGGACGAGTAATTGCTCAGGCCCGGTTGCTGTTTATGAGCCGGGCCAGGCCCTGAGTAAGAGCTGCCATCACAATGTATAACCGTATTCGCAAGCAGCTGAATGGTATTCTCAAATCATCCAATGGCCCCCGCGGGACCTGTTCTGGTGATGATCATGTTCCGGAATTCGAGGCTCACCGCCACATCCGGCTGCTGACGTTCAATATCCAGGTTGGCATCAATACTTCTTCTTACCGTCACTATCTCACCCGCAGCTGGCAGCATTTTCTCCCTCACAGCAAACGCAACCAGAATCTGGACCGCATCGCCACGCTACTCAGTAACTATGATGTGGTAGCGCTCCAGGAGTGCGACGGAGGCAGTTTGCGTAGCGGATATATCAATCAGGTGCAGTATCTGGCGGAGGCGTCGGGTATCCCTTATTGGTACCAGCAGCTTAATCGCAATCTTGGACAGTTGGCACAGCACAGTAATGGCCTGCTGAGCCGCTATAAACCTTTGGATGTGACAGAGCACCGATTACCAGGGCTGATCCCGGGGCGGGGTGCCATTGTTGCCCGTTACGGGGTAGAGGAAGATCCATTGGTGCTGGTAATGATGCACCTGTCCCTTAGCAAGGCGGCGCAACAGCGGCAACTGGCTTACATCCAGGAACTGATTTCCGAGTATCAGCACGTGGTTCTGATGGGCGATCTCAACAATCATGCGGAGCAGCTGCTTAGCAATTCTCCGTTGAAGCATTCCAATCTGGTGCCCTTGCCGGATACTGCCCATAGTTTTCCCAGCTGGCGCCCGGAGCGGGCACTGGATCACATTCTGGTGAGCCCGAGCCTGGAGATCCGGCGCTCGGAGGTGGTCAGTTATCCGGTGTCGGATCATCTGCCAATCGCGATGGACATCAAGCTGCCGCAGGGTTATCTCGAAACCTTCTAGGCACAAACTCCGGGCATAAAAAAACCCGGCCATGGCCGGGTTCTTTCGGTCACCAGGATCTTACTTGATCTTGGCTTCCTTGTACGCAACATGCTTGCGGACAACCGGATCGTATTTTTTGATCTCGATTTTTTCCGGGGTGTTACGCTTGTTCTTGTTGGTCGTGTAGAAGTGACCAGTACCTGCTGATGAAACCAGCTTGATTTTCTCGCGCATGATGCGGCTCCTTAAAATTTCTCGCCGCGGGCACGAATATCGGCCAGCACAGCGTCAATGCCTTTTTTATCGATAACACGCATACCCTTGGTGGATACACGCAGCTTTACGAAACGCTTCTCTGACTCAACCCAGAAGCGATGACTCTGCAGATTGGGCAGGAAACGACGACGTGAGTGGTTCATCGCGTGAGAAACGTTGTTACCGGTGACCGGTCGCTTACCGGTAACCTGACAGACTCTGGACATACTTGCCTCCGACCTGAGCTTTGGTCCTGAAAATGCGTATTTAATTCGTTTAATTGCGTCTCTGGTCGCTACCTGCGTTTTAAAATTACACGCTGCCCGCCAGACGCCGCCAGTAAAGGGACGCTTTTATACCAGAACTGCCGCCCCAACGCAAAAAATTGTTGGGAATTTGGTCAGTTTTCCGATGAAATCCGCGCTGGCTTACATCAGCCCCCGTTCAGCAAGCGATATTACCTCACCATGGCCAACAACCATATGGTCAAGAACCCTGATATCCACCAGCCCCAGCGCTTCCTTCAGCCGTCTGGTCAGGGAAATATCCGCCTGGCTGGGTTCCGCAACACCGGAGGGGTGATTATGGGCGAATATGACCGCCGCCGCGTTGAATTCCAGGGCCTGCCTGACCACTTCCCTGGGATAGACCGCCGCACCGTCTATGGTGCCCCGGAACAATTCCCGGTACTGGATTACCCGGTGACGGTTGTCGAGGAACAGCCCCGAGAAAACCTCGTGGGGGTAGGTGCCAAGGCGGCTGCATAGAAAGCGGCGGGTATCTTCCGGGGAGCGTAGTGGGTCGCCCTGGCGGAGAGGCTCATCCATCACCCGGCGGGCCATTTCCATGGCAGCCTGTACCTGGGCGTACTTTGCTGTGCCCAGGCCTTTAACGTCGCAGAATTGCCGTTGAGAGGCGGTCATCAGGCCACGCAGGCCGCCGAAGGTCTCTGTTAAATGACGTGCCAGCGCCATCACTGGCATGCCGGGAGTGCCGGTGCGAAGAAAAATGGCCAGTAGCTCCGCGTCGGACAGGCTTCCGACGCCGTGGGCTAACAGTCGCTCTCTGGGTCGTTCGTCGCTTGGCCAGTCGGTATTGGGCATGGGTTGAATCCTTTCCGTGGTTGTCTGCGCTTCCTGCGCTTGCGTTCCCGACAGAATTCTACCATGCCGGACAGGCTGCCGGCAGCGTGCTGGCATGCTATCGTATAAGCCTTTCATATTGTGACGGACACGGAGCCTTTATGGCCGTTAAACGAATCCTGTTGGGCGTGACCGGTGGTATTGCCGCCTACAAGAGTGCGGAGCTGGTCCGGCTATTGAAGAAATCCGGCCATGAGGTGCGGGTGGTGATGACCCGCGGCGCGGAAGCCTTTGTTACACCACTGACATTCCAGGCGCTCAGTGGCGAGCCGGTCAGGACGTCATTGCTGGATCCGGAAGCAGAGTCGGGCATGGGGCATATCGAACTGGCGAAATGGGCAGATCAGATAGTGATTGCGCCTGCTTCAGCGGACTTCATCGCACGCCTGGCCCAGGGGATGGCGGATGATTTGCTGACCACTTTGTGTTGCGCAACGGAGGCGCCGATCGCGGTGGCACCGGCGATGAACCAGGCAATGTGGAGTAATGGCCGCACTCAGCGCAATATTGCTCTGCTGGAGTCGGACCCACAGATCTGCCTGTGGGGCCCCGACCAGGGCGCGCAGGCCTGTGGTGATACGGGTCCGGGTAGAATGCTGGAGCCCGCTGCGCTGCATGATCTGGTTGACGGCAATGCCCAGGGCGCGCTTTCGGGCAGGCGTGTCATTATTACAGCGGGCCCCACCCGTGAGCCCATCGATCCGGTGCGTTATATCAGCAATCACAGTTCTGGAAAAATGGGGTATGCCCTTGCTGCTGCAGCCCGGGCAGCCGGTGCAGAGGTGATCCTGGTCAGCGGCCCCGTGTCCATTTCCCAGCCTGCCGGTGTGGAGGTCCGCGGGGTAATGACGGCACAGGACATGTTGCAAGAGGCCGGACGGGCAGTTGACGAAGGCTGTGACCTGTTTATTGCCACAGCGGCGGTAGCGGATTACCGTCCGGATAGCTGTGCCGGTGACAAGATCAAGAAATCGGACGAAAGTATGAACCTGTCGCTGGTGCGCAACCCTGATACTCTTGCCACCATAGCGGCCCGGGAGGATGCACCGTTTACCGTTGGCTTCGCCGCGGAAACTCGCGACGTTGAGCACTATGCCCTCGACAAACTGACACGGAAAAAGCTCAATATGATCGTGGCCAACGACGTTTCGGCGCCGGGGCTCGGGTTCAACAGTGACGATAATGCCGTCACTGTCCTCTGGTCCCAGGGACGTCAGTCCATCGGCCCCGCTCCCAAGGCGGTTCTTGCACAACGGCTGATTGCCCTGATTGCCGAACAACTTACCGACAATGCTGGCCCGACCGGGGCTTTCTGACAAGGAATATCGATGACCCGAAAAACGTTTCAGGTACGCATTCTGGACGACCGTATTGGCAATACAGTGCCGTTTCCCCACTATGCTACCGAAGGCTCGGCCGGTCTTGATCTGAGGGCGTGCATTGATGAGCCTCTTACCCTGAAGCCGGGGCAGACTGAACTGATCAAAACCGGCCTTTCAATACACATCGCCGACCCGTCACTGGCAGCAATGATTCTTCCCCGCAGCGGACTGGGGCACAAGCATGGCATTGTATTGGGCAACCTGGTGGGCCTCATCGACTCTGATTACCAGGGTGAGCTGATGGTGTCCTGCTGGAATCGCGGGCAATCCGAATTCACTGTCGAGGTTGGTGAACGTATTGCCCAGCTGGTTCTGGTGCCGGTGGTGCAGGCAGACTTTGAAGTGGTGCCTGCTTTTGATGCCAGCCAGCGCGGAGACGGCGGGTTTGGATCAACAGGGACCCGTTGAGGTTGCAGACGCAGAACAGTGTTCAGGGTCTATACTTCCCTGATAAATGAAGAATCCGGGCGAATATAACACCAGCAGGATGGACTATGAGGCTTGGCAAAAAGAAGAACTCTGATGAGGCTGCACCTGACAAGAATCCAGACAGGGAGCAGGCAAAAAAACAGAGCAAAGACAAGAAGTCGGCGGGTGGTCCTCAGCATAAACGGCTGAGTTCCGTTTCTGTCAGCCAGGCTCTGGTCGTTGTCCTGGCAGGGGCTGTGTCGGCAGCCCTGCTTTATTTTCTGTTTGCTGCTCCTTCCGAATCCCGTCGCTATGAAATCCAGGCCGCCCTGGAGGCCGACACGGCTGCGGTCAGGATTAACCAACAGCTTTCGTTGCTTCAGTCTGCAGTGGAAGGTATAGCCGCGCAGGATCATGTGCTGGCTGCACTGCGTGGTGAATCATCCACTGACGATGCAGCCTCGGAGCTTGTTGGTACGCTGCCAGGGATCGAAGCGGTTTACCTGTTCCCCTACGATGATATTCCTCGCAGTGCCAGCGCACCTACACTGGGCTTCGCCGGTCTTGATCTGGCGCGGCGGGCTGAAACCGGCCAGAGACTCTATCCGGATGCCTTTCCGCGTAACGGCCAGTGGTACCTGCAGATGGCTGCCCCGGTTCGTAACCCCCAGAGTCGTGCTGTCGCCGGCAGTGTACTGATGGTTTTCAGCACCGAGCAGTTGCAACCACTGATGTCTGGCGTTAACGAGGAACTGGGAGGGCAGTTCTCGCTGGTGCAATCCGTCAGCGGATCAAGTCGCACCATTGTCAGTCAGGGCAGTGGCAATGGGCCGGTTCAGACGCGTGACCTTGCCAACCCGGACTGGGAATTGCAGTACAGGCCCGCTTCGGCACCCACCCCGCTTTTCAACAGCACGCTGGCGATCATCCTTGTTTTTGTCCCCGCACTGATTGCTGGCATTGTTGTCTGGCTGCTTCTTGGTAATGCCCAGAGAGGGCTGCGGCAGGATGTCACGGTGCTGATCCAGTGGGCCCACAAAGTATTTGGTGGTGAAAGGATAAAACCACCCACGCTGAAGTGGGACATGGTGGCGTCGACCGCTGAGGTGCTTCACCGACTGTCCCAGGTGGTGGAAAAACGTGTGGCCAAGGCCGCTGAATCTGTGCGTCCGAAGGCGGGCAAAGGTGGACAGGCAACGAAGCCCGCTGCCGACGAGCCCCTGTTCCAGGACAAGGACATGCTCGATATCGACATGCTGGACGGTGACGACGATGTGCTGGGCTTTGGTGGGTCCGGTGGCACAGACGATACGCCGGACGTGGAAGAGGTGCATCTGCCGGAAGCCGAGGTTTCCGACACCATTTTCCGGGCCTATGACATCCGCGGTATCGTTGACGAGACCCTGACGCCCGATATCGTGACGGTGATCGGTCAGGCTATCGGCAGCGAAGCCATAGCGCGTGGTGTGGACAGCCTGTGTATCGGCTATGATGGGCGTCATTCCAGCCCAGAACTGGCTGATGCCCTCGCCCGGGGTGTTATGGCAACCGGATGCAACGTTGTCCATGTAGGGGCGGTACCAACACCCGTGCTCTATTTTGCAACCCATGAATTGGGCACTGGTTCCGGGGTCATGGTGACTGGCAGCCACAATCCGGCCAATTACAACGGTCTCAAAATCATGCTGGGGGGTGAAACCCTGTCCGGTGAGGCCATCCAGAACCTGTTGCAGCGAATCCGTACCGGTGATTTTGCCAGCGGTCATGGCGGCCAGTCCTCGGAAGACGTGCGCCGGGCATACCTGGACCGCATAGTCGGCGACATCGCGGTTGCGGCTCCCCTCAAGGTCGTTCTGGATGCCGGCAACGGCATCGCGGGTGAGCTGGGGCCGCTACTGATTGAGGAACTGGGCTGCGAAGTGATTCCACTTTACTGCGAAGTGGATGGCGACTTTCCCAATCACCACCCGGACCCCGGCAAGCCCGAAAACCTGGTGGATCTGATTGAACGGGTGAAGTCTGAAGGCGCAGACATCGGGCTGGCCTTCGACGGCGATGGCGACCGCCTGGGCGTGGTGACCAACACTGGCAAGATTATCTGGCCTGATCGGCTGCTGATGCTCTTTGCCCGCGATGTGGTTTCGCGCAATCCGGGTGCCGATGTGCTTTATGACGTGAAATGCAGCCGCCGCCTGGCAGGGGTGATTTCCGAGGCCGGTGGGCGGCCGATCATGTGGAAATCCGGCCATTCCCTGATGAAAGCGAAAATGAAGGAAACCGGGGCGCTGTTAGCCGGCGAGATGAGTGGCCACATTTTCTTCGGTGAGCGCTGGCTGGGCTTTGATGATGGCCTGTACTCCGCCGCCAGGCTGCTGGAAATCCTCGGTATCGAGGACCGTCATTGTGACGAGGTCTTCGAGGATTTCCCCGAGGATATCAGCACGCCGGAGCTGAATGTGAGTGTGTCGGAAGAGACCAAGTTCGAGTTGATGGAGCGCCTCGCGAAAGAGGGCAGCTTTGGCGAGGCCAATATCAGCACTATTGACGGTATTCGTGTGGAATACACCGATGGCTGGGGACTGTGCCGTGCTTCCAACACCACGCCGGTTCTGGTGCTGCGCTTCGAGGCCGAAACGGAGGAAGCACTGGAGCGCATCAAGGCTGTTTTCCGGGAACAGCTGCAGAAAGTGGCGCCGGATCTTGTCGCGGACTTCTGAAGGCTCTGGAATAATCGCAAAACCCATTATTGGATTTTTGACTAACAAGGCAATGTGAATGGCTCTGGATCGTGAAACAGCAATGCAGGTGGCAGCAGTACTGAGCAAGGGCCTGCCCTATATTCAGCGGTTTACCGGCAAGACAGTAGTAATCAAGTACGGCGGCAACGCCATGGAAAACGAGGAGCTGAAAAGCAGCTTCGCCAGAGATGTGGTGCTGATGAAACTCGTGGGTATCAATCCCATTGTGGTTCACGGTGGCGGACCACAGATTGGTGAATTGCTGGAGCGCCTCAACATCAAGTCTAATTTCGTGAACGGCATGCGCGTCACCGATAGTCAGACCATGGACGTGGTGGAAATGGTGCTGGGTGGCCAGGTGAACAAGCAGATCGTCTCCCTGATTAACTCACACGGCGGCACCGCCGTGGGCCTGACGGGCAAGGATGCCAACCTGATCCGCGCCCGCAAGTTGGAAGTCATGAATCGTTCCCCCGAGCTCGAGCGCCCGGAGATCATCGATATTGGTCATGTCGGAGAAGTCGACAGCGTGAACGTCGACGTTATCGAAATGCTTACCCGCAGCAATGTGATTCCGGTGATTGCGCCCATTGGTGTAGGTCCTGACGGTACCTCTTACAACATCAATGCGGATCTGGTTGCCGGTAAGGTGGCGGAAGCCATGAAGGCCGAAAAGCTGATCCTGCTGACCAACGTCTCCGGACTCAAGAGCAAGGACGGCAAGGTGCTGACCGGCTTGACCGCGAAACAGGTCAATGAATTGATTGAGGACGGCACCATCCATGGCGGCATGCTTCCTAAGATTCGCTGTGCCCTGAACGCGGTGGAAAACGGCGTTCGTTCCTCCCATATTATCGACGGTCGTGTGGCCCACGCAACGTTGCTGGAAATCTTTACCGATGAAGGTGTGGGTACATTGATTTCCCGTAACTGATCGCATCTTCCGGGAGGACCGACTGATGAAGCGCCTGCTCACCTTTGTGGTTGTACTGGCCCTGATTGGCTATCTGTTGTTTAAGGGGGCGGTCTGGTGGCTGGCGGATCAGAGACTTGCCGAAGCCCGCAAGGCGGTGGAAGACGTTGGCGTGATTGATCGGGGGGAGATCCGTTCCGGAATCGAAGGTCGGCTGGTGCTGGGCAATGGCAGTTATCAGGATTTCCGTCTGACCCGGCCCGTGGAGTTCGACCGTCTGATGTTCAACGCAGGCTCCCCACTGGTGTTGCTCAGCGCGCTGCTGGATCCGTCGGACCTTCCTCGCCACTGGTCGCTGCAGGCCGAGAACTTGCGCCTGGTGCTGGATGCCAACATGTTCCGCAACTGGGTCACCGCCGGCAGTGACATGACGCCGGCCCTGTTTTCACCCGTTTGTGGTCCCGATCATCGCCAGCAGCTGGGTAGCGGCGACTTGCTCCGGCTCGGGGTCTCTGGTGTGTCTGGAGAGGCGCTCCTGCTCCAGGGCGGTGATGGTGTTTACGGGGAACTGACGACCGTCAATGCCGGCAGTGTGGAAATGGATTGGCCCGGTGCACGGCTCAATCCCCAGGATCTGTGGGGCATTGTCGACTCCACTACGTCCGCGATGACGGTAACGTTGCGGGACGGTGGCCTGATGCGCAGGGTGGCAGCCTATTGTTCCCGCGAGTCCGGAGTGGAGACCGGCGAATGGACCAGCATCGTTATGGATGCTTTCAGTGACGCACTCAGGGCCCGCGGTTTCAGCGCCAGTGACCAGTTGCTCGCACTCTATCGTCAGTGGCTGACCGAAGGTGGTGAGCTTACTCTGGAAGTGGACCCGTCTGCTCCGGTGTGGGGTGTGCCCGTGAAGGATGACGAGGAAACCGGGGAAGCGGGTCTGAATGTTCGTTATAACCGCTCGGAAGTGCCGGATGTCTATTTGACTCGCATAGAGCCGGAGTTGCCGGAACAGCCGGAAGCCATGCTGGAGCCGGTTGTCAGTGGTGATAACGGTGATGGCAGTGCCGACATTGTTGCCGGATGGAATTCCGCCGACAAAGCCGATGCCGAATCCTGGCTTGGACGGACGGTGAGAGTCACCCTGGAGAATGGTAATGTTGTGGAAGGTCGCCTGGTAAACGTAGGTGACTCGCGAATAGAAATCGCGCGGCTGACCAATGGTGGCGAGGTTGCCTATCCCATTGCCATTCGACTGATTGCAACTTTTGAGGTCTGGCGTCGAGGTCAGGCCCGCTAGCCCGGAAACGGGGCGGAGTACTGTATATGTCCGGATCCACACAACATCTGCCCGGCATTCGTGAAATGCTGACGAAGCTGATTTCCCAGCCTTCGATCAGCAGTGCCTCTGCGGAATGGGACCAGACCAACGAGCCGGTGGTCCGCACCCTGGCAGAATGGCTGAAGCCCATGGGTTTTAGCGTCGAGCTACTTGAAGTTCCGGGAATGCCCGGCAAGTACAATATGATTGCTACCCTGGGCAGCGGCCCGGGTGGCCTGGTGCTTTCAGGCCATACGGACACTGTGCCGTTTGACGACAAACGCTGGCAAAGCGACCCGTTTACCCTGACCGAGCGGGACGACCGCTGGTACGGTCTGGGCACCTGTGACATGAAAGGGTTTTTTCCGTTGGCAATCGAAGCGGCCAAGGCCTTCGTGGGTGAGGAACTGAAACAACCGCTGATCATCCTTGCCACGGCTGATGAAGAAAGCTCCATGAACGGCGCCCGCGCATTGGCAGAAGCTGGCCGGCCCAAGGGCCGCTATGCGGTGATTGGCGAGCCCACCGGCCTTAAACCTGTGCGCATGCACAAAGGCATCATGATGGAGCGCCTGGTGTTCGAGGGCCAGTCCGGCCACTCCTCGGATCCGTCCCTGGGTCGCAACGCTATGGAGGGTATGCACGAGGCGTTGGGCGAGCTGCTGTCCTTGCGCGCCGGCTGGCAGGCGAAATACAGCAACCCCAACTTCAAGGTGCAGGTACCCACCATGAACCTGGGCTGCATCCACGGCGGCGACAACCCCAACCGCATCTGCGCCCGCTGCGAATTGCATTTCGACCTGCGACCGCTGCCGGGAATGGATATGAATGGACTGCGCCAGGAGATCCTGCACAAACTGCAGCCACTGGCCAAAAGCCGCGAGCTTTCGATGGAGTTTGAGCCGTTGTTCGATGGCGTTCCTCCATTCGAAACGCCGGCCGATGCGGAACTGGTGAGGGCCTGCGAAAAACTCACGGGCCACACCGCAGAGGCGGTCGCCTTTGCAACGGAAGCACCCTGGTTGCAGAAACTGGGACTGGAAACCCTGGTTATGGGCCCCGGCTACATCGACCAAGCCCATCAACCCGATGAGTTTCTCGAATTGTCCCAGCTGGACCCGGCGGTACGAATCCTTAAGGGATTAATCAAAGAGTTCTGCCTTTAATCCCCAAGTAGGCAGCGCAAAAGTATAACGAGGGTGTTGGCGGGGAGCTTTCCCAAAACCGTGGAGCGCCATGGATGGCGCGACCGAGCCCTACAGAGACGTATTCACGGGCGTGTTTTGGGAGAGCTCCCCGCCAACACCCGGATGGTTTAAAAGCTGAAGGCGCGCAGGAGAAGAGTTTGAAATCGAACGAATGGTTGCACGGATTTCGCCACTCATCGCCCTACATTAACGCTCACCGTGGTCGTACAGTGGTTTTGACCATAGGGGGTGATGCTATCGCTCACGGCAATCTGATCAATATTATTCATGATATTGCGTTGCTCAGCAGTCTGGGAATACGTCTTGTCGTGGCCTTTGGTGCGAGGCCTCAGATTCAAACACGTTTGGATAGTGCACAGGAGGAATCCAGCTTTCACCGTGGCTTGAGAGTAACACCAGAGCAGCAGTTACCACTGGTGCTGGAAGCTATCGGTGGCTTGCGCGCATTTCTGGAGAGCCAGTTGTCCATGGGGCTCGTTAATTCGCCCATGCATAACGCGCGAATTCGGGTAAGTAGTGGCAATTACGTGACCGCGCGGCCCGTGGGTGTTCTGGACGGGATCGATTTCGGCCACACCGGACGGGTGCGTCGGGTGGATGTCGCTGGCATCGAGAAGCTGCTGGAGCTGGGGCATATAGTACTGTTGCCGCCGCTCGGGTATTCGCCCACGGGTGATGCCTTCAACCTGTCCTACGAAGATGTCGGGGGCCAGGTAGCCGCTGCGCTGCAGGCTGAAAAGCTGATTATGTATACCGAGAACCAGGGGCTGCTGGACGACGATGGCCAGCTGATGCGTGAGCTGTCCGCCCGGCAGGCTTCGGACCGGCTGGCGGCGGGCATGGTTCAGGGCCATGACGGAGATTTGCTGCGGGCTGCCTGTGATGCCTGTGTCAGGGGGGTGCGCCGGGCTCACATCATCAGCTATGTGGATGATGGCGCATTGCTGGAGGAACTGTTCACCCGTGATGGCTCCGGAACCCTGGTCAGCAGTGATAACTACGAGCAGGTTCGTCAGGCCAGGGTGGAGGACATTGGTGGCATACTGGGGCTGATCCAGCCGCTGGAGGAGCAGGGCGTCCTGGTGCGGCGCTCCCGGGAAATGCTGGAAACGGATATTGGCAGTTTTGTGGTGGCTGAGCGCGACGGCACGATAGTGGGGTGTGCGGCGATTTATCACTATCCCGATGAGAGTGCCGCTGAACTGTCCTGTTTCGCCGTGGATCAGGCCTACCGCCGCGCCGGCCGTGGGGATGAGATTCTGGCTATGATCGAGAAGCTTGCCAAGGGGCAGGGTATCCAGCGCTTGTTTGCACTGACCACGCAGACCGAGCACTGGTTCCGGGAGCGTGGTTTCCAGCCATCGACCGTGCGAGAGCTGCCGGGGCTTAAACTGGCGTCCTACAACACCCAGAGAAACTCAAAGGTCTTCGTGAAAGCGCTGGCCTAATTGGTCAAGGGTTTGTCGGCGGGATTCTTCCGGTTGCCTTGATAGGGCTTCCACTGCCCGGTAGAAGGCCGCGAAGTCGGTTTCTTTCTCCCGGATCAGCTGTCTGAAGGCTGGCACATACTGGTTGTACTGACTGAAGAGGGCCAGGTTGGCGTTGTTCAGCTCTTGTGGGTCTTCACCGAGGGGGCCTGGTTGCTCCCAGTCTTCTGACCGTGCCCGATAGTTGTCCTGAAGCTGTTCGAATACCTGTGCCTTTCGCTGCCGGAGTTCAGTTTCTGGCAATGTGCCCCGTTGCGCATAGAGCGTCTCCAGTTGCGCGGATGCCGTCTCGACCAGCGTCAGGGTCTGACTGCGGTGCTGCAGGCGCGCCAGGGCGCTCCGGAACCCTTCCCGGTCATCCCGCTGTTCCAGCCACAACCTCAGGCCCTCCAGTTCCACGGCAGTTGCAAAGCTCTCGTTGAAGGCCGTATCGTCGTCAATGTAAACCACGCGATGAGCCAGTTCATGAAACATCAGGGCGACCATGCGGTTGTCAGGCAGAGATGTGAAACCGGTATGCAACGGGTCGTCAAACCAGCCCAGGGTAGAGTAGGCGGTCACACCACCGATGAAGGTATCATAGCCATCGTCAATGAATGACTGCTCTTCCTTGCGAGCCTTTTCAAGCTGGTAGTAACCGCGGTAGGACTGGCAGCCTATCACCGGGTAACACCACCGGTGTGCCTCGAGGGAGAACTCCGGCGCCGCCACCAGATTGACGATGACCCAGGGGCGCCCGAGTTCCGCGTAAGTTGAAAAAGCGTCGCCTACGGGCAGCGCCAGCCGGTTTTCGGCAAACTCGCGGGCATCGTTGGCCACGCTGAGTTTCTGTTTTAGTTGAGGTGGCGTTGACGGTGCGTCCAGCAATTCGGTTACCGGTTGCGTGGACATCATCAGCGACAGATGACCACTGACCGCCTGGCTGTAATAGCCCACTGTCGTGCACCCGGAAAGTGTCGTTATCAGTAGCATAACGAGATAGATCTGACTAAGCTGTGTCATGGTTCAGGCTGTTATTCAGTTGCTGGCTGACAAGTGGGTCAGGAGTTATATTACAGCTATGTTCCCCCAAGTAGCAGGTGGCTGTCGCTGCCTTTCAGGGATACCGGCCGGTGACCGGAACAGATTGCGTATCCGGTCCACCAGGCTTTGCCAGATATCAGGTAGTTCATGGATCCGAAAGAACGTCGTTCGAGCCCCCGCCAACCGATCAAACTCGCTGCCCAACTGGATGTTGGCAGTGGTGAAAACCTGCCCTGCCAGATCGCAGATTTCTGCGCAGAAGGCTTGTTTGTGCGGTATTCCGGGGAAACATCGAAAAAGCTGGATCAGGTGCTTGCGAGGAATAATCCGGAACTGGTGGTTCGTTTTCGCAGTCCTGATGGCCGCAAACGTCACCAATTGCACGTGAACGTCATGCGTCGGATCGAAGGCGCGATGGGCGTTGCCTTTACCCGTTCCAATCCGGAGGCCGTCAACGCCATGCTGGAACAGTGTGGCGCCAATCGTAATCAGGACAGGGCCTCGCTGCGAGCTCCCAGCGACAAGGTTCAGTTCGTCCTGCGTCAGTCAGCAAAGTCAGTTGTCCAGTATATCGAACCGCTGATGGATGCATGTTTCGTGCAGATGGTTACTGCTCTGCGTGAAGCGGCCCAGAAGGCTGGCAACGACCAGCAGGCAAATGAATTCATGGATGCTTCTGGCCAGCTTCAGGCCCGCCAACGGGTGATCTGGCACCAGATGGCACGTAGCCTTGAGTCTCCCCTCAAGCCGGCACCCCGAGGAGCCACCGGGGCGGAACTGTCGGTTGTCGATAAGGGCGAATTCGAGGACTGGCTGACGATCCGTGTAATGGTTACCAAGGCGGATACCCAGTACCGGGGTGATCTGCTCCAGCTGAAACTCCGCCTCGACAAACTTGGCGTTGCCAATTCCACAGGACACCATAACCCGCTGGGTCCGTCGCTGATCTGCGAATCCTTCCATTCCGGTCTGAGCCTGCTCAAGGCTCACCGTGAAGTCGAGAAGGTATGTCTGAAGGTGTTTGAAAAGTCCGTATTGATGCACCTTGGCCCCCTTTATCGGGAGCTGAACAGTATTCTCGTGCGCCACGGTGTGCTACCGGATCTGGATCTGAGCAAGTATCTGAGCGAACAGGTGCCCGCAGAAAGCGCGGAAAGCGGGAAAAAGCCGCCGGCGGAGCCCAGGCCGGAGGCCCAGGCCCAAGAGGCCGCGGCGCCTGAGAGCGAAGTGCAGGCCCCCGAGCGTAAGCCGACCCGCCTCAGCAGTCGCAAATCGTCCTCTGAATTTCGCGGCTATGCGGCGGCTGCCCAGACAGCCTTTGCAACCGTCAAGAATCTGCTTGGCACCCTGGCTGCCAGCCGCCAGGCCCGTGGTGACATGGCGCCAGTGGAGTTTTCCTCCGGGGCCAGAGAACTTTCGGCCGGCGAATTGCAGAAGCAACTGCAGGAGCTGCAATTGCAGGCGGCGACTGCCGGTCCGGAACAACCGTCCCTTCGTGAGCGCGTCGTTGAACGAGTCAGGGAGAGCGGAGAACACGCACTGGGGGAGAAAGAGCAAAGTACCCTGGATGTGGTGGACAGGTTCTTCAGCAGCGTGGTGGAGAGCCCGAAGCTAAGCGAATACGCCCAGTCACGGATGCGCCAGCTGGAAGTGCCGGTACTGAAAGTGGTTATGCGGGACCCGGAGTTTTTCGACGATCAGGACAGCCCGGTGCGCGGTGTCATGAACCGGCTAGCTCAACTGGGTGTGAAGGGCGGCCGCATCAATCCGGTCGTGCAGCGGCGGATCGACGAACTGGTACAGCGGATTGCGACCGATTTCGAGCAGGACACCGGGGTTTTCGAAAACGCGGTGCAGGAACTGGATGGCCTGATCGATCGCCAGAACCTGGTGTATAGGCGTAACGTTGAACGTGTTACCGCCGCTGCCGAGGGCGCGCAAAAGGTATCCGAGTCAAAAAAGGCAGTAGCGTTGGTGCTGGAGCAGAAACTGGCGGGCCGGAAGGTACCAAAGGCGGTGGTCAGCCTGCTGGATGGCGGCTGGCGTGATCTTCTTTCACTGACCTGGATTCGCCAGGGCCAGGACAGCCCGCTGTGGCAGGACTACCTGTCCGTTATTGATTCATTGATGACCTTTGCGGATGACCCCGACAATACCATCAACCTTCCGGAGTTGTTGCGGGTGATCCAGGACGGCCTGGCCTCCATTTCCAGCAATCACATGCCCTCCTCCCAGATTCGTGACGAGCTCAAGCAGTTTCTTGTGCGCCGCCCGGAAAGCCCACCGGAGATGGTGGAAATTCCGCCAACGAAGAGTGACGAGGACAAGAAACAGGCCCTTTCCGAGCGCGATCAACGCAGCTTGCAGCGCTGGGTTAATCGGGCCCAGCAACTGCGCACCGGTGACTGGCTCAGGGATCAGGAAAAGCCGGATGAGCCTCAGTACATTCGCCTGGTCTGGGTAGCCCGGGGCTTCAGCCGGTTCGTGTTTGTTAACCACCAGGGCATGCGGGTAGTCGAGTTGGAGCTGGAGGCCCTGGCCCAGCATATGCGCAAGGGCATTATAGTGCCGGACAGCCAGTACGAGCGGCCACTGGTGGATGAAAGCATCGACCGCATGGTGCGCAAGGTCTACGACCAACTGTCATGGGCTTCCACTCACGATGAGCTGACAGGCCTGCTGGGGCGCCGTGAGTTTGAGCGTATGCTGGAGCAACAGCTGGTCCGGCGCGAGGATGAGCGCGCACTTGTCCGGCTTGATCTGCGCCAGTTCCGCCTCCTCAATGACACAGCCGGTTATCAGGCTGGAGACCAGGCGCTACGTATGGTAGCAGACGTGTTGCGCAGCCATGTGGGGGATGGCATGCCGCTGGCGCGGCTTTCCGGTAACGAATTTGCCCTGATGTTGCCGGCGGAAAATGCCCTGGAAGCATCACGGGGAATCGTATCGGCTATCGAGGTCATTGAGTTTCGTTTTGAAAGTGGTAGTTATCACCTTTCCGCCAGTGCCGGACTGGCGCAGGAAATGCCCGCGCTGGCAAATGCCGAGCGCTGGCTGAAGGCGGCAGAGGAAGCCATGAAGGCGGCCAAGAAACGCGGTCATGGCAAGGTGATGGAGTATTCTCTCGATGCTCACGACCATGCGCGCCAGGAACAGATTGCAGCCAAGGTGGCCAATCTTGGTGATCTCAATGAAGAGCGCATGCTGTTGCGGTGTCAAAAGGTTATTCCGCTGCATCCGCACACCACCATGGCGCCGCAGTACGAGATACTCATCAGTATGTACGACGATGCCGGAAACCTGATAACCGGTAAGGATTTTGTCCGTATGGCTGAGCGCTACGATCGCATGCAGGCAGTCGACCGCTGGGTGGTGGGGCAGATGCTGGACTGGCTGAGAGACAAGGCCCCCGATCCTGAGCACATGGGGGGTATTTGCATTAACCTGTCGGGGCATTCCCTGAACGACCAGACGTTGATGGAATTCATCTACGACAAGTTGAGCCAGAAAGATGCGCCGATTGAAAGAATCTGGTTCGAGATTACAGAAGCGTCCGCCATTAACGATCTTCAGGGCATTTCCGAGTTCATCGAGGAAATGAAGGAACTTGGGTGCCGGTTCTGCCTGGGCGATTTTGGCAGCGGGCCCACGTCGTTCCAGTTCATGCGCAGTCTGCCGGTGGACTTCATCAAGCTGGACAGGGCGTTCACCAGCCAGCTGGATACCAGTGAGACGGATCAGGCCATGGTAAAGTCGATGGTGGAAATGGCTCACTACATGAAACGTGAGGTGATTGCTTCGCAGGTTGAAACTCGCGGTGTTCTCGATATGCTGACCAGTCTGGGTGTGGATTATGCTCAGGGTTTCATCGTTGAAAAGCCGCGGCTACTGACCAGCCTGGATTGACTTTCCGGACCATCTGTTATGTCAAAGCGCCACCCGATTATTGCGGTTACCGGTTCCTCCGGCGCCGGCACTACGACTACCGGCAAGATATTCAGCCGTCTGTTTGCCGGTGAAGGGCTCAAAGCCGCTATGGTCAGTGGCGACAGCTTTCACCGGTACAATCGTGAGCAGATGGCTCGTCTTGCTGCCAAGGGACAGTTTGGTGAGCGCAACCACTTCGCACTGGCCGCCAACCATATCGACAAGCTGGAAGCGCTATTCTACGACTATGGCCATACTGGCAATGGCCAGTTTCGCCGATACGTTCATGATGAAGACAGGAAGCTGATTGAGGCCGGTTACAAGCCCGGTACGTTCACGCCCTGGGGGCCGTTGACACCGGATACGGATTTGCTGTTTTACGAAGGACTTCATGGCGGCGTGGTCAGCGATGCCTACAACATTGCCCAGTATGTGGATCTGCTGGTGGGAGTGGTTCCCATCGTCAACCTAGAGTGGATCCAGAAAATTCATCGTGACACCAATCAGCGCGGGTACTCAAAGGATGCGGTCGTGCAGACCATCGTCAACCGCATGGACGACTATGTGCACGATATTGTTCCGCAGTTCGCCCAAACCAACGTTAACTTCCAGCGCATTCCGCTGGTGGATACGTCCAATCCTTTCGTGGTTCGGGACGTTCCCACGGAAGACGAGAGCCTGATTGTTATCCATTTCCGTGATCCCTCGGATGTGGACTTTCCCTATCTTTTGCAGATGATTGCCGGCAGTAGCCTTTCCCGCCACGACACACTGGTTATTCCCGGTACCAAACTGTCGCTGGCCATGGACCTGATCATGCGCCCGCTGGTTTCCGAACTGATGGCCCGCAAGCCCTTTGCCTGATTAGGCCGTCAGGCGCCCGTCGCGGTAATCCCGCAGTGTCTGTTCAATTTCCTCGCGGGTATTCATGACGAACGGGCCATACTGCACAACGGGCTCGCCAATCGGTTTTCCGCCGATCAGCAGCAGGCGGGCGCCGTTTTCACCGGCCCCGACCCGTATGCTGTCTCCCTGTGCGAGGATGCTGGCTGCGGAGACCTGCAGGGATTGAGAACCCTTGTCCGATACCAGTGATGCTTCGCCTTCGTACAGATAAAGCATAGCGTCCAGTTCTGTGCTCACCGGCAGCAGTGTCTCCTTCCCCGGCTCCAGATGAATATCCGCGTAGAGGGGGCGAGTGCTGCCGCCAGTAACTGCGCCCTGATGCTGCTGTCCTTCTGCCGCTATCTCGCCGGCAATCAGTTTCACCAGTCCGCCGTCCAAAGTGATGTTAGGAATGTCTTCGGGCTGGATGTCCCGGTATCCGGCCGGCTTCATTTTTTCTGCGGCCGGCAAATTGAGCCAGAGTTGAAAGCCTCGCATTTGTCCGGATTCCTGCTGAGGCATTTCCGAGTGGACAATGCCTCGTCCGGCGGTCATCCACTGCACTCCGCCGTTTTTGAGATTACCGCGATTACCCAGGTGATCTTCGTGCAGCATGTGCCCTTCAATCATGTAGGTGACGGTTTCAAAGCCGCGATGGGGGTGGGATGGAAATCCTGCAATGTAGTCCTGGGGTCGGTCGGAACCGAATTCATCCAGCATCAGGAACGGGTCCAGGCGGATATTCTGCTGTTGTCCGATGGAACGTTTGATTCGTACACCGGCGCCGTCAGACGTTTCCAGAGCAGCAATGGTTTGTTTTACTGATCGCAGAGGCATGGTTTATGGCTCCTTAGAGGATATAACGTCTATTAGACGCCCTCGAAGGCAGAGAGATAAACCGGAGAATTCTGGCCGGGGCCATCAAAAAAACTGACGGTTCCGGCCGTTACTCCACGTTGCGGGAGTAAAAGATCTCGAGCATTTCACGGCGCAGGCGATCTTCAATGGACTGGGCTTCGTTCGGGTCCAGGTCGTCGGCGTTTACCCCGAACACATAGTTATCCAGCTTGAAGTTCTTGAGCATCATCTTGGTATGGAACATGTTTTCCTGATACACGTTGACGTCAATCATCTGGTAAGCGTTCTGGGTGTCTTCAGTCAGATAGTTCTGAATCGAGTTGATATCGTGATCGATATAGTGCTTGGTGCCATCCACGTCGCGGGTGAAACCCCGTACCCGGTAGTCCACGGTAACCACATCGGAATCGAAGCTGTGGATCAGATAGTTGAGTACCTTCAACGGCGAGATCAGGCCGCAGGTGGACACGTCGATATCGGCACGGAAGGTGCTCACGCCGTCGTGGGGGTGGCTTTCCGGATAGGTATGAACGGTGACGTGACTCTTGTCCAGATGCGCCACGATGGCGTCTGGCAGCGGGCCTGGTGACTCTTCGTTATCTGGCTCGCCATCACTGAGTTCGTGCTCTGCAATCAGCATGGTCACCGAGGCGCCGTGGGGCTCATAGTCCTGGCGGGCAATGTTGAGCACGTTGGCGCCGATGATCTTGACCACGTCGGTAAGGATCTGAGTCAGGCGCTCTGCGTTGTACATCTCGTCAATGTAATCAATATAGGCTTCACGTTGCTCTTCGGTCTGCGCATAACAGATGTCGTAGATGTTGAAGCTCAGCGATTTGGTCAGGTTATTGAAACCATGCAGCTGT
Source organism: Marinobacter sp. ATCH36 (assembly GCF_023555055.1). GTDB lineage: Bacteria > Pseudomonadota > Gammaproteobacteria > Pseudomonadales > Oleiphilaceae > Marinobacter. Next base: position 947,249 of record NZ_JAMJPL010000001.1, read on the forward strand.
AATTTGGTTTCCATGTTCAGCCCCCCCAAGTGTCTGGAGATGAGTGTCAGCAGTCATGCCTGTTTGTTTGTTGCATGCCACCAAGGCCGCCACCGATAACTGACCTGGATATTTACCTTATGCGCAGACCGGCGGAGAGGGTGCGTATTATGCACAACGACCCATGATTTGGGTAGAGTTCGCAGCGTTATTGTAGCATTCGTGGCTGTTCCTGCTCAGGAGGCCTCCCGGATTTCGTGACTATGGGTGATTTCCACACCTGCTTTTTCCAGCATGATGGATGCGGAACAGTACTTTTCCGCAGATAGGCTGACTGCCCTTTTCACCAGGTTTTCCTTAAGCCCGGTTCCAGTGACTACAAAATGCAGATGGATGCGAGTAAAGACCGCTGGTAGAGCGTCAGCTCGCTCAGCTTCCAGTTCGGCATGGCAGGCAGTTACATGCTGACGGCTTTTTTGCAGGATGCTCATGACGTCAAATGACGAGCAGCCACCCAATCCCATCAACATCATCTCCATGGGACGTGGCCCAAGATCCTTGCCACCGTGGTCAGCGGGACCGTCCATCTGTATCGCATGGCCGCTGCCACTGGTTGCCCTGAAGCTGGCGTCGCCCGTCCAGTCAATGGTTGCTTTCATCTGTTTTCGTGCTCCCGATGGGGTATGACGTTCAATCGGCTGGGATGCTAGCATATCGCGGATTGTCCGGCAGCTTTGTGAAAAAGGCAGCCCTGTGGATCTGGTCTATAATGTTTCAGGTTGCCGAAACGGGGCCTTCTTGTTATAAGTTGCGTTCATAATGAATGAACCCGCACGGAAAGCTGGGTGAATAAAAACATCGGGATCCCGCCAGTATTAAGGAGGCATGACTCGCACTATGGCCACTATCGTCAAGCCGGTTGAGCAGAAAACCAAGCACCTGGACTATTTCCTCTCGCAATGCCATCGCCGGCGTTACCCTGCAAAAAGCACTATTATTTATGCCGGGGACAAAAGCGACTCGCTGTTCTATATCGTCAAGGGGTCTGTCACCGTCATTATCGAGGATGACGATGGTCGCGAGATGATCATGGCTTATCTGAACGCCGGGGACTTCTTCGGCGAGATGGGGCTATTCGACAACATGGACTCCCGCAGTGCCTGGGTCAAAGCCAAGACCGAATGCGAAGTTGCCGAAATCAGCTACACCAAGTTCCGCGAAATTGCCCAGCAAGATCCCAGGGTGTTGTACTTTATCGGTGAACAGATGGCCTCGCGTCTGCGCCAGACCACCCGCAAGGTAGGCGACCTGGCGTTCCTCGACGTGACCGGCCGTGTTGCCCGCACCCTGCTGGACCTGTGCAAGGAACCTGATGCCATGACCCATCCGGATGGCATGCAGATCAAGATCACCCGCCAGGAGATTGGCCGTATTGTGGGCTGTTCCCGTGAAATGGTTGGCCGCGTGCTGAAAACCCTGGAAGATCAGGGTCTGGTTCGCGTCAAGGGCAAGACCATGGTGGTGTACGGTACCCGCTAGCCGACACCGGAATTACTCGACAATGGCCACGCTCTTGATCTGCAGGCAGACTTTCATGCCCGGGCTGAGGCCGAGCTGGTGAGCTGAACGACTGGTAATCCGTGACAGGAAGGAAGTCTCACCCACCTGCAGGCGCACGGTGGTCATGCCGGGGCGCTGCTCAGCTGCCATATCCATTACCCTGGCTGGAAGCAGGTTCTGGGTGCTCTGGTCATGGTTTGCTGCCAGGGCAATGCTCACATCTCTGGCCGGTATCTGCAGCCTCACCCGGTTTCCGGGTTCCGCCTGTCCGTCATCCCTTAGCCAAAGACTGCCACCGTCAAATTCAGCGCGGCAAAGATGCCACTGCGAGTCCCGCTCCCTGATCACGGCAGGAACGATCACCGCTGCATCTTCCTCCAGTGCGAAAGGCTGGTCAGGGCGGGCCAGGGTCTCTTGCAGTCCCCCTTCGGCGACTACCCGGCCCTGATCCATCATCACAATGTAATCGGCAAGCCTGGCCACCTCAGTCGCCGAATGGGAGACGTAGACGATAGGGATATCCAGGGTGTCCCGCAGGGTTTCCAGGTAAGGCAGTATGTCACGCTTGCTGGTCTGGTCCAGCGCCGACAGGGGTTCATCCATCAGCAACAGCCGGGGGCTGGTCAGCAAGGCCCGGGCAATCGCCACACGCTGTCGTTCACCCCCGGATAGCCGTTCTGGCCTGCGGTCCAGCAGATGAGAGAGCCCCAGCCAGTCGATAACCTGCTGTGGATGAATCCGTCGCTGTGCCGACGGCGTGCGGCGGTAGCCAAAATTCAGGTTGCCGCTGACCGACAAGTGGGGGAAAAGGCTGGTTTCCTGGAATACGTAGGCAAGGGGGCGTTTATGGACCGGCAGTCTGGAATTGTCGGCCTGCCAGACATCGCCATTAACGGACAGTTGGCCGTCACAGTCCTGCAGGCCCGCAATGCAGCGTAACAGCGTGGTTTTACCGCAGCCGGAATGGCCAAAAAGTGCGGTGACCCCATTACCTGGCAATGCCAGGTCCACGTCCAGTTGGAAACGCTCGAAACCGGTGCTCAAGCGGGCAAGGATTCCGGTGGCTTTCATGACTTCAGGTTCCCGTTATTCAGGCGTCCGTTGATCAGATAAAGCGTCAGTAAAACAATGAATGAAAACACCAGCATGCCTCCTGCCAGCAGGTGGGCCTTGCCGTACTGAAGTGTCTCTACATGGTCGTAGATGGCTACCGACAACACGCGGGTTTCGCCCGGTATATTGCCACCAATCATCAACACCACACCGAATTCACCCAGAGTATGGGCGAAGGTCAGCACCGCCGCAGTAAGGAACCCGGGCCGGGCCAGGGGAATGACTACGGAGAAAAATCGATCCAGGGGAGATGCCCGCAGTGTGGCGGCAACCTCCAGCATCCGTTCATTGACGGTGGCGAACACATTCTGCAGTGGCTGCACCGTGAAGGGCAGGGAGTAGATAACCGAGGCAACCACCAGCCCGGCAAATGTGAAAGGCAGGGTGCCGAGCCCCAGGGTGGTGGTCATCGTGCCTACAATGCCCTCCGGGCCCATCAGTAACAGCAGGTAAAAACCCAGTACGGTGGGCGGCAGTACTAGCGGCAATGCTACAACAGCAGCGACAGGTTGTCGGAGCCAGTGGTCACTGCGGGCAAGCCACCATGCAATGGGGGTTCCTATAACCATCAGCAGAGCGGTCGTAATGCCAGCGAGTTTGAGGGTCAGCCAGACGGTTTGCCATTCCGGGCTCATTGATACTCCATGATCTGTTAGGTCGGATCCGGGATATCGTAGCCGTATTGGCGAATAATATCCTGTGCCTGCTTACTGGCGAGGAAGTCCAGCCATGCCCTGGCTGCCTGGTTTTCACGGCCCCGCTCCAGCAGGATGATCTGTTGGGCAATGGGGTCGTGATAATGGTTGGGCACTTCCCAGCGAGTACCGCCATTATGGTCATCACGGAGCTGGGCCAGTGCCACGAATCCGGCTTTTGCATTGCCGGTGGCTACGAACTGAAAGGTCTGCGCTATGGATTCTCCCCTGACCAGTCTGCTTTTCAGGTTTGCCCAGAGACCGAGGTTTTCCAGGGTTTGCATGGCAGCCAGGCCGTAGGGTGCGGTTGCGGGGTTGGCAATGGCCAGGCTGCGAAAGTCCCCCGTTCGCAGAAATGCCTGCGGATCCGCGAACGCTTCCGGATCCGGGCTCCAGAGTACCAGCTTGCCCACTGCATAGGTGAAGCGGGTTCCCGGCACCCCATAGCCATTCCGTTCCACCAGTTGTGGACGTTCCTGGTCGGCAGCGAGGAACACATCAAACGGCGCACCATGACGAATCTGGGCGTAAAGCTTGCCTGTGGAGCCGTAACTGATGCGGGTGCTGTGGCCCGATGTCTCTGAAAATTGCGCAGCAAGGGTTTCAGCAGCATCGTGAAAATTGGTGGCAATGGCCAGTCGCACTTCCCCTGCCAACGCCATTGCACTCGCCATCAGGAAAGTCAGGGCCAGCAATGATCGAATGGTGGCCGTCATCAAGCGGTATGCTCCCGTGATTTAATGGTTGGACCCGATCATACCGTCCCTGAGCTGGTAACGTCATGCCTCAATTGTCGGAACGTGTCTGCCGGGGAATGCAGTGAAGTATGTGGTCCCGGACTTCGTCGGCATTGGTTTCGTTAACCAGCTCGTGACGGGCTCCGGGGAACAACCGTTCGGAGGCAACGTTCAGCCCCGCTGCTTTGAGGTTGGCCACGTGCCGGCTGAAACCCTGCCCCATTTCTCCTACCGGGTCGTGGTCGCCCGCAAGCAGGTGTACCGGCAGGTCTTTGCGCCAGGCTGTCGGGTTGATGTCCAGCATGCCGCCGATGAAGTCCGACCACAGCCCCAGGGTGCAGGAAAAGCCGCACAGTGGGTCTTTCAGGCAGCGATCTACCTGTTTCGGATCGCGGCTCAGCCAGTCATGGCTGGTCCGATTGGGTGCAAAGGTCTTGTTGAAGGCTCCGAACGTCATATTGTCGATCAAAGGGCTGCGATGCCGTTTCCCTCGCAGTGTCCTGATCATTCTTACCAGTGCCAGGGAGACCAGAAGCCTCGGCTTGTCGATGCGATTGGTGGCGCAGAGGATCAGATTGTCTATCTGATCACCGTACTGCTGGGTGAACGCCTGGGCAATAAATGAGCCCATGCTGTGCCCGAACAATGTCAGTGGCAGGTCGGGATAATGCTTGCGGGCATGGACAACCACCTGCTGCAGGTCGTCGACGACTTTCTGCCAGCCTCTGCTGTCGGCGAAATGCCCGAGTTCGGTATCAGGGCAGTGCGGCCCATGGCCCCGGTGCTGGATGGCCAGGACTGCCACTCCCTGCTGGTTGAGCCATTGGGCCAGAGGCTGGTAGCGTGCAGCATGTTCCGCCATGCCGTGGGCAATGACCATCACTGCTACGGGATTTTCAGGCAACCACGATAGCAACGGAATCCGATGGCGATCCGGACTGTTGATAAAACTTTCCTGCAGGTCCATGTCAGCTCAATCCGGGGTTTGCGCTATTATCCCACATCCCTTTGCCATTCCGGCGGTTTCCACAGGTGCTTAAGACGCAAAAACAGGCTACCTCCGGGCCGGGCCATGGCCCGGAACAGGTCGACATATTCGTGGGTCCACAACACCAGCAGGTTGTTGGAGTTCACCGGGCGGGTAATGCCGTATTCCGGGGGTGCCTGTTCATCCTCCGCCACAAATGTTCCGAACAGCCGGTCCCAGAGGATCAGCGTGCCACCGTAGTTGCGATCAATATAGCCTGGGTTGCGACCGTGGTGAACCCGGTGATGGCTGGGGGTGTTGAACACCAGTTCCACCCAGCGCGGCAGTTTGCCGACCAGGGTGGTGTGGACGAAAAACTGGTAAACCAGTGACAGGGCATAGGCAATGCCGATCCACACCGGATTGAAACCGATAAGCGCCAGAGGCAGGTAAAAGATCCACATGCCGTTGAAGATGTTGGTGGCGTTCTGGCGCATGGCGGTAGAGAAATTCATTCGCTCCGAGGAATGATGCACCACGTGCGCGGCCCAGAACCAGCGCATGCGATGGCTGGAGCGATGCATCCAGTAGAAGCAGAAGTCCACGCCCACAAAGGTCAGGAAACCCGTCGTCCAGTTCAATTCCAGGTCCAGAATCCGGTGGTGATAGAGAAAGGCGTAAACGGGAAAGGCGATCAGACCGGCGAATAACAGTTCTGTGATCTGATAACCAGCACCCAGGGCAAAGTTGCGGAGGGCTTCCGACACATCCATTCGTGCAGGGTCATGGCGAATCCGCAGGTATTCCCAGAGGGTGACGGCTATGAACACGGGTGTGGCCACCACAAAGATCAGTTGTCGTTCATCCAGTGCCAGCCAGGGGGCCAGGGTGTTCCAGAGTAGCAGCATCCCGCTGCCTTCCAGTACTGACACCATCATGTCCATCAAAGCAATGCTGTATCCGTATTCTGGTTGTTGGTATGGTTTAATTCTGCTCCAATCGCCTTCGTAAAAATTGACAATCCACGACACAAAATTGATCATCGACGCCAATGCGGTGGAGTCTGTCGACATGATGGAAAATGAACAGTGGCCAGGGTAATCCGGGTAACTGGTGCCTGGACCGGACTGCTTTCTGACTGGCTGGACCAGGAGGGGCTGGAGGCCGGCCCGTTGCGAATGGCACTGGCCCGGTGGGTATCAAAGGACAATGTGCCGGTGCCGGTGTGGCGCGATTTACTGTCGCAGGGGCTGGCATTGGTGCCCGACCGTATTGCGCCGGAGCTGGGGGTGGGCGCATGCGTGCTTCCCGGTCATGTCGGCGTTCTGGGTTACCTTGTGCTGGCCTCGGACACTCTGGGGGAAGCCATGCTGGCCTATCAGCGCTATGAAACCCTGTTCTACGGCGCCAGCCTTGCAGAGATAGAAATAGTCGGTGATCAGGCCGAGATGCGGTGGCCACCGTCTGACAACGAATTGGGCCAGCAGGCAGATGGCGCAGCCATTGCGGCGCTGGTGACGTTCATGCGTCGTCAGATTGACCAGCCACCTCCACCTTCCACCGTGAGTTTCCTTGAAAGCGTTGATGGCGATACTGCCAGGGCTTACGAATCGTTCTTTGATTGCCCGGTGACCTGGAATGACAGTCACGTGCGGGTGCGGTTTCCGCTGCATTACCTGAGTTTGCCCATGCCCCGGCGTGACTCCACCTTGCGGGAGTTGTTGGACCGGCAGGCGAGGGCGCTGGTGCGGGCACTACCGGAAGACTCCGGGGGTAGCTCCAACACGGACCGCCAGTTACAGCAGGTGCTACTCAAGCTGCTTTCCGACGGCGAGCCCACCCTGGCGAGAGCAGCGAGTGCCATGCACATGGCGCCGCGCACCCTGCAGCGGCGACTGGCCCGCCACCAGCTGAGCTGGCAACAGTGGCTGGATCGTAGCCGCGAGCAACTGGCCCGGCAGTATCTGGCGGACCCGTCACTGACACTGACGGACATTTCGCTATTGCTGGGCTTCTCAGAGCAGAGCGCCTTTACCCGTGCTTATCGCCGCTGGACCGGCAATTCTCCCGGCAAGGAGCGCCGGCACCAGCTCAGCGATTAGCCGCGTAGACCGTCTCCAAAGGCTGGATTTGTGGTTGCCACTGATCCAGCCAGATCCTGATATCTTTGGGGATTTTTGCCGGTTTGGGCCAGGGCACCGGATATTGTTCCGGCTGAAACATGGGTGCGAACAGAGCGGCGGCTGCGAGATCAGCGCGGGAGAAACTGTCACCCACGAGGTAAGGTCTCTCCCGGTAAGCGCCGGCCAGTTCAGTCAGGTAGAGCTCCATGGTTTTTCGCGACTGTTCCGCCGTCTTCTCATTGATTTTCATCCACTTGCGCATGATCTCATCCACCCGGCTGAAAGCCAGTTTCAGCAGAATCCGGTTGTAGAAGGGTGTGCCCGCCGCCAACATGGGAACCACCACTTTCGGGCGCTGCAGGAAATGGTGGTAGGAGTAACAGCGCACCGCAGGACCTGCTTCATCATCCAGCCGCTGCTCCCAGGCCAGTGCTTCCTCGCGGGCCGGCGGGCTGGCTGGTGTCAACGGGTTCTCGGGGAAGGTCTCATCCAGATAGTCGATGATTTCCTTTGATCCCTGAACCCGCTGGCCGTCATGGTCAAGCACCGGCACTGACGAATCCTTGCCGGTGAGTTTGCGGATGGTTTTGACGTGCTGGCCAGGCAGCAGGCTGGTGGCCTCGTAGCTCAGGCCCTTGTAATCCAGCGCCCAGCGAACCTTTTCGCAGTAATGTGATATCGCAAACTGGTAGAGTTTGATGGCCATGGTGCAATGTTCTCCAGTGCATTAAATGGCCTAAGCGTAATGCTTTGAGGCAGGAAATGGTATTCGCTGTGTATTAAAATCGGCAGTCGCGGAGAGTTACTGCTGGTCTCGAAGGACGGTCGGGTGATCACCGCGTTTCAGTCCTCAGACTGAGCCCGTAGGTTTCAAGAATTTCCTGGAGCCGGCCGTTGTCGATCCGTTGTCGTGTCCCTTCTGAGAGCAGCCGTGCCAACTCCTTTGCGTCTTTGCGGGCCGGAGAAAACGCCACAAAGACGTCGGTGTCGTCAATCAGCCCCGCTGCGCGGGGCGGGTTTACAGACTTCCCGGCGCTCATCGCCCACCAGGCCATGACATACTCGTCTTCAACGAAAATGTCTGTGCGATCCTGCTCCAGCAGTTCTATGGCCCTGTCCAGGGGAGAGGGGCCAGAAATGATCCAGACTCTTTCCCGGTCGCCCCGGTTCTGTTCAATGTAACGATCCAGTTCCCGAGTATAGGAGTATCCGTTAATTACCAGCAGCTGCTGATCCTCCAGTGATTCAAGGCCACTGTAAGTCCAGTTATTGTCGGGGTGAGTGAAAAGCGCAATGGACGAGTGGCCCTGGGGGGTGTCGGGAAAAACGAAATCCGGTGCATCGGTCCTGAAAGCGCCGACAACAGCATCCAGTCGGCCTTCGCGGGTCATCTGCAGGGCTCGTGCCCAGCTGAGGTTGATGTACTTTACGGTGAAGCCGGACTCGACAAGGATTTCCCGGGCGATATCCACCATGTACCCCTCATGATCGGCACCCGCTTCACAGTTGTGCGGGCACCAGGGATCTGCTGCGATCACGATGGTGCCAGGCTGGCTCTGGTTGTCGATAATGCTCGCGGTAGGCTGTGTTTCGGTGTCGGTTTCCGCAACCGCGGCAGCTGTTTCACTGTCAGGCGGAGAGCAGCCAGAAACAAGGAGCATGACCAGCACAATGCAGACAAGTCGAGGCATGATGGTTGTCCGGGGCGCCGCAGAGTAGCGGCATCACCCTAATCATAGCGCCGGGATCATAATTTTGTCATCTGACGTGTCAGTAACGGCTCCTGGCATCACCCTCGGCAGCCTCCAGCGGTACCAGCGCCTTTACGAGCTCCTCCATCTTGAGTATACCGACCTGGTTCCCTTTTCTGACCACACGATAGGTAAGATTGGTATCGCCGTTGGAGCGGGCTATGACCGATTCCAGGTTATCGCGTTCGGAAATATCGCCAGCGCACTCTTCCGGTGCTTCTTTGGTTTTTTCCATGATGGACCGTACCCGCAGCACGCGGGCCCGATTGATGTCACTGATAAAGTCCGTTATGTAGGAGTCGTTGGGGTTCATCAGGATTTCCTGGGGCTCACCCTGCTGGACAATGTGGCCGTCCTTGAGGATGACCAGGTGGTCCGCCAGTTTCAGCGACTCGTCCAGATCGTGTGTGATGAACACGACGGTTTTCTGCAACTCTTCCTGCAGCTCCAGCAAAAGGTCCTGCATGTCGGACCGAATCAACGGGTCCAGTGCCGAAAAGGCCTCGTCCATCAGCATGATGGGTGAGTTCGATGCCAGCGCGCGGGCAATTCCCACGCGCTGTTGCATGCCTCCGGAGAGCTGATGGGGGTACTGGTATTCATTGCCCTCCAGTCCAACCCTGGCGAGCCACTTCTTCGCCTCGCCTTCAAACTCCTGCACCGAGAACCCCCGAACCAGCAGCGCCATGCCAGCATTTTCCAATACTGTCTTGTGCGGGAGCAGGGCAAACTTCTGGAATACCATCGACATCTGTTCCCGGCGCAGCTTCCTCAGTTTGTCTTCGTCGTAGGCAAGCACATTTTCTCCGTCCACCTCTACTTCTCCGGCAGTAGGTTCAATCAACCGGTTGAGATGACGAATAAGTGTTGATTTTCCGGAGCCGGACAGCCCCATGATGACCGTGATCTCGCCTTCGTGTATGTCCACATTGATATCCTGGAGCCCAAGCACATGATTGTGCTTTTCCAGTAGCTCAGCTTTCCCCATGCCTCTGCGCACGTACGCAAGCGCAACGTCGGGGACAGGGCCAAAAATCTTGTAGAGGTTCCGGATGGAAATTTTGATATTCCGTTCCACGGCTCGCTCCCTTATTGGTTCTGTGAGGCGTTGATGCGCGCCAGTGAGGCCTTGGTCACCCGGTCAAGGATCACCGCCAGAATCACGATGCCGAGCCCGGCCACCAGGCCGACACCAAGCTCCAGATTCCGGATGCCCTGAAGTACCAGAACCCCGAGGCCGGGCGCCGAGACGAGGGAGGCGATAACGACCATGGCGAGACTCATCATGATGGTCTGATTCACACCCGCCATGATGTTGGGCAGTGCCAGTGGAATCTGGACCTTGAATAATTTCTGATGGCTGGTCATACCGAAAGCGTCAGCGGCCTCAATCACGTCTTTATCCACCAAACGAATGCCCAGGTTGGTGAGGCGGATAACCGGTACGATGGCGTAAAGAATGATGGCGATGCCATACAGCTTGGATTCGGTCACGCTGAACAGGAAAATCAGCGGAATCAGATACACGAAAGGCGGCAATGTCTGCAGCATGTCCAGCACCGGAACGGTCAGGCGTTGCATCATATTGCTTCGGGACATGGCTATTCCGATGGGGACGCCAAAAAGCACGCACAGGAAGGCGCACACGAAGATTATCGCAAGTGTCTCCATGGCATAACGGTAGTAGTCGATAAAGGCCAGGAGGCACAGGCTTGCTGCAACAAAAGCAACCAGTTTCCAGGACTTGGTCACAAAGAAAACCACGGCAAGCAATAAGGGTATGACGATCCACCAGGGTGTATTCAGCATCCCATAGAGTGTGCCGTCCAGAGCCCAACTCAGAGGCTGGGTCAAAGGATCCAGAACAATGCTCATGCTGTCCTTTACGGCCAGAAAGCCCTCTTCAAGACCCTTTGTGAGATCCCGGGATTGCGGAAAAGCAGCGCAGGATTCGTTGAGCGCGTCCATGGAAGGGAAAGGAGTGTCCCAGAGCGACTCAGGTTCGCCGGTTGTTCCCTTGGTTTTTTGCAGCAGCGCGGCCATCGACATGGGCGCGTCACTTTGGCCTGCCGCACACCAGTCTTCCAGTCCCAGTGATGAAAATATGAAATCGTAGGTAGCCATGGGCGGTTGGTTCCCGTCGCATTCAAGTGTGTAGGGCTCGTTTCGGGTTCTCCGTTAGAGGAGCTGGCAGGGCCGGGAGGGCCGGCCCTGCCGGGGCAGGCGGGAGATTACTCTCCAACTGCCGCAGCGAGGCGTTCCCTGGCTGAATCGTTCAGCCAGCTTGACCACACATCGCTGTTGTTGCTCAGGAAATACACCGCCGCTTCTTCAGCGGAGGCATTGTTCGAATCCATCCAGGCCAGGAGTGCGCTCATGGTGGAGGTCTTGAACGTCAGCTTGCTGAGCATTTCCGTCACTTCCGGCTCACGATCCCTGAAGTCGGTGGTCACCGAAGTGAGGATTGTCGCTGCCGGGAACTCCGACACACCCGGATTGTCGACATCCTGGGTCTGGTTACGGGTATGGACGTCGGGCTTGTACTCGCCCAGTTCAACACGGGTCATATCGTATTTACCCAGTGGCACGGTTGGTCCCCAGTAATAGCCGAACCAGGGCTCTTCCGACTGAACCGCTGACGCCATGGAGGATGCCAGGGTTTCTCCGGAGCCGTGGTTGAACACTTCGATGCCAGAGCTTTCCAGATCGAGCGCTCTGATCAGGTTGTCACTGACTACTCGGCAACCCCAGCCGCTCGGGCAGTTGTTGAAGCGGCTGTCAACCAGCTCCGGATTTTCCATGACGCCTTCAATGGTGGTCAGTTCCGGGTGTTCCTCGGCCAGGTAGGTGGGAATCCACCAACCTTCAACACCACCCGGGTCCAGTACTTCGGCGACGCGCTCGATCTTGCCCTGTTCTTCCAGTTCCAGATAGGCCTCACCGGCCGAGTTGAGCCAGAGCTCGGTGACAATATCCGGTTCACCATTCTCCGCGACGGAGGTAACGGCAGGAACAGTATCAGAAGGAACGATTGTGACGTCACAACCATAGCCCTGTTCCATGAGGAACTTGGCGGTAGCTGTGACAACGGCGTTTGACGCCCAGCCCATTTCGGTGATTGAAACTTCACCACAGTCGGCCTGGGCAAGCGCGGGAGCAGACATCGCGCAAAGCAGCGCGACAGGCGTTAGCTTACGCATGATTGGTTCTCCTTTTTGGGTGTAAAAATGCGCGGACGAAAATCCGCAGGAGCGGTCCGAAAGACCCCCCGAGAAGTGAAAACGCTTTGTTGAGAATGTGCGTTTAAAGGACAGGACAAATGCTATGACCTCGGTTACTACGTATAGATAAGGGTAACGCTCTGAGCGTGAGTTACAAGCCATTAATGTAAAATTACAATTGACAGGTTGATAGCGACGCCCGAATTTCCGGCTGCTTTGTCAACGAAATGAAGCAATTCTGCAGTAGTTTGAAGGGTTGTCCGAGACTGGAGAGCCCCATGACCGAATTACGTGAACTGACCCCTCATGCCGCCGTTTCGACAGAGCAGGCCCGCCGGGATAGCCGACAGCGGCAGCTGCTGAGAACCTTCCTGCCGGAGATGGTTCGCCTGGAGCGTACGTTGGCGGAAGCGCCCGGGCTGGTATCTGTGAAGACGCTTGCGAGGGTTGCCCTGAAGCAGGTCGATTTGCCGATTTACCGGGTTGACCTGGGTAGTGATTCCGCTGACGCGCCGGTGGTTTTGCTGGTGGGAGGTGTGCACGGGCTTGAGCGTATCGGCAGCGAAGTGGTGATGGCCTGGCTACGCAACCTGCTCGCTCGGATGTCCTGGGACAATAATCTTCAGGCGCTCCTGAAAAGGGTGCGAGTTACCCTGTTGCCAATACTTAACCCCGGCGGGATGTACCTCAACCAGCGCAGCAATCCCAACGGCGTCGACCTGATGCGCAACGCGCCAATCACGGCTCAGGATCGCAGTGCCTTTCTGCTGGGCGGGCAAAGGTTTTCCCCACGCCTGCCATGGTTCATCGGGGATCCTGAACAGGGCATGGAGGTGGAAAACGAAGCGCTGGAGGCGGTGATCTCCGAATTGTTGCCAGGCCGGCCTTTCAGCGTGGCACTGGACTGTCACTCGGGCTTTGGCTGGCAGGACCAGATCTGGTTTCCCTATGCGTATCGTCGTCGCCCGATGCGAAGGATTGCGTCGGTGATGGCCCTGAAGTTGATCTGGGAGCAAGCATGGCCTGAGCATACTTATCGCTTCGAGCCCCAGTCCCGTCACTATTTGACCCACGGTGATCTGTGGGATTATTTCTACAAACAGATAAATCGCAGTGGTGAGGGGGCGTTTATTCCCCTTACACTGGAGCTGGGCTCCTGGCGCTGGATCAGAAAACGCCCGCGACAGCTGTTACGTCTGGACGGTTTTTTCAACCCGCTGGCGCCTCACCGGCATCGAAGGGTATTGCGGAGCCATCTCACCTTTATCGATTTTCTGGTAAGCGCCGCAGCGAACCATGAAAACTGGTTGCCGCAGGAGAAAGACGAGTCCATGCTTAGAGAAGCCGCTATTGCCCACTGGTACGGGGACCATCACTGACAATGCACTGGATTCTGTTGCGTGGACTCACCCGGGAGCAGTCACACTGGGGCGGGTTTCCACGTCTGCTTACCGATGCTTTTCCGGGGCAGCAATTTCATCTGGTGGACCTTCCTGGTACTGGCGTGCATTTCAACGATTCCTGCCCGGATAGCATTCCCGCAATTCGCGAGAAAGTTCGCCAAAGTATCGAACATATCCCGGGACCCTACAGTTTGATGGCGCTTTCCATGGGTGGGATGGTGGCACTGGACTGGGCCCAGCATGCGATCGAGGGAGAAATCCAGAACCTGGTACTGATCAATACCAGCTCCGGCTTCAGCCCACCCTGGCGCAGGATGAGGCCGGGCGCCTGGCCCCGTATCGCGCGATTGTTGGCAAGGCGTGAACTGTTCGATCGCGAAGCCGATATTCTGCGGCTGAGCTGCAACCACCCGGTGAGCCTGGAAACCATGAAGCACTGGTACAGTATTCAGCGTCAGCGCCCGGTCAGTTTCCAGACTGCCTGGGCGCAGCTGAAAGCCGCCGCTGCCTTCAAACCGCAACCAGATCGGCCCCTGCCGGATGCCCTGTTGCTGGCAAGCAGGGGAGACCGCATTGTCCACTTGAAATGCAGTGAAGCGCTCGAACAGCGCTGGCAGTGGACCCTGAAAGTGCATCCCACTGCCGGCCATGATCTGCCCCTCGATGACCCGGAATGGATTATCCGCCAACTGCAATACTGGCTGCCCCGATGATTGCAGTTGCTTGACGCAACTGTTCTTCCGCGTCAGTCTTCGATACGATTTGAAGCTGTTTATCCACAATGATGTATGGAGCCAATAACAATGAAAGTTCTTGAGACCAAAACCGCCCCGAATCCGCGCCGGGTACGCATGTTCATGTCGGAGAAGGGGCTGCTGGACAAGGCCGAGTTTGTTCAAATCGACCTACTGAAAGGCGAGAACCTGACGCCGGAATACGCCGCCAAAAACCCCATGAAGAAAGTACCGGTGTTGGAGCTGGATGACGGCACCTGTATCTCCGAAACCATGGCCATCTGCCGCTATTTCGAGGAAAGCTACCCGGATACGCCTACCCTGCTGGGTGATACGCCATTGGAAAAAGCGCTTGTGGAGCAGTGGCTGCGCTGGATCGAGTTCTCTCTCTCCATGCCCACCGGTATGTGTTTCCAGCACACCAGCGGTTATTTCAAGGACCGTATGAATCCCATCAAGGAGTGGGGTGAGGAGTGCCGTACCATGGTGGAGAAGTTCATGCACTTCCTTAACAAACAGCTGGATGGCAAGGAATATATTTGTTGCGACCGCTTCACCGCAGCCGACATCAATGCGTTCACTTCCGTTGCTTTCGGACGGGTGGTGGACATCCGCATCAAGCCTGAACAGACCAATCTCCAGGCCTGGTACGATCGCATCAAGCAGCGCCCGTCGGCACAGGTCTAAGCACTGACAAAAGGCTCTGGCTCACTGGGTCTGGCGACCTCGACCCGGTTTCGCCCTTTATGCTTGGCCCGGTAAAGGGCTTCATCGGCGCGACCGATCACCGCGTCAATGACATCACCTTTGCGGAAACTGGCGACACCCAGGCTGATGGTCTGATGAATTCGGTTGTTGCCTGCCGGGATATGGGAATCCGCCATGGATGCCCTGAGCTTCTCTGCAACTGCCATGGCTCCCTGATCGTCGGTGTCCGGGAGCAAGATCAGCATTTCCTCTCCACCCCATCGACAGAGTGCGTCTTGCCGTCTGAGTGCGCCTTTTAGCCTTCTTGCAGTCTCCTGGAGCACCAGGTCTCCGGCATCATGCCCAAAGGTGTCGTTCACCTTTTTAAACAGGTCAAGGTCACCGAGCACAAGGCTGAACGGTTTGCCGGTGCGTTGCGCATGTTGCAGTTCGTGATTCAGCAGCGGCGATATCGCCCGCCGATTCAACAACCCGGTCAACTCATCTGTTCCTGCCATTTCCGCGATTTTCTGACGGGCCCGGAATTCACTGGTGAGAACCCTGCGGAAGGCTTCCATGACGATCATGCCGATGACCATCATCATCAGGGGATCAAAAAAGAGCGGCAGTACGTCCCCGAAAGAGATGTTGAGAGCGGTGGCTGCACCCGTGAAAAGCACCAGCAGAGGCAGGAATAGCAACGCCCATTCCCGGATGCCCCGCACGGCCAATACTGAAACACCGAAGAAGCTGATCACCAGGCCATTGCTGATCTGGTACAGCCCTGCAGACTTGTTTTGCAGGTATAACAGCAGCATGGACAGGATCATCGCCATCACCGACAGCCCCATTAATCGCAAAAAATATCGGTTGGGCCAGCGAGAATTGCCAGTGTAGTGAGTTATCAGAGTCATCGATGCGGTCAGGATTACCGGTAACCGTAGCAGAAACTCGATGCCAACCAGGTCAGAGCTGTGACTGTTACGCAGAGGATGGGAAAACTGGTAGATCAACACAGTTACCAGCAGCAACCAGGCAGCCACCACGGCAACCTTACCTTCCAGTGCCCGCAGATGAGCTTCGTAGGCAGGTTGCCACTTTTCTGGTATCGCTGACCCTGAAAATTGCATGCTGGAACGGCTCGTTGGATTTTTGATAGCTGTCTTAATAATTTTTTAGTAAATATTTGCATAAAGCAATGAAGTAAAGTGCGTACCTACAAGGGGTAGGTTGAACGTGCAATGGAACTGTCATCGGAGGTAGAGGAGGATGGTTCTTGCGCGCTAGACTAATAAGGTTATCTTCATCGGTTTCAGGTGGTTTTTCATTTCAGGAACAGGCTATTGGCCCATTATGAGACAGTCCCGGCAATTACAATGTGCTCTGGAGGCCATTGATCAGGCTAACCTGGCAGACCCCAACCAGGAGCAGTTAGGTAACGACCTTCTCCCGAAAGAGTACGCCTATAGCCTGCATATGACGCGTTGGCTGCATGAGCTTGAGGATGACCCTTCAGAACGAATGCAGATCGCCTGCCGCGCCCAGCACATTGAGCGCTGGACGATGCCCCGCAGCGATTTCCCGGAAGGGCGCAAGGCTTATTATGAATGGCGCCAGGCCTGTGGACGGATGCATGGCAGGAAGGCTGCGGAAATTATGGTCGGGTGTGGTTATCCGCAATCAGAATGCGAGCGGGTGGAAACCATCCTGACTAAGCGTGAGCTACGCAAAGATGAAGATACTCAGTTACTGGAAGACGTGGCCTGCATGGTGTTTCTGGAGCGTTACTTCGCGGAATTTTACGAACAGAAGGCGGATTACGACCGCGAAAAATGGCTGCGCATCGTGCGCCGTACCTGGGGCAAGATGTCTCCGCGGGGGCATGCGGCAGCGCTGAAACTGGCTGAGGGCATGCCGGCGCATCTGCTGGCGTTGCTGCAGGAGGCTTTGGCTGAACCTGAGGGTTGACTCGGCTGGTGCACAGGCCGGCGAATGGGTCGGGCCAAAATACGCTGTAAATACGTCCCTGTACGCTCGGCTCCGCCATCCATGGCTCCGCACGATTTTGGCCCGACCCACCCGCCGGCCTGTATAAGCTTTGGAGTTAGCCCTCCGGAAAGAACAGCTCTTGCAGTTTCCTGCCAGGCTCTTCTGCGCGCATAAACGACTCACCCACCAGAAAGCCGTATATGCCGCGGCTGGTCATGGCTTCTACATCACCTCTGGCCATGATGCCGCTTTCGGTAATGGTCAGGCGGTCGGCAAAGATGCGTTCATGCAGATCGAATGTAGTGTCTAGCGAGACCTCAAATGTATGCAGGTTTCGGTTGTTGATGCCCACCAGTGGTGTTTTCAGAGTAAGAGCGTCGTCCAGCTCTTCACCGTCGTGAACCTCCACCAACACGTCCAGCCCGATTTCATGGGCGATGCCTTCCAACTCCTGCATCTGATCTCTGGTCAGGCAGGCGGCGATCAACAGAATGCAATCCGCCGCGATGGCTCGGCTCTCGAATACCTGATAGGGCGCCACCATGAAGTCCTTGCGGATAACCGGCAGGCTGCAGGCATTGCGAGCGGATTTCAGGTAGTCCTCGTGGCCCTGGAAGAAGTCCTTGTCGGTGAGTACTGACAGGCAGGCGGCACCGCCTTTTTCGTAGCTCTCGGCGATGGCTTCGGGCACAAATGGATCCCGAAGGACGCCTTTGCTGGGGGAGGCCTTCTTGATTTCGGCAATGACCGCGGGCGTCCGCTGTTCGATACGGGTGCGTAGCGCGTTAGCAAAGCCTCGTGCTGGCGGTTGGTCACCGGCTATGGCTTTCAGGTCGTCTATTGAAACCGCGCGCTTGCGCTCATCGATTTCCTCCCATTTCCTGTCGACAATTTTCCGTAGAATGGTGGGAGTCTTGTCCAAATGTCTGTCAGTCATATCAGGCCCGTAAAATGTATGCGAGAGCCGGTGGGGAGGCCTTTCCAAAACTGTCGTCAGCCATGGATGGCTGACGTCAAGCCCTACATGGACGTACTTGCGGGCGTGTTTTGGAAAGGCCTCCCCACCGGTTCGTCCGGCTGCAAAGTCAGCAGGCCGGGATTAAAAACACTGTGAAAAGTCAGCCAGCTCGGACATCTTTCCGGCAGCCAGGCCAGAACCCATGGCGTCCAGCGCCATTTCCACGCCTTCTTTGGGCGTCTTCGCCAGTCCTGCCACGTAGATAGCTGCACCGGCATTCAGTGCGATCAGGTCGCGGGCTTTTTCGGCCATTTCATCGTGTCCCCGTCCGAAAGCGGAACGGATCAGTTTCAGTGAGTCCTCGGCGGTGTCCACGGTCAGACCGACCAGTGACTGGCTCTTGATGCCGAGGTCTTCGGGAGTGATGTCGTATTCGGTGACGTCGCCGTTTTTCAGTTCTGCCACATGAGTGGCGCTGGCCAGGCTGATTTCATCCAGGCCGTCTTTCGAGTGCACAACCATGATGTGCTCGGCGCCGAGGCGGTGCAGAACTTCGGCCATAGGGCGGCACAGCTCTTTGGTGAACACGCCGATCAGCTGGCGCTTGACGCTTGCCGGATTGGTCATGGGGCCGAGGATATTGAAAATGGTCCGGCATCCCAGTTCCTTGCGCGGGCCGATGGCGTGTTTCATGGCGCCGTGGTGGGCCGGGGCAAACATGAAGCCGACGCCAATCTGTTCCACGCAGCGGGCAACTTCCTCCGGCGCCATCTGCAGGTTGATGCCCAGGTTTTCAAGCAGATCGGCGCTGCCGCTTTTGGAAGACACCGCACGGTTGCCGTGCTTGGCGACAAAACCGCCGGCAGCCGCTACAACAAAAGAGGCGGCGGTAGATACATTGAACAGGTTGGCGCCGTCACCGCCGGTACCAACGATGTCCACCAGCGGCTCGGCGTTGACCGTTACGCCAGTGGCCAGTTCCCGCATGACTTCCGTTGCACCGGTAATTTCGTCAATAGTCTCACTTTTCAGGCGCAGCCCCATCAGAAAGGCCCCGATCTGCGCATCGGTGGCTTCGCCTTTCATCACGATGCGCATAACGTCCTTCATTTCCTCCGTGGACAGGTCCAGGTTGGAGGCAATGCGGTTCAGTGCTTCTTTCATGTCCATTAACGGGCCCCTTCGGTAAATCTGCCTTTGTATTCTGGGTTTTGGTCTAGCTTAGCAAGTTTCTGTTTGGTGTAGGGCCTTTTGCTGTGATAGCCCGCTAAATTGGATGCGCTGTCGATGGCTGGGGTGGCCACTGCCCAAAAACGCCTCAAGACATCCCTGTGCGGCTCGAGCTCCGCCATCCATGGCTCCGCACGTTTTGGGCAGTGGCCACCCCAGCCATCTCCTCTCGAATCCGGGTGAGGGCTTCTTCAGCACTCATTCCGTCTCAACTGTCTTCTGCTTTTCGAGATGTGTAGGGAGAACATACCGGAACAGCGGGCTCAGAGGGCCTTGGTGGGTAGAGCTGTTACCAAACCGTGCGGAGCCATGGATGGCGGAGCCCGAGCCGCACAGGACGTCTTGAGGCGTGTTTGGTAACAGCTCTACCCACTAAGGCCCGTAATCAGAACCACGCCCCAAAGGCCACCCAACAGAACTAACTTCTAAGAAAGTTCCGCAAAAGCTCGTGCCCCTGCTCAGTCATAATCGACTCGGGGTGAAACTGAACCCCCTCGATGGGCAACGTCTTGTGGCGAACGCCCATGATTTCTTCCACCGAGCCATCCTCATTGCGGGTCCACGCCGTGACTTCCAGACAGTCCGGCAGGGTGTCCTTGTCGATCACCAGGCTGTGATAGCGAGTGGCCTGCAGCGGATTGCTCAGGCCACGGAATACGCCCAGATCCTTGTGGTATACCGGGGACACCTTGCCATGCATTACCCGCCCGGCGCGGATCACATCGCCGCCGTAGACTTGCCCGATGGCCTGATGGCCCAGGCATACGCCCAGGATTGGCAATTTGCCGGCAAAGTGGCGGATGGCGGCCATTGAAATGCCGGCCTCATTGGGCGTGCAGGGCCCCGGCGAGATCACCAGGCGTTCCGGTTTCAGGGCCTCGATTTCCTCTACCGTGATTTCGTCGTTGCGGTAGACATGCACATCCGCCCCCAACTCGGCCAGATACTGCACCACGTTGTAGGTGAAGGAATCGTAGTTATCGATCATCAGCAACATAATCCGTTCCTCCGCCTCAGTGGTCGAAATCGTTGTAGGTTTTGGCGACCGCGCGGAAGATGGCGCGGCCCTTGTTCATGGTTTCCTTCCACTCGAGGCGGGGTACCGAATCCGCCACCACGCCGGCGCCGGCCTGGATATGCAGGGTGTTGTCCTTGATCACCGCCGTGCGGATGGCAATGGCGGTGTCCATATTGCCGTTGAACGACAGGTAACCCACGGCGCCGCCGTAGACGCCCCGCTTCACCGGCTCCAGCTCGTCGATGATTTCCATGGCGCGGATCTTGGGCGCGCCGCTGAGGGTGCCTGCGGGCAGGGTGGCGCGCAGGACATCCAGGCAACTGGTGTTTTCTTTCAGGCGACCGGTCACGTTGGAGACGATGTGCATGACGTGGGAATAGCGCTCCACAATCATCTTGTCGGTCAGTTTCACGGTTCCGGTTTCGGAAACCCGGCCGGCGTCGTTGCGGCCCAGGTCGATCAGCATCAGATGCTCGGCGATCTCTTTCGGATCGGCCAGCAGTTCCGCTTCCAGGGCTTTGTCCTCGGCATCGGTGGCGCCGCGCTTGCGGGTGCCGGCAATGGGTCTCACGGTGACTTCTTCGTCTTCTACCCGGGCCAGGATTTCCGGCGACGAACCGACGATGTGGAAGTCGTCCAGGTCCAGGAAATACATGTAGGGGGAAGGGTTCAGCACGCGCAGTGAGCGGTACAGGTTCAGTGGCGGTGCCTCGAACGGGATGGACATGCGCTGGGAGATAACGGTCTGCATCACATCGCCGTCCAGCACGTATTCCTTGATCTTGCCCACGGCCGCTTCGAACTTCTCCTGGTTGAAACCGGAGATGAAATCGCTCTCGTCCACCGTTTTGCCCCGCAGATGTTCCGGAGTGCGCGGGGCGTCGGCGGTTTGCCGGTGCAGTCGCGATTCCAGCTCGTCAATACGCTGCAGGGCCTGTTCGTAGGCGCCTTGCTGCTCGGGGTCGGCGTGGACAATCAGGTGCAGCGTGCCGCGCAGGTTATCGAACACTACCACCTCGTCGGACACCATCAGCAGGATATCGGGTGTGCCAATCCTGTCCGGTGGACAGGTCTTGCGCAACCGCTTTTCAATGTAGCGCACGGTGTCGTAGCCAAAATAGCCCACCAGGCCGCCGTTGAAACGAGGCAGTTCATCCAGGTCCGGCGCATTGAAGCGGGCCTGATATTCTTCCACGAAGGTCAGTGGGTCGTCTGCCGTGGTTTTCTCCACCACCTTGCCGTCACGGGTAATAACGATGCTTTGGTCGTAAACCTTGAGAACTTCCCGGCTGGGCAGGCCAATGATGGAGTAACGGCCCCACTTTTCACCACCCTGCACGGATTCGAACAGGTAGGAATAGGGGCCACTGGCCAGTTTGAGATAGGTGCTCAGAGGCGTGTCCAGGTCGGCCAGGACTTCGCGGTAAACAGGGATACGGTTAAAGCCGGCGTTGGCGAGCTCGGCGAATTGCTCGGGTGTCATGGTAAAGATTCCTGAAATCTGATCGGTATGGTGGTATTTCGGGCGGCATTCAGCCGGTGCGCCATCGCCACCATCGAGTTGCGCGGGTTGTCAGTATGCCTCGCGCTGTCATCAGACTCAGTCCCTGCACGGCAGGAATCTCCCGAATAGAAGGTTTCAAATTCAATATCCTGTGAGATTACAAAAGCTGCGCCAGGGAATCAACAACGGCATCCGCTCCCAGTGTATCCACCGGAGCTCCGTAGTTGTAACCGTAACGTACCGCCACAGAAGGTATACCCGCTGACAGCGCTGCGCTGATGTCGGTTACCGAATCCCCCACCATCACCGTTGTGCCCCGGGTGCCGCCCAACTCGGTCATGGCATGGATCAGCGGCTGTGGGTCTGGCTTGCGCACTGGCAGCGTGTCACCGCCGACACTGATATCGAACCAGTGTTCGATGCCCATCTGTTCCAGCAGCGGCGCCACAAACTGTTCCGGTTTGTTGGTGACAATGCCCATGCGGCAGCCGTAATCCGCCAGCCTGTTCAGGCATTCTTCGACACCGTCATAGAGTAATGAATGCTGGCCGTTCAGATCTTCATAGGCGTGATAGAACATCGCCAGGGCATCGTTAAACAGTGCTTCGTCCCTGTCACTGGCAGGTTCCCACTCTGCGCGCCCGGCCAGTGAGCGGCGAACCAGCACGCCGGCGCCATTGCCTACCCACTGGCGTACGTTGTCGATGCCAGCCTTGCGACGGCCCAGCTCTTCCAGCATGGCGTCAATGGCAGCCGCCAGGTCGGGGACACTGTCCACCAGAGTACCATCCAGGTCGAACAGGGCGACACCCGGCCAGCGCTGGCTGAACAGCCCCGCCAGGCTCATTGATTCAGGCTCTTCTGGGCCAGCTCCAGTTCGGCACGCATCCTGTCGATGGTGGCCTTGTAGTCGTCGGTATTAAAGATGGCAGAGCCGGCCACGAAGGTATCGGCCCCGGCCTCGGCAATCTCGCGGATGTTGTCGGTCTTCACACCACCGTCGATTTCCAGGCGGATGTTGCGGCCGCTGGCATCAATGCGCTTGCGGGCTTCGCGCAGTTTGTCGAGGGTGCCGGGAATGAATTTCTGGCCACCGAAGCCGGGGTTTACCGACATCAGCAGGATCATGTCCAGCTTGTCCATCACATGGTCGATATAGTGCAGTGGCGTCGCCGGGTTGAACACCAGACCGGCCTTGCAGCCACCTTCGCGAATCAGTTGCAGGGAACGGTCAATGTGATTCGATGCTTCCGGATGAAAGGTGATGTAGCTGGCGCCGGCGTCGATGAACATGCGGATCAGGTCGTCCACCGGCGACACCATCAGATGAACATCGATGGGTGCGGTAACACCATGCTTGCGCAGGGCCTCGCAGACCATGGGGCCGATGGTCAGGTTGGGCACGTAGTGATTGTCCATAACATCGAAATGGACAATATCTGCACCGGCGGCCAGTACGTTATCGACTTCCTCGCCCAGTCGGGCAAAATCGGCTGACAGGATGGACGGGGCAATCTGGTAAGGGTTCATGACGGCTCTCTTGAACGGTTTGATAGTAGTATCGATGACGGCGCGTACAACGCTTGCTAGTCTACCAGCTTGATGGTGATTTTTCGCACGGAATGAGTGACAGCCTGTGAGCAAATGGTTTGAAAGTCTGGTTATTTCTTCATTGATAATTCTTGTCGGCGTCTATGTCACCGGTGCATCGGCTGCTGACCGCGAGCGGATGATGATCTCATCGGGGCTGGATTCAGACGCGATTGCTACAAAGTGGCCTGACGCAGCCGTGTGGCTGGAACCACCGGAAGAAGAGCGGATTCTGGCACTGTTTGCACCGGAATCAGACACGCCTGCGAAGGGTGCACTGGTGATTCTTGCCGATGAAGGACAGTCGGCAGCCTCCGGGCTGGCGGGGGCCTTGCGCCAGCCCATGGCGCGAGCTGGGTGGGCGGTAATGACGCTGGGGCTGGAACCGCCACCTTATGCGCTTGAGCAGGCGCAACGGCAGCAAGCAGCATACTCCTCTGAGGAATCGCTGGAAGACGACGAGCCCGGTTCGGTCATGATTGACGTGATGGACAGTGTCGACGTCGAAGAGTTGGAGGATCAGTATCTGACCCGGGTCCAGAAAGCACTCGCCGTGGCGGTGGGGAATCTTGTGGATCGAGGATATGAGCAGGTGGCCGTTGCCGGTGTTGGCAAAGCAGCGGGCCATGTAGCGCGGATGGCAAGTGCTGAAAGAGGTGATGTGTCTGCAATCATCTGGATTGCGCCGGTTTTCGGCCGAAGCGATTCGGCTGCCCTCACGGATTGGCTTTCCAGGGCTGGACAAACCAGGGTGCTGGAGATTCACAGCTCTCGTGCACCAGCAACAATGGAGGGCGCGGGGCTCAGGTCACCAAAACAGCGTGAGGCCGGATTCAGGCGTGAGGGGATCGCTCTCTATGCCCGGCAACCGGTTGCTATGGCAGAGCCACCGGAGCCCCGGGATGCACCGGCAGTGGCTAACCGGCTATCAGCCTGGCTGGCGTCAACCCAATAGTGCAGGAACTCACACCGACAGTCTTTGGCTGATCAGTTCCCAGGCCTGCTGATATCGCAACAAGCGATCCTTGGCTCTGGCCAGCTCCGCGGGGCTGAGATCCTGCTGCGCCAGCTTGTCCGGATGGCATTCTGATACTTTTTTGCGGTAGGCGCGTTTGATTGTTTCCCGCGAGTCCCGGCGGGTAACCCCCAGAAGCTGGCACGCCTGCTCAAAGGTGGATGGGCGA
Source organism: Marinobacter sp. ATCH36 (assembly GCF_023555055.1). Lineage (GTDB taxonomy): Bacteria > Pseudomonadota > Gammaproteobacteria > Pseudomonadales > Oleiphilaceae > Marinobacter. Next base: position 971,692 of record NZ_JAMJPL010000001.1, read on the forward strand.
GGCTGTGCTTCCGGCTCGGTAATCCAGACCTTGCAGGCGTAGCTCTCGAGGATGTCGTCACTGACCCGGGTTGGCAGCCCTATCTGGTCGATGGCGTCCTCGCAGCGATAGCGTCTGGGTTTCTCCGGGCGACCCTGCAGTTGAGCCGCGTGACATAGGCAGATGGCAACACGCAGCGCGGGAGAGGGCCAGATACGATGGGTCAACCTGAGGCCGAGGGCTTTCATCGCGGGGATGCGCTCGGCTGTCTTGCCTTTGCGAAAATAGCCAATCGCCTTTCTGCGCTGGCGTGGGGACAACTTCAGGGCTTTCATCAACGCTTCGGCGAAGCCGACGTCTTTCTCAGTCACCCGCCCTTGGGATTTGGCGATGTAGCCGAGGAAAAAAAACAGGCTGCGGCGGCACCAGCGCGGCAGTCGGGTTCTGACCATTAACTCGTTGGCCTGATGGCCGCAGGCTGCCAACTCCTCAAGCAGTTCGCTGAACTCGGCTTCCATGCGTGCCGGGAGACTGCTGGTTCTGGATTCAGAGGTCATGGCTCAGCTCCCGCCTGCCTTGAGTTTCCGGTCCAGCTCCCGGAGTCGTTCCGGAGTGCCGATATCCATCCACTGCCCGGTGTGATGCACGCCACTTACGCGCCCCTGGGCCATGGCTTCACGAAGGATAGGGGCGAGTTTTCGCGGCCCCGGTGCCAGCCCGTCAAACAGGCGGCGATTGAGCAGGCTGATGCCGGTGAAGGTCAGCATTTCCGGCCCGCTAACCGATATCGTACCATCCGGATGCAGGCAGAAATCACCCGCCGGGTTGTGTTCCGGATTACTGGTCAGCACCAGTAGCGCATCGGCTCCTTCAGGCGGGATCAGTTGCGCCAGGGAAAAGTCGCACCAGATATCGCCATTGATCACCGCGAACCATTCATCCCCGGCACTGGTCAGAAGAGGCAGGGCGTGGATGATGCCACCGGCGGTTTCCAGTGGTTCGCTTTCCCTTGAGTACTCAATCGACACCCCGAAAGCGTCGCCATTGCCGAGCTCGTCTTCAATCTGCATGCCCAGCCAGGCGTGGTTGATGACCAATTGGCGAAACCCGGCGGTCTTCAAATTTTCCAGGTGATGCACGATCAGGGGCTTATCACCTGCGGGAAGGAGCGGCTTAGGGGTTGTCAGTGTCAGCGGCCGCATGCGCTCGCCCTTGCCCGCCGCGAGTATCATGGCTTTCACTGGCCGGATGTCTCCACTGGTCCGATCTGTTGCTCTATGGCGGGGACCACGGTGTCGGTCAGCCACTCATGGAAGTGTCGCAGGGCTGCCTGCCTGCTGCTGGCCTCCACCAGATAGCCTACGGTACGGGGAACGTCTTTCAGGAACCCGGTCTTGCCATCACGGATTGCCAGCCTGGCGAAAATACCAGCGGCTTTAAGGTGGCGTTGCATGCCCATGAGTTCCAGCCATTGGCGGAAGGTTGCCTGATCCGCCTTGTGCAGCCCGGCATTTGCGCTGAGCACCCGGAAATGCTCGGCCCACTGGCTGATACGGTCTTCTGGCCAACGGACATAACAGTCTTTAAGCAGCGATACCAGGTCATAGGTTACCGGGCCGCGTACGGCATCCTGGAAGTCAATCACGCCGGGCCTCTCGGTATCGGGCCGAACCAGCAGGTTGCGGGAATGGTAGTCTCTGTGTACCGCCACTTCCGGCTGGGCCAGGGCGCTTTCCCGCAGGAAAGCGAAGGTGGTGTCCAGCAGTGCCCGTTCACCATTGCCAAGTGTCAATCCCAGCTTTCGGGTCAGTAGCCAGTCGGGGAACAGCGCCATCTCGCGGTCCAGAAGGGCGGTGTCATAGGCTGGCAGCGGAAAATCCGGGGTGTCACCAGCACGCTGGATGCGGACCAGTTCATCCATCGCAGCGCCATAGAGCCGGTCGGCATTGCCGGTATTCAGCGCATTGAGCATGAGTTGGTCACCAAAATCCTCCAGCAGCAGGAAACCTCGGGTCAGGTCTTCCTCAACCACATCCGGCACGGCAATGTCCAGACTGCGCCAGTATTGGGCAATAGCGACAAAAGGCTTACAGTCTTCGTGTTCAGGAGGGGCATCCATCACGATGTAGTCGTGTGATCCGGTGCCATGGGGGTCGCCGGTGACCCGGAAATAACGTCGGAAGCTCGCATCCCCGGATACTGGCCGGGGTGTTGCCTGGTCAAAACCTGGGAGGTCTCTGACCCACTGGGTGAGCATTTTCAGACGGGTGTCCATGAATGTGCTGGTTTCCTGGCTCAGAAGTGGCTGAATTTTTAACTTTCCGGTTCTTGGCGGAAAGTTAGCAGATCAGTATAGAGACGGTAAATCGGTTTTGCAGCAATGGCCGGTTTCCGTTAACAAGGCAAAGGGCGGCGTGTAAACTAGGCCGCTGTTAAATTGTCTACGGCAGTAGCAAACCCATTCAGGACAGGAACCCAATCATCGTGCCAGCCTCACCAAGGAAGCTGCGAACACCGACGCACTGGTTGCTGCACTGCGCAGGGTGTTTGGGTGCTCTTACGGCAGGTTGCTTTGGGCTGGCAGTGGCGCCCGTGGTTCTGGCCCAGTCATCGCCTTCGGCAGCGGAGATCGACTGGCGCCCCAGGTCAGAATTGCCTGCCGAAATTCGCCGCACACTGCCGGATTTCTGTGAGGGAGGCTACATGCCTTCTGTTGTGCCGGCGACATCGAATGGGGTGGCGGCCGATAGTGGGCAGGCTCCCTTACAGGCCAGTGGTCTCAATGCCAGGTATGAGATTGATAACGAACTCTACCTTCGCGGAGATGTCCGGCTGCAACAGGCAGGCTTCAGGGTGACGGGCTCAGAGGCGCGTTACAGCCAGGCTTCGGGATTGGTCGCTATTGAAGGGCCACTGACCAGCCGTGGCGAGGGATTCCTGCTGACCGGCGAGCAGGCGGATTACGATGTCAACAGCGGCCGGGTGGACATCAATACCGCTACCTTCCTGTTGCACGGCCCGGAGTTGCGGGGCTCCGCCGGGCAGCTGTCCCGCACTGGGCAAGACCAGGTCCAGATACGCCAGGGTTCGCTGACCACATGCGCCCCTCATAGTAATGACTGGATGATTGTAGCGTCCGACATTCACCTGGACCAGGCAGAGGGGGTAGGTACGGCCAAGCATGTTCGCCTGGAAATCAGCGATGTCCCGGTGTTTTACTGGCCCTATGCCAGCTTCCCCATTGATGAGCGCCGCAAGAGCGGTTTCCTGTACCCGTCATTTGGTACCTCCAATGCAGGTAGCGGCGCCTTCCTCTCCGTGCCGTACTATCTGAACCTGGCGCCTCATTACGATGCGACCCTGACCCCCCAGTATATTCATGGGCGCGGGTTATTTACCGAGGCCGAAGGGCGCTATTTGAGCAGCCTGGGAGAGTCTGTGCTGCAGGTTGGTTATGCCGGCAACGACACTGAATTCGAACGCGAATTTCCCGGTGAGGATGGCGAGCGCTGGGGTCTGGATTTCAGCACCCGGGCGTCCTTCGGCAGCGGCTGGAGTGGTTACGGTGACTACTCCGTAGTCAGTGATGACGAATATCTGAGTGACCTGAACCGCAATCTTGAGATCAATCGCGCGACCCATCTTCTGCGTCGTGGTGGTGTGCGCTACCGGGATTCATCACAGTACTTTGAAACCTATCTCAGTGGCTACCAGACCATCAGTGATTTCATTGCGGATGAAAATATTCCCTATTCGCAATTGCCGGAGGTTCTTTACGGTGCCAGCGTCGATGCGGGCCCTGCCGAGCTGTCACTGGAAAGCCAGTACACTTACTTCTATCGAGACAATGCCGACCTGACCGGCCTGGACCGTGCCAATGGCCAGCGTGCCAGGGCCATCCCGGAGTTGGCGCTGCCGATGCGGGCGCTCTGGGGCTACGCACGGCCATCTGTCAGCGTGGATTACACCCGATATGAACTGGAAGATTACAACCTGCGGCAACCAGGGTTTGATCGCACGGTGCCGGTGGCGGAATGGGATTCCGGTCTTTACTTCGACCGCCAGTCCAGCCTGTTTGATATTCCCTACAACCAGACCCTCGAGCCCCGTCTCTATTATGCCTGGGCAGACGCAGATGCGGACCAGGAGTTTATCCCGGATTTTGATACCACTATCCGCTCGTTCAGCTTTGACCGACTGTTCCAGCGTAATCGTTTCAGCGGTGGCGACAGGGTTGGTGACACAAATCAGCTCACCGTTGCACTGACAAGCCGTTTCAATGACCTTCTGACAGGCGCCGAGCGGGCGCGGTTCAGCATCGGCCAGGTGCATTACTATGATGACAGGGAAGTAACCCTGGCCGGACAGGGCGGTTCCGATGCCAGCGATTCACCGCTGGCCGGTGAGATGATCCTGCGGCCGGTGGACGGGCTGGAAATCCGCACCTCCGGGCTGTGGGAACCAGACACCCACAAAACCGAAGAGGGTCGCAGCCAGCTGATCTTCCACTCCCGTGATTATCGGTATCTGGCCAGCGTCGGCCACACCTATCGGCGAAACGAATTCGAGCAGTCGGATATCGGGGGCGTTTTTCCTGTCACAGACCGTGTTAGTCTGATCGGCCGCTGGGTCTATGATTCGCAGCTTGATCGTACCGTCGGGTCATTGGCCGGGCTGGAATACAATAATTGCTGCTGGAGCGTCCAGCTTGTTCACCAGAACTACTTTACGGACGATCAGGAACTTGAAAGCCGCATGCTGTTCCAGATTCAGCTCAAGGGTCTGGGTGGCAGTGGTGGTTCGTCCGGCGAAATATCCGAAGCGATATATGGCTTCGATGAACGAGAACGTCGCCGTTTCGGCGGTCGCTGAGTGCTGAGAAATCCGGGTACCCTGTGCCCGGCGACAGGCAGTATTTTTCCATACAGAGGTGACTATGAAGGCGAACCTTCGCCAGTGCGCACGAATACTACTGGTACTGATGGTTGTGAGCTTGTCTGCAACCGTACAGGCCGAACGCAAACTTCTTGACCAAGTGGTTGCGGTAGTCAATGACGATGTCATTCTGCAGTCCGAACTGGAAGCACGAATCAACACCATCGTAGGCCGACTGAGTGCGCAGGGTACCGGCCTGCCACCACGTGACATTCTCGAAGAGCGGGTGCTGGAGCAGTTGATTACCGAGTCGATCCAGCTGCAGATGGCAGACAGGGCCGGTATGCGCATCAGCGATAACGAGCTTAACGAGACCATGGCCTCCATCGCCCGGCGCAACAACATGACGCTGGCGCAGTTTGAGCAACAACTGGGCCAGGAAGGCGTTACCTACCGTGAAGCCCGTGAGCAGATCCGTAATGAAATGATCACCAGCCGGGTCCAGCAACGCCAGGTTGGCAATCGTGTGCGGGTAACGGACCGGGAGGTGCAGAATTATCTCGAGGCCACGGCCGGCCAGGGCCGCAGTAACGCGGAATACGAGCTGGCGCATATCCTCATCGAAGTGGACGACTTTAATGATGAGCAAGAACTGAGTGCCGCCCGCGAACAGATCGAAACGCTGCGTGAGGAAATTGCTTCTGGCAGGGACTTCCGTGAGGTCGCAGTTGCTGAGTCCGACGCCAGCAATGCCCTTGATGGTGGCGATATGGGCTGGCGTGCAGAGAACCGTCTGCCGTCACTGATTGCCGACGTGGTACCGGATCTGGAACCGGGAACAGTGTCGCCGGTTCTGGAAAACAACAGTGGTTTCCACCTGGTTATGGTCATGGATCGCCGTGGTGGCGAACAGGCGCAGGTTATTGAACAGTCCAAAGTTCGCCATATTCTTGTGCGCACCTCGGAAACCGTGTCTGAAGGCCAGGCGGAAGAAACTATCCGGGAACTCTACCAGCAACTTGAGAATGGCGCTGACTTTGCCGCGCTCGCCCGGGAATATTCCGACGACCCGGTTTCCGGCTCTGATGGCGGTAATCTTGGTTGGGTCAGCCCGGGACAGATGGTGCCGGAGTTTGAGCAGGCGATGATGGCGGCCGATGTTGGAGAGCTCGAAGGTCCCTTCCGGTCACAGTTCGGCTGGCATATCCTCGAAGTGCAGGATCGTCGCCAGCAGGATATCAGTGGTGATGTCCGGGAATCCGAGGCTCGCCAGGCGATTTACCGCCGCAAGTTCGATACCGAGCTGCAGAACTGGCTACGGGAAATCCGTGACGAAGCCTTTATCGAGTTCAAGAACGACGAATCCGGGGACACCAGCGAGTCATGAAGCGATCTGTCACCCTGGCACTGACAGCAGGCGAGCCGGCGGGTATCGGCCCGGAGCTCTGCCTGCAACTGGGCCTGGAAGAGCGACAGCCAGGGATTGTTGTGGTGGCCTGCAAGCACCTGCTGCAAGCCCGGGCAGGATTGCTCGGGCTGGCGGTAGAGCTGGAGGACTGGAAACCCGGGAACCGGGCAGCTACAGCACCGGGACGGCTTTCTGTTATGCACATTGACGGCCTGACATCTACCGATGCGGGCAAACTCGACCCTGGCAACAGTGCCTACGTGCTGGAAACTCTGCGAATCGCAGCCCAGGGCTGCCTTGACGGAGTTTTTGACGGCATGGTGACCGCTCCGGTTCACAAGGGCGTAATCAACGATGCGGGCATCGCCTTCAGCGGCCATACCGAATTCCTACAGGAGCTCTGTGGCGTTGAACGGGTGGTAATGATGCTGGCCACCGACGAGCTTCGGGTAGCACTGGTCACCACGCACCTTCCATTGAAAGACGTCTCCGCTGCCATTACGCCAGAGCGTCTGACACAGGTTATCCGTATTCTTGATGTTGACCTGCGCAAATACTTCGGCATCGAACAGCCCGTAATCCTGGTTGCCGGCCTCAACCCTCACGCCGGGGAAGGCGGCTATCTGGGCCGGGAAGAGCTCGACATTATAGAACCCACACTGGAAAAACTTCGCCGGGAAGGGATGACACTGACCGGCCCGCTGCCGGCCGACACCCTGTTCACCCCTCATTGGCTGGACAACGCCGATGCGGTACTGGCGATGTATCACGACCAGGGCCTGCCGGTCCTTAAATTCCAGGGTTTTGGCCGGGCCGTTAATATCACCCTCGGCCTGCCCATTGTCCGTACCTCCGTGGACCATGGCACCGCCCTTGATCTGGCCGGTAGCGGAAAGGCGGATGCGGGCAGCCTTCATACGGCGGTCAGAGTAGGCGAACAGATGGCACAATCCGCAACAAGAGATCGCAACGAGTGAGCAACAAACACGGCCACCAGGCCAGGAAACGCTTCGGCCAGAATTTTCTTCACGACCCCGGTGTGATTGAACGCATTATCCGCGCCATCAACCCCAAGCCGGACGAAGCCCTTGTGGAAATAGGCCCTGGCCTGGGCGCGCTCACCGAAGAAATGCTTGCGGTAAATCCCGGTCTCCAGGTAGTGGAGCTGGACCGGGACCTGATTCCGGTACTCAGAACCAAGTTCTTCAATTACCCGGAGTTTCGCATCCACGAAGCGGATGCCCTGAAATTCGATTTTGGTAAGCTGGTAGACAGCAAGCCCCTGAGAATCATCGGTAACCTGCCGTACAATATTTCCACACCACTGATTTTCCACCTGCTGGGCCACTCCGGGGTGGTGCAGGACATGCACTTCATGCTGCAAAAAGAAGTGGTGCAGCGGATGGGGGCGGTGCCCGGCGACAACAACTATGGCCGGCTGGGTATCATGACCCAGTACTTTTGCCGGGTGCAGCCTTTGTTCGAAGTGGGCCCGGGGGCCTTCCGCCCGGCGCCGAAAGTGGACTCTGCCATTGTTCGCCTGGTTCCTCACGAGACGTTGCCGCACCCGGCGAAGGACTACAAACTGTTGCAAGCGGTGGTACGTACCGCCTTCAGTGCCCGCCGCAAAACCCTGCGCAAGGCCCTGGCCGGTATGATAACCGTGCAGCAACTTAACAGTATTGGTATCAATGACGGCCTGCGTCCGGAAAACCTGGGCCTGCCGGAGTACGTCGCGATTGCAGATCTTTTGGCGGATACCCGGCCGGAAACTGACGGAAATGGTGAGGCAAGCAATGACTGATTATGCGATTGGCGATATTCAGGGATGTTATGAACGCTTGCGGGATGTGCTGGATCTCGTGGATTTCTCCCCGTCCCGCGACCGGCTCTGGGTGGCTGGTGACATCATCAACCGGGGACCGTCTTCGCTTGAGGCTCTCCGTTACGTTGAGAGCCTTGGCGACTCTGCCGTGGTGGTTTTGGGCAATCATGACCTTCACCTCCTGGCCGTTGCCTTTGGTGGGCATTCGCTGAAGCGCAAGGACACCCTCGCTGATATCCTGGACGCCCCGGACCATGGCAAGCTGTTTGACTGGCTGAGACAACAAAACCTGTGCGTTCACGATGCTGACCGTAACTTTGTCATGGTACACGCCGGGTTACCCCATATCTGGTCGGTCGAACAGGCCGTTGGTTACAGCCGGGAAGTGGAAAGCGTGATCCGCGGGCCGGATGCCGAAGAGTATTTCACTCATATGTACGGTAATCAGCCCGAGCGTTGGCAGGATAGCCTGGCAGGCATGGATCGCTGGAGGATGATTACCAATTACTTTACCCGTATGCGCTTTATTGCGGAGGACGGTACCCTGGAGCTTGCGGCCAAAGAATCGGCGGATTCAGCACCGGATGGTTTTGCACCCTGGTTCCGTTTCCCACGCAAGGATAGGGTCAAGGTGGTGTTCGGTCACTGGGCGGCACTCGAGGGGCAGACCGACAGCGAACGCTATATAGGTCTGGATACCGGCTGTGTCTGGGGCGGAAAACTGACCCTGATGAACCTCGACACTGAAGAAAAGATCCATTGTGACTGTTAGGAACGTACCGTTGCTTCGAATTCCACTGATCTGCGGTGCCCTCTTTGCACTGCTGGCAGTAATGGCCGGTGCTTTCGGAGCCCATGGCTTGCGGGGTATGCTTGATGGTCGCGGCCTTGAAGTTTTCCAGACTGCCGTCACCTATCAGGTATACCATTCACTGGCTCTGATTCTGGTTTCGATACTTCCGGTTGCAGGGCTATCAAGGCGCCTGCTCGGCATTGCGACAGGGTTCTTTATCGCCGGTATTCTGCTGTTCAGTGGCAGTCTGTACCTTCTGGTGCTAACGGATATTCGCTGGGTGGGGCCGGTAACACCGATGGGTGGAGTCAGCTTTATGGTGGGCTGGATACTCGTGGCGATATCGGGATTCAGGCGTTAACGACAGACTTTTGCAGGAAAAGCTATGCAGGTTCAGGTAAACGGTGACCCCATGGAGCTTCCCGATGAAGCGACGGTCGCAGTATTGATTGACCGGCTGGTGCTATCTGGCAAGCGCCTGGCCGTGGAAGTAAACGAAGACATTGTCCCACGTAGCCAGCACACCGAATTTACCCTCAGTGAGGGCGACAGGGTAGAGGTCGTTCACGCCATTGGCGGCGGTTGAGGCTGGTTGTTTTTATTCCCGATTTCAATGACAGGTTCAGGTGTTCAGCATGAGTGAAAGTTCCGAAAGACCAGTTCCCGAAGACAAACCACTGGAAATTGCCGGCCGGGTCTACCAGTCCCGCCTGCTGGTGGGCACTGGCAAGTACCGCGACATGATGGAAACCGGCCACGCCATCGAGGCCAGCGGCGCCGAGATCGTCACCTTTGCCGTTCGCCGCACCAACCTTGGCCAGAACCCGGACGAGCCCAACCTGCTGGATGTGGTATCCCCGGATCGTTATACCATGCTGCCGAACACGGCGGGTTGTTACACCGCCAAAGATGCGGTACGCACCTGCAAGCTGGCCCGTGAATTGCTGGAGGGCCACGACCTGGTCAAACTGGAGGTGCTGGGTGAAGAAAAGACACTCTACCCGAATATGACTGAAACGCTGGTGGCAGCGGAAGAGCTGATCCGCGACGGTTTCAGGGTGATGGTGTACTGCTCCGACGACCCCCTGCTGGCCAAGCGCCTGGAAGAGATGGGCTGTATCGCCATTATGCCTTTGGGCGCACCCATCGGTTCCGGCCTGGGTATCCAGAACCGCTATAACATCCGCCTGATCGCGGAAAACGCCAATGTGCCGGTGCTGGTTGATGCAGGCGTCGGCACCGCGTCCGATGCAACGCTGGCCATGGAGCTGGGCTGTGATGGCGTTCTGATGAACACAGCCATCGCCCTGGCGCAGGACCCGATCCGCATGGCCAAAGCCATGCGCCTGGCCATAGAATCCGGCCGCGATGCCTACCTGGCGGGCCGCCTGCCTCCGTACTCACAGGATCCGTAATCCCAAGTCAACCAGAGCGCTGCAGTCCTGCTATGACAGAACAAAAACCCAGTCGTCGAGAAGCGATTCTTCATGCCCTTGTGGAGCTCCTGGAGAAAGACCCGGGAGCTCGAATTACTACCGCGGGCCTGGCCAAGTCCGTTGGCGTTACAGAGGCGGCGCTGTATCGCCATTTTCCCAGTAAACGAAAAATGTTCGAGGCCTTGATCGAGTTCGCTGAGGGGGCCGTGTTTTCCCGTTGCCAGGTCATTCTGCAGGAACAGGAAGACGTGCGGGTTCGCCTGCAGCAGCTGGTGCATTTGGTGCTGGTGTTTGCAGAGCGAAACCCGGGCTTGTGCACAGTACTGACCGGAGATGCCCTGGTGGGTGAAAATGACACCCTGCGAAAACGAGCCTCACAGTTTTTCGAGCGGTTGGAAACCCAGGTCCGTCAGGCACTGAAGGAAGGGGAAATCCGCCAGGGCCTGCGGCCACGGACCAGTTCGGTCCGGGGCGCGGATTTTGTGCTGGTTTTTATTGAGGGTAGGGTGCAGCGGTTTATCCGGTCTTCTTTTTCGCGATTACCTACCAACGATTTCGAAGAAGCCTGGGCGCTGGTCGCCGAGGCAGTCTGGGCAAGTCACTCGTAGCCAGACGCCTTGCGCAGAATTTTCCGTACTGGCTCCCATACCGCCGGAGCGGAAATCAGGATGTCCCGGCCCCACAGGTCGGCAGGGTAGCCATCCGGAACTTCACTGAAATGCCCCGCTGTTGCGCCTGCCTCCAGGGCAATCAGCCGTGCAGCGGCGAAATCCCAGGGGCTGACGTTTTCGTAGTAGATGTCCAGCCGACCACAGGCTACCCAGCAGATATCCAGGGCCGCCGAGCCGATACGGCGCAGGTCCCGGCACTGGTGAATCATGGCGTCGAGCCGGTTCAGGAGTGGCCTGAGGTTGTCTTTGGTGTAGGGGAAGCCGGTGGCGAAGAGGGAATCCCGTGGTACGGTCGCACCACTGTGTTTGATGGGGCTGCCGTTAAGGGTGCCGCCTTCGCCACGAACTGCGCGGAAGGTTTCAGCGGCAAACGGTGCGTGCACCACACCCACTTGAACCCGGCCTTTTTCTGCGTACGCAATGGAAATTGCAACCTGAGGATGACCATAGGCGTAGTTCACGGTGCCGTCGATGGGGTCGATAATCCACAGCGGGGTGTCCAGTTCTTCAGCCTGGCTCAGGTCCGGCATGGTTTCTTCGGAAAGGATGCGGTGATCGGGGAAACGTTCGCGGATGGCGCCGGTGATCATCTCGTCTGCCATCACATCGGCGTGGGTGACCAGTTCCGTCTGTTGCTTATAGTCGGTGCGCAGGGTGTTTTCGTCACGTTCCCGCCTGACCAGTTCGCCGGCTCTCAGGGCAAGCTTTTCGGCAAATTCTGCAATGGTGGTAATGGCTTTCAGGTCAGACAAGTTGGCGCCCTCCGATCAAGAAATGAAGGCTTCAGTCTAACACGAACCGGTTACAGGCTGGTTAGCCACTGCTCCATCTTGTCCATGGCTTTTACCAGTCGCGGGCAGGCCTGGTCGACGAAAGCGTCGTCCAGGTCCTCACTCGCATAATCCCCTCCGGCCAGCCGTAGGGCTTCGGCACCGTCAAAATCCACGAATGCAAGGCGCGCAGCCAGATGATCCGGAACGAAACCGAAGTCGCTGGCCGGGAGAATAGCGACACCGGTGTCTTCCAGCAGCGACTGGCAAAGAGCCTGACTGGTCTTGATGTCCCGGCCCGCCAGGGCATCGCGGAAGCCCGAAAAATCCGGGAACAGGTAGAAGGCGCCCTCGGGCTTCTGCACCACGGCACCCATTGCGGTCAGTCGACTGTGGAGGTATTCACCCACCACTTTCAATACCCGCCGTGACTGCTTCAGGTACTCGTCAAGGTCATCGCCCCCGGTAAACGCTGCAATCGCCGCGTGCTGGATCGGCGCACTGGTGGCGGTGTAGGTTTCGCTGGCAATAATCGCCATGGCGTCCTGAAGTGGCCGCAGTTCCGGCGGGAAGATGAAGGTGCCAAGGCGCCAGCCTCCTGCCCCAGCCCATTTGCTCAGACCGGTGCTGATGATGGTGCCTTCCGGGTAATAGCGGGCAATCGACTTGTGCCTGCCTTCAAAATGAACTTCTCCGTAGATTTCGTCTGACAGCAGGATCAGTTTGTATTTGCGAGCTACGTTGGCAATGGCCAGCAGCTGATCGTCGGTATAGGTGCAACCGGTGGGATTGGACGGGTAGTTCAGGATCAGTATGCGCGGGCGGGACGGGTCATCGCGGCAGATGATGTCCAGTTCTTCCGCTGTCAATTGCCAGTTGTTCTCGGCATGGGTGGGCAGCCAGTGAACCGAGCGGCCAATAATGCGCGCCTGGGGCGCATAGGAAACCCAGCTCGGACGCGGAATCAGCAGGTCACCGTAGTAGGCCAGTTGCAGCATGAACAGCAGTTCCTTGGAACCGGGGCCGATCAGCACGTCTTCCCAGCTGCAGCGCATTCGCTCGCTGCGGTTGATGTAGCCAGCTATCGCTTCACGCAATGCCTTCAGCCCCTTTACCGGCAGGTAGTCTTTTTCGTGGGCGTGCTCCCGCAGGGCTGCAACGACACGCTCGGGTACCGGAAAGGGCGACTGCCCAAGCCCCAGTTTGACAATATCACGACCCTCGGAACGAAGCTGGTTGCTGAGTTCGTTGATACGCAGGGTCGCGGAGGGCTGTATGCCTCGCACATTGAGATTGATGGCGAAGCGATGGTCGTTCTGAATATTCATGGTTCCGGTCTGCCGGTTGGATGTTATAACCCGCAGTATAGAAAACCTTTTGGAGTCTGTGTGCTTTGTCCGATAGGTGATTGCCGCAGGTGTGCCGGGACTCTAGTCCGGGCTGATGGTGGCGCGAACGTCCTTCAGTGCCCGATTGAATTCGTCCCTCAATGCTCCACCCCGGGGATGCTGGCGGGAAAATCCGGCGCGGAAGCCCCGTTCCGTCCCTACAGTTCGGGGTATGGCGATAACATCGGACAATTCCGGAAACTCCGCAAGATTTTCCTCGATAAGATAACTGCAAACTGACTCTTCGCAGATAAAGAGGTCGATGCGTCCAAAGGCAATCATTCTGAGACCGGTCAGTTCGGGAGACTCCTGACTGATTTGGGTCACCCGGGCGTTACCCGCTGCCAACCACTTCATGAAATCAGGGGCATAGCTGTAGGCGGCTGAGAGCCCTATCCTCAAACCAGCCAGGTCGTCCAGTTCCTGCCACTGAAGATCCCGCCCTTTGAGTTTGAAAAAGACGTCGCGAGCCTGGCTGATTGGGTCGGTGAAGTGGTAGTAGCGGTCCCGGTCGCGGGAGTAGGTCAGGGAATAGATCATATCGGAGGTGCCAGCCCGGGTGCTCGCTTCCGCGCGTGCCCACGGCAGTACCCGGATATCGGGCGAATAGCCCATGGAAGTCAGAATGTGGCGAACGATATCAGTGTGGCTGCCCCTGACCTCGCCCTCGTCCAGGTATTCATAGGGTGGGTACTCGGAGGTGACAACCCTCAGAATAGGCGTGTTCGCAAGGGCGAGCGCTGGTAGCAACACTGATAACAGCAAGACAGGTAAACGAAATAACATCAGCGTTTGAATCCGCGACGGTGTATTGGGTCCGAGGCGTTCAGTATAGCTGTCTGTTGCCGGACACTGCCACCGGGCAGCCGGAAACGACGAGGCTGTTAATATTGGCGGCCCGGCTATTGATCCGGGCCGAAGCGATGCGGTTCCAGCTCCATGTGAACAATGCGTTGGCCGAGCATGATGATGCGGCCCATATAGCGTTCCTCACCGGTGGAGGTGAAGTCGAAAAGGAACCGGCGCCATACCCGGATTCGACCGTTCTCATCTCGTTTGAACCAGAGGCCGCGGAGGTACACGGCATCGTCCAGCAACATGACATCCATTTTCTTGCAGTAGTTTCTGGTCGCCTGCAGTACAAAATCCTTGATGGCCTTGGCCCGCCACCAGTACCAGGTGGCGAAGCCGGCCAGGAATAGCCAGAAGAGAGTTCCGAGCGTCACTGTGCCGGAGCCCTGATTCCGTCATCACCATTTCCGTATTCTTCTCCGGCGGACCCGTGATGGTCACGGCCCAGCAGGATGTAGAACGCCGGTAGCACGAAAATGGTAAACAGCGTACCGATGCCAAGGCCGGTGCTTATGGTCAGGCCGATGGCGAACCGGCTTTCCGCACCCGGGCCGACAGCGATCAGCAGTGGCACCATGGCGAAGATCAGCGCCAGGGAGGTCATGATGATCGGCCGCAGGCGAATGGCCGCGGCCTCGATCACGGCCTCACGCTTGTTGAGCCCCCTGTCTACCTGAAGCTGATTGGCGAACTCAACAATCAGGATGCCGTTCTTCGACACCACACCGATCAGGGTGATCAGGCCCACCTGGGTGTAGATGTTCATGCTGGCAAAACCGAGCACAATAAACGCCATGGCACCGGCTACCGACATGGGAACAGACACCAGGATGATGAACGGATCACGCCAGCTCTCAAACTGGGCCGCCAGTACCAGGTAGATCACCAGCAGCGACAGGAAGAAGGTCACCATCAGTGCGCTTCCCTGGTTGGCAAACTGCCGTGATTCACCGGTGTAGTCGAAAGAGAAGCCTTGTGGGAAGCTTTCCTCGGAGGCGTTTTCCATAAAGGCCATGGCATCGCCTACGGTCACGCCCGGTGTGATCACGCCCTCCAGGGTCAGTGAGTTCAGCTGGTTGAACTGGGTCCGTTGGGAGGGTTCTACCGACTTCTCGAAACTGATAACACTGGATAGCGGCACCAGTTCACCATTGTCCGAGCGAATGTAGTAGTCATTCAGCGCCTGCTCATCCATGCGGTATTGCTGGTCTACCTGTGGGATGACCTGATAGGACCGACCCTGCATATTGAAGCGATTGATGTAACCGCCACCGAGCATGCTGGACATGGCCTGGCCAACATCCTGCATGGACAGACCGAGGTCCGCTACTCGGTCCCGATCTACTTTGACCTGTGTAACGGGACGGTCGAAATCAATGGATTTCTGCAGGAACATGAAGTTGCCGCTCTTCATGGCCTTGCCCTGAAGCTCGTTGGCAATATCGTTGAGGCGCTCGTAGTCCTCACCGGTGGTGATGACGAATTGGAATGGCAGGCCACCGCCGGAACCCGGGAGAGAGGGGCGCGGGAATACCGCGGTTTCGAGGCCGGTGACATTTTTCAGTTCCTTGTCCAGCAACGGCTGGGCCTCGAATTGGCTGATATCGCGGTCACCCCAGGGCTCCATTTTGAACCCGCCGAAAACGGCATTGGGGGCGGTGATGCCCAGGATCATGAAATCCTCGTTATATCCCGGAACGGTGGACATGCGCTGTTGCACTTCGTCACCATGCTCCTGCAGATAATCCAGGGTGGAGGTCTGTGCGGCGGTGCCCTGGTAGAACAGGATGCCCTGGTCTTCAGTGGGTGCCAGCTCGTTCTGGCTCATGCTCACCATGAAGTAAATGGAGCCCAGCACCACGATGGCGAAGAAAATAACCACCGATTTAGTGTCCATCAAAGAGCTGAGTGCGCTCTTGTAACCGTTTGCAAGCCCGCTGAAACTGCGCTCAACCAGTTGTTCGAACCGGCCCGGATTGCCATGGGGCTTGAGGATCTTGCCGGACAACATGGGCGAGAGCGTCAAAGCCACGATGCCGGATATGACCACCGTGCCTGCCAGGGTGAAGGCAAATTCGGTAAACAGAGAGCCCACGAGGCCGCCCATGAATCCGATAGGGGCATAGACCGCAACCAGCGTGGTGGTCATGGCAATAATGGGGGTGGCCATTTCCCGCGCACCGTTTATCGCGGCGTCGAACCGGGATTCGCCCTGTTCAATATGACGATGAACGTTCTCCACCATTATGATGGCGTCGTCCACTACCAGGCCGATCGCGAGTACCATGGAAAGCAACGTCAGCAGGTTGAGGGAGAAACCCATCATCAGCATGACGAATGCACCACCGATCAGCGAGAGTGGCACAGCAACAGATGGCACCACAGCGGCGCGGATAGACCCAAGGCATAGGAACACCACCACCAGAACGATACCCATGGCTTCCAGGAGCGTCTTGATCACTTCGTTAATGGAGTTGTCGATGAAGTCAGAAGCATCGTAGGCCAGGCGAACATTCATGCCCGACGGCAGTTGGCTCTCAATGCCCGGCAGCTCGTCTTTTACCTTCTCCGCAACGGTAAGCGGGTTGGCTCCGGGAGACAGTTCGATGGCTACGTAAGTCGCCGGTTGCCCCTTGTACAGCGCCAACTGATCGTAGGTTTCGGAACCCAGTTCAACCCTGGCAATGTCATTCAGGCGTATCAGCGAACCATCAGACTCTTTCACCACCAGATCCTTGAACTGCTCGGGGTCGCCGACGTCAGTATCACTGGTCATGCTGATCTTGGTGTATTTGCCTTCCGTGTTGCCTACCGCAGCCTGATAGTTGTTTCTTAACAGTACGTTGACAACTTCCTGGGGCGTCATGTCTACAGCTGAAAGCCGCTCCGGATCAAGCCAGACCCGCAAGGCAAACTTCCGGCCCAGGAGATCGGCTTTTCCGACGCCGGCCAGCGCCTGAAGTTTGGGCTGAACCACCCTCGTCAGATAGTCCGTGATCTGGGGTACCTTCAGTTCATCACTGTAAAATGCAATGTACATCAGCGCTGTGGAGTCACCAGTGGTAGAGGTGATGACCGGATCCTGCGCATCGGCTGGAAGCACGTTGCGTTGGCTGGCAACCTTGGCCTGGATCTCCGCCAGGGCCGCGTTGGCGTCGTAGTTCAGTTCCATCTTGGCTTCGATGGTGGACTGGCCCTGGGAACTGGTGGAGGTCAGGTAATCAATACCGCTGGCTTCAGCGATCGCCTGCTGCAGGGGAGTGGTGATAAACCCTTTGACCAGGTCAGAGCTTGCACCCGGGTAGGCCGTGGTAACGGTGACCGTGGTGCTTTCCAGTTCCGGGTACTGTCGTATCTCCATTTCCATGGCCGCCCGCGCACCCAGCAACAGGATGAGCAGGCTGACAACCGTTGCCAG
Source organism: Marinobacter sp. ATCH36 (assembly GCF_023555055.1). Lineage (GTDB taxonomy): Bacteria > Pseudomonadota > Gammaproteobacteria > Pseudomonadales > Oleiphilaceae > Marinobacter. The sequence continues at coordinate 989,107 of NZ_JAMJPL010000001.1, forward strand.
GACGGGGCGCTGAACAAATATATCGGTAAAACGCATCAGTCAGACGCCTCCGCTGGCTTGTCACTGTCGTCCTGAATCTCGACCCGCTGTTCCGCGCGTAATCTCAGCAGTCCCTTGGAAACAACCTGCTCGCCCTCTTCGAGGCCATCGGTTACGGCCACGCGGCCGTCACGGGTATTGCCTGTTTGTACGGTGCGCCGGTTAACGATGAGGTCACCGTCATCATTTTCCTCTACAACAAACACATAATCGCCGTAAGTGTTGTAGGAGATGGCGGTGCGAGGAATGGTAATAACGTCACGGTCCTCAGGCTGGCGGGTGGATATAGTCGCGAACATGCCGGGGCGCAGCAGGTTGTCTTCATTGTCCAGCGTGGCACGTATGCGCACGGTGCGGGTTTCAGGGTTTACCGACGTGTTGATAGCGCTCACCTTGCCTTCGAAGGTGCGGTCGGGAACGGCGGCGACCGTTGCCACCACGTCATAATCGCGATCAACCCTGGGCAGGTCCTTCTCTGACAGGGTGTAATCCACGTATATCGGGTCCAGCATGTTGATTTCGACAATGGCCGTGCCAGTACCGATATATTGCCCCTGGTCAATCAGACGCAGGCCCAGTTTGCCGTCGAAAGGTGCACGGATAACCTTCTTGCTCAACTGGGCTTCGGCCTCATTGACGCGGGCGCGGGCGGCGTCAAAGTTGGCCTTGGCCTCATCGTACTGGGATTGTGACACGGCCCGCTTCGGCAAAAGATCAGAGACCCTTTTGAACTCCTGTTCAGCCAGCTGTGCCTCGGCCCGGCGAGTGCGCAATGCGGCCTCGTCGATCGCCGCGTCAAGCCGGATCAGAACATCGCCCTTGTTAACGGTATCCCCGGACTCGAAGCTGATGGTCTCAACAACACCAGGTACTTCGTTGGCAACTTCAATGCCGTTAATTGCCTCAACACTGCCTACGGCCTTGAGCTCGGGTGTCCATTTTTCAGTCTTTGCGGTGGTTGCGGATATCTTCGCAGGCGGCTGGGGCTGGGAAAACTGCTCTTCCATCTGGCCAAACTGGTAGAATTTGTAACCAAAAATGCCGCCAAGTACGACACCGAGAAAAATGATTACAATCACGAAGCGGGAGGCAGTGCGCATAGTTCAGATCCTGGGTCGTATGTCTGTTGCAGGTGATCGTGTCAGTTTCGTAGGCTCTGGCCATCCGTCCTGGTGACCGGGAGTGCGGCACGCAGGAAGATGATGTTCAATGAGATAACATGTTCAAACCGTGAAGAATAGCATCCTATACAATGGTAAGGGGCGTTGTCACCGATTTGTCAGTAGATGTGCGTACAATTACTGCACTGGATCAGCAGTATTGGGAAATAAACTGTGACGAACTTACGGCCCAAGTGCCAATAAGGATTATCGGATGCACTGGATTCTTGGTATTGGTCTGGCCGCTGCCGCCTTCATTGTACTGAAACAGTGGGGGGCGTTAACCCCTGAAAAGAAAAAGGCGGCGACCTGGAAGATAATACTGGTCGTTGGTGGAGCACTGCTACTGTTTCTGGTACTGACCGGCCGCATTCATATTCTGACCGCTGCGGTTGCCTCCGTGTTGCCGTTATTGAGGAAGTTACCTGCGCTACTGAGGTTTGCCCCCATGGTCAGCCGCGCTTTCGGTCAGGGGCAGGGCGAAGACAGCGAAGGTGAAGACGGCGGCAGTAATGGTGCCAACCAGGCGCCAGCGAGCTCTGGAAACATGTCGCGCAAGGAAGCCTGCGAGATACTGGGTGTGGCTCCGGGTTGCTCCCGCGAGGAGGTCATTCAGGCGCATCGGCGGCTGATTCAGAAGCTGCACCCCGACAGGGGCGGTAACGATTATCTGGCGGCGAAAATCAATGAGGCTAAAGTTGTCTTGCTCGAACACCAGGCCTGATCAGCTTCAGAACACCTCTACTCTCACTTCGAAGGTCTGGTTCTGCTGGTGGTTGCCACTGGTCTGGTAGGTGATCCCGGACTGGTCTCCTACGCTCCGCTGGCGTGTGCTGCCCAGTTCTACCCACTCACCGGGTTCTACCCGACGGATCGTCATCAGCGCTTCCGTTTCGTAGCCCGGGATATCGCTCTCAGGATCTTCCTCGAAAGAGACGATATTCAGTTCTATCGCCTGATCGGAAATAACCCGGGGGCTAACCAGAAATCCGCTGCGGGTTTCCACCTGGCCGAGAAAAGCGGCCGGATTACGACCGCCCCGAATGGCGACTGGAACCGTACGAACCTGTCCGGCGGTAATGTGAGCTGACTGACCATCCTGAACCACCAGCGTGCGCTCCTGATTGCGACGGGTGGTGGTGACTTTGCGTTGAGCCTGAATATTCACCTGATTGTTGTTGCCGGAAACGCCCATGCCTCCGCTTTTAGTGTCGACACTATTGCGGGAGCGAACCGTAACGCGCATCTGTGCCGGTGCCACATCCATGGTTTCCACCAACAAGCCAATTTCATCCAGTACTGGGGGCTCCCCGCGCACAATCATCTGCTGCCCGCGGGCGGTTATGGACACCTGGCCGTCCGGATAGAGCTCGCGAATCTGCCGGGCGACATCCCCGGCAGAGCGTTGGCCCATCTGATAGGTGCGGGCTTCAGCCTCCGCGGCGATGTTTCCGGAAAACAGCAGAAGCATTACTGCGAGCAGTGCGGTGGACCAAAGATTGTGAGTGTTCATCGAAAACTCCGCAAAAATCGGATTTACGGGTTGCAAAGCCGGAAACCGGGGATATATATTGGAAAGCATGAAGACGACACACACGACCTGTCAATTGAATGTTCTGCAAGCTTTCGGTGAAAAACCGGCAGCTGCGGTCGCTGCTGTGTTTTTCTGGTGGTTTGGTTATGGCTTTTATTTTAGCCAGAGCCAGGGCCGCCCATAGGATCTTCATCGACCGAATAACGAGGAAGGCAGCCCGGCAAAAAAAACCAGGCTGCCACCGGACTCAAAAAGCCCCGACTGGTAGCCCAGCCGGGGCTTTTTAGATTCTGATACAGGGAAACGGGAATACTGACCATGAACATGTCGCTGAATACCGAGACACCGACCGAAGCAAGCAGGCAATCGCGGGAAGCGCTCGTAAGCGGGGAGACTCTGTTGCCAACGCCGGCGGAACTTCGGGCCAGCCTGCCGGTATCTGCTCCCGCGCAGGCGCAGATACACCGGCACCGAGAAGCCATTCGTCGGGTGCTGCACGGTGAGGATTCCAGAACACTGGTGGTGATCGGTCCCTGCTCCATACACGATGAAGTCGCCGCACTGGAGTATGGTGAGAAGCTCAGGAAGCTGGCGGACGAAGTCAGTGACCGTTTCCTGATTGTCATGCGTGTCTACCTCGAGAAACCCCGGACCACCGTCGGATGGAAAGGCCTGCTCTACGATCCCGAACGCAACGGTACCGGTGATCTGAACGAAGGTTTGCTGCGTTCCCGCCGCCTACTGCTGAACCTCACCGACATGGATCTGCCGCTGGCAACCGAAGCCCTTAGCCCCTTTGCCATGGATTACCTCGGCGACCTGGTGAGCTGGACCGCCATCGGCGCCCGCACTACCGAGTCCCAGGTCCATCGGGAAATGGTCAGCGGCCTGCCCATGCCCACCGGCTTCAAGAACGGCACCGATGGCGGTATCGGCGTGGCCATTAATGCGATGAAATCCGCAGCTCATCCCCATCACCGCTTCGGCGTCGGCAGCAATGGCGCCCCCGCCATGATCACAACGCACGGAAATCCCGATACCCACCTTGTGTTGCGAGGCGGGCGCGGCCTCACCAACTATGATGCGGAAAGTGTCGGCGAAGCCATCGCAGCCTTGTCCAGCTCTGGTGTTTCATCTGCCGTTATGGTGGATTGCAGCCATGACAATGCCCGGAAACAGGCGGGACGGCAACTGGATATAGCCAAAGAAGTGATGAATCAAAAACGTTCAGGTAATCAACGGATCGTTGGTTTGATGCTGGAAAGTTTTCTCGAAGAAGGCCGTCAGAATGACAGCGAAGACTTAATCTATGGGTGTTCGTTGACTGATCCCTGTATTAGTTGGGAGCAAACCGAAGAGTTGTTGCGTGGCCTTTGAGTCAAACCATGGTGCATGCACCGGTCTGTAGGCTGCTTCCAGAACACGCCCGTGAATACGTCCTTGTAGGGCTCGGTCGCGCCATCCCTGGCGCTCCACGGTTCTGGAAGCAGCCTGCAGACCGGTGCCCCGGGCCTGGTCGGTTTGCCCGAAGTCGTCCAGGTTATTCCTTGCTCTGTATGTTTGCTTCTCCGGAAACCGTTGAAAACAGCAACTGGCCTGCAAGCAATAGCAGGACCCCGCCCATCAATCGATCAAGCCAGTAACCAAACCGGTTAAATCCCTTGCGGATCTGTGGCAGCGTGAAGAATACTGCCACTGCCATGAACCACAAGCCTGTTGCTACGGCCATGTAGATGCCGTAGGCCGTTTGAATGGCTACTGATGTGCCCGGGCTGATGATGACTGAGAACAGAGAAACGAAAAACAGGGTGGCTTTCGGGTTCAGGGTGTTGGTGAGAAAGCCCAGGCGATAGGCCTCCAGCCCGGATTGTTGCTCTCCGTTGGCTGTCTCCACATGAACTCCGCCGGCTTTCGACCGCAGGCATTGGATGGCGATCCAGGTGAGGTACAGGGCTCCCACTACCTTGAGGATGTTAAACAGTACCAGGGATTGCTGGATGACGAGGCCGATGCCCAGCAGAGAGTAGCCGACATGTATAAGTATGCCCGTACCAATGCCAAAGGCGGTCAGCAGGGCATTACGACGGCTCTGGCACAGGGCCTGGCGGAGCATCACGGCGAAGTCCGGGCCGGGGCTGGCAACGGCAAGGAAGTGAACGATGGCAACGGTGAAAAACTCCGGCCAGTAGTTGTGCATGCCTGTTTGTCTCCAAAATCAGTGGGTTTAAAGCCTTATGCGTGGGGTGACACTATAGCCTTTGACAGGAAACTGAACCATTCTCTGGATTCACCTCTATACTCAGGCAAGTGCGTAAAACCTTCAGGCAGGCCAGGAGTTGTTAACGTGGACAAGCGCAAGGTAGATGTTGCAATTATAGGTGCGGGCACCGCTGGTATGGGTGCCTATCGCGCCGCAAGCAAACATACTCAAAGCGTGGTTATGATTGAGGGCGGTCCCTACGGTACGACCTGTGCCAGGGTCGGCTGCATGCCAAGCAAGTTGTTGATTGCGGCGGCGGACAGTGCTCACCACGTGCAGAAAGCGCCGATGTTTGGTGTTCACCCCGGTGATGTCCGCATCGATGGCAAGGCGGTGATGGAACGGATGCGTAACGAGAGGGATCGTTTCGTGAGTTTCGTAGTGGAAGCCGTTGAGGGCTTTCCGGACGAGCATCGTCTTCGCGGCCATGCCCGGTTCCTGTCACCGCACCGGATCATGGTAGGCGACAGCGTCGAGGTAGAGGCCGGGCGAGTGGTTATAGCCACGGGCTCGCGGCCGAATATTCCCGGTTTTCTCAAGGAAGCCAAGGATCGCCTGATCGTCAATGACGATGTGTTCGAGTGGCAGGACCTGCCAGAGTCAGTGGCGGTATTCGGGCCCGGTATCATTGGATTGGAGTTGGGGCAGGCGCTTAGCCGGTTGGGAGTACGGGTTCGCATGTTCGGCGTCAGTGGTGGCGTCGGTCCGCTTCAGGAAGATGCAATTCGGGAGTGTGCACTGAAGTCCTTTAACGAGGAATTTCCTCTGGATGCAGATTCCCGGGTGCGATCCGTGGAGAGGACAGGCGAGGGTGTCAGTATCCGGTTTACGGACCCGGATCGTGGTGATGTGACGGAAACGTTTGATTACCTGTTGGCGGCCACGGGCCGACGTCCGAATGTGGACGGACTGGACATTCAGAATGCCGATGTTCCCCAGGATGACCAGGGCTCGCCCCTGTTTGATCACTACACGCTTCAATGCGGCGACAGCCACATATTCATCGCCGGCGACGCCAACAGTGATGCGCCATTACTGCACGAGGCCGCCGATGAGGGGCGCATTGCCGGCGACAACGCTGCCCGGTATCCGGACGTGCGGGCAGGCCTGCGGCGGGTTCCGTTGGGTATCGTGTTTACTGACCCGCAAATGGCCACGGTCGGCATGACCCTCAAGGAAGTCGATGAGCGTTGCAGGGGGTGTTATGCCGTCGGCGAAGTGTCGTTTGAGGGCCAGGGACGTAGCCGGGTTATCGGTGCCAATAAGGGGCTGTTGCATGTTTACGGCGAGCGGGGGAGTGGATTGTTTCTGGGAGCAGAAATGTTTGGCCCCGCCGCAGAACATATCGGCCATCTGCTCGCCTGGGCCGTTCAAAACCGCATGACCGTCAGTGAAATGCTGGAGATGCCGTTCTATCACCCGGTCATCGAGGAAGGGCTTCGCACAGCCCTGAGGGATCTTAATCGTAACCTTGACATCGGGCCGCAGCCGGTTGAGCAATGCCTTGATTGTGGGCCGGGTGGTTAACTGAACGTATGTTTTAAAAGCTCCTGGCGACGGAGCCTGATGTGCTGGCCGCCTCTCTTGCATTCTGCTGCTTGCGAGCCCATATCTTTTCATGGAAGAAATAGGCCACTGTGTTGATGGCGGGCTCAACCATGGCAATAAGGCTTCCGATCAGTATGTCGCCGGTCAACAGATAGGCGACTGTAAACGCAACGGTGAAGTGGGTGATTGCGAAGGTGATCGTTTTCAACAGTGAGTTGTCACCTTTGGATCCGTGATTGTGAACAAACATCTTCAGGGTGCTCATGATCGGCTCTGCCTGCTAAGTGACTATGTGTTCATTCAACAGCAAGTGATAATCATTGTTAAATTAATTCTGTGGAAAAAATTAATAGTAACTGCCTATCGAAGCGGTTTTTAGTGAATCGGTTTTAGCTATAGGCAACATTGGGTAAGTAAAATTTATCTATCGAACGAAACTGGTTACGATAGAAGCCAGCTAAATTCAATAACTGTCAAGGAGACACGTTATGAGCAAAAACTTTATCGGCCTCGATACTGAGAAGACACAGGCACTGGCGAATTCACTGAACGATCTGCTGTCCAACTATCAGATCTTTTACATGAACGTGCGCGGCTATCACTGGAACATCAAGGGTGACAATTTCTTTGAGCTGCACGCCAAGTTTGAGGAACTGTATGACGACCTGTTGCTCAAAATCGATGAAATTGCAGAGCGGGTTCTGACTCTGGGCCATCGTCCGGCGCATGCCTACAGCACCTACATTGAGAAGTCGGAAGTGCCTGAGCGTAAAGATGTCGCTGATGGCAAAGACGCGGTGGAGAATATCGTTGACAGCTTCGCCAAGCTCATTGGCAAGCAGCGCGAGTTGCTGCACCTCGCTGGCGATGCAGACGATGAGGGCACTGTGGCACTGATGAGTGACTATATTTCCCAGCAGGAAAAAACTGTCTGGATGTATCGCAGTTACCTGGGCCAATAAGCAGGGACGGCAGTAGTTGACCTGAAGTGGCGACCGCGAGGTCGCCATTTTTTTGTCTTTTTCGTGACCATTAAACAGTTCTGACTTTAAAACGACGCAGTTTTGTCATCTCGTCTCCATAAAGTATGTCGTTGACAATCACACCTGTAACGACAGAAGAAGAGGCAGACATGAGATTTCAGAAATCACTCCTTTCAGCAGCAATTATTACCTCGGCGCTTGGCCTGACCGCCTGTGATGGCGATGACGGCAGCGACGGTAACGACGGCGTTGCTGGCACCAGCCAGTCACTGATTGAACTGAACGTGCTTGGCACCTACGCAAGCGGGAATTTCGATGAGAGCGCTGCAGAAATTGTTGCGCACGATTCTGCCAATCAGCGTTTATTTGTGATTAATGCCAACGACTCCACTGTGGATGTTCTGGACATCCAGGATCCGGAGCAGCCAGTCAAACTGGGAACCATTGATGCCACTGCTGAAGGTGCGACTGCCAATAGTGTGGCGGTTTACGAGGATCTTGTGGCTGTAGCCATCGAAGCGGAAACCAAACAGGACAATGGCAAGGTTGTATTTTATAACAGCACGGACCTGAACAAGGTTGGCGAGGTCGAAGTGGGTGCGTTGCCGGACATGCTGACGTTCACCCGGGACGGGCAAAAACTCCTGGTGGCCAACGAAGGTGAGCCCAGCGATGATTACAGCATTGATCCGGAAGGTTCTGTCAGCATAGTTGATCTCTCCAATGGCGTAGCATCAGCTACCGTTACCACGGCCGGGTTCGCCGGATTTAACGGCCAGCAGGCTGAACTGATGGAGCAGGGGCTTCGGGTGTTTGGACCGGGCGCTACTCTGGCCCAGGACATGGAGCCTGAGTATATCGCGGTATCCATTGACGATAAAAAAGCCTGGGTAGCCCTGCAGGAGAACAACGCGGTTGCGGAACTGGATATTGAAGCCGGTGAAATCACCGCCATTGTTCCGCTTGGTTTCAAGGATCACAGCCTGATCGGTAACGAACTGGACGCCAGTAATGATGACGACCGAATCAATATTCGCAACTGGCCGGTCAAGGGCGTTTATCAGCCTGATGCCATTGCCAGCTATGGCTTTAACGGCAAAACCTATTACATCACTGCCAACGAGGGGGACTCCCGGGATTATGATGGCTTTAGCGAAGAGTTTCGTGTTGCCGATCTGACACTGGATGCCATGGCATTCCCCAATGCTGCGGAACTGCAGGAAGATGCCAACCTCGGCCGTCTGAATGTTACTTCCACTCTCGGATTCGGTGACTCGTGCGCCCCCAGCGACTCTGCCAATGTCGCCCTCATAGACGGCGAATATGACAAGAGTTATGTGGAGGACAACTGTGTTTACAGTGAGCTTTATGCTTACGGTGCACGCTCGTTCTCGATCTGGTCTGAAACCGGCCAGCGTGTCTTCGACAGCGGCAGTGAATTCGAACGCATCACCGCCAGCCTGATCCCCGACAACTTCAATGGCCAGAACGACGAGAACTCTTTCGATAACCGTTCGGACGATAAGGGGCCGGAGCCGGAGGCCGTTACTGTCGGCACCATCAATGGCCAGACCTTTGCTTTTATCGGCCTTGAGCGTGTAGGGGGCATCATGGTCTACAACGTGACCAACCCGCAGAACCCGGAGTTTGTTCAGTATCTCAACAATCGCGATTTTTCAGCTTCCCAGGCCGATGTTGAGAATGGAATGGCGGGTGATCTGGGGCCGGAAGGCTTTGCCTTCATTGCTGCCGCGGATAGCCCCAATGGCAAGCCCATGCTGGCTGTTGGCAACGAGGTCAGCGGAACCACAACGCTCTTTGGTATCGATGTAATCGAGTTGTCCGCAGAATAGGCTGACAGTTTACAGGGTAAACCGGAGCGGAGTTTGTACGTTCCGGTTTCTACCTGGCCGGGACTGGGGGCTCGACTTCAAGTGGCGGCACCTGTTGGTGCAGAAACCACTTCTCGGTGACCACCTTGCGGGTAAACCAGTGGGATCGCATCAGGGTACTGGCCAGGGGCATTTTGACCCAGTCCGGCACCTGCCAGCCCTGATCTGGAGAAACCGCCCGGTTCCCGAAACGGTGTGCAATGGCTTCGCCGTATGGTTGCAGCGACTGGCCAGAATAGTCCTCCCGGTCACGGATGATGTCCGCTGCTATCAGTGCCGACTCAATGGCGGGCCGAATGCCTTCACCGCTTTGGGTGTAGGCCAGGCCAGCGGCATCGCCAATCAGCAATAGTCCGTCATCTGCCAGTGGTCTCTCCGCGTGGTCATAAAGCAGGTAGGCATGGCCTTTGAACCGGCCGGGCAAGTCCGACGGTATACGCCCTTCCGATTTCATTTCTTCTACAAAGGCATTCAGGTGTTCTGTGAGCTTGTGGTTGTCTTCCCGCCCAAGGCCGATATTCAGGTAGTTTCCCTTGCGGAATACCCAGGCATAACCTTTCAGGTCGCGGCAGAACCAGAGTTCGGGCGTGTCACCTCGGGCTTTGCAAGTTTTTGCCTGCTCTGGTGTCATTTCGAATTCCACTTCCTTGGCGGCGACCACGGTTTCATGGCTGCCGGGGCCATCGCCAAGCAACTTCGCAACGGGGCAGAAATGGCCTCCGGCCCCCACTATCAATGGTGCTTCCCAGGTATCGTTGACTACCCAGTTACCGTCTCTGCATACGATGGATTTGACGGGCGTTTTCAGTTGTTTCGGTGCCGTTACCCTGTCCAGCAGGTAGGCATCGAACTCGCACCGGCGGATACCATAGCTGACAACATCGCCATGATCATTGACCACGGCGGGTTGCCCCATCATACCGATACGGAATTTCCGGATGGGTTGCAGGGTGTGCCTGGATCCATAGTCGGAGGTGTCGATATCAAGACTTTTCATGACCGCAGGTGTCACCCAGCCGGCACAGGTTTTGTCCCGGGGGAAATCCTGTTTGTCGATCACCAGAATTCGCTTGCCGCTGTCCCTGAGTGCGTGGGCCAGTGTTGATCCGGCTGGTCCGGCGCCAACAATGATCAGGTCGTAATACTCCATCAACGGGCCTCCGGAGCGGCAGGGAAAGTGTAGATATCCTGTCGGGTCTGAGGCAGCTCATTGTTTTCGCCGTGGGTGAACACCACCTGGAACAATTGCAGGGAGCCGGCGCGGAAAGCGGCAGTGGAGCCGGCCAGGTACATCTCCCAGGCCCTGGCAAAGTGCTCGTCGTACATCTCCGTTACCTTGTCCTTGCTGTTCCGGAACCGCTCCATCCAGTGAGACAGCGTCTGGGCGTAGTGTAAGCGCAGATTTTCTACATCCAGCACGGAGAATCCGCCATGCTCACAAATGCTCATGAATTCGGAGATACTCGGCGGATAGGCTCCCGGGAAAATGCGTTTTTCGATCCAGGCGTTCATCAACATGGGGCGATTGCGGCCAATACTGTGTAGCAGTGCCAGGCCGTTGGGTTTCAGGGAGCGACGAATGAGGTCTGAAAGCGCCTGAAAGTTTTCCTTACCCACATGCTCGAGCATGCCGATGGATACAAAAGCATCGTATTGTCCGGTGATATTGCGATAGTCGTCTTCGACGTAATCAATAAGGTGATCCAGCTGCTGGCGCTGTGCTTCTTCCCTGGCGTAGGCAAGCTGTTCCCTGGAGATATTGTAGGAATGCACTTTCACGCCGTAGTTGCGGGCCATGTATCGGGCCAGGCCGCCCCAGCCGCAACCGGCTTCGACCACGGTCATGCCCGGCTTCAGGCGTAATTTGCGGCACACGTGCTCCAGTTTGGCCAGCTGAGCCTGCTCAAGGGTCAGGTCCTGCTTTTCGTAATAAGCGCAGGTGTACTGCATTTCTGCCTGATCCAGCCAGAGCCGGTAGAACTCATTGCCGAGGTCGTAGTGGTGGTGGATGTTCTCTTTTGCCTCGGTGACTCCGGTCGGGCGTGGATTATGGTTGCGCCACAGTGTCTCAAGCCACTTCGGCCATTTTTGCCGTGCCTTGTGCACAGAGCGATAGAGCGCCTCCATCAGATCTGTCAGATCACCATCTACCTTCAGTCGCCCGGCGCTGTATAAGTCACCAAACGCCAGGTTAGGGTTGGTAACCAGGGTGAAAAGGGCCTTGGGGTCGGTTAGTCTCAGGGTAAATCGGGCTTCACCTTCCTCGGGCTCGATGAATTCATCATTCCATAGCTGGAACCGAACCGGCGGTGAGCCGGCCATGCGCAAGAGCTTGGCGATAAGCCAGCGTTCATAGCTATGGGGCTCTCGATCTGCCTGCTGGTCCTCCAGGGGCAAGGTCAGAACGTGTGGCCTGTCGTCCCGATTATTATTGGTTGCAGCGGAGGTCTTCCGGGCGGTGCTTTGATTCATGGATCCATCTCTCCCTTTTGCAGATCGTGAATCACCGGCTGTGTCGAAGCTTTTCCTGTCGACAGTGATCCAGCATCAGGGCGTGTCCCGAACTCATAACTGAGAATCGCCTGTTTAACGTTCAGTATAGAAAACAAGCCGGGTTTGTCATATCCGGGGGGAATTATTGGTGGCTATGGCGCCGATAGAGGAGGAAGGAATGGAAGTCAGTACCGGGGCTGGGGCGCCCCGTTACTGCAACTTGGGTCAGTAAGATGAACTCATGCCGAACCATTCAGGGAATATGACGATCAAGGCCAGGACCAGTACCTGCATCAATATGAACGGCAAAACCCCTTTGTAGATATCCGTGGTTTTTATCGTAGGCGGTGATACCCCTTTGAGATAGAACAGACTGAACCCGAATGGGGGTGTCAGGAAGCTGGTCTGCAGGTTCATGGCGATCAGGATGGCAAACCAGAGCATGTTGATGCCCATTGCTTCCGCGACAGGAGCCAGAATTGGCACAATGATGAAGGAGATTTCCACGAAGTCGATGAAGAAGCCCAGCACCAGGATGACCAGCATGGCCAGGATGATGAATCCCCATTTCTCGCCTGGAAGCTGCAGCATCCACTCTTCCAGCAGGTAGTCGCCACCGGTATAGCTGAACACCATCGAGAATGCCGTTGCACCGATCAGAATGGCGAATACCATGGCGGTCACCTTGACGGTGTCCTTGGAGGCGTCCCAGACCATCTGGAACGAGAACTGGCGGTAAATGATCGCCAGAACGACGGCGCCAACGCCACCAAGAGCCGAGGATTCGGTGGGTGTGGCAATACCGGCGAAGATGGAGCCCAGTACTATGACAATCAAAGCCAGTGGCGGAATGATGGCAAGCAGCGCCGCCATAATTTCCTTGCCACGGGAAAGGCCGCTGTCATCAGGCATCGCGGGGGCGGTTTCGGGCTTGAAACGGGTCAGCACCAGAATATAGACGATGTACAGACTAACCAGGACTATGCCGGGTATCACTGCCGCCTTGAAAAGATCGCCTACAGGTAACCCGAGCACATCACCGAGAATGATCAGGATGATGGAAGGGGGCACGATCTGCCCCAGGGTGCCGGCGCCGCAGATGGTGCCGGTGGCAAGCCGCTTGTCGTAGTCGTGGGCGAGCATAACAGGCAGCGAAATCAGGCCCATGGCAACCACGCTGGCGCCGACCACACCGGTAGAGGCCGCAAGAAGCGCACCAACCAGAATGGTGGAAATTGCAAGCCCGCCCGGCAATCCACCAAAAAGCCGACCCATGGACGTGAGCAACTGCGCCGCCAGTTTTGTGCGCTGAAGAACCACACCCATGAAGATAAACAGCGGTACGGCCATCAGTGTGGTGTTCTGCATAACGCTCATGATGCGGTAGGGCATGAACGCGAAAAGATCCATACCTTCAGCGAAGACACCGAAGAACAGCGCAACACCACCAAAGGTAAATGCGACCGGGAAGCCCAACATCAGCATCAGCAGGGCAACTCCGAACATAATCATGCCAATCATGCCAGGCCCTCCGCGCCGTGTTTAGCTTCGTAAGTCTTTTCACCTGACAGGACCCGTATTGCGAAGGTCACCATGTTGACCCCGGCGATGCCGGTGAAGACGGCAGAAATCGGTATCACGCTTTTGATCACCCAGCGGTGAGGCAAACCGCCCGGGTCGCCGCTGCCCTCTCCCATGCTGTAGGACTCAACGGCGAAATTGTAGCCATAGTTCCAGATCAGATAAGAAAAAGGAATGATAAAGAGTACAGCACCGATCATGTTGATCCAGGCCTTGGTCTTGTCGCTCCAGCGAGCGTACAAAACATCAACCCGGACATGTCCATCGGTACGCAAGGCAAAGGGGATGCCCAGCAGGAAGACCACCGAGTAAAGGTGCCACTCCATTTCCTGCATGCCGATTGAGACGTCGTTAAAAACGTAACGGGCGACCACGTCGAAAAACACGTTGCCCGCCATCAGTATCATCGCGGCACAGGCCACCCAGCCGCAGAATATGGAGAGGCGGGCCAGGCCCTCATCCAGCTTGATAATCCAACGCATTGATTGTCCTCTGCCAGCTAAACCAGCGATCTTACATTTGCCAGAAACGAGAAAGCCGGGACCACCTCAAGAGCGATCCCGGCTCTGTCACTGCCGACAGTTTACTCGACTTCTGACATCGTGTTGAGGTAGGCCCGCTCTGAAATATCCGTATAGGCGCGGCTTTGCTCAAGGTATTCCGTCTGGGACTTCACGATTCGGGCCGCCTGCTCATTTTCATTGGCGGCTTCTTCGAGAAGCTTCTCGTTGGCCTCATACATGGCCTGGAAGATGTCCTGCGGGAACTGCTTGATCTGCACGTTGGGGTACTCTTCCTTGATGTTGGCCCAGGCTTCCGCGTTCGCGTGCTGGGAATGAACCAGCATATCGTAGGACGCGGTGCGCATTGCTATGCGCATGATTTCCTGCAAGTCAGCCGGGAGTTCTTCCCAGACTTTCTTGTTGACCAGGAATTGCAGTTCCGTGGCAGGCTCATGCCATCCCGTGTAGTAGTAATCAGCGATCTGCTGGAAGCCAAGGCGGAGGTCCAGTGCCGGGCCTACCCATTCAACCGCATCGATGGTGTTGCGCTCCAGCGACGTGTAGAGCTCACCCGGCGCGATGTTGGTCGGGTTGACGCCAACTTCTGCGAACACCTCACCAGCAAAGCCTGGAATACGCATTTTCAGGCCGTCCAGATCTTCCAGCGAATTGATTTCCTTGCGAAACCAGCCGCCCATCTGGACGCCAGTGTTACCACCCGGGAAAGACAGCATGTTATGAGGTTCGTAAACCTCCTGCATCAGCTCCATGCCACCGCCGTGGTAGAACCACGCATATTGTTCCATGGCGTTCATGCCAAAGGGCATGCTGGTGAAAAACAGCGTGTTGGGAACCTTGCCTTTCCAGTAGTAGGAGGCGGAGTGCCCCATGTCGTACTGGCCGGCCTTGACCATATCAAACACACCCAGAGGGGCTTTGTGCTTGTTGGCGGAATCAATGCGAACCTTGAGCCGGCCGTCGGACATTTTCTCGACACGCTCGGCAAAGTTTTTGGTGGTGTCACCAAATATCGGGAAGTTGGGGCCCCAGGTTTCTGCCAGGCGCAGGGTGAAAGTCTCTTGAGCGAGCGCCTGTGTGGAAGCAACGGTAGTTGCTACAGCCAGCACAGCCGCGGATAGAACAGAACGGATCTTCATTGCTCTTCTAGCCTCTTTTGTCATTGTTGTATCGAGAGCCTCTCCCGTGATCGGGATGAGTAACTCTGAATTCTAGGCCAAGTTAGCAATAATCGACAGTCAACGGAATGAAAAACCGCTGTCTCTAAGACCTAGGTCTTAAGTATTTCCGGCACTTGCACTGTGATGGTGCGGATAAGATTCACAAAAGAGATATCTGCTGGCCGCCGGGTCGTCGGAACAGATCAGTGCGCAGTGGTTCGGGTTCATGGCGTCCAAGGCCAAGGTTGGCGGTTTTCCGGTTGAAGCGCTGTCTCACCAGGTCTGCATAGGGCCCCGTTCCTGTCATTCTTCTGCCCCACTGCGAGTCGTAGCTTTTGCCACCCCTGAGGTCACGGATGCGGTTCATTACCCGTTCCGCCCGATCTGGAAAATGCCGTTGCAGCCAGTCCTGAAACAGTTCATCCAGTTCCAGTGGAAGTCGCAGCATGATCCAGCTTGCCCGCTCTGAGCCGGCGCTGGCGGCGGCTTCCAGTATGGCTTCGATCTCATGGTCGTTGATGAACGGAATCACCGGGCCGAGAATGATGCCTGTCGGCACTCCCGCAGCGGTTAACTCGCGGATGATTTTCAGCCGTGTGGCCGGGGCAGCGGTTCTGGGTTCCATTTTCCGCTTCAGGGAATTGTCCAGGGTCGTGAGACTGACGCGTACGGAGCAGAGCCCCTGATCCGCCAGTTCCGATAACAGGTCCAGATCTCTCAGGATCAGGGCACCTTTGGTAATGATAGATACCGGATGGCGGTACTCAATCAGTACCTTGAGGATATCCCGGGTAATTTCCCGCTGTTTCTCCACGGGCTGGTAGGCGTCGGTATTCACGCCGAGAGCGATGGGTGATACCCGGTATCCGGGTTTGTCCAGTTCCCGGCGAAGCTGCTCTGCTGCATTGGGCTTGGCAATCAGCCGGGTTTCGAAGTCCAGCCCCGGAGACATATCCCAGTACGCATGTGTGGGCCGGGCGAAGCAATAAATGCATGCGTGCTCGCAGCCGCGATAGGGGTTTATGGACTGATCAAAGGGTACATCGGGCGAGCGATTGCGGCTGATGATGGACCGCACCTGCTCGTTCACCACCTCGGTGGCGACAGAGTCGGGGCAGATTTCGTCGTCGGGGTCCTGATACCAGCCGTCGTCACATTGCCGGTCAGTGACGATGGGCCGGAAACGGTTGTGGGGATTGAGATGTGTGCCTCTGGTTTTCATGACGGGCATCCGGATACTGTTTTTATATACAGTACTCTGGAAGTGGCATTATTACCAGTGCTCTCTATACGTCGTTCATCCGGCCTATCTGGCTGGCAAGTCTCATGGCCTCGTGCTGTTCCATGGCGAGCAGCGATTCCACCAGCTCCTTCGCCTCCGGAATTTCTGCCTTGCCGGCCAGGCTTTCGTACAAGTCCATTAGCTGGTCATGGAAGTGAAACACTTCCTGCGCGATGTCGTTGAAATCGAGATTGTCGTAGTGACCGTCGCAAGTACGATGGGTTTTGATGGGCTTGTGCTCGTTGTTCAGGTAGTCATACAACCGGGTCTTCAATGCCTTCTGATCGGCCTGTTTCTCGAACTCGTCAGTGATGCGTGCCAGTTCAGACTCATGATCCGAGAGGTATCCAAGCAGAGCCCGGGCGCGCTCCTCATGATTTTTCGCGGCGCCCTCCGACAGGCATCGGGAGAGGTGAGCATGGAGCTCGCGAGCCCAGATGATTAGGTCGTCAAAGGTTCTTATCTCCATTCGCTGTGCTCCTTCGTTGCTCGTCATTCTGGTGATTTGTTTGAAATACTGATTATGCAAGTTTAGCGGACATTGACGCTGGTGTCCGATGACCACGGTCAAGCAATGCGCTAACCTTGGCCCTACTTTTTCTGTTTGTGAAGCCGGAAGTGAGAAAACCTATGTCAGAAACCCCTTCCCTGGGAATCATTGAAGGTTTCTATGGCCCTTTATGGAGCTGGAAGGAGCGCCGGCAGTTGGTTCAGGCTCTGGCGCCCCACGGTTATCAACACTATTGGTATGCCCCCAAGGCAGACCCCTTTCTCCGGCGCCGCTGGAGCGAGCCGCATCCAGACTTGCAGGCAAACGAGCTGTCTGACTTTGCCCGGTTCTGTAACGAACAGGGTGTGGCATTCAGTGTTGGCCTGAGCCCGTTCGAGGTTTTCAACAACTTCAATGACGCGGCAAAAAAAGCGCTGACGGAAAAACTGGCGGCTTTTGACCGCATGGGAATCAAGGGGCTGGCGATCCTGTTTGATGACATGAAAAGCGACACGCCGGACCTGGCAGTCCGCCAGGCGGATATCATTCACTGGGTCGCTGAGCGAAGCGGTGCCGATCAACTGACAGTGTGCCCCAGTTATTATTCCGATGACCCGGTACTGGACCGGGTGTTTGGTCAGCGCCCTGCGCATTACCTCGAGGAGCTGGGCAAATCCCTGGACCCGTCGGTGCAGGTGTTCTGGACCGGCGAGGAAGTGTGTTCGCGGGAAATCTCACCGGGCCACTTGCGTCGTGTTGCCGGGCAGCTTGGGCGTAAGCCGGTACTGTGGGACAACTACCCGGTGAATGATGGTGACCGAATGTCCCGCCACCTCCACCTGCGGGCGTTCACTGGCCGGCCTGCGGCTAATAGTCAATATCTTGCTGGCCATGCCATCAATCCGGCCTTGCAGCCAACGCTTACAACCATTCCCGCCATTACACTGGCCCGCTGCTATCAGTTGGGGTCGGATTACCAGTATGGCCAGGCGTTCCGCCAGGCCGCGGTAGAGTTGTTGGGGGAAGATCTCGCCCGGCAGGTGGCTGCGGATCTTCTGGTATTGCAGGACACAGGGCTGCGCCGGATCAGTGATGAGCGCCGCCAGCAGCTAACCGAATGCTATCGCCGGTTTGATCACCCGGCAGCCACGGAAATCCTGAAGTGGCTGGCCGGGGAATACCAGGTCACTGACGAGATGGTGCAGACTCAGTAACCTCGGCTTTGCCGGTCTTGATCATGGCATAGCCAAACCCGATCACCAGTGAGCCAATGGCAATGGCGGCTATGTAGGGCAGCACTGTGCTAACGGCATTGGGTATGGCGAGGACAAACAGGCCGCCGTGGGGTGCCATCAGCTTGACTGCAAACAGCATGGACAGGGCCCCGGTGATGGCGCCACCCACCATACACACCGGAATTACCCGCAGTGGATCCTTGGCCATAAACGGAATCGCGCCCTCGGATATGAAACACAGCCCCAGTACAAACGACGCCCGTCCGGCCTGCCGCTCGGCTTCGGCAAACTTGGCGCGGGCGACAAAACTGGCCACGCCCATGCCGATGGCCGGAACCATGCCGGCAGCCATAATGGCAGCCATGGGGGCCGAACCACCGCTGCCTTCCGACAGCAGGCCGACACCAAAGGTGTAGGCGGCCTTGTTCACCGGCCCGCCCAGGTCGAAGCACATCATTGCCCCCAGGATGCCCCCAAGCAGGATGGCGTTGGTGGTGCCCATGCCCTCCAGGAAACTGGTCAGCGCGTTCATCAACGCCGCAGCAGGCTCCCCGATTACGTAGATCATGCCCAGGCCTGTCACCAGGCTGGCCAGCAGTGGGATGATCAGGATCGGTTTGAGGGATTCGATGCTTTCCGGCATCGGCAGTTTCTGGCTGATAAAGCGGGCCACATAACCAGCCAGGAAGCCGGCGATGATGCCACCGAGGAAGCCCGCGCCCAGAGTCCCGGCCAGATAGCCGCCAATCATGCCCGGCGCCAGGCCAGGCCGGTCTGCAATGGACCAGGCAATATAGCCGGCCAGCAACGGGATCATCAGCTGGAACGCGGTTCCGCCACCAATCTGCATCAATGCCGCTGCCAGAGTGCCTTCCTCTTCAAAGGCATCAATGCCGAAAACGAACGACAGGGCAATCAGCAGCCCACCTGCCACCACCATGGGAAGCATGAACGAAACGCCGGTAAGCAGGTGCTTGTAGGGGCCGCGCTTTTCACCACCTCCCGAGGCAGTCGATCTCTTCTGCCCTCCCTCAACGGTGGCGTTCGTCAATGCCTCGTCGATTGTTGGCCCGGGCTTTTTCAGGGCGTTGCCAGTGGACGTGCGCCACAGCCGTTTACCCGCAAACCGGCTGGGATCCACTTCAATATCGCAGGCCAGTATTACCACGTCAGCAGCTTCGATCTCCTCGGCAGTCAAGGGATCCTGGGCGCCTACGGAACCCTGGGTTTCCACGCGTATCTTGTGGCCCGCTGAGGTAGCCGCGCCGGAAAGGGCCTCTGCCGCCATAAAGGTGTGGGCAACACCGGTCGGGCAGGCTGTAACCGCAACAATACGTTTACCGGCGGAATCTGTTTCAGCGGGCTCCGCCTCTGATACTTCGGAGGCAACATAGGGCTCGGCCAGGTTGTCAGCCTGCTCCAGCACTCTTGCCGGATCTGGCAGAGCGGCCGTGACCGGAATCTGATGAAGGCGTTTGCCTTCATAGGCACTCAGGTCCGTCGGTGTTCCGGTTGCCGCAATCACCAGATCAGCGGAAGCGATGACGTCGTCAGAGAGAGGTGCAGGTTGCTGCTGCGGATTGCGAATATCCGTGAAGGTCTCCCAACCTTTCTGCTGCGCGGCCCGTTCCAGGGCCCGAGCCGCGAGGAAGCTGGTGGCTACGCCCTGGGGGCAGGCGGTAACGATGATGAGTTTCATAATGGCATCTCCCCGTTGTTGTTGTGCCCGGGCCAGGGGGTGACGCGGGTTTTCTGGATCAGTTGGGTGAAGTCCGGAGCCTGCGGGTCGCCAACGCCAATATGGCGTACGCATTCCGCAGAGAGCGCAGTGGCAGTGGACAGAATCTCTTCAGGATGGTGTTTTTCAAGTAGTCCGTGGATCATCCCGGCCAGCAGTGTATCGCCGGCACAGACTGTGCTGGTGACAGGTACGGGTGGCGGCAAGGCCTGCCAGTTGCCATAGGGGGATAGCCAGAGCACGCCTTTCTCGCCCATGGAAACCACAACATTGGCAATGCCGGTATCCTGTAATGAGCGTGCGGCTCTGGCGACGGCTTCCAGGCTAACGAGCGGTTGACCAGCCCACTCGGCCAGCTCATCCACATTGGGTTTGATACCGTCAGGCACAGCCTGAAGCCCATCGTTCAGGGCCACGCCACTGGTGTCCAGCCAGACCGGAAGGTTGGCTGCCCGGATCATGGTGATCAGATCAGCCAGGGCGAAGGGGGGGAACCCACCAGGCAGGCTGCCGGCAATGGCAACGGCGTCGTATTCTCTCAGCGACTCGCCAAGATGGCGTTTAAGGCGGCCCAGTGCATCGGAGGGCGCATTGAAGCCGGGGCCGTTCAGGTCCGTTACACGGCCGCCGTCTTCAGCGATCTTCACATTAATGCGATTCTGGCCGGGTACACGCACGAAACGATCTTCAAGAATTTCCGATGCAAAAAGACGTTCGAAGGGCGCTGCGTTGATTTCGCCCAGCAGCCCCGACACCGTCACGGTATGGCCAAGGCGCGATAGCACACAGCCGAGATTGATGCCTTTGCCGGCGGCATCCAGGCGCGTTGTCCGGGAGCGGTTCACAGAACCCAGACTGACCGAGCCGGTTTCAACGTTCAGGTCCAGAGCCGGATTAAGAGTAATGGTGAGTACGCGGGCCATTACAGGGCCTCCAGGGCGTCACGCACCTCGCCGGCGGTGGCCTTGCCAAGTGCAAGCGTTGCCTGGCTGCGGGCATGCTCCCGGTTTAACCCGCGAATACAGGCTTTCACCAGTGGTACCCTCCTGCTGGTCACTGACAACTCGTCCACGTCCAGGCCCAGCAATACCGGAATTGCCTGTGGGTCCGAAGCCAGCTCACCGCACACACCCACCCAGCGATGATGGGCGTGGGCAGCTTCCACCGTCATGCGGATCAATTGCAGCACCGAGGGGTGCAGGCCATCGGATTGCGCAGACAACTGGCCATGGCCACGGTCGATCGCGAGGGTGTACTGGGTCAGGTCATTGGTGCCCACGGAGAAGAAATCCACTTCCGGCGCCAGGGTGTGGGCCAGTAGAGCGCAGGAGGGCACTTCAATCATCACGCCTACCTGCAGGCCCTGACAGGGAACTTCAGCGCGGACACGCTCAACGATGGCCTTGGCGGCGCGGAACTCTTCCAGGTCCTTGACCATGGGAAACATGATTCGCAACGGTCGGTTGTCCGCCGCGATCAGCAGGGCCCGGATCTGGGTTTCCAGGATCTCTGGCCGGGTCAGCGACAGGCGAATGCCCCGCAGTCCCAGAAAGGGATTGTCCTCGTGGGGCAGAGGCCAATAGTCCAGGGGTTTGTCACCCCCGACATCGAGGGTGCGCGCGACCAGCGGCAGGCCCTTGAGGGCGTCGAAGGCGTGGCGATATTCCGTTACCTGGGTGTCCAGATCAGGTGCTTCCGGATGTTCCATGAAAATGAACTCGGTGCGCAGCAGACCAATACCATCGGCACCTCGATCCACGGCATCCGGGGTGTGAGCGGTGTTGCCCAGGTTGGCGCATACTTCGATAGTATGGCCATCGGTGGTGGTGGCCGGTTCGTTGCGGCATTCGTGGGCCTGCGCCTGCAGACGGGCAAGCTGGTTCAGGCGGCGGTTAACCCTTTCACGGCGTTCGGGGCCGGGGTTTGGCACCAGGCAGCCACGCTCGCCGTCAACCACCAGCTCCGTGCCATCGGTGATGGTCAGTACGCGATTGCCAGCACCGACCACAGCAGGCAGACCCAGTGCGCGAGCCAGAATGGCACTGTGGGAGGTGGCGCCGCCTCGGGCAGTCACCAGACCGCGAACGCGCTTGGTATCGAGCCTGGCAACATCGGAAGGGCCAAGGTCATCTGCCACTAACACATAGGGCTCATCCGGGGGCGTGGGCATGGCCACACCGCAGAGATTGGCCAGCACACGACGACCCACATCCCGAAGATCGGCTGCCCGTTCGGCAAGGAGCCGGTCTGCCAGCGCTTCCTGGGCGCGGGCAGCGGTATCAATCGCCCGCCACCAGCCGGCTTCGGCGGAGGCGCCTTCGTTGATGGCTTCCAAGGCAGCCTGGTAGAGGTCGTCGTCCTGCAGCATCTCCACATGCACCGACAGAATTGGCGCCACCTCACCGCCTTCGGCCTTGCGAATCAATGTTCGTAGTTGCCCATCAGCGTCGTCGATAGCCCTGCCCAGACGACTGATCTGTTCATCAGCATCACTGGCGCTTGCGGGATAATCCAGGGTGGGCTGGCGCATCACGAAGGCAGGCGCGAGCGCCAGGCCCGGAGAGGCTGCGACGGCTCGCAGGGCCTCGTCATCAGCCAGCGGTTCCGGGGCGGGTTCCGATGGCTCTGGCTGGCTCTCCTGATTGCGCAAGGGAGACACTGTTTCCCCGAGCCCTTCAGTCACGGCCTGACAAACCGCTCTCACGGCCTGCTCTGCCTCATCCCCGGTAGCAGAGACTATCAGGGTCTGACCACGGCGTGCGCCGAGACCGATAATGCGCGTGAGGCTGATGGCGGAAACGGAATTGCCGTCGCCTTCTTCCAGGCGGATGCGGATATCGGCTTTGTGCAGCCGGGCTTCCTGGACCAGTTGTTTGGCGGGACGAGCGTGAAGGCCGTGGGTGTTCAGAAGCCGCACCCGATCACTGACTGCATTGGCCTGCTCGCCCGAAAGCCGCGAGAGCACGGCATCCGCGGACTGGCTTTCCAGCGGAATGTTCTGGGCCAGGAAGTTATCGATGCGCTCCAGCAGTTCCCGGCAGTCGTCGCCCTGTCCGGAGAGGCAGAAAACGCCCGCCAGCTCATCGGTAGGCTCTTTGGGTGTGGCCAGTGCAAGTGCCGGACGGTGGCTGCCGATGCTGTGGTGAACCAGCCAGAAGCCCTGGCCAAGACCGACGGGTGGCTGGCTGACGATTTCCTTCATGAACGCGGAGTCCACACAGCCAAGACCCTGTAGTCGGGCGGCGGCACTCATGGCCAACTCGCTAGTGGCCTTTGTGTTCACGCCAAGGCAGAGCGTCTGGGCATCACATTTCGGAACCGCGGGTTCCCTGGATAGCAGGGTGACAAGCGAGCCGGTGTCGTCAGCTTCGGCGAGTTTCCTGGAAAGGCCCGGCTTTTCCAGCACGCGGGTCAGGTGGCACAGTATATCCAGGTGTTCGTCAGACTGGGCGGCAATGGCCACCAGAACATACACGGTCGCGTTGTCGTGCCAGGTAATCCCAGCGGGAAACTGCAACACCCGAATGCCGGTATTGATAACCGCTACGCGGCTCTCCGGTGTGCCATGCGGAATGGCAATTCCGTTTCCGAGTACGGTGGAGGATTGCTGCTCCCTTGCAAGCATGCCGGCGTGGTAATCGGGCCTGGTCCTGCCTGCTTCCTGCAGGTCCCGGCTTGCCTGTTCCAGGGCGTCCTGCCAGTCAGTGGCGGTGCAGCCCAGGCGGATATCGTTGGTTGTAAGCGTCAGCATTCGGTAAGGCCTCGCTTTGTTTTTGTGTGAGGCTGGCATCGACATCCGTGGGTTGTCGTTGCCAGGGAATTCGGAGTTGCTGAATCGTGTCAGCAAGCTTAGAATGAATCATGAAACAGATCTGATCAGAAATCAAGCAATCTGTGGCCAGGAGGAATTCGCCCCCATGACACTTGCAGAACTCGCCCGCCTGGCAGGCGTTTCCCGAACCACGGCCAGCTATGTCATTAATGGCCAGGGCCCGGCCCGCAGAATCAAGCAACAGACCATCGACAAGGTTCTGGAAGTCGCGCAGAATCATCATTTCCAGATTGATGCCCAGGCCGCGGCCCTCCGTGGTGGGGCAAGCCGCACCCTCGGATTTATCCTGCCGGACCTGGAAAACGCCAGTTACGCCCGCCTTGCCAAGCTGCTGGAGCAGGGCGCCCGCGCCCGGGGTTACCAGTTGTTGATCGCCGGCTCCGGGGACGATCCGGATACCGAGAAAGAACTGGCACGTTCCCTGAAAGCCAGGCGATGCGATGCCCTGATTGTCGCCAGCGCCCTGGCTCCGGATGACCCCTTCTATAAGGCATTGCAGCAGGATGACTTGCCGGTGATTGCGGTGGACCGGGCCCAGTCGCCGGGTGTGATTAATTGTGTGGTCAGTGATAATCGCAAGGGGGCGGCTGTACTGACCCGTTCCGTACTGGAGCCGGGTATTACGTCAGTGGTGTGGCTTGACGCCGTGCCGGCACTGGCGATGACCCGCGAGCGCCGCCAGGGCTTTGAAGACGTGGTGCAAAGCCGCGACGGAAACTGGGCGGTCTACAGCGGCGATCATTACGACCGGGCGTCCGGCGCCGGCCTGATGCGGCAGGTGCTGGATGAGCAGGGCCTGCCGGATGCGCTGATTACCGCCTCCTACACCCTTCTTCAGGGCGTTCTTGACGTTCTGCTGGAGCAATCGGGAGGCTTGCCGGAGTCGCTTCGAATGGCTACCTTCGGAGATGACCGGTTGCTCGATTTCCTGCCGGTCAGGGTTCACTCATTACCACAGAAACATCAGGCCATTGCTGAAGCAACGCTGGACCGGGCGCTGGCCGCAATCGCAGGGCAGAATGACCCGGAAACGATCGTTATCAACCGATCGCTGAAACGGCGCCGCTGAGCGGATGGCCGGGGAGAGTCCCATGGCACAGGTCGAACTCAATGGAAAAACCATTGAATGCATGCGCGGTGACATTACTCAACAGGGTGATGTCGAGGCAGTGGTCAACGCCGCAAACGCACAGCTGATGCCCGGTGGTGGTGTTGCCGGAGCGCTCCATTCAGCAGCGGGCCCCGGGCTGGCGAAGGAGTGCGGCCCCATGGCGCCGATTCGGCCCGGGGAGGCTGTTATCTCTGGCGCCCATAACCTGCCGAACCAATTCGTCATTCATTGCCTTGGCCCGGTGTACGGCGTTGATGAGCCGTCTGACCACTGGCTTGCGGAATGCTATCGCAATGCGCTGGAACTGGCTGACAGCAAAGGCATCGAGTCCATTGCCTTTCCCGCGATATCGGCTGGCGCTTTTGGCTATCCGGTGGAAGCCGCGGCCGAGGTGGCCCTGGTCACGGTAAAGCAGGTTATCACGCGGCTGGAAAACATAAAGCGGGTACGCTTCGTGCTATTCAGTGCTTCCGATGAACAGGTCTTTTGTAGCCGCCTGTTATCGACCATTGAGTAATAAGCAGTTTTTCGGGCAGCGCCTACACTGGATAGGTTCGAATCCATCTGTCCGGGAGTGCCGTCTTGTCTCGATTGCGTACCTTGCTGCTGACCACCGTTGCCATGACAGCCTTCGCTGGCAACTCACTGCTTTGCCGCGCGGCGTTGCGTGATACCGATATCGACGCTGCTACGTTTACCAGTGTCCGCCTGGTGTCCGGTGCGTTAATGCTGTGGCTGTTGCTCAGCCTCCGTGGCAATCGGGCACCAATGAAACAGGGCTCCTGGGGCTCCGCACTGGCTCTGTTTGCCTATGCCGCTACCTTCTCCTACGCCTATGGTGGTCTCTCCGCGGCCATGGGGGCCCTGCTGCTGTTCGGTGCAGTCCAGGCCACCATGATCAGTATCGGAATTATTCGTGGCGACCGCCCGCATCTTTGGCAGTGGGGCGGTTTTGTCGTCGCTTTTTCCGGTTTGGTGGGGCTGTTGCTGCCCGGCCTTACCGCGCCCCCGCTGTTCAGCTCCCTGTTGATGATCAGTGCCGGTGTCGCCTGGGGTGTGTATTCACTGCGGGCGAAAGGAGCGGGTGAGCCCACGGCCGTCACCACCGGGAACTTTATTCGCGCCGTGCCCATGGCGTTGGTGCTGAGTTTCGTGATGATGGCCAGTGCCACCATTGATGTGGCGGGGATGGGCTATGCGGTTGCCTCCGGTGCGATTGCCTCCGGCATGGGCTACGCCATCTGGTACATGGCGCTGCCACTGCTGCAGGCGACCTCGGCGGCGACCGTTCAGCTCAGTGTACCGGTCATCGCTGCAATCGGTGGTGTATTGTTACTGAGTGAGCCGCTGACTCTGCGCCTGGTCGTTGCCGGTATCGCCATCCTTGGCGGCATCGCTATTGTGATCCGGGCAGGGCAGAAGAAGGCAGCCTGAACGCCAGGCCTGCCGGGTGCTCAATCACAGGAAATCTCGGCGGCGTTGCGGAACTGTTCCATTATGGCATCGCGATGGCGCTCGCTGTCCAGGTACTCCTCCGGCAGTGGCTGCAGGAAGTACAGGAAATCGCCTTTTCCCCGATGAGTCTCCAGCAGGCTGTTCAGATTGTCACCGGAGCGCCAGAACACCGGGCTGACAACGACAACATCAAGATCCGGGCGTTTCTTTTCCAGCACCGCCACCATGCCGAGGCGATCTTCCGAATGGAAAGTGCCGGTCAGGTGAATAACCTGATGATCAGGATTCTCCGCCAGCGCCCGGATGACCTGGTCAGCCATGGTATTGTCCCGCAGAAGCTGGGCCTTATAACTGTTCTCCAGGCGTTTGCTGTTATCGGTCTGGCCATGGCCTCCGCCAAGCGTGTCGAAGAACTTCTTGCGATAGGCGTCGGTGTCCGTGAAGGGAGCATCGGGTAACTGCTGGCGTTGCCCGGTACTGAGCGTGTCGAGATAGGCCTCTCCCGCGCGGCCGATGCATCGCACGACATCTGCCGGTGCGTTGGCGGCAATCACAGGAATATTGCGGTGTTTCGAGAATTCAATCAGGGGCCGGTAGGAGGCCTTGTAATTGGGCCATGCGTTCGCGTCTGCAATCAGCTCCTCCTCTCCTGATTGTCCGGCGAGATAGTCATCCAGTTCGGGCTGATCGGTGAGGGTAAATTGTTCCATGCTCAATATCTGCTGAGATCGTTGCTGATAAAGCGCAGACTGCACAAGTGATTGCAATAAGTGTGCGCCATGGTGACCGTGGTACTCGCCGATAACCACCACATCCGCAGGCGCCAGCTCATCTGCCAGTTGGTTGATGGAGAGCAACCTTCCGTTGCTGTCAGCGATGATAGAATCGTACTGGGATTGCGGCGGTACCGGGTTTGAATTGCTTTCGGGCAGTGAAGCGCAGCCTGTGAATAACAGGCAGGCGAGCATCGTGAGGGTGTTAGGATAGTTCGTCATAGTTATCTATACGATCACGAAACCCGGTTGGCTGTCAGTCTTTTGTTTTACTGGTTCATTGTTCGGGATGTGAAATGCCCCACCGCGCCTATCTGTTCTCCCTCCGCC
Source organism: Marinobacter sp. ATCH36 (assembly GCF_023555055.1). Taxonomy (GTDB): domain Bacteria; phylum Pseudomonadota; class Gammaproteobacteria; order Pseudomonadales; family Oleiphilaceae; genus Marinobacter. The sequence continues at coordinate 1,016,524 of NZ_JAMJPL010000001.1, forward strand.
TTGCCCACGCATTCCGCGAGGCGTGTATCGATGAGCGTTATACGGCCCGGCGCCTTGGCCGTGATGTCATGGCAGGAGTTACGGTCGGGATCATTGCCATTCCACTGGCCATGGCGCTGGCCATCGCCAGTGGCGTCCCGCCCCAGTATGGGCTTTATACTGCCTTCATAGCGGGCTTTGTGATAGCGCTGACCGGTGGCAGCCGTTTCAGTATTTCCGGCCCTACCGCTGCTTTTGTCGTGATTCTCTATCCCATTGCCCAGACCTATGGCCTTGGCGGGCTGCTGCTGGCCTCGTTAATGTCCGGGGTGTTGCTGCTGGTAATGGCGTTCATGCGCCTGGGCCGGTTCATCGAATACATTCCTGAGGCGGTCACGCTTGGTTTTACCGGTGGCATAGCTGTGGTGATTGCCACCCTGCAGGTGAAGGACTTCTTCGGGCTGAGTATCGAACAGGTGCCGGAGCATTACTGGGACAAGCTGGCAGCTGTGGGTCAGGCTTTGCCGGGGCTGGATGCCATGACGACCATGGTGGCCATAGCCACACTGGCGGTCATGTTGCTGTGGCCCCGGCTGAGAACACCGGTGCCACCGCACCTGCCGGCGGTTATCGTTGGCAGCTTCCTGGCGGTGGCGCTCAATGCCAATGGAGCTGTGATAGAAACCATCGGCTCCCGGTTCAGTTACCTGCTGGCGGACGGTTCGATTGGTGCCGGCATTCCCCCTTTCCTGCCGGAATTTGCCTGGCCCTGGAACCGTCCGGACGCCAGTGGCGAGCCGCTGGGCATAAGCTGGACCATGGTTCGGGATCTGTTGCCCGCGGCTTTTGCCATCGCCATGCTCGGTGCCATCGAGTCACTGCTTTGCGCCGTGGTGCTGGATGGCATGACCGGCAAGCGCCACAGCGCCAACAGTGAACTGCTGGGGCAGGGCATCGGTAACGTCATTACGCCGTTCTTCGGTGGCATTACAGCAACTGCCGCCATTGCCCGTTCCGCTGCCAACTACCGGGCGGGGGCGGAATCGCCGGTTTCAGCCATGGTTCATGCCCTGGTGGTTCTGCTGGCCCTGGTCTCGCTGGCACCCCTGCTCGCTTATCTGCCGATGTCGGCCATGGCGGCATTGCTGATCATGGTGGCGTGGAACATGAGTGAAGCCCCGAAGTCACTTCACCTGCTGAAAACCGCCCCGCGCAGCGACATACTGGTGTTTTTGACCTGTTTTTCGCTGACGGTATTGCTGGATATGGTGATAGCCATCACCACCGGGATTTTGCTGGCGGCGGTGCTGTTTATGCGGGAAATGGCCCAGATGACCCGGGTGACAGACATTACCGACAGCAAGCGAATGGCCGGGGCCAATCTGCCCGAGGGTTGGCAGGTGTTCAAAGTCAATGGCCCGCTGTTTTTCGCCGCGGCCGACCGGGTTTTCGGGGAGCTGGCGCAACTGTCAGAAAGCGCCCGCGGCTTCATTCTGTACATGGATGGGGTGACGATTCTGGATGCCGGTGGGCTGTCTGCACTGAACAAGCTGATCAGTACCTGTAGGGCCGATGGCACCCAGGTTGTCATTGCAGACCTGCAATTCCAGCCGCTACGCACGCTGGCGAGAGCGGGCGTAAAACCGGAGGAAGGCGTGGTTCGGTTCTATCCGACCCTGGATGAAGCAGTGAGAGCTGAAAGCCGGCCCGCCACTACATAGGCCAGTGCAACTGCAGATTTCCACCACCAAAGGCGGCTTTGTGAAGGTAAAAGGTAGGAGCCAGGGTCAGAATGGCGTTTTCCTTACGGGACAGCAGAATTTCAAAAGGTAATGAAAATTTACCGGTAAAACCGTGGTGGTCTTCGTCGTCACTTTTTGAATAGGACTGCTCTATGTCCGGAACGCTCAGGTAAATCTCTGGCCGCAGGGTAACGGCCGGGGCCAGTGGCAGGCTGAAATGCCCCGACAGGGTGGGTTCACTGCGGCGCACGTCGGCGATTTCATCCAGGTTGCGCCCCGTGTACCCCTGTTCGCTGAGGTAGAAATAATGCAGTCCGACGCCGGGGCGCAGGCGGTGATTTTCATAGATGGCTTCCGCTTCAATCCCGACATGGTCGCGGCTGGTGGCTATGCTGCCAGCAAGCTCATCCAGGTCGTAATCCCGGCGGGTGTGTTCTGCGCTCAGTGTCATTCGAAGATTCCAGTAGCCGCTGCGGCGTTGATGGGTGAGCGCACCCCTGACGGTTTCATTTTCTACCACCAGGCTTTCCTCCCGACTATCGAATGTAGACGGTGGTGAATAGGTAATAGAGGCGGTGGTGACATTCTGCGGCTGTTCGCCAGGCCGGTGCCACTGGACGAAGAAGCTCTGGGCCGGGTCCACAAAGGCATCGTCGCTGCGGGTTTTGGCGTTGAAGTAGAGGTCGGGCAGTATCCAGCTGCCGTGGAGCCAGGATTCGTCGTCAAAGGTGTGCCGTCCACTGAGGTACACATCGGAACGGGATTTATCGGCAAATACATCGCCCTGCAGCCACACTTCGGTGGCATCGGTCAGTTGATGGCGAAACCCCACGAGTTGGCGATCAAAACTGCCATCAAAGTCTTCACTGCGCTGAATGTCCAGCAGGAATCCCTGCCGATCCTCGTTGAAGCCAAAGTCCTGGCGGAATCGAAAATCCAGATACAGGCGCCGGCTTCCAACGCTGCCGCCCGTTCCTCGTATGCCGTTTCCATTTGCGGAAGGCGTCGGTTCGCTATGCTCGAAAGTCAGCTCGTGTAGATAGCGTTCAACGTTGGCCACTTCCTCTGCGCCGGATACAACGGCCTGTTGGCGCCAGGGCTGTGGCAGGTGGTTGAGGTCGGTGACAGCTGCCGAGGTCGCTGGTAACAGGATAACGATGCCGAGCACGGTCTTCAGAGTGCTGCGCATGCGTTGTCCCCGCATAAGTGCCCGGTGCTGAACCATTTTGTCCTTACCTGCCGTGTTGTTTAGGCTATGCTACTGACATTTCCGGGTTGTAACAAAGGATCGTCATGCTGCCGTTTCGTTTCGTTGATCGTGTGAAATTCATTGTAGAACGCCAACTCGTCAAAGGCGCCGGTTTTCAGTTGCTGGTGGTGGGCGTCTTCATCGGGATGATTTCCCTGATTGGCGGCCTTCTGGTGATCCCGTTCGGCGGGCCATTCGAGGATGTGGGAGATGCTATCTGGTGGGCCTTCCTGCGGCTGACAGACCCGGGCTACCTGGGGGACGATGCGGGCAACTGGCAACGGCTGGTGTCCACCATCCTGACCATCAGCGGTTACGTGGTGTTCATGGGTACCCTGGTGGCGATCCTGACCCGCTGGCTGATCGCCAAGATGTCCGACCTGGAGCGGGGGCTGACTCCCGTTACCCTTAGAAATCATGTTGTGGTGCTTGGCTGGACCAGCCAGACGCTGCCATTGCTGGGAGAGTTGCTGGGGTCTTCCGGGCGTATGCGCCGCTTCCTCGAGAAACACGAGACCAAGCGGCTGCGGCTGGTCGTCCTGTCCGAGACCGCGTCGGCAGAGCAGGTCCATGAGTTGCGCAATGAGCCCGGTATCGGTCGCCGCGCACGCCAGATCATTCTTCGCTCCGGTGCTGCCATTCAGCCCGATGCCCTGCAGCGGGTGGCCTGCCTTGATGCAGCGGTGGTCATCGTGCCCAGTGCGGCACACGAGGCTGGAAGCCTGGTGACATCAGATGTGGAAACCGTAAAAGCACTGTTGTCCATTGCCGCCCAGGCCCGCCATCTGGGCACAGCGCTGCCGTTCGTGGTTGCGGAGATTCAGGACATACGCAAGCACCCGGTGATCGAGCGAGCCTATCCGGGTGCCCTCGAAGTGGTCGCCGGCGATGCCACCATCAGTCGGTTGATGGTGCAGAACATTCTTCATCCCGGATTGTCGGAAATTTACAACGAGCTGCTCACCGCCGGCGCGGGCAACGAGATCTACGTTCGTGGTGGTGAAACCATGACCGGGCTGACGCTTGCCGAAGTAGCATCGCAACGGCCGCAGGTGATCGTGCTCGGCATCCTGAAGCCTGAAGGTAGTGGCTGGGCGGTAAAGATGCCGGCCGCATCGGATACAGTGATTGATTACAGTGACCGGGTGGTCATGCTGGCCCGGGACTATGCCGAGACCGAGCCCGAGCTTAAGGCGAAACCCATGCCGGTTATTGACCGCCAGTCGCCTGTTGCCCGTCCCCCGACATTGGCTGATCGCGTCCACAGGGTGCTGGTACTGGGCTGGAATCGCCGGGTGCCAAGCCTGATTGGAGAATTTGCCAGTTATCAGCAAATGCGGTTTGAGGTGGATGTGGTTTCCGTGGTTCCGGCGGGGGAGCGACAGCAGGAAATTGACCGCTACCTGGGAGAACAGCGGAAAGTGATTTGCCGCCATGTGGAGGCGGATTACATGGTGGAGGGTGAGCTCCGGCGGGTCGGCCCGCTGAATTATGACTCCATCCTGCTGGTCAGCAGTGACCGCCTGGCCTCGGGCGAGGAAGCCGATGCCCGTGCCATGGTGGGCTATCTGCAACTCGAGGACCTGCTCAGCGAGGGTGGGCAGCGCCCGCAGCTGATTATGGAACTGAGTGATCCGGATAACCGCCACCTGTTAACCGGGCACCAAAGTGAAATGATGATCAGTTCAATGATTGTCAGCCATGTGTTGGCACAGGTAGCGCTGCGCCGGGAGTTAAGGGTGGTGATGGATGAACTTTTCACCGTTGGCGGTGCAGAGATACAGTTCCGCGATCCTCACGACTACCCGCTTCCGGCCAGTGCTGATTTTCAGGTGTTGGAAAAAATCGTGGCCGGGGGAGGAGACGTCGCTCTGGGTCTGTGGCGCCATAATCCGGACAATCATGGCCATCACGTGACATTGAACCTTTCCCGCGATGAATATCTCGACCTGCAGCCCGGCGACAGACTGGTAGTGCTTTGTACGTCGTGACAGCTGGCGTTTATCCACGGTTCTCCGGGTCTGATTCTGCGTGTTCCAGGCGTTTTCCGAACCACTGTCCAAGCTGTGCATAGCCCATCACGGTAATGAGCGGGAAAAGGCACGCCAGCGCAATCATCCCGAAACCGTCAAGCAGGGGATCACGCCCGGGAATTGCCGTGGCCAGGCCGATTCCCAGAGCAGCGATAATCGGGACGGTAATGGTGGATGTAGTCACACCTCCCGTATCGAAAGCCAGGGGAACGATATAGCGGGGTGTTGTCAGAGCCTGCACAATCACGATTGCGTAGGCGCCGAGAATGAATCCCGACAGGGGCAGACCCGTAATAATTCGGAATGTGCCCAGGGTGATGCCCAGAGCCATGCCAAAGGCGACCGCCATCCGCAGCCTGAACGGGTCGATACGCCCGGCAGACACCTCATGGGCCTTGATGGACACCGCAATCAGGGCCGGTTCGGCGATCGTGGTTGCGGCGCCGATACTGAAGGCAAACAGGTAGATCCAGTAATAGTCGCTCCAGCCGCGGGTATCTGATCCGGCCAGCTCCGGCAGAAAATCCTCGGTAATCAGCTGTTCTGCCATCAGGGTTCCCAGGGGAAACAATGCCCGATCCAGACCCACCAGAAAAAGACTGAGCCCAACCCAGACAAACACGAAACCCGTCAATATCTGCGGCGCCCGGCTGAGCCTTTTACGCAAAGCCAGGAATTGAAAGCCGAATACAATCAATGCAATGGGCAGGATGTCCAGCGCGGTTCCCCCGAAATGCGCGAGAATAGAGGTTTGCTTATCCATAGCCGAAGCTCGCAATGCCGAATAACAGTACAAATACAATGGGCATAACAGACGAGAAGGCAATCAGTCCGAAGCCATCCAACAAGGGGCTTCTGCCCTGGATAGTGCTGGCCAGGCCAACGCCGACGGCGGTCAGCAAAGGGACAGTTATCGTGGAGGTCGTAACGCCGCCGGAATCGAAGGCAATACCCACGATCTCCGGAGGGGCAATAACCAACAGCAGCAAGGCTATCGAGTAGAGGCCGATTACCAGCAGGTGTAGCGGCCATCCCTTGATAATGCGCAGGATGCCGACCACAACGGCAATCCCGACGGCAACAGCCACCACCAGTCGCAGGGACAGCTGGAAGCGTTTGATGTCAATAGACTCGGTGGCTATGAGGCCGGCCTCTGCGACAGCATTGGCGGCTTTTCCTGACACCGCGAGCAAGGCGGGTTCGGCAAAGGTGGAACCAACACCCAGACAGAAACCGAACGTCAGCAAAAGCGGAGCAGAACCACGGCTGACAAACGCCTTGGCGAGGCCCTCACCCATGGGAAACAGGCCCATCTCGAGACCTTTGATAAACAGCGTAAGGCCTGCAATGACAAAAACGAGCCCGGTGAGCAGGTCCTCCAGGTCCAGGTGATCGGGTAGTGGCTGGCGAATGACAGCCAGCTGGAAAAAAGCAACCACTAGAATGACCGGCAGCAGGTCTTTGACGCTGCTTCGGAGGCTCAAGACAAAGTTTCGGATTCTATGGGCCATAAATCATCGCCGCTCGGCCCTTCAGCTTCCGTCGTGAGGGACTTTCTGCGCCAGCAGGTCAATGTGGTCCGAGAGGCCTATCGCCTGCTCGACATCCAGTACTATCGCTATGCCCGTGCTCAGGCTTTCATCCAGCTTGCCCGCCTTGCGAACAGCAGCCATCACCGTGTCAATGCGTCGCGCTTCGACCAGAATCAGCAATACATCCCGGGGGCTGAGAATTTCCAGACCGAAAATGCCGATGGTTTTCTTCAGGCCCTGGCCCCGGGCATTGGTGATGATGGTGGCGCCGGTCGCCCCGGCGCTGCGGGAGGCATCCAGTACTTTGTCGGTCTTGTCTTCATCGACAAAGGCCATCAGCAGTTTGAAGTCCATAACCTTCTCCTTTCCCTCCCCTTGCTGGGGCGTGTCTTACTCGACCTGTTCGAGCAGGACGGCCATGATGTCATCCATGGTCACGAAGCCCAGCAGTTCATTGTCATCAAGCACCAGAATGCGTTTGACCTTGTGGTCGGTCATAAGCCCGGCGACCTGCCGCACTCCCAGGCTTTTGCCAACGGCTATGGCCGGTTTGGCGCAGGCGTCGTAGACATTGAGCAGGTCTATATCGCCTTCTTCCGCGACTACGGTCTTGAGCACATTGGTGTAGGTAATCAGGCCATAGGCGTCGTGGGGGTTCTGCTTTTCCACCACCAGGGATTTGACGTGGTTTTTTTTCATCAGGCTCAGCGCTTCGCGCAGCGTGGCGAAGGGTGAAACGCAGATCACATCGGTGATCATCACATCTTTGACCAATTTCATTGCCGTTATCTCCTTAAAGGCTGTCTTTCAGGTGCTGCTCGAATTTGTGGACCTGGGACATATCAATGCCGCCCAGATGTTCAAGGGGCACCGTAAATACCACGCCCCGGGAATCGTTTTCCTTGGGCCTCAGGGTGCGCTGAATCGCCTTGAGAATTTCCAGCGACAGGCCCTTTTCCAGCACCATGAGCAGCACGCTCTGGCTGCCATCGTAAGTGAGGCCGAAAAAGGTTTTTTTGGACGTGTTGCTGATGCCGCGCCCGGACATCACGGTAATGCCCCCTGCGCCGAGCTCCCTGGCTTCATCAATGCATTCCTGTTCCTGGTCTTCAGGAACGATGGCGACAAGTGCTGAGAATTTCATGATTTCACCTCTCTGCGATCCGCAAGCCATTGCACGGCAATGGCGTAGGTCATGACGGTAACAATAGGAAATATGGACGCGAAGGCAATCAGCCCGAATCCATCGATGAGTACACTGCGGCCTTCAATATTGGTGGCAAGGCCGATGCCAAGAGCGGTTACCAGTGGGACTGTTACTTCAGAGGTGGTCACACCACCCAGGTCATAGGCAAGGGCAACGATGTATCTTGGTGCCAGTGCCGTCAGCAGGATAACGACGGTGTAGCCGCCGATAATGTAGTAATGCATGGAACCACCCACAATGATGCGATGGACGCCGATACTGATGCCAATGGCAACACCGAGCGCAACCAGCAGGCGAATCGCATTGCCATCCAGCCTTCCCGATGCCGCTTCCTCCGCCTGCTTTCCTATGGCAATCAACGCCGGTTCCGCCATGGTGGTGGCAAAGCCGATCATGAAAGCGAACAGGTAGATGAACGCAAAGTTTTCACGCCCGATCAGCTGCTCCGCCATGCTGGTTCCAATCGGAAACAGCCCCAGTTTGAGACCCACAACAAATGCGTAGAGCCCGAAAATGACGAGCAGAAAGCCGAACACTATTTTGGGCGGGTTAGTAAGGCCCCTGCGCAGAACCATGTATTGGAAGAACAGTATGGTGAGAATGATCGGCAGTACATCGCGGAACATCTCCGCCAGTTCCAGCAGCATTTTCAGGGGTCCGAATGCCGCGCCGGACTGATCTGACACGGCCATGTCCAGACTTGCGTCCGGCGCCGTGCCGCTGTAGACGACAACTCCGTATATCTGCACTGTGACCATTGGTACCATCACCGCGAGAGCAACCAGCCCGAAGCCATCCATCAGCGGATTGCGCCCACGAATGGACGCTGCCAGGCCGATGCCCAGGGCCGCAATCAGCGGAACGGTGACAATGTTGGTGGTCACGCCCCCCGAGTCGTAGGCAAGCCCGACGATCTCTTCCGGCGCGAACCAGGTCACGATCACCACGGTGGCGTAGCCAATGATCATGAACCAGTGCAGCGGGTAACCCATGATGGTGCGGAACACCCCCAGTGCCACCACGAAACCGACGGAGACCGCCACCAGCAGTCGCAGTGTCAGTGCATCAATGCGGCCTCCACTGATCTCCTGAGCCTGTTGGGCCACAGCTATGAGAGCGGGTTCAGCGACAACGGCAGAGAATCCGATTGCAAATCCGAAACTGAGGAGTATGGGTAGCGAACCGCGACGTGCGAACTGGTTGGACAGGCTTTTGCCGACCGGGAAGATGCTGAGCTCCAGCCCCTGCAGGAACAGAGCCACACCGACAGCCACGATCAGCAGGCCGATGGCCATGCTGAGGGCATTTTCTGGCACCTGCTGTAAGATCGCCAGCTGGAAAAACAGCACGACCACCACGATAGGCAGCAAATTTTTCAGCGCATGCATTAAGGCGTGGCCGAACGCTTGTAGATATAACACCAGGACCTCTTGTGCGAAGCGGATTGGTCAGGATTGAGCATGGTCAATTTCTCAAAGAATAGCATCCGCTCGAATTGAAGGTATGATCCTGCTCAGTTTTTACTGTCATTTCATGTCGATACCTTGCATGCAGTGGAGGCAGACAGGTGACACGACTAATATTCATTCAAAAAATGCTGAAAATAGATAATATAAATTTCAATTATAAAAACAAACCCACTAAAGTATCCGGCAATGTCAGCGGTCTGATTATTTTTTGAACGGACGCTGGCTCGTTGAAGTAGCAATCATGCTTCCTGAAGAGCACCTCAAACCTTAGAAGACAGGACTGAGAACATGCCATACGCAAACGACGTTGACGCCATCGCTTCCATTCTGAAGCAAAACCCCACCTGGAACGCCATCAAGCCCGAGCACGCGGCTCGCATGCGCGCCCAGAACAAATTCAGGACTGGTCTGGATATCGCCAAGTACACCGCCAAGATCATGCGCGAAGACATGGCGAACTACGATAAAGACACGTCTCAGTACACCCAGTCGCTGGGTTGCTGGCACGGTTTTATCGGCCAGCAGAAGATGATTTCCATCAAGAAGCACTTCGGCAACACCAAGCGTCGTTACCTGTACCTGTCCGGCTGGATGGTTGCCGCCCTGCGCTCCGAGTTCGGCCCGCTGCCTGACCAGTCCATGCACGAGAAAACGGCCGTCTCCAGCCTGATTGGCGAGCTGTACACCTTCCTGCGCCAGGCAGATGCATGGGAACTGAACCACCTGTTCCGTGCCCTGGAAGAAGCCCAGCAGGCTGGCGACAACGCCAAGGCTGACGAGCTGATCAAGCAGATCGACAACCACGAGACTCACGTTGTGCCGATCATTGCTGACATCGACGCCGGCTTCGGTAACGCCGAGGCGACTTACCTGCTGGCCAAGCAGATGATTGAAGCCGGTGCCTGCTGCATCCAGATCGAGAACCAGGTGTCTGACGAGAAGCAGTGTGGTCACCAGGATGGCAAGGTAACCGTTCCCCACGCCGATTTTCTGTCCAAGATCAACGCTGTACGTCTGGCGTTCCTGGAGCTGGGTGTTGACGACGGTGTGATCGTTGCCCGTACCGACTCCCTGGGCGCTGGCCTGACCCAGAAGATTGCCGTGACTGAAGAGCCGGGCGATCTGGGCGACCAGTACAACAGCTTCATCGACGGTGAAGTGATCGAAAAAGCCGAAGATATCAACAACGGCGACGTTGTGATCAAGCAGAAAGGCCAGCTGGTTCGTCCGAAGCGTCTGGCTTCCGGCCTGTTCCAGTTCAAGCCGGGCACTGGCGAAGACCGTGTGGTTCTGGACTGTATCACCAGCCTGCAGAACGGCGCTGACCTGCTGTGGATCGAGACTGAAAAGCCCCACGTTGGCCAGATCGCGTCCATGGTTAATCGCATCCGCGAAGTGGTGCCCGATGCCAAGCTGGTTTACAACAACAGCCCGTCGTTCAACTGGACCCTGAACTTCCGTCAGCAGGTATTCGATGCCTGGAAGGAAGAAGGCAAGGACGTATCCGCTTACGAGCGTGCGGACCTGATGAACGCCAAGTACGACGAAACTGATCTTGGCAAGCTGGCCGATCAGTGGACAGCCAACTTCCAGCGTGACGGTGCTCGTGACGCGGGTATCTTCCACCACCTGATCACCCTGCCGACTTACCACACCGCGGCCCTGTCTACCGACAACCTGGCCAAGGGTTACTTCGGTGACGAAGGCATGCTGGCCTACGTGGCAGGCGTCCAGCGCAAGGAAATCCGCCAGGGTATTGCTACCGTGAAGCACCAGGACATGGCCGGCTCCAACATCGGCGATGACCACAAAGAGTTCTTCGCCGGTGATGCAGCCCTGAAGGCCGGTGGTAAAGACAACACCATGAACCAGTTCTAAGGATCGGCTCTGTTGTCACTGAAGCGGGCTGAGAGGCTTGCTTCAGAACCCGAAACCCCGCCTCGTGCGGGGTTTTGTTTTTTTTACATCGGCATTTCTTTCCAAGCTCCTGAAATTAAAAAATAAACGTCCCTCTGTAGGTCTTCTTCTCACCAGTTCTGTTTCATTCTTGAAACAGTTTGACGCCCTCGTGAACAGCCGTGGTTTTATACGATAATATTAAATTTATTTAAAAACAGTGTATTAGAGTTTGTTTTTCAATCCTGGCACGGGAATCGCTGTGCTTGTCTGGCGGGTCCAATCCATGGGTTACCTGAAAATGGACAGGTTGGATAGGCCCTTCAAAAGCCATTCATGCCAAAGGGAATAACATCATGAACACTAGAAAAAACTTGCTAGCGATCGCGGTTGCAATGGGCCTTGGACTGTCCGGCGCCGCCTGGGCTGATCTGGGTGGCAACGGTGGTCCAAACACCAACGCCGACCAGGCATCGGCAGCCAATAACGACCATTCCGGCAATACCGATTCCGGCAATGACAACTCCACTAATACCCAGACCAACGCCAATACCGATAGCTCCAATAATAGCCACACCAACGCTAATACCGACAATTCGGATAACAGCCACACCAACGCTAATACTGAAACCAGAACCGATCCGAAAAATTCGTACAATACGGACAATTCGACGGACAGCTCGGATCGCAGCCACACCAACGCGAACACCGAAACCAGAACCGATCCCAAGGATTCGTACAATACGGATAATTCGGACCGCAGCCACACCAACGCCAATACCGACAACTCGAATAACTCCGATAACTCGGATCGCAGCCATACCAACGCCAATACCGAAACCAGAACCGATCCCAAGGATTCGTACAATACGGACAACTCGGATCGCAGCCATACCAACGCCAATACCGAAACCAGAACCGATCCCAAGGATTCGTACAATACGGATAACTCAGATCGCAGCCACACCAACGCCAATTCCGACAGCTCGGACAACAGCATTGATCTGGACCTGGCTCTTGAGGTGTTCATGAACGATGCCGAGCTTCATGGCTCCGTCACCGGCACAGAAGTGAGGTACGGTGACGCTAAGGGAAGAGATAATTCCAGCACTGTTGCTCGCAACCGCAATGAAATTTCAGGCGGCTCAGCGAACTACACCGGTGTCGGAGCATTCGCTCAGAACGCAGGCAACGGCAGTGTCGTACAGGCTAACGTCAGTGTGATGTCTAATCTGAACGCTAGTGGCGGTGGTGGCGGCACCCAATAAGGAATCCAGGCCGCGCCTTAATGGGTGCGGCCCGGTTATTCCGGGAGAACTGCCATGGGTCGCGTTATCAGATGGAAACTGAAGGCTGCCTTGTTAGCGTTAATGTTCGTGGCAACGGGGTTTGTGTCCGCCGAGGAGTGGATGGATGCCGCACCGATGTCGGCGGATCAGCTGGCGGACTCTAGTGGTCGCCAGGGAATCCCGATGCAGTGGCAGATTAACGATAACCAGCAGAATGCGAATGTGTCCGACAACCTGCTGTCGGGAAATGTTGTCACAGGTGATAACAGTATTTCCGACAACGCGTTCGGCAACATGAGCGGAGTTGCCACGGTTATCCAGAACACCGGTAACCAGGTGGTCATTCAGGACAGTACCCAGATCAATATACTGCTTAATCACTGACGGAGGTGGGCCATGACCAGGAAGGTTCTTGTTGCAATCTGCGCGAGTACCGGGCTGCTATGGTCCACCGCTTTTGCAGGCTCGGTCATGTTGCCGGGTATTGGCGGTGATGTGCGGGTACAGGTGAACAGTTTCGAGAACCGGCGCTTTGACAGTGTCATGCGCCAACAATACGACTTCAGTTGCGGCTCCGCCGCGATTGCTTCGTTGTTGTCCTTTCATTACGAAGACGAGGTATCAGAGCACGATGTCTTCGTCGAGATGCTCTCGCTGGCGGACGAGCAGAAAGTACGCCAGGACGGTTTCTCAATGCTTGATATGAAGCGCTATCTTGAGGCCAGGGGGTATCAGGCCGACGGTTTTCGCATGCCGTTGACCGGGCTGAAGGAAAAAGTGCGCTTACCCATGATTGTGTTGCTGAACATTGATGGATTCCGGCATTTCGTCCTGATCAAGGGGATCAGTGACGATGAGGTCCTGGTGGGGGACCCGGCGCGGGGGCTGAAGGTTTTTTCCTACCGACAATTCAGCGAGTACTGGAACGGTACCGCCTTTATTATCCGCAGCCATCTAAAACAGGGTCGGGACGGATTTCTCGGCGACGGACACTGGCCGCAGGTAGCCAGGGCGCCGATACAGAAAGGCCTGGGCGGTCCTTCACTCGGGCACACATTGCCCTACTGGCCCTCCTCAAGGGAATGGTGATGATCATGATGGTCCGGATGCCAGCCATAGCGTTACTGGTTGTTTCATGTGCAGTGGTGTCGCCATCTGTCCAGGCAGAGCTGACGCTGGGTGTTGAGCCCCTGAGTGACCCGGAGCTGTCAGAGTATCGGGGCGGCTTCCTGATGGATAATCTGGAGATCAGCATTGGTCTGGAGCAGATTGTTGGTATCAACGGTGACACCCTGGTGGTCAACCGCCTGACCATTCCCAATCTCAATCAGGCGGTCAACGGCGGTCTGGTGGACCATCAAATGGACACAGTACTCGAGGTTATTAGCGCAAACCGCAGCGGCGGCGCGCGGGTGTCCAGTAATATGGCGGGGCCTGGCGGCTGGATGACGGTGATTCAGAACAACCTCGACAGCACGGTGATACAGAATATGCACCAGCTGAATATCGAGCTGAACAATCTGGGTGCCGGAAATCAGTTCCCGGCACGGTTCAGTGATCAGTTGGTGCAGTTGCTTGGCCGCTAAGTTATCTGCAGTTCCTCCCTAGTGATTGTGTTCGGGCCTCCTGAATATTCAGTGGTTGCTTTTTTACACTGCTGTTTTTGGCTATGTGTCTGAATGAACGACGTAAATGCCCGGTTTGTTCGGAAGATGAGTGCGGCACTGTTTCATTTGTGGAACAGTTTATTCTGCTTCTATTCTCTGTTATATCTTGGCTATCGAATGATTATCTTTATATTTCAGTATGTTATAAAATAAAATTTTGACTTGGCACGCGAATCGCTACTTTCTTTTGGCGGGTCCGAACCATGGATTACCTGAAAATGGACAGGTTGGATAGGCCCCCTCAAAAAAAGCCAATCATGCCAAAGGGAATAACATCATGAACACTAGAAAAAACTTGCTAGCGATCGCGGTTGCAATGGGCCTTGGACTGTCCGGCGCCGCCTGGGCTAATCTGGGTGGGGATGGTGATCCAAACACCAACGCCAATGACCAATCAGCAGCCAACAACGACAATTCCGGCAATACCAATTCCGGAAACAATAACTCCACTAATGACCACACAAACGCTAATACCGACACTTCGGATAATAGCCACACCAACGCCAATACCGATAGTTCGAATAATAGTCACACCAACGCTAATACTGAAACCAGAACCGATCCGAAAAATTCGTACAATACGGACAATTCGACGGACAGCTCGGATCGCAGCCACACCAACGCGAACACCGAAACCAGAACCGATCCCAAGAATTCGTACAATACGGACAACTCGGATCGCAGCCATACCAACGCCAATTCCGACAGCTCGGATAATTCCGATAATTCGGATCGCAGCCACACCAACGCGAACACCGAAACCAGAACCGATCCTAAAAATTCGTACAATACGGACAGCTCGGATCGCAGCCACACCAACGCGAACACCGAAACCAGAACCGATCCCAAGGATTCGTACAATACGGACAACTCGGATCGAAGCCACACCAACGCCAATACCGACAGCTCGGACAACAGCATTGATCTGGACCTGTCTCTTGAGGTGTTCATGAACGATGCTGAGCTTCATGGCTCCGTCAGCGGCACAGAAGTGAGGTACGGTGACGCTAAAGGAAGAGATGATTCCAGCACTGTTGCTCGCAACCGCAATGAAATTTCAGGCGGCTCAGCGAACTACACCGGTGTCGGAGCATTCGCCCAGAACGCAGGCAACGGCAGCGTCACACAGGCGAATGTCAGTGTGATGTCTAACCTGTCCGCAGGTAACTGAGGAAGCCGTGCCGCACCCGCTAGTACCAGGTGCGGCCCGGTTATTCCGGGAGAACTGCCATGGGTCGCGTTATCAGATGGAAACTGAAGGCTGCCTTGTTAGCGTTAATGTTCGTGGCAACGGGGTTTGTGTCCGCCGAGGAGTGGATGGATGCCGCACCGATGTCGGCGGATCAGCTGGCGGACTCTAGTGGTCGCCAGGGAATCCCGATGCAGTGGCAGATTAACGATAACCAGCAGAATGCGAATGTGTCCGACAACCTGCTGTCGGGAAATGTTGTCACAGGTGATAACAGTATTTCCGACAACGCGTTCGGCAACATGAGCGGAGTTGCCACGGTTATCCAGAACACCGGTAACCAGGTGGTCATTCAGGACAGTACCCAGATCAATATACTGCTTAATCACTGACGGAGGTGGGCCATGACCAGGAAGGTTCTTGTTGCAATCTGCGCGAGTACCGGGCTGCTATGGTCCACCGCTTTTGCAGGCTCGGTCATGTTGCCGGGTATTGGCGGTGATGTGCGGGTACAGGTGAACAGTTTCGAGAACCGGCGCTTTGACAGTGTCATGCGCCAACAATACGACTTCAGTTGCGGCTCCGCCGCGATTGCTTCGTTGTTGTCCTTTCATTACGAAGACGAGGTATCAGAGCACGATGTCTTCGTCGAGATGCTCTCGCTGGCGGACGAGCAGAAAGTACGCCAGGACGGTTTCTCAATGCTTGATATGAAGCGCTATCTTGAGGCCAGGGGGTATCAGGCCGACGGTTTTCGCATGCCGTTGACCGGGCTGAAGGAAAAAGTGCGCTTACCCATGATTGTGTTGCTGAACATTGATGGATTCCGGCATTTCGTCCTGATCAAGGGGATCAGTGACGATGAGGTCCTGGTGGGGGACCCGGCGCGGGGGCTGAAGGTTTTTTCCTACCGACAATTCAGCGAGTACTGGAACGGTACCGCCTTTATTATCCGCAGCCATCTAAAACAGGGTCGGGACGGATTTCTCGGCGACGGACACTGGCCGCAGGTAGCCAGGGCGCCGATACAGAAAGGCCTGGGCGGTCCTTCACTCGGGCACACATTGCCCTACTGGCCCTCCTCAAGGGAATGGTGATGATCATGATGGTCCGGATGCCAGCCATAGCGTTACTGGTTGTTTCATGTGCAGTGGTGTCGCCATCTGTCCAGGCAGAGCTGACGCTGGGTGTTGAGCCCCTGAGTGACCCGGAGCTGTCAGAGTATCGGG
Source organism: Marinobacter sp. ATCH36 (assembly GCF_023555055.1). Taxonomy (GTDB): domain Bacteria; phylum Pseudomonadota; class Gammaproteobacteria; order Pseudomonadales; family Oleiphilaceae; genus Marinobacter. The sequence goes on from NZ_JAMJPL010000001.1 coordinate 1,033,005, forward strand.
GCGGCTTCCTGATGGATAATCTGGAGATCAGCATTGGTCTGGAGCAGATTGTTGGTATCAACGGTGACACCCTGGTGGTCAACCGCCTGACCATTCCCAATCTCAATCAGGCGGTCAACGGCGGTCTGGTGGACCATCAAATGGACACAGTACTCGAGGTTATTAGCGCAAACCGCAGCGGCGGCGCGCGGGTGTCCAGTAATATGGCGGGGCCTGGCGGCTGGATGACGGTGATTCAGAACAACCTCGACAGCACGGTGATACAGAATATGCACCAGCTGAATATCGAGCTGAACAATCTGGGTGCCGGAAATCAGTTCCCGGCACGGTTCAGTGATCAGTTGGTGCAGTTGCTTGGCCGCTGAGTTATCTGCACTTTCTCCCTAAAGACTGATCGGAAGCTTGAGCGTAATTTCACTGTTGGGTGCATTTTCCGTTACGCCCACACTCACCGTCAGGCTCAGCGATGTGGACCGGCTCAGACGCTGGGACAAGCCGAACGACAGTGACCCGATCTGAATGCGATCGAAGTTGGATGCAAAAAGATCGTTATTTCTCTCGAACGTTGTCTTGCGGATGACCGAGTGATCATAGCCCAGGCTAAAGGACGTGCGGTCGTTGAACGCAAACCCCATTCCGAAGCCGAAACGCACGATGTCACCTGGATCAACGGTGCCGCCATTTTCGAAGCCTTGCTCCTCTTTGAGAGTCCATACATAACTCAGGTTTCCGAACAGCACGGCCGGATCGGTTGGGTAGATGAAGGAGAGACCGGGCTCAAACGCCCAGAAGCCGGAACCGGTCGGCCGGTTCTCCAGCTCAATGCCAATCGGGTTGCCCTGATTATCCCGGATGATTCTCTGGTCAACGTCGTAGGGGCCTTCGCCGGTTGGTGCTTTCACCCTCAGCCCGCCAATAACGTAAGGCCAGCCACCCAAGCCATCAGTTAACTGGTAACGAAACGAAAGTTCAACATCACCAAGGCCCTCGCCCGAGGACTCGCGCAGCGTATCCACTGGTGTGCCCTGAAATACCTCGCGCTCTCTGAGGTCCTCGTTAATGCTCAGATAGGGTACGCGAACTGCCGCTTCGAGCTTGCTTGTGAAGCCGTATTTCAGCGACATTGCGCCGACGAAAATATCACGCTGGATCTCCGAAATATTGATCAGCCCGATGAGCAGGGCAGGAATCACTGTGTAACCTTCTATTGCGACCGCTGTTGAATTGCTGTGGGCATGGGAGAATGAGGGTTCTATGGTAAACCGGCCCGGCCGGGTAACAATGCCCCGGTCCGAGGTAATGGATGCAATGTCGGTAGCCGGATCATGCCCATCTTCCGGCGCTGTTATCGACGTGCCACCCGCAGATGACGTGGCTTCCCTGTCCGCCTGTGCGGCTTCGATGAGTGTTGGCGTTGCTACCGCTAGTACAGGCACAAGCCAGAACATTTTTGCAGCCATGGAGATCTCCTTTAATCACTCTTTGAATGCGAGACGGACGTTTTGTGGGGAACCTGATGCTTGTCCATCAGCCGGTAAAACGACACTCTCGAAATGTTCAGCAATCGTGCTGCAGCGGAAATATTATTCTGCGCCAGCGCCAGGCTTACAGAGATCGCCTGCCGATCCGCCTGGGAGCGGAAGGCATCCAGCGATAGCTCCTGGGTCCGGCTCTGAGTGTTCGCCGGTGTCTGTCCAAAACCCATATCGACCGGTTCAATGACCTGGCCCTCCCCGAGCAGTAAAGCCTGCCGCAGTCGGTTCTGGAGCTCTCTGAGATTACCCGGCCAGGGATGTTCGGCGAGGCAGATCGTTGTACTGTCTGCCAGACGTTTGGGCGCAGACGTCGGCGTTGCCGACAGTAGGCGGTTTGCCAGCATAAGGACATCTTCTCTGCGCTCCCGCAGCGGTGGCAGCAGCACGTGCAGGCTGCCAAGCCGGTAAAAGACATCACTGCGAAAACGGCCTGAAGCCACCAACTGTTCCAGAGGGCTGGTGCTGGTTGCGATTAACCGGGCGTCCACCTTTATGGTGTGGCTGCCACCGATACGTTCGACCTGGCCTTCCTGAAGAAAACGCAGAATAGAGGACTGTTGCTCGGGGTTGAGCTCATCAACACCGACGAGAAGTAGCGTGCCACCGTGGGCAGATTCGATTCTGCCCTTCTGTGCCGTCATGGCATGCGTGAACGAGCCTTTTTCGTGCCCGAACAGTTCGTTCTGGGTCAGGGAAGGGGGCAGGGCAGCACAATTGACAACAACCAGGGGTTTATTTTTGCGTGGGGAATTGTTGTGAATGTATTTGGCAGCCGCTTCTTTGCCAGTGCCGTTTTCACCGAAGATCAGCACAGGCTCTTCGGTGTGTGCGAACCGGCCAAGAAGACCCCTTGTCTGTCTGATAGCCGGAGATTCGCCTTCCAGGGCAATATCATGGTAGCTCAGCGGTTTGGCACGGGAAGCTTTTGCCTGGAGTTCAGACATCCCCCACAGATGGCCAAGTATCCCGTTAAGCCGCTCAGGCTGAATCGGCAAGGTGTGATAATCCACGCAGTACCCGTTGATAAACCCGTACACGTCCGGGTCGTCAATCTGGCCAGGCTCAAGAATGGCAATCCAGTGCCTGACCCGGAGCGCCTCCAACCAATGACCTGCCTTGGCCAGCTGGTTCTCGGAGAGCGAGCCGAGATCCACTACACCAACCCAGAAGCCGTCACCGGGAATATCGCGTAGCCGTAGTTCGGTACCAATGGCTACGGGAAATAATCGCCATTCCTTTAGCCCGATAGCGTGCGTTGCAATACCGGAGTGTTCCGCCGACAGCCAGACGAGCGGTCTTTTTTCCTCCATGGCGACTCTCCTTGAGTTCGTGTCTGGAAAACGGACTGCTAAGCATTTTAGAAACTCTGCTAAGGCTGGAACGGCTTGATCCAGTCACTGCCCTGTGACCGCCAACGGCTGGGTTAACAGGCGGGAATTCATCTGAATTGTTATTCAGATTGTGTGCCAGTTTTAATACTTGCGTTGGTTTCAGAAGGTTAGAAAATGAGAACTCTGTCGCAGAATGCTCTCTGTAAAATTTGCCGACACAATTCAGCGCTCGTTCAGCTTATTGCGGGTTGCAAGGCGGCCCTTTCGGCGGATTTCTGCGTTCAGGAATCGCCGCTTCTGGTCTTCCGTTTCCGGTTTCACCCCAGGCACATCGATGGGCTTGTCGTTCTCATCCAATGCAACAAAGGTGAAAAACGCGGAGAGTATATGTCGGCACTCACCGGTGTAGCTGTTTTCAGCTTCAACCCGTGCGCCGATTTCCATGGATGACCCCCAACTGCGGTTGAGGGCAAGGCTGAACAGCAAAGTGTCATTGCCTTTGGCGGGCGCGCGGAAGTGAATGGAATCCACTGCCGCTGTAACGCAGACATGGCCGGAGTGCCTTTCTGCAACCACCAGTGCCAGGCGATCACACTTGGCCATGATCATTCCACCAAACACCGTCTGGTGGGAGTTCATGTCATTCGGGAACACCTTGTAGACATGTTTGTCGATGGCGGATGCGGAAACCGGTCTGGCAGGTCTGGGTGGCATTGGTTTTTCTCCTCTTGCTGGATATATCGCTACTATACCGCCCAGGGGCTCTGTATAAAGCGTCAAGATCAGGTATGTTGCCATTAAGATTAGTTGCCAAGTGAAATAACGGGGGAGGCAGGGTTGAGTACAGATCAGGGAATCGTATTTGCAGTACTGGCAGCTACGCTGGCGCTGTTCGTCTGGAACAGGTTGCGGTTTGATGTGGTTGCCATGCTGGCACTGCTGGCGATCGCTATCGCCGGGCTACTTCCCACCGAAGATCTGTTTGCGGGGTTCGGACACCCCGCTGTGATAACAGTGGCGGCCGTGCTCGTGGTCAGCCAGGGCCTGGTGAACGGCGGCGTGGTGGATAATATCGCGCAGTTGCTGGGTAAGGTGGGCCACCGGCCGACACTGCAGATTCTGACCCTGACCGGTGTGGTAGCGCTGTGTTCGGGGTTCATCAACAACGTGGGCGCTCTGGCACTGTTGATGCCCGTGGCCGTGTGGATGTCCCGGGAGGCAGGGCGCTCACCGTCGCTGCTGCTGATGCCACTGGCTTTTGGTTCGCTTCTCGGCGGCACCATGACACTGATCGGTACACCGCCCAACATCATCATTGCCAGCTATCGGGAAGGGGCGAGCTCGTTCGGGTTGTTTGATTTTGCGCCGGTCGGTGCTGCCATAACCATCGCTGGCATTGCCTTTATCACCCTGGTGGGATGGCGGTTGACACCGAAGCGTGGCAGCGACAGCGGGGAGGACGACAAACTTTTCAGTGTTGGCGACTATCTGACAGAATTGAAGGTACCTGAAGGTTCGTCCTACGCTGGCGCCACCCTGCATAACCTGCTGTCGGACAGCAGTGAGGACAAAGACGTCGTCGTATTGGCGCTGATCCGCGACGATAAGCGCCATCTGGCGCCCTCAACCTTCCAGGTATTGAAAGAAAACGATCTGTTGCTGGTGGAGTCGGATACCGAGAGCCTGCAGACGTTCCTCGATAAAACCGGGCTGGAGCTGGGTAGCCAGGAAGAAGCCGCTGATACCGACGAGGATGAGAAATCCCGGAAAAACCGGAAAAAAGAGCTGAATGAAGGTGAAGTGCAACTGACCGAGGCGGTTATTACGCCTGATTCGTCTCTCGTTGGGCAGACCGCCAATCGTCTCAACCTGCGGGAGCGCCATGGGTTGAATATTGTCGCCGTTGCCAGGCAGGGGCAGCGGTTGAAGCGCCGCCTGGGGGATATTCACTTCAATGCCGGTGATATTCTGTTGGTCCAGGGCTTTGAGGATTCGTTAACCAGTACACTTTCCAGCCTGGGGTGCCTTCCTCTGGCGGAGCGGGGGCTGCGCCTTGGATCTCCCCGCAAGACCTTGCTGGCGGCGGGCATTTTCCTGGTCAGTATCCTGGCCATTGTCAGTGGCTGGCTGTCAGCGCCAGTTGCGCTGGTTGCCGCTGCTGTTGCCATGGTACTGAGCAAACTGATTGACGCTCCCGGTGCCTATAAGGCCATAGACTGGTCGGTGATTGTTTTGCTGGCGGCAATGATTCCGGTGGGCCAGGCACTGGAAACCACCGGAGGCGCGGAACTGATTGCCGGCCAGATGCTGGCGGTTGGTGGAGGCCTGGCCCCGGCCGCGGTCCTGGCCATGGTGTTGGTAGGCACCATGTTGTTGTCGAATGTAGTCAATAATGCAGCAGCAGCCATTCTGGTGGCGCCTATTGCCCTGAGCCTTTCCGCAGAGTTGGGGATGGCTTCCGATGCGGTGTTGATGGCGGTTGCGGTGGGCGCATCCTGTGCATTCCTGACGCCCATAGGCCACCAATCCAACGCCTTGGTGATGGAACCTGGTGGTTATCAGTTCGGTGATTACTGGAAACTGGGTCTGCCACTGTCAATTCTGGTAACCATTGTCGCAGTGCCAATGATTCTGTTGGTATGGGGGTAGTGTTTTCACTAGTATTTGAGAGCGGTGAAATTCAAGACGTATCCGGAGAATAATAGCGTGGAAAAGGCAACCCTGTTGGCAGAACTGGAAACCGCCCGACAAAGAACCCGGGCGCTGATCACCTCATTGCCGGAGGAGCAGCTTGATGTGCCCTATCATCCCGGGGTCAACCCACCGCTGTGGGAAATGGGGCATGCCGCTTTTTTCTACGAGGTGTTCGTGTTCAACCTGCTGGATGGCACGCCCAGTTATAATCCGGCCATGGACGACCTCTGGGATTCATTCCATGTGGACCACCGGGACCGCTGGTGCCGGGAACTGTTTCCCGGGCGGGAAGATACCCTGGCCTATTTCGATACCATCTACGAACGTATGGCCGAGCGCATCCGGAGTAAGCCTCTGACGGACGGATATCTGTACCTTTACCGCTACGCCGTTTTCCACCAAAACATGCACATCGAGTCCCTGATCTGGTGTCGTCAGACTGTCGGTTATCCGCCTGCTCCGGATTACACCGACGACCGCGTGGCGCCCGGTGACCGGATCGAGGGCGATGTGCTGATTCCGGCCGGCCGATGGCGGATTGGGATGCCCGGTGAATCTGATGATTTCGCAACGACCGACTTCGCGTTCGACAACGAGAAGCCAGGGTTCGAGGTGGAGCTGGAGTCGTTCACCATTTCCCGGCTGCCGGTGTCTAACCTGGAGTTTATGGCATTTGTGGAAGATGGCGGGTATCAACGACCGGATCTCTGGTCGTTTGGCGGACGCAAATGGCTGCAGACAGAGACCGATGTCTCGCTGGTTCACGGCAGCCCCGAGCCCGTGCTGCGAACCCCGAAGCACCCGTTGTACTGGCGCTGGCATGATGACCAATGGCAGGAGCGGTTTTTCGATCAGTGGCGACCACTGAATCCCCACGCACCGATTTGCCACATCAGCTATTGGGAAGCGGAGGCCTGGTGCCATTGGGCAGGCCGGCGTTTGCCGACAGAATACGAATGGGAGGTGGCTGCATTGGGCAACCGGGCAGGAGATGGCTTCAGACGCTTCCCCTGGGGAAACGACCCGGTCGGCCCTGCACATGCGGATATGGGGGGGCGTGCGATGGCACAGTACCCGGTATGGGACTTCCCCGCCGGCGACAGTCCGTTCGGTTGCCGCCAGATGATCGGAGGTGTGTGGGAGTGGACCAGCAGCCAGTTTTTCCCCTATGACGGTTTCCGGATTGATGTGTACCCATTTATGTCGACGTTGCAGTTCGGGGATCACAAAGTCACCCGCGGCGGCAGTTGCGCCACATCCCCAAATCTTATCCGTGGAACATACCGCCAGGCCTATCTGGCGCAGAGAAATGATGTCTATACTGGGTTCCGCACCTGCGCGCTCCCGAAAACGTGACCGGATAATCGCTGAGGATCAGCCATGAATGTCTACGAAACCGACGAACTGCTTGGCCAGTATCTGGGATTCCATTTTGGAGAGAGCTACTTTGGGGTGGGCAATTACCCGGCCCGCTGTGCCGGAATCTGCCAGGAACTGATGGCGGGCCGCGACAAACGTAAAGCGCTGGACCTGGGCTGTGCGGTTGGTCGTACCACATTCGAACTTGGCAGGGTTTTTGAGCAGGTTGTGGGTGTGGATCTGTCGAAAAGCTTTGTGGATGCGGCGCACAATCTCAAGCAGGACGGGGAAATCGATTATTTTCGCCGCGACGAAGGCGAACTGGGAACGCGAGTCACCGTCAGCCTCGACGAACTTGGTCTGGCGAGAGCTGCCGAACGGGTATCCTTTACCACCGGTGATGCCTGTCAGCTGGGGGAGGAGCACCGGGACTACGACCTGATATTCGCTGGCAACCTGATTGACAGGCTGCAGGATCCGGGGCTGTTTCTGGGTGATATCCATCGGCGCCTTGCCGATGGCGGCACACTGGTGATCAGCTCGCCCTACACCCTGATGGAAGAATTCACACCCCGGGCCAACTGGATTGGCGGATTCGAGCGTAACGGCCAGCAGCGCACGGTACTGGACGGACTGCGGGAAGTCCTGTCCCACCACTTTGAAGAACTTCAGCCGCCACAGGACGTGCCCTTCGTTATTCGCGAAACCCGCCGGAAGTTCCAGCATACCATTGCCGAGCTCAGTGCCTGGCGCCGGGTTCGCTGAAGCCCCTGATCAGTCCGTTCGGGTAAAAAAGGCGGTCTGGGTGGGATGGCCGGCATCCGGTACATACTCACCAATGCCGCCGAAACGGACGTCGTAGCCATTGCGATCCGCGACGCCTCGCGCCCAGCGCTGGAACTTGATCCGGTCCCATTCGAACTTGTGGTCTTCCTCGCGGAATTCTCCCGGTGCCAGATCAAACAACGGATTGTATTCCCGGTTGGGTGTGGTCATGAACAGGCAGCCAGGGCGATACTCCCCGAACACCGCGCGCTCCACCTGCGACAGTTGTTCCGGCCGCACGTGTTCAATGGTTTCCACCATGGCGGCAGCCTCAAAACCGGCCAGTGCTGGATTGCTTTCGGCGTAGGAGCCGCGGATAAGTCGTATCCGGGGCAGCTCCTCGGCAAGATACGGCGCCAGGATCGAGCGGGCCTGCTGCAGCGACAGCCCGGAATCCTCCAGGCCGATTACGTCCTCAAACTGTTCGTCAGCCAATAACCGATACAGCAGCGAGCCGGAGCCGCAGCCCAGGTCCAGCACCCGGCGCGCACCGGTTGCCCTGAGTTTCCGGTACACGAAATCCAGGCGCTCCTCGTGTAACGAGGTCATCTGGGTCATCATGCCGTTATCGGGATCTCTGGTATTGTGCATCAGGCTGTTCCTGCAGTTTTTGAAGGCACGGCAGTCTGGTAATCCTTCAGGTGGCTGGCCAGGGCTACGCCGGTTTCGCTCATGGTCAGATAGGTGTCGTCGGCACCAGCGTCGCAGATTTTCTTCGCTTCGTCGGCGTACATCGTATGCGCCACGATATAGCCTTTAAAGCCCTTTTTACGCAGCATTCGTGCGGCAATCAGTTTACCCTCGAGTTCGTTCATGGCAAGTATGACCGCTTCCACGGAAGGCATGTCCAGACCCTGCCAGAAGGTGGTGTCTTCGGCATCAGCGTAGACGACGTTGCGGCCTGCTTTCTGATGCCCGCCGGCTTTAACAGGGTCGGAATCCAGCCCCATCAGGTCCGGTTCGGACTTCTTCAGCCAGTCGTAAGCGGCGGTGCCGGCACGGCCCATGCCCATCACCAGAACCCGGGTATTGCCCAGGGAAACGGGCTGCTCGTCCGGGTGGTGCTTGTGGCTTTCAAAGCCTACCAGAGTGCCGGACCAGCGCTCGTAAAGGGCATGGGAAAAGCGGTTCAATGGTGCCGAGATCACAAACGACAGGGCAACGGTGATGGCCAGGGGTACCAGCCATTCCGGCAGGGCGACGCTGGCCACGATCAACCCGAATTCGCTGTAGTTGGTCAGCGACAGGGCACTGAGAAAGCCGCTGCGTGCGCGCAGCCGGAACAGCAGCAACAGGAAGAAGAACAGCAACCCTTTCAATGGCAGAACCACGGCGGCCACTACCGCGAAGATCAGCGCCTGGCCGTCAGGCAACCCGCCAATGCCGATCTGTAAAAAGAAGCCCACCAGAAACACTTCTTTCACGCTCCAGAGTGATTCGGATAGCTCCTTGGCACGGGGATGGCTGGCCAGCATGGCACCGAACACCAGGGCGCCGAGTTCAGAACTCAGCCCCACGGATTCAAAGCCCAGTCCGCCAACCACCAGCGCCAGCAACAGCCCCAGCAGGATCAGCAGTTCATCGTGGCCACTGGCGTCCATCAGTTTGAACAGCACCGGCCGCAGCAGCGGCAGGCCAAAGACAATCAGTGCCCACTGGGACGGTGCCTGGCCCGCTGCCAGGCTCATTACCAAAAGCGCAATCAGATCCTGCATGATCAGGATGCCGATGGCGACGCGACCGTGGAATGCTTTTAACTCCCGCTTGGTTTCCAGCACTTTCGCTGCCAGAACCGTACTGGAAAAAGACAGCGCAACGGCCAGCAGGAAAGCCGTTTGCCATTCCAGATCCATCAGCAAATAGATCCCGGGGGTGAATACCAGGCAGGTGATGCCAAAATGCAGCAGACTGCCGCCGATGACCTCGGGGCTGATGATCGATCGCACCTTGAGCTTGAGACCAACCGTAAACAGCAGCAACAGAACGCCCAGGTGGGCGATGTGCTGGAGTGCATCGGTGGCTTCAATGGCAATGTCTGTAGTGGCAGCCAGGCCACTGAGCACAAAGCCGGCGGCCAGGTAGCCAACGAGGGGCGGTAGGCCAATGGCCTTGACCAGCAGGCCAAGGCCGAAAGCAAAAGAGATCCAGATTGCTTCGGGCATGGGGGGTTACATCACGGTAGCTGAATATTTTTGCCTAAGGCTACCGTGTTTCGGCCAGAAACTCACGGAACAGCTGTGCGGATTCTACCGGTACTTCCACCATCGGTGCATGGCCGACGCCCTCCAGCAGTACTTTGCGGGCATCCGGAATCCGCTCAACAAATACTTCGGCATTGCGATAGTTGATCACCCTGTCCTCCAGTCCCCAGATGATCAGCACAGGGGCCTGAATACCGGTGATGGTGTTGCGGAAGTGTGGCTCGTAACCGGTATCGCGAATAGCGGCAAAGATCACTTCATTAACGTTCTGATTGGCAATAGCCTTTTCTTCCATCACATCGTAAATCGGCCAGGGGACGAAGGGCTTTTTCTCCAGTGCAAAATCAATCAAACGCCTGAAATCCCCTTCTTTAGACGGAATCAGCGGGTTGTCACCGTCCATGACCAGGTTCACCAGTTCGCTGTCGAATTCAAAAATGCCGGCGGGATCAAACAGTACGGCAGTTTTTATCTGATCGGGGTACGTGGCTGCGTACAGAGCGGTGATTGCACCACCCATGGAGTTGCCCATCATATGGGCCTGGTCGATATTGAGTGCGGCCAGAATCTTCGACACATGGCTGACCTGGTCTTTAAACCGGTATCCCAGATCCAGCTCCTTGCTGCTGTCGCCATGGCCGGGTAAATCGAGGGCAAACACATTGAACTCGTCGGTCAGCTCCTTTGCCAACCGGGTCCAGTTGTCCTTGTTGGCGCCAAAGCCGTGAATGAGCACGAGGGTATCGCCGTCAACCGGTTCGGTATTGCTCAGGTACGCGATGGTCATGCCGTCAACACGAACCGAGGATTCTTCCAGCCCCGCACCGGAGCGTTCCCAGCTGATGGCATTGTCATAAAGGGTATGACGAGAGCAGGCTGAAATAAGCAGCGTGCTGATCAGTAGCGTGATCAGAGTGACAGTGGGGCTGGCTCTCATTCGGGGGCGGCTCCTGCGGCAGGGTTTCAAACGACCGTTTGCGGAAGCACTTACACTACCCCAAAAAAAGACCCGGTCAAGGATCGGGTCGAAGGAGTACTGAGTTAACCCATCTTCAGATAGATTGCGCACACTTAAACATCCACTAATTCAAATTACAACAATAATGATAACCAGTTTCATTTACATTAAGTTTGTTTTAGACTCCGCACTCGAGGACGGGTTCTCATACTGCCCGCACCCTTTCGATAAGGTAGCTGGCTCGAGAAGATGTTTTTTGTGATTCAGAATAAAGGATATTGATTTATGAAACTTTCGAAGCGAAAAGCGCTCCCGGAGGCGATTCAGGCTCAGAACGCGGCTCATTCAACCGTGTTGCGTGGGCCCGCTGCGTTGACGGTCGGCGCTTGTTTTATGGCCGCCGCGAGCTTCTCTGCTCAGGCTCAATCAGACGATGAGAACTCAGTGCGTGAGCTGGACACCCTGTCCGTAACCGGTTTCCGGGGGGAAGCGGTTGACAGCATCAAGTACCAGAGAAATCTTCAGGAAACACCGCGGATTATCACGGTGCTGCCCAGTGATCTGCTTGAAGAGCAGAATGTCACCGAACTGCGCGATGCGCTGCGAAACGTTTCAGGCGTCAGCCTGCAGGCGGGTGAGGGCAACCCTCCCGGCGGTGACCAACTGAAAATCCGTGGTTTTAACGCCCGTGACGACATTAACGTCGACGGTTCCCGGGACCTGGGTAACTATTTCCGTGACCCTTTCTATGTTCAGCAGATTGAAGTCATCAAGGGCCCGAACTCGTCCTTCTCTGGCCGTGGTTCTGCGGGCGGCACGATCAACTTCGTCACCAAAAAACCCATGATGGAAGACCGCAACCGCGTCGAGTTGTCTGTGGGAACGGATGAGCTGCTGCGCACCACCGCAGACCTTAATCGACGGATCGATGGCAACAGTGCCGTGCGTTTCAACATGATGACCAACAGTGAAAACGCTCCAGGCCGGGATGAAGTCAACTCTGAGCGCCACGGCTTTTTCGGCTCCTATGTCTGGGGTCTGCAGGGCGATACCCAGGTGGAAGTGGACTACCTCCACACGCGCCAGAATAACCTCGAAGACAAGGGCCTACCCTTTGACCGGGCAGGCTTCACCGGTGACACAGCAGATTTGACCGAAAACGGCGGCGAAAGGACTCCGGGCGGCCAGCGAGCACCCGACGGCTATTACACCGGCGAACTTCCTCCCGGCATTGATTACAGTAATTTTTATGGTCACAAAGATGACTACCAGGACATTGACGTTGATCAGCTGGGCCTGGCGGTCGAGCACAGCTTCAATTCAGATTTGGCGTTGCGTAACCAGTTGCGGGTAAGCCGGGTCTTGAACGACTCGATCACTTCTTCCCCCCGTCTGGTTGTGCCGGAAGATGCCTGGGGCACTGGTGACTGGTCGCAGGTTCAGGTGCGCGGTGATCTCAAACCCCGGGATCAGAAAGACATGTCCTATTTCAACACAACCGATCTGCTTGTCTCCTTTGACACCGGTGGGCTAGAACACGACCTGGTGTTGGGCGCCGAGCTTGGCTACGTGGACATCGAAAACAAGCGGCGGCCCGATGTAAAAGGGACACCGAAAGCGCTATATGATCCGGAAATTCTCGTTCGTCCTGCGGCGCCTTATGACGGATCCCGCCATCGTCTTGAATCAGAGCAATTTGGCGTCTATGCCCTGGACACCATTGCTCTGTCTCCTCAATGGGATCTGCACGGCGGTGTGCGCTGGGACTACGTTAAGTCAACCGCCACGGATTATGGTTATGTCGACCCCATCGGACCAGTCTCACGCACTGACAGAGAGGTCAGCGGTAACCTGGGGCTGGTGTACAAGCCAACCCAGAACGCGTCATTTTACGCTTCTGTCGGTAGCGCATTTGATGTGACTGGAACCTTCGATCGAGGCCTTGTGCAGCTCGCCGGCGGTGGGTCCGCTGTGGGCGGCGGTCGCGAGGACATCATTGACGAGGACGCTTTCAACACCGATCCGGAAAAAACCATCGCCTACGAGCTGGGTGCCAAGGTCAGCGTTGCCGATAACCTGTTGGTTAGCGCGGCGATCTTCCGTACTGATAAAACCAATGCCCGTACACCGGCCATTGGTCAGGGTGACCAGCTGGACGTACTCGACGGCGAACAGCGGGTCGAGGGTTTCGAGATCGGTGCATCGGGCAGTATTACGCCGGATTGGGAACTTTACACAAGCTATACTTTCCTGGATTCAGAAGTAATCAAGTCCAACAACCCTTGGGAAGAAGGCTCTCGTTTGGGTGGCACTCCGGAGCATACATTTAACGCCTGGACAACCTATGATCTGTCTGCACAATGGAGTGTGGGCGGCGGCATGGAGTACGTGGACGATCAGGTTTACAATGCGAATGCTAAGCCAGGAGGTCGACGTCGTCAGATCGAGATAGACAGCTACTCCGTGTTTCACGCGTCGACGACCTATCGCTTTAACCAAGATCTTCAGGTCCGGCTCAACGCCTTCAACTTGGCCGACAAGGAGTACATCTCCCAGGCCGCCGAAGGTGGTGCTCAGGGTATTCCCGGACCCGGTCGTCATCTGATTGCAACCATGCGTTACGATTTTTAATCGAGCGTGATACAGGAGCAACATCCTAAAAATGATTGTCAGTTTCGATAACGTTCTGACATCGGACGAGCTGGCGGCGATTCGCCGCCAGCTTTCTTACGCCGACTGGGAACGTGGAATCAGTGCCGGCCCACAGGCCAGGCTTGTTAAAAAAAATCTTCAGATTCCCGAAAATTCCGATGTTTTGCGGGATTTACGAGTCATTATAATGCGAGCGCTCAATCGTACCCCGGAGGTAATGAGTGCGCTTCTGCCTTTCAAGATTATCCCACCCAATTTCAATCGCTACACCGTTGATGACAGTCACTACGGTAAGCATATAGATGGCACTCTCCGCCCTTTGCCGGATGGCAGTTACCTGCGTACGGATGTGTCCGCAACCCTGTTCCTGTCAGAACCGGATGAGTATGACGGCGGGGAGCTGAAAATCACCGACACCTTTGGCGAACAGAGGGTCAAACTGGCTGCAGGCAGCCTGATTGCCTACCCATCAGGATCTCTGCATGAGGTCACTCCCGTGACCCGGGGTGAGCGTCTCGGTTGTTACATGTTCATGCAGAGTCTTGTGCGGGACGCGGAGAAACGTCGCCTGCTTTATGAAATGGATAATGCCCTGCGTCGGCTGCGTGCAACGCAGGGGGAGGACCAGGCAGAGCTTGTGCAGTTGACTGGTACTTACAACAATCTGGTAAGACTTTGGTCAGAGTGTTGACGCGCAACCGGTAAAACCGTTCGACAGGTTGTGCTGTTTGATTGGTCCATAATGCAATAAAGCTGGTAAACGGAGAGCTCTGTGGAACGAGATGACTTTGGCATTCTGTACTCTATCACTACCCGGTGGATGGACAATGATGTCTATGGGCATGTGAACAACGTGACCTACTATTCCTATTTTGACACCACCATCAACCGATACCTGATTGAGGCTGGCGGGCTGGATATCAATAATGCGCCGGTGGTTGGGTACGTGGTCAGTTCCAGTTGTCAGTTCAAAAAACCGGTGGCGTATCCAGACGCGCTGGATGCCGGGCTCAGGGTGATAAAGATTGGCAACAGCTCGGTGACCTACGAACTAGGCCTTTTCAAAACCGGTGATACCGAGCCGGTTGCAGTTGGGCAGGTTGTCCACGTGTTTGTTGACCGGGAACAGGATTGCGCTGTCGCGATTCCGCAAACGATTCGTGCGGCGCTCGAGCGCATCCTGGTTTCCGATTTCAGACACTAGCCGAGTTTTCCCGGGCAATGGCCCGGTAAGCAATATCCTTGCGACAGAAACTGCCGTCCCAATGGATTTGTGCGGCGAGTTTGTAGGCGCGCTGCTGGGCTTCGGTGACGCATTGCCCGAGGGCAGTGGCACAAAGTACGCGTCCGCCGTTGGTGGTTACTTGTTCACCGTTGAGGCGGGTTCCGGCATGGAACACTTTCTCACCACTGGTTTCTGCCTCAGGCAGCCCTGAAATGACATCCCCTTTGTTGTAGCTGCCGGGGTAGCCGCCCGCAGCGAGGACTATGCCCACGGCTGGACGATCGTCCCAGTCTGAGCTGCACTTGTCCAGTTTGCCGTCGATTGCTGCCTGGCAGAGTTCGACCAGGTCCGATTTCATTCGCAGCATGATGGGCTGGGTTTCCGGGTCCCCGAAGCGACAGTTGAATTCAATAACCTTGGGCGATCCCGCTGCGTCTATCATCAGGCCGGCGTAGAGAAAGCCCTTATAGGGATAGCCTTCCGCAGCCATGCCCCGAACGGTAGGGTATATAACCTCTTCCATGATGCGGTCGTGGATGTCGGCTGTCACCACTGGGGCCGGGGAGTAGGCCCCCATGCCACCGGTATTGGGGCCGGTGTCGCCATCGCCGACACGCTTGTGATCCTGTGAGGTGGCCATGGGTAGAACGTGCTCTCCATCCACCATTACGATGAAGCTGGCTTCCTCGCCTTCCAGAAACTCCTCGATGACAACGCGGTTGCCCGCATCACCAAAGGCATTGCCCGCCAGCATGTCGCGAATGGCATCTTCTGCCTCTGCCAGTGTCATGGCAACGATGACGCCCTTGCCAGCAGCAAGACCATCAGCCTTCACCACGATGGGCGCACCCTGAGTGCGCACATAGGCCAGTGCCTGGTCGACATCGGTGAAATTGGCGTAGGCGGCGGTAGGGATGTTGTGACGGTCCAGAAAATCCTTGGT
The DNA here is from genome assembly GCF_023555055.1 of Marinobacter sp. ATCH36. Lineage (GTDB taxonomy): Bacteria > Pseudomonadota > Gammaproteobacteria > Pseudomonadales > Oleiphilaceae > Marinobacter. The sequence continues at coordinate 1,048,728 of NZ_JAMJPL010000001.1, forward strand.
GAACGCTTTGGAGCCTTCCAGTTGCGCAGCTCCGGCGCTGGGCCCGAACACCCGCAGGTCGCGTTTTTCAAACAGGTCTACAATACCGGCTACCAGCGGCGCCTCCGGTCCGACAATGGTCAGGCCCACGTTGTTGGCAGCGGCGAAGTCGGCCAGGCCTTTGAGGTCCATCACGTCAATGTTGATGTTTTCCAGGCCCGGTTCCCGGGCAGTGCCGGCGTTGCCGGGTGCGACAAATACCCGATCTGCGACAGAGGATTGGGCGGCTTTCCAGGCGAGGGCGTGTTCGCGGCCGCCAGAGCCTATAACCAGAATGTTCATAGTTTTCTCCCAATCAATGTCTGAAATGCCGCATCCCGGTGAATACCATGGCAATACCATGCTCATTGGCGGCGTCGATCACTTCCTGGTCGCGCATGGAGCCGCCGGGCTGGATCACGGCGGTAATGCCTGCTGCAGCGGCGGCATCAATGCCATCCCGGAACGGGAAGAAAGCATCCGAAGCCATGACCGAGCCCTTCACTTCCAGGCCCTCGTCAGCGGCCTTGATGCCGGCGATTCTGGCGCTGTAGACCCGGCTCATCTGGCCGGCACCAACGCCAATCGTACGTCCTGCCCTGGCATAGACAATGGCGTTGGATTTGACGTACTTGGCCACTTCCCAGGCGAACAGCAGGTCGTTGAGCTCCTGCTCGGACGGCTGGCGGTCGGTCACCACCTTGACATCTTCCATGGCGACCATGCCCAGGTCGCGATCCTGTACCAGCAGACCACCGGTAACGCGCTTGTAGTCCAGAGATTTAGCACGCTCGCCGTCAAATTCGCCGCAGGCAAGCAGACGGACGTTCTTCTTGGCGGCCACCAGTTCGACGGCTTCGGCAGCAATGGTCGGGGCGATGATGACTTCCACAAACTGACGGTCGATGATGGCTTTTGCGGTTTCCGCGTCCAGCTCCCGGTTGAAGGCAATGATGCCCCCGAAGGCCGATGTGGGGTCGGTGGCAAAGGCCAGGTCATAGGCCTGCCGGATATCCGCACCAATGGCCACACCGCAGGGATTGGCGTGTTTGACAATAACGCAGGCCGGGTCGGCGAAAGGCTTTACACACTCCAGTGCAGCGTCGGTGTCAGCGACATTGTTGAAGGACAGTTCCTTGCCCTGTATCTGTTTGGCGGTGGCGATACAGGCTTCCCGCGGATACCGTTCGGTATAGAAGGCAGCACGCTGATGTGGGTTCTCGCCGTAGCGCATGTCCTGAACCTTCACAAACTGGTTGTTGAAGGTGCGGGGGAAGTCCGCGTTGTCGTTGTCTGCAGTGCGACCTCCCAGGTAGTTGGCGATGGCACCATCGTAGCCAGCTGTGTGCTCAAACGCCTTCACGGCAAGGTCGAAGCGGGTTTTGTGGGTCAGCTGGCCATCAGTGTCGTCCAGCTCTTGGAGCACCCGTCTGTAATCCGCCGTGTTAACGACAATGGCAACGTCGTTATGATTTTTTGCAGCGGCACGAACCATGGTGGGGCCGCCAATATCAATGTTTTCGATCGCCGTTTCCAGATCGCAGTCCGGTTTGGCGACGGTTTCCTCGAAGGGGTAAAGGTTAACAACCACCATATCGATGGGATCAATGCTGTGCTCTGCCATCACTGCGTCGTCGGTACCGCGACGCCCCAGGATGCCGCCGTGAATTTTCGGGTGCAGAGTCTTTACGCGACCATCCATCATCTCGGGGAAGCCGGTGTGATCACTGACTTCGGTGACCGGAACCTGGTTTTCCTTCAATAACCGGAAAGTGCCACCGGTAGAGAGCAATTCGATGCCGCGATCAGTCAGCGCGCGGCCGAACTCAACGATACCGGTTTTATCAGACACGCTTATCAGCGCGCGACGAACGGGGGTATTAGCCTGATTTGCCATGGGTCACTTATTTCTGCTGGGTATGAACGAATGAAGGCCTCGCGAATGTTGTCCGGGAGGCCCTCGTTTCAATCGGGTAGCTGGATTATAGCAGACCGTACTGTTTTAGTTTCTTGCGCAGGGTGCCGCGATTGAGACCCAGCATGGTCGACGCCTTGGTCTGGTTGTTGCGGGTGTACTTCATTACCTGCTCCAGCAGCGGGGCCTCCACTTCGGACAAAACCAGTTGATAGACCTCGGTCACCGGGGCGCCATCAAGCTGGGCAAAATAGTTTTTCAGGGCAACTTCCACGCTGTCACGCAGGGTAACGGTGTTGCCGCTGCTGTTCACCGTCTGCAACTGATGAATGTCATCGTTGGCGGGTGCGGTCAGGTTGTCATTAGCCAAAGTTTCAGCGGTCATGCTGCGAATACCTCTCCATTTCGTAAGCCTGCAAAGTACTGTTGAATACTGTCTTTCTGCTCCAGCGCGCAGTCAATGGCGTTGAAGCGTTTGCGGAATCGTTTGTCTTCGTCATGGGACTGGAGGTACCAGCCCACATGTTTTCTTGCGATGCGCACACCCATGGTCTCGCCATAAAAGGCATGCAACGCATCAAGGTGCTCACTGAGCACCTGTTCCACTTCGTCCACCGGCGGTTCCGAAAGATGCTTGCCGGTTTCCAGAAAATGCAGGATTTCCCGGAAAATCCAGGGGCGGCCCTGAGCACCGCGACCAATCAGTAATCCATCCGCGCCGGTGTGGCTCAGAACATGTTTTGCCTGTTCCGGCGATGTAATATCACCGTTGGCAAAGACCGGAATGCCAACCCGGGATTTCACCTCGGCGATGGTGTCGTACTCCGCCTCGCCCTTATAGGCATCGGCACGGGTGCGACCGTGTACAGCCAGTGCCTGTATTCCAGCATCCTCGGCCATACGTGCAATCAGCGGGGCGTTCCGGTGTTCCCGGTCCCATCCCGTGCGCATTTTGAGGGTTACCGGGATATCCACCGCAGCCACAACAGCTTTCAAAATCTCCCGGACCAGCGCTTCATCCTTCATCAGCGCCGAGCCGGCGGCCTTGTTGCATACCTTCTTGGCCGGGCAGCCCATGTTGATATCAATGATCTGGGCGCCGAATTCAGCGTTGAGCCTGGCGGCATTGGCCAGCATGTCTGGATCACCGCCGGCTATCTGAACAGACCTGGGCTCGGGCTCACCCTGGTGATTCATTCGTGTCTGTGACTTGCGTGTGTTCCAGTGTCTGCTGTCCGCAATGACCATTTCAGACACGGCCAGTCCCGCGCCCATACGCCGACAAAGCAGGCGAAAAGGACGATCGGTTACACCAGCCATGGGCGCAACGATCAGCGGATTGGGCAAAGTGTACGGCCCGATTTTTGCCGTTGGCAGCATGATCTGAGTCCGTGTCACAGCGGGTTAAGCGAACGTCGGGTCTGAACGGTTGCTCAATAAGTAACCGATCCTGATCCGAAGGGCGGTAATGATACCGCCGGGAGAGATGCTATTGAAGGGGCGAGGTCATGAAAAAGTTGATTATTTTTCGTTCTGTCTGGTTGACTTTCAGGCAATTCGATGGGGGTCGCCACAATTTTGCAAGTAAGGACTTGCCTACTCCTGGTTGGCGCGGAAGGCAATGTTATAGTTCACGGCATCTCTGCCCGGGTCACGAATATTAATGACAATCCTGACCGGAGTGTCCGTTGGCATGGCTTCCATTTCCTGACCTTCACCAGCGAGATACTCATTCGGTGTGAAGATGCTTTGGGCAACCACATCGCCATTCAGGTTGGAAAAGGTCAGGGCAATGGCGGGAAACGGTTGCTCGAACGCCGCCCGGTTGATGATGACGGCGTCGACCACTAACTGGCTACGGTTTTCGGGGTTGGTTCTTACCACAAGCTTGCGGCTCTGGATGGCGTCCACATTCACCAGTGGCTTCAACTCGCAGCCGGCGATTTCACAGCCTTTCTCATAGAAAGGGCGTAGCTCTGGTATCGAAGACAGGCGGTCAAACTGAAACCAGGTAACCTGTGCCACCAGTACGCCGATGAGTGCCAGTACGACCAGGGTCCAGAGAGTTGTTCTGAGGCGGGTGCCACCGCTGCCGGCAACAGCAACGGGCTCCCTGCGGAGATCGGTGTAAGGGGAGCTCGCCGTCATGGGTTCGTCGTCAACTGACGACGACCGGGGCTGGTCAACATAGAACCCTTCCGGTTCGTCTGCGGACTCAAGGCTCAGGTCCTCCCGCTGTGCTGGCTGCCCGTTGCTCGTCTGTGACGGTGCCTCTTCATCGGAGGTGTCTTCAGGTTGTGGCACATCAGCCTCGGGTTCATCCAGCTGGAGTGGCTTGGGAGGCTCTTCTTCGACAGGCTCCGGCTTGCGTGTTGGCGTGTCGTCGTCCGACAGCATTGCCTCAGCCCAGCTTTCGTCTATGTTTTCCTTGTTTTCGTCATCTTCGGTTTCAAAGCTGCTGCTACCGCGCTCGTCTACCGTACGGAAGCTGTCGCTCAGTTCGTCGTCGGAAAACGTCAGTTTGGTGCCTGCGTAAGGGCCTTCAGCCGCATCTTCCTCTGGGTTGTCGGCAAAAATCAGGTCATCATCCGATGAAAACCTGTGCTCAGAGGATTTGTCCTGGTTCTCGCGCGCGGACCCGTCCCGCGGGGTTTTGCCGCCGTCGGCGGTGCCTGATATCTGATGCTCCACTGCATTGAATACAGCCATGCAATTGCCACAACGTACCTTTCCTCCGGCTACACTAAGCTGGGCATCGGTCACCCGAAAGCGGGTTTCGCATTTCGGGCATCGTGTCTGCAAGCTGCTCTGGGTCATGCTTCATTCCTGTAAGCGACATCGCTAGGAGTCACGGAGTTTAGTAGGTTCAGCCGTGTCCGTCACCTGTCGTTGCGTCGTCCTGTGAGTCGTATCCACTCTTCGCGCTGTTCCGGTTCGTCCATGATGAACCAGGGCTCATAGGCCTCCATGACTTCGCGAGCCTGGTTGGATAGTATTCCGGATAACACGATATCGCCGCCTGGTTTCACCTTTGCTGCCAGCCTGGGGGCAAGTCCGATCAAGGGCTGGGCAAGGATATTGGCCAGCATGATGTCAGCCTTTGTGTCGGGCTCATCGCCGGGTAGAAACAGATCGAGCAGGTCTTCTTCAACCTTGTTGCGGCGCGCGTTTTCCCGGCTCGCTTCCAGTGCCTGGGGGTCGGTATCAACGCCGATCACATGATCCGCCCCCAGCAACAGGGCCGCGAGGCCGAGAATGCCCGAGCCGCAGCCGTAGTCGATCACCTGGTGTGACTCCACATCCTGGCCATCGAGCCATTCCAGGCACAGGGCTGTGGTGGGGTGGGTGCCGGTGCCAAAAGCCAGCCCCGGATCCAGCAGCAGGTTGGCCGCGTGCGGATCGGGAGCGTCGTGCCAGCTGGGCACGATCCACAGCCGCTCGCCAAAACGGAGTGGCTTGAAGTCTTCCATCCACTCGCGTTCCCAGTCCTTGTCTTCCACCAGGGTAACGTCGATATCTGGCAGGGACTGCTGTGTCTGCTGGTGCCAGGCATCCTGAACCGCAGCGCAAAGTTCCTCAATGTCCCGTTCCGAGCTGAACAGACCGGTCACGCTGGTCTGGTGCCAGAGCGGTGTCGTACCGGGGTCGGGCTCATACAGTGGCTGGTCGGCGGCATCTTCCATGGAGACGGCTTCAGCACCCATCTCCATAAGCAGGTCCTCAAGCTGATCCGCATTGTCGGGATCAGCCGGGATCTGTAATTGTATCCAGGGCATGTTGGTGTCCTGTTCGGTAGACGGATCAGCTGTACAGGTCAGTCCCGTATCAGTTTTTCCAGATAATGAATGGTGAAGTCTACCTGTTTGAAACCGCCATCGCGTACCAGTTTCCGGTGCAGGGCCTGATTGGTCTTGATGCCCTCGACCAGAAGTTCGTCCAGGGCGTTCTTCATGCGGCGACGGGCTATTTCGCGATCATCGCCCCAGGTGATCAGTTTGGCCACCATGGAATCGTAGAACGGCGGCACCGTGTAGCCGCTGTAGAGGTGCGAGTCAACTCGTATGCCGTTGCCGCCGGGCGCATGAAAATGCTTGACCGTGCCGGGGCTGGGCACAAAGGTTTTCGGGTCTTCGGCGTTGATGCGGCATTCCAGGGCATGGCCCGAAATCTTGATATCGTCCTGGGTATATTGCAGGGGCAGACCGCTGGCAATACGGAGCTGCTCGCGCACGATGTCCACACCAGTGACCATCTCGGACACCGGATGTTCCACCTGTACCCGGGTGTTCATCTCTATGAAGTAGAAGGCACCATCCTGATAGAGGAACTCGAACGTGCCCGCTCCGACATAGCCGATTTTCTTGCAGGCGTCGACACAGGCCTTCAGGGCGATTTCACGGGCTTCCGGGTCAATGTTTGGTGCGGGGGCTTCTTCCAGCACCTTCTGGTGCCGGCGCTGCATGGAGCAGTCCCGGTCGCCCAGGTGGATTACATTGCCGTGGGTGTCCGCCAGTACCTGAACCTCCACATGGCGGGGGCGTTCAAGGTACTTTTCCAGATAAACCGTGGCATCGCCAAAGGTGTTCTTGGCTTCACTCTGGGTAATCTGCACGCTTTTCAGCAGCGCCGCCTCGGAGTGGACTACCTGCATGCCGCGGCCTCCGCCGCCGGATGCCGCCTTGATGATTACCGGGTAGCCGATTCGTTTGGCGACTTCCAGAGTGCGCGCATCGTCGTCGGTAATCGGGCCATCGGAACCAGGAACGGTGGGAACGCCGGCTTCGATCATCGAGTTGATGGCAGAAACCTTGTTGCCCATAAGGCGAATGGTTTCAGCCCTGGGACCGATGAACCGGAAACCGCTTTTTTCCACCTGCTCGGCAAAATCCGCGTTTTCCGCTAGGAAACCATAACCGGGATGGATGCCGACAGAGTCTGTGACTTCCGCAGCGCTGATAATTGCCGGGATGTTCAGGTAGCTTTCAGTGGCGTTATTGGGGCCTATACAGACGGACTCGTCCGCCAGGCGCACATGCATCAGCTCGCGGTCTATCTGCGAATGGACGGCCACGGTCTTGATTCCCAGCTCCTTGCAGGCTCGCAGGATGCGCAGGGCGATCTCGCCGCGGTTTGCGATCAGAACTTTTTCTAACATAGCCATGAGGGTATCACCGGGTTCAGGAAATGATGATCAGTGGCTGGTCGAACTCGACCGGCTGCCCGTTTTCTACCAGAATCTCGGTAACGGTGCCGCTCTTGTCCGTCTCGATCTGGTTCATCATTTTCATGGCTTCCACGATGCACACCACATCACCAGCCTTCACTGATTGTCCCACTTCCACGAACGACTTGGCCGTGGGCGACGGTGAACGGTAGAACGTACCTACCATAGGCGACTTCACAGCGTGACCAGACGGCTCCGCCGGTTTGGCGGGTTCATCGGCCGCCGCGGACGGCTGTGAGGATGGTGCAGGCTGCGGTGCCTGAGCAGGGTACTGAGCCATATACTGCGGTGCGGCCAATTGTTCGCGACGTCGGGAAATACGAACTGAATCATCACCTTCGTGAATTTCCAGCTCCTCGACGTCGGATTCCTCCAGCAGCTCGATAAGTTTCTTGATCTTGCGAATGTCCATAGTCAGTCCGATCCCGTTTTAATCAGTTCTATCGATGAATTCGTTGCAGGGCGGCTTCGAGTGCGAGGTCGTACCCCAGGCTGCCCAGCCCGCAGATAACGCCATCGGCGATATCAGAAAAGTAGGAGTGATGGCGGAAGGCTTCCCGCGCATGCACGTTGGAAAGATGTACTTCAATAAACGGAATGCCTGATGCCAGCATGGCATCCCGCAGTGCAACACTTGTGTGGGTGAATGCCGCCGGGTTGATAATGATGAAATCCACCCCTTCCGATCTGGCTTCATGAGTCCGCTCAATCAGTTCATATTCTGCGTTTGACTGTAAATGTAGCAGGTGATGACCACTTTCGGCGGCTTTCTGGTGTAATCGTTCATCAATGTCCGCCAAAGTCTCATGACCATAGACCTCCGGCTCGCGGGTTCCGAGCATGTTCAGATTGGGTCCATGGAGGACGAGTATGGTCGCCATGATTGCATCCGCCTTGCTGAAATATTAACAGGATCGCCGACTTTAGCGACATTTTCAGTCAATGGTGCGTTCTTGAAGCCTTTAGATCAACACTTTTTGACATTCTGGTTTGTGTCAAAAAATATCTCGCCGCCACTGACGCGACCTCTGCCATTTTGCACAGTCATTGTCGTGAACGGAGAGAGGGAGTTCTATAAGACGTTGGTTTCATAAAACGGCCCCGGAAGCGGGGCGGGGCCGAGGGTTGGAGTCTGACTCAGTCGCCAGCAGCCGTAACGCAATTTCGCCCCTGCTCCTTGGACCGATAAAGCGCCCTGTCTGCCCGTTCGCATAAAGCCGGGGAGGTGTCGCCTTTCCAGGCGGCAACGCCGCAACTGAAAGTGACATTGAACTCCCGGTCACCAGCAGGCTGAACCAGTTCCGAGAAGCGTTCGCGAATTTCGTTGAGGACGTTGCGGGCGTCGCTCTCGCGGGTGTCCGGCAGGATGATGGCAAATTCCTCACCACCGTACCGGCCGATGTGATCGGTCTTGCGCAGACGCTGCTTCAGAAACATGGACAGACTTCGCAGTACACGGTCGCCAATGGGATGCCCGAAGGTGTCGTTCACTTTCTTGAAGTAATCGATGTCGATCATCGCAAAGCACAGTGGCTGGTCTTTCTGCCGGCTCTTCACGATTTCCTGGTCAAGCAGATGCAGCGTGTGGGTATGATTGAACAGGCCGGTCAGGCTGTCGCGGATCATCAGTGCGAGTAGCGAGCGGGCGCGCCGGCCACGATTGTGGATAGTGGCGATCAGGTGTTTGGGGTCAATGGGCTTGGTCAGGAAGTCATCGCCGCCAAGGCTCATGGCGTGAAGCTGTTTGCTGACATCCTCCTCTGCAGAGAGGTAGATAATGGGTACGCTGTGGAAGCGATCCTGTTGGCGAATCACCCGGGCGATTTCCATGCCGGTGCAACCGGGCATGTACATGTCGAGGATAATAATCTCCGGCGAAAAGTCCTCCAGCGCATGGATGATCTGCATGGGGTCGGTGATGATATGGGCAGTCATCCCGGCCTTCTTGAGCACCGTTTCCATGAACTTGGCCTGTGCGCGGGAGTCATCCAGCACCAGCACTTTATAGGGTTCTACCGTGTTGCCGTGAGTGTACGTCTCTATCTTCTCGATCAACTGGCCCGGGTCTACCGCCGGGTAGAAAAACTCCTCGCCACCGCAGCGGGAGGCGCGCAGGCGCGTCTCGATGCTGCCGTCTTCATCGCTCATGAAAATAATGGGGATGGGGGTATCGTGACGTTCCTGCAGGCGTTCGATGGTGGCAATACCACTTAATGGTTCACCGCTGTAGTTCACGTCCATCAGGATGGTTTCGGGCTTATGAAGGGCACAGGCTTCGATCAGCTTTTCTGCCGTGTGGAACGCTGAGGCGCGGAACCCGAAAAACTCCAGCTGACGAATAAGCCGGCCGGACATTTCCTCGCTGGACAGCGCTATGTAAACCGGGGTTCGGCGATACTGCTGGGGAGCCTCGTTGGCTGTCTGGTCAGTGCGCCGGAGGGTACATCGGGAAAGCTGTTCAATGGCGTCCTGCAGTTTGCGGTCAAGGCCGTCTGGCAGAGCCTCGCCTTCGGCCCATCCGCCAATAAGCTCGAACACTTTTTGCCCTGATTCGGCATGGCTCTCCATTTCGAATCGTCTGGCATAGCGAACCAGTTTGTCGGTCGCCCTGGCAAAGTCGTCCCTGAATGCGGCAGACTGGCTGGCGTCTTCGTGGATCTTCTGCCATGTATCCAGGACCACCCGCGCCTGGGTTGTGACGCGGCGAGCAAAGTGCTGCCTGAGTTTTTCTTTCTGGCTTTCGTCGTTCATTGTGCTCCGGCCTGTTTTTTTTCGTTCCTGGCCGCCCGTCTCCATACAGGCAGATATTATCAACATTAATCGTTTTGCAGAGTCTATAGTGTTTAATGTTGTCCGCGTAGGTGACTCCATGTAAATGTTTGTCAACTCTGCGGTTCAGGTCACATCAGCTCTCAGGTAACCGTTATCCAGCCAGGGGTTGCCCGTTATGGCACGGATGCAGGAAACATTGCAGTTTGCCCGCCAGCGGGGTGTGATCACCCTGCGCAGCCTGCTTTTGCTATTCACCGGGGGATTGTTGCTGCTGGTGCTGGTTGCTGCGGTGAGTGTGAGCTTTGATCGTTTTCGCGATTACATGACGGACCAGCTTCGCGGGCACTCACAGGATGGTGCTACTGCAATCGGCCTTTCCCTGTCCAACGCTATCGACGGTCGCGATCCGGTGGCCTCCTCGTCCCTGATTGACGCGGTGTTTGACAGCGGTCGTTACCTGTCCGTGCTTTACCTCGACAACCAGGGGGAGAAAATTGCCGGCAGGGAAACCTCACTTCGTGGAATAAACGTGCCTCGCTGGTTTGTTTCCCTGGCGGACCTGCCTTTGCCAGAAGCGGAGGCAGAGGTGGTGCGGGGCTGGAGCCGTCTGGGTAAGGTTCGGGTGATCAGTCACCCCGGTCGTGCCTATGAGGATCTCTGGAAAGTGACGGTTCGCACTGTCGCAGGTTCCGTCCTGGTCGCCGGATTAGGGTTGATTGGGCTGTTCTGGACGGTTACCCGCCTCCTGAAACCGCTGGGGGCAGTGGAGAAACAGGCTCAGGCCCTTGGTCGTCGCGATTTCCGGCGCAGGGTGAATATCACCTCTACCCGCGAGCTGAATCAGGTTACCCACGCCATGAACCAGATGGCGGATGATCTTGGCCAGTTGTTTGAAGGCCAGGCCAAGCTGATCCAGCACCTGCGGAAGGTCAACAACGAAGACAGCGTGACCGGTTTGGCCAGCCGCACAGCCTTTGAGCAAAGGCTAAAGGTGGAAGTTGAGTCCGAGGAGCGGGCAGCTCCGGGTGTGTTGTTGTTGATTCAGCTGGCGGACTTCGCACAGTACAACCAGAACTATGGCCGTGAAGAGGCGGATCGCCTGCTGCTGGGCATTGCTGGCGCCATTGACGTCTTCACCCGTCGCCACAGTGATTCTTTCGCGGGAAGGCTGAACGGTGCCGGAATTGCCGTCTTTCTACCTGGAGTTTCCCGGGCTGACGGCATCATATGGTGCCGTCAACTCATAGAGGAGCTCGATGGTATATATTCGGAATTCTCGGCGCCCATGGACGTTTCGGTTCATGCCGGTATCGCCCAGGCTACTGAGAATAGATATGTCCGTGACCTGATGTCAGCCGCCGATGAGGCCCTGCGCCGGGCGCAGACGGAAAATGCTTCCGTATGTCATGCCGCCGATACCGATAGGTTGGAGCACTACAATAGTGAAACCTGGCGTGCGATCATCAAGCAGGCTATCCGGGACGACTGGTTGTCGCTCTGGCTGCAGCCGATGGTTGGCAGGGGAGAGGGTGAACTGCTGTTTCATCAGGTGTTCTCCCGGATTAAGACGCCCGATGGCTGGGTCAAGGCGAACATTTTCGTGCCCATGGCAGAACGTTTCGGCCTTACTCCAGACATTGACCGCTGGGTTCTGATGCGCTCACTCAGGCTACTGCGGGAACAGTCAGGAGATAGGTTGGCAATGGCACTGGGTATGGTGTCTGTGGCCAGCGAGGAATTCCGAAAGGATCTTCTGGCGCAACTTGAGATGGCAGGGCCGGAACGCCAGCGATTGCAGATTGGAATCTCTGAACAGACAATCCATCACCACCGTACCCAGGTAGGGCTTCTGGTGCGAGCTCTGAACCGATTACAGGTGCCGGTGATCGTCGATCGCTTCGGGGTTGGCGGTGTGCCGTTCAGTTACCTGAGAAATCTGAGATTCCAGGCGTTGCGTATCGATAGTAGCTTTATACACGGTATCGACAGTCACGAGGATAATCGCTTCTATCTGGAATCCGTAGCTACCATAGCCCGCAGTAGGGGCGTGAAGGTTTACGTTACTGGTGTGGAAACCGAGAGCGAATACTCGGAGCTTACCGGTATCGGTATTGACGGAGCAATGGGATACCATTTGGGGCGTCCGTTTGAGGCAGAGTATTGACGCCTGCTACAAGGCTGCAAATTGCATAAAACCCGCCTATGCGTCATGGTATTGAAGCGCTCGGACGGGCCGTATCGAGAACAAACGATAGACAGGGGAAAAAACAACCAATGCCAGGAAAAATCAGACAGTACTTCAGTGATCGCAAAGACGATGTTCGGGATCTCTCCGGTGGTGGCGGGTTTGTCGGCAAATTCATTCTGGCTGTCGTTATCGTTTATTTTCTGGTTGCGCTGGTGCTGGGAATGATCTGGAGCAGCGAGCCGGATGTTTTTTCGGTGCGTGACCACACTCGCACTGTCGCTGATGAAATGCAGCGGGAGCCAGTCACCGGGTTCGCTACCACAGTAACCATGATCCGTGTTGCGGAAACATTGCTCGACAAGCCCGGCGGATATATTGCCAATGATATTTTCCCGCCGGGGCTCTGGCTGGATAACATGCCCAACTGGGAATTTGGTGTACTGGTTCAGCTTCGCGACTTCTCCCGCGCCATGCGCAGGGACATCAGTCGCTCCCAGAGCCAGTCCGCTGAAGATCGGGACCTGGTTATTGCAGAGCCGCAGTTGCACTTCGACAGCGGCAGCTGGGCGCTTCCCTCCACAGAGGCGGAGTACCGTCGTGGTATCCGGGCCTTATACAGTTACCTCGACCGTCTGTCGCGCCCGGATCAGCCAGATGCGCAGTTCTTCGCCAGGGCTGATAACCTGGCCAACTGGTTGGGGGACCTGGAAACCCGTCTGGGCAGCCTATCCCGTACACTGGGGGAAAGTGTCGGTAAGGCGTCTGTGTCTGATTCGGTATCCAATATCAATCCGGATGACCCCCTCTTGGAGGACGTGACAGGTGAAGAGGTCAAAACTTCCTGGACGAAGATAGACGATGTGTTTTACGAAGCCCGCGGCAGCGCCTGGGCCTTGCTGCATATCTTCCGCGCCATTGAAGTGGATTTCCGCAAGGTGCTGAACGACAAAAACGCCCTGGCGAGTGCCAAGCAGATTATCATTGAACTGGAAGGTACTCAGGGCGAAATGTGGAGCCCTGTAATTCTGAATGGCAGCGGTTATGGCGTGCTTGCCAATCACTCGCTGACCATGGCGGCGTACCTGTCCCGTGCCAGTGCAGCGATCAGTGATATGCGCGATTTGCTGAGTCGGGGTTGACCCCGGCGAAACCTTGAGTCCACAAAAAACCGGGCCATCTTTTGAGCCCGGTTTTTTGTGGTCAAATGAGTGCGCTGCTGTTAGCCCTTGTAGGCATTCACCGCGTCTTCGATAGCCTTTTTGGCTTCTGCGGCATTGCCCCAGCCCTGGACCTTGACCCACTTGCCTGGCTCGAGAGTCTTGTAGTTCTCGAAGAAGTGATGGATCTGGTCCCGCAGCAATTCCGGCAGGTCATCAATTTCCTGCACATTGTGGTAAGACGTGGTCAGCTTGTCGTGGGGAACCGCAATCAGTTTGGCGTCACCACCGGCTTCGTCTTCCATGTTCAGTACACCAACCGGACGGCAACGAATAACGGAACCGGCCTGAACGGCGTAAGGAGTCACAACCAGTACGTCGATGGGGTCGCCGTCGTCGGCCAGGGTGTGGGGAATGAAGCCGTAGTTGGCCGGGTAGAACATGGGTGTGGCCATGAAGCGGTCAACCAGCAGTGCGCCCATGTCCTTGTCCAGCTCGTACTTGACCGGTGAGCTGTTGGCCGGAATTTCGATGGCGACGTAGATGTCTTCTGGCGGATTCTTGCCAACCGGGATATTGTCGAAGTTCATGAGCGATCCTTTCTGAAGTGCGTTTAACTGCGTTTAAAAAGTGGGCGCAATTATACGGGACAATGATGTGGATCGAAACTAAACGTTGGTCTCGTTACAGCCTCATCTGCTTGGCAATCAACTCCTTCATGATCTCATCCGTACCACCACCAATCGACAATATCTTCGCATCCCGGTAAAGCCGCTCCACCACTGACTCCCGCATGTATCCCATGCCGCCATGTATCTGGACGGCTTCGCGGGTGACTTTTTCGCAAACCTCCACCGCAAAGTTTTTCGCCATGGCCACCTGTTTGATCGGGTTCTTTCCCGCCTGCATCAGCGCTGCACAGCGATACGTGTACTCCCGTGCTACATCCACCTGGGTAGCCATGTCCACCAGCTTATGGCGCGTTACCTGGAAGCCTTTGACCGGGCGACCAAACGCCTCCCGCTGCCCGGCCCAGGCCATGGAAGCCTCCAGCGCGATCTCGGCGGTCATGTAGGCCATGATCGACAGGCTAAGGCGCTCGAACAGGAAGTTGCTCATGATGGCAATAAAGCCGGCGTTTTCAGCGCCGATCAGGCGGTTGGCGGGTACCCGGCAGTCTTCAAAGAACAGTTCCGCCGTATCGCTGGCCCACCAGCCCATTTTTTTGAGCTTCTTGCCGGTGGAAAAACCAGGCATGTCGCGGTCGATCAGCAGCAGGCTGACACCACCGTGGCCCTCGCCACCAGTGCGCACGGCAACGGTGTAGTGGTCGGCGCGTATGCCGCTGGTGATAAACGTCTTGCTGCCGTTGACGACGTAGTGCTCGCCATCCCTGACTGCCCGTGTCTTGATATTGGCTACATCAGAGCCGCCCCCCGGCTCGGTGACCGCCAGTGCGGCAATTTTCTCGCCACGCAATACCGGTGGCACGATGGCTTCTTTGACTTCCGGTTGTGCCCACTTCGCCACCGGGGGGAGGCCGATATCCAACGATCCAAGCCCGGCTACCAGTCCGCCGGAAGTGGAGCGCATCAGTTCTTCAGAAACGGCGACTTTCATAAAGATGTCACCTTCTCCAATACCACCGAGGCTCTCCGGAAAACCAACCCCAAGAAGCCCCGCATCCCCGGCCTTTTTATAAAGCTCGCGGGGAAACTCGCCGGCTTCCTCCCAGTCGTCTATGTAGGGCAGAACGTGAGTGGCAATAAACTTGCGGGCGCTCTGGCGGACCTGCTCATGGGTATCGTTGAAATAATCGGACACGGTGAGGCTCCCTGCGATCAGAAATCATAGAAGCAGTTTCACCTATATTAAAAAACCAAGCAAGCGCTTGGTTGTAGAAGGCGCGCAAAGAGACCGGGCCGCGAAGAGGTGGGCTCATCAGGGGGCGTCAAAAACATGGATGTTTTTGTCGAGCGTACAGGGACGTATTCACAGCGTGCCCCTGATGAGCCCACCTCTTCGCGGCTTCCCCGGGCTCAAGATCCTCCCGGAAAGTCAGCCGTCCTTTCGGGAAATAGTCTTAACGCCATCTTTGGTGCCAAGCAACAACAAATCCGCGGGCCGCCGGGCAAACAGCCCGTTGGTAACAATGCCAACAATGTTGTTCAATTTTTCTTCCACCTGAATAGGGCGGGAAATATCCAGGTTATGGATGTCAATAATGATATTGCCATTATCAGTGGTGAAGCCTTCACGGTAGACCGGATCTCCGCCCAGCTTTACGATTTCACGGCCGACATAGCTGCGAGCCATGGGGACTACCTCTACCGGAAGCGGGAACTCACCGAGGATACCAACCTTCTTGGATTCGTCGGCAATGCAGACAAATGTCTTGGAGACCGCTGCCACAATTTTCTCGCGGGTAAGGGCACCACCGCCGCCCTTGATGAGCTCCAGGTGCTCATTGGTTTCATCGGCGCCATCCACGTAAAACTCGAGCGGTGCGGCACTGTTCAGGTCGTATACCGGAATGCCGTGGCTTTTCAGCCGCTCGGCTGTAGCGTCCGAACTGGCAACGGCACCGTCAAAGTCATTGCGCACGCTGGCCAGCAGGTCGATAAAACAGTTGGCGGTGCTGCCTGTGCCCACGCCGATAATACTGTCCTGGTCCAGATGGGGCCTGATATAGTCCAATGCAGCCTGAGCGACGGCTTTCTTCAGTTCGTCCTGATTCATTAAAGGAACTCCGGTTTTTTGCGGAAAATGGTCACAGTGGCCGCTATTATAGCGCTTCCGAACGCCTTGCTTATAGACGGAACCCCGGCAAAGTTTCTACACTGTGCGTTTTTCCAACAAGACATCAACCTCCGGACGGAACCATGCCGCAACGCTACATCAAGAAAATCCTCGACGCCCGTGTTTACGACGTGGCCATCGAGACTCCGCTGACCGAGGCCCGCAGCCTCTCAAAGCGCTTTGGCAACAACATTCTGCTCAAGCGCGAAGACCTTCAGCCGGTGTTTTCTTTCAAGATTCGTGGCGCCTATAACCGGATTGCGCAACTGTCGGAAGAACAGAAAGTCAAAGGCGTGATTTGCGCCTCTGCTGGCAATCATGCCCAGGGTGTAGCGCTTGCGGCCAAGAACCTCGGCATTAAGGCAGTGATCGTAATGCCCCAGACCACACCTGAGATCAAGGTACGCTCGGTTCGGGATCACGGTGCCAAAGTGGTTCTCAGGGGCGATGCTTTCGACGAGGCAGCAGCTCATGCCCAGGAATTGATCCGCAAACATGGTTACACCTACATCCCGCCCTATGATGATCCCGACGTAATCGCCGGGCAGGGCACGGTGGCCATGGAAATCATGTGGCAGTTTGGCAAGCCTATTCATGCCATTTTTATCTGCGTCGGTGGTGGTGGATTGATCGCCGGTATGGCTGCCTACATCAAGTACCTGCGCCCGGAAATCAAGATCATCGGCGTTGAGCCGGAAGACTCCAATTGTCTGCAGGCCGCCCTGAAGGCCGGTAAGCGCGTGGTCCTGGATGAAGTGGGCATCTTCGCGGACGGCGTGGCGGTCAAGCAGATCGGCAAGTACCCGTGGGAGATCTGCAAGGATCACGTGGATGAGGTAATCACCGTCTCCACCGACGAGATCTGTGCCGCCATCAAGGACGTCTTCGAAGACACACGCTCCATCGCTGAACCAGCGGGTGCACTGGGTGTGGCAGGTATCAAAAAGTACATCGAGCGTGAGCAGATCGAGAACGAAAACCTGATTGCCACTCTCAGTGGCGCCAACATGAACTTTGATCGCCTGCGTTACATTTCCGAGCGCACGGAAGTTGGTGAGAAGCGCGAAGCCATCCTTGCGGTGACCATCCCGGAGAAGCCAGGCTCGTTCAAAACGTTCATAAACGCCCTGCACAAACGCAGCATCACCGAGTTCAACTACCGTTACGCGGACGCGACCAATGCCACTATCTTCGTGGGCATCCAGATCCAGGCGGGCGGTCACGGGCGTGAAGACCTGGTGCAGGAACTGCGCGAATCCGGCTACAGTGTGATCGATCTGACCGACAGCGATCTGGCCAAGCAGCATATCCGCCATATGGTGGGCGGCCATGCGCCGACGATTACCAACGAAAAGGTGTTTCAGTTCGAGTTTCCTGAGCGTCCGGGCGCATTGCTTAAGTTCTTGATGTCCCTCGGCACGCGCTGGAACATATCCATGTTTCATTACCGCAACCATGGTGCGGCCTACAGCCGCGTTCTGCTTGGCGCCCAGGTCGAAGATGACGAAGTGCAGGACTTCGAGAAGATGCTCGATAAGGTGGGTTTCCGCTACGAAAACATGACTGATAATGAGGCTTATCAGTTGTTCCTTGGAGCTGGAAACAACAAGCCCTCATAGTCTGGTGCTGGAACCGGGGAGGAAAGTCCCTTCCGAAACACGCTCAAGCACGTCCCTGTGACGCTTGAGCTCCGCCATCCATGGCTCCGCACAGTTTCGGAAGGGACCTTCCTCCCCGGTTCGGCAAGTTCTCAAAAAGCTTACGAAGATTTAATCTGTGAAAAATTGTAAAATGGCAGATAGGTGTTAGTCTTTCGTCTAATTCTTGAAAATAAGAATAGCTACCTGATTTGGATCGAATTTACTCTTTCGGATACCGGAGACTCCCACCATGGGCCGCAAGCCTGACATCATCCGGACGGTTGTGCTGATTTTTGCTGTAGGCTTGGTAATCACAGGCTTTACTTCGCTTCAGGCATCTGACGATAAGCCCACTGCTTCCGGAAGTGAGGCCGTTATCGTGTCCGTCGTTCGAGACTGAGCCTCAAATCGCTTATTTCACTTTTACCCGGTAACGTTTCCTGTCAGTAACGATACTGTGCAAGGGAATATCCCATGACTCCAATGGTAATTCCGATACCTTCTGGCACTCATGGGCCAGGCCGATCAGCTTGGGCGCCAGTCTGGGCCGAACGCGGGTAAACGCAAAGGTGCGGTCATAGAAGCCGCCGCCCATTCCAAGCCTGCCACCGAATTCGTCGAAACCTACCAATGGAAACAGCACTGCGTCCAGCGCCCATGGCGGGCGCCTTAATCCTTTATGGAACGGTGGTTCGGGGATACCAAAACGGTTGGCTTTGAGCTCCGTATCGTCTTTAAAGTGGCTGAATACCAGTCGGCCCCGGTGAACCGGATGAAGCACGGGCAGGTAAAAATGCATCCCGCGCTGGCGAGCAATATTGGCGTACACCAGGGGATCAATTTCTCCATCTCTGGGCAGATAGATGGCCACGTGGCGTGCCCGGTAAAGGTCGGGGTGCCGAAGCAGGTTCAGGGCAAGCTGGTCGGCAGCTATCTGTTGTTCTTCCACGGACAGAGCCTGGCGTTTTCGCCTCAGGGTCTTGCGGAGTCTGCTGCGTGGTTGTGAACCGGGGTGATCTTCAAAAGGCTGGGGGGAGATAACGTTGGTCAAAATAAGCTTCCCGGGCTGCCGTTATCGGATGTGGCCCTTGAACCCAAAGTTCAAGGTCGGTGGCCGCTGTGACATATTAGGCTTTCCCCGTTAGGGGACGTGCTCACAATGCCCTAGAGTAGCCACCTGGGTAATGCGCATCGGCTCGAGGACGAATCCGACCAGCGAACAGCCCAGGAAGTTGTTCTTATTATACGGGCATTGCCGGGGCTGATTGCAATACCTGAATTGGATACGTGTGTAACGCTTAGTTGCCGCTGGATTCCCCCAGTGCCGCGTCCAGCTTCTCGTCCATATCGTTAAGAATAGAACTGGCGGCGTCCGACATGGTGTGCTGTTCCAGCATCTCGTGAGTGATGTTCAGGGCGGCCATGACCGCAATGCGTTCGGTACCAAAGACTTTGCCGCTGGAACGGATTTCCCGCATTTTCTTGTCCAGGTGCCTGGCGGCCTGAAGCAGGGCATTCTGTTCGTCTTCAGGGCAGGCGACCAGGTATTCCTTCTCGAGGATTTTGACTTCAACGGTTGTCGGCTGCTGTGGCATTAATGATGCTCCAGGGCCCGGAGGCGGCCTATCATGGCTTCGATCTTGTTTTTGGCAAGATCATTCTTGTGCATAAGCTGCGCCCGCTCACGGTTCCAGTCTTCCTGCAGTTCGCGCAGCATTGCGTTGTCGCGCTCCAGTTTACGACTATGCTCTATCAGCCGGTCGAGCTTGTCCGCCAATGCCTGTAGTTCGGACTGTTCCATGAGTCGTCCAACGCCTGTATGAAAGAAGTGAACTAACTATAAGTGTGGACTGCAAGTTGGTCAATTTACAGGGATGTCATGGCCGGTAATGCGTGACGTCCGTCACTCCGCCATCACATGCCCCAGCCCCTGTTTGCGGCTGCCACGCCAGGCCTGAAGGGCCGGAATCAGCCCCACAAGAAATGCAGCGACCGGGACGCTGGCAATCATCAGCCATTCCATCCCGTTCAACGGTCGCAGGCCAATCTGAATGCCCCAGGTTTCCAGCAGCCAGGGGCTGAGCCCGACAATGCCTGCGGCGCCCGCCATCAGGGCGAGCACGCAGGCCGCCACTGCCAGTAGTACGCATTCAATGACGTGAAGCGCCGCTATCAGCAGGGGCGAGGCACCAGTGGCCCGGAGGATCGCAACTTCCTGTCGGCGCTGCACCTGTAGCGTCAGCAATACCGCAATAAGCCCGATCAGGCTGGTGATTACCACAAAACCGGTGATGGCCAGCAACGCGGTCTCGAATTGCCCCATGATGCGCCACAGCTCACTGAGTGCCACGCCCGGCAGAATGGCGGAAAGCGGTTCTTCCCGGAACTCATTGATCTCGCGTTGAACCTGGAAGGTCAGTACCTTGCGTTCAATGCCAATCAGCGCGGCAGTGATGCTTCCCGGCGTCAGATCCCGCTCCAGAGCCTGTTCCGGGGTCACAGTGCGGCCGGGGATGGCGACACCCGATTCCCAGCCGATGTGGATAGCTTCCAGGCCCTCAAGGCTTACGTAAACGGCCTGGTCTACCGGCGTCCCGGTAGGAGCGAGCACCCCGGAGACAGTGAACGGGGTGTCCTTATGATTGGAAAAGCTGGTTTTGCCTCCGCCATGGGAGAGGATAATGTCGTCTCCCAACTGATGGTCATGCTTGCGGGCGACCCGAGCCCCCAGCACTACTTCGAACACATCGTTAAACCATTCACCTTCGTTCAACTCGGGTGTCTGGTCACGACCGTAACGGAAGTGCTTTGGGAACTCCTCGTTGGTGCCTACCACCCGGTGCCCGCGATAACTGTCACCCAGGGAGATGGGTACCAACCAGTCGATACGTTGGTCGCCCTGCAGTTTCTGGAAGGTGCTCCAGCGAATATTATTGGTGGCGTCGCCAATATGAAAAATGGTGTACAGCAGCAGGTTCAGCTGACCACTGCGGGCGCCCACAATGAGGTCAGTACCGGAGATGGTGTTGGTGAAGGTCTGCTTTACCTCGGTGCGCAGATACTGCACGCCGAGCAACAGGGTGATGCTCAGGGTCAGGGTAAGCGTTACCAGGGCCAGCACTTTGCGCCGGTACCAGAGGCTTGCCATTGCCAGAGAGCATGCCAGCCTGAGGTTCATTGGGTTACCTCCAGGGCCAATTGATGATCAAACCGCGCCGCCAGGCTCTGGTCATGGCTGACAAAAACCACGGACGAGTGCTTTTCTGCCGCCAGTCCGAGCAGAAGTTCGATGAAGCGGTCACGATTGTCACTATCCAGGGCAGAGGTGGGTTCGTCCGCCAGGATCAGCTCCGGGCCACCTGTCAGCGCTCGCGCTGCGGCCACCCGTTGTTGCTGGCCGACACTCAGCCCTGTCACCCTGCGGTGCCAGTGGCTCGGGGGGATGCCGAGGGCCGTCAGCAGGGACTCGGCTTCCTTCTCCGGTGTGGGCAGGGCCCGGGCGCGACGCTTGCGGGACAGCCGGCACGGCAGCATCACGTTGTCCAGGGTTGTGAGGTAAGGCACCAGATTGAACTGCTGGAAGATCACGCCCATGTGGTCCGCCCTGAACCGGTCCCGTTGGCCACTGGTCAGGCTGGCCAGATCCTCTCCCAGCAGGGTCAGCTTACCAGTGTCGGGCAGAATCAGTCCTCCAAGCAGGCTCAGAAGCGTGCTCTTTCCGCTGCCACTGGGTCCCCTGAGAAACAGGTGCTCGCCGTTGTTCAGCGTGATCTCGGGAAAAGCGATCGGTCCCTGGCTCTGGTCCCAGCGAAAGGTTACCTGGCTGACACGCAGAGCCTCCCGGGTGATCGTGGAACTATACGCAGGCAAATCTGTCTGGCTGTTCATGTCAGGCATTGGTCATCCGGTGTATCATTCCTGCATTCTTTCGGGAGTAATGCGTTTTATGGTTCAAAATCTGAAGGCTACTGGACAGCGTAAGCGACATACGGTTCCGTTGTCTGTACTTGCCGCCCTGATGATCACTACAGCACTGAGTATGGTCACCACGGCCACCGCACAGGAAGCCGCTGCGGAGATCGACTGGCTCGAACTGATGCCCGCAGAGGATCTCAACCTGCTCGAGAATCTGCCAGAAGTCAGTCACGAAGGAGACGGCCCCGCCGCCCTGCCGGACGAGATCATGACTGGCCGGACTGTCGACGAAATGGATGGTCGCTCTGGACGTATACCCGGTTTCGTGGTGCCCCTCAAAACCACCGACGACATGCGCATTCTCGAGTTTTTTCTGGTTCCCTACTACGGCGCCTGTATCCATGTGCCACCTCCGCCTCCAAACCAGATTATCCATGTGAAGTACGAGGAAGGCTTCAAGCTGGAAGCGCTCTACGATCCGGTGTGGATTGAAGGCGAGCTGAAGATTGAGAGAACCGAGAACGATGTTGCTTCGTCCTCCTATTCCATTGTCGCTGAAAGCGTGACGCCCTATGAAGAAGAGGGCGCCTACTGATCAATTATCGATGGTGAATGCCCGGTTGGAGGACGTGAGCCGGGCGCTGCCCTGACCGGATGGGCTCACCCATTCGACGACAAGCTCTTCCAGGTTGTCGAACTCTTCCATCAGTGCTGAAGTCAGCCTCACCGCTCCGCCGATACCGTCACACTCCAACTGCTGAGACACGTCGTATTCCCGGTGGGTGGCCTCATCATGGTGTTCGGCATGGTCATGGTGGTCTTCATCATGATGATCGTGGTGGTCGTCGTGATGACCATCGCCGTGATCTTCGTGCTGACTTTCTCCACCCAGTTCGACGGCGGCGGCGGTGACACGGCAGTCGGCGCCATTGGTGTTGACCAATGGAGTACTTCTGAGCCATTGATCAATGTCCGCCAGGCGGGTTGTTTCCTCATCGGTACGGGCTTCGTGTTCGAACCCGGCGAGATTGTAGGCGGGCGAGATGAATATCAGGTCGATGCTGGTGTTCTCCACGGCTATCTGCAGTTTGGCGCGACCATGTTCGTGGGCACCAGGGTTGTCGGCTGCTTGGACGGCCACGGGTAATGTGGACGCTGCAGCCAGGAAGCCCAGTGTCAGAAACATTGGTCGCCAGCTTGTCGTGGTGATGAGCGTTCTAATAGGCATTGGAGTACATTCCGATTGAAGGTTGATATGTTATAACATAATTTACTCTATCCACACCGGGAATCAAGAGGACAAGTGTCTTAATACGGCCTGAATGCTAGGATAGGACCTTCATTCATTGATACAGGATTGTCCCGTTTCATGTCCGAAACTGACACCTCCAATGCCCGCGCTGTTGCATTCGAGCGCTGGGCAAATGTGTTCACTGCTCACAAGGCTTTCAGCCATCCTTCGGAACTACACGGTGCGCTTTGTGGCCGACTTGCCGCTGGCTCGCGTATAGATGAGGGGGAATGGCTGGCAATGGTCTGTGAGCACATGGGTCTGCCTCCGTCCGCTACGGATGAGTCAGACGAACTCCGGGAGTTCATGGCATCGGCTTACGACCAGACACTGGAGTTGATGAAAGCGACCGATATGAGCTTTCAGCCATTGTTGCCGGATGACGACTACGCCATCGAGCAACGCCTGGAAGCACTGACCTCCTGGGTGCGTGGGTTCCTCGAGGGAATGGCGCTTTCGGCTGGCGAATCCCTGGGAGAGGCGCCGGACGAAATTCGCGAACTGATCGAAGATATGGTGGCCATCAGCCAGGTTGCTGATGACGACGAACCGGATGACGAGAGTGAACAGCAATTGATGGAGATCGTCGAATACGTGCGGCTGGGTGCGCTTGCGGTATTTACCGAATTCAATCCGCCTGAAAAGCCGTCACCAGAATCACCGACACTGCACTGATTTGCGCTAACCTTTGTGGGAGAAAACATGGCCTCACTGATACCTGTCAAAGAATTCAATGATCGCCGTCGCCGGCTGATGGAGAGAATGGCGCCGGACAGCATTGCCATACTGCCCGCAGCTCCCGAGCGGGTGCGTAATCGGGATGTATTGCATCCGTTTCGGCAGGACAGCGATTTTTATTATCTGACCGGTTTCGATGAGCCTGAGGCAGTTCTGGTGCTGATCCCCGGCCGGGAGCATGGCGAGTCGGTGTTGTTCTGTAAGGAACGGAACCCCGAAAAAGAGCTGTGGGATGGTTTCCTGGCCGGCCCTGAAGGCGCCATCGAAACATTTGGCCTGGACGACGCGTTTCCGATCTCCGATATCGATGACATCCTGCCGGGCATGATTGAAGGCCGCAGCCGTGTTTACTATCCGCTGGGCAAAGACCACAACTTCGACGTGAAAGTCATGGACTGGGTCAAGGTTATTCGCAGTAAGGTCCGCTCGGGAGCCCATCCTCCGGGTGAGTTCGTCGCACTGGAACACCTCCTGCACGACCTGCGTTTGTACAAGAGTGCGGCCGAAATCAAGGTCATGGCCAGGGCCGGTGAAATCAGTTGCGAGGCCCACAAACGGGCCATGAAACGCGCCCGCAAGGGCGGCTTCGAGTACAACCTCGAAGCCGAGTTGATCCACACCTTCATGGAAAACGGCGCGCGGTCCACGGCTTATCCATCCATTGTTGGAGGGGGGCAGAACGCCTGTGTCCTTCACTACATCGAGAACAGTGCGCCGCTGAAGGAAGGTGACCTGGTTCTGATCGATGCCGGTTGTGAGCTGGAGTGTTATGCCTCTGATATTACTCGTACCTTCCCGGTAAGCGGCAAATTCAGTGATGAGCAGCGTGCCTTGTACGAAGTTGTGCTGGCGGCACAGTACGCGGCCATTGACGAAGTCCATCCGGGTAATCACTGGGACCACCCCCACCAGGCCGCACTCAGGGTGCTTACGCAGGGGTTGATTGATCTTGGCTTGTTGAGAAACATCTCCGTTGAGCAGGCGATTGAGGAGCAGGCGTTCAAGCCCTTCTTCATGCACCGCACCGGTCACTGGCTGGGTATGGATGTGCACGATGTCGGCGACTACAAGATAGGCGATGCCTGGCGTCAGCTTGAACCGGGGATGGCGTTAACCGTTGAACCGGGCTTGTACGTGGCGCCGGACAACATGGACGTGGATGAGAAGTGGCGCGGTATCGGCATCCGTATCGAAGACGATGTAGTGGTGACCAAAGAGGGCTGCCGGGTACTGACCGATGCCGTTCCCAAAACCATCCCCGAGATTGAAGCGCTGATGGCCGACTGACCGTGAAACAGCTCGATACTGATATTATTATCGCCGGTGGTGGGCTTGCGGGAGCCACGCTGGCCCTGGCGTTGGCGCGAACCCTGCCACAACTGCAGGTGACCGTAGTGGAAGCGTTTCCGCTGTCTCCTGAGTCATTGCCAGAGAGCTATCAGCCCAGTTATGACGCCCGGTCTACAGCACTTGCCTGGGGGTCGAGACTGATTTTTGAGGAGCTGGGGTTGTGGCAACGGTTATCGGAGCATGCCACGCCCATTCGCCGTATTCATGTGTCGGACCGTGGTCACTTTGGTGCCACCCGCCTGAACGCAGCCGATCACAGGCAGGAAGCCCTTGGGTATGTGGCAGACAACCGCTGGATGGGATTATCCCTGATGCGGGAGCTGCTGCAGACCAGAGTGGCCTGGGAAGCGCCAGCGGAAGTGACGGGCATGCAGCCCCTGCAGGAAGGGGTGCAGGTGACTCTTGGCGCAGAACAGGGCGAACGAACGCTTACCGCACAATGCCTGGTAGTCGCGGATGGTGGCCGCTCCGGACTGCGGGAAAAGCTCGGGTTCCGGGTTGATGAACAAGCTTATGATCAACACGCGCTGATTGCCAATGTCTCCACGGCCCAAAGCCACAACTTCACTGCTTACGAGCGCTTCACCGATGCCGGTCCGATGGCCCTGTTACCCCATGGCTCACCCAGCCGGGCGGGTAATACGGTGGCTTTGGTCTGGACGCTGAACAGCGAGGCCCTTGGCGAGCTCCTGGCTCTCAGCGACGACGACAAGTGCCAGCGTCTGCAACAGCGTTTTGGTTGGCGACTGGGGCGGTTTACCCACATCGGGGAATGCAGCCACTATCCGCTGACCCTGAAAACGGTCGATGAGTCTGTGCGCCCCGGTGCTGTGCTGGTGGGGAACGCGGCTCACACTCTGCACCCGGTAGCCGGCCAGGGCTTCAACCTGGCCCTTCGGGGCCTCATGGCCCTGGTGGAACAGTTCCGCGTGGCGACCGAACAGAAACAACCGCTCGGTAGTCTGCAGGTGCTGAAACAGTACCAGGCCCGCCATCGCCAGGACTGGCAACAAACCGTGCGGTTTTCCGATTCCCTGATACAACTTTTTGGTACTCACCTGCCTCTGGCGACCACTGCCCGCGATGCCGGCCTGATGGGGCTGGATCTGTTGCCCGGTGCCAAGCGCTGGTTTGCACGACAGGCAATGGGCCTGGGCGGTCGTCGTGCCGAAATTCGCGCTCCTGGAACCCCCTCAACGGAGCCTGGCCTTCATGAGTGAGCAAACGTATTTTGACATCCTTGTAGTGGGTGGGGGCATGGTGGGTTCTGCACTGGCTCTGGGATTGTCACGACAGGGTTGGAGTGTCGGGCTGGTGGAGGCCAGTGACTGCAATGCTCTGCTGCAGGCACCGGGTAAGGCTTCGGGTGTCGAGGATTTTGATCCTCGTGTCAGTGCTATCTCGGCTGCCAGCCAACGCCTGCTAGACCAACTGGGCGTGTGGGCGGACATCACCGCCGGTCGTCACTGTCCCTACCAGACGATGACGGTGTGGGACGGTGATGGCACCGGCCGCATCCAGTTCGAAGCGGCGGAGCTTCGCGCCCCTGCGCTGGGCACCATTATCGAGAATCGCCGGATTGTGCGCGCGTTGTTTTCCGCGCTCTCCGACAGTGATGTCGGGCTGATCGATGGCGTCAAAGTCACCGGTTGGTGGCAGCAACAGAATAAACGCGGTATTCATCTCGAAGACGGTCGCACATTGTCTGCGCAACTGGTGGTGGCGGCCGATGGTGCCCATTCCCGCCTGCGCCAGTGGGTGGGGCTGCCGACGCGCGAATGGGACTATGATCAGCAGGCGATCGTGTGCACGGTACGAACCACTCAGAGCCACCGCTTTACCGCCTGGCAACGGTTTTCGCCCACCGGCCCGCTGGCCTTCCTGCCTTTGTCGACGGAAACCGGCGACGAGCATTTTTGTTCAATAGTCTGGTCCCAGGATACCGAAGAAGCCCGCCGTCTCATGGCACTGGATGACGGCGCCTTCAGAACAGAGCTTGAAAATGCCATTGAGCGTGAGTTGGGGGCGGTAGAGGTGGTTTCTCGCCGCCATGCATTTCCACTTCGTCAGCGCCATGCCAAAGACTATATTGCCAGCGGGTTCGCTCTGGTGGGCGACGCAGCTCATACCATTCATCCCCTGGCCGGACAGGGAGCGAACCTGGGCTATGGCGATGTCCGTGCTTTGTTGGGCGAGCTGTTACGGGCCAGGCAAGCGGGAATCAACCCTGACAATGATCGGGTGCTGGCTCGTTATCAGCGCCGCCGCAAGGGTGAAAACCTCGCCATGATGGCGGCTATGGAGGGCTTCAAGCAACTGTTTGGCAGGGATGAGCTGACGGTGCGCTGGCTTCGTAATACAGGTATGCGCTGGCTGAACCAACTCGGCCCCATCAAGAACCGCATAGCCGCCGAAGCGATGGGGCTGGATTAATTGCAGGCATCGAAAAGGCGGCTTACCAGTACCGGCACCGCCGTTTCCACTCTCAGAATACGCCTGCCCAGGTGCACCGCCTCACAGCCAGCCTCAACCAGTTTGTCCACTTCGTAGGCAGTGAAGCCGCCTTCCGGGCCGATGCACAGGGTGGCAGGCTCGTTGATATGAGTCGGGCAGGGTGTGTCCGTGCCGGGGTGGGCAACCAGCGCGCGGGTGTTGTGCAGCAACGCCGGCAATTCATCCTCCACAAACGGCTTGAACAGCTTGCGGATATGCACCCTGGGCATGAGGGTATCCCGTGCCTGCTCCAGACCGAGTACCTTGTTCTCCCGCAGGTTTTCCTCTGACAGCCAGGGTGTTTGCCAGAAACTTTTCTCAACTTTGTAGGCGTTGATCAGCCAGATGTCCTTGACGCCGAGGCTGGCACACGTCTGCAGCACCCGGCGGAACATTTTCGGCCGTGGCATGGCCAGAACCAGGGTAAGGGGTAGCGGTGAGGGCGGCGGCTCTGACAATTCCACCTGCAGCACGACCTCGGTATCGCTGAGCCCAACCACGAGGCCTGTGCCGATATCACCGTTCACCAAACCCACGGGTACCAGGTCGCCTTCGGAAACCTTCAGTACAGAGTTCAGGTGCGCCAGCCGGCGCCCAGTCAGTACGGCCCGGTCCGCAGAGACAAAGTCATCCTCAAACAGCAACGCCAGGTTCATTCGCCAGAGGCTTCCGTCGCGTCCGGATCTTTTACCTCGCGCCGCGCCAGGCGGCCGAACAGGATGCCCAGCTCGAATAACAGCCACATGGGTACAGCCAATAGCGTCTGGGAGATGATATCCGGCGGGGTCAGCAGCATGCCGATGACGAAGCAGCCCACCACAATGTATGGTCGTTTCGCCGCCAGGTCTTCCGGGGTGGTGGCGCCGGTGAGAATCAGCAGGATGGTAGCAATAGGTATCTCGAACGCAATGCCGAAGGCGAAGAACATTTTCAGCACAAAGTTCAGGTAGCTCGCGATATCCGGTAACTCGACAATGCCTTCCGGGCCAATGGCGGTGAAGAAACCGAATACCAGGGGAAACACCACGAAGTAGGCAAATGCCGCGCCCAGATAGAACAGGATCACCGAGGTGAATAGCAGCGGAAACGCCAGTTTCTTCTCATGAGCATACAATCCAGGCGCAATGAAGCTCCAGAGTTGGTAGAGAATCACCGGTATGGCGACAAAAACCGCCAGCACCAGCGCGAGTTTCAGGGGCGCGAAGAAAGGCGAAGTAATGTCCGTGGCGATCATGGTCTGCCCGACTGGCAGCAGATCCCGCAGGGGCTGCGATATCAGCAGGTAGAGCTCATTGGCGAACGGATAAATGGCGGCAAAACAGATAATCACCGCCAGTACCATTTTCAGCAGCCGGTTGCGCAGCTCCAGCAAATGCTCGATCAGCGGCATTTCCGGTTGCGTGTCGTCGGTGTTTTTGCCGTCAGGCTGGGTGGTCATGAACGGTTTTCCGGCGTGCTGCCCTGTTGTTTTGGAGTGTCGCCATCCATGGAAGAATGACCGGAGCCGTTGGCCGATGTCGGATCTTCCTCTGGCTCAAGTTCCGGCTCTGGCTGTTCAACGGCCCGCTGGGTGGCAGGCGCAGGCCGGTGTCCGGTTTTTTTGTCGTCGGAAAGGACCATGTGTTCGTATTTCCTGGCCTCATCCAGCGCACCACGAACCGACTTCTGGACGTCGTCCAGGCCGACGTCGCCAGCCTTGCGTAACTCTTCGCGCAGTTCTTCCGCCTTGAGCTGGCGGTCAAGTTCCGACGAAAACTGGCTGACCATACGCCGGGCGCCACCAATCCAGCGACCCGCTGCACGGGCTGCCGTGGGCAGACGCTCAGGGCCGAGAACCAGTAACGCAATGATGCCGCAGATCAGCAGCTCGACAAAGCCGATATCAAACATTCAGCCCGTCTCAGCTGTGGGACTTGTCCCGTGGCTTTTCTTCGGCGCTGGCCTCGTAGGGCTTGGCGTCGGGATTTTCACCTTCGATGGCGTCCGGGTCTGTGTCTTTTTTGTCTTCATCGCTCATGGACTTCTTGAAACCACGAATGGCACCGCCGAGGTCGCTACCGATGTTGCGGAGTTTTTTGGTTCCGAACAAAAGAATAACGATGCCGAGAACGATTAGGAGTTGCCAGATACTGATGCCCATGCCGGGACCCTCGTTTCAATGTTTCTGTTATCGTTGATTGTACGCCACATTGGGGGACATCCGGAAACCCTCTTCAGAGGTACACTCAGTAGGTATTCCCGTTACTTGCTCCGAGAGGCTTTCTCTTCAAGGCCTGACAAGTCAAAGCGGCTGGCCAGCTCGTCAAGTACGTCCTTCGGCCCCAGGCCCAGGCGTGATAACATGACCATGCTGTGAAACCAGAGGTCGGCGGTTTCATAGACCACATCCCGGGTTTCACCGGAGTGCTCTGCATCCTTGGCGGCAAGCAAAGTCTCGGTACACTCTTCGCCGACCTTTTCCAGGATTTTGTTGAGCCCCTTGTGATGCAGGCTGGCAACGTAAGAGGTTTCCGGGTCGGCTTCCTTGCGTGCTTCCAGCACCTGGGCGAGTTGTTCCAGAACGTCACTCATTGCTGCTGTCTCCCTGCTTATTGCCGTATATTGCATCCGGGTCGCGGAGCACCGGGTCCACACCTTTCCACTCGCCGTTCTCCAGTTTGCGATAAAAGCAGCTGCGACGACCGGTGTGGCAGGCGATACCACCTTTCTGTTCGACCTTGAGAAGAATTACATCCTCATCGCAGTCGAGGCGGATTTCTTCAATTACCTGCTGGTGGCCTGAGGTCTCTCCTTTGCGCCACAGCTTTCCCCGTGACCTGGACCAGTATACCGCCTGGCCTTCCTCAGCAGTCAGCCTGAGAGATTCGGCGTTCATCCAGGCCATCATCAGGATATCTCCGGTAGTGGCATCCTGGGCGATAGCAGGTACCAACCCGTCTGCATTCCAGCGGATGGCTTCTAACCAGCCGGTCGTTCCAACTTTAGTTTCTGTATCTTGCATTCGTATGACTTCCGTCAGTTTTTTCGTCCGTTGCCCGCGATCAGCCAGGCCGCTGCGGCCAGTAATGCCCAGCCGTGGGCCGGCAGAGTCTGCGCGATGGTGGCCAGGTCATGGTCGATGCTCAGCCAGGCAACCCCTGTCAGTGCGGCTGCCGCCAGCCCCCTGCGCCAGCGCCGGTCAGCACGGGCGCGGTTTTCCCGGATGAGCTCCAGTGTAGCGCGGCTGGACTGATCGTTGGAGCCGGAATTGCGCAGTTGTACCAGCGCGTCATGGACCAGTTGCGGCATCTCCGGCGACTGCTCCAGCCATGCCGGAAGGTGGGATTGCAGGGATTTGATCAGGCCGGCAGGGCCGATACGCCTGCGCATCCACGCTTCCAGGAACGGCTGGGCCGTGCTCCACAGATCCAGGTCCGGATAGAGTTGGCGGCCAAGACCCTCCACATTCAGCAGGGTTTTCTGTAGCAACACCAGTTGCGGTTGCACTTCCATGTTAAAACGCCGCGCAGTCTGGAATAGACGCAACAGAAAATGACCAAAGGAAATGTCCTTGAGGGGTTTTTCGAAAATCGGCTCACAGACGGTCCGGATGGCGGCTTCGAATTCATTGACCCGGGTATCCGGCGGCACCCAGCCAGACTGGATATGCAGCTCCGCCACCTGGCGGTAATCACGGCGGAAAAACGCCAGCAGGTTACGGGCCAGGTAACTCTGGTCGTCCGGGGCCAGGGTGCCGACGATGCCAAAATCAATGGCGATGTACTTCGGATCTGCCGGGTTACTGGCATCAACAAAAATATTGCCGGGGTGCATGTCGGCATGGAAGAAGCTGTCGCGGAACACCTGGGTGAAGAAGATCTCGACGCCTTTTTCTGCCAGGACTTTCAGGTTCACGCCGGCTTCTTTCAGCGCCGGAATATCCGCGATGGGGATACCGTGTATGCGCTCCATCACCAGCACCGACTTGCGGGTGTAGTCCCAGTCGATGGAGGGGATGTAGATCAGTGATGAATTCTCGAAATTGCGGCGCAACTGGCTGGCGTTCGCCGCTTCACGCTGCTGGTCCAGTTCGTCATGAATGGTGGAGTCGTAATCCGCGACTACTTCCATCGGGTGCAATCGCCGACCCTCGGACCAGTAGCGTTCCAGCAGGCCCGCCATCATGTAAAGCAGCGCCAGGTCCTGGCGGATGACCCGCTCGATGCCGGGGCGTATTACCTTGACTACAACTTCCCTCCCATCCCGCAGGGTGGCGGCATGAACCTGAGCCACTGAAGCCGATGCCATGGGTTCACGGGAGAACTCCGCAAACAACTCTGCTACTGGCGCGCCGAGAGATTTCTCGATAATGCCCTGGGCCACTTCTCCCGGGAAAGGAGGTACCCGGTCCTGCAGGTTCTTGAGCGAGAGCGCCATGTCGTCCGGCAGCAGATCCCGGCGGGTGGAGAGAATCTGACCGAATTTGACAAATACCGGCCCCAGTTCCTCGAAGGCCAGGCGCAGCCGATCACCCCGCTCCAGCTTTGGTTTCGGAAACAGATGCCAGGGTGCCAGCAGGAAGAACAGCTTCAGCGGCAGGGGCAGTTCCGCCAGTGGCAGAAAGGTATCCAGCCGGTAACGGCAAAAGACCCAGGCAATGCGGAACAGGCGTTGCAGGCGTGTCACGGCGTCTCCCGTTGGTTTTGTTGGTCGGGGTTTTCCAGCCGTTCGATCCTGGCTTCCAGGCGTTCGGTCTGCAGGTTCAGCCGGTCGATATCCGTGAAAGTGGCTTCCAGTTCACGACGCCCCGGCAGGCTGCGGCTTTCTTCGTGGATGTATTCCTCGATATTGGCATTCAGTGATGCAAAAGCATGTCGGCTCCAGCGCACGGCTCCACGAATGCGCTGGCCGATAAAATGCGCTGGCACGTCGCCAACATAAGCCGCCATGGCGGCTTCCCAGTCCGGGTTGAGCTGATCGATGGCGCGCTGGAACTGATGGGCCAGGGCAGTATCACCGGTCACCCGAATGCGTCCCTCGCTGAACACCCGGTCGTCGCCGGTAGCCAGTGCGGCAAAGGCCATTGGCCGGCCGGACAGCACCAGTGCGGGTGCTTCGGAGGGCTGGCTGGCAACCCGAATCCTGTCGCCAGCCTGCTGCAGTACCAGCGTAAGGCCTACTGCATCCATGGAAAACTGTACCGGCCCGGTCAACGAAGCCATCAGTGCCTGCTTTCCACCCGGGTCCAGCTCCAGAGCGCGGTTGAGAGCGCTCTCGACAATGGCGGTAACGGCGGACAGCAGGGTAGGGCCGGGAAACATCAGGGTTTGATTCCCACGTGCAGAGCGACCACGCCGCCGGTCATGTTGTAGTACTTGCAGTTCACCAGGCCCGCCTCTTCCATCATTGCTTTGAGGGTATCCTGGTCCGGGTGCATGCGGATCGACTCTGCCAGATATTGATAGCTGTTGGAGTCGCCGGCAATCAACTGGCCCATCAGCGGCAGAGCGTTGAACGAGTAGACGTCATAGGCTTTGCTGAGCAGCGGATTCCGGGGCTTGGAAAACTCCAGAATCATGACCTTGCCACCGGGCTTCGTCACCCGGGCCATGTCCCGCAGGGCCTGATCTTTGTCGGTGACATTGCGCAAGCCGAAGGCAATGCTGACGGCGTTGAAGCTGTTGTCCGGGAATGGCAGGTGTTCGGCATCGGCCTGCACGTATTCGACATTACCAGCATAGCCCCGGTCCATCAGGCGTCCCCGGCCGACCTGCAGCATGGAGGCATTGATGTCGGCGAGCACTACCTTACCGGTGGGGCCTACAAGGTCGGAGAACTTCATGGTCAGGTCGCCGGTGCCGCCGGCAATGTCGAGCACCTGATGACCCTTGCGCACTCCGGAAAGCTCGATGGTAAACCGCTTCCAGAGGCGGTGGATTCCCATGGACATAAGGTCGTTCATGAGATCGTACTTGCCCGCCACCGAGTGGAACACTTCCGCCACCTGGCCCGCTTTCTGACTTTTTGGCACGTTGCGGAAGCCGAAGTGGGTGACGTCGTTCGGCGTCTCTGGCTGCGGCTGTTTGGCAGACGGTTGTTGCTCACTCATGGTTGGTTCCTGTCAGAGTCTGAACCCCGTATTCTAACGCCTGCAGGGGTGGCTACAAGTTTAATGCCGCCTTACACTGTAAAACGTCCTTTATTTCCCGGAGAAACCCGATCCATGTCCGTTATTGATGTCCATCGCGCCCATTCCCTTGATAAAGACCACGCTCGCCAGGCAGCCGAAACCCTGGCGCAGGATTTGTCGAAACAGTTCGATGTGAACTATCAGTGGGAAGGTGATCATCTGAGCTTCAAGCGCAGTGGCGTAAAGGGGCACCTGAACCTGACCGAAAGCGACCTGCACATCCATCTTGAGTTGGGGCTGATGCTGCGGCCGTTCAAATCCCGGATCGAGCAGGAAATTCACTCTCAGCTGGACCAGATTCTGAAAGCCTGAGCCAGCGCGTCTCGCTTACAGGTCGCGCGGCAGGTCAAATGGCTCCGGGTGGCTTTTCAGAATGTTGTCCATCACCCGTTTCTCGCGCGTTACCAGGCGATCAATCAGCAGTTCTACATTATCCATTTTGCGAAAGGCGGAATAGCCGCGGTGCAGGAAACTGTGCAGGTCGGTAAGGTCTGCCATCTCGGCCGGCGCCCGACTCATGGTCAGTAGCCAGCCGAGGGTGCGGTTGCGCACGTAGCGGTCCAGTTGCTGCCCCACTTCTGCCACCAGGTCAATCTGTCGCTCGCGTTGTTCCAACCGTTGGCTGCTGCGAAATACCCGGCAATACGCTTCCCTGCTCAGTGAGGCCGGGGAGACTTCCTGTTGTTGGCAGAGCTCAGCCAGTTCCAGGTCCAGTTGTTGGGTGAGCAGATTGAGTTCCACCAGCCCTGCGAAGGTGTCCAGCAGGTTGTCCGGCAGCCATTTCACCATTTTCGGGAATACCCGGTCGATGTTGTCGTCGCGTCGGGTCATTCCGGCGGGTGCGTACAGGTCGGTGAGCAGGAATTCCAGGCCGGTGTGGTACCCGGAGTGCTGATAAAGGTCCGCATGGGTGGCTTTTAGCCGTTCCGCCTGCCAGTCAGCAATCAGCAAAGTGTGTTCCACCAGGGGATGGCCGGATTTGTAATGACGGAAATCATGATAGTCCAGCAACAGTAGCTGCAGGCGGCGGGCGCTGTCGGAATGGACGCTGGTGGCGACAAGACGCTCACGGTACATGGGGGTGGGGCTCCACTAAACCTGTCATTGAAGCGCGCCAGTTTAGCGGAGCCGAAGCCTTAGTGCAGCAACCTCAGCCCTGGGCCGTCGCGGGCAGGGTTTCGAACCCGGGTA
Source organism: Marinobacter sp. ATCH36 (assembly GCF_023555055.1). GTDB lineage: Bacteria > Pseudomonadota > Gammaproteobacteria > Pseudomonadales > Oleiphilaceae > Marinobacter. The sequence continues at coordinate 1,083,588 of NZ_JAMJPL010000001.1, forward strand.
CCCACTCCTTGCTGTCGAGGGTAATGAAGTGGCTAGGCGCTTCGGTTTCAACGATGCGCATGGTGGTCGGGCTCTGGCGTGCGCTGGCCAGCATGGCCTGGCGATCGAGAATGCGGTCCACCGCGGGGATCAGGAAGGTGCCATAGCGGACCTTGTCGTAGATACTGACGTCGTTTTGCTCCATCCATGCCATCAGGTCCTCTATGTTACGGACGATGGTCAGGTGGTCCTTGGTGGCGGAAAAAAGCTTTCCCAGCAACTGCTTCTTGCGTGGGTTCATCTTGCCAAAAAAGGTCTGGCCGTAGGCAGAGGATGGCGCGCTGTTGATCAGGCGGATCAGCCAGGGCCACATGCCGTGGCTGACCGGTTCCAGTATTGCTGTCACCAGGGCGGAAAGCCGGCCATTGGGTAGTACCGGTGCCTCCAGAACTATTTCTACATTTTCATACAGTTCCGGCCATTGCTGGATGGCTTCGAGAATGACCGCTCCACCACGGGAATGGCCGTGAATACGAATATTGTCAGTGCCTGGCAGGTTTGCCAGCGCCTGGTTGAGAATGCAGGCGTCGTATTCGATAGTGCCATCCAGATGCTTGATGGGCACTTCCCAATCCGGAGACTCGGGCGTAACACCATTAACCGGGATGTGGTAATTGCTGCATGTAAGAAGGATCAGCTCGGTTGTGGGTGCTTCGTATGCCTGGGTGAAGTAACAGTGGTTTTCCAGAAAGCCGTGAACGCCAATAACAGTCTGTTCCGCCTTGCCGCTGTGGTTGCGGATTGAAACGGCACCGGAACCAACCCGGTAAACCCGCCCCGAAAACATTTCGGAGTAGGCACTTTCAATCGGTTTTATCAGTTTGCGTACATGGCTCGCTTTCATAACTGCTCTCCTCCAGCACCCGGTGTTTGCCTGTTATTGGTCTTTATCGGTGCAGGTGATCCTCCTCATAACCATTTCATTCTTCCTTATTCCCAGTATAGATGCGAAAGGTTACGTTCGTGTAACTTTTTGTAAGTGTGTGACGAGGGGTCCGAGATGGAGCCATCAGTGCTTGTCTGGCACAATGCTGGGTCATCTTTCCATTTCTTGCTGCATTTATCCGGGGACAGACAGGTTTGAGTCAAAAGGAATCGCATCTGCTGTTGCCTGTGGATTCAGCATGGCTGGCTCTTGAGCACCCGCAAAACCCCATGACCATCACCGTCATGCTGCGGGTGGAGGGGCTGACGGAATCCCGGTTGCTGGAATTTCTGCGTATCTACTGGCTGGCCTGGGAGCGTTTCCGCTTTATGCCTGTGCGTCGGGCACCGGGCTGGTGGTGGGAGGAGGATCCGGTTTTCTCGCTTCATCATCATGTTCAGGTGGTTCGCGGAGAGTTCGACCATCGGGCTTTACAGGACTGGGTGTCTGCCCGGCTGAACCAGCCGCTGCCCGATTATCGCCCGCTCTGGAAGTTCTGGCTGGTTCCGGATGCCGAGGGTGGTGCCGCCCTGCTGTTGCGAATGCATCATTGTTACGCCGACGGGCTCTCTTTGTTAGGTATATTCGAGCGCTTGTGTCCGCCCTCACCACAACAGGCGCCGGTACTCTACGGAGCGCCAGAGCAGGCAGATATGGGGCGTTGGGCGCGCGCTGCCAATGCCTGGTTGCGAGAACTGACCGCCAGTGAGACGCCACGGGCTGATGCTGCGTGGGGAGGGGATATTTCCGGCAACGGCGGTACAGCCGCTCGCAACGCTCTCGAACGGGCAACCTGGAAAAGTCTGAAACTGGTCAATGAGCTAAGCCAGTTCCTGGTCGAGCCGGAAGACTCGGACTCGTCCCTGAAGCGATCGCTGCTTGGCCGCCGCCAGTGCCGTTGGTCGAGACCAGTGCCGCTGGAACGTTTCCGCCAGATTGCCACAACCACTGGTGTCACCATCAACGATGTGCTGCTCAGTTGCGTAGCCTCGGCCGTCCGCAAACGACTTGTCGCCGACCACACCGATATGGACGAAGCGGTGCTTCACGCTGCGGTGCCGGTGGATATTCGCAGCCGGCTGCCAGAGGACGTCAAGCCGGAACCCGGCAGCCTGGGCAATTACTTCGGAACCGTTTTCGTGCCGTTGCCGGTGGATGGAGAAAGTTCGCTGGAGCGGCTGTTCCGCATCAAGCATGAAACCCGCAAGCTCAAGAAAAGCTGGCAGCCGGGGTTGTCCTGGGCACTGACGGGTAGCGCCTCGTTGATACCCGAGTCCCTGCGCCAACCGGTCGCAGACCTGTTTTATCGCAAGGCCAGCGCCGTCGTTTCCAATGTACCGGGCACCCGGGACCAACGATATCTCGCCGGGTGTCGCATCCTTGAGCAGATGTTCTGGGTGCCCCAGGCCGGTGATATCGGGCTGGGCGTCAGCATTGTCAGTTACGCCGGGCAGGTCCAGTTTGGTGTTGTCGCTGACGAAGCCGTTATGGCCCACCCCGAGAGCTTTCTGGACGATTGCCTGCAAGAACTCGAGCTCTTCCCCTGCTGACAGGTCGTAATCCCTAAGTTCTGTTTTCAGCGCCTCCTAAAAGATCAGAAAACCTGCTCCCTTGGCGCATTTTCCACTTCCCCGACTTAACCGACCATTGAATTCAGGCGAGAGAGTGCGCCTGAATCCAATAAAAATCGGGGGAATTATGAACAACAACAATTTCAGAAAGTCAGGGCTGGCCATTGCGATGGCGGCTGCCATGGGCGCAAGTGCCAGTGCCAGTGCAGCGATCGAAGTCTACAGCGAAGATGGCACCAGCTTTTCCGTGGATGGCTATTTCAACGCGTTCTACGTTAACCGTGACGACAAATTGAACGACGTGCGCAATTCAGACGTCAAGATGGGTTTCCTGCCCAATACCATCGGATTCAATTTCAGCAAGGAGATGGGTGACCTGACTCTGGGTGGCCGGTCTTCCTTCTGGTCCACGATCAACGATAGCCTGCAATCGCCCACCGATACCGCCATCGACGTACGTCAGCTATACGCAACGGTGGACGGATCCTTCGGTCAGGTCCTGATTGGTAAAGACTTCGGCCTGTATGCACGCTCAAACATATTCCTGGACGAAATCCTTATGGGCTTTGGCTCCCCGGGCGCAGCAACGGGCGTTTCCTTCGGTAATATCCGCACCGGCTATCCTTATCCGAATCCATCGGCCCAGATCACCTACCGGACCCCTGACATGGGTGGCCTGAAGGTGGCGGCCGGTATTTTCGAACCGGCCAACACCACTCCAGGTGCCCAGTCGGAGCAATCAGCGCCCCGTTTCGAGGCTGAAGCCACCTACAGTGCTGATCTTAATGGCATCGCGTTGACCGGTTGGGTAAACGGTCGTCACCAGAGTTCCGAAAACGCAACCACAGAGGTGGATAGCCAGGGCATCGGCTATGGCCTCAAGGCATCACTGGCCGGCCTGTCCTTGACAGCCTCTGGCTTCACTTCCGAAGGCGATGTGCCAGTTTTGCTAACGGATGCGGCGATTGCTTCGGAAGAAGATGCCGACGGCTACCTGGTGCAGGGATCCTACACTCTGGGCGCCAACCGTTTCGTGGTTTCCTATGGGGAAACGGATTCTGACCAGGGCGATTTCGAGACCGAGAACACCTCCTTTGCGGTGTTTCATGATGTGAACACCAATTTCAAGCTGGTTGCCGAATACAACATGTTTGAACAGACCACCAAGTCCACTGGCGCCGATGCGGCGGAGTTCGACACCCTCGCGCTGGGTGCCGTCGTTACCTTCTGAGCGTGCCTTGTTAAGACTAAAGTGCCGGTTTGCCTCCCCGTAAACCGGCAGCGCTGAAAGGTATTAATTATGGGGCCAGATAAATCAATCGCTTACGATAATTTTGGCGCGCCCATTAAATACACTGAAGTCGCATTGGCTCCGTTTGCAAAAGCCGTAGAATCGATAAAAAGCCATCGGTTTGCGGAGCTTGCATCCATGAAGCCAGCCACTACGCTGCCTGCGGTCAGGGTAGCCAGTTCCGACGCACGTGACCCCATGGTGGCCGCCACCAACCTTGCCAGCCAACTCAGCCACGACAATCTTGGCTGTGTGCTGTTCTTCTGCTCTGCTGAGTACGATCTTGCACGGTTGGGTATTGCACTGGAGCGGGTGTTTTCAGGGATTCGGATCAGCGGCTGCACATCTGCCGGTGAAATTACACCGGAAGGTTATGGTCGGGGGTGTATTACGGCCATCGGGTTTGATCGCCGATATTTTTCCATTGATTACGCACTCATCAGTGAACTGAACAGCTTTACGCTGCAGGACGCCCAGGGTGTGATCGACGGCCTGCTGGCCACCTGCCGCGATGCCCACTTGGCGCCCATCAAGGGTAATACCTTTGCCATAACCCTGCTGGATGGTCTGTCGAGCCGGGAAGAACTGGTACTGGCAACCCTGAATGCAGCCCTCGGCACCATTCCCCAGTTCGGGGGCTCGGCAGGCGACGACGAACGCCTGGCCAACACCCATGTTTTCTTTGATGGCCAGTTTCACACCGGAGCAGCCACGGTAATGCTGGTGAACACACCGCTGGATTTCCGGGTGTTTTCCACCCATCACATGAAGGCGCGGAGTGAGAAGCTGGTGGTTACTGATGCCGATGCCAAGAGTCGCACTGTTTACGAGCTGAACGCAGAACCGGCGGCGGAAGCCTATGCCCGGGCTGTCGGTGTGACGGTGGCAGAGCTGGACCGCAAGGTCTTTGCCCTGCGCCCGATGGGGGTGCGGATTGGTGGCCACTATTTTGTGCGCTCGGTGCAGCGGGTGAATGCGGACAAAAGTCTGACTTTCTACTGTGCCGTTGAAACCGGCATCGTGATGACGGCCATGGAACCGGGATCCCTGCTCGCTAGTGTCCGCACTCAGATTGAAGCCTCGGAGCGGGTTGTGGGGCCGCCCCTGGTCACCATTGGCTGTGACTGTTTTCTGCGACGCCTGGAGGCAGAACTCACCGGTGTAGTGGATGAGGTGTCCGATTTTCTCCGCCACCACAAAGTCATCGGCTTTAATACCTATGGTGAACAATTCGATGGAATGCATATTAACCAGACGTTTACGGGGGTGGTGATTGGTCAGCCTGATGTCGGATTCGGTCACAACTGACGCCGACCCTGAAAACAGCAGGGAGCAGCGCATAGCCCAACTGGAGGCAGAGAACGAACGCCTCCGGAAAATCCGGGACGCCCTGATCTTGCGGGTGGAATCCGGCTCGGCCTATAAGCCGGAGCCCTATGCGGTATTCGAGCATTCAGTGGTACTGGCCGAGCAGGTGCGGGAGCGCACCGAGGCGCTCAATCAGACCATGGATGAGCTCAAGGGCAGCAACAAGGCCCTGAACCGCGCCCGTGAAGAAGCTGAAACCACCCGCCAGCGCCTGGTGGATGCTATCGAAAGCATCGCCGACGGCTTTGTACTTTTCGATCATCTGCACCGACTAATCCAGTGCAACACCCGGTTCCGCAGTTACTGGAATCACTCCGGCGTTGATGTACCCCCGGCTGGTACTTCCATCGCCGATGTGAAGAAGCTCGCAGTCAGCTCTGGGCTGATTGTCGAGGAGCATGCCAATGCCTCATCCGAGGGAGTGGTGTTCCTGTTGTCCAATGGCCGCTGGGTCCAGATGACGGAAAGGCCGACCCGTGAAGGGGGTCTGGTGGTGCTGTATTCGGACATCACCGACGTCAAGAACAGCGAAATGGCACGCCGCATCAGGGCCCTGGAAGAAAGCGAGCGCTGGATACGGGTGGTCACCGACCATGTGCCAGCGTTGATCGCCTACGTCGGCGCCGACATGACCGTGCAATTCTGCAACAAGGTTTACGAGGCCTGGTACGGTCGCAATGGTGAATCTCCGTTGGGCAAGCATCTGTGGGATGTTCACCAGCCGGAGCTTTTTCAGCGCCTTCTGCCCCACGTTCAGAAAGTGCTGAAAGGCGACAGCGTCAATTTTGAGTTCGAGGAAACCAACGACACCGGAGAGACCCGTTACATGCTCCGTGCCTACGTGCCCAATGTGGACACGGAAGGGCAGATAGCGGGCTTCTTTGTACTGATCCGGGATATTACCGATCGCCGCAAAACCGCACTGGCACTGGAGCAGGCATACGACGACCTTGAGCGGCGGGTCAAAGAACGCACGGCAGCGTTGACCGGGCTCAACAATCAGTTGCGCCAGGAAATCAGTGAGCGGGCCGCCGTGGAGTCGCGGTTGCGGGACGCCAAAATGGATGCCGAGCGCGCCAACCTGTCCAAGACCAAGTTCCTTGCAGCGGTCAGTCATGACCTGTTGCAACCGCTGAACGCGGCTCGCCTGTTCACCAGTGCCCTGCTTGAGCATTCTTTCGGTCCCAAAGCAGAAGGGCTGGTGCGGTCCGTCAGCACCTCCCTGGATGATGTGGAAAACCTGCTGGGAACCCTTGTTGACATCTCCAAGCTGGATGCGGGCGTTATCAAGCCGGACATCATGGCTTTTGATCTGCGGGACCTGCTGAATAACATTGCCCGGGAGTTTCGTCAGATGGCACTGGCAGAAGGACTGATTCTCGACTTTGTGCCCTCATCGGCCGTGGTGGAATCGGACTCCCAGTTGCTGGCCCGCATTCTCCGCAATTTCCTCACCAATGCCATTCGCTACACCGGTGCAGGGCGCATTCTGCTGGGATGCCGAAGACAGTCCGATCACGTGCTTCTGCAGGTCTGGGATACTGGCCCGGGGATTCCCCAGGACAAACTGACCGAGATATTCCAGGAGTTCAAACGCATCCGCCCGGTCGGATCGCAACCTGACAAGGGGCTGGGGCTGGGCCTGGCGATTGTGGACAAGATTTCGCGCATGCTTGGTCATGAGGTAACGGTATCGTCGGTTGAGGGCAAGGGTTCGGTATTCAGCGTGAGAGTTCCGGTTGGACGGCTGCAGCCCAAGAGGCGAGCACAGGATGAAAACAGGATCATTTCAAACGACAGTGGCCTTGGTGGATCCAGGATCTGGGTGATTGATAACGACCACGCCATTTGCCAGGGCATGCAAACACTGCTGGAAGGCTGGGACTGCCAGGTGGTGTCGGCAGTTTCGCTGGAGGATCTGGAGTGCAAGCTGGACCCGGCAACCAGCCCCGTGGACCTGATCCTGGCGGACTACCATCTGGATAATGATGAGAACGGGGTGGATGTGGTGGCCAACATCAATGGGCGCCGGCATTGTCCCGCCCCGGTAGTGATGATCACCGCCAATTACACCAACGAGCTTAAACAGCACATCCGTGAGTTGGGGTATGTCTTGATGAACAAACCAGTGAAGCCGCTGAAGTTGCGGAGTGCGTTGAATCACCTGTTGAGGGGGTGATGTCCTACCGCTTCAGATACTGACTGAAATCCACATCGCTGGCCGACAGAATCGCCTGAACCCGGTTGTGAACCCCAAGCTTGCGCAATATCGCCGACACGTGAGCCTTCACCGTGGTCTCGGCAATGTTCAGGTTATACGCAATCTGCTTGTTGGATTCGCCTTTGGACATGCGCTCCAGCACCAGCAACTGGCGACGGGTTAGGGAGTTCAGCAGTTCTGGTGAAATCGGGTTGTCTTCATTGCGACTGCGCCGGCTGGTGCTCTCCTTGCCGGTACGGATGATGTCCGAAGGCAGGTAGACGTTGCCGTTGAGAATTTGCTGGATGGCCTCAGTCATCTGCGCCCGGGGTGAAGACTTGGTAATGAACCCGCAGGCGCCATATGTAATGGCCTGGAGCACAACCTGCTTGTCTTCCTCCGCCGACACGATAACTACCGGAATGGTGGGTGCTTCGTTACGCAGGGAAATCAGCCCGTTCAGGCCGTGCATGCCGGGCATGTTCAGGTCCAGTAGGATAAGGTCCAGATCATCGTTTTCGCGGGTAATCTCCAGCGCGCTGTCGAGGTCCGCGGTTTCAATGATTTCGCTGCCGCTGAAACCCGAAGAAATCACACTGCTGATGGCTTCACGGAAAAGCGGATGGTCGTCGGCGATGAGAATCTTGTAGGCCGGCTCCATGGATGGTTCCACCTGTTTGTTGTCATTCTGTGGGACTGTTTCCGACACATGATAGCGCTTTTCGGAAGAGGGTGCGGCATCGAGCTCATTAAGCATAGTGGCCTCCTGTGCAGAGGATCTTCGGAATCGGGGCCGATCCTCTGATTATTATTGTGATGGTTTCATTACACGCCATCTGCGCCCCGGGTTGAATGCGACCATCGCACCAAAAAACAGGCACCAAAGTACTATTCTTGCGCGCCGGCGGGCTTCGTATTGTGGAGGAATGAACCTACAACCAATAACAACGTATGCTCTTGACCGCTTTTCTGCCAATGGCCAGCTGCCCTGGCAGGCAATAGCGGCCCTGTTACTTGCCTTTATCATGGCAGGGCTCACCCATGCCAGTGACCACGACTCGGAAACTCTGCCCGAAATATCCATCAGTGTTCTTCAGTTCGGCACCGCGCACTGGGAGCTGGACCACATACTGCATCGGCGGCTGGATCAGAAGCACGGCTATCGGCTGGATCTGAAGCTGGTCGCCAATCTCCCTGCTTCCCGTCTGGCCGTAACCAGTGGCTCGGTGAACGGCGCCGTGGCGGACCTGCTGTGGGCCCAGTCCCGGTTCCAGGTAGGGGCGCCCTATTTGTATGTGCCTTTCTCGTCCCAGATTGGCGATATTGTAGTGCCCGAGAGCTCTGATATTCGCACCGTGGCCGATCTTGCTGGCAAGCGCATTGGCGTTGCCGGTGGGCCGGATAGCAAAGGCTGGGTATTGCTGCAGAAAGTGGCCGGGGAACAAGGGCTGAACCTGAGCGAATCCGCCGAGGTCCAATTTGCGGCGCCGCCACTGCTGAGCCAGGCCCTGAAGCGGGGCCAGGTGGATGTGATCATTACCTACTGGCATTTTGCCGCCCGGCTGCGGGGTGAGGGTGGCTGGCGTTCAGCCTTTGGAATGGCCGACTTGCTGACGGCTATGGATCTGGACCGTAACCTGCCGGTTCTGGGGTATGTGTTCCCGACCGCCTGGGCAGAAAACCATGGTCCCTTAATCGAGAGGTTTGCCGACTCCCTGCATCAGGCGAAAACGGAACTGGCAGACAGTGAAGCCCATTGGCAGCGATTGCGACCTTTGATGGGCAACCCGGAAGACGGGGTGTTTCACGCACTGAGGGATGGTTTCGTAGCCGGCACACCTGCGCCACAAACCGATCAGCGGATTGCCGATCTGCACCGCTTGCTGGCGCTCACCGGTGCCGATTCCGACCAGCTAATGCCGGCGGAGCTGTTCTACCGGAGGCAGCCATGAGCAAACTCTCGGGTCGTCCTCCGGCCTGGAGCTATTGGGTTGTATTACCATCCTTCGTGCTGCTCTGGGGACTGATTGCCTGGCTGCTTGAGTCGCCGCTGTTACCGACGCCGCTGCACGTTCTCGATACGCTAATGCGGGAATCCGCATCCGGCGAACTCTGGCATCACCTGAGTGCTACCCTGGGGCGGGTCATCGTGGCCTTTACCCTGGCGATGCTTCTGGGTACCGCGATCGGCATCGTCATGGGCCGCTCAAAAACCACCAACGCCCTGTTTGATCCCATGCTGGTTCTGCTGCTTAACCTGCCGGCACTGGTGACCATCATCCTGATGTACGTGTGGTTCGGCCTGGTGGAAGTGGCGGCGGTGATGGCCGTGGTCATCAACAAGGTTCCCAATGTGGCGGTAACCGTTCGTGAAGGTGCAAAAAGCCTGGATCACCGTCTCGAGGAGATGGCCACCGTCTACGAATTCACCCGCTGGCAGCGATTCCGCGACGTCTGGGTGCCGCAACTGTTTCCTTACCTCATGGCGGCCACCCGGGGCGGACTGGCCCTGATCTGGAAAATCGTCCTGGTGGTGGAACTTCTGGGGCGCTCCAGCGGAGTTGGATTCCAACTGCATCTGTCCTTTCAGGTCTTTGACGTAGCCGCCATCCTCGCCTACAGCCTGGCGTTTATCGCGGTGGTCCAGCTCATTGAACTGGCCATTCTACAACCGCTTGAACGCCGCTCCAGCCGCTGGCGCCACCCGGAGGCCGCCCATGCTTGAACTGCAAATCGCCGGCCGCAGCTTCGGTCAGCCGGTGCTGGGGGAAATCTTCGCAACCATTGAGCGGGGTGACCGAATCTGCCTGCTGGGGCCTTCCGGCATCGGTAAAACCACGTTGCTGAATGTCATTGCCGGGCTGGATAAAACCATTCCTGCGGAAGCGATTATCGGCCGCGAGAAACTCCGAGTTGGTTATCTGTTTCAGGAGCACCGGTTGCTGCCCTGGCGGACTCTTAATGCCAATCTCCAGTTGGTTGGTGCGACGTCGCAGGAAGCGGAGGATCATCTTGCCAATGTGGGTCTGAAGGGATACGGCCACTATCTGCCGGACCAGCTTTCGCTGGGCATGGCCAGGCGGGCAGCTCTGGCCCGCTGCCTTGCGGTGAGGCCTGACCTGTTGTTACTGGATGAGCCGTTTGCATCACTGGATCCGGTGATGGCGGGTGAGCTGAAAATATTGATTGCCGGGATTATGGATGTCAATCCGGGTATGGCAATGATTTGTGTGACTCACGATGGGGGTGACGCGGAGATTCTGGCGAATCGTTTGTGGTATCTCGATGGTAAGCCGGCGCGATTGCAGTGGGATGACAGGATTGGTAGTGAGCCGGGGCTAATTGATGGTCTGTTGGGAAGGCTTCGTCGGCTGGATCTTGCGGGTTCCTGAGGGTCTGTCGGATTACGCTTCGCTAATCCGTACCTACGCCGACCTACCTAAGAGAGGCTAGCACGAGGTTCGGGTGGGTTGTGGGGGAGAGGCTTCCAAAACTGTGCGGAGCCATGGATGGCGGAGCTCAAGCCGAACAGGACGTCTTGAGGCGTGTTTTGGAAGCCTCTCCCCCACAGCCCACTATCACCGGATCAAGCAGGCGTAGAGGTCCCAAGTATCTTGGTCCGCTGAGGTCTGAATCCGGCGGTCGCGAGTAGGGATAAAATGACAGTCACGGTAGCGGTTATGCCAAAGGCCATTGGGTTCCACTCCAGGTACAGTGAGAAGCGGATGGCCTCCACCGCGTGGGTGAATGGATTGAACTGGCAGATCCAATACAACCAGGGGCTGGCTTCATTCATCCGCCAGAGCGGATACAAGGCCGAAGACATAAAGAACATCGGGAAAATGACGAAATTCATTACCCCGGCAAAGTTCTCCAGCTGTTTGATCCAGGTTGCGATCAGCAGGCCCAGTGCACCAAGCATCAGGCTGGTCAGGATAAGGGCGGGAAGTACCGCCAGGTATCCCCATAATGGCGGTTCCACATCCACCAGTAAGGCCAGCAGCAGAAAGACATACACCTGCCCAACGGACACCACCCCCATGGCCAGCAATTTCGTCACCAGCAGGAAAGGCCGTGGCAGGGGACTCATCAGCAGCACCCGCATACTGCCCAGCTCCCGGTCATAAACCATGGACAGCGCACCCTGCATGCTGTTGAACAGAATGATCATGCCGCAGAGCCCCGGGGCGATGTAGGTCTCGTAGGTGATGTAGGTCTGGTAGGGCGGAATGATGGAAATGCCCAGCACTGCCCGGAAACCGGCGGCGAACACCACCAACCACAGCAGCGGTCGCACCAGGGCGCTGGCAAAGCGGGTGCGTTGTTGCCAGAAACGCAGCCATTCCCGGGTCTGGATGCCGACAAAGCAATGCCAATAGTGCGCGGCTTTCATGATTATCCGGCTCCCGTGAGCGTGTGGAAGGTTTCCGCCAGGTCGCGGGTGCCCTCGGCTTCGCAGATATCATGGCCCGCGCCGTCGGCCAGCAGCTTGCCCTCATGCAGGATCAGCACCCGGTCTTCCGGGCGAACCTCTTCGATCAGGTGCGTTGCCCAGAGCACGGTCAGGCCATCGGCGTCACAGAGCATGCGCACGTGATCGCTCAACCCCCGGCGGCTGGCCACATCCAGCCCGACCGTGGGCTCGTCCAGCAGCAACAGGGAAGGTTCATGGAGCAGGGCGCGGGCTATCTCCACCCGCCGGCGATGACCACCATTGAGCTTTCGCACCGGTTCGTTAGCTCTCTCCAACAGCGCGAAGCGTTCCAGCTCCCGGTCGCCCCGGGTGCGGGCCTGCTTCCGTGAGAGGCCATGAAGTGCGGCGTGATAGAGCAGGTTCTGGCGCACCGTCAGGTCCAGGTCCAGAGCGTTCTGCTGGAACACCACGCCAATCTTGCGCATGGCCTCTGCCGGCTGCTTTTTCAGGGATTGCCCGGCCATCAGGATATCGCCCTGCTGCAGCGCGAGCAGTCGGGTTAACAGACCGAACAGTGTGGACTTACCAGCGCCGTTCGGCCCCAACAGAGCATGAAAACCGCCGGAGGTCAGCGCGAAGCTGACCTCCTTGAGCACCGGCTTGTCGCCGTAGCGAAAGCTCAGGTTACGGGCCTCAATAGTCATGAAGTGGGATCAATGACCACACCCCAGGGGAAGCGGCCCACCTTGATGGACTTGATGACCTTCAGCGCCTCCACATCAATCACCGAAACGTCACTGGAAACACCATTGGTGGTGTAGAGGAACTTCTCATCCTTATCAAGATCCAGTTGCCACACCCGCGCACCGACCAACAGGTAATCGAGTACTTCGTAGGTCTGGGCATCCACCACCGCAACATGATTGGAGGGGCCCAGGGCCACGAAAGCGTACTTGCCGTCAGAGGTAAGCTCGATACCGACCGGCTGGACGCGATCCTGGGGCACGCCTTTGATCTTGAAGTCGATCTGTCTGATTTCTTCAATGGTGTCCACGTTGAAGATGTGTACGGTGCCGCCGATCTCTGCTGAGGCCCAGGCAATCTTGCTGTCTTTGGTGAACTCTACGTGCCGCGGGCGCTGACCCACGACGGTGTTCTTCTCGATCTCGAAGGTCTCGGTGTTGATCCAGTGCAGCATGCTGGAGGTTTCGCTGGTGTTCACCGCCCATTTGCCGTCCGGGCTGACCGCCATGCCCTCGGGTTCCACGCCCACGTCAATCTGTGCCAGCACATCCTTGGTTTCCACGTCCACCACGGTCACGATGGCATCGTCTTCGTTAGCGATATACAGGTGGCGGTTATTGGGGTGAAGAGCAAACTGCTCAGGGTCCTCTCCGGAGGGCAAGGTGTCGATGATCTTGCGGGTCGCCAGGTCCAGTACCTGGACGGTGTCGTCATCACTGGCACAGATATAGAGCTTGGTGTAGTCCTTGGACAACAGAATACCCCTGGGCCGCGCGCCCACATCAATGGTATCCACCACCTCATTGGTTTCCGTATCGATGACCGAAAGGGTGTTGTCCTTCTCGTTGGACACGTAGGCCAGGCTCGCCAACGCTGGACCGGATAGGCTGATGGCTGCTGCCAAAGATGCAATTTTGAAAAAATTCTTCATGGTTAGAGTTCCTTTTTGTTCTTCAGTGGGGTCAATGTATCTGGCAATCACTTTCCGGCTTGTCGTAGCCCAGGGTGTCCAGTTCGGTCTCCGGATGCAGAAAGCCTTCCAGAGGCGGTGTAGCGACCAGGCCCCGCGGATGAACCAGCGGGATCGGCTGGCGAAGCTGTCCGTTCCAGGGTCGGTAGGTCAGTTTGCGGCCCTTGAAGGCGGCGAGCTGGAAATTATCGGAAAACAGGTACTCACGAATGCTTGAACGGCCTGCTTCACTGAGCCCGGTTACGGTCGTGCCGATGGAGCGAATGGCGGCCCAGGCGGCATAGTCTTCGCTGTTCATTTCACGCCCGGAGAGCTCGCGGAAGCGGTTCTGCAACTGCGCCGCACCCCAGGCTTCCACCACCCGGTGCCAGGCTTCCGGCCCCATGCCCTGGGTGCCTACAACCGGTCGTGGCAGCCAAGTGTTGAACGGCACGTATTCCCCGAAGTCGCCCCGTACGTCCGCCACTACCACGGCATCGTAATCGCTGGCCTGGGTGAAAACCGGCAGTTCCCTGGAAGCTGTGCGGCGCAGATCGGAATCGAAGGTCCAGGGTTTGTCAGCGACAATCTCCAGGCCGAAACGCTTGCTGGCGCGACGGAAAGCATCCGCCCAGGCTTTGTCCTCTTCGGTGGGGCCGGTAATCAGGAAGACCTCCTTCCAGCGGCGCATATTCAGCCACTGGGCAAGGGCGTCGGTCAGCATGGCGTAGGAGGGGATTGTATGCAGAGTGTTGGGCTGGCATTCGCGGATGCGCAGGTCATCGTCAGAGGCACCGGCATTGAACAGTAGCGCCTTGTCTCCCGCCCGCTTCGCCATCGCTCGCAAGGTATCCGCAGGAACGCGGGTTACCAGCAGCTCAATGCCGTTTTCCAACATGTCATCAAGGGTAGCCATGGCATCGTCTGCATCATTGGCCATGACGGACTCGAGGGTATAAGTCTGATCGAGAAACTTGCCGGTGGCGTTGTTATCGGCAATACCCAGCTCAGCTCCACGCAGTCCGGCATCTTCCGGATCTGGTGTTACGTTGGAGAGCACCGGGCCCTGATCGGGCACCCACTGGATATAGCCGATGGTTACGCCAAGAGCCGCTGCGGAAGCCGGCACCAGCAGCCAGCCACAGAACACTGACGCAATCAGCAGCTTGCCTTTGATCTCCATAAAGCCGTCCTCTCACTGGTATTTGTTGTTCTTGAACTCAGCTTAGAGAACCTGGAAAGCCGCTGAAATATTCAGAAAGTAGGAAACTGCCGGTACTAAAGAACTATTCCACGGAGTTTTCGCACCGTTAGCATGAAGTGACGGCTATTTTCTGCAGGCAGACGGGGTACCAACCATGAAGGCATACAGCCGGGTGGCGTTGTTAATGCTGGCAGTCTTTGCCCTGATATACGGCGTGGGGGCTTATTTCTATCTGCAGCAGGCGCGGCTGGATGTGGCTCGCGAACTGGATGGGATATCAACCCTGGCGAGCATGATTGGAACGCCGGAAGAGCTAGGTCCGGAGCGGGCTGCGGGTATAAGGCATTTGCGACCATTATCTGATGAGAGGTTGGCCGCCGATGGCGGCAATGTCCCGCTCTGGTTTGTCAGGGCCCTCTGGGCTGATCAGGCAAGCGGGCTCCCGATAACGGGTAGCTGGCAGGTTGACCCGTACGACGAGATAGAAGAAATCTGGGAAAACTTTGTTCTCGTTTCACTGGCTTTCGGTATCGGTATGATGCTGTGTTTTTCGATGCTGTTCTTCGCAATTCGCCGACTGACAGCGCCACTGCGGCGAATCGGAAAGGCCATGGACAACATAGGAGAAGGGGAGCCCTCACCACGCCTGCCACCGCAGCCGATCACCGAGCTTGACCAGCTGGCGGGCCGATTCAACGCCATGGCGGATGCGTTGGACATTGAGCAGAAAACGGTTGCCAGACTGCTGAGCGAGCTTATTGAGCTTCAGGATCGTGAGCGAGCCCACATTGCACGGGTGCTTCACGATGATCTTGGCCAGTATATTACCGGCATTCGTGCTCAGGCCCGCGGCTGGCTCTATGATCCGGAACTGAATGAACGTCAGAAAGATCAGGCTAAAGAACTGGCCGAACACTGTGAGACCGTGCAGCAGCATTTTCGTCACCTGTTGCAGGACCTGCATCCGCTGGTCATGGAGCAGCTCGGGCTGGGCTCGGCCATCCATCATCTGGTGGAACAGTGGCAGCAGCTCAGCGGTCTGACCTGTGAGCTTATGGTTGATGAGCGCCTGCCGGAACTCACCGGTGATAAACAGACTCACCTGTACCGGTTTGTTCAGGAGGCTCTGAATAATGTTTCAAGACATGCCGCCGCAACCAGGGCCATATTGGGTGTGACGGCGAAGTCGCGGGTACTGCGGGTTGAGATTCGTGACGATGGCATTGGTACCAATAACTTATCGGTCAAGGCAGGCCTCGGGCTCCGATCCATGTGCGAAAGGGCCCGAAGCCTGGGCGGTAAAACCGAATTCTTCAGCCGGTCAGGCCAGGGCACCAGGGTTTCTTTAACCATTCCCTTGAGCTGACAATTCAAACCCCGGAGAAACGCCGATGAAGTTGATCATTGTTGACGACCACAGAGTGGTAAGGCGGGGAATCTCCAGTCTGCTGCGGAGCATGATGCCCGGCCTGGAGATAGTCGAGGTTGAAACCGGACAGGCCGCTATCAACGCCTGGGGCGAGCACCGCCCGGATCTGATGTTGCTGGATATGGGATTGCCGGATATCTCAGGGCTTGAAGTGGCGCGGCGGATTCGCCAGCGCTGGCGGGGCGCCGGTATTCTGTTCTTTACCATGCACGATGAATTGCCGATGGTGAGGCAGGCGCTGGATGTGGGTGGATTGGGTTTTGTTTCCAAAAGTTGCGCCCCGGAAGAGCTGATGGAAGCGGTAAAGCGTGTGGCATCGGGCCAACCTTATATTGAACACCCCATCGCAACACGGTTGGCGATGAATCAGGAGCGGGCAGCGGATCACCGATTAAAAGACATGACCCAGCGGGAAATGGAAGTATTGCTCATGTATGCTCGCGGTGAAAGCGTTCCGGCTATTGCTGAACGCCTTTGTGTTAGTAACAAGACCGTCTCGAACCATCTGGCGATACTGAAAAGCAAGCTGGAGGTCTCATCCTCTGTCGAGTTGATCCACCTGGCAGTGGATGCGGGCCTTGTTCGCTATGGCCAGCTTGAGGAAGCAAGGCGGGTCTGAGCCCGCCTCGGATCACCAGTCAAAGGGACACGCAGTGCAGCCTTCCATATAGGTTCCTTCGAAGGTCGCGTAATGGATGCGCGTGCCGGTCAGATCCGCGTTTGCCAGATTGGCCAGCCCCATTTTGGCTTCCTGAAGATTCGCCCCCGTCATGTTGGCTCCCTCCAGGTTCGCCTTCGGCAACCAGGAAATCTCAAAACTGCTGTAGGGCATGTTGACGTTTTTCAGTGTTGCCCCGGAAAACCGCGAAAAATCGAAGTTGGCACCAGTCAGATCAGCCCCCGTGAAGTCAGCACCCTGGGCAAACAGATATTCTCCCTGCATTCCCTGCAGCCGGGCGTTTCTCAGGGTGGCGCCCCTCATGCTTGCCCGGTAGACCTGAAGGCGGAAGCCGGTGACGTCGTCGAGGTTTGCTCCGTCTAGGTTGGCATCTCTAAGGCTGGTATGGCTAAGGTTGGCTCCGGACAGGTTGGCGCCGCGGAAGTTGGCGGAGCGCAGATTCATATTCGACAAGTCGGCTCCCCGGAGGTCGGCACCGGCGCAGCTGGTTTCCCGCTCCAGTTTGCAGCCATTGACTACGGGGGGCTGATCCAGGTTGGCCATGTAATCGCCAGCCAGAACCGGTGTGAAGAACGCTAAGAGCGAGGCGGTAACAAGATGTCCCATGATTTGACTCCAGAACGAGAGGCGAAAGAGGGGCCCGGCGAAGCGCCAGGCCCAAGTCGGAGGACAGTTAGCGGGAAGCCTGTGCCCAGGAAGGCATCTTGAAGACCCAGAATGAACCGCCCTGTGAGATGGGCTTGGTCAGTTCGGCCATATCACCACCCCAGAGCGGAACAGCGCCGCCGTAACCTGAGGCAACACCAATGTACTGTTCGCCGTCCATTTCCCAGGTGATCGGCGATGAAATGATTCCAGAGCCAGTCTGGAATTTCCAAAGCTCTTCACCGGTTTCGGAATTGAAGGCTTTGAGGTAGCCATCACCAGTGCCGGTGAAGACCAGGCCCCCTTTGGTAGTAAGAACGCCGGCCCACAGCGGCATTTTTTCCTTGTGTTCCCATTCAACCTCACCGGTCAACGGATTCATGGCCCGCAAAATACCAACATGGTCGTCATACATGCGTTTGATGCGGAAGCCCTGGCCAAGATAAGCGGCGCCTTTCTTGTAGGTGACTTCCTCTGTCCAGTAGTCCTCTTTCCAGTGGTTGGCCGGCACGTAAAACAGACCGGTATCCTGGCTGTAAGCCATCGGGTTCCAGTTCTTACCGCCAAGGAAGGGCGGAGAGACCTCAATGGACTCGCCGCGAGTTTCACCCTCGGCGATGGGAGGTGGCCGCTGACCCTCGGGCTCGACCGGGCGACCGTCCTCGCCAATTCGTTCTGCCCAGGTGATGTTGTCCACGAAGGGAAAGGCGTTTATGAATTGGCCATCTTCGCGATTGACCAAATAGAAGAAGCCGTTACGGTCGGCGTGAGCCGTTGCCTTCACAGTCTCTCCATTTTCCTCGTACTCAAACAGCACCAGTTCATTGTTGCCCGAGAAATCCCAGGCGTCGTTCGGTGTATGCTGATAGAACCACTTTACCTCACCAGTGGTCGGGTCAACGCCTACCTGGCCGGAGGTGTAGAGGTTATCGTAGTCTGCTGGGTCGCCGCCGGGTGCTGTCCGCTTCCAGGTGTTCCAGGGGGCCGGATTGCCAGCGCCGATAATAATCGTGTTGGTTTCCGCGTCAAAGCTGGCGCTTTGCCAGGGGGCGCCACCGCCATGGCTCCAGGCTTCCACCTTGCCGGTCTCGGTGTTGGGATCATCCGGCCAGCTGGGCGCACGGGGGTCGCCGGTGGGGGTGCTCTTTTCACCGTTCAGGCGGCCATAGTGGCCTTCAACGAACGGGCGCATCCAGACTTCTTCCCCGGTATCCGGATCGCGGGCAAACAGCTTGCCTACCACGCCAAACTCGTCGCCGGAGGAACCATGAATCAGAAGAACCTTGCCGGTGTTCTGATCTTTGACCAGGGTTGGGGCACCCGTCATCGTGTAACCGGCTTGGTGATCGCCGAATTTCTCCCGCCAGACCACTTCCCCGGTGTCCTTGTCCAGCGCAACGATGCCGGCATCCAGGGTGCCAAAGAAAACCTTGTCGCCGAAGATAGCAGCACCACGGTTGACCACGTCACAGCAGGGGCGGATGCCCTCTGGCAGGCGATGGTTGTATTCCCAGAGACGTTCACCGGATTTGGCATCGAGTGCCCAAATTCGGGAATAAGAACCGGTCACGTAAATGACGCCGTCATGAACCAGCGCCTGGGACTCCTGCCCCCTCTGCTTCTCATCGCCGAAAGAAAAGGACCAGGCCGGAACGAGCCGCTCTACGTTTTCGCGATTGACTGTTGTCATCGGGCTGTAGCGTTGCGCCTTGGGTCCGATGCCATAACCGAGAACATCACCGGTAGTCTCGGCGTCATTTGCGATGTCATTCCAGGTCACGTCTCTTGCCTGGGCCTGAAGGGCGAAGCCGCTGGCACTGCCTAGTGCCAGCGTCAAGCCAATGGCTCTTGCGATAGCCGATTTGTGATATGTGTGTTTCATGAAGATTTCCCCTTGGTTTTTGTTGTCATTCACGCGTTTGTATCGCGTCGACATGCCAAGTTTTAGTCCGCTACGAACATGAAAGCGACGGAAAAAACCATAAAAATGTCGGGAAAAATTCGATAAAAAGCGGGAAAAATTCCCGCATGCTCGGTGTTTGATTGAAATGAAGCCATTTTTTTATGTTGGATTTGGAGCCTCATGCTTTGGCGCCAGTTCTGCACGCCTACTACCAAGGAACTAGAGCGAAGGCGCCAAAGTGGCATTCTGATCGCCATGGCGTGTTCCTAAACTTGAATCAGGTAGCTGGCAATGCATTCACAACAAACAGCCAGCGCACGGGGATTCAATATAGAGGTAACACAACATGTCAGTTTCTTTGTCCTTAAAGGCTATTGTCGCTGCGGGTTTACTTACCGCAGCCGGTCTTGCCATGTCTCATGGAGACGTCACGCCCCAGGAAGTGGATACCGGGGATCTGCCCGATCTTGGCAAGGAAGCACTGATGGAAAATCCGTTCCGGAAGGGGAGCGAGCACGGCGACAAGCATGATGAGGCCGTCAAGGTTGGCAAGAGCGGTTACGCCGGCAACTGCGCTGTCTGCCATGGCATTGAAGCCATGTCTGGTGGACTGACCCCCGACCTGCGAGAGCTGTCGGAGTGGGACGATGAATATTTCATCGGTCGTGTCATGAACGGTACAGGGCGGGGCATGCCGTCGTTCAAGGATAACCTTGACCAAACCGCCATCTGGGCGATCAAGACTTACATCGAGTCAGTCCCCCAGCCCGAATAAGAGGAAGCATAGTGCATTTTAACGGCTGGAATTTCCGGGAGATGATTTTATGAAGTCAGCTTTTCATGCCTTGATGCTGGTTTTGGTGCTCTTGAGCATCAGCCAGGTGCAGGCGCAGCAATCCCGCAGCCTGATTCCTGACCGTACTCTGGATATCGTGCAGGATTCCGGCTATCTGAACGTCGGTATGTACAAGGATTTCCCACCTTACTCCTATGAGGTGGAGGGCGAGGCCAGGGGAGTGGATGCAGACCTCGGCCGCCGCATTGCCGAGGGCCTTGGGGTTGAATTCCGGCCCTACTGGATCATCCCCGATGAAAACCTGGGTGACGATCTGCGCAACCACATATGGAAAGGGCACTACCTGGCGAAGACCCGCATCGCTGACATCATGATGCGGGTGCCTTATGACAGCACCTTCAAATACATGCGCGATTCCACGGGCGAAATGATCAACGAGCAGGTGGTTTTCTTCGGCCCATACCAGCAGGAACGGTGGCAGATTGCCTTCGACACGAACCGGCTGGACGGTTTGGAAACCGTTGCTGTTTTTCAGTACCACCCCATTGGTGTGGAGGTCGACACCCTTCCTGCTACCTACCTCACGTCGGCGTTTGGTGGGCGCTTGCGAAACCAGGTCAAGCATTACAGGAACGTTGGCGAAGCATTCGTGGCGATGGAACAGGATGAGGTCGCTGGCGTTATGGGTATGCGTGCGGAGATTGAACACCAATTGGCTGCACATGCAGGCAATGGCTTCACCAAGGCGGGGAATGGCTTCCCGGGAATGACGAAACAGGTCTGGGATGTGGGCCTGGCGGTTCGTCATACCCACAGAGCTCTCGGATATGCCATCGCAGCGATAGTTGATGGCATGGTCAGATCCGGGGAAATGGCGGAGCTTTATGCCGGCCACGGACTTTCCTACAACCGTCCTGGATATTACGACGAAATTCTGGGCTCCGGGGCGACCGGAGAATAGCTCGTCGTTTCCTCTTCAGCCCGCCATGCGCGGGCTTTTTCATGAGGGTCTTACTACCAAGTGATGAGAAAACCTGTTCTGGCGGTTAATTGTTGCGATTGCGGGTGAAGCCAAGAATGTGGGTTAGAGGCGGGAATAATTCCCGGTTCGCTGCATACACTGACAACAAGAGAATTGGAGAGCGCAACCATGAGATCGAATTCGTTCGGTAAACAGTTTGCCGCCAGTGCCCTGGCGCTGGCTGTATCCCTGGGGGCCCACGCGGTCACCGATGAAGACATCCTGAATGACCATAATACGGTTGATGACATCGT
Organism: Marinobacter sp. ATCH36; assembly: GCF_023555055.1. Classification (GTDB taxonomy): domain Bacteria; phylum Pseudomonadota; class Gammaproteobacteria; order Pseudomonadales; family Oleiphilaceae; genus Marinobacter. The sequence goes on from NZ_JAMJPL010000001.1 coordinate 1,105,020, forward strand.
AAGCTACGGTATGGGCGTTCAGGGCCAGCGTTTCAGCCCGATGACGGCCCTTAATACGGACAACGTAAAGTATCTGCAGCCGGCGTGGGCGTTCTCGTTTGGTGGTGAGAAACAGCGGGGGCAGGAATCCCAGCCAATGATCAAGGATGGCGTTATGTACGTGACGGCGTCCTATTCACGCGCTTATGCGATTGATGCGCGTACAGGGGAGGAAATCTGGCAGTACGATGCCCGTCTTCCGGATGGCATTATGCCGTGTTGCGACGTGGTTAACCGTGGAGGGGCTCTTTACGACGACCTGTTCATTTTCGGTACTCTCGACGCCAAACTGGTCGCCCTGAATAAAGACACTGGCAAGGTGGTGTGGATCAAGAAAGTCGCCGATTACCAGGCCGGTTATTCAATGACGGCGGCCCCGCTGATTGTCAAGGGCAAGCTGATCACTGGCGTTTCCGGAGGTGAGTTTGGCATTGTCGGCAAGGTTGAAGCCCGCGACCCGAACACCGGTGATCTGCTGTGGGTTCGTCCGACGGTGGAAGGCCACATGGGTTATGTCTACAAGGATGGCAAGGAAATTGAAAACGGTATTTCCGGTGGCGAAGCAGGCAAGACCTGGCCCGGCGACATGTGGAAGACAGGCGGTGCGGCCCCTTGGCTGGGAGGTACTTACGACCCGGATACCGACTCGCTATTCTTCGGCACTGGTAACCCCGCCCCCTGGAACTCGCACCTGCGCCCGGGGGACAACCTGTTCTCATCCTCACGCGTAGCGATTGACCCGGAAGATGGCAGCATCAAATGGCATTTCCAGACCACGCCTAACGATGGCTGGGATTACGACGGTGTGAACGAGCTGATTTCCTTCGATTATGAGGAAAACGGCAAAACCGTCAAGGCGGCTGCTACAGCGGATCGTAACGGTTTCTTCTACGTTCTGAACCGCGAGAATGGCGACTTTATTCGCGGCTTCCCGTTCGTGGACAAGATCACCTGGGCCGAAGGCCTGAACGAGGATGGAAGCCCCATCTACAACACCGAGAACGGTCGTCCGGGCAACCCGGCTGATATGGATGGCGAGAAGGGTGAAACCGTTGTCGCCTTCCCGGCGTTTCTTGGCGGTAAAAACTGGATGCCCATGGCTTACAGCCAGGACACCGGCCTGTTCTATGTTCCTTCCAACGAATGGTCCATGGATATCTGGAACGAGCCGGTTTCCTACAAGAAGGGCGCCGCCTATCTGGGTGCGGGCTTTACCATCAAACCTGCAAACGATGACTTTATCGGTGTTCTGCGCGCGGTTGATCCGAAAACCGGTGAGGAAGTCTGGCGCTACAATAACCCGGCTCCACTTTGGGGTGGTGTATTGGCAACCGCGGGCAATCTGGTCTTTACCGGCACGCCTGAAGGCTACCTGAAAGCGTTCGACGCCAAGACCGGCGAGGAACTCTACAAGTTCAATACCGGTACCGGCGTCGTCGGCACCCCCGTAACCTGGGAAATGGACGGCGAGCAGTACGTGTCCATCTCCACTGGCTGGGGCGGTGCGGTGCCTCTCTGGGGTGGCGAAGTGGCCGCGGTGGTCAAGGACTTCAACCAGGGTGGCACGGTCTGGACTTTCAAGCTGCCGAGTGATCGGGTTGCGAGCAACTGATCCAGCGTTACGCCTGATGTTATATCGGTGTTCAGGGGCTGCCTTCGGGTAGCCCCTTTTTATTGCAACACCGCAGGGCCCACTCAGGCTGCCTGATGGCGGGCTGTCTGAGCAACCGAGTCGTTGATGTCCTCTAACAGTTTGCTGTCGGCCTGGCCAATCGGCAGGTCGTAGGTGATGGTTGCGCCGAATGCTTCGGGGTCGTGGGGATCGCGGCGAACCTTGTCAAAGACCAGTAGCCGTGTACCCAGATAGAAGCCTTCCTTCAGATCGTGGGTCACCATGAAAATAGTGGTGCCGGTTTCCTGCCACAGCTTCAGCAGCAAATCGTGCATGTCTTTGCGAATCCCCGGGTCCAGAGCGCCAAAGGGCTCGTCCAGCAGTAACACGCGCGGGCGCATGATCAGGGACTGGGCTATAGCGAGGCGCTGCTGCATGCCACCGGAGAGTTCGTGTGGCCACTTGGTGGCGGACGCCTCCAGGCCAACCGACGTCAGCATCGCATCCACTTTCTCCAAAGCTTTTCGCCGGGCAGTGCCAAACAGTTTGCCAAGCCAGGGCCTCTGCTCCAGCTCCAGGCTCATCAGGACATTCTGGCGCACGGTCAGGTGCGGGAACACCGAATAGCGCTGGAACACAATCCCACGGTTTCTATCAGGTTCTCCCGGAAACGGCTCGCCTTCGAGCAGCAGCTCACCACGGCTCGGCGTTTCCTGACCCAGCAGCATTTTCAGGAAGGTGGACTTGCCGCAGCCTGACGCGCCAACCAGGGTGCAAAATTCACCCTGTTTCACGCTCAGGTTCAGGTTCTCCAGCACCACCAGGTCGCCATACTCTTTCCAGAGATTATTTACGGTAATGAAGCTCATCAGTGGCCTCCTGCGTTGTACCACGGGAACAGCCTGCGGTTGGCAAAACGCAGACACTGGTCGATAACAATGGCGAGAATGGTGATCCAGATGACATATGGCAGGATCACATCCATGGCGAGATAGCGCCGCACCAGGAAAATGCGATAGCCAAGGCCCTCGGTGGAGGCAATGGCTTCCGCTGCAATCAGGAATAGCCAGGCCGGACCCAGGCTCAGGCGTACCGCATCGATCAGACGGGGCAGAACCTGGGGCAGCACCATGCGGGTAATTACCTGCCAGGAGTTGGCACCCAGGGTCTGAATCTTGATCAGTTGCTCGCCTGGTAGCTCACGGACACGCTGGGCTACGTCCCGCATCATGATGGGCGCCGTCCCGATGACAATCAGCATGACTTTCGAGAGTTCACCCAGGCCGAATACGATAAACAGGATCGGCAGTATGGCCAGGGGTGGCACCATGGAAAGCGCTGATACCAGCGGTGCCAGGTTGGCCCTTATCAGCGGCAGGGCGCCATTGAGGATGCCCACTATCAGGCCCAGGAAGGCGGCGATACCAACGCCAATCGCCAGGCGTTGCAGGCTGGCGGTGGTGTCCTGCCACATCAGATAGTCGCCGCTGCGCCGGTCTTCCTGAAAGGCCATGCGGTCCACTGCCGCTGTCATCTGTTCCAGGCCGGGTAGCAGTTTGTCGTTGGGGTTCGCAGCCAGTCGCTCCTGGGAGGCAAGGCTGTAGATCAGCATGATCAACAGGAAGGGCAGCAGGCCAAGCAGGATAGCCGAAACACGCCCGGGATGGCGGTTGATCAGTCGCATAGGTTCTCTCCTCTGGTCACACAACACGGCAAGGCCATCGCGGGCAACAGCGTCCCTTGCGATTCAGTCTCCCGGGCTTTTGTCCCGCCGTGTAACCTCCCAGAGGTCGGTAACTCTCGGACCAGCCATTCGGTCTGCTGTTGCAGATTCTTCCGAACCGGAACCCTAGTCACCCATTGTATTCTTTGTGTTCTCCGCATGGTTTGCGGTGTTGTTGTGAACGGATCGGGGTTGTTAAAACCGTCTGCCCAGAACAGTGCAGATGGCGTGCCAGATTGATGAAACCGGTGAAATCGCTGCAAACCGCCAATGCCAGGCCCGAATGGGTGCACTGTTGTGGTGCCGGGACTTTTCGGGTGCACCGTCATGACCCGCCATAAGCCAGCAGCGATTGGGCGGCCTCGAGAATCCGGCGGTGACTCTGCAGCTCCCGGCCGGCGCCACCGGCAATATGGCCCCATTCCGAGGAAAGGGCGACAAGGCCGGCCCCGGGCATTTGCCGTGCGTCTTCAGAGGCATCTTCCACGGTGAAGTAGAGGTCTGTTGTGCTGGGCATGAGTCGTGTGGGCATGGTTAGTTGCGCCAGGGCCTTGCCGTAGTCGCCCCGGAATACCGGGTTGTTGCTTATATCGCCCTGCTGCCAGGTATCCAGAACGGCAAGCAGGTTGTTGGCGTCCTGGCCCAGGTGGTCCTCTTCCCAGAACGTTAGCAGTGCCTCGATGCAGTCGAATCCCAGCTCCCGCCAACGCTCATGGCGAAAAAACGCCTGGGAATAGGCCCAGCCGGCGTACACGCGACCAAAGGCCCTGAGCCCCCGCTGTGGTGGTTTCTGGTAGTGGCCGGCCTGATAATCGGCGTCACAGGTCAATGCGGCTTTCACGCCCTCCAGAAATACCCGGTTGTGGGGATAGCAGCGCGCGGTGCAACAGCTGGCCAACACCGCCCGAACGTGATCCGGAAACAGGCAGCCCCACTGTAATGCCTGCATACCGCCCATGGACCAGCCCATCACCAGGGCGATGCTGGCACCTCCGAAAACCTCATCCACCAGCCGCTTCTGCAGCATGACATTGTCGTAGAGGCTGACTGCGGGGAAATCCGGGCCGGCCTGTTGCCCGGGGGTATTTGAAGGCGATGAGGATTCCCCGGCGCCGAGCATGGAGGGAATAACGATGCAGTACCTATCAGGGTCGAGAGGGCTGTCGCTGCCAACCCACGGGTGGTTGCCGGCTGCTGCACCACCATAGTACGTGGGCAGCAGAATCAGGTTGTCTTTTGGTGCGTTAAGTTCTCCGACCTGGTGGTAGTGCAGGCGTGCTGAGTCCAGGGTTTTACCGCTGGAAAGGGTAAGGTCCCCGGCCTCAAAATCATCTTCAAGCCACTGCTGTACCGTCATTTTCAGCATCTCCCGCCGGTTTGCTGTCAGGTTATGTACCTGCCTTTCCGGCAACTATATATACACACTGGCATGTATGTTGAATACCAGAGCTCTAGAAAGAAACGTGCCAGAAAAGAGGACTCAAGATGACTGACCTGACCAACACCCAGGCCCTGAAACAAAAGCTTGCAGATGCCGGCGTCAAGTACGCCATCGCCAGCTATGTGGATATCCACGGCATCAGCAAAGGTAAATTTGTCCCTGTCGCTCACCTCGGCCAGATGATGGAAGGCTCCGAGCTCTACACCGGCGCCGCCCTGGACGGTGTGCCGCAGGACATCTCCGACGACGAAGTGGCTGCCATGCCGGATGCGGATGGCCTGGCTATCTGCCCATGGAACCGGCAGCTGGCCTGGTTTCCCGGTAACCTGTATCTCAATGGGGCGCCGTTCGAAGCCTGCTCGCGCAATATTTTCCGTCGCCAGCTGGATGCCGCTGCAGACATGGGTTATCGCTTCAACCTGGGGATCGAAACCGAGTTTTTCCTGTTCAGGGAAACCGAAGACGGTGGCTTCGCCCCGCTGAGTGACCGCGATACTCTGGGTAAACCCTGCTACGACCCCCGCACGCTGATGGACAATTTGCCGATTGTGGACGAGCTGGTAGACGCCATGAACGAGCTGGGCTGGGATGTTTATTCCTTTGACCACGAAGATGCCAACGGCCAGTTTGAAACCGACTTCAAATACGCCGATGGCCTTACCATGGCAGACCGCCTGGTGTTCTTCCGCATGATGGCCAATGAGATCGCCCGCAAGCACGGTGCCTTCGCCAGCTTCATGCCCAAACCCTTTGCTGACCGCACCGGCAGTGGCGCGCACTACAATATGTCCCTGGCAGACATTAAAACCGGCAAGAACCTGTTTGAGCCCAACGGCGATGACCTGCATAACTGCGGCATCAGCAAGATTGCCTATCACTTCACCGCTGGCGTGCTGAAACACGGCGCTGCCATCAGTGCGGTGATCGCTCCCACGGTGAACAGCTACAAGCGTCTGGTGCGCCAGGGCAGCATGTCCGGTTCCACCTGGGCGCCGGTGTTCATGTGCTATGGCTCCAACAACCGCACCAACATGATCCGCATTCCCAGCATGGGCGGTCGCATTGAATGCCGCGCGGCGGATATTGCATGCAATCCCTATCTGGGCAGTGCACTGATCCTGGCTGCCGGCCTGGAAGGCATTCGCGAGGGTCTGGATGCCGGCGAGCCGCATCACGAGAACATGTACAACTACAGCGACGCAGAGATCGCCGAACGGGGCATCGAGTACCTGCCTCGTAACCTGGGCGAGGCGGTGGAAGCTTTCGAGGCTGACCCGCTGGCCAAAGAGGTGTTCGGTGAGGCCATGTTCAACAGCTTTATCGATTACAAGAAAGGAGAGTGGGAGAGCTACCAGAACCACGTGTCTGAATGGGAAGTGGAGCGGTATCTGAAGATGTTCTAACGTCGGAGTTTGGCTCTAACCGCGCTGTCGGGTGGGGCTGTCCTCAGGGGCACGCTGTTAATACGTCCGTGTACGCTTGACGAAAACCTGCAAGCAGGTCCAGTCAGCAATCACAGATTGCTGCCGTTCGTCTGTCGCATGAAGCTTCGCTTCATAAACGCTCGGCCTCACCCATGTTTTCGACATCCCCTGAAAGGGCTCCCACCCGCCAGCGCTAATGCGGAGTTGCCTACAACTGTGACGGGCATTGTTCTTCGCTATTTCTTTCCGAGCAATGCCCAGAACTGTCTCTGGAAAAAGGGCGCTTCCCGCTTCAGCGAAAACAGTTTGGGCGCAAACAACCACGTCTGAGTAATGCCCATGAGATAGGTATAGCTCAACAGACCCAGGTCTTTGGGGGCTTCTTCCGTGGTGATTGAACCATGCTCTACCGCCTGCCCCACCAGATCCCGGAACAACCCGATAATAGACTTCGTTAGCGCCCGCTCCCGTTTGAGCGTGCGGCTCATGGCATCCGTTAGCTCGGTCTTGTTCAACAGAATCTCGAACGACTGCCGGTATTGCCTGTTATTGGCCAGCAGCCCCAGCCACTGCTCAATAAACCGGTCCATCGCCTCAACCGGCGTCTCACGCATAGCGTCGCACTCGGCAACCAGCACTTCGAGGGGTTCCTGGGAATAGGCGAGCACCGCTTCGTATAAATCGTCCTTGTTCTGGAAATGCCAGTAAATCGGCCCACGGCTGCAACCCGCTTCTTTGGCAATACGGCTCAGGGTAGTGAGGGAATAGCCATCCCGACTGAACAATGTTAACGCGGCTTCGAGAACCATCTGGCGGGTTTTCTCAGCATCTTCCTTGGTACGACGCATGAATCTTTTAGTCTCCAGTTAACTGTGCGGCTCGGGGTTGGTGTGGGGAGGCCTTTCCAAAACTGTACGGAGCCATGGATGGCGGAGTCCAAGCGTCACATGGATGTGCCGAAGGAGCGTGTTTTGGAAAGGCCTCCCCACACCAACCTACTCCAAAGCCAACAAAAAAGGGCACGAGTATCGTGCCCTTCGGTAACTAATCAGGCAAGCAAAGAGATCATCAGATCTCGTCGTCAGCCGCCATCTGCATAAAGCTGTCGTTAAACCGCAGCTTCACATTGCTTGAGTCGCCCATGATGGAACCATCCGGGAACTCAATGCCCACAAAATCCGGACTCATGGCACCCTGGCCCAGCAGGCCCTTGTCGAAGGAGAACTGACGAACGCTGTCCATGGCCTCCCGGGCCTCGTCGCTGCGGATAAACTCCACCGAATTTTCCGGCTTCCAGAACATCTTCATGCCAGCCAGCTGCGCTTCATAACCGGCCTGGTCAGTACCGGAGATTTCACCGAGAAATGCGCGAGCCTCGTCGCCCTCTTCAGAGTCGGACGCGAGAATGCTCATGGTTTCATACCAGGCACCAACAAGAGCCTTGCCCAGTTTCGGGTTGTCTTCCAGCGTTTCGGTGTTTACCAGCGTCAGATCCTTGATGTGGCCCGGAATCTGGCTGGAATCGAACAGCGGCGTTGCGCCCGGATAATTGGCGACTTCGGTCAGCAGCGGGTTCCAGGTGGCCACATGGCGCACATCGTCGGTCTGGAAGGCGGCGATCAGATCCGCGTCGGAGATATTCATTACATCCAGATCCTGCTCGGACAAGCCGACACTTTCCAACGCCCGGGCCAGCAGATAATGGGACACCGACAGCTCCACCAGATGCACGGTCTCGCCTTCCAGTTCCTCAATGGATGTCGCGTCCTTGGACACCAGGCCGTCGTTGGCGTTGGAGTAGTCGCCGACAATCAGCGCCGTGGTGTCCAGGCCGGACGCGGCGGGAATCGACAAGCCATCCATGCTGGTAGCTACCACGCCATCGAACTGACCGGCGGTGTACTGGTTGATGGATTCGATGTAGTCGTTCACCTGCACGATATCGACTTCGATATCGTACTTGTCGGCCCACTTCTTCATGATTCCGTAGTCTTCGGCGTACTGCCAGGGAACCCAGCCCGCGTAGATGGTCCAGGCGATGCTGAAGGAATCCTTTTCCTCGGCGAGGGCGCCCATGGAAATGGAGGCCGTTAACAGCCCGGCCGCCAGGCGTTTGCTCAAGTCAGATGTTTTCATGGTGTCTCTCCTCGGGCCTTGCCCGTGTTTACAGGTTTGGTCTTTTTTCAGGTTGTGATGGTTGTTGGCACTACTCGTTATTCTCTTCGACGATCACCACCGGCGTGCCGGGTGATACCGCCTGACCCGCTTCGCGGCGCACGTCTACCACGCGACCGGAGACCGGGCTCAACAATTCGATCTCCATCTTCATGGACTCAATCACCGCCACCGGTCGCTGCGCCTCGATGGTGTCGCCGGGGCTGACCAGGCATTCCCACAGATTGCCGGCCACATGGCTTTCCACAGCGTGCTGGCCGGCGGGCAGGTTGGTGATGTCATCCTCACCGGTGTCTTCCATGGGCGCTTCGGAGCTGAAATTGATCTGGCCGGATTCGATCCAGCGCTGCAGTTCTTCGTCGAAGGCCTGTTTGCGCTTGCCGGTGAAGGTCTGGATCTCGTCATCGTTATCCGCCAGAAACTGCTCGTAGTCCTTGAGGTTGAAGCGGGTTTCCTCGATACGGATCGGGTAGTCGCCGTTGGGGAAGTCCCGGCGGATCTGTTGTAACTCTTCGGCGCTGACCTCGTAGAAACGCACCTGGTCGAAGAACCTCAGCAGCCAGGGTTTGCCGGGCTCGAAATAGTCGGTGGTGCGGTAACGGTTCCACATCTGCAGGGTGCGGCCGACAAACTGGTAGCCACCGGGGCCTTCCATGCCGTAGATGCACAGGTAGGCGCCGCCGATGCCCACGGAGTTTTCCGCCGTCCAGGTGCGGGCCGGGTTGTATTTGGTGGTGACCAGGCGATGGCGCGGGTCCAGCGGCGTGGCAACTGGTGCGCCCAGGTAGACATCCCCCAGGCCCATCACCAGGTAGCTCGCTTCGAACACAGTCTTTTTCACTTCATCGATGCTGCCCAGCCCGTTAATACGGCGGATAAACTCCAGGTTGCTCGGACACCAGGGCGCATCTTTACGCACCGACTGCATGTACTTGGCAATGGCGGTCTGGCAGGCCTCGTCGTCCCAGGACAGGGGCAGGTGCACGATGCGCGCGGGGACGTCCCATTCCGGCTGTTTTTCCAGTTCCTTTTCGGCGCTGATTAGCAGATTCAGCAGCGTGCGCTGGTTCAGCTTCTGGCTGTCGTAGTGCACCTGCAGGGAGCGGATGCCCGGTGTCAGTTCCAGGATGGCGTGGTGGTTCTGCTCCCGTAACCACAGCATCAGCGCATGGGCCCGGAAGCGCAGGCGGATATCCAGTTCCATGGGGCCGTATTCCACCAGCACGTAGTTGTCGCCGGCGGCCCGATAAACCACACCGGTTTCATGGTCGTCGGTGCTCAACGCATCGAGAATCGGGGTTTCCGGTTTGATGGGGGTGATATGGGCGGTGGCGGCGGTCAGCGTGGCCACGGATTCGTCCAGGGCTTCCCGCAGCGCAACGGCCTGGTTCTGACAGACCGCTACGAATTGCACCTTGTCGCCGGCCTTGAGCTGACCCAGTTTCCAGAGGTCGGCGCTGATCACCGTCACCGGGCACACGAAGCCACCCAGGCTCGGGCCGTCGGGGCCGAGAATCACCGGCATATCGCCGGTGAAATCTACAGTGCCTACCGCGTAGGCATTGTCGTGGATGTTGGAGGGGTGCATGCCGGCCTCGCCGCCATCGCTGCGGGCCCATTCCGGTTTCGGGCCAATCAGGCGAACGCCGGTGCGGCTGGAGTTGTAGTGGATTTCCCATTCACTGGCAAAGAAGGTGTCGATGTCCTGGCCGGTGAAGTAGTCGGGCGCTCCATGGGGGCCGTAGGTCACATGCAGTTTCCAGGACTTGCGGATCGATGGTTTCAGCTCGTTGGGCAGTCTGGTGGCAGTGACGGGCCTGGCGTCATTCAAGGCCAGCACATCGCCGGCCCGCAGGGCCCGTCCACAGTGGCCACCAAACTGCCCAAGCGTGAATGTGGAGCAGGACGTCAGGTATTGCGGGCAATCAAGGCCGCCCCGGAACAGTACATGGGCACGGGCGCCGCCTTCGGTGGTGGCACCCAGCTTCAGAATCGCGCCGGCGGGTACGTCAATCACCTGCCAGAAGGCCACTGGCTCGTCATTCAGGGTGGCGTCCAGGCTGGCGCCAGTCAGGACAATCTGGGTGGCCCGGTTGAAACTGAGCACCGGTCCTTTGAGGGTAATTTCCAGCCCGGGCGCACCCTCCGGATTGCCCAGCAAGCGATTCCCCAGGCGGAAGGAATAACTGTCGAACGGACCGGAGGGGGGCACACCGATTTCCCAGTAACCGATGCGGCCCGGGTAGTCCTGAATCGTGGTCAGGGTGCCACCGCTGAGGACGTCTACGGTCGCGGGTCGGTAATCAAATTCGTTCAGGGTGCGGGTGAACAGCCGACTTTCTACAAAGCGCGGGTCATCCAGAACCTGGCGGACGTATTTCAGATTCGTTTCGATGCCGTAGAGCTGGCTGTCGTCCAGGGCACTGATCAAGCGCTGGCGAGCCGTTTCCCGATCCGGCTCGTGCACAATCACCTTGGCCAGCATGGGATCGAAAAGGGGCGAGACTTCAGTCCCCGGCTGAATCCAGGTGTCTATGCGCAGGTCGTCGTCATCCGGCCAGGCCACGTTGGTTAGCAACCCGGCGCCGGGTTGGAAATCCTTGTTGGGATCTTCGGCATAGATCCGGGCCTGAATGGCGTGGCCGGAAGGCCTGAGCTTGCCTTCCAGCTCTGCCAGATCCGCCAGGGTGCCGGCGCCCAGTTCCACCATCCAGCGCACCAGGTCGACGCTGTATACCTGCTCGGTCACGCCGTGCTCTACCTGTAAGCGGGTGTTCACTTCCAGGAAGTAGAATTCAGTAGTGTCCGGGTCGTAGATGAACTCCACGGTACCGGCACTGCGGTAGTCAATGCTTTCCCCAAGCTGGCGAGCAGTGGCGTGCATGCGGGTGCGGACATCGTCGGTCAGCCCCGGCGCCGGTGCTTCCTCGATCACCTTCTGGTTGCGGCGCTGGGCGGAGCAGTCACGCTCACCCAGGGCCAGAACCTGACCGGCACCGTCGCCAAACAGCTGCACTTCGATGTGGCGGGCATGCTCCACGAATTTTTCCAGGAACACGCCGCTGTTGCTGAAGTTGTTCTGGCTCAGGCGCTGGACCGATTCGAAGCTTTTGCTCAGATCCCCGGCGCTGTAACAGCGGGACATGCCAATGCCGCCGCCACCGGCGGTGCTTTTCAGCATCACCGGGTAGCCGATGGTGTCGGCGGCTTTCAGGGCTTCGTCCAGGTCGGTCAGCAGGCCAGTACCGGGTAACAGCGGCACGCCAGCTTCCTCGGCCAGGGCCCGGGCGGTGTGCTTGAGACCGAATTGCTCCATCTGTTCCGGCGTTGGGCCAAGGAATACAACACCCTCAGCGTCGCAACGACGGGCAAAGTCGGCATTCTCACTGAGAAAACCATAGCCGGGATGGATCGCACCGGCACCACTCTTGCGGATCACCTCGAACAACTTGTCCTGTTCCAGATAGGTCGCGGCCGCCGAACCTTCGCCCAGCGAATACGCCTCGTCCGCTTGGCGCACATGCAGGGAATCTGCGTCCGCTTCGTTATAGACCACCACCGAGGTAATGCCCATGGCCCGCAGGGTACGGATCACCCGGCAGGCGATGGCGCCGCGGTTGGCAATCAGAACTTTGTCGGGGTTATTGAGGGCGCCGTTCAGCTCCATACCAGCACCTCGATCGGTGTCGGGTTCCAGCCGTTGCAGGGGTTGTTCAGCTGCGGGCAGTTGGAAATCATTACCAGCACGTCCATTGCCGCTTTCAGTTCCACGTACTTGCCAGCGTCGGAAATGCCGTCTTCAAAGGTCAGGCCCCCGTCGGCGGTCACCGGTACGTTCATGAAGAAGTTGATGTTGTGGGTGATGTCCCGCTTGGTCATTCCCAGCTCTTCGTGCTCGGTAACGGCCACCAGCCAGCTGTCGCGGCAGGCGTGCATGCACTTTTTCTCCAGGGCATAACGGGTGGTGTTGCTCTCTGCCGCGCAGGCGCCGCCCAGGGTGTCGTGGCGGCCGCAGGTGTCGGCGGTAATCTCCAGCATCACGTTGTTTTCCGAAGACATCAGCTTAGAGCCGGCGGTCAGATACACATTGCCCTGCTCGCGGATGGTGTCCACGGCGCTGTAACGCTCGGTGGGGTTGTGGGCGTTATAGAACAGGGTGTCGGCGGCCTGGTTGCCCTCCAGGTCGAGAATGCGGACGGTCTCGCCGGCCTTCACCACTTTGAGGAAATACTCGCCCGCCGGCACGGTTTCACGAAAGGCGGCGTTGTCGGGTGTCAGTGCACTTTGTTTAATCATTTCCGGCCTCCGTTACTGGAACAGGTGGTACAGGGCGTTATTGGCGAAGGCGCGGGTGGCCTCCGGTGACGAGGTCTTGCAAGGGTCGGCATCGGTGACCGGAGCTGCCTTGAAGAGCTGATAACGCACAGGGTGGCTCGGGTATTCGCTGGCGGTGTCCAGTGGGTGCGGGCAGGTATGCAGCACCACGATGGTGTCCATCTCGAATCGCAGGTCCACGGTGGCACCGGCATGGGAGGCATCGCTGACAAGAGTCATATTGCCGTCGTCGTCGGTTTTTACCTTGCTGAACCAGTTCAGGTTTGCGGTGAGGTCCTTTTTGCCCAGCCCGTACTTGGCGATTTCGTTCAGAAAGCTGGTCAGGCCATTGCGATGATAGTGATTGTGGGCCTGCTGGTAGGTCTTTTTGCCCCAGCGCTGTTCCACCAACTCGGCATTGCAGGTGCCGCTGACGGTGTCATGCCAGCCCAGGTCGTCGCGAATAATGGACGCGAATACGCGGCCCATATCGGAGAGCAGAACATGACCTTTGGTGAGTTTGAAGGTGTGCTGGTTTTTCAGGGTGTCCGGCATGTTGTACCGCTCGAGGGTATTTTCGGGGTTGTACATCAACATGCCGACGTTGGCACCACCGGTTTCGTCAATCAGGCGCAGCACGTGGCCGCGACGCATGATGAAAGACCAGTGGGATCCGCCGGGAATCAGATCGTCGTAAAGGGGGGCTGCGGTAGTGCTGGAGTCGAGCATCGCCTTTTCCTTCTGGTTCGGGTATCAAAAAAAACGAGAGACGTCAGTCACTGAACGATCCTCCCGGGCTTTTGTCCCGCCGTGTAACCTTGGAAAAGGTCGTCAACTCTCGGACCAGTCACCTGTTTCACCCTCATGGTGGTTGTCAGGCCGGAACCCTAGTTGGCTATTTGTCAGATTGTTGCGCGTTGATGTTGGTTTCAGTAACCGACTTCTCGCTGCGTAATCTGTAAGTTGCAGAGTCCATGCCAACTAGCTAACCGGCTGTTCTCCCTTGGTTTTATTTCTGTCGTTCGAGGAATGCTGCTTTCTGACGGGGCGTGCGCACCGCATTGGTGCGTAGGTGGGGCTCTGGCGGTGCAAATTTTATTTAACACCGGCCCTGGACACGCAGCCCGCTACTGCCGCGGTCCTTAGGCCATCTACTACCAAGGGAGGAGTTTTTCACCTCTATCGAATCATTCAACTATCCCGTGCCGGGGTCTACATTGATTGGGTAAACGCGAAAGGCCGCGTTGCCCTTCGACAAACACAACAAGAGGTCGAGACCATGATCTACAAGAATCCCGGTGAGGAAGGCTCAGTCGTCTCCTTCAAATCACGTTATGAAAACTACATTGGCGGCGAGTGGGTGGCCCCTGTCAAAGGCCAGTACTTTGAAAACATCACCCCCGTGACCGGCGATGTGATCTGTGAAATCCCCCGCTCCCAGGCCGAAGATGTTGATCTTGCCCTGGACGCTGCCCACAAGGCTGCGCCAGCCTGGGGCAAGACCTCGACCACCGAGCGTTCCAATATCCTGCTTAAAATTGCTGACCGCATCGAGCAGAACATCGAAATGCTGGCTGTGGCGGAAACCTGGGACAACGGTAAAGCCGTTCGCGAAACCGTTAACGCCGACCTGCCCCTGGCGGTAGATCACTTCCGTTACTTTGCCGGTTGTATCCGCGCCCAGGAAGACACTTCCAGCGCCATCGACAACAACACCGTGGCTTATCACTACCATGAGCCGCTGGGCGTTGTGGGCCAGATCATTCCCTGGAACTTCCCGCTGCTGATGGCGGTCTGGAAGCTGGCTCCGTGCCTGGCGGCGGGTAACTGTACGGTGATGAAACCGGCCGAGCAGACGCCGGCCAGCATCCTGATCCTGATGGACCTGATCGGTGACCTGTTACCACCGGGCGTGATCAACATCGTCAACGGTTACGGTATCGAGGCGGGCCAGGCCCTGGCTTCCAGCAAACGCATCGCCAAGATCGCGTTTACTGGCTCAACTCCTGTCGGTGCCCACATTCTCAAGTGCGCGGCTGAAAACATCATCCCGTCCACTGTGGAATTGGGTGGCAAGTCCCCCAACATCTATTTCTCCGATGTGATGCAGGCCGAGCCGGAATTCGTCGACAAATGTGTGGAAGGTCTGGTTCTGGCGTTCTTCAACCAGGGCGAAGTCTGTACCTGTCCGTCCCGTGCCCTGGTGCAAGAGGATATGTACGACGAGTTCATGGCCAAAGTCATCGAACGCACCAAGTCGATCAAGCGTGGCAACCCGCTGGACACCGACGTACAGGTAGGTGCGCAGGCGTCCAAGGAGCAGTTCGACAAGATCATGTCCTACCTTGAAATCGGCAAACAGGAAGGCGCGGAAGTGCTGACCGGTGGTGGCGTCGAGGAAATGGAAGGCCAGTACAAAAATGGCTTCTATGTCCAGCCCACGCTGCTGAAAGGCAGGAACGACATGCGGGTATTCCAGGAAGAAATCTTCGGTCCGGTGGTGGGTGTAACCACTTTCAAGGACGAGGAAGAAGCCCTGGCGATTGCCAACGACACCGAGTTTGGCCTGGGTGCTGGCTTGTGGACCCGCGACATCAACCGTGCCTATCGCATGGGCCGTGCCATTCAGGCGGGCCGCGTATGGACCAACTGCTATCATCAATACCCGGCTCACGCCGCCTTTGGTGGTTACAAGAAGTCCGGCGTTGGTCGCGAAAACCACAAGATGGCGCTGGACCATTATCAGCAGACCAAGAACCTGCTGGTCAGCTACGACATCAACCCGCTGGGCTTCTTCTGAGCCTGGTAATGCAATAACTGTTGTGCCCGGGTCTGTCCACACTGGCCCGGTGGCGAGTCAGCACATGGATGTGCACTTTCTTCCCCGGTGACTGGCCGGGGTACGTGGGTTTTCCTGCCATTTTCAGGCCCTTCCCGGGGCCTTTTTTGTTGCTACCGCCGCGTTCACGGAGATGGTCCGAAAGGATGAGTTTCGTGCCTTGGATCCATCGAAAATCAGTCCCAAAGTACCATATTTGCCCATCCGGAGACTGGGTAGGATTGACAGTGAGTTACCGGAAAGCCGGTTACCGGACCCTGTAATGCCACAACAATCACGATAAGAGGTAAGCATCATGTGGACCAAACCAGCCTATGAAGACCTGCGGATCGGCTTCGAAGTCACCATGTACTTCGCCAACCGCTGAGAACCGATGGCCAGCCGCTGTGTGCTGGCCATTTTTGTTCTGGAGTTCCTGCCATGCAAATCCGTATCCTTGGTTCCGCTGCCGGCGGCGGTTTTCCCCAGTGGAACTGCAACTGCGCCAACTGCGAAGGTTTCCGTAAGGGCACCCTGAACGCTACAGCGCGCACCCAGTCATCCATTGCCATCAGCGAGGACGGTGTAAGCTGGATTCTTTGCAACGCCTCCCCGGATATCCGCGCTCAGCTGGCGTCCTTCGGCGCCATGCAGCCTGCACGTGCCGTGCGGGATACCGGCATTGGTGCCGTGTTGCTGATTGACAGCCAGGTGGACCACACCACGGGCCTGTTAATGCTGCGCGAAGGCCTGCCGCTGGATGTCTGGTGTACGGCGCAGGTTCATGAAGACCTCAGTACCGGTTTCCCGCTGTTCCGCATGCTGGAACACTGGAACGGTGGCCCCCGTTGGTGCGAAGTGCCCTGTACCGATGAGCAGTCCTTTACCATACCCTGTGCACCGTCTCTGAAGCTGACAGCCATTCCGCTGCTGAGCAATGCGCCGCCGTATTCGCCCCGCCGGAATCACCCGCATCCGGGCGACAACATTGGCCTGTTCATTGAGGACACACGCAGCGGAGAAACCGTGATGTACGCGCCGGGACTGGGGCAGCCCGACGAGCAGATCCTGCAATGGATGCGCAAGGCCGATACGCTGCTGGTGGATGGTACCGTCTGGCACGACGATGAAATGTTGCGCTGCGAAGTGGGTACGCGCACGGGGCAGGAAATGGGGCATCTGGCCCAGAGTGGTCCCGGCGGCATGATCGAAGTGCTCGGTATTATGCCGGCAAAGCGGAAGATTCTTATCCATATCAACAACACCAATCCCATTCTCGATGAAGACTCGCCTGAACGGGCTGTGCTGGCGATGCACGGCATTGAGGTGTCTTTTGACGGAATGCATCTGGATATGGCGGTGCCCTCATGAATGCCCTCGCGACCCCGGTGCTGAATCGTAAGGATTTTGAGCAGGCGCTGCGGGCCAAAGGCCAGTATTACCATATACACCACCCGTACCATAAAGCCATGTATGGCGGCGATTGCTCGCCGGAACAGATCCGTGGCTGGGTGGCCAATCGGTACTATTACCAGATCAATATTCCCCGCAAGGATGCCGCCATCATGGCCAACTGCCCGGATGCTTCCGTGCGCCGGTTATGGTTGCAGCGGGTGCTGGATCACGATGGTCATGGTGAGGATGAGGGCGGTATCGAAGCCTGGCTCAGCCTGGCGGAAGCGGTGGGACTCACCCGTGAAGAAGTGATTGACCAGCGTCACGTGCTGCCCGGTGTGCGTTTTGCGGTGGATGCCTATCTGAACTTTGCCCGGAGGGCGACCTGGCAGGAAGCGGCCTGTTCATCCCTGACCGAGCTGTTTGCTCCGGAAATCCACCAGTCCCGGCTGGACAGCTGGCCCCAACACTATCCCTGGATAAAAACCGACGGTTACGTGTATTTCCGCAAGCGGTTGTCGGAAGCGCGTCGGGATGTAGAGCATGGGCTGGACATTACCCTGGATCATTTTACAACTGCACCACAGCAGGTACGTGCCCTGGAAATTCTTCAATTCAAACTGGATATCTTATGGTCGATGTTGGATGCCCTGACTATGGCTTATCAGCACCAGACGCCACCGTATCATACCGTCACCGACCAGCCCGTGTGGCACCGGGGGCTGTGATGGGCATTTCCATGGAACAGATACCGCGGCTGCGCCCGGGTTTCCGGTTTCAGTGGGAGCCAGCCCAGAACGCTCATGTGTTGCTGTATCCGGAGGGCATGGTGCGGCTGAATGGCAGCGCCGGTGCAGTACTCAAGGAAGTGGATGGCCAACGCAATGTGGCGGATATCGTGGCGCTCCTGGAGCAGCAGTTTCCGGATGCGGGGTCCCTGTTGGAAGATGTCAGCGACTTCCTGAAAGATGCCGAACAACAACACTGGATAGTGTTCACATGAACGGCCACCACGCCATGCCCGCCGGTGATCGCCCCGGGATCGGGCCGCCGCTATGGTTGCTGGCGGAGTTGACCTACCGCTGTCCATTGCAGTGCCCCTATTGTTCCAACCCCCTGGATTTCGCCCAGACCCAGCAGGAGTTGACCACTGAAGAATGGGTGAGGGTGTTGCGCCAGGGGCGTGAAATGGGCGCAGCGCAACTGGGTTTTTCCGGCGGCGAACCACTGGTGCGCCAGGACCTGGCTGAACTGATAGCAGAGGCACGGCAACTGGGTTACTACACCAATCTGATCACTTCGGGGCTGGGGCTTACGGAAGCCAAGGTCAACGCTTTCCGGGATGCCGGGCTGGATCATATTCAGGTCAGTTTCCAGGCCTCGGACCCTGAATTGAACAATGCTGTTGCCGGCTCCCGCAAGGCTTTTGACCACAAACTGGCCATGGCCCGCGCAGTGAAAGAAGCGGGCTATCCGATGGTGCTCAACTTCGTGATCCACCGCCATAATATCCACCAGATGGAAGACATCATCAGCCTGTGCGAGCGTTTGGGTGCGGATTACGTCGAGCTGGCCACCTGCCAGTATTACGGTTGGGCGTTTGAAAACCGCGAAGGATTGATGCCCTCCAAAGCACAACTGGAAAAGGCGGAGGCGGAAGTGAATGCTTACCGCGAACGCCTGACGGCCAGCGGTTCGGCCATGAAGCTGATCTTTGTTACCCCGGATTATTATGAGGAGCGGCTCAAGGCCTGCATGAACGGCTGGGGCAGCCTGTTCCTGACCGTGGCCCCGGATGGCACGGCATTGCCTTGCCACAGTGCCCGATTGTTACCTATCGAATTTCCCAATGTGCGGGAATCGTCGCTACACTCCATCTGGTATGACAGCCCGGGTTTCAATCATTACCGGGGCGATAGCTGGATGCCGGAGCCCTGCCGCTCCTGCGATGAAAAAGACAAGGATTTCGGTGGCTGTCGCTGCCAGGCCTATCTGCTGACCGGCAATGCTGACAACGCCGACCCGGTCTGCAGCAAGTCGCCCCACCACGACCGCATCCTCGCCGCTCGCAAAGCGGCGGACCACGCCACCGCCGGGTTGGAGGAGCTGACCTATCGCAACGCCGACAACTCCCGGTTGTTCTTCAGGGGCTGATACGCCAGATAAATCTATATCCTCGCCGCTTTCCGCAGAGCAGGCCTCCGCTGCGTTTATTCAGCGGGGAGCGCTGACAGCCTCGAAGGCGGGTGTGTTTTGGCTGGAGTTTGATCCTGCCACAGGCAACAACCTGCTCAGAAAGGCAACCGAAGAGGGGCCCCGGCCCGTAACTCCCTTAGACTTTGGTATTCGCAGCCAGGTTAATGGATACGGCGGTGGTGCGTTATGTACCGGGCCAGAGGCCCTGTTTGCAGTGGAGGCATCCGGACAGCAGATTCATCGCATTGACCCGGTCACAGGCTACACCGAAGCCTTAACCTGTTCCCCGGATGCCTGCTTCGGCGGGCTGGTGTTGGACGATTGCCATCATCGTGTTCTGGCTGTAAGAGAAAGTGCGGGACGGCAGCAGCTGGTGGCCGTGCAGGGTTACAACAACCTTGTGTACCTGCACGATAGCGAGGACTTTTACAGCGCCCCGGCGCTGTCCGCCAGTGGTACGCGCATTGCCTGGGTGAGCTGGTCACTGCCGGACATGCCTTGGGTAAAGTCTGTTCTCTGGGTCGCGGAGATTGACCAGGATGGAATGCTGCTCCGTGCAAGCCCCTGCCAGACACCCGCTGATGGCAGCGTCCAGCAGCCAGTGTTTGAGGGCGAAGAGCTGTACGTGCTGTCGGATCACGAAGGCTGGTGGCAGCCCTGGCATGTATCCCTCACAGCAGGGCAGGCCAAATGGATGTGCCTCGACGCGACGGCTTCGGATCACGCGAGTGCGCCCTGGCAATTGGGAGAATGTCATTATTGGCCACTGGGGGAGGGTGGTTGGGCCTGGGTGCGCTATGTTTCCGGGAGTGGGGAGCTATGGCTGAAGCGGTCTGCTGAGTCGCCACCAGTGAGGACCGCCACGGGCTACACAGACTTTCGACACCTGGCGGTGCTCAGCGGTAATATTTATTGTATCGCCCGGTCGGCTAACCGGCTTGACTCGGTATTGGCAATAAATCCTGCAACCGGTCGGATCGTCACGCTTGCAGGGGGCGAAATACCGTTCCCTCATGTCTCAGTCGTTGTGCCTGCAACATTCCGGATTCCCTCTTCGGATAGCGTGCGTGAGGAGGTCAGTGGATTCTGGTATCCGCCGGCCGATCCCGTATCTGCAAAAGCTCCTCCACCATTAATCCTGATTGCCCATGGTGGTCCCACATCGACCGCGTGGCCGGTATTCAACCCCCAGGTCCAGTTCTGGTGCCATCACGGGTTTGCAGTGGCGGAAGTCAATTATCGCGGTAGTGCGGGGTTCGGCCGGGATTACCGCCTGGCACTGGCCGGCAACTGGGGGCAGGCAGACGTTAAGGATATGGAGCGGGCGGCAGATTTTCTGGTGGCATGTGGTCGGGCCGATGCCGGTCGACTGTTCATTCAGGGCCGAAGCTCAGGTGGATACACGGCTCTGATGGCCATGACTGGCAGCCAGCGTTTCCGGGCGGGTGCCAGCCTTTTCGGAGTCAGTGATCCTGCCCGTTTACGAGAGGTCACACACCGCTTCGAGTCAGGTTATCTGGACTGGCTCCTTGGGTCGCCAGACGAGTTTCCCGGTCGATGGCGCGAGCGCACGCCGGTGCTCCAGGCCCATCAAATTCGCCGGCCAATGATCTTTTTTCAGGGTGGGCAGGATCGTGTGGTAGTGCCGGCGCAGACCAGGGCAATGGTAAAGATGTTGGAGCAGAACGGAGAGGAGGTGGAACTCTGGTGGTTCGAGGAGGAAGGGCACGGGTTCCGGCAGCGCCACAACCAGATTGCGTTGCTGGAGAACCTTCTGTTGTTCTACCAGCGGTGTAGCCAAAAGTGCGATGATGGCGAATAGCAGTTCAGGTAAACTTGAACTCGATATAACAACAATTGCATCGCTGAAGAGAACGCTCATGAGCTACGACATATCCGCTCTGCGCAAGTTTGTTTCCCCCGAAATCGTCTTTGGCGCCGGTTCCCGTAAGGCAGTGGCCAATTTTGCCAGTAACTTTGGCGCCCGGCATGTGTTCCTGGTGTCGGACCCGGGTGTTGAAAAGGCCGGCTGGGTGGCGGAAATTGTGGATATTCTGGTGGCGGCGGGCCTTCGTGTAACCGTATTCACCGGGGTATCACCCAACCCGAAAGTGGATGAGGTCATGGCCGGAGCAGAGCTCTACCGCTCCAGTGAATGTGACGTAATTGTCGCTATTGGTGGTGGCAGCCCGATGGATTGCGCCAAGGGGATTGGTATTGTCAGCGCCCATGGCCGGAGCATCCTCGAGTTTGAAGGTGTAGACACCATCACCTCGCCCTCGCCTCCGATGATCCTGATTCCCACCACGGCCGGCACATCCGCAGATGTGTCCCAGTTTGCGATCATTTCCGACCCCAACCGCCGCTTCAAATTTTCCATCATCAGCAAGGCTGTGGTGCCTGATGTGTCACTGATTGACCCGGAAGTGACCGAAACCATGGACGCCTACCTGACTGCCTGTACAGGCGTGGATGCCCTGGTGCACGCTATCGAGGCCTTCGTCTCTACCGGCAGTGGGCCGCTCACCGATACCAATGCGCTCGAAGCCATCCGGCTGATCAATCGCAACCTGGAGCCGCTGGTGCAGAATGTCGCCAACGTGCATCTACGGGAGCAGATCATGCTGGCCTCGATGCAGGCCGGACTGGCGTTTTCCAACGCCATACTGGGGGCCGTGCATGCCATGTCCCACAGTCTGGGTGGCTTCCTGGACTTGCCTCACGGGCTGTGCAATGCGCTGCTGCTGGAGCACGTCGTGGCCTATAATTACACCTCTGCCGAGGACCGCTTCAAACGTGTGGCCGAAGCCATGGATATCGACACCCGTGGCATGTCGAAGCCGGTGATCAAGCAGCGCCTGATGGAGCGGATTATTACTCTCAAGCGTGCGGTGGGGCTGGAGGCCAAGCTTGCCAAACTGGGTGTCACCACGTCTGATATTCCCTATCTGTCCGGCTTTGCGCTGCAGGACCCCTGTATCCTGACCAACCCCCGCAAATCGTCCCGCCGTGATGTTGAAGTGGTCTATGAAGAAGCACTCTGAATCCAGCGACGCCGGTTACGGTATCGGCGACCTGCTCGGTCTTGGCAGCCAGTCGGTACGCAAGAACTATTACCCGGCGCTGCAAGACCGCATTGACGAGCTGGAAAAGGAACGCAATCGCTACAAATGGCTGTTTGAAAACGCGCTTCACGGAATTTTTCAGGCCAACCTCCGGGGCGGCTTTGTAGCAGCCAACCCTGCGATGGCCCGTATATGCGGCTATGCCAGTGCCGAGGATCTGATCACTTGTGTCATACGCCTGCGCGAGCAACTATTCTGCAGTTCTGGCGAGTTCGATGCCATCCGCCAGGAGCTGCTGGACGAGGGTAGCCTCAGTGCCCGGGAAACCCGGTTACGGCGGGCGGATAACACGCCGGTGCATGTGGCGATTACGCTGCTGAGGCGGCCCGACCTGGGCCCAGAAGTGGTGGAAGCCTTTGTTGCAGACATTACCGAACGCTACCAGGCCCGGGAAAAGCTGCGCCAGCTCAATGCGGACCTGGAACGCCGGGTGGAGGAGCGCACTGACGAGCTGCAGAACGCCAACGTGGTGTTACGCTACCAGATTGAGCAACGGGAGAAAGTTGAACAAGAGCTGGTAGTGGCGGTGGAGGCTGCACGGCAAGCCAATGAAAGCAAGGACAAGTACCTGGCGGCTGCCAGCCACGACCTGCTTCAGCCCCTGAATGCGGCGCGCCTTCTGGTCTCTGCTTTGCTCGACAGCCATCTGCCGGCGGACGAGAGCCAACTGGTGCACCGCGTTCAGCGCTCGCTGGAAAGCGCCGAAGACCTGCTTGCGGATCTGTTGGACATCTCCAAGCTGGATCAGAAAGCCATGCAGCCGGATTATCTTCACACTGACATCGGTGAGCTGATGCGGGGCCTGGCGCAGGAATTTGAACTGCTGGCCGAGAATGCGGGCCTGAATTTTCGGCTACGGGCGGGTGTCGGCAGGGTCCATACGGATCCGCGAATGCTGACGCGCATACTCAGAAACCTGTTGAGCAATGCCTTCCGTTATACCACCGAGGGTGGAGTGCTGTTCGCTGCCAGAAAACGTGGCCCGAATCTGGAAATCGGAGTTTGGGACACCGGTGTGGGCATTGAAAAGGAAAAACTGGAGGATATCTTCCGCGAGTTCCACCAGATATTGCCCAAAGGGAGCAGTCGGCAGGGCGTTGGTCTGGGGTTGGCTATTGTCGAGCGGATGGCCAGGATACTGGGTTGTGAAGTCCGCGTGGATTCCATTTACGGCAGGGGCTCCTGTTTCAGCGTGCTCATTCCGCTGAGTGTCGTGACGCAGGCGCCTGTTGGCAACCCAAACAGGGAAAAACCGGCACTCACCTCCTTTGAAGGACTCAGCGTTCTGGTCATCGACAATGAAGAGCCTGTACAGGAGAGCATGCGGGCATTACTGGAGCGCTGGGGTTGCCGGGTGGTGACGGCAGGAAGCGCTGCCATAGCTATCGAGCGTTGTCAGGCCCCCGATGTAATCCTTGCTGACTTCCATCTGGACGACAATTTGACCGGGTGTGAAGCGATCCTTTCAGTGCGCCGGCACTTCAATCGCGACATTCCGGCCGCGGTTATTACCGCGGATCGTGGCAATGAAACGCGCAGGCTGATCAGCGCGCTGTACCTGCCCATCCTCAACAAGCCGGTGAAACCCAACCGCCTGAGAGCACTGTTAACCAGCCTTGTGGTATCCCTGAACCCTGACCTGAAATGACGGTCTACACTTTATTCTGTCAATGACTGTTTTGTCAGGAGAGAGTTATGTCCGTTTCCGAAAATGCTCTTACCAACCACGAAGTGACCGTTTGTCTTTCCGGTGGTGCCATGCTGGGGCCATTCAATGCCACCTGGACCAAGGGTGAGGGAGGCGACGTGCGAGAGCTTGTGCGTGAATATGATGGTTATCTGCAGGGGGAAAAACAGCACCGCTTCAAATTCCATCTGCACGATACCTACACCAATACGGTCCACACCCTGATTCTGAATTTTGATCAGGTTACCGGCATTTGCGACCATGTCAGGTTGAAGTCCCCACTCAACGAATGACCAAGTCTGGCTGACGAGGAGAATGTCATGACCAATTTCAGGACGGAAAAGGACAGTCTGGGTGAAGTGCATGTTCCCGAGGACGCCCTATGGGGAGCCCAAACCCAGAGAGCCGTGGAGAATTTCCCGGTCAGCGGCCTGCCCATGCCACCCGCCTTCATCGCTGCGGTCGTTCGAGTAAAGCAGGCGGCGGCCGATGCCAATGCCAGTCTGGGGTTGCTGGATAACGATGTCCGCGATGCCATAGTGGCGGCCGGCAATCGCATCCTGAATGGCGAATGTGCCGATCAGTTCCCCGTCGATCGTTACCAGACCGGCTCTGGCACCAGCACTAACATGAATGTGAATGAGGTGATCGCCGCCCTGGCGGCACAGGAAGGTATCGAGATTCACCCCAATGATCATGTCAACATGAGCCAGAGCTCTAACGACGTGATACCGACGGCGATCCATATCTGTGCTCTGGCTGGTGTTCATGAACGTCTGATTCCCGCACTGACGCACCTGTGCGGTGTTATCTACGAACGGGAGGCGTTGTTCTCGGATCAGGTCAAAACCGGCCGTACCCATCTGATGGATGCCATGCCCGTTACTCTCGGCCAGGAATTGCGGACCTGGCGGGAACAGTTGCTGGCAACCGAGAAGCGCCTGGCCTCGGCGGCCGACGATTTGTTGCTGGTTCCCCAGGGTGGAACGGCAGTGGGTACCGGCGTAAACGCACTGCATGAGTTTCCGGAGCAGTTCGTCAAATTCCTCAAAGCCAACACCGGTTACCATTTCCACTCGCTGGAACACAAATTCGTGGGCCAGAGCGCCATTGATGCGCCGGTGGCAATGTCGTCTCAGCTCCGGGGCCTTGCGATTGTGCTCACCAAAATTGCCAATGATTTGCGTTGGATGAACAGTGGTCCCATCCACGGTCTGGCAGAAATCAGCCTGCCTGCATTGCAGCCGGGCAGCAGTATCATGCCGGGGAAGGTGAATCCGGTGATTCCGGAATCGGTGGCCATGGTGGGAGCCCAGGTCATGGGCCTGGACAGCAGTGTAGCCATTGCCGGGCAGTCCGGAAATTTCCAGCTCAATGTGATGTTGCCCCTGGTTGGCGCCAATCTGCTGGACATGATCGAATTGCTGACCAACGCATCCACCATACTCGGTGACAAGGCAATTCGTGATTTCACAGTGAATGCTGATCACCTGAACTCTGCTGTTGGCAAGAACCCGGTGCTGGTCACCGCGCTGAACCCCGAGATCGGTTACAGCCTGGCTTCGGATATCGCCAAGGAGGCCTACCAGAGCGGCAGGCCGGTTATTGATGTAGCAGAAGAGCGCAGTGGTCTTGACCGGAACAGACTGGAGGAGCTGATGGACCCGCTGAAGCTGACCAAAGGCGGCGTGTCCTGAAAAACAGACGTTCATCGGGCGACACGTGACGGAGGCTGGATAGTTTGCTGATTTCTCTCGAGCTCTTCGTGATGCTGGTGCTGGCAAACGGCGCACCAGTAGTTGCCGCCCGGATTTTCGGCCAGCGCTGGTCTGCAGCGGTTGATGGCGGTCGGCACTGGCGCGACGGGCGGCCACTGCTCGGGCACAGCAAAACCTGGCGAGGAGTTGTCTCCGGTACGCTGTCATGTGGCCTGTTTGCGTTGATAACCGGAATAGGGCTGCTGTTCGGTCTGTTATTCGGGTTGCTGGGGCTGATTGGCGACATCGCCAGCAGTTTCATCAAGCGACGTGCCGGGCTGGCCTCCAGTGCGCGGGCTATCGGGCTGGACCAGATTCCCGAAGCTCTGCTGCCAATGATTCTGGCGTGGTACTGGCTGGAACTAAGCTGGCTTGCCGTAGCGGGTGTTGTGGTGTTTTTTACTATCTCCAATATATTGCTTTCGCCACTGCTTTACCGGTTGGGTATTCGTCACCAGCCTCATTGAGGCTGTTTTGCTAACCCGGCCCGGCGGTCAGGGTATGTAGCGTTACCTCAGGCGGGCAGTTCAGGCGTACATTGACTACCGAAGTGCCGGTTCCGGGTGAGGTGTAGCCCTGCATGCCATTGCGACGCCAGTACCCGCGGCCGAGTTCTCTCGGGCAGTCCGAGTCCAGGGTGACCGGTATTCTGCCGGGCAGGCAGATCTGCCCTCCATGGGTGTGGCCGCACAGGAAAACGTCGTAGCCGGCATGGGCTGCTTCCCGCCATATCTCCGGGGTATGGCTGAGTAATATGCTGGTGCCGCCTGCCGGAATGTCGTCCCCGGCCTTGTGCAGGTTGTGGACCTTGTAGAAATGGGCATCGTCCACGCCGGCCAGATACAGTTTGTCATCACCCCGCTGAAGTGTTGTGTGCTCGTTCATCAACAGGTGATACCCCATATCTTCAAGACCGGGTACCATGCGCACGCTGTCATGATTGCCCAACACCGCATACGCCTTACCCCGAATGGCGTCCCTGAGCTTTGCCATACCTTCCATGGCATTTTCAATCGGCCCCCAGGTCTGACGGCGGTAATCACCGGTCAGCACGCAAAGGTCGTACTCCAGTGGCTCGATCCGGTTGATCACTGCTTGCAGATTGGCTTCATCCATATCCACGTGCAGGTCGGTGAGTTGCAGGATTCTGTAGCCCTCGAAGGCGGCCGGAAGGCCGGCGATGTGGAAGTGATTGTAGACCGTATCCAGGCGGCGGCTGTTGGCCTGTCCGCGCCGGAACAGCCCTGCCAGTTTCAGGCAGGTGCTGATAAAGCGCGGTGCGGAGGTGATATTTTCAAGATGGAAGGAATGCCGGTCTGGCCCGAAAACCTTTGCCTCTGCCTCCCGCTCAATGCCCAGTCGCTGTCGCGCATGGACCGGGCCAAGCCGGAGGCTCAAGCGATATTCCAGCAGTTCGTCCTGATGTTCTGGTGTATGGGCCCGGGCAGTCATTGCTGATCCTGTTGGTTGTTGTGAACGTTTCCTGTCACGATCCGGTCAACACGCTCTTTCATTATGGTTGGGTCTGGGAGTGATGCAACAGGGAAGTCATAATGTTCATCCTTCTTTAAACACACGTTGTCAAAGACAGAGAGTTCCATGTCCAAGGATGCCTTCTCCAAGGATGCCTATGCCGGGGCTTTGCCTGCCTGGCATATTTTTCTGTTGTTTCTGCGGCTGGGTCTGACCTCGTTCGGTGGGCCCGCCGCCCACCTTGGTTTCTTCCACGAAGAATTTGTAAAGCGCCGTCGGTGGTTGTCCGACTCCGCTTATGGCGAGGTAGTTGCACTGTGCCAGTTATTGCCCGGACCTGCATCCAGTCAGGTGGGTTTAACCCTGGGATTCCTGCAGCGAGGGTATGGAGGAGCTGCAGCGGCCTGGCTTGGGTTCACGCTACCATCAGCGCTGCTGATGACGCTGTTTGCCATGGGCCTTGGTCTCTGGCCGGATGCCGGCGAGGGCGGCTGGGTCACCGGTCTGAAACTGTTTGTGGTGGCCGTCGTGGCCCAGGCGGTGTGGCAGATGGGCCGGAGTTTATGCCCGGACAGTCCGCGATTATCCATTGCTGTGTCCGTGGCAATACTGTTGTTGACGGTTGGTGCGACCTGGATGCAGATTCTGGCTCTGCTTGCCGCCGGCGCTGCCGGTGTGGCACTGAAACTGCCGCAAAAACGCTCGGAGGAGGCGTTAACCATACCCGTGCAGACCCGTCGTCCAATGGCCTTCTTTGCGTTGTTTGTTGCGCTGCTATTGATTGCGTTTTTACCTCTGGCTTCGGGGTCTCTTGGTTGGATCTGGGCCGAGCTGTATCGAGCCGGTGCCCTGGTGTTCGGAGGCGGGCATGTGGTTCTGCCCTGGTTACAGGAAGGCTTTGTGGCTTCTGGCGATATGCCGGCTGATACCTTTCTGGCTGGTTATGGTGTCGCCCAGGCGATGCCGGGCCCGCTGTTTTCCTTCTCCGCCTTTCTCGGCGGTATAGAAGGCGGTTGGTCTGGCGCCGCAGTGGCAGTCATTGCGGTCTTCCTGCCAGGAACACTGTTGGTGTTCGCCGGTCTTCCCCTGTGGTCCTATATTCGTAACCATGAGGTTGCCCGGGCAGCACTTGCCGGAGTCAATGCCGGTGTTGTCGGATTATTGTTGGCTGCACTTTATGATCCGGTCTGGACATCGGCCGTAGATAGTTCTGGTTCTATCGCTTTCGTCCTGCTGGCATGGGCCAGCCTGACCGTATGGCGGGTGCCGGTTTGGCTTCTTGCGCCTTCGAGTGCATTGGCAGGCTTATTGTTTTTCTGAACAGTGCTGCCGGGGGTGGCCAAAACGGGTCAGTCAGGCCACACTTGGGCCAATCGTTTGTAAACCAGTGATCATGACTCAGAGGCAGAAGCTGTTATGTCGACATCCTGTAATATTCCAGGCCTGAACGTACCGAAGAGCCGCTTTCCGGGCCCTGAGCACGACCTATCTGCCGGTGATTCCCGCGAGCAACGGATTGTGCTTGGCGGAGGCTGCTTCTGGTGTGTGGAGGCGGTATTTATGGCGGTGAATGGTGTTTCCGGGGTCGAGTCTGGTTATGCCGGTGGCAGTGCGGATACTGCGAACTATGAAGCGGTATGCAGCGGCCAGACCGGACACGCCGAAGTGGTCGATGTTCGGTACGACCCGCAAACCGTCAGTTTCGGGGAGATCTTGAAAGTATTCCTGTCTGTCGCTCACGATCCCACCCAACTCAATCGACAGGGTAACGACCGTGGAACCCAGTACCGTTCTGCCATCTTCTACGAGAGTGAAGACCAGAAAAGGGTGGCTGAGGATTACATCCGCTTGTTGAATGCCGCCGGCATCTACGATGCACCGGTGGTCACCAGCCTGGAGCCGCTGGAGGCATTTTATCCTGCCGAGGAATATCATCAGAACTTTGCGGCCCGCAACCCTTATCAGCCCTACATAATGGCTGTTGCCGCACCAAAAATGGAAAAGCTTGTGGACACATTCGGTGACCGGCTGAAACCCGGTTACACCGGTAATGATATTGCCTGAGGAGGCTGCTATGAGCGTTTCTGCTACTGGTTACGACCTGACACCGCTGACACCGGAACAGATTGATGGGAAAGCCGCGGGCCTGTCTGAAGAAGAGCGTCGTGTGCTGCTGGATCATGGCACGGAGCGGCCTTTTTGCGGCACGTTGCTGGACAACAAGAATCCCGGTGTCTATTTCTGCCGCCTGTGTGAGCTGCCGCTGTTCAGTTCCGACTCCAAGTTTGATTCTGGCACGGGCTGGCCCAGCTTTTTCCAGCCCTTTGACACTGACCACATTCGTTACCTTGATGACAGCAGCATGGGCATGACCCGGACGGAAATCCGTTGTCCCCGCTGTGACAGTCACCTGGGGCACGTGTTTCCGGACGGCCCACCACCTACCGGACAACGCTATTGCCTGAACTCGGTGGCGATGGTGTTCCGGGAAAATGACGGTTGACCGTTCGAATCATCTGACAACTGTCGATACCAGATAGCTGGCGTAGCCAACATACACCAGCAGCAGTATCAGACCTTCGGGCCGCCCGATCGTCCGGGACTTGCCGCTAAAGCCGAAGCTCATGATCAGGAGCCCGATGGTCAGGGCCGTCATCAGCGTCCAGTCGCGATAGAGTACTTCCATATCCACGGCCAGAGGCTCGATGGTTGCTGCCAGACCCACAACGGCCAGGGTATTGAAAATCCCGGACCCCACGATGTTGCCCAGAATCAGGTCATGCTCGTTCTTTTTCACCGCTGCCAGCGCTGATGCCAGTTCCGGCAGCGAGGTGCCAATGGCGACAATTGTCAACCCGATAATCAGGTCACTGACACCGAGGCTCTGAGCGATGAATACCGCCCCCCAGACCAGCATGCGGGAGCTGACAAGCAGCAGCACCAGGCCAATCACCAGCCACATCAAGGCAATCTTGAGGGGCATCGGATGGGCAATCAGCTCCGAATCGGACTCTCCCATCAGGGAGTCGCCTTTGCCCTGAATTCCCTGGTAAATGGACCAGCCCATAACCACTGCAAATACTGCCAGAAGGACCCAGCCATCCAGCCGCGTGAGTTCGCCATCAAGCAACTGATAACCGGCAATCGCCGTCAGTATCAGCAGTAACGGGAGCTCCTTTCGTATCACTTGGGAATGCACTGCAATCGGGGCGATCACCGCAGTAAGCCCGACGATCACCGCAATATTGGTGATGTTCGAGCCATACGCATTGCCCAGAGCCAGCCCGGGATTGCCATCCAGTGCGGCCATGGCAGACACTGCGAGTTCCGGTGCAGACGTGCCGAACCCGATGATCACCATGCCGATCAGCAGTGATGGCATGCCCAGGTGCTTCGCCGTGGCGGCCGCGCCTTCTATGAATCGGTCGGCGCTCCAGACCAGGAGAATCAGGCCGACAATGATTGCTGCAATGGCTAATAACATAAGGGGTACCCTGATGAAGTCGTCCGCCCGGCACGAGACTAAAGTGGCGGTGCTATCGCTGCCCGCAGACGTGAGAATGATGAACGGATGCCAGGCGGGCGCATTTTAAACGGTTGGCCCATCCAGAACCACCGTTCGTAAATAAAATCAAACCGTTGGCCCGCGATTAGTAATCGCATTTTATTATCCGCTCGAAAAACGGGATAATCGCGCCACAACTTCAAAGGCCCCTCTGCTGATCGTGGACGGGCTGCAGGCTATAAACCAGCTAGGGTGATTACCAATGGCCGTTAGACAGGCAGATGTAGTGCTGGTCGGTGGGGGCGTCATGAGCGCTACCCTCGGCATGATGCTCAGGCAGCTTGATCCTTCCCTGGACATCGTCATGGTGGAGCGTCTCGATCACGTGGCCCATGAAAGCACTGATGGATGGAACAACGCAGGTACCGGGCATGCCGGTTACTGTGAGCTCAATTACACTCCGGAAACCGAAAACGGCGATGTGACCATCGACCGGGCGTTGCAGATCAATGCCTCGTTCGAAGTCTCACTGCAGTTCTGGTCGCATCTGGTCGAGCAGGGCATATTGCCGGAACCGAAAACCTTCATCAACCGCACACCGCACCAGAGCTTTGTCTGGGGTGAAGACGGAGTGAAATTCCTCAAGCGTCGTCACGAAAAACTCAGCGCCCACCACCTGTTCCGCGAAATGGAGTACACCGAATCTCCACGGGACCTTGAAGACTGGATGCCACTGGTGGTGAACAACCGGGATCCGATGCAAAAAGTGGCCGCCACCAGGATCAAACACGGTTCAGACGTGGATTTCGGTTCCCTGACTCGTAGCATGGTGAAGTTTCTTGAAACCACGACTAACTTCGAGTTGATGCTCAGCAGCCCGGTGCATTTTCTGGCCAAGCGCGACAACGGCCGCTGGAAGGTACGGGTCAAAAATCAGAAAACCGGTGAGCAGACCAAGCTGGAAGCCGGATTTGTTTTCCTGGGTGCCGGTGGTGGTGCACTGCCGATGCTGCAGAAGTCCAACATTGACGAGTCGAAGGGCTATGGCGGTTTTCCCGTCAGTGGCCAGTGGCTGGTTTGCCAGAAACCGGAGATTGTCGAGCAGCATCACTCCAAGGTGTACGGCAAGGCGCCAATTGGCGCGCCTCCGATGTCTGTGCCGCATCTGGACACCAGGATCATCAATGGCGAGCCGGCCTTGCTGTTCGGCCCTTTTGCCGGTTTTACGACACGTTTCCTCAAGAAAGGCTCCATGTTCGACCTGTTTGGTTCGGTAAGCCCCACCAACCTTCGCCCCATGCTGTCCGTCAGCCGCACCAACATGGACCTGACACGTTACCTTATCGGAGAGGTTTTTCAGTCACATAGCGATCGTGTTGCCTCCCTGCGGAACTACTTTCCGGATGCCCGAGAGGAAGACTGGCGCCTGCAAAATGCCGGTCAGCGTGTACAGATCATCAAAAAATCCCCGGACGGTGGCGGTAAGCTGGAATTCGGCACCGAGATTGTCGCGGCGAAAGACGGTACGCTCGCAGCCCTGTTGGGAGCATCTCCAGGCGCATCGACGGCAGCCCATGCCATGATCGATGTGATCCAGCGCTGCTTCCCTGAGCGTATTCGGACGCCTGAATGGCAGGAGCGCATGAAAGTCATGGTGCCTTCCTACGGCCAATCGTTGGTGGATGATGAGCAATTACTCAACAAAGTGCGGGAACGAACGCTCTCAACCCTCAAATTAGGGTGATATTACTAATCGATCTAAGGGCTTCAGAAGCGCTGACAGTACTGGCCTGATTGCCGGTGCTGTTGGCGCTTATTGCGCCTCAAGCGTCCGATCCTGTTGCGATTTGTAATCAAATCGTTACGTTATAAACAAACATCCCAAAGGAGAACGCCTATGAGCGAGCAGAAGTTCGATTCGAGTAAAGGTTATGTTGCACTCCTGGGCTGGAGCTTGAACGCGATCGAAGCCGCGGACAAGTTTGACCGCCGTTATGTCGTCGTCGCCCCCGACTGGGCTGAGACCTATTGCCAGGAACATGATATTCCTTACGTTCCCTGGAACTTCGAGCGCCTTAATGACCGTTCTGT
The DNA here is from genome assembly GCF_023555055.1 of Marinobacter sp. ATCH36. Classification (GTDB taxonomy): domain Bacteria; phylum Pseudomonadota; class Gammaproteobacteria; order Pseudomonadales; family Oleiphilaceae; genus Marinobacter. The sequence goes on from NZ_JAMJPL010000001.1 coordinate 1,137,795, forward strand.
CGAAATCGCGCAGACCCTTAAGGATATGGGCGTGGACGTGGCAATCCCGCTGTTCGAGGAGACCGTTGAGTGGGCAGGTGCCATCAATTCTGTGCTGATGGACCAGCCCAAGCTGTTCGGTCAGTCCCTGTTGTTACGTGACAAGGCGTTGATGAAACGCCGCGCCCAGTTGGGTGGTATTCGTGTCGGTATTTTCGAAGAAGCTCACGATAAGGAAGACGTCGTCCGTTTCCTCAAACGCGTAAACCAGACGCTCTTGAAGCTGGACGGCGACCCCAACGACCCGATCCATCTGAAAGCCTTCGACAAGGCGGGTTGCCTTGGCCATCGGGTTATCCGTACACCGGACGAAGTAGACACCATCCCCGAGGAAGAATTTCCGGTGTTGATGGAGTCCCACCTCGACGGCTGGGAATTCGCGGTCGAAGCCTGGGTTCATAACGGCAAGATCGCTTTCCTGAACATCTCGGAATACGTCACCCTGGGCTATTCGGTATTTGTTCCAGCCACGCCGGATCTGGAGTATTACCGCGAACAGATTACCCGTGAGATCGAGAAACTGATCAAGACCTTTGATATTGAATTCGGGTTTATCCATCCTGAGTACTTTGTCACCAGCGACAGTACCATGTACTTCGGTGAGGTGGCTTACCGTCCGCCGGGCTTCAAGGTGTTCGAGCTGCTTGAGCGTGCCTATGGCTTCAATGCCTATCAGGCGTTGATCATGACGTTCGATCCGAAAACCACCGAAGAGGAGGTTAAAGCCTTCTTCCCGAAAGAGGTGGTGGATGCGAAGGGCTACGCCGGCTGTTTCGGTGTCTACCCGCGCCGCCGGGTGGTCAGCAAACTCGAGATGCCCGAGGAAACCGAGAACCACGAGTACTTCGAGTCTCACGAATTGACCGCGCCGATGGAAGAGACGGTCACCAAGCGCACCGCCTTTGGCACGCATTGGGGCCTGCTTTACTTCTTCGGTGAAGACCCCTACGTGATGAGAGATTTACTGAAACACCAGGAAGAACTGGATTTCTATGTATAATTCCGCAAGGAATTAACAACAACGGGTCTGGTTCAGACTCTGAGGAAAACAGTTTGAGCAACTCCGACGCTGGAAGTCCAGCACCTGTCGTCAATTTCGATAAGCTGGTGCAGCGACTGGATGATGCCATAACGGCTCTCGACGAGAGCCGTGCTTTTGCAAAGCCTGGCAAACTGCCCCGGTTGTTCGATACCGTTCGCCGGGTGCTGCTTCAGCCTGGAGGTTCCGTTGCGATTCAGGAACGCGCCGAATGGATCGAGAAAGCCGGTGTGTTCTGGGGAACTGACTGGGCGGATCCGTCCATTCTTTTGCCGTCACTGACAACTCACTCCCTGCAAAGTCCTTATGCCGATACAGTCATTATCGAAGCGCTCAGCGAACTGAGATTGCTGGCGGTGGCCCGTGGCGATTATTTGCACGAGTCAGTATCGGCGGAGCAGGCGCATCATTATTTGACCCAGGTACTGGCGATTAACCTGAATATGCTGTTTGGTGAATCTGGTGAAGCCGAACGGGAGCAGGGCAAGCTGGCGCTGATCAGCCGTGGCGTCGTGCAGCATGTCGCCAAACAAATCGGCTATGAACATGTCATTGACCGATTGATTGAAGAAATCTGGCGGATCCTGCAACAGCGTCCAATACAGGTGAACAGCGTGCGGCAGATGATCACTCAGATCGCGCTCTGCCGGGTTGATCCCAATGTTGACCTGGGTGGTGCCGGCCAGGGAGCCGAGCGCCTGATTTCAAGTCTTTATGGGCCTACCCAGGCCTGTCGGGAAGACCCGGGAATCCCGGTCTATGAAGAGCGCCTGCAATCCATGGATTCGGGTGCCCTGCAGAGTGAGGCAACCGGGTTTGCCCGCTCGATGCACGACACTGGTCTGGTTTCGCCCTACCATGCAGCATTTGTGAGCTACATCCTGGAGAAACAGGATTCCATGCTCACCGAAGCACTGGGGCTCTCGAGTACTGGCCGTGACTGTCTGCTGTGCTACAAGGACCTGGTGCATGAGCTGATCAGGGAAGGCGTTTTCCCGGAAACGGCGCAGGGCCTCTATGGATTGGCGCTGTTGCTGGAAAGGGGGATTCTCTACCAGCCGCCGGTGGCACCCGCCCTCTGGCGGCAAGCCCGGCTGTCTATCTGTGCTGAAGCGCGTGAGCGTATCCAGTTGGCTTACGGTTACCAGCCGCAGCCCAAGGCGTGGTTGATACAGGGCGTGCTGAACATGCTGGGTCAGCCTCTTGGCGTGGGGCAGGGCAATAATCCCACCTGTCAGTCCGCCCGCGCGCTTTCCATGTGGGCTTACAATGACCCGGACTATCTGCTGCAGATGGTGGCCTGGGCCGCACGGGACAACGAGATCATAATGCACTTCGAGGGCCAGCCAGTGTCGTCGGCTGCCAGCCGGGGTGGGGTTGCCTCAGAAGTGACATTGGATCTGGACCCTGTGTCACTGGTTGTGGTGCCGCATCTGGACAGAATCTATGCGGAAATGGGCCGCATGTGCATCAACCGGCCGGGTGACCCTCATGAGTGGGTTAATCCTGAATTCCACGGTTGGTCTGCTGGGCGGGGTTTCCGCATCAATGTGGATGTGGCGACCGGGCAGTTGGAAGATCTTGAAACCTTCCTGCGGCACTTCTACGCCAGTTATCACCCTTACTACAATGGCAACCAGCCATTGATCCACCCACAACCTGCGGGCGTCGCTGTTACCGATAGTGCCGCCAGGTTCATTGGCTGGCATGCCATCACTATACTCCGGGTGACTTTGGACCCGGAAGATACCATGCGGGTGTATTTCTATAACCCCAACAACGACAGTGGTCAGAACTGGGGTGACGATGTTGTCGTCAGCACGGCAGGTAAAGGTGAGCGGTTCGGCGAGGCGTCCCTCACCTTCGAGCAGTTCGCCTCCCGGTTATACATTTTTCATTTCGACCCACTTGAGCGGGGCGAACCTGCAGAGGTTGGCGTGGATGAACTGGAGCGGGTTATCGGCCGCGTACATCGTAGCTGGGGCCGTGACCGGCTCCCCGCTGAAGTGCTGCAGGCAGAGCCCCCGAGGGAAGGGTAGGTTCAGCCAATCAATCCAAAACAGGAGAGAGGATGACCGCACAGGCCAACAAGCACCGGAATGGCGCTGAGCTGTTTGTTCGTGCCCTGGAAAATGAGGGTGTTCGCTATATCTTCGCCGTACCGGGTGAAGAAAATCTGGATCTGCTGGAGGCCCTGCGAGAGTCCAGTATTGAGCTGATCCTCAACCGTCACGAACAGGCGGCGGGCTTTATGGCCGCCACCTATGGTCGGCTGACCGGCCGGGTAGGTGTTTGTCTGTCCACACTTGGTCCCGGTGCCACCAACCTGGTAACGGCTGCTGCCTATGCCCAGCTCGGCGGTATGCCGATGCTGATGATCTCCGGGCAAAAACCCATCAAGTCATCCAAGCAGGGCCTGTTCCAGATTCTGGATGTGGTGGACCTGATGCGGCCACTGACCAAATATACGCGCCAGATCAGCAATGCCAATACCATTCCCGCCAAGTTACGGGAGGCCTTTCGACTGGCCTCGGAGGAGCGCCCCGGAGCAGTCCATCTGGAATTACCGGAGGACATCGCCTCGGAAGTGGCCGATATCGACACCCATATTTTTCAGCCCAGTGATGCACGTCGGCCCACTGCCAGCACCAAAAGCCTGGATATGGCCTGTGACATGATCAGCAAGGCAAAGCACCCGCTGATCATGATTGGTGCTGGTGCTAACCGGAAACGGGTTTCCCAGGCGCTGATCCATCTGGTGAACGCGACTGGTATTCCGTTCTTCACCACCCAGATGGGCAAAGGGGTAGTGGACGAGCGCCACCCCCGCTACCTGGGTAACGCAGCACTGTCCGCCGGCGACTTCGTGCATTGTGCCATTGACCACGCCGACCTGGTAATCAACGTGGGGCACGACGTGGTTGAGAAGCCTCCTTTCTTTATGAAGCCTGGCGGCAAGCAGGTTATCCACGTGAACTTCAGCGCCGCAGATGTAGACCCGGTGTACTTCCCGCAGCATGAAGTGGTCGGGGACATCGCCAACAGCGTGGATTACCTGGCCGAGCGTTGTGGCCAGTGCTCGTCCCATGACTTCAGGCGGTTTATGGAAGTCAAAGCCTCAGTGGACAGTCATCTGGCAGAGAAAGTTGATGACAGCCGTTTCCCCGTTATCCCCCAGCGCATTGTTCATGACGTACGCGAAGTGATGCCGGAAGATGGCATTATTGCGTTGGATAACGGCATGTACAAACTCTGGTTTGCCCGCAATTACCCCGCCTACGACAACAACACCGTACTACTGGATAACGCCCTCGCTTCCATGGGTGCCGGCCTTCCCAGTGCCATGATGGCTGCCATGCTGTACCCCCATCTGAAAGTGATGGCTGTGTGCGGCGACGGTGGTTTTATGATGAACAGCCAGGAACTGGAAACCGCCGTTCGGTTGAAGCTCAACCTGGTGGTCCTGATCATCAACGACAATGCCTATGGCATGATCAAGTGGAAACAGTCCCAGGAAGGCTTCGCGAATTTTGGACTTGATTACAATAACCCGGACTTCGTGAAGTACGCCGATGCCTACGGTGCTACTGGCCACCATGTGAGTCGCGCCGAGGATCTTCAGCCCACGCTGAAACACGCCATGACGGCTGGCGGCGTGCACTTGATCGACGTGCCCGTGGACTACAGTGAAAACCAACGCGTTTTTGATGAAGAATTGGTAAAACTGACCTGCAACTTGTAACCGGTGTAGTATCGTTTGCTCTGAATTGGCATCAGTTTAGGGTAGATGGATGACAAACTCGTGGTTCAACATGGCACTGCTGGCGCTGCTACTGTCTGCAGTTGCCGGGTGAAGCAAGCCGGAAACACCACAGGAAGTGGCCGCTTTTGATGATTCCAAGGCCGCAGTTAATAACTGATGTATTAACCAATCAGACTGGTGAGTACAAGCCAGCCCGTTCCCAGTGTGAAAGATACCGCCAGGATGGCCAGCAGCCCGTCCCGGGCCACAATAGCAAGTCCGAAAGCCATCAGTGCGGCACCGCCACCGTTGGCGCTGAATGGTACTACTTCCATCAGTGGCATCGCCATGGCAACCGCCATGCAGATAATCGCCATGATATAAAGCCCGGGCCCGTCCACCAGGAACACCAGCCGTGGTCCGGTCCACCGGTCGAGGAACCGCGCTGGTTTTTGCAGCCACTCCAACCCTTTCAGAAGTTTTTGCCGTGGGACCGAGCGCCGCGAAATCCACGACGGTAACCAGATCGAGTGCCTGCGGAACAGCAACTGGCCCAGCGTCAGCAATACCACCAGCCCCAGAATAGTCGGAACGCCCGGAATATCCCCGATGAGTGGCGCCACGGTTATCAACCCGGCCAGCAATACCAATGGCCCGAAAGAGCGCTCGCCCACCCCATTGAGAATAGCGTTTACCGATACCTGTCCGGAACCTGTCGCCGATTCGCGGATCTGGTCCAGCAGTTGTTGCATGCTGGTCGCGTCGTTGTGGTTTCTTTCCATGTTCTTACCAGAAAAGGCAGTGCGAATGATTGCATCGAGTATATCGGTTTCTGTGCCTGCTGATCGAATCAAGGCTCATGCGATAAATCTATTTGATCTATAGATATAACTGTATGGTCTATATTTGTGCAAATGGGTTATTGTGATCTGGACATCACGAGGCACTCAGCCTCCCAAAGCAAAACCCGACAGGAGATTCATCATGAGTTTACTTCTTGGCAACACCGCCCCGAACTTCACCATCGACAGCACCGCCGGCCAGATCAATTTTCACGACTGGGCAGGGGATTCCTGGGTATTTTTCTTCAGCCATCCCGCTGATTTTACTCCAGTCTGCACCACTGAAATGGGCCGCACTGCCCAGCTGGCGAAAGAATTCGAAGCACGCAACGTGAAGCCCCTGGGCCTGTCCACCGACACGGTTGAAGAGCACGTTAAGTGGATTGCAGACGTCAACGATACCCAGAACTGTGACCTGCAGTTCCCGATCGTCGCCGACGCAGACCACAAAGTGGCCGAGCTTTACGAAATGATCCACGCCGGTGAAAGTGAAACCGCAGCTGTACGCAGCGTTTTCATCATCGACCCGAACAAGAAGATTCGCCTGACCATGACCTATCCGATGGCTGTGGGCCGGAACTTTGATGAGATTCTGCGGGTGATTGATGCGCTCCAGACCGGCGACGCAAACAACTGCGCACTGCCCGCTGACTGGCGCAAGGGTGACGATGTGATCATTCCGCCTTCCATATCCAACGAAGAAGCCAAGGGCCTGTTCCCGAATGGCTGGAATGAAATCCGTCCTTACCTGCGCACTACCAAGCTCTGATCGCGTTGGCGGAAAAAAGGGTGCTTGCCGATTGGCAGGCGCCCTTTATCCATTTGATTAAGGTCAAGCCAAAGATTATAAGCTTATAACAGCGCTTGAGGCGCCCGGATCCGCAGAGTATGTTGAAAGAACAGCCGGGATGATCTGACTGCAAGAGGAAACGACGATGAAACGTTTAATATTTGGCTTATTGATAGCCCTAGCCTTCAGCTTCCACACCCACGCCGAAGACGCCCTCTCTCTCACTCCCCAACAGACCTACGACATGGTTCAGGAACAGGGTGATGAGATCCTGTTTGTCGATGTCCGGGACCCGGTGGAGATCATGTTTATCGGCTATACCGATGTGATCGACAAGAATATCCCTTTCAAACTGGTCGATCGCTCTGAGTTTCTCGCCGACAAGGGCCGGTTTGCCATGAACACCAATCCGGATTTCGTGGCCAATGTGGAAAAGGCCCTGGAGGAAAAAGGCCTGGACAAGGATGCTCTGATCATCACCATGTGTCGCTCCGGAGCAACCCGTGGCAAACCCAGTGCCGACTATTTGCTGGAGCGGGGCTTCACTAACGTCAAATACATTGATAATGGCTTTCAGGGTGGTGGCGCCAAAGAGGGCCAGAAAAAAGGCATGAGGATTGTTAGTGGCTGGCAAAATGATGGCCTGCCATGGTCTATGACACTCAACCCGGAAAAAATCTATCGCCCATAATGGCGGTCGGGACTGGTTAACAACTCTGAAGTCGCAGCAGCAGGGAGTTTGTCGATACTTCTGGTGATCCCGGGGACGGGATCATGGAGGAGAAAACATGAAAAGAACGGCATGGAAATATCTGTCTGTTCGTTTTGGCAGGCTCGCTGTGCATGTTGCACTGGCCGGGGCATTAATTTGCTCCGGCCTTTCTGTTTATGGGGCCGGGCGCCCGCCCGCCACGGCTGACCACAGTAAGTTTGAAACGCTGAAAGGCCCCTTCGAAAATGCCCAGGCGGTCACGGAAGCCTGCCTGGGCTGCCATACCGAAGCCGGCGCGCAGCTTCGTGAAACCACGCACTGGACCTGGACCTACGAACACCCCGAAACCGGCCAGACACTTGGTAAAAGCGAGGTCATTAACAGCTACTGCGGGATGGCCATCACCAACGAGCCACGTTGCACCTCATGCCATGTGGGCTATGGCTGGGAAGACATGAGACAGTCACCGCCAACCGCAGACAACGCTGTCGATTGTCTCGTGTGTCATGACACCACCGGGGATTACTGGAAGTTTCCCACCCTTGCCGGTCATCCTACAGACAAGCCCCGGGAATGGCCCAAGGGTAGCGGCAAGGTGGTTCAGCCACCGGATCTGCAAACCATCGCGCAGAACGTCGGTGCCAGTGGCCGCGCCAACTGCGGCAGCTGTCATTTCTATGGCGGCGGCGGTGATGGCGTTAAACACGGAGACCTGGACTCCTCTCTGGTGGACCCACCGCGGACGCTGGACGTTCACATGTCACCTGAAGGATTGGATTTTGCCTGTGCCGACTGCCACACCAGCTGGGGCCACAAGGTAGCCGGCAGCCGCTACCAGGTTAACGCTGCCGACACCCTGGGTATCGATGTGCCCGGGCACACCGATTTCAGCCGCGCCAGCTGCCAGTCCTGCCACGGCGACTCGCCGCATCCGCAACAGAAGCTCAACGACCATGTCGATACCCTGGCCTGCCAGACCTGTCATGTACCCGAATTCGCTCGAGGCGGAGTGCCGACAAAAGTCTGGTGGGACTGGTCCACGGCCGGCCGCCTGGATGGGGAAGGTCAGCCAATTACCGAGTACGACGAGCATGGCCATCCCAGCTATCTGAGCGAAAAAGGGGATTTCCGGCACGGCGAAAATGTGGTGCCCACCTACGCCTGGTTTGACGGCACGGTGAAATACACTCTGGTGGACGAAAAACTTGACGTGAACCATCCTCCGGTTGAAATAAACCGCGTTGAGGGCAGCCCGGATGATCCCGGCTCCCGTATCTGGCCGTTCAAGGTGATGGAGGGCAAGCAGCCCTATGACACCGAGCGTGAAACTCTGCTGGCCACCCACGTATTCGGCGCCGACGATACCTCCCTGTGGAGTAACTTCAGTTGGCCGAAAGCGCTGCAGGCGGGTAGTGAGATGTCAGGTATGCCCTTCAGCGGCAGCTACGACTTTATCGAAACCACCATGCACTGGCCCATCACTCACATGGTACCTCCTGCAGAAATGGCGCTGGATTGTGCCTCCTGCCATGCCAGCAACAGCCGTCTGGCGGGCCTTCCCGGAATCTATATGCCGGGGCATAACGGCAATATCTGGCTGGATCGCATCGGCTGGCTGCTGGTAGCACTCACTCTGGCGGGCGTGGTGCTTCATGGGGTGATGCGGATTGTGCTGAAAGGGAGGAAACCGTCATGAGCCGGGTCATGATCTATAAACGATTCGAGCGGTTCTGGCACTGGTTCCAGGCACTGCTGATCTTCGCCTTGCTGTTTACCGGCTTCGAGATTCACGGCAGTTATTCCGTTCTCGGTTTCGGAGAGGCTGCCCGGCTGCATACCCTGGCTGCCTGGGCATTGATCGTTCTGTGGTTATTCGCCATTTTCTGGCATATCACCACTGGCGAGTGGCGCCAGTACATTCCGACGAAGAGCGGGCTGTTTGCGGTGACGCACTATTACCTCATTGGCACATTTACCGGTGCAGAACACCCATACCGGAAAACCACCCGGGCCAAGCACAATCCGCTGCAACGGCTGGCATACCTGTTTTTCAAGCTGATGATTACACCGGTTATCTGGCTTACCGGCCTGCTTTACCTGTTCTATAACGACTGGCCCGCAACGCTTGCAGGCGTGCTGGAACTGGAGACGGTGGCGCTGGTTCACACCGCAGCCGCCTTTGCCATGCTGATCTTTATTATTGCACATGTGTACATGGCAACCATGGGCCCGAAGCTGACCAGCCTGATCAAACCCATGGTCACCGGCTACGAAGACCTCGAAGATACCCGCTAATCCTCGATGCAGATCGCCTGGGCATTCCGCAAGACAAGATCAGAATGTGAACGTACGCATCTCCGAATTCAGCATCTGGCCAGCCATCTCCGGCGGCATGGCAACACCAACGCCATCAATCAGATCATCTTTGCTGTAGTCACTGTTGGGCAGGTAAAGCGCGCAGACTTTTGCTTCACCACCCTGCTTGAGCAGACCGCGCAGCATCTGGCCGGGAGTAACGTCTTTCGGCTTGAGTGCCGGTGCTTCATAGGATTTCAGCGCCAGATCACCGGCCTTGTCACACAGAAGCACATTCACCTTGGCTCCTTGCCCGGCCATGGTATTGGACAGCACCATCGCCATACCCTGGGTCTGCAGTGAATCACTGGATAGGATTACCAGAACTTCTTCAATGGTGCCCTTGTGGTTATCAGCATGAGCGCTGAATGGCGCAAGTGCGATCATAGCGGCGACCGCCATCGCTTTGAACGATTTGATCATGGGTAAGGCTCCTTCTTCAGTTGATCGATAGATTTCACGTCCAGATTAAGCCGCCGCCGAGTCATCTTCAGTGACAAAGTCACTTTCGCGTCCATTATCCCGGTCTGGCCAGAAAAAAGCCGGGCTCTGGGGCCCGGCAAAAAGGGTTGTATTCGGTTAATGCCTGGGTGCTACTCCCAGGCAGCACCCTCCAGAGCATCAAGAGGAATCTTAAGATAACGCTTGCCGTTGGCCTCGGGCTCCGGCAACCGTCCACCACGGGTATTCACCTGGAGCGCATGCAGGATCAGCTTCGGCATCGGCAATTCGCTGTCACGTTCATTGCGCAGGTGCACGTACTGTTCTCCCGTGGTGTTGGCCAGGTGCTTGTTGGCCTGCTTCTGCTCTCGCACAGTGCTCTCCCATTGGGGATCGCGGCCACCGGGCATGTAATCGTGGCCGGTGAATAGGCGGGTATCTTCCGGCAGCGCCAGAATACCCTGGATGGACTCCCACAGCTGATGGGCATCCCCACCCGGGAAATCGGCACGGGCCGTTCCGAAATCCGGCTGGAAAATAGTGTCGTGTACGAACGCCGCGTCGCCGATTACGTAGGTGATCGAGGCCAGGGTATGACCGGGAGAAAACATGATCCGGCCCTTCAGTTCGCCCACCCGGAACTCATCGCCTGCGCGGAACAGGTGATCCCACTGGGAGCCGTCGGCAGGAAAGTCCGGCCAGTTATAAATGCCTTTCCAGAGTTCCTGGACTCCGGTTACATAGCCACCAATTGCTGTTGGAGCACCGGTCTTTTCCTTCAGATACTGTGCGGCCGAAAAGTGGTCGGCGTGGGGGTGCGTATCCAGGACCCACTGCACTGAAAAACCCTGTTCGCGAACATACGCCAGCAGCTCGTCCGCATGGTGTGTTGCTGTAGCACCGGATTTTTCATCGTAGTCCAGAACCGGGTCGATGATGATGCACTGTCTCGTCGCAGGGTCGCTGACTACGTACTGAACACTGAAAGTACGCGGATCGAAAAAGCCCGCCACATCCGGGGTTCCCGGTCTGGTTGCTGGGGAATTCTGGGAAATGTTCATCAGTGCGCCCTCCTTATCGTCTGAAAGCACTTGGGTGTGATGTTATTGTTATTAGGATATAGCTATTAGTTTTAATTTTCTAATTGAGCAGACGAATACGAATAATGCCATAAAGCTATCGGTTTTGTGGCGATAATTGCGGAAAACTATTTATACGAATCTAGGGTAGCGCTCGGGCTGATGATATGCATAAATAATCTAACGATAGAACCTTTGGTTTGGTAGGCTTTGATTTATCTCAAGCGTTACAAGCACCATACAAAGACAAGAGGTTCGATGCATGATCAGTAATACAACAACACCCAAAGGCGAACTCAAAACCCATACGGTCCTGATCGTCGGCGGTGGGGCCGCCGGTATTTCCGTCGCGGCCAGCCTTCACAAACGGGACCGGAATCTTGATATAGCCATCATTGAACCCGCTACCAGGCACCACTACCAACCTGGCTGGACCATGGTCGGCGGTGGCGTTTTCCGGCCGGAAGTTACCTCCAAAGCCATGTCGGAAGTGATGCCGAAATTTGTCTCGTGGTACCAGAAGGCTGTAACAGCCGTAAATCAGGATACCAACCAGGTCGTTCTGGATGATGGCTCATCCATTGAGTACAACGCGCTGGTGCTGGCCCCGGGGCTGGAACTGAACTGGGGTGGTATTGATGGTCTTGAAGCGGCGCTCGGCTCGAACGGAGTCACATCGAACTATCGTGAGGGCATGGCCAGTTACACCTGGGATATGGTGCAGAATCTCAAGCAGGGTCGTGCGCTGTTCAGTCAGCCACCGATGCCGATCAAGTGCGCCGGCGCACCCCAGAAGGCCATGTACCTGTCTGCGGATTACTGGCTCCGGCATGGTGTACTGAACAACCTGGACATCCAGTTTCACAATGCCGGGGCGGTGCTGTTTGGCGTTGCGGATTATGTGCCTGCTCTGGAAACCTATATTGAGAAATACGGTATCGACCTGAACTTCCAGAGTACTCTGGTCGCCGTTAACGGCCCCGCCAGAACCGCTGTCTTCCGCAGTGCCGATGGGGACGGCAACAGCCAGGAACGGGAAGTGGAATTCGATATGCTTCACGCGGTTCCGCCCCAGCGGGCTCCCGGGTTTATCCGTGAATCAGTGCTGGCCAATGAGGGCGGCTGGCTCGACCTGGAGGACGACACCCTGCGCCACAAAACCCACCCCAACATTTTCGGCCTTGGGGATGTCAGCGGAACCGGCAATGCCAAAACAGCTGCAGCGGTTCGCAAACAGGCGCCGGTTGTTGCTGAAAACCTTGTTGCCAGCCTGCGTGGTGAACCGCTGCGCGCGGCTTATCTGGGTTATGGCTCTTGCCCCCTGACGGTAGAGAACGGCAAAATTGTGTTGGCGGAGTTCGGTTACGGCGGCGTTTTGCAGCCCAGCTTCCCCAAGTGGATCAACGACGGTACCAAGGCCACCAGAGCGGCCTGGTGGCTGAAAGCAAAGCAGTTGCCCGCGCTATACTGGCATGGAATGCTGAAAGGACACGAGTGGCTGGCCAAGCCTGCGGTTCGCTCAACCACTGACTGAAGTGGTCTTGCTGCACAATGGCCCGCGCCACAGATAAGGGGGCGATTTCATGTGCGGCCGTTTTAACGTGAGTGACGATCCTCTTGTACAGGGGCTCCTGGAGGAACTTGGTGTTCCTCTGCGAATAGAGCCCCGCTTTAACATCGCTCCGGGCGCGAGAGCGCAGATCGTTTACGAAACGATCCAGGGAAGAACCCTCCAGGACGCTATCTGGTCATTGCTTATCGAGTCTAAACCAGACGCCAGCGGTTACCGCCCCTCACCAAAATACAGTACGTTCAATGCCCGCTCCGGAAGCCTGGGAAGCAGCCCGCTCTGGAAAAAACGCTTCCACGCTCAGCGCGCCATCATCCCGGCCAGCGGCTTTCATGAATGGACCGGAGAGAAAGGGCATAAGCAGTGCTACAACATTCATCCCGTTAACAGGGCCATAGCGTTTGCCGGCCTCTATGAGCTCTGGGACTTCCAGGGCGATGTTGTTCCATCATTCACCATCATTACCCTACCACCACATCCCCGGTTCAGTCATATTCATCCGAAAAGCATCCCCCTGATGCTAAGGCCGGACGATTTCGACATGTGGCTGGACCCACACCTGACCAATACTGATCCGCTGCAGCACCTGCTGAAAACCAGCATCCGAGAGCCGTTGTTGGTGGAACCCATTAAATCACCGGCCACTCTCGAAAAAACAGGGCAGGGGGAGGAGGTTGCGGCGGATAAGTTGTGACTTCGGCTGGAACAGTGAGCCATAAAAAGAGCCCCTGAAATCAGGGGCTCTTTCGGTTGGTTGGTGGAGACGGCGGGAATTGAACCCGCGTCCGCCAGTACTCAGCCTTGAGGTCTACATGTTTAGCGTCTCTCTATTGATTTAAGTTCAAGCGACCCGAGAGTCAGGGTGCAAGAACCGAGCTCTTTAAATCTTAGCCTTTAACCAGTGAGCTCTGGATAAAGGAGCATCCCGTAAGCGATGACGTCCTGAGATGTAGCTCTGGGCTACGGGCGACCCAGTCAGGACGACTAGCAGCTTACGCTGCTAGTGCGTAGTTTTCGTCGTTTGCGACTATTGCGTTGCAGCTTTGGATTAACGAGATTCGCTGCCATCTCGACATGCACCCAAGGGTTCGCCACCGGCGTCGAAGCCATGTCGTCCCCTTATGCTCAGTATATGTGTCCGGTTCGCCGGACTTCAAGGTTTGTTTGTTGTTGTTTTGTGCTTTCGGCCTGTAATTCTACCTACGCCACTTCCCCTGTCTTGTGTCCGGAACCGCCTTGTCGGCCTGCCAGCGCCGCGTGATTCAGGGCCTGGAAGCTTTGCCGGAAATAATCCATCACCGCATTCGGGTCGGCGTGGATGGCTTTGTCGACGGTAATGCCGAACTGAACGGTGCCGGCGTAACTGAGGATGCTCATGCCGATGCCGATATTACCGCTCTGGGGCACCCAGCACATCGGTTGGGTCAGCTTGCTGCCAGCCAGGTATAGGGCCTCTTTTGGTCCCGGAACGTTGGTCAGTACGGCAGACGCCTTGTTGCTGAGCAGGTTCAATGCGCGTCGTTCCACGAAGTCGGGGCCACGGCCGAACAAATCCAGAAGGCTGTAGGTGACTTGGGCCTGGTAGGACCGTTTAAGCCGGTTCATGTTCTCCTGTACCTGTCGGAAGCACATCAGCGGGTCCATAACTTCCACCGGCAGGGTAACCAACAACAGGCCGAACTTGTTGCCAAGGGTTTCTATGGGTTGATCAAGAGGCCGCAGGTTGAATGGAACGGCAACGCGGATTCCGCATTCAGGGACAGGTTCCTTGTGCGCGGCAAAGTGCCGTTGTAAAGCCCCGGTGACCGTGCAGAGCAGCACATCGTTTACGGTGCCGCCCAGGGCCTTGGCGCAGGCCTTTACGTCTGCCAGGTCTAGAGGGTCTGCCCAGGCCACTTGTTTGCGACCGGAAAGTGGCTCTTTCAGCCCGGTTCTGGGTTCAACGGGGGCGAGGCCTAGCTTGATAAGGTCCATTGCCACGGCACTGGCTGTCGATGCCAGCTTGAGGGGATAGTTGGGCTCTTCCCGAACGGACTGAATGAACAGCTTGCCCTGATTTGTGGCGGTCTGGACGTTGTCCACTACGCGATGAAGCAATTGTTGGATCGCGGATCTCTGGCTAGGTTTTGAGCGATGCTGCGACGCAACCTTGCTTAGTCTGGGCTCAGGCGTTTTATCCGTCAGTGACAACATGACCCGGACCAGTGAGATGCCATCAGCAATACAATGGTGGATGCGAATCAGCAGCGCGGCGCCGCCCTCATAGTTGTCTATGTAATGCATCTGCCAGAGGGGTTGGCGGAAATCCAGTGCGGTGCTGTTCATGTCGCTGACCAGTTTCTGGAGCTCGGCCTTGTCGGCTTTGCCCGGCAGGGCGATCTGGTGGAGGTGGTTGTCCAGGTCGAAAAGGGGGTCGTCCTGCCAGTAGGCCCGGTCGCCGATTTCCACAACCTTTTGCCGGAAGCGGTCGAAGCACAGGAAACGTTTCTCAATCGTGTGCCTGAGGCGGTTCATGGAAACAGGGCGTTCCAGCATCCACACGCCGCAAATCATCATGTGGTTCTGGGGTGTGTCCATTCGGAGCCAGGCGTGGTCAACGGCAGACATTGGTGTTTGTTTGGGTGACATAAGCTCTCCCTTTGCCATGCACCGGAATTCCCGAGTATAGGCCTGTTGGAAATCTGAACAAAGAGAGTGAGTATGCGACAGATCAGCTGACGCCGGCCATGACCGGCGTCAGATTATTTGTGATTGGTGGGGTGTCGGAATCAGACGTTGTTTTCGCGGAGTATGCGCTGTTTCTGGCGGTTCCAGTCCCTTTCCTTCTCAGTGGCACGCTTGTCGAAGAGTTTTTTGCCTTTCACCAGGGCGATTTCGCACTTTACCTTGTTCTTCTTCCAGTACAGCGCCAGCGGAATACAGGTATAGCCGGCCTGGTTCACCTTGCCCACGATCTTGCCGATTTCCTTGGCATGCAATAGCAGCTTGCGAGTACGGGTCGGGTCTGCAATCACGTGGGTTGAGGCGGTGATCAGTGGTGTGAAGTGGGAGCCGAGCAGCCAGGCTTCGCCATCCTTCAACAACACGTAGGCATCCGTCAGTTGCGCCTTACCAGCACGAAGGGACTTCACTTCCCAGCCCAGCAGAGCCAGGCCGGCCTCGAAGCGTTCCTCGATGTGGTATTCGTGTTTTGCCTTTTTGTTCAGGGCAATGGTGGCGCTTGGTGCGCCGGGTTTCTTCTTGCTCATGAATCGATGATCCGGAGTCGGACAAGGAATTTACCGGGCGTAATCATGCCGGAAAAGCGCGCATTGTAGCTCAGTAGTGCCAGATCGGTCACGAAATCGGCGTGATTGGCTGTACCGATGGTCGTATGGGCCGCAATTACTCCGCTACAATGTCTTTTCAGATGTCGTCAGGGAATGGAATGCCTACTCCATACGAAACAGCTATCGGGTCGTGGACCCGGCCAACCACCTTTTTCTGGGCTGCAACCGGGGCAACCTTTGGGCTGGCTAATGTATGGCAGTTTCCGTACCTCGCTGGCAAGCACGGTGGTGGCCTGTTCATCCTGCTCTATCTGGTTTGCCTGGTATTGATAACCCTCCCGCTGATGATAACGGAGTCCACAATGGGGCGGCATTCCCGCCATGGCCTGGTTCTGGCTATGGATGGATATGTACGCAGGGCTCGTTGCTCCCGCTGGTGGGTGTGGCCGGGAAGGATGGGCATTCTTGCCGCGCTTCTCGTTCTTTCCTTCACAGCCGTTTTTGGCGCCATTGCACTGGCCTACGTTTTTTATGGCGCCATGGGTCGGTTTATTGGCGCAGGAGAGGCAGAAGCCTCGGTTACCCTGTCCGCGCTGGTTACAGACCCCGAGGACTATCGCGTATTCATGGCCTGGCACGGGTTCTTCCTGGTACTGGTGATATGGGTCTCCATGCAGGGTGTGGTTGATGGTATTGAGCGCGCTGTGCGGGTGGTGGCTCCGTTGATGTTAATGATGGTACTGGTGCTGTCTGGGCTGGCTGTCTGGACGGGCGAGTTTCGCAGTGCATCAGATTTCATGCTCAGCTTCCATCCCAGCGACGTAACCCGGGAAAGCTTGCAGGCAGCCCTGTTCCATGCATTTTTTACACTGGGGTTGGGGATGGGCGTTTGGACACTGTTTGGCGCCTACACACCAGCCGGCACTCGCCTCAAACGCTCAGTGCTGGCAGTGGTGCTGATGGACACCCTGATCGCTATTGTTGCCGGCCTTGCAATCTACTCGCTGGTTCCCGGCGGGCACTCAATGGAAGGCGAGCGTGGCTTTGGCCTGCTTTTCCTGTCCCTGCCATTGGCGTTATCCGAGATGCCTGGCAGTCAGTTTCTGATTGCGAGCGTCTTTCTGGTGATCGTGATGATCGTGTGGACAACCTCCCTATCCCTGCTGGAGCCGGTTGTCGGGTGGTTTCGCGAATGGACAGGTGCTCCGCGGAGCTGGTCGGTGTTTCTGATGGGCGTGCTGGTCTGGCTCCTGGGGCTTGGGTCTTTGCTGTCCTTCAACGTCTGGTCAGAACAGCGCTTTGGCGGCGGCACAGTATTTCGGTGGTTTGAGCTCGCCACCGGTGGTCTGTTGATTCCGATGGTAAGTATCCTGATTGCAGTGTTCGCTGGCTGGTTCCTGACCCGTAACCTGACCTTTACCATACTGGGAAGGGCTCCGGCACTTTTCCGGGGAATATGGTTCTGGGTGATGCGGCTGGTGCTTCCTCTGGTTGTTGCGTATATCGGCGTTCAGTACACAACGGTATCTTTGGCGGCAATGTGCGATACCGGAAGCGCTGCCCTGTGGTGCGACCCGACGGAAGCAATCGCTACGGAATCGATGCACCCAGAAGATTCTGGCGAAGATTATCAAGAAACCCGGAGCAACGATGGTGACGATGGCGGGGAAGAGGATGGGGAGCCTCCGCCAACCGAGGCGGTTAATGGGCAGAATGGCGCAAATGGAGGTGAAGGTGGTCCCAAGGAGGACGAGATCCTTTATCATAGCGTCTGACAAGAGCTGACTTCGCCGGTCCAGGCTCCCGCAGTGTCATTTATTCAAGCATGTATCAAGCAGGATGTTCGCCCCTAATGCCCCATCAGATTGATAAAACAGCGCTGGTTATGCATCCGGCAGACCGCATGTTTCACCTGGTTAACGATGTAGCCCGTTATCCGGAGTTCCTGCCCTGGTGCGCCGATACTGAAATTCATGAAGAGACGGGTGACCAGATAGTGGCTTCGATGGATATCGCGAAGGGCGGAATCCGTCACCGTCTGACCACTCGCAATCAGCTATTGCTGCCACATACCATTGAAATGAACCTGGTGGATGGGCCGTTTCGCAATCTCAGTGGGCGATGGCACTTCAAATCCCTTGATGATAATGCCTGTAAGGTCATTCTGACCCTGGAATTCGAGTTTTCCGGATCACTATCGCGAATGACGTTCGGGCCAGTATTCAATCAGGCTGCAACCACAATGGTGGATGCTTTCTGTCGGCGTGCTGACCAGCTTTACCGCGGAGGTGGGGCGTGATTGACGTGGAGGTGGCGTTCGCCCGACCAGACCGGCAGGAAATAATCTGTTTGCAGGTGGAAGTGGGTACGTCAGCGCTGGAGGCAGTGCGACGTTCCGGTATTACCGCTGTGTTTCCGGAAATTGATCCGGAAAAGGACGATATGGGAATCTTTGGTAAGGTCATCAAGGACCCTTCTGCCCATGAGCTGCGGGATGGCGACCGGGTTGAAATCTACCGGCCGCTGAAAATTGATCCCAAGCAGGCCCGGCTTAACCGGGCAAAGAAGAAGGCCTGATGCTGGCTCAGTACGCCGGGGTTTCTTCCAGCAGTTGTGCTTCGTAATAGGAATACTGGTTGTTCTCGTAGTAGACAATAACCCGCTGTTCCTCGATGTCACCACCGCTTTGCTGGAAGGTGTAAACGTAATATTCTCTGGAGGGGTCGGCCGGGTTGGTCATCAGCGGCGTGCCCAACAGGGAATGAACCTGGCTGCGGGACATTCCCTCCGCCAGTGAAGTCAGCTCTTCATCAGTGAGTACGTTCCCCTGTTGTACATTGATTTTGTACACACCTGGGAAGGCACAGCCAGTCATGATAAGAGTGAGAATGAGAGCTGTGATCTTTTGCATCGCCGGGGGAAATCCTCTATCTTGAAATCGCCTGCCAGGGGCAGGTGTGACACGGTCTGACCGTTAACATGCGGCTCCATCATACCGGAAGCCGTGAAGCACACCAAAGAGTGAATCGTAACATGTCATCCGAAAACACCGAATTGCGTAAAGTCGGTCTCAAAGTCACTCTGCCGCGAGTGAAAATCTTCAATATTCTGGAGAGTTCCGAGGAGCATCATCTCAGCGCTGAGGATGTCTATAAAAAGCTTCTGGAGCAGGGTGATGACGTGGGCCTGGCGACTGTGTACCGGGTGCTGACCCAGTTTGAGGCTGCAGGACTGGTTCTGCGCCACAACTTTGAGGGTGGGCACGCGGTGTTCGAGATGGCCGGTGACGACCACCATGACCACATGGTCTGCACGCAGACCGGAGAGGTTATCGAGTTCGTTGACGAGGTCATAGAAGAACGGCAGCAGAAGATCGCCAAAGAACGTGGCTACGAGATCGTCGATCACAGCCTGATTCTTTACGTGAAGCCCATCAAGTCCTGAAAACCGGGATAAAAAAGGGGCGGGTGTTTGAGCCCGCCCCAACAACTCTCAGGATCGAGAGGGGAATACGCTTTTTTCTGCCAACTTTCAGTGATGTGTTGCCTGGCCCTTGGTAAACATCTCATGGGCATGGGCAATGGTGTGTTCGGTCATATCAACGCCGCCCAGCATCCGGGCAACTTCGCTTACTCTGCCATCGTCGTCTAGCGGCTCGATTTTCGAGTAGGTTGCGTCTGCTTCTGTGAACTTGCTGACGAACAGGTGCTGATGGCACTGGGCGGCTACCTGGGCCAGATGCGTTACGCACAGAACCTGCCCGCTATCACCAAGACTCCGTAGCAAGCGACCCACCACTTCAGCGGTTCCGCCGCCAATGCCTACGTCTACCTCGTCAAATACCAGGGTCGGCGTGGTGGAGGTTTGCGCAACCACTACCTGAATTGCCAGGCTGATACGGGACAATTCACCGCCAGAGGCTACTTTGGCCAGCGGCCGGGCAGGCTGCCCCGGGTTGGCACTGACCAGGAATTCAATGTCCTCCAGGCCATGGGGGGCGGGCTCGTCGCCTTTGTTACGGGTCAGGTGGGTCACAAACTGGACGGCGGGCATGCTGAGTTGCGCCAGTTCTTCGGCAATACGCTGGTCCAGGTTGGCGGCTGCCTGCTGTCGCGCCTCGGAAAGCTGTGTCGCCAGCTTGTTAAACTGAGCCAGTTGCTCTTCCAGTTCCGCCTCCAGCTTTTCAACACTGCCTTCGCCATCATCCAGCGAGGCCAGTTCGGAGCTGAGGCTCTGGTGGAATTCAGGCAGCGTTTCCGGAGTGATGCGATGCTTTCGTGCCATTTGATAAATGGCGCTCAGGCGGTCTTCCACCTCGGCCAGCCTGGTTGGGTCTGCGTCGTAATCTTCAACAAAATGCCGCAGGTTATCGCCAGCCTCGGTGATCTGAATCTGGGCCTCGCTCAGCATCTGAATGGTTTCTGCCAGCGCCGGAACTTCCACGGGCAGTTGTTCCAGTTGCTGCAGCGCCTGGCGTACCAGGTCTGCGGCGCTGTTGTCATCTTCGGTGCAAAGCAGGGAAGCCTGGTGGCTGCCATGCAGCACCGCATCTGCGTGGCTAAGCTGCTCCTGCTCTTTCTCAAGTAGCGCCTGTTCGCCTGCTTCCAGCGCCAGGCGGTCCAGCTCTTCTACCTGGTAGCGCAGCAATTGCAGCCGGGCTTCGGCCTCGTCCGCATTTTGCTGGCGCTCTGTCAGCCGCTGACGGGTTTTGTGCCAGACTTTCCAGGCTTCTCTGGTTTGTTCTCCCAGCGAAGCCACACCGGCAAACTCGTCCAGCAATTTACGGTGAGTTTCCTTGCGCAACAGTGACTGGTGTTGATGCTGACTGTGGATGTCCATCAGAGCGCTGCCGAGATCCCTCAGGTGGGCGAGGGGGCAGGGCTGACCGTTAATGAAGGCGCGGGAGCGACCATCTTTGCTGATAACGCGGCGGAGGATGCATTCGTTGTCGTCGTCGAGCTCATGTTCTTCCAACCAAAGCGTGGCTTCTGGAATGGCGGACACGTCGAAGGTGGCTGTGATATCCGCACGCTTGGCACCATGCCTCACAGCGCCGGCATCAGCTCGGCCGCCCATGGCTAGGCCAAGGGCATCCAGAACAATGGATTTGCCAGCACCGGTTTCCCCGGTCAGCGCTGTCATTCCTTTTCCGAACTGAAGTTCAACCCTTTCGGCAATAGCGTAATTGGAGACGGTTAGCTGTGTGAGCATGCAGAATTCCTCCGCTCGATTCCTGAATACTGTGATTACATACAGTGACTGTGAATATATACAGGGTTTTTGCTGTTTGCAAATATTGCGCGCGATTTTGTGAATGAATGATCACCTCAACGGTTGAAACATCAGCGAGGGGCCCCATATCCGTTCGCAAACACGTTCTTCCTGGCCGGTTAAGGCCGGGAGCAATAGTTAACCGGCCGGTGTTATGGCCGTCGACGACCAAGCAGGAGTTGCCATGAGCGCTGATGAGAAGCGTAACGAACAGGTAGAGGAAGAGCTGAAGGAGTCTGCTGAAGCGGCTGCGCATGATAAAGGCGGCGCTGAGGATCCCTCTGAAAATTCTCCCGAAAGTGAGATCGAGGCATTGAAAGCGCAGGCGCAGGAGTTTCAGGAGCAGATGCTTCGCTCCCAGGCAGAAATGCAGAACGTTCGCCGACGCGCTGAAATTGACGTCGAGAAGGCCCACAAATTTGCGCTGGAGAAGTTCGTGAAAGAGCTTTTGCCAGTAGCTGACAGCCTTGAGAAAGCTGTGGAAAGCACCGAAGGGCACGAGAATGCCGGCGAGCTGGTGGCTTCTATTCGTGAGGGTGTCGAGATGACGCTGAATCTGTTCATGAACAGCCTCAAGAAGTTCAACGTCGAGCAGCTGAATCCTGTTGGTGAGCCGTTTGACCCCCAGCAGCACGAAGCAATGTCCATGGTGCCGGCGCCCGACGCCGAACCCAATAGCGTAGTTGCCGTGGTCCAGAAGGGCTACACGCTGAACGAGCGGCTGGTTCGTCCGGCAATGGTAATGGTGGCCAAGGCAGAGAGCTCACCAAAAATCGATGAACAGGCTTGAAAAGCAGATTAAAGCGCCAATATAGCCAGTAAACAGGCAGCGCACCGGGTTTCCCGGATTGGCCTTGGATCTAGTCAGAACTGAATTGAACAACCGAATTGGAGCATTTGCATGAGTAAAATCATTGGTATCGACCTGGGAACGACAAACTCCTGTGTGGCCATCATGGATGGTGACAAAGTCAAGGTAATCGAGAACGCCGAGGGTGATCGCACCACTCCGTCCATTGTCGCGTACACCGAAGACGGTGAAACGCTGGTGGGTCAGTCTGCCAAGCGTCAGGCAGTTACCAACCCGAACAACACCCTGTACGCCATTAAGCGTCTGATCGGTCGTCGTTTTGAAGACGACGTGGTCCAGAAAGACATCAAGATGGTGCCCTACAAGATCGCCAAGGCAGATAACGGCGATGCGTGGGTTGAAGTGAAGGGTGAAAAGATGGCGCCTCCGCAGGTATCTGCGGAAATCATCAAGAAGATGAAAAAGACGGCCGAAGATTACCTGGGTGAGAAAGTGACCGAGGCGGTTATCACCGTACCGGCCTACTTCAACGACAGCCAGCGTCAGGCTACCAAGGACGCCGGTAAAATCGCTGGTCTGGACGTGAAGCGCATCATTAACGAGCCGACTGCTGCAGCCCTGGCTTATGGTCTGGACAAGAAGAGCGGTGACCGCACCGTAGCTGTTTATGACCTGGGCGGTGGTACTTTTGACATCTCCATCATCGAGATTGCCGATGTGGACGGTGAGCACCAGTTCGAAGTGCTGGCGACCAACGGTGATACCTTCCTCGGTGGTGAAGACTTCGACATGAAGTTGATCGAATATCTTGCCGATCAGTTCAAGAAAGACAGTGGCATCGATCTGCGCGGTGACTCACTGGCCATGCAGCGGCTGAAAGAAGCGGCCGAGAAGGCCAAGATCGAGCTGTCCAGCAGCCAGCAGACCGATGTGAACCTGCCGTACGTGACGGCAGATGCCAGCGGTCCCAAGCACATGAATGTGAAAGTGACCCGTGCCAAGCTGGAGTCACTGGTAGAAGACCTGATTGAGCGCAGCCTTGCGCCATGCCGTACCGCGCTGGAAGATTCCGGTGCCAAGATCGGTGAAATCGACGAAGTGATCCTGGTCGGTGGTCAGACACGCATGCCGCTGGTTCAGGAGAAAGTGAAGAACTTCTTCGGTAAGGAAGCGCGCAAAGATGTGAACCCGGACGAAGCCGTTGCCATGGGTGCTGCCATCCAGGCCGCCGTGCTCTCCGGTGACGTGAAAGACGTTCTGTTGCTCGACGTAACCCCGCTGACCCTGGGTATCGAAACCATGGGTGGTGTGGCTACGCCGCTGATTGATAAGAACACCACGATCCCGACCAAGAAGTCACAGACGTTCTCGACTGCGGATGACAATCAGTCTGCCGTGACCATTCACGTGGTTCAGGGTGAGCGGAAGCAGGCGGCACAGAACAAGTCGCTGGGTCGTTTCGATCTGGCCGACATTCCGCCGGCGCCTCGCGGTACACCGCAGATCGAGGTTACCTTTGACATTGATGCCAACGGCATCCTGAACGTAGCGGCGAAGGACAAAGCGACCGGCAAAGAACAGTCGATCGTGATCAAGGCGTCTTCAGGCCTGAACGACGATGAGATCGAAAAGATGGTTCGCGATGCCGAAGCCAATGCCGATGAGGACCGTAAGTTTGAAGAGCTGGTTCAGGCCCGTAACCAGGGTGACGCGATGGTTCACACCGTCCGCAAGACTCTGGCCGATGCCGGTGACAAGGTAAGCGACAGCGAGAAAGAGTCCATTGAAGCTGCCATCAAAGAGCTGGAGGAAGCGCTGGCCGGTTCTGACAAGGACGACATCGAGGCCAAGACCCAGAAGCTGACGGAAGCATCTTCGGAAATGGCCCAGAAGATGTATGCGGATCAGGCAGAACAGGCGCAACAGCCGGGGGGCGAAGAAAGCGCCAAGTCCGGTACCAGCGATGACGCCGTTGATGCCGAGTTTGAAGAAGTCAAAGACGACGACAAGCGATAAAACTGAAGATCATCAGGTAGTTGGAAAACGCGGGAGCTCTCCCGCGTTTTCCTCGTTTTAAAAACAGGGTTTTAGAGCATGGCCAAGCGCGATTATTACGAGATTCTCGGGTTGTCCCGGGAAGCGGATGAAAAAGAGATCAAGCGAGCCTACCGCAAGCTTGCGATGAAGTATCATCCTGATCGGAATCCGGATGACGAAGACGCCGATCACAAGTTCAAGGAAGCGAGTGAAGCTTACGAGATACTCTCGGACTCCTCCAAGCGTGCGGCCTACGACCAGTTTGGCCACGCCGGCGTTGATGGTCAGGCTGGTGGCGGCTTTGGCGGCGGCGGTGCCAGCTTCTCGGACATCTTCGGAGATGTGTTCGGTGATATCTTCGGTGGCGGCGGTCGCGGTCGCACTACTCGTGGCGCAGACTTGCGCTACACCCTCGAGTTGGACCTTGAAGAAGCCGTAAAAGGCAAGACCGTTCAGATTCGTATTCCCGGCCACACCGAGTGTGAAACCTGTGATGGCAGCGGTGCCGAAAAAGGCTCCCGTCCCGAAGCCTGTGGTACCTGTAACGGCATGGGGCAAGTCCGCATGCAGCAGGGCTTTTTCACTGTCCAGCAGGCATGCCCGACTTGTCGTGGATCCGGCAAAGTCATCAAGAACCCGTGTAAGGCGTGCCACGGGGCAGGCCGCATACAGGAAGAAAAGACGCTCTCGGTTAAAGTGCCACCGGGTGTGGACACCGGTGACCGTATTCGTCTCTCCGGGGAAGGCGAGATGGGCGTTGATGGCGGCCCCCCCGGAGATCTGTATGTACAGATTGCCGTTCGTGAACATTCCATCTTCACCCGCGATGGCCGCAACCTTTATTGCGAAGTTCCCATCAGCATCGTGGACGCCGCCCTGGGTGGCGAACTGGAAGTGCCCACACTCGATGGCCGTGTGAAGCTGAAGATTCCACCGGAAACCCAGACCGGCAAGCTGTTCCGCTTGCGTAACAAAGGCGTGAGCCCTGTTCGTGGTGGGCCATCTGGCGACCTGTTGTGCCGTGTGATGGTGGAAACGCCGGTGAACCTCACCAAGCGCCAGAAAGAGTTGCTGGAAGAGTTTCAGGCAACACTGGATAGCGGGGGCGCGAACCAGCACGGGCCGCGGAAGAGCTCCTGGTTTGAAGGTGTGAAAAGCTTCTTCGACGAAATGAAATTCTGAGGGCAGGCAAAATGAGGGTAGCAATCATCGGCGCCGCCGGGCGCATGGGAAAGGTACTGATCGAAGCCGTCGACGGCACTGAAGGCATGGAGCTTGGCGCTGCCGTTGTCGAGCCGGGCAGCAGTCTGATTGGCGCCGACGCCGGTGAAATGACCGGAATCGGCAAAACCGGCATTAAAATGGCCGGTAGCTTGTCCGATGTGAAGGACGATTTTGACCTGCTCGTCGACTTCACCTTCCCGGACCTGACCCTGGAGAATGCCGAATTCTGCAAGGCCAACGGCAAGATGCTTGTTATCGGCACTACCGGCCTGACCGACGCTGAGAAAGAGCAACTGGCCCTTGCCGCGGAACAGACCCCGGTAGTGTTCGCTCCCAACATGAGCGTCGGCGTCAACGTCGCCCTCAACCTGCTGCGCACCGCCGCCGCAGCTCTGGGTGACGACTACGACGTGGAAATCATCGAAGCCCACCACCGCCACAAGAAAGACGCCCCTTCCGGCACTGCACTGCGCATGGGTGAAGTCGTTGCCGACGCCCTCGGCCGCGACCTGAAGGAATGCGCGGTCTATGGCCGCGAAGGTTTTACCGGCGAGCGCACCCGCAAGGAAATCGGTTTCGAGACCATTCGTGCCGGTGACGTAGTGGGCGATCATACCGTCATGTTTGCTACCGAGGGTGAACGCATTGAGATTACCCATAAAGCGAGCAGCCGGATGACGTTTGCCAAGGGCGCGATGCGAGCGGCGTTGTGGCTCCAGGCTAAGCCGGCGGGGCTTTATGATATGCAGGATGTTCTGGGGCTGAAGTAGGGAGTTTGGTTCGGTTTGCCGTGGACACAAACTGCCATGTTTCGTACAATAAGGCGGTTTAACTGCACCAAGCGTAGCTTTGACAACGCTCTAATAGAAAAAGCGGGACGGAGTTCAACTCCCTCTCGCTTTTTTGCGACCTGAATTTGCGCTTGCGTTCCTGTTCGTGACGAACCTGTACGCCACTCGATGAGGATACAAGCCTTGAGTACACCAGCCATCCTTGCACTCGCAGACGGAAGCCTGTTTTACGGCACCGCCATTGGCGCTGAAGGGGAAACCAGCGGCGAAGTGGTGTTTAACACCGCCATGACCGGTTACCAGGAAATCCTGACTGACCCATCCTATTCCCGCCAGATAGTCACCCTGACCTACCCCCACATCGGCAACACCGGTGTGAACGAAGAAGATATCGAGTCAGATCGTGTCCAGGCTGCCGGCCTGATAATCCGCGACCTGCCCCTGATGGTGAGTAACTGGCGAAGCACCGGCTCACTGCAGGACTACCTGCTGGCCAACAATATTGTCGGCATTGCCGACATCGACACCCGCCGTCTTACGCGCATCCTGCGGGACAAGGGCTCCCAGAACGGTGCCGTGGTTGCCGGCGCGGACGCCACCGCCGACCGCGCCCTGGAACTGGCCAACGCTTTCCCTGGCCTCAAGGGCATGGACCTGGCGAAAGAAGTTACCACCGGGAAAACCTGGACCTGGAGCCAGAGCGAGTGGAATATTGAGAGCGGTTACGGTGAGCGCACCGAGTCGAAATTCAAGGTGGTTGCCTGGGACTACGGCGTAAAGCTCAACATCCTGCGCATGCTGGCAGGCCGGGGCTGCGACATCACCGTGGTGCCGGCCCAGACGCCCGCCTCCGAAGTGCTGGCGATGAATCCGGACGGCATTTTCCTGTCCAACGGGCCGGGCGACCCCGAGCCGTGTGACTACGCCATCAACGCCATCCGCGACGTGCTCGAAACCGAGATTCCGGTATTCGGCATCTGCCTTGGCCACCAGTTGCTGGCCCTGGCCAGTGGGGCAAAGTCTATCAAGATGGGCCATGGACACCACGGTGCCAACCATCCGGTCCAGAACCTGAAAAATGGCACGGTGATGATCACCAGCCAGAACCATGGCTTTGCGGTGGATGAGGCCAGCTTGCCTGATAACCTGGAGGCTACCCATAAATCCCTGTTTGATGACTCCCTGCAGGGCATTCGCCGCATCGACAAGCCGGCCTTCAGTTTTCAGGGCCACCCGGAAGCCAGCCCGGGCCCTCACGACGTGGCGCCGTTGTTTGATGAATTTATTCGCCTGATGGAGGCACGTTGATGCCAAAGCGTACCGACATTAAAAGCATACTGATTTTGGGCGCCGGCCCCATCGTGATTGGCCAGGCGTGCGAGTTTGACTACTCCGGAGCACAGGCCTGCAAAGCCCTGCGCGAAGAGGGTTACCGGGTAATCCTGGTTAACTCCAACCCGGCGACCATCATGACCGATCCGGTAATGGCCGATGCCACCTACATCGAGCCGATCACCTGGAAAACCGTCGAAAAGATCATCGAGAAAGAGAAGCCGGATGCCCTGCTGCCCACCATGGGCGGCCAGACGGCACTGAACTGCGCGCTGGAGCTGGAAAAGCAGGGCGTGTTGGAAAAGCACGGCGTGGAAATGATCGGCGCCAACGCCGACACTATCGATAAGGCCGAGGACCGCGACCGCTTCGACAAGGCCATGAAGAAGATTGGCCTGGAATGTCCCAAGGCCAACTTTGCCCATTCCATGGCGGAAGCCTGGAAGGTTGCTGACGAAATCGGCTTTCCCTGCATTATCCGCCCGTCGTTCACCATGGGCGGCTCCGGTGGCGGCATTGCCTACAACCGCGACGAGTTTGAAGAAATCTGTACCCGTGGTCTGGACCTTTCTCCGACCAATGAACTGCTGATCGACGAATCCCTGATTGGCTGGAAAGAATACGAAACCGAAGTGGTCCGCGACAAGAATGATAACTGCATCATCGTCTGCACTATCGAGAACTTTGACGCCATGGGTGTGCACACCGGGGACTCCATTACCGTAGCGCCGGCGCAAACCCTCACCGACAAGGAATACCAGATCATGCGTAACGCCTCGCTGGCGGTGTTGCGTGAGATTGGTGTGGAAACCGGTGGCTCCAACGTGCAGTTTGGTGTCAATCCCGATAACGGCCGCATGGTGGTTATCGAGATGAACCCCCGGGTCTCCCGTTCTTCGGCTCTGGCGTCCAAAGCCACCGGCTTCCCCATTGCCAAGGTGGCGGCCAAGCTTGCGGTGGGCTACACCCTTGACGAGTTGCGGAACGAGATTACCGGTGGCGTCACTCCGGCCTCGTTCGAGCCCAGTATCGATTATGTGGTCACCAAGATTCCGCGCTTCACCTTCGAAAAATTCCCCCAGGCGGATGCGCGCCTGACCACCCAGATGAAATCCGTGGGTGAAGTGATGGCCATCGGCCGTACCTTCCAGGAGTCGCTGCAGAAAGCCATGCGAGGCCTGGAAGTGGGTTCCGATGGCTTTGAAGAGAAAGTGGATCTGGATACCACCAATGGCCAGGAAATGCTTACCCAGGAATTGAACGTTCCCGGCGCCGAGCGGCTGTGGTACATAGGTGATGCCTTCCGCGCAGGCATGACTGTCGATGATGTCTATCGCAACACCCACGTCGACCCCTGGTACCTGGTTCAGATCGAAGATCTGATCCGCGAGGAAAATACCCTCAAGTCTGCCGGCAAGGCGGATATTGACCGCGGCACCCTGTTCCGTCTCAAACGTAAGGGCTTCTCTGACGCCCGTCTGTCGAAACTGCTCGGCATTTCAGAAGTCAGCCTGCGCAAGCTGCGGCACGATCTGGACATTCGCCCGGTCTACAAGCGGGTCGACACCTGTGCGGCCGAGTTTGCCTCCTCCACCGCTTACATGTATTCCTCCTATGAAGAAGAGTGCGAGGCGGTCCCGTCTGATCGTGAAAAAATTGTGGTCATCGGTGGCGGTCCCAACCGTATTGGCCAGGGTATCGAGTTCGACTACTGCTGTGTTCACGCCGCGCTCGCCATGCGCGATGACGGCTATGAAACCATCATGATCAACTGCAACCCGGAGACGGTTTCCACCGACTACGACACCTCCGACCGCCTCTATTTCGAGCCGGTCACCCTGGAAGACGTGCTGGAAATCATCAACGTTGAAAAGCCAAAGGGCGTCATTGTCCAGTACGGCGGCCAGACCCCGCTGAAACTGGCCCGTGGTCTGGAAGCCGCAGGCGTACCCATTATCGGCACCAGCCCGGATGCCATCGACCGTGCCGAGGACCGGGAACGGTTCCAGCAGATGATTGGGCGTCTTGGCCTGGTCCAGCCGGAAAATGCCACCGTGCGCAGCCATGAAGAAGGCATTGTGGCGGCCAGGGAGATCGGGTATCCGCTGGTGGTTCGTCCGTCTTACGTGCTGGGCGGCCGTGCCATGGAAATTGTCTACGATGAGGAAGAGTTGGTTCGCTACATGCGCAATGCGGTGCTGGTCTCCAACGATAGCCCGGTCTTGCTGGACCACTTCCTGAATGCCGCCATTGAAGTGGATATCGACGCCATCAGTGACGGCAAGGATGTGGTCATCGGCGGTATCATGCAGCATATTGAACAGGCCGGGGTACACTCCGGTGACTCCGCCTGCTCCCTGCCGCCCTACACCCTGTCAAAAGAAGTGCAGGATGAAATGCGTGAAGCGGTGCGCAAGATGGCGATCGAGCTGGATGTGATCGGCCTGATGAACGTCCAGCTGGCGTGGCAGGACGGCCAGATTTACGTGATTGAGGTAAATCCGCGGGCCTCCCGCACGGTACCGTTTGTCTCCAAGGCCATCGGGGTTTCCCTGGCCAAGGTGGCAGCGCGGGTCATGGCTGGAAAGACATTGGCAGAGCAGGGTTTCACGCAGGAAATCGTGCCGACACACTTTTCTGTCAAGGAGTCGGTGTTCCCGTTCAACAAGTTCCCGGCTGTGGATCCCATCCTGGGGCCGGAAATGAAATCCACCGGTGAGGTGATGGGTATTGGCGACAGTTTCGATGAAGCTTTTGCCAAGGCCGCTCTGGCATCCGGTGAGCGTCTGCCAATTAAAGGCACGGCGTTTATGTCGGTCCGTGACGTCGACAAGCACGGGGCCGCCAAGGTGGCGCAGGACCTGGTTGACGCCGGCTTCAAGGTAATTGCTACCACCGGTACGGCCAAAGCTCTAAAGGAGGCAGGCATTACCGTTGATCGGGTGAACAAGGTCCGTGAAGGTCGTCCGCATATTGTGGATGCCATCAAGAATGGTCAGGTCCAGCTGATTATCAACACCACTGAAGGGCGCAAAGCTATTTCAGACTCGGCACAGATTCGCCAGTCTGCCTTGCAGTCCAAAGTGACCTATACAACAACCCTGGCGGGCGGTGAAGCGTTCTGCAGGGCAATTATGTTTGGTCCTGAACGCACTGTGCGTCGTCTTCAGGATCTACACGCAGGAAAGTAAGACTATGGCTGACAGAGTACCAATGACAAAAGCGGGTGAAATCCGCCTCCGCGAGGAGCTTAAGAAGCTGAAGTCAGAAGATCGCCCCCGGGTGATCGCCGCTATTTCCGACGCCCGTGAACACGGTGATCTGAAAGAAAATGCGGAATATCATGCTGCCCGTGAGCAGCAGAGCTTTATCGAAGGCCGCATCCAGGAAATCGAGGGCAAGCTGTCGGTTGCCCAGGTTATCGACGTCAATACCATAGAGTACACCGGCAAGGTGATCTTCGGTACCACGGTGCGGCTGCTGAACGTGGATACGGATGAACAGGTGACCTATCAGATCGTCGGTGAGGATGAAGCCGATATCAAAGCCGGGAAGCTGTCGATTTCCTCGCCAATCGCCCGTGCATTGGTGGGAAAGAGCGAGGGAGATGTGGTGGCAATTCGGGTGCCCTCAGGGACAGTTGAGTACGAAATCGAGCAGGTAGAGCATATCTGAGGCTCAGTGTTTCTGGCGCAGCAGGTTCGAGAGCTTCGGGTTCGGCTTCTGCGCCCGACGCATGATCACCGCAATCTTACCGATGGTCTGCACCAGTTCTGCGCCTGAAGCTTCGCACAAAGCGGTAACCGCTTGCTGGCGAGCTTCGCGGTCCTGACTTGCGACTTTGATCTTGATCAGCTCGTGGTCGTTCAGGGCGCGTTCCAGCTCTTCCTGAAGCCCCTCGGTCAGGCCCTTGTCGCCAACGATAATGACTGGCTTCAGGTTGTGGGCGATACCCCGGTACTCCCGGCGCTGTTCTGGCGAAAGACTCATTATGTAATCTCTTTATGGATGCAATTAACAAAACGTCAGCGGCTAATCGATCACCGCTTCCCTATAATGAGGCGATTGTAACAGATCGCCCGTGGGGTGAAATGGCAGTTACCACGTATCAGGATGGTATGCCTTCCGGCTGAAGGAACGTTTCGGTTGTGTCCGGGTCAAATCTTTCCGGGTGGTCATTGGGTAGATGTTGTAATTTCAGATATGGCACCCACTATGGGTGTATAGCGGATATTGATATTCCCGGCGCCAGTGCTCCATACGGATGGGCCGATTCTGGTGGACGGGCGTACAATTGGTGTAAGGTGTCAGAAAAGGCTTTCTCCTGACGGGGCAATCCTTCAATTCACAGGTGACGATCCTTGAACGATATGGCAAAAAATCTGGTTTTATGGCTAATTATAGCCGCCGTGCTGCTGATGGTATTTCAGAATTTTACTCCTACCACCAGCGGACAGCAGGTCAATTATTCTCAGTTCGTGGAAATGGTACAGGACGGACAGGTCCGTCAGGTCACCATTGACGGCCTGGAGGTTCAGGGTACCCGTGGTGACGGATCCCAGTTCCAGACAATCCGGCCGCAGCTGTCTGATGACAAGCTGATGGACGACCTGCTCGCTAACCAAGTGGAAGTTATTGGTAAGGAGCCGGAGCGCCAAAGCCTCTGGACGCAGTTACTGGTAGCTGCCTTCCCGATTCTTATTATCATCGCGCTGTTCGTGTTTTTCATGCGGCAGATGCAAGGCGGTGGCGGCGGCAAAGGGCCGATGTCCTTTGGTAAAAGCAAAGCGCGCCTGATGAGTGAGGATCAGATCAAGACCACCTTCGGTGACGTCGCCGGGGTGGACGAAGCCAAGGAAGACGTGAAGGAGCTTGTGGACTTCCTGAGAGATCCAAGCAAGTTCCAGCGCCTTGGCGGTAGCATTCCCAAGGGTGTGCTCATGGTCGGCCAGCCCGGTACCGGTAAGACCCTGCTTGCGAAGGCAATCGCTGGCGAGGCCAAGGTGCCGTTCTTCTCTATCTCTGGTTCCGACTTTGTGGAAATGTTTGTTGGCGTGGGTGCGTCCCGTGTCCGCGACATGTTCGAACAGGCCAAGAAGCAGAGCCCCTGCATTATCTTTATCGACGAGATCGATGCGGTTGGCCGTCATCGTGGTGCCGGTATGGGCGGTGGCCACGACGAGCGTGAGCAGACCCTGAACCAGTTGTTGGTCGAAATGGACGGTTTTGAGGGCAACGAAGGCGTAATCGTCATCGCCGCCACCAACCGTCCGGATGTGCTGGATCCGGCGCTGCTTCGCCCGGGCCGCTTCGACCGTCAGGTGGTGGTCAGTCTGCCGGACATCATTGGCCGTGAGCAGATCCTCAAGGTGCACATGAAGAAAGTGCCTCTGGCCGATGGCGTGGAGCCGCAGTTGATTGCACGTGGCACACCCGGATTTTCAGGTGCGGATCTGGCCAACCTGGTTAATGAGGCAGCCCTGTTTGCAGCCCGCCGTAACCAGCGCCTGGTATCGATGGAAGAGTTTGAGCTCGCCAAAGACAAGATCATGATGGGCGCTGAGCGCAAGTCCATGGTCATGAGCGAGAAAGAAAAGCGTAATACTGCCTATCACGAGTCTGGCCACGCCATTGTCGGGCGCCTGATGCCCGAGCATGACCCGGTCTACAAGGTGAGTATTATTCCCCGCGGCAGGGCACTGGGTGTCACCATGTTCCTCCCGGAGGAAGACAAGTACAGCCACAGCAAACGTTTCCTGATCAGCTCTATCTGTAGCCTGTTCGGTGGCCGTATCGCCGAGGAGCTGACTCTGGGTTTCGATGGTGTCACTACCGGTGCTTCCAATGACATCGAGCGGGCAACCAGTCTGGCTCGTAACATGGTCACTCGTTGGGGCCTGTCTGAGAAGCTCGGCCCGCTGCAATACGATACCGATAGTGAAGAGCCGTTCCTGGGCCGCTCTGCCGGCCAGGCACAGACAGTCTACTCTCCGGAAACGGCGCAGCGAATCGATGAGGAAGTTCGCAATATCATCGACAGCTGCTACGAGAAAGCGAAGCAGCTACTCGTTGATAATCGTGAAAAACTCGATTTGATGGCCGAAGCTTTAATGAAATACGAAACCATTGATCGTCACCAGATTGATGACATCATGGAGGGTCGCGAGCCCCGCCCGCCCAAAGGTTGGGGTGATAGTGGGCCTTCAGGTGGGGTGCCGTCTGAAGAACCAGAGCCGGCGCCGGCTCCGAAAGGTTCGGATGACGGCCGTCAGCCAGGTGTTGGTCGCCCCGCCGGTGAGCACTGACACGGTATAATGCCGCGCCAGAGATCATCAATTCATTTACGCCGCCCCGTCCGGGGCGGCGTTTGTTTTTGCAGGTTGCACTGAAGGTCGCTTATGCAGATGAACTTCGCGGGCCGAGCGCTGGATATGTCCGGCTGCCATGTCATGGGAATACTTAACGTAACGCCCGACTCGTTCTCCGACGGCGGCCGCTATAACCAGGTGAGTGCTGCCCTGGCCCGAGCTCGTGAGATGGCGTCAGACGGTGCGGTCTTTATCGATGTCGGTGGGGAGTCCACACGGCCGGGCGCAACCCCGGTACCGGTGGAGCAGGAGCTGGAGCGGGTTTGCCCGGTGGTGGAAGCAATTGCCCGTGAGCTCGATGTCATTGTGTCGGTCGATACCAGTTCACCGCAGGTAATGGCCGAAGTAGCTAAGCTGGGCGCGGGTATGATCAACGACGTCCGGGCGCTGCAGCGAACAGGGGCGCCGGAGGTAGTTGCGGGCGCCGATATTCCGGTCTGTGTGATGCACATTCAGGGCGAGCCGGATACCATGCAGAACGATCCTCGTTACCGCAATGTGCGACGGGAGGTCAGCTCGTTTCTTACCGAGCGAATGCGGGTTATCGAAAAGGCGGGGGTCCGGCCTGAGAATATCATTCTGGATCCGGGTTTTGGCTTCGGGAAGTCTCCCCGGCATAATCTGCAATTGTTGGCCTCGCTGGAGCAGCTGCAGCTGTTGGGGCATCCGGTGTTGGTGGGGCTGTCCCGCAAAAGCATGCTGGGGCATATCACCGGCCGTGATGTCAGTGAGCGCTTGCCCGCGAGTCTCGCTGCCGCGACAATATCGGCCATGAAGGGCGCGTCGATTATTCGCGTTCATGATGTCAGGGAAACAGTCGATGCCGTTAAAGTAGTAATGGCAATGGAGGAAGCTGGACAATGAGTGACAGAAAATATTTCGGCACGGATGGTATCCGGGGGCGGGTTGGCGAATACCCGATCACCCCTGATTTCATGCTGCACCTGGGTTGGGCAGCAGGGCAGGCGTTCAAGCGCGAAGGCCAGCGAAACAGTGTGCTTATTGGCAAGGACACGCGGCTGTCGGGTTACATGTTCGAATCTGCTCTGGAGTCCGGTTTGTCCGCGGCCGGAGTTGATGTGAAGCTGTTGGGCCCGATGCCGACACCCGCCATTGCCTACCTGACTCGCACTTTCCGCGCTTCCGCCGGAATTGTGATCAGTGCGTCTCATAACCCCCATGAAGACAACGGTATCAAGTTTTTCTCTCCGGCCGGAACCAAGCTGGATGATGCCCTTGAAGCTGAGATAGAGCGCTGGTTGGACAAACCTATTGAAGTCTGTGGTCCCGAAGAACTGGGAAAGGCATTCCGGGTCGATGACGCCCCCGGTCGTTACGTGGAATTCTGTAAGAGCACGGTACCAAACGAGTTCGGTCTGGAGGGTCTTCATATCGTGCTGGACTGCGCCCATGGTGCAACCTATCACGTCGCCCCCAAGGTTTTCCGGGAACTGGGAGCAAAGGTTTCAGTCGTCGGCGGCGACCCGAGTGGCCTGAATATCAACCTGAATGTCGGGTCCACCCACCTGGATACCCTGAAAAAAACGGTTCTTGAAGAGAAGGCCGATCTCGGGATTGCCTTTGACGGAGATGGTGACCGGGTGTTGATGGTGGATCGTGATGGAACCGAAGTGGATGGGGATGAACTGCTTTTTGTCATTGCCACCCAGCGACACGCTGCCGGCACCCTCAAGGGTGGCGTCGTCGGTACGCTGATGACGAATCTGGGGGTTGAGCTGGCCCTGAAAGAGCAGGGTATTGATTTTGAGCGTGCCAAGGTGGGTGATCGCTATGTTATGGAACGGCTGATCGAAAAGGGTTGGCTGCTTGGTGGCGAAGGTTCGGGCCATATGGTGATTCGTGACTGCACCAGCACCGGTGACGGCATAGTGTCGGCGCTGCAGGTATTGTTGGCTATCAGTCGTGCGGGAACCCCCCTGGCGGACCTTCGTCAGCGCATGAGCAAGTTGCCGCAGAAAATGATCAATGTGCGTGTGGATAAGCGGTTTGATCCCCTCGGGCGAGAGGATATTGTCAGCGCTGTGGCGGCGGCGGAAGCCAGGCTTGGTGGTGGGGGGCGAGTGTTGCTGCGGGCCTCTGGCACCGAGCCGTTGATCCGGGTAATGACCGAAGGGCAGGACGAGGCGGAAATTGTAAAGATTGCCGAGGAACTTGCTGTTGTTGTAGGGAATTCCCGGGCCTGACTTTGTGCCCGGGTGCAGTTGTCTGCTGTAAAAGACTGCTGTATAGTTCGTCCTCCCTCGATTCAGGGATTGTTTATGCGCCGTAAGATCGTCGCCGGAAACTGGAAGATGAACGGGTCGAAAGACCTTGTTAACCGTCTGGTCGGACAAGTCCGGTCAGGCTTGGCACCGCTTGATAATGGTGTGGAGGCTGTTATTATTCCTCCCGCCCTGTTTGTCGGCGATGTTATCAGTGAGACGGGCGGTGAGATTGCCGTTGGCGTCCAGAATATTGCCTGTTGGGATTCAGGTGCCTACACCGGGGAAATTTCCGCGGGGATGGCCAAAGACTCCGGATGTGATTATTCCCTTGTGGGGCATTCAGAGCGCAGGCAGCTGTTCGGCGAAACTGATGAGCAGGTGTCTGTAAAGGTTGCCAGGGCATTGGCTTCAGGGCTGGACGCAGTCATATGCGTTGGTGAGACCCTTGAAGAGCGTGAAGCGGGCAAAGCCGAGGACGTCGTATCGGCCCAGGTTCGTAAGGCTGTTTCGGAAGTTGATGGCGGGCAGTGGCAACAGGTTGTGATCGCTTATGAGCCAGTATGGGCCATAGGGACCGGAAAGACCGCCACCGCCGAAGATGCCCAGGCCATGCATGCTGCTATCCGCGCCGTGCTGAAGTCCTTGGGAGCACCGTCGGAACAGATATCCCTGCTTTACGGCGGCAGTGTAAAAGCAGATAATGCTGCGGCACTTTTCGCTCAGCCGGACATTGATGGCGGGCTGATCGGCGGCGCATCGCTGGATGCAAAAGAATTTGTAAGTATCTGCCGGGCTATGCCTGGCAAATCCTGAAAGTTAAAGGTTCGCGAAAGCCATTGGCAAGAGCCATTAACAAGTCATTAGAGAGTCATTATGGATTGGGTCGAAACGCTGGTAGTGGTTCTCCACGTGGTCATCGCGGTGACACTGGTGGGGCTGGTACTGATTCAGCAGGGTAAGGGTGCAAACGCTGGCGCCGCATTTGGTGGCGGAGCTTCCCAGACAGTATTCGGCAGCGAGGGCAGCAGCAGTTTCCTGGTTCGCGCAACGACCTTGTTGGCCATCGTATTCTTTGTAACAAGTTTTTCGCTCGCTGTGTTTGCTAAACAGCGCGCCGAAGTTGCTGGTGAGGCTGGAATTCCACAGGTGCAGGAATCTCCGGCTGGCGAGTCAGCAGCTGCAGAAGCAGAAGCGGCGAAAGAGAGCGAAACCGAGGGCGGGGACGATAATGCGCTCCCCGACCTCGAGTAAGGTTGTTTGCCCAGGTGGTGGAACTGGTAGACACGCTATCTTGAGGGGGTAGTGGCGAAAGCCGTGCCGGTTCGAGTCCGGCCCTGGGCACCATATAGAAGAAAAGCGGCTTGGAATTACCAGGCCGTTTTTTTGGTCAGTCCTTGACCAGTAAGGCCGGCGTCTCTATACTCCGGCGGATATTGGAGCGGGCTCCGGGCGCAGTTTGTCCTGCCGGTTCCAGGCAGGCCAGGTGTCTGTCAGCAGGGGAGGTTTTATGTTTGGTGTTATCCTCTGCGAGTTCTTGCAACAAAGAGCCCCACTTTATCGGGGCTTTTTGATTAAGGGGCCTGGCGCATCAGGCCCTGGTGCGTAAAAAGGGCTGATGATCAGCCCTTTTTTTGTTTTTGGGGTCGAAAAAACGAGTAATGGAGACTGAATAACCTTGTCAGCCAAGTTGAAGCAGCTGGAAGAAATACTCAGGCCGATAGTGGAAGGTTTGGGCTACGAATTCTGGGGCATTGAATTCCGATCTCAAGGGCACCATTCCCTGTTGAGAATATTTATTGACGATGTCGAAAACGGCATCGGCATTGAAGACTGTGAAAAAGTCAGCCGCCAGGCGAGCGGTGTAATGGATGTGGAAGACCCCATTCAGACAGAATATACCCTCGAAGTCTCGTCTCCGGGCATGGACCGGCCGTTGTTCCGACTGGAGCAGTATGAGGCATTCGCCGGCCATCAGGTCCAGATCAAATTACGGATGGCATTTGAAGGGCGTCGCAAGTTTCAGGGCCTGATCAAGGGTGTTGAGGGCGAGGACGTTGTCGTGGTTGTTGATGACCATGAGTACCTGTTGCCGTTCGACAGCATCGAGAAAGCCAACATCGTTCCGGTATTTGAGTAAGCCAGTGGACGCAAAGTTTATTTTAAGGGCAGGGCAATCCAATGAGTAAAGAGATCTTGCTGGTGGTTGAATCCGTCTCGAACGAAAAAGGTGTCGAGAAGGATGTGATCTTTGAAGCAATCGAGCTGGCACTCGCCACCGCTGCCAAAAAACGTTACGACGACGAGGAAGCTGATATCCGCGTTTCCATTGATCGTCGCACCGGCGAATACGACACTTTCCGCCGCTGGCTGGTCGTTGATAACGACGCCGTACCTGCGCTTGGCACCGAGCTGACCATGCAGGAGGCCGAGGAAATCGACGAGAACCTCCGGCCCGGTGACATCCACGAAGAAAAAGTGGAGTCCGTCGCTTTCGGGCGTATCGGTGCCCAGGCGGCCAAACAGATTATTTTCCAGAAAGTTCGGGAAGCCGAGCGTACCAAGATTGTCGACAGCTATCGTGACCGTGTGGGCGAACTGGTCTCTGGTACCGTAAAGAAAGTGACACGGGACAACGTCATCGTGGATCTGGGTGCCAACGCTGAAGCTTTGTTGCCCCGTGAGCATCTGATTCCGCGGGAGACATTCCGTATGGGCGACCGGGTTCGGTCCCTGCTGCAGGAAATCCGTACTGATCATCGCGGCCCTCAGCTGATCCTGAGCCGTACCGACCCCCAGATGCTGATCGAACTGTTCCGTATCGAGGTCCCGGAAATTGCCGAAGAGCTGATCGAAATTCGTGGTGCTGCCCGGGATCCCGGTTCCCGCGCCAAGATCGCTGTGAAAACCAACGATCGCCGAATTGATCCGGTGGGTGCCTGTGTTGGCATGCGCGGTTCACGGGTACAGGCGGTGTCCAATGAGCTGGGTGGCGAGCGCGTTGACATCGTGCTCTGGGACGATAACCCTGCCCAGTTGGTGATCAACGCCATGGCGCCGGCGGAAGTTGCTTCCATCGTGATGGATGAAGACCGTCACACCATGGAGGTGGCTGTTGCTGAAGATAATCTTGCCCAGGCAATCGGCCGCAACGGGCAGAATGTTCGCCTGGCGACGGATTTGACGGGCTGGACTCTTAACGTGATGACAGAGGAAGAAGCCGGTCAGCGTCAGGAGCAGGAATATAACACTTTGCTGGAGCACTTTACTGGCAACCTTGATGTGGACGAAGAGTTTGCCGGAGTTCTCATCGAGGAAGGATTTACCTCCATTGAGGAAGTGGCGTACATCCCCATGGAGGAGATGCTCGCTATTGACGGTTTTGACGAAGAGACCGTCACCGAATTGCGCCGCCGTGCCAAGGATGCCCTGCTGAACCAGGCCCTGGCCAGTGAAGAGGCGCTTGAGGGCGCGGAGCCCGCAGAAGATCTTCTGGCAATGGAAGGCATGGACCGGGGGCTGGCGTTCAAGCTGGCCGGCATGGGTATTCGTACCATGGAAGATCTTGCAGAGCAGTCGGTTGATGATCTGATCGACATTGAAGGTATGGAAGAAGAGCGTGCCGGCCAGTTGATTATGGCTGCACGCGCCCCCTGGTTTGAAGACCAGGCTTAATCGGGAGGAGGACCAGTATGGCTGATGTAACGGTAAAACAACTGGCCGCAGATGTAGGCGCTCCCGTGGATCGTTTGCTGCGACAGATCGTGGAGGCTGGCCTGAAAGCCCGCTCCGAAGAGGACTCTGTTACCAGTGATGAGAAGCAACAGTTGCTGACCTATCTGAAAAAGAATCACGGTGAGAGTGAAGCGGAACCGAAGAAAATCACTCTCAAGCGCAAGACAACAACCACGCTGAAAGCGGGCCGTACCAAAACGGTCAATGTTGAGGTTCGCAAGCGCCGTACCTATATCAAGCGCGCCGAGCTGGAGCCGGAAGCGGCGAAGCAGGAAGAGGCTGCTGCAGAGCAGGTCGTAGAAGCGCCGGAAGAGACGCCAACAGTCACGGCCGAGCAGGCACAACCCGCTGAGGCTCCAAAGCCGGAAACGCCTGTATCTGAGGCACCGGCAGAAGAAACGCCTGCTGAAGAAAAGCCGGCGGAAAAAGAACAGCCGGAAGTGGCTGCCAAGCCGGAGCCGTCACCGGTCCCTGCGCCGGAAGACATGCCGATCCCTCCGCCTGAAGAGGGCGAAGGCAAGGATCGCAAGCCGAAGAAAAAGAAAGAGAAAGCCCGTGAGCGCGGTGAAGAGCCCGAGGAGGGCAAGCCCAAGAAGAAGTCCGCTGGTCATCGCGGGCCCCGCAGCCGTCCGGTAGAAGAACCTCTGGTTATCAATGAAGAGGAAGAAGACACCACGCTGCGCAAGCCACTTCGCGCGAAAAAGAAACCCAAAGAGAAGCGTCACGCTTTTGAGAGGCCGACCAAGCCAATGGTAAGAGAAGTCGATATTCCCGAGACGATCACAGTGGGCGACCTCGCCCAGCGAATGGCCGTCAAGTCAGCCGACGTCATCAAGAAACTGATGGGCATGGGAGTAATGGCGACGATCAACCAGGCCCTGGATCAGGAAACCGCTGTTCTGGTGACTGAAGAGCTTGGTCACAAGGCGAATACGGTCAGCGAGGATGCGTTCGAGGAAGAGGTACTGAGCGAGTTCTCCTTCGAAGGCAAGGAAAAGACCAAGCGGGCACCGGTCGTCAGTGTGATGGGTCACGTTGACCATGGTAAGACGTCACTGCTGGATTACATTCGCCGCACCAAAGTGGCCTCGGGTGAGTCCGGTGGTATTACCCAGCATATCGGTGCTTACCACGTGGAAACTGACCAGGGCATGGTGTCTTTCCTTGATACACCTGGTCACGCTGCCTTCACGGCGATGCGTGCGCGGGGCGCCCAGTGTACCGATATCGTGGTCCTGGTGGTTGCAGCCGATGATGGCGTGATGCCACAGACCAAGGAGGCCGTCCAGCACGCGCGCTCCGCCGGTGTGCCCATCGTGGTTGCCATTAACAAGATGGACAAGGAAGAAGCTGATCCTGACCGCATCAAGACCGAGCTGGCTGGTATGGAAGTGATTCCGGAAGACTGGGGCGGTGACGTCCAGTTTATCGAGGTATCCGCTCATACGGGTGAAGGTATTGAAGATCTGCTCGAGGCATTGGTGCTTCAGGCAGAGATCCTTGAGCTCGAGGCATCTCCGGATGCGCCGGCGAAGGGTGTGGTCGTTGAATCCAGCCTGGAGCGTGGCCGTGGCTCCGTAGCCACTGTGCTGGTCCAGAATGGCACGCTGCGTCAGGGCGAAATGGTTGTTGCCGGTTCCTTCTTCGGTAAGGTTCGCGCCATGACCGACGAGGCCGGAAAACAGGTCAAGGAAGCCGGGCCTTCCATTCCGGTGGAAATCCTGGGCCTGAACGGCACCCCGAATGCCGGCGACGAGTTCTTTGCCGTGGCCGACGAGAAGAAGGCCAAGGAGCTGGCGGAATTCCGCCAGACTCGCGAGCGGGAGCAGCGTCTGCACAAGCAGCAGGCAGCCAAACTCGAAAATCTGTTCGAGAACATGGGCAAGGACGAGGTCAAGACCCTCAATGTGGTTCTAAAGACCGACGTTCGTGGTTCCCTGGAAGCCATTACCAAGTCCCTGCAGGATCTTGGTAACGACGAAGTGCAGGTGAAGATTGTGTCTTCTGGCGTCGGTGGTATTGCCGAAACAGACGTGAGTCTGGCCATGGCCACCAACGCGGTTATCTTCGGCTTTAACGTGCGCGCTGATACCGCGTCCAAGCGTCTGGTAGAACAGGAAGGCCTGGATCTGCGCTATTACAGCATTATCTATAACCTGATTGATGACGTGAAAGCGGCCCTGACCGGTATGCTGGCACCTGAATACCGCGAGGATATCGTGGGTATCGCCGATGTGCGTGACGTGTTCCGTTCACCGAAGTTTGGCCAGGTGGCCGGCTGCATGGTGATTGAGGGTAACGTATACCGTAACAAGCCGATCCGTGTCCTGCGGGATAACGTGGTTATCTTTGAGGGCGAGCTGGAATCCCTGCGCCGCTTCAAGGACGACGTACCCGAAGTCCGCAACGGCATGGAATGTGGTATCGGTGTTAAGGGTTACGACGTCAAAGTCGGTGACCAGATCGAGGTGTTTGATCGCATCCGGGTCGAGCGCAAGCTTGAGTCTACGGGGGCCTGATGCCAAGAGAGTTCAGCCGGATTGATCGCATTGGCGATCAGATGCAGCGAGAGCTGGCCCAGCTCATCCAGCGGGAAGTCAAAGACCCGCGGGTGGGTATGGTCACGGTCAATGCCGTCAAGGTAAGCCGTGACCTGGGCTACGCGGATATTTACGTGTCCCTGCTCACCACCGAAGAGCTGACCGAGGAATCGCCCGAAGTGCGGGATTCCCTGGCGGTATTGAACAAGGCGTCCGGTTTCCTGCGTGGTCAGGTCGGCCGTGCCATGAAGTTGCGGGTGACGCCCCAGTTGCGCTTTCACTTCGATTCGTTGCTCGGCCACAGTCGCCACATGGATAACCTGATTCGAGAAGCTGTTGGCGACAAGCCTGCCGTTGATCGCGATGATGATCCGGAGCGAGACGCTTGAGTCGTCGTCGCAAAGGTCGTGACGTTAACGGTATTCTGGTTATCGATAAGCCGATGGATATTACGTCCAATGGCATCCTGCAGCAGGTAAAGCGTCTGTTTGGTGCGGCCAAGGCGGGCCATACCGGCGCCCTCGACCCGCTGGCCACCGGGGTGCTGCCGCTGTGTTTTGGCGAGGCGACGAAGTTTTCCCAGATGATGCTGGACAGCGACAAGGCCTACATCGCTACGGCACGCCTGGGTATCCGCACGGAAACCGGCGACAGCGAAGGCGCGGTGGTGGCTGAAAAGCCGGTGCCACCGGGGTTGGATGCAGAAGCCCTGGAACCGGTTCTCGACCAGTTCCGTGGTGATATCCAGCAGGTGCCGTCCATGTACTCTGCGCTCAAGCATAAGGGTCGTCCCCTGTATGAATACGCAAGGGAAGGTATCGAAGTGGAGCGTCCTTCGCGCCCGGTTACTATATACGAGCTGAAGCTGCTGGAGGTGCGCGAGACCGAGATCGATATTGCGGTCAGTTGCACCAAGGGCACTTATATCCGTTCGCTGGTGGAGGATATTGGTGAAGCGCTGGGTTGTGGTGCTCATGTGACGGCTCTGCGCCGGACAATGGCCTCTGGCTTTTCTCTGGCAGATGCCTGTGAGGTCACTACCCTAGAATCGATGCGTGAACAGGGTGAGAGTCTCGACGGCCTCCTTGTCGCTCCCGATGCGGCGTTGTCCATGTTCCCCGAGCAGGAGCTGGATGGCAGTGCGCTGGTATCGATATTGAACGGACAAACAGTTAGAATATCTGGTCAGCCAGTCGAAGGGTACGTTCGCCTTTATGGCAACGGGCGCTTTGTCGGGCTGGCTGAAGGGTTTCCGGAAGGGGAGGCCACCAAACTGGTGCCTCGTCGTCTGGTTAAGAGTGGCTAACAACCGTTTTGCAATGGTTGTGGCTGATTAGCCGGGCT
Organism: Marinobacter sp. ATCH36; assembly: GCF_023555055.1. GTDB lineage: Bacteria > Pseudomonadota > Gammaproteobacteria > Pseudomonadales > Oleiphilaceae > Marinobacter. The sequence continues at coordinate 1,181,348 of NZ_JAMJPL010000001.1, forward strand.
GTAGAGATGCGTGGTTCGGCTGAATTCGATAGCATCGCAACAATAGAGGTGAGTTATGGCACTTTCTGCCGCCGAGAAAGCACAGATCGTTAAGGATTTTCAGCAGGGTGATGGTGATACAGGTTCTCCTGAAGTTCAGGTTGCACTGTTGAGCTACAACATCAACAAGCTGCAGGATCACTTCAAGACCAACAAGCAGGATCACCATTCCCGCCGTGGTCTTATCCGGATGGTCAACCAGCGCCGCAAGCTGCTGGATTACCTGAAGCGCAAGAATGCAGACCGCTACCTGGAAATGATCCAGCGTCTGAATTTGCGTCGCTAGTCTGGTTGTACTTAACGGCCGGCGGGGCATTGGCCTCGCCGGTTGTGCTTCTCCCCTGCATCGTGTCTGTCAATGAACCCTGAAGAAACTCCCTGTCGTATTGGAAAGTTGAAATTGATAGCAGGTTGTTGAAAAGCCCGGCGCGAAGGTAGCGCATTCTCATTCTGGCCCGGGATTTTGCAACAGCCTGTTAGCTTTCAGACGGGTTGCTCTTCAGTTCATCAGTTCAGATGTTGGTGCAGTTTTAACGGGTAGCCCGCATGGGTGGGTTATCTGAGTCAATTTGAAACGATGAATTCAGGAGTTACCGTGGATCTTAATCCCGTAAAGAAAACCTTTGAACTCGGCGGCAAGACCGTCACCATCGAAACCGGCCGTATTGCACGCCAGGCTACCGGCTCCGTTCTGGTTACCATGGACGACATCTCGGTACTCGGTACTGTGGTTGCCGCGAAGGAAGCCAAGCCGGGCCAGCCGTTCTTCCCGCTGACCGTTAATTACTTCGAGAAGACTTACGCCGTGGGCAAAATTCCGGGTGGCTTCTTCAAGCGTGAAGGCCGTCCGTCCGAGAAAGAAACCCTGACCTCGCGCCTGATCGACCGTCCGATTCGTCCGCTGTTTCCCAAAGGGTTCATGAACGAAACCCAGGTTATCCTGACAGTAATGTCTTCCGACAAGAATCAGGATCCGGATATTGCCGGTATGCTGGCGGCTTCTGCAGCCCTGGCTATCTCAGGCGTACCGTTTGACGGCCCGATTGGCGCATCCAGGGTTGCGTACACCAACGAGCGTGGCTACTTCCTGAACCCCACCTTCGAAGAGCTGGAAACCTCACTGCTCGACATGGTGGTTGCCGGTACCCAGGACGCGGTTCTGATGGTTGAATCCGAAGCCAAGGGCCTGTCCGAAGACCAGATGCTGGGTGCTGTTCTGTTTGGCCACCAGGAAATGCAGACAGCGGTTACCGCCATCAAGGAACTTGCAGATGAAGTCGGCAAGCCGCGCTGGGATTGGCAGCCAGAGCCGGAGAATACCGAGCTGCTGAATGCTGTCAATGCCGAAGCCGCCGCGGGCATCGAAGAAGCCTACGGTATCCGCGACAAGATGGAGCGTTATGCACGTCTGAGCGAGATCAAGAGCGCGCTGGTCGAAAAACTGGCCGGCGAAGAGGAAGGCCAGCCTTCCAAAGATGACGTCAAGAAGTACTTCGGTATAGTTGAGAAAACCATCGTTCGTAATCAGGTTCTTGACGGCAAGCCGCGCATTGACGGCCGTGATAACAAGACCGTTCGCCCCATCGAGGTTGAAGTTGGTGTTCTGCCCAGTGTTCATGGTTCAGCCCTGTTCACCCGCGGTGAGACCCAGGCTATTGTGACCACTACCCTGGGTACAGCGCGCGACATGCAGATCATCGATGCTCTGGAAGGCGAGAAAAAGGATCCGTTCCTGTTCCACTACAACTTCCCACCGTACTGCGTCGGCGAAGCTGGCCGTGTCGGTACCCCGGGCCGTCGTGAAATTGGCCACGGTCGTCTGGCGAAACGTGGTGTGGCTGCGGTTATGCCTTCCATGGAAGAATTCCCGTACACCATCCGTGCGGTTTCCGAGATCACTGAATCCAACGGCTCCAGCTCCATGGCGTCTGTCTGTGGTTCCAGCCTGGCGCTGATGGATGCCGGTGTGCCCATCAAGGCACCGGTTGCCGGTATCGCCATGGGTCTGGTCAAGGAAGGCGAGAAGTTCGCGGTTCTGACCGACATCCTGGGTGACGAAGATCACCTCGGCGACATGGACTTCAAGGTGGCCGGTACCTCTGACGGTATCACGGCGCTGCAGATGGACATCAAGATCCAGGGCATCACCGACGAGATCATGGAAATTGCTCTCGACCAGGCCAATGCTGCACGTATGCACATCCTGGGTGAAATGGCGAAAGTGATTTCCGCGCCGCGCAAAGAGCTTTCAAGCCGTGCGCCGAGCATCACCTCCATCAAGATCAATCCGGAGAAGATCCGCGACGTGATCGGCAAGGGCGGCTCGATGATTCGCTCAATCTGTGACGAGACCGGTGCTTCCATTGATCTGGATGACGACGGCAACGTGAAGATTTATGCCGACAATCTGGATGCCGCCAAGGCTGCGATGAAGAAGGTGATGGAAATCACTGCGGAAATCGAGGTTGGTGCGATCTACAGCGGTCGTGTTGAGCGCATCGTGGACTTCGGTGCCTTCGTCAACATCCTGCCTGGCAAAGATGGCCTGGTACACATCTCTCAGATCTCCGAGCGTCGCATTGAGAACGTCACTGACGAACTCAGCGAAGGCCAGGAAGTTCTGGTGAAGGTGCTGGACGTAGACAACCGTGGCCGCGTGAAGCTGTCCATGAAAGAAGTGAAGGAAGGCGAGCAGCCCACGGACCTCTCCGCGCTGTAAGTTGAATCCGATAAAAGAACCCGCCACTCTCTCGAGTCTGGCGGGTTTTTTTATCTCCAGGCCTACTAGTTGAGTGCAGCGTCCATCGCAAACAGGCTTTCAAAACACGCCACGTAAATACGTCCCTGTAGGGCTCGGTCGCGCCATCCCTGGCGCTCCACGGTTTTGCAAGCCTGTTCGCGATAGACGCCCAGACTTTTACTCACCATTCGCATCCATAAACCCGAGCAACGCTGCCTGATACCCCGGAATCACAAACGTAGCCCCATGCCCCGTATCCGTCCTTAAAAATCGCTTGGGCTCTTCCGCCGCTTCAAACAACTGCTCACCATGATGGAACGGAATAATCCCGTCGCGCTCACTGTGAATCACCATCACCGGCACCGGGCTGATGTCGCCGATACGCTCGTCGGTTTCGTACTCGTCGGTGATGGTCCAGCTCAGGGGAATCTGGAACGGCCAGGTGAGCCAGAATTCGCCCAGTTTTTCCCGGGCAATGGCGCGGAATCCGTTGAAGGTGCCGTCAAGGATGACGCCGTCCAGGGGGGGATGTTCGTTCCGGGTTACCCATTCACTGGCGAGCGCAGTTCCCAGTGCGCCACCGAGGCTCTGGCCCAGCAAAAATAGCGGCTGGTTTTCGGCGTCTGGCTGGTTGGTCAGCCATCTGAGGCCCGTCTCTGCGTCGTGCAGGGTGCCTTCTATGTCGGGTGCGCCGGTGGAGCGCCCGTACCCACGGTAGTCGATCAGAAATACGTTGTAGCGCCTCTCGGGCAGCCAGGCGACGTTCATAATGTGGCTGCTGATGTTCTGGGCGTTGCCGTGAAGAAAGTAGACCGTGCCCTTGGCTTCGGACTGCGCTGGTAGCCACCAGCCATGGAGGGTTTCGCCGTCGGGGGTATCAATGTAGACGTCTTCGTAGTCCAGGTTCAGGCGGTCCGGGGTGACGTAGGTGACTTGGTCGGGATAGAAAAACACGCTGCTGCACCCGGTCTGCAGCAGCAGGGAGAGGGCGGCGGTGATGCCGGCCAGTGTTCTCAGAAGTACGCGTGGAGTCCGAGTTGCCATGTGCTGCGGTACCTGTCGTAGTGGTCTTCACGGGCGAATTTTGCGAACAGGCCGAAGTCCCGGCCGAAATGCCAGTTGCCTTCAAGGTAGGCCTGGTCCTGGCGATGCTGGCTGCTGACGATCCAGGCTTTGGTTTTTATGCCACCCAGCAGGCTGAACTGGTTGTTCTGGTGGAATATTCCCAGGTCGGCGCCGGGTGCGGCGTCGTATCCCCGGCGCAGGTCGTCGTCAATTTCAAGGTCGGCGGTGGCCATGGCGAAGACCTGGGTGCCGCTGGCCAGCTGCCAGCTGCCACCGGCACCGCCATCCAGGTAGGGCGTGAATACGCGGTTGGTTTCGGTATCGGTTCGGCGGCCACCGAAGCTTACCTGCCAGGACAATGGCGAAAAAAACTGGTTGCGGGGTGATAGGGAACGGATTTCCACACCAGTTAGCTGTTCAATCTGCAGCTCGTCGTTGTCGGTGTATAGCCGGGTATCCAGCCGCAGGAACTGGAGCTGGGCGCCGCCACGATAGCCGGCCGGTGGGTCCAGTATGTCGTGGTAGGCCGGGCGTAGTGTCAATTCAGTAAAGTTACGATCCCCCAGTTGCCCACCGCTGAGGCTGGCACGAAAGGTGTCGTGGCCCTGGTCATCACGAATGGCGGGTTCAGGAGGACCGCTTTGCGCCGCTACTCCGCGGATCTGGCTGCGTTCCCGCAGGAGATTATGGGACAGGGGGGCTGCATGTTCCCGTGGCCAGCCGTCGGCCTCGCTCTGATAACGAACATAATCGTAGGTGGTGTCCAGCACACGGGCGCGCTCTTTATCGCTCAGTGTTCTTACTTCTGGCGCATCCGCATCCACGTAACCGTTGGCGATAGCAGCGGCCAGCGTTTGGTGGTCGTCGGGAAGGGAGTCAATGCGATGGCTGACACTGGTTGCCGCGGAGGGGCGATAATACACCTCTTCAACAAGCCCCCGGTCCACCACCCAGCGCACGGTATCCGAGGGAATGGCATGGGTGCTGACTTCATCCAGCAGGTCAGTGCCGGGGCGGGCTACGTCTATCAGTGCCAGCAGCCGGTAAGCGCAGTTTTCATCGAAGAAATAATAGTCGAAATTGCGGTCGCGGATCTCCCAGGTGTGGGCCAGCATCATGTCTACTTCCGGCTGGGTCAGATTGAGCTGATATTCCCACAGGTCCCGATGCTCAATATCCGAATACAGGCGGATCTTTTCGTAGTAGGGCTGGATGGACGTAATTCCCGGGTAGCCGCCAAAGATCCCTTTATAGGCAAACAGAATCTCGCTGTCGTGGGCAGCAGCGTCGGCGGCGTAGGAAATCGTGTTGGCGAGGATCAGGTTGGTTTCCTCGTCTTCCCGGGGTGGGTCGAGACGCAGGAAGGTGTGGCCAAACATCGATGACGGGCTGTTCAGGTACGATGCGGCAAACACCAGTGTCACGGTTTCGGTATTCAGCTCATCCGCCCAATCTTCGAAAGCGGGGCAGTCTGCCGGTTGCTGCGGCAGGTCCAGTTGCTGTCTCAGCCAGCGATCCCTGGCCGGAAAGTGGCAGCGGGCGTGGTCGTCCCCATCTCCGGGCTGGGTAATGGCTCTCAGTGTGGCGTCAAGTTCCGCCTTTGGTGAAGTTTTGCCAGTGTCACTGAGGAAGAAGTCGTCATCATCTGCCTGACTGGTATAACCATCACCGAAACGGTCGGGTTGATAGTGTATAAGCGTGTGCCAGGCGGGGTGTTGGTGAAGGTCTCCGGCATTCGGGAGTGGGTCGGCGTATGCATGATAACTTGTTGCCAGCCAGAGCAGGGCCAGCGCGAACCGAAGCGAAATGCGCATGGATGGTCAGTCAGTTCCGGGTGAAAAAGGGTGGATGTCCGGGTAGCGGTTGCGCCGTCCCTGGCGCATTGTTTCCTGTTCAAGGCTGGAAAATCAGGCTGCTACATACTTGCTCAGCGCCTCATCCTTTTCCAGCAGCGCTACGATCGCATCAACCGCCTCACCAGAAGTGGTGTCAGATGACGGGAAGATGGTTGCAAAGTTGTCCTGGAGAGCTTTGCGGAAAGAGTCGCGATCCGCTTCATCTACACCCAGCAGCACTGCGAGAGTTTCCAGGTTCTCACCAGAGCCCCGGGACATGTCGCGGGCTACCTTGTCGATGTTGCTTTCCATGTACATGGCCATGGACTGAACAGACTGGTTGGTCTGACAACCCAGGGTGCCGGTGGTCATACCAAAGGTCTGGTTACCGAAGGTACCGTTGGTGGTTGCTGCCAGAACGTGGGGCGCGATACCTGACTGTCCTTTCCAGATCATGGCACCAACGCCACAGCCGGGCTGGGCGAATGCGAGGGTAGAAGCACCCATGAGCAGTGCACCTGCGATCAGTTTTTTCATTATCCACTCCTTGTTTAATTTAGCTGTCGTCGCAAACGCGCCATATCCGCTGAGGGGGTCCCCGGAAGCCGGCGCGCTAACGGCCCTGACTGATTTCCCGTGGAGACAGGTCGACCGTTGACTCTGAGTATAGTTCATATACCAGGAAGGCAAATTACAAACGCGCTGAGTGATTGATTTGGCCTACAAAGTCAAAGTGTGTTCAGCCGCCAAGATAGGCATTCTGAACATCCGGGTTGGCCAGCAGGTTCTTCCCGGTATCGTGCAAACGGATGCGTCCGGTTTCCAGCACGTAGCCCCGATCTGCCAGGTTCAGAGCCTGGTGCGCGTTCTGCTCCACCAGGAATACGGTAATCCCTTCCTCGCGCAGCTTGCCGATGATCTCGAAGATCTGCTTGATGACCAGCGGTGCCAGTCCCAGCGACGGTTCATCCAGGATGATCATGTTTGGCCTGCTCATCAGCGCCCGCCCGATGGCGAGCATCTGCTGCTCGCCGCCGGACATGGTACCGGCACGCTGGTGTTCGCGTTCTTTCAGCCGTGGAAACAGTTCGTAGACGTGTTCCTGGCTCTTGCGGATTTCCGATTTGGTGTTGAAGAAACCGCCCATATGGAGGTTTTCCTCGACAGTCAGGCCGGAAAACACGCGCCTGCCCTCGGGCACGATGGCAATGCCCGAGCGCATGATGTTGGACGTCATGTCACGGGTAATATCCCGCCCCTGCAGAATTACCCGGCCAGACGTGGCCTGGGGATTGCCACAAACGGTCATCAGCAGCGTGGTTTTGCCGGCGCCATTGGCGCCGATCAGGGACACAATCTCACCTTTCTTGACTTCAACGGAGACGCCATGGAGCGCCTCAATCTTGCCGTAGTGGGTATGGACATCTTCTAGTACAAGCATGGTTCTTCCTCAGGCCTCACCCAGATAGGCTTTGATAACGTCATCGTTCCGGCGAATCTCATCCGGTGTACCGCTGGCCAGGGGGCGCCCCTGGTTGATCACATTGATGCGGTCGGAGATATCCATCACCAGGCTCATATCATGTTCAATCAGCACCACGGAAACGTTGTAGTCTTCCTTGAGGCTGATAATCAGTTGATTGAGGTCTTTCGTTTCGGCGGGGTTCAGGCCGGCAGCAGGCTCGTCCAGCATCAGCAGCTTAGGCTCGGTGACCATGCAACGGGCTATTTCCAGCCTTCTCTGCTGGCCGTAGGCGAGGTTGCCCGCGTCACGGTTGGCCATATCCATCAGCCCGACCCGGTCCAGCCAGTAGGCCGCCCGGTCCAGGGACTTCTGTTCCTTTTCGCGGTAGTTCGGTGTTTTAAGAATACCAGAGAGCAGGTTGGTGTTGAGATGTCGGTGCTGAGCGACCAAAAGGTTTTCCACTACCGTCATGCGGCTGAACAGCCTCACGTGCTGAAAGGTCCGTACCAGGCCAAGGCGGGAAATCTTGTAGTCAGGCTTGCCCTGAATTTCTTTACCCTCGAACAGGATTTTGCCACCGGTCGGCTTGTAGAAGCCGCTCATGCAGTTAAAAACGGTCGTTTTGCCGGCCCCGTTGGGGCCGATAATTGCCACGATTTCATGTTCCTGTACGTCCAGCGACACCTGATCCACAGCCAGGAGCCCGCCGAAGCGCATCGACAGATTCTGTACTTCAAGCATTATCCGTCACTCCTGCCGTTTCAGTTCGATGTGGATGCGTCGCATGGGCATCAGGCCCTGGGGGCGCCAGACCATCATCAACACCATGGCGGCACCGAATATGGCCATTCGGTACTCGGAGAACTCCCTTGCCAGTTCCGGCAGGATGGTGACCGCGATCGCTGCAAGGATCACCCCCATCTGGGAGCCCATGCCACCGAGCACCACAATAGCCAGGATAATGGCCGACTCCAGGAATACGAATGACTCGGGGCTGATAAAACCCTGCTTGGAGGCAAAGACAGTGCCGGCAAATCCCGCAAAGAAGGCGCCAATGGTGAAGGCGGACAGCTTTACCGCGGTGCGGCTCAGCCCAAGGGATTTGGCTGCGATTTCATCCTCACGCAGCGCTTCCCAGGCCCGGCCTACCGGCATACGCATCAACCGGCGAATGGCAATCGCCGTAATGACGGCCAGTACCAGGGCAATCAGGTACAGGAAGATGACTTTGTGCTCGCCGCTGTAGGCGATACCAAAGGTCTCGTGGAAAGACGTGTTGCCTTCCTCCTTGACCCGGCGGCCGAACTCCATGCCGAACAGGGTGGGGTCCGGAATGCCGCCGATACCATTGGGACCACCGGTCAGGCTGGTCATGTTGTTCAGCAGGATGCGGATGATCTCACCAAACCCGAGGGTAACGATGGCGAGGTAGTCCCCCCGCAATCGCAGCACCGGAAAGCCCAGTACCAGCCCGAAAAGAGCAGCAAGCAGGGCGCCTATGGGCAGGGCGAACCAGAACGAGATTCCGAAATACTGCGACAGCAGGGCAAAGGAATAGGCACCGACTGCATAGAAGGCTACATAGCCGAGGTCGAGCAGGCCTGCCAGACCCACCACCACGTTCAGGCCCAGGGCCAACATGATGTAGATAAGCACCAGGGTTGCCAGATCCACCGCGCCGCGGGAGGCGATAAAGGGCCAGATAAGAGCCCCTATAATCATCAGGGTGAGCAGCGTGGATTCCAGTTTCAGCCGTTTGCTCTGTTCCATGGGCTTGCGGTTGGCAAGCGGGTTTACAGCAGGAAGCTGGCGCAATGACCCCATTATGTTGTCCCGGTATAGCTGGAACAGGAAGACAATCAATGCCGCCAGCAGCACGCCGAGGACAGTGGAGGTTTTGGCCCCCTCGAGGGTCACGTCTATACCCTCGCTGGCAAGATTGAAACCCAGTATGGGGTACGAAATGATCAGGGTGACAATGGCGCAAAACAGCGCATGTTTCAGGTTATGAGCAGCCATCAGATCTTCTCAACCTCCGGTTTGCCGAGCAGGCCGGTGGGTTTGAACAGCAGGATCAGGATAAGCAGTCCGAAGGACACAACGTCTTTGTACTCACCGCTGAGATAACCGGAGGTCATACTTTCGGCAACGCCCAGAATGAGCCCGCCGAGCATGGCACCCGGAATACTTCCGATGCCCCCGAGTACCGCCGCAGTGAATGCTTTGAGACCCGCGATAAACCCGAACAAAGGGTCAATGGAGCCGTAGTACATACCCAGAAGCAGGCCGGCAACCGCAGCCAGCGCGGCACCGATCACAAATGTGGCCGAAATGATGCGGTTGGTATCGATGCCCAGCAGATTGGCCATGCCCAGATCCTGGGAAACGGCCCGGCAGGCCCGGCCGATGCGGGAGCGGGAAATAAACAGGGAAAGAATCGTCATGCACACCAGGGTGGTTGCGAATATGGTGATCTGCATGTAGGTGATGGAGGTCTGGAACGAGTCCTCGGCTCCGAAGCGGAAGCCGCCCTCAATCAGCGCAGGAAAACCGATGTTCCGCGACCCTTGGGCGAGGTGGACGTAGTTCTGCAGGAAAATCGACATGCCGATCGCCGAGATCAACGGAATCAGCCGGTGCTTTCCGCGCACGGGCCGGTAGGCTACCCGTTCCACGGCCCAGCCCATGGAGCTTGATACAATCATTGCGCAAATCAGCGCCACGATCAGCACCAGTGGCAACCATGCTATACCCAGAGCCGCGAGCCCGGTGATAGCGATCAGCGCAGTGTAGGCGCCGATCATGTAGATCTCACCATGGGCAAAGTTGATCATGCCGATGATGCCATAAACCATCGTATAGCCGATGGCGATCAGGGCATAGGTGCTCCCGATCGTCAGCCCGTTGATGAGCTGCTGAATAAAATACAGGAGGTCTTGCATCTGTGTGGGACTCCGATAGCCTGCTCCCTCCTCTGTGACCAGCCACTGTCCCGGGGTGCCGGGCGTGCTGGAAACAGGGTCAACAGGAGCCTAGAAAAACACCTTCTCCCGGATCGCGGTGAGAAGGTGTTCTCATAATTACCGTTTGTTAACGATTTTGGCTCAGTTTACCGGAGTTTTGCTGCCATCTGAATGCCATTCATAGACAACAAACTCGAACGATTCCATATCGCCCTTGCTGTCGTATTCAACGGTACCAATTGGTGTCTGGAAATTGCCTTCGCGCAGGGCTTCGGCAACATCAAACGGATCGGTAGAGTTGGCGGCTTCAATGCCATCGGCAATCAGCTGAACGGCGGTGTAAGAAGTTAGCACGAAGGGACCAGACGGATCCTCGCCCTTATCTTCAAAGGCCTGGACCAGTTCCTGGTTTTCCTCTTTCTCGTCGAAGCTCGGTGGCAGGGTTACCAGCAGACCCTCAGCGGCTTCACCGGCAATGGTGTTGATGTCCTTGTTACCAACGCCTTCCGGGCCCATGAAGATGGTGTCCAGCTCAGCCTGGCGTGCCTGACGCAGGATCAGGCCCAGTTCAGGGTGGTAGCCGCCATAGTAGACGTAGTCCACATCGGCCTGGCGAAGCTTGGTCACCAGCGATGAAAAGTCCTTGGCGCCGGCAGTGATGCCTTCGAACATGGCCACTTCAACACCGCCTTCTTCGAGGGTGTCACGAACTGCGGTGGCGATGCCTTCACCGTACTGCTGCTTGTCGTGAATAACGGCAACGCGTTCCGGCTCCTGGCTGATCAGGTAGTTGGCGGCAACCGGGCCCTGCATGCTGTCCAGGCCGATGGTGCGGAATATCAGCTCGTAGCCGCGTTCGGTGATTTCCGGGCTGGTGGAAGCTGGCGTAACCATCAGGATGCCTTCATCTTCATAGATGTCGGAAGCCGGCTGGGTGGAGCTGGAGCACAGGTGCCCGACCACGAAGCGCACGCCTTCGTTAACCATGTTGTTGGCAACGGTTACGGCCTGCTTGGGATCACAAACATCGTCCTGTTCAACGGCTACAAGCTGCTCTCCCATAACGCCGCCGGCTGCGTTGATCTGTTCGATCGCCATACGGGCACCGGAGAATTGCATGTCACCATACTGGGCAACGGGACCGGTCATCGGCCCTGCGATACCGATCTTGATTTCAGCGGCAGCGTGGCCAGCGCCCATGACGGCGATAGAAGTACCAATTGCAGTTACGAGTTTCTTGACTGGTGTACTCATTGGGTCTGTCCTGTTTCAGGGTTATTCTTATGTACTCAAGGATGTAAACAAACACCACACATGCTGCCTTGTCAAGCAATCAGGTGTCGGACTGCTCCTCGTCTTCCGGGAAAATAAGTTTCCGGAAACTGTCGTGATCCCGCAGCTGTTCAAAGCTGGGGTCAACTGAAGCGTCGTCCTTGTACGCCTCGGAAATATCAATCGCTTTTTGCAGTGTAGCCACTGCATCTTCCCATCTGCCAATTTCAGCATAGGCGCAGGCCAGCTGGTAGTGGGCATGGCCGTTGTCCGGTGCCAGTTTCAGCGCTCGCTGGCACAGGCTGATGGCCCATAGGGGTTCCTGCATTTCCAGCACTGCGTCGGCTTTATAGCTGAGGGCTTCCACGTCATCCGGGCGAAGATCCAAGATAGTATCGTAGGCGGCAATCTTATTCTGCTGGGAGGTTTCCTGGCTGGCTTTCAGCCATAGCGAGTGCACTTCGTTGGTTCGCTCAATCTCTGCCTGGTTTTGCTGGATGATATCGGATTTCTGCCTGAGTTGATCTTCAATGAACTCCAGCCGTTTCTCGTATTCTATTACCAGTTCGTTTACCCGCTTTTCGGCCAGGGTCGTCAGCTGATTGCGCATGTCGCGAATGGAGTTCCAGCCTATGACAACCAGGATGGAAGTGGCGCCGGCTATCAGGTAAAAGAAATAAGTGACCGTATCGGTGGCGTAGGACATGGTTTTGTCGGCTACCGAGAGCTCCTTGTCCACGACCTTTTCAATCAATTCAGCCCGGGTGTTCATCATTTCCTTGCGTAACGCCTTGCTTTCCTCAAGCAGGTACAGCTCTACGAATGGCGTGTACATGGGCTTTTCCAGGGTATCGATGCGCTGTTGTACGTCTTCCGCGGTGAGATCTTCGCCGGGATCCTGGGCGTGGGTTCCGGTGCTGAAAACCAGTGCCAAAAAGCATGAGGCAATGAGTAGTGTAAGGCGCTTCCCGGATGGGCAGTGCGGGACGTTGTTTTGAACTCGGGTATTCATCTGGCCATGTCCGTTTTGCGGAAATTCAACAAGGTGGAGACCTTAGCATAGTGGCTGCGGAAAAAATGCTGAAATTCGCGCAGGTGCCTGCAGGCCAGTGTAATAGGTGTCAGGGATTGCGGCGACTACGGCTTGCAATATCCCGGCCGAAGACCTCTAATAATTAGAGGTATAAAGAAACTGAAAGTCACGAAACGGAGTGGTGCATTGGAGAGTTACGAAGAGGTTTTGGTGGCGTTGCGCCGGGTAATAAGGGCCACGGATCTGCATTCCAAACGTCTGAGCAAGCATGCGGGACTGACGGGCCCACAGTTGCTGATAATGCGTAGTATTCGCGACCTGGGTGAGGTGACGATTGGCACCATTGCTGACAAAGTCAGCCTCAGTCAGGCCACGGTGACCACGATTCTGGACAGGCTGGAGCTTCGCAAGCTGGTTTATCGTGTTCGCAGCACCCGGGACAAGCGTAAGGTTCACGCCCATCTCACGGAGGAGGGCGTCGATATTCTGGCCCGCGCGCCACAGCCTTTGCAGGAGGATTTCATCAAGAAGTTCCAGAGCCTGGCGGAGTGGGAGCAGACGATGATTCTGGCGTCGCTTCAGCGGGTTGCCAATATGATGGATGCCGATGACATTGATGCGTCGCCGGTTCTGGATGTGGGGCCGGTGCTTCGTGAGGATGGGTGGAAGGCCAAGGCCTGAGGTTGGGTGCTGGCCTCAGAGGTGCCTGGTTCGGGGGTGGGGTTATCTTTTCTTTGGAAAAAGAACTCGCTTCGCTCAGACACCTTTTTCTGGCAGAAAAGATAACCCCACCCCCAAACCGATTTCGCCTGTTTGCGGGCCGCTTTAACTTCACGGCATCAATGCACCGAAGCCCCCTTCTTAGGCTTGTCCCCGAAGCATACCTGAAACACATCGCTGTAATGCTTGGCAAAATTCACCGTCAGCCCTTCCTTCAGGTATTCCGGCAACTCTTCATAATCGCCCTTGTTCGCCTCCGGCAGAATCAGGTTGCTGATTTTCTGGCGCCTTGCCGCGATGACTTTTTCGCGGATGCCGCCGACCGGGAGTACCTGGCCGGTGAGGGTCAGTTCGCCGGTCATGGCGAGGTTTTGCTGGGGTGACTCCCGGCGGGCGATGGACAGTAGTGCGGTGGCCATGGTGACGCCGGCGCTGGGGCCGTCTTTGGGCGTGGCGCCTTCGGGGACGTGCAGGTGCACGAAGGATTTGTCGAAGAAGGTCGGGTCGCCTTTGAATCGTTTCAGATTCGAGGAAACGAAGCTGTAGGCGATTTCGGCGGACTCTTTCATGACGTCACCCAGTTGCCCGGTGAGCTTGAAACCGCGTTGGGTGCTGTGGATGCGCGAGGCTTCGATGCTCAGGGTGGCGCCGCCCATGGCGGTCCAGGCCAGGCCAGTCACTACACCGGTGCCTTTCAGGGATTTTTCTTTGCGGAATGCCGGCTGTCCCAGATAGGTTTGCAGGTCACTCACGCCCACCTTCACCGGCTGATCCGGGTTTTCAAGCAGGCGAACGATGCCTTTGCGGATGACTTTGTGCAGCAGTTTCTCCAGGCCACGCACGCCGGCTTCCCGGGCATAGCCTTCGATGATCTGTTTTATCGCCGCGTCGGTGATGTTCATCTGCTTTTTAAGCAGGCCGGCACGTTTGAGTAGCCTTGGCATCAGGTAATGCTTGGCGATGGCCAGCTTTTCTTCGGCAATATAACCAGACAGCCGGATGACGTCCATGCGGTCCAGCAATGGCCGCGGGATGGTGTCCAGCTGGTTTGCGGTACAGATGAACAATACCTTGGACAGGTCCATGCGCACGTCCAGGTAGTGGTCGAGAAACTCCCGGTTCTGCTCCGGGTCCAGGGTTTCCAGTAGCGCGGAGGCCGGATCGCCCTGGAAGGAGGCGCCGATCTTGTCGATTTCGTCCAGCATGATCACCGGGTTCGACACTTTCGAGTCTTTCAGTGCTTGCACGAATTTACCGGGCATGGCGCCGATGTAGGTGCGGCGGTGGCCCTTGATTTCAGCCTCGTCGCGCATGCCGCCGACGCTAAAGCGGTAAAACTTGCGCCCGAGAGCGTCGGCTACGGAATGGCCAATGGAGGTTTTGCCGACGCCGGGCGGGCCCACCAGCAAGAGGATGGAACCGCTGACTTCACCCTTGAAGGTGCCCTCGGCCAGGAACTCGACAATGCGGTCTTTAACATCGTCCAGGCCGTCATGGTCACGGTCCAGAATGCGGCGGGCTTCCGCCAGATCGAAATGGTCTTCCGAGGTCAGGCCCCAGGGCACCTGGGTCAGCCAGTCGAGGTAGTTGCGGGTCACGCCATATTCCGGTGAGCCCTGCTCCAGTACCTGGAGTTTCTGGAGTTCGTCGTCAAAGCGCTCCTGAACCTGCTCTGGCGGATTCAGTTTTTCCATGCGCTCGCGGAAACGCTCGGCGTCGGCAGTCTTGTCGTCCTTCGCCATGCCCAGCTCGCGCTGAATCACCTTGAGCTGTTCCCTGAGGAAAAACTCGCGCTGATGTTTCTGGACCTTCTCGTTCACCTCCTCGCTGATTTCACTTTGCAGGCGCGCCACTTCCTGTTCCTTCGCCATCAGCAGCAGTACTTTCTCCATGCGCCGTAGCAGCGGCACGGTATTGAGCACTTCCTGAAGTTCGTGGCCCGGCGCGCTGGTCATAGAGGCGCCGAAATCCGCCAGGGGCGAGCTGTCGTCCGGCCCGAAGCGTGACAGGTACTGCTTGACCTCCTCACCATAAAGTGGGTTGGTGCGCAGCAGTTCCTTGATGGAGCTGATGATGGCCAGTGTATAGGCTTTCAGCTCGTCAGCCGCTTCCTCCGGCTCTTCCGGGTATTCCACTTCCACCAGGTAAGGCGGCCGGCGGCGTAGCCATTGGGTAATCCGGAAACGCTGCAGGCCCTGGGCGATAAACTGAACCTTGCCGCTTTCCCCCTGGGCATGGTGAACCCGCACGGCGCACCCGACCGTCTCCAATTCTTCGCTACCCGGGATGCCCTGCTCAGGGTCGGAATCTTCCACGAAGCAAATGCCCAGCACCTTGTGGTCGGTTTCGCCCACCCGCTTCAGGGTTTCCTGCCAGGGGTTCTGATTAACCACAATCGGCTGCACCTGAGCCGGGAAGAATGGCCGGTTGGAAACGGGCAAAACGTACATGCGCCGGGGCATCTGCTGTTTCGGCAGTACCAGGCTTTTGCTGTTTTCGTCCTCACCGATGTACTCGGCCAGGTCTTCTTCAGGGGCTATAAAAGAGTCGTTGCGGTTATCGTCGTTCATACCGTGCAAGCATCCTCCGGGAATGTTGATCCGGGGAGCAGTGCTCCCGGGCCTAATGCCTATGTAGCGGCGCCAGCGATTATTTCAAGGCAAGAGGTAGACTTGAATTTCTTCCCTCAGCCCCCACTTCCAACAACAATCCGTTTAGGACATTTCAGGAAACCATTTCCAGAAAACCAATTTCAGGTGCCACCCATGAGCAATTCGCCGTACATTTTCGAAGCCACCATGGACAACTTCCAGCAGGATGTCATGGAAGCCTCGTCCAGAACGCCAATCCTGATCGACGTATGGGCCGAATGGTGCGCCCCCTGCAAGCAGCTTATGCCACTGCTGGAGAAGCTGGCAGATGAGTACAGAGGCGGTTTCATGCTGGCTAAGGTGAACGCTGATGAGCAGGAGCAACTCACCGGTAGCCTGGGTGTGCGAAGCCTGCCAACTGTCATCCTGGTTAAAGATGGCCAGGCCGTTGACGGGTTCAACGGCGCACTGCAGGAAAGCGAGATCCGCAAGATTCTCGACAAGCACATCGAGATACCGGAAGAAGAGGAGGCTCCCTACGACAAGGCCCATCGCTTATGGGAAGAGGGTGATGTAGAAGCGGCCCTTGCGGTTCTCACCGAGATGAACCGGAACGATCCGGAAGATCTGAAGGTACTGATTGACCTGGCCCAGCTGAAAGCGGAACTGGGCGATTTGGAAACCGCCGAACAGGTACTGGAAAGCCTGCCGCCGGAAGAAAAAATGCAGCACCAGGCCAAGCAACTGGCAGCCCGGCTGAAGTTCCTGAAGGCGTCCGCGGAGCTCCCTCCTGTTCATGAGCTGGAAGATGCACTGGACAAAGACCCGCAAGACCCCAACGCCTTGCATCTGCTGGCCTTGCACCACATTCTGCAGGAAAACAACGCCGAAGCCATGGAACTGCTGATCCGCCTGATGCGGGTGGATAGCAAGTACAAGGACGAAGTGGCGAAAACGACACTGATTGAGCTGTTCGATAAGCTGGGCAACAACAATCCGGATGTACGCACGTATCGGCGTAAGCTCTATACGCTCATGCATTGATCCCTCGTAGGTCGGGTAGAGCCAAAGGCGAAACCCGACAACACGTTATTTCCAAATGAAGCGGATCACGCTGTAGTGCCCCTCTCCATCAAAAAGGAGCCTCTTGGCGATAGGTAGGTAAGCGGATAACACGCTTTGATGTTCCTTGTGCACAAGCTCATCGCTTTGACCGTGAATGACACGCACGGGCACCTTGAGGTTCTCCGGCCGGAAAGGCCATCGTTGTGCAATCAGGCGGGAGTCCCGGGCAAGTGCTTTGGCCGATCCTGTCGGGCCCTGCTGCAATGCTGTTTCAGTGCTTTTGTGAAAGGCTCGCCGTAACTGTTCAGAAGAAAGGTGTTCGCGATCAAGCTGCCCGGCTGAACTGATTAGTGCGTCCGATAAAACCTCAGCCGACTCCGTAAGCACCTGTAATTCCCTGGCAAGTTTATCCGTATCTTCGAGCGCAGCTTGCCACGCGTTTGCTGTCAGCTCCGACGCATAGGCAAACGGATTATCCATCAGTGGCACGGCCGGTGTTGCGGCGATCGTGAGCTGTTTTATTCGTTCGCCAAGATCATGAGCGGTTGCCATGGCAAATACCCCACCTCCGGAAAAACCGGATACCGAAAAGCGCTGCAACCCGAGATGGTCGGCCAGTTGGCGAAGGTCAGCCGAGTGCTGTTCAAAACTGTAGTGAGGGTGGGGAGTCGAATCGCCATAGCCGGGGCGATCAGGAATAATTATTCGCACGCCTCGGGCACTCAGGTCCTCAGCGAGGTGTGCCAGCTCATATCGAGAGCCCGGGATTCCGTGACAGTGAACCCAGGTGCCATTAACGCCATCTCCCGTGTCTGAATAGCTTAAGGTGCGGCCATCTGACAGCTGCAAGTGCCGGGTTTGTGAATCATTCATCCGGCTGTCTCAGCATGTCGGCACTGAGCAGAAGCATGCGCTGCAACGCTGCCTGCCTGTTGACTCCTGTTTTTTGCATGATGGACTTCAGCTGTGTCCTGCCGGTGTGTGGAGAGATCTGCAGAAGTGCGCTTGCTTCAGAGACATCAAGGCCGGTCACCAGAAAACTGGCAAGCCGATATTCCGCGGGTGTCAGGTTGTACATTGTGGTGAGCTGACTCTGGTTCAGATGCGCTGGTCGGCCGGCATCCAGAAGGAAGCAGAGTATGCCGGGAACATGCGCCCTGCCGATGTGAAATCCGGTTCGGGTCTGAAGGGACTGTGTCATCACCAGGCATGCTCCCGTCTGGCCCAGTTTCAGGGTTTCGGTCAGTGACTGGTTTTCGGTCAGCTTACGGACCATGGCTTTAAGAACATCAGGCGAATTCGTCGATTCCGACCTCAGGCGTCCGCGCCTTAGGCCGAGGCCATAGGTGTTGGTGGCGAGCGCATCTTCTGCCGCTGCATTCATCCAGTCGACACCGAGCGCTGCATCCATGTGCCAGACACCGAAGGGCAGGTGGTCAAGAGCCCGGTTCGCCTGCCTCAGAGATTCGTTAAGGCTGTTCAATAGTCGGGACAGTCTGATCACCCGCTGCAGGTGAGGGCTGAAGAATTCCAGAGTGCTGACTTCTTCTCTGGTAAAGCAACCACGATGTTTGGGCCGGTGAATTCCGATGTGCATGCCGCGGCCCCCTTCGCGTTCAAACTGGGTACCCATGGCGTAAAAATTACCGTTGGGGCGAAACACGGTTTGATAATGCTCCGAACGTTCGAAATCCTGATCGCTGATAATGGAAGTACTTTCGAGCACCTCGCCCAGTGGGCCAGTTGCTATGCGCTCACGAAAAGGATCCAGTCCAACGGCTTCTGATTCGTAGCGCTGGTTGGAGTGTTGCTGAAAGCCGATGGTGTAGGAGTGGTAGACCACGGGGTCATGCAGGTCAGTCAATCGAAGGGAGGCAGTATCCGCGCGGAACAGGGTTGCGAGTTTGCCCAGAAAGACCGGCCATTGCGTGGGATCGGTTGTGCGTTCGTACAGATCATTCAGCAGTGAGGGGGCTGCTGAGACTACATCCTTCAAAACAGTCGACTCCTGTTGATTTTTTGTACATATTATTTGCGTTCCCGAAGTAAAGCACAGGTGTAAAGCTTAGGCAAAAAAAAGGCTCTGAAAGCCACTTGGGTTTGCGACAAACGGGGAGATATACAAGTGGAAGCAGTATCGAGTGGCAGGAGTAGCGGCCCCGAGAAGGGGCCGCCTGCACGAGGTCGGCTGTTAACCGTTACCCTTCTTCATTTCCTCATACTCATCCTCAAAGAAGAATTTCTCTTCTCCGAGCGCCGGCTCCAGCTCATGCAGCCAGGTGGCGGTTTCACTGTACTTGGCAAAGAACGGCCGCTGTACCCAGTCCGGGTTCCGGGCCTGGATAAACCTCAGTACGAACACCTTCTCACCGTGGATCTCGGTGATGCCCTGCACCTCTACCTTGCCAGGGCCGGCACTCATGGATGGGCCGCGGGCGGTGCGGGCCAGGCCGGACACCTGCTTCATGGCCTCGCGGTAGATGTGGAATGCCTCTACCAGGGGGACTTCGAAGTAGTTCTTGGCGCCGGTGTCCCGCTCCACAAACATATAGTAAGGGATGATGCCAAGCTGCACTTCCTTGTCCCACAGTCTGGCCCAGTCGTCGGCATTATCGTTTACATGCTTGATCAATGGGCCCTGGGCACGAATTTCCGCGCCGGTGGCACGCAAGCGGCGAATAGCCTCTTCCGCAATCTCGGTGGTGATTTCCTGCCAATGGTTATAGTGGGCCATGATGGCCACGTGCTTGCCGGCATCTACCAGGCGGGCGAACAGGTCGATCAGCTCATCCGCATCCTTATCGGTCACAAAGCGATACGGCCAGAAGGTGAGGGCCTTGGTGCCGATACGGATGGTCTGGATATGATCGAATTCAGGCTGCAGCAGCGGTTCCAGGTATTGAACCAGGTGTTTGGTTTTCATCACCATGGGGTCGCCACCAGTCAAGAGAAGATCGCTGACTTCGGTATGTTCCTGAAGGTAGCCATGCAGCTTTTCGGCTTCGGTGCTGGCCATCTTCAGGTCTTTGTCACCCACGAACTGCGCCCAGCGGAAGCAGAAGGTGCAGTAGGAGTGGCAGGTCTGGCCCTGGGCGGGGAAGAACAGAACGGTTTCCCGGTACTTGTGCTGCACGCCGTCCAGAACCTCGCCATTCAGCTCCGGCATGTTCATTTCCATCTGGCCGGCGGGGTGCGGATTAAGCTCGTCGCGAATTTCTTTGGCAACGGCCTGGATTTCCTTCTTGTCGGCGCCGTCCCGGTGCATCGCTGCCATGCGCTCGTAATGCGCTTCCTTCAGCATGCCTTTTTGCGGAAAGACCAACTGGTAGATGGGGTCGTTGGGTACTTTGTCCCAGTTGATGAGCTCGTTGATCACATATTCGTTAACGCGGAAGGGTAGCACGCTGGCGACCACTTTCATTTCGAACAGGGTCTCCTCGGGGAGGCTCTGTATTACGTCGATCTTGTCGAGCTGGCGGTCCGTATAGACCTTGAAGCGCCGCTCTTCGAACTCGGCAGTCGGAATCCGGTTCGGGAACGTGACGATGGAGTTCATAGATCGCCCTCTTTGATGATTCGCCAAATTCAGGAGGGTGGGATTCGCCACCACTCCGCTGGTTAAAAAACGGGCAGGCGAGTATACATAAATACAAAAGCATTTTCAGGTCTAACTAAAAATGCCTGAAACAGGTAGGAATCCTACGACATTGGTCTGAATACGCTTGTTTGGAGATGAAAAAGGCGCCATTATTGCGTAACTAACCGAAATAGTCTGGGTGTTTAGTAGCAATTCGTCCTGAAAATTGAAGTATGGCACCAAAATGTAGTAAAAATACTACGTGATTCCGGGTTGGTTCAGGCCAAAAGCCGTCAAAGCAATGCGCTTCAGGCAGTAAAACTGGCAATCGTGTTCTATGCTTGTTCAAGGTAATGAACAGGCGAATACCCACAACAAAACGTTCTGCATTCCATCGCAGCTTATCGACACTGCAGGGCGCTCAGCTGCTGATCGTGGCACGCGCCGCACTTTTAATGCCAAGGGGAGGGTTTGATGTACCAGGATGATGATCCCATAGAGACCAGTGAATGGCTGGATGCGCTGGAGTCTCTGATCGAGAACGAAGGCGTAGACCGGGCCAAATATATACTTGAGAGGCTCTCCGAGCGAGCCAGCCGGGATGGTACCCAGCTACCCTATTCCATCACCACGCCGTTCCGGAACAGTATTCCTGTTTCCCAGCAGAAGCCGATGCCCGGTGATCTGTTCATGGAGCGCCGTATCCGCTCTCTGATCCGCTGGAACGCCATGGCCATGGTCATGCGAGCCAATCAGAGGCCTGGTGATCTGGGCGGCCACGTTTCATCCTTCTCCTCTGCGGCCACCCTGTATGACGTTGGCTTCAACTATTTTTTCCATGGCGGCGACGGCAAACGCGAATCTGATCTGGTGTACTTCCAGGGGCACTCTTCGCCGGGCATTTATGCTCGCTCCTTCCTGGAAGGTCGTTTCGACGAAAAAGACCTGGACAAGTATCGTGAGGAAGTGGACGGCACAGGCCTGTCTTCGTACCCGCATCCCTGGCTGATGCCCGATTACTGGCAATTCCCGACAGTGTCCATGGGCCTTGGCCCAATCCAGGCCATCTACCAGGCCCATGTGATGAAGTATCTGGATAGCCGTGAGCTCATCGAGATGGGCGACCGCAAAGTCTGGTGCTTTGTCGGTGACGGCGAATGTGATGAACCGGAAACCCTCGGCTCTATTTCGATGGCTGGCCGGGAAAATCTCAGCAACCTCATTTTCGTGGTTAACTGCAACCTGCAACGTCTGGACGGCCCGGTTCGTGGTAACGGCAAGATCATTCAGGAGCTGGAAGGCGTCTTCCGTGGTGCCGGCTGGAACGTGACGAAAGTGATCTGGGGCCGCCACTGGGACCCACTGTTCGAGAACGACAAGGATGGCATGATGCAGCGCACCATGGATGAGGTGTGCGACGGCGAATTGCAGAATTTCAAGAGCAACGGCCCGGCCTACACCCGCAAGCACTTTTTCGGCAGGTATCCGGAAACGGCGAAACTGGTTGAAGGTCTGTCGGATGATGAGATCAACAAACTCAACCGTGGCGGGCATGATCCCTACAAGATTTATGCGGCCTACCACCGCGCGATTAACGATAACGGAGGTCGACCCACCGTTATCCTGGCCCACACCATCAAGGGCTACGGATTTGGCGAAGCCGGCGAGGCACAGAACACCGCGCATTCACTGAAGAAGCTGGATATTGAACAGCTGAAGGCCTTCCGTGACCGGTTCGCGGTGCCGCTGAAGGATGAGGAGCTCAACGACGTTCCGTATTACCGGCCGGCACCGGACAGCCCGGAAGTTGTTTACATGAAGAAGCGCCGCCAGGAACTGGGCGGTTTCTATCCCAAGCGCCGCAAAGACTGTCAGCCGTTGCAGATTCCCGATCTGGATATCTTCAAGGCGGTGCTGGAAGGTTCCGGTGACCGGAAAATTTCCACCACAATGGCCTTTGTGCGGATACTGACAGCACTGACAAAAGACAAGCGCATCGGTAAGCGAGTGGTTCCGATCGTGCCGGATGAGGCCCGTACCTTCGGTATGGAAGGTATGTTCCGTCAGCTGGGTATTTACACCGCTGAAGGCCAGAAGTACGTCCCGGAAGACCGGGACCAGATCATGTACTACCGGGAAGACAAGAAGGGCCAGATCCTCGAGGAAGGCATCAACGAGGATGGTTCCATGGCGGCCTGGATGGCGGCAGCTACCTCCTACAGTACCAACAACTTCCCGCTGATCCCGTTCTACATCTTCTATTCCATGTTCGGCTTCCAGCGTGTGGGTGACCTGGCTTGGGCTTCCGGTGACATTCAGGCCCGTGGCTTCCTGATCGGTGGCACGGCCGGCCGCACCACCCTTAACGGCGAAGGCCTGCAGCATCAGGATGGTCACAGCCACGTTCTGGCCAACACTATTCCGAACTGTAAGGCTTACGATCCGGCTTACGGCTACGAAATGGCGGTGGTGCTTCGTCACGGCATGAAAGAGATGTATGAAGACAACAAGAACGTCTTCTACTACCTGACGATTGAGAACGAGAACTACGAGCAGCCGGCAATGCCCAAAGATTGCGAAGACGGCATCATCAAAGGTATGTACCTGTTCGAGTCGGTCGAAACCAAGGGGCGCAAGAAAACACCCCGGGTACAGCTGCTTGGCGCTGGCGCCATCCTCAACGAAGTACGTGCCGCGGCCCAGATGCTGAAAGACGACTGGGGCGTTGCTTCCGATGTGTGGAGTGTGACCAGCTTCAACGAGCTGGCCCGTGAAGGGCAGCATGTCGAGCGCTGGAACCGTCTGCACCCGGATGACAAGGCCAAGAAAGCCTATGTCACCCAGTGCCTGGAGAATCAGACCGGGCCAGTGGTGTCTTCTACCGATTACATCAAGCTGCACTCCGAGCAGCTCCGGGCGTTCATCCCCAAAACCTACCTGACTCTCGGTACCGATGGCTTCGGCCGCAGTGACACCCGGGAGAAGCTGCGCAGCTTCTTTGAAGTGGACCGGTACAACGTAACGGTGTCGGCGCTGTCAGCCCTGGCTCAGGATGGTGAGGTGAAGAACGATGTGGTTCTCGACGCCATGCGCAAGTACGGAATCGATCGCAATAAAACGAACCCGGTGCTGAGCTAAGGAGACCGCTATGAGTGAGCAGGAAATCAAGGTTCCGGATCTCGGCGGTGCGGACGAGGTTGAGGTTATTGAAGTACTCGTCAGCAAGGGGGATTCGGTTGAAGAAGAAGATCCGATACTGACGGTCGAGTCCGATAAGGCGTCCGTTGAGTTGCCTTCGCCCGGTGCAGGCAAGATCACCAAAATTACCGTCAAGGTGGGTGATAAGGTCAAGGAAGGCGACGTTGTGGGGATGATGGAAGCCAGCGGTGATGCTGGTGGTTCCGATGATTCCGGTGACGACGAGCCTGAGCAGAAAGCCGATGAAAAGGCCGAAGAAAAACAGGAGGAGAAGCCGGCGGAAACCAAGCCAGCTGCGAAGAAGTCTTCCGGCGGCTCCCGCAAGGAAACCGTCACGGTGCCGGCGCTGGATGGCTTCGACAACGTCCCGATCATCGAGATCAATGTCGCCGAGGGCGACACCATCGAAGCGGATGATCCGCTGGTGACTGTGGAATCCGACAAGGCCACCATGGAGATTCCTTCGCCCTATGCAGGCAAAGTTGGCAAGATCCTGGTGTCCGAAGGTGACAAGCTTTCTGAAGGCGACAAGCTGCTGGAAATGACCGTTCAGGAAGACGGTGGCGAACAGGACGAGGCCTCTGAAGAGGGAGAAAAGCCCGAGCCGAAATCGGAGGATAAGCCCAAATCCGAGGATAAGCCGAAGCAGGAAGCGCCCGAGCCACAGGGCTCTACCTACGAGCCACCCGCGCCGGGTACGAAGGTGCATGCCGGCCCCGCAGTGCGCAAGCTGGCCCGTGAGTTGGGTGCTGATCTGGCCCGTATCAAAGGCTCGGGTCCCAAGAGCCGGATTATCAAAGACGACGTCCACGCCTATGTGAAGAGCCAGCTCAAGCAGGCTCAGCAGGGCGGTGGCGTTGCGACCGGCTCTGGTATTCCCGGCGTCAAACTTCCGGACTTCAGCCAGTTTGGTGAGGTCAAGCGTGAAGCCATGTCGCGGATGATGTTCGCAACCGCGAACAACATGCAGCGCAGCTGGCTGAACGTGCCCCATGTCACGCAGTTCGAGGATGCGGATATCACCGACATGGAGGATTTCCGCAAGGCCCAGAAGGCAGCCGGCGAGAAGAAGGGCGTGAAGATGACGCCGCTGCCGTTCCTGCTGAAGGCCTGTGCCACGGCACTGGCGGAGCTGCCACAGTTCAATGTGTCCCTGGACATGGAACGTAAGGAAGTGGTGCGCAAGCAGTTCATTCACATCGGGATTGCGGTGGATACGCCCAATGGGCTGATGGTGCCGGTGATCAGGGATGTGGACAAGAAGGGGCTGTGGGAGCTCGCGGCAGAGAGTGCGGAGCTGGCCCAGAAGGCCCGGGACAAGCAGCTGAAGCCCGCTGAAATGCAGGGTGCCTGCTTTACCATCACCAGCCTGGGTGGCATTGGCGGCACGGCGTTTACGCCGATTGTGAATACGCCGGAGGTGGCAATTCTTGGGGTGTCCAAGGCGGCAATGAAGCCGGTCTGGGATGGCAAGGATTTCCAGCCACGGCTGATGCTGCCGCTGTCGCTGTCCTACGATCACCGGGCGGTGAACGGGGCGGATGCAGCCCGGTTTACCTCTGTGCTAAGTCAGTTGCTTGGGGATATTCGCTCTCTTCTTCTTTGACTTTTGGTGGTTGATTGCCTTGTAGTCTGCGGGTTACGGGGCTTTCGCGAGGCCGGTCAGGTTATTCAGAACACGCCCGTGGATACGTCCCTGTAGGGCTCGGTCGCGCCATCCCTGGCGCTCCACGGTTCTGATTAACCTGACCTGCCTCGCTTGTTTTTGCCTTGGTAATATCGCCTTTCTGATTTTTCTGGTCTTCAAAACGTACATATCTAATTATTTTGTGCATTTTTACGTACAATTTTGGTTGTATTCAATGTTGTGCGCTAAAATAAACATCTAGTCCCTATATGTACGTTTTGGTGAACAATGCCTAAATCGGTAGAAGCGCAAACCTACAATATTCGTCAGGTTCAGGATGCCCTGAAAGCTACCGGTGAGCTCATTGCCACCGCCCGCAAGGAGCGGAAATGGAGTCAGTCTGAGCTCGGTAAGCGTCTGGGTGGCGTGGATCGGCGGCATATCAGTGCCCTGGAAAATGGCGACCCGGCGGCGGACTTTGGCCTGGTGGTCAGTGCGCTTTGGGTTCTGAATCTGCCTCTTCTTTCGACGCTCCCGCTCAGTGCTCAAGAATCTTCGGGAACTGTGGGTTCTCTTGTTGATGCGTTGGTGAACCTTTCATCACGTTCCAGGCCCCGTACTTCTGCATCGGTAACCCGAAACGCTGCAGCGCACGGGGTAACTGGGAGAGTCACCGGGAAAAAGGTAATCGACAATGATTTCTGAAGAGGCGTTTCTCTGGTTCTATCTTCCCGGGGAGATAGAGCCGGTTGTGTGTGGCGTTGTTGCTTTCAACGGCTACGAGCATGTCTTCCGTTACGCACGAAGCTACCTTGAACGCAATAATGCCATTCCCCTGGCGCCTCCGGGCCGCCCTTTGGGGAAGCTGACTGAAGATGAGGCTGTGCTTGATGCCGAGCTGAACAGTGCTATTCGAGATGCCTCTCCGGATGCGTGGGGGCGTAATGTCATGTTGCGGGAGTTCGCAAATACGCCGGGTCGTAAACAAAGCGAACTTGGCGAGATCGATTTCCTGCTCCGGGCGGGGCCGGATCGCATCGGCGCGCTGGATGCGACAAACGATTCGAAGCACTACATCCCGAAGAAAAGCCACGCAGCGCCGCTGGAGGAACTGCTGGAAGCAGCCGATAGAATCGACCAGGGCAAAGCCCTGGATCCGCATCTTGATGCTGCTCTGAATCATGGCACAAGTGTCGGCGGGGCTCGCCCGAAAGCGCTTCTCCATGAAAACGATGAGTACTGGATTGCCAAATTCAGTTCCAGCAGGGACTACGCCGATATGGTGGGTGTAGAAGGTGGCGGTATGCAACTGGCTCTGAAGGCTGGGGTTAACGTTGCTGAAACACGGATTGTGGAGGTGTTGAACAAGCGGGTGATCCTGGTGCGTCGGTTCGATCGCACAGTTACCCCGGAAGGCGCACATCGGCGGCATATGATCAGCGCCATGACACTTCTGAATCTGGATGAATACGCGGTTCGGGCCGGTTATTCGAGCTACCTTGAGCTGGCGGATGTGCTGCGCCAGTATGCCCGGGACTTCCAGGAAGACGGCGCTGAACTGTTTCGCCGGATGGCGTTCAATATCCTGATCGGGAATGTGGATGATCATGCCCGCAACCATGCCTGTTTCTGGGACGGCCGGTTTCTGGACCTGACACCGGCCTATGATGTGTGCCCGCAGCCAAGAGCTGGAATTTCGGCGGATCAGGCTATGGTTGTTGGTGAGTGGGGGCGGAAGGCAAACCTCAAGAATGCCATCAGTAACTGTGGTCGCTTCGGGCTCGAAAAAGATCAGGCAAGCGAGATGATCGAGCGAATGGTTGAGGTGGTCCGGAAACACTGGTGGGAGATGTTTTCCCAAGCCGGAACGCCGGAGGGCGACCTCAATTTTCTGTCCCAGGCGACTATTCTTAGCGAATCGATTTTCTACGATTTGGAGTGAAGCTGGTCATTTTCCCCCTGGCCTGTTAGTTGCGTGGATTTCCGCGAGGCCGGTCAGGTTATTCAGAACACGCCCGTGGATACGTCCCTGTAGGGCTCGGTCGCGCCATCCCTGGCGCTTCACGGTTCTGACTAACCTGACCAGCCTCGCTTGTTTTAGCTTCTGTGAGATCGCAGTTCTCCTTCAGTATCTTTTGCACACTTATGGGTAGCCGGATTCTCAGCGGTATTCGCGCCGATGCAGCCCATCTATTTCCTCTCCATGATTTTAAATAGCCCTCTCGCGACCCATGGATAACCGGATGACGAAGGCGCTGCCGCTGCTTTAAAGAGCCTAGGTGGATGTTGGTGGGAGTGCGATGGGGGCGGGGGAGTGGTTTTAATCCAGGCAAACAAAAACCCCGGCCGAAGCCGGGGTTTCTGCTGAGTTAACTAACTTCTAACGGAAGGATTAGAAGTTGTACTGAGCCAAATACATGATGCGATTTGCATCGCCGTCGGCTCCGCCTTGGGCTTCGGTTTCCAGATTTTCGAACTGTACACCCATGCTAACGCTATCAGCCGGACTCCACATGTAGTTGACATACATCGTGGTGTTGGATTCTGTCGTGCCTGCTGGCACTGCTCCACTTTGAACGGCGTCATCCAAATCTGACATTGACGTGCCGTAGCCTACGTTGACCGAGCGTCCACCACCCAGGCCAAAGCTAGCACCCAGTGCACCGCCTACTGCTTCTATGGTCTCCAGATCGCCATTGGCGTCTACGTAAGCATCTGCTCCGGCAAAGTTGGTGCCCGCGCGATATACATACGCATTGGCGCCATCCGCATAGTTGATCGCGCCTTGGATGGAGATCATATCGGTAACGGCAAGTTTACCGGCCAGGAACGCGCCATAACCAATGGCTGAATCATCGGCTGTACCTGTGTCGTAACTTGTTTGCTTGGCCATGACGGCTGCCGCGTAAGAAAATCCACCCTGTGAATCTTCAAGCTTTGCAGTCAGTGCAGGAGTGCTTGTCTTGGCAGTGCCGCCTGAGTTTGCTACTCCTCCATAGTCGATCGGATTCTCGAGTGAGAAGGAGAGGGGGCCGGTCATGTAGGTGATTTGTTCGGTCCGGTCTTGTGTACCAGCAACACCCGGAACGCCATCAAAGTCCACATTCGCGGTGTTACCGACCCAAGAGTTATAGTTAGACCAGTATCGGCCAATTCTTACACCCTTATACTCGCCATAGGCGTGGCGTAGGCGCGCATCAATGTTGGCGCTATTGTCGAAGTCGTACTCGATAACAGCTTTTACGCCTTGCGGGTTGACTACAGAAAGACCAACACGGCTGGTATTCGCGTCCATACCGAAATGGCCGTCGGCTGTATCTGCATCGCCTTTTGTGATTGCACCGAAGTTACCGGCTCGGCCGCCGTTAGAAATATCTTCGTCTATGTCATAGGCCGCAACTATTCGAGCAAATCCGTAGAGATTTGTCTCATAGTCACCAGTGCTCAATTCTACCGCGCCAGCCTGACCAGCTACGCCAAATACTGCCGCTGCTGCAGTCGCACGAATTGCCATTCTCAATTTGTTGCTTTGCATCTTTGTTGTCTCCACACTTATTTTTGTTGGACCCACTTCAAGGTAGTTACGAAACTGTGACATTTCAAATAAATTTTTGCATTAATTAGACGAATGTCTATGTAACGAAATCGCCGGGTTAGGGGAACTTTTTGAGAATTGTGTTTATTTCCCTCTGCCAGTAGGGCAGAAAATCGACTATTTCGGGTTCAGCGTACCTATTTCCCATGATGAAAAACAACCGTATTCTCGACTCTGCCACTTTCGCATTTCTCGATATCGAGACAACGGGCGGCAATAACTCACACGATCGTATTACGGAGATTGGCATCCGTTTCTGGCGCTCAGGCCAGGTGGTTGGCGAGTGGCAGACGTTGATCAACCCCGAAACGCGTATCTCTTCCTTTATTCAGAGCCTTACCGGAATTACCAATGAGATGGTCGCAGACGCTCCGCTGTTCGCGGATATTGCTGCAGAGCTGGAATTGGAACTGAAAGACACCATTTTTGTCGCCCACAACGCACGCTTCGATTATGGCTTTATAAAGGCTGAATTCCGACGGCTGGGTTTGCTGTTTTCTGCAAAAGTGCTTTGTACCGTCAAGCTGTCCCGCAAACTCTATCCCGGCTTCCGGCGCCATAACATGGACGCGCTGATTGAACGCCACGGCCTTGACCAGGTTCAGCGGCATCGGGCCCTGGGGGACGTGTCCGCCATGCTGGCTTTTTTTGAGCATGCGTTGGCGGAAAAGGGTGCAGAATTAATGGATGCAGCCATAGGTGAACTGCTGCAGCGGCCGAGCATTCCCTCCAATCTGCCCGTCGATGTGCTTCAGGACCTTCCGCGTGGGCCGGGGGTCTATCGGTTCTATGGTGAAAATGACGTCCTTCTGTACGTAGGTAAAAGTACTAATATTGCGCAACGGGTGGCCTCCCACTTCTCCGGCGACCACAATTCCAGCCGGGGTGTGCGCATGTCAGAAAGCCTGCGGAGGGTGGACTGGACAGAAACCGCTGGCGAGCTGGGCGCGTTACTGCTTGAATTAAAGCAGATAAAACAGTTGAAGCCGCTGTTCAACCGTCGCTCCAGGGCCGCGAAGAACCTTGTGAGTATCGAGCTTGCGAATAATGACAGCGGCTACCTTCAGGCCCGGCTGGTTCGGGAAATCGAACCTCACCGGTTGGGCGGTTATTTCGGGCTGTTTCGCAGCAAAAAAGATGCTGAAAAAGCCCTGAGCGGCATTGCGGCGAAAAATGATCTCTGCAACAAGCTGCTGGGCCTGGAGCCGGAACATGAGGGGCCCTGCTTTCAGCGCACATTGGGGCGCTGTAAAGGAGCCTGTGATGGTGGCGAGGACGTGGTGAAGTACAACCTGAGGGTGCAGATTGCTTTTCACGCCCTGCGCCTGAAAACCTGGCCCTGGAAGGGCCCAGTGGGAGTTGTGGAACACAACGATAGAACCGGAAGGACGGATATCCTGGTGGTCTATAACTGGATGCACGTGGCCACGCTGGACAGTATGGATGACCTGCATAACCTGTCGTTGCGGGGTCAGGCCGTCAATTTTGACCTGGACTCCTACAAGTTGCTGGTCAAGGCCCTTATGGGGCGAGATGGGCGGTCGCCAAAGGTTGTGCAACTGGATGCGGTGGGTGCACCGGATGTGCTCATGCCCTGAGTGGCGTATGATTAAATTTAATTCTTCACGTTTTGTTTGAGAGACACCGATGAACAGAGAACCCGTCAGCCGTGAACTATTCGATGAGGTAATGGTACCCAACTACGCGCCAGGGTCTGTGATTCCTGTCAGGGGGGAAGGCTCCCACGTGTGGGACCAGGAGGGAAAGGAGTATATCGATCTGGCGGGTGGCATTGCGGTGACCTGTCTGGGGCATTCCCACCCCGGCCTGGTGAGCGCGCTGACAGAGCAGGCCGAGAAAATCTGGCACCTGTCCAACGTGATGACCAATGAGCCGGCGCTGCGCCTGGCCAAAACCTTGTGCGACCTTACCTTCGCCGAGCGGGTGTTCTTCGCAAACTCCGGTGGCGAGGCCAACGAAGCCGCGTTCAAGCTGGCGCGCCGTTATGCCTGGGAACACTTCGGCCCGGAAAAAAACGAAATCATTGCCTTTAAGAACTCATTCCACGGTCGCACGCTGTTTACCGTCAGTGTCGGTGGTCAGCCAAAGTATCTGGAGGGTTTTCAGCCAGCACCCGGCGGTATTCACCACGCAGATTTCAATGATCTGGAATCAGTCAGAAAGCTGATTTCCAAAGACAAAACCTGCGCCGTGGTGGTGGAGCCCATTCAGGGTGAAGGTGGCGTTATGCCCGGCGACGCTGAGTTTCTGAAGGGGCTGCGCCAGCTCTGCGATGAAAACGATGCCCTGTTGGTGTTCGATGAGGTCCAGTCCGGTGTTGGCCGTACCGGCCACTTGTACGCTTACCAGATGTACGGCGTTACCCCGGACATTCTCTCCACGGCCAAGGGTCTTGGTGGTGGTTTCCCGGTGGCGGCCATGCTTACCACTGAAAAAGTTGCTACAAGCCTCGGCGTTGGCACTCACGGCAGCACTTATGGCGGTAACGCTCTGGCCTGTGCCGTTGCCCAGCGGGTGATCGACACCGTCAGCCAGCCAGAGATTCTCAAGGGTGTTGCTGCCCGCTCAGAGCACCTGCGCAAAGGCATGATGGATATTGGCGAGCGCTATGGCATTTTCAGCGAAGTTCGCGGCTCCGGGTTGTTGCTGGGCTGCGTGTTAACCGAGAAGTGGAAAGGCAAGGCCAAGGAATTTCTCAACGCCGGCCTGGCTGAGGGTGTAATGGTGTTGATTGCAGGCCCCGATGTTATACGGCTGGCGCCGTCGCTGATTATTCCCGAGCCGGATATTGACGAAGCGCTGGCGCGCTTTGAAGCTGGCGTGAAAAAGGTTTGCGGGCAATAAAATTTGCGGACTAAAACCAGGAGATCCGCCTATGTGGCTGGTACGTCCGGCTCTGCCGGGTGACCTGAAAGACATACTCGACATCGCCGGGGGCCAGGGCCCACGGATGTCATCCACCCTGCCCAAAAAGGAAGAGGCACTTGCGCTCAAGATTGACCAGTCTGCACGCTCTTTTGCGGGCAAGAACAAGGCTGATGAGGCGAGGCGGTTCCTGTTCGTACTGGAAGACACCAGCACCGGAAAGGTTCATGGTGTCTCCGGCATTGATGCCCGGGCGGGAAATGGGCAGCCTTTCTATAACTACCGCATGGACGCACTTATTCACGCGTCCCACGAGCTGGGCATTTCGCGCCGGGTGGAGGTTCTGTATCCGTCCCATGCGCTGACTGACCACACCTTGCTGTGTTCCTTCACCATCAAGCCGGAGCTGCGCGGCACGGATGCCTTTGAACTGCTGTCGCGGGCAAGGATGCTGTTCATTGCGGCCCACCGTCATCTGTTCACCGACCACACCGTTGTGGAAATACAGGGTGTTCAGACACAGAACGGCGAGGTTCCCTTCTGGGACAGCCTGGGTCGGCATTTCTTCAATATGGATTTTGAAACCGCGGACCAGTATTCCGGTGAGCTGAGTAAAACGTTTATTGCTGAACTGATGCCGCCCAATCCGATCTACGTCACCTTGCTCAGTGAGGCGGCCAGAAAAGCATTGGGGCAGCCACATGACCAGACCCGGGCAACGTTTGAATTGCTTCAGCATGAGGGCTTCCGCAGCGGCTGCTACCTGGATATTTTTGACGCCGGCCCGGTGCTTGAAGCCCGCACCGACGCGCTCAAATCCGTTGTCACCAGCCACCCGAAAACATTGCATGCCGCGAATACCGATGACGGGGAGCTGTGCCTGATCTCCGGTGGCGAGGGTGCAGGTTTTCGCAGCACGTTGACGTCACTGACTGAAAGCCTGGGTGATGAGATCAAGGTGCCGCTGAAAACCTGGAAATGCCTGGGCAGAAGCTCCGGTGACGACGTAAGGATTACACCGTTATGAGCAGGGCGATCGCACGCAGGAGGCCGGTATGTTACTGATCCGACCGCTACAGGAATACGATCTCGACGCCCTCTATGCCATGGCCCAGGGGGCCGGGAAGGGGCTGACCACCCTGCCGGCAGACCGGGAGTTGCTGCAAAAGAAAATCGACCATACCCGCGAAACCTTCAAACAGCGCTGTGCCCCGGAAGCGGGGCTGTACCTGTTTGCCCTTGAAGACACCGAACTGAAGCAGTGCGTCGGCATTAGTGGCATTCAGGCGCGGGTTGGCCTGGATGAGGTGTTCTATAACTACCGGCTCAGCGTTACTGTGAATGCCTCCCGCGAGCTCGGGGTGCACGTGCGCACGCCAACCCTGCACCTGTCCAACGACATGACCGACACCACCGAGATCTGTTCGCTGCTGCTGTCGGGTTCCCACCGGGGTGGCGGCACCGGCCTGCTGCTGTCCCGCTGCCGGTTTATGTACCTGGACGACTTCAGAGGTCATTTCTCCGAGAAGGTGTTTGCGGAAATGCGGGGTGTGTCAGACGGCAACGGCCAGAGCCCTCTGTGGGACGCCCTGGGTAGCAAATTTTTCGATATGGAGTTCAGCCAGGCAGACATGCTCTCTGGCCTGGGCAACAAGGCGTTTATCGCTGAACTGATGCCCAAATACCCCATTTACCTGCCGATGTTGCCGGATGCCGCTCGGGCGGTGATTGGCCGCGTCCACGACAATACGGCGCCGGCATTGAATATGCTGCAGGCAGAAGGGTTCAACTTTAATGGCATGGTGGACATTTTCGATGGCGGTCCGGTCGTTGAGGCGTTTATCCACAATATTCGTACCGTGCGTGAAAGCATCGATCGCCACGTCATGATCCGCAAGAAGCCGCTGGATATGAACGTGCCGGCGGAAGAGCAGGTGATGATATCCAACCGGTCATTCCGGGACTTTCGGGTAACCACCATACCGGCTGGCTGTATTGAGTTCGATACTGTCAGTATACCGGCCGATGTGGCAGAGGCTCTGGAGGTAGAGTCCGGCGACCGTGTACGGCTTGCACCGCTCAAAGATACCGGAAGGAGGTAATGACTATGGCAAACCTGACAGGCCAACTCTATATTGACGGGCTTTGGCTTGAGGGCCATGGCGATTTTTTCGAATCCCTCCAGCCGGTCACCGGCGAAACGGTGTGGGATGGCGTCAGCGCGAGCATTGAGGACGTGGACGCCGCGGTGCGTGAAGCCCGTAATGCCTTTGTTGACTGGCGCAAGCGTACGTTTGCGGAGCGCCAGGCCGTGGTGGAAAAATTCGGCAAACTGCTGGAAGAGCACAAGGAGGAACTGGCTTACCAGATCGGATCGGAAACCGGCAAACCGCTTTGGGAATCCCGCACCGAAGTGGCGGCGATGATTGGCAAGATCGGGATATCGGTCAATGCCTACCATGATCGCACTGGCCATTCCGAATCCGATGTGGCTGGCGGCCACGCCGTGTTGCGGCATCGGCCCCATGGCGTGGTGGCGGTGTTCGGCCCCTACAATTTCCCCGGGCACCTGCCTAATGGCCATATCGTGCCGGCCCTGCTGGCGGGTAATACCGTGGTGTTCAAGCCCAGTGAACTTACCCCCGGTGTTGCCGAGATGACCGTGAAACTCTGGGAGAAGGCCGGCATTCCCAACGGTGTGATCAACCTGGTTCACGGCGCCGCACCAACCGGTAAATCGCTTTCGTCCCACCCAGGCGTGGACGGGCTTTTCTTTACCGGCAGCTCCACCGTGGGGCACTTGCTGCACAAACAGTTTGGGGGGCAACCGGAAAAAATCCTGGCTTTGGAAATGGGCGGTAACAACCCGCTGATCGTGCAGCATGTTCACGATATTGATGGCGCTGTTCACCACGCGCTGCAGTCGGCCTTTCTGTCCGCCGGCCAGCGTTGCACCTGTGCCCGTCGGCTGCTGGTTCCCAAGGGTACCAAGGGGGACCAGTTTCTGGAGCGTTTCGTGGAAGTGGTCAGTCGCATAAAAGTGGGAGAGTTTGATGCCGACCCACAACCGTTTATGGGTTCGGTCATTTCCTCGGAAGCCGCCGATAAGCTGCTGGCAGCCCAGAATGACCTGGTGACGCACGGCGGCAAGTCGCTACTTGAAATGCAGCGGCTGCAGGAAGGCACTGGCCTGCTGTCCCCCGGTATTGTGGATACCACCGGCATGGACCTGGCGGACGAAGAATTCTTCGGCCCATTGCTGACGGTTTATCGCTACAAGAGTTTTGACGAGGCTCTGGAGCTGGCCAACAATACCCGTTACGGGTTGTCTGCCGGTATCCTGACCGATGATCACAAACTCTACGAACGGCTGGCGGATGAGGTCCGCGCCGGCATCGTAAACTGGAACCGGCCATTGACCGGCGCCAGCAGTGCGGCGCCGTTTGGCGGTGTTGGCGCCAGTGGTAACCATCGCCCCAGTGCCTATTACGCTGCCGATTACTGCGCCTGGCCCATGGCCTCGCTGGAAGCGAAAAAGAGTGAAGTGCCGGAAAGCCTTGCCCCCGGACTAAATTTCGACTGACGGACAATCACACATGGCCAAGCATGCGGTAGAAGCCAACTTTGATGGCCTGGTGGGGCCAACCCACAACTATGCCGGGCTGTCCTGGGGCAACGTGGCGTCGAAATCCAACGTTCGCTCCGTATCCAACCCCAGGGAAGCAGCCTTGCAGGGGTTGGCAAAGATGAAACGGCTGGCGGACCGGGGTTACATTCAGGGCGTGCTTCCGCCCCACGAGCGCCCCCATATCCCTACCTTGCAGGCATTGGGTTTCAGTGGTTCAGACGGTGAGATACTCAGGGCGGTCGCCGAACAGAGCCCGTCCGTTCTGGCGTCAGCATCTTCCGCGTCCGCCATGTGGACGGCCAACGCGGCAACCGTCTCGCCGAGTGCAGACACTGCCGACCACCGCGTGCACTTCACCCCGGCCAATCTGAGCGCCAAGTTCCACCGGTCCATTGAACATGTCGTGACGGGCAGGGCGCTGAAATCTATCTTCGCGGACGAATCCTGGTTTGCCCACCATCCCGCGTTGCCGTCGGTCAGCCAGTTCGGCGACGAAGGCGCGGCCAATCACACCCGCCTGTGCGGCGGCTACGGCGAACCGGGTGTGGAGTTATTCGTCTACGGCCAGATCGCCTTCAATGAACAGGCCCCGGCCCCCAGGCTTTACCCTGCCCGCCAGACCCTGGAGGCCTCCCAGGCGATTGCCCGGCTGCACGGCCTCAAAGACAGCCACGTGGTCTTTGCCCAGCAGAATCCGGATGCAATCGATGCCGGGGTGTTTCACAACGATGTCATCGCGGTGGGCAACGGCAACACCCTGTTCTACCACGAACTGGCGTTTCTCGATGAAGACAGTGTGCTGGCCGACATCCGCTCGCGCCTGACCGGAACGAAGCTGGAAGCGGTGCGGGTGAGCAGCGAGCAGGTGCCACTGGAAGACGCCGTGGCGTCGTACCTGTTCAACAGCCAGCTACTGAACACCCCGGATGGCATGATGTTGGCGGTACCGGGGGAGTGTCGCGAGGTTGAGTCGGTCAGCCGTTACCTGGACGAGCTGGTGGACGGCTCGGGCCCGATTACCTCGGTGGAGGTCTTCGACGTCAAACAGTCCATGCGCAACGGCGGCGGGCCGGCGTGTTTGCGTTTGCGAGTGGTACTGACCGACGACGAACTTAAGGCCATGCATCAGGGGGTAATGCTCACCGATGCGCTTTACGAACGCCTGACCACCTGGGTAGAGGCGCATTACCGGGAAGAGTTGACCCAGGAAGATCTGAGTGACCCGATGTTGCTTGATGAAGTTCGCAAGGCGCTTGATGAGCTTACGGGCATACTCGGGCTTGGGTCTGTTTACGACTTCCAGCGTTAAATCCTGGCCCAGGCTCAAGAAGCAATCGAAGAAGTCAGCATCTCCATGGTGTGACGGATCAGGGACTCTGCAGGGAAGTTCTCTTCCTGGCCGCTTTCGGCCATTTCGCTCTGGCACAACATGATGACACCATGGAGCGCTCCGCGCAGGTATAACGCCGTTTCCGCCGGATCATGGATGCGGTCGCGGTTCATGGTGCCGTCTTCCAGGCCCAGGTTGATGGCACCCACCATCAGGTCCATGGTCTGTACCTTGCAGCAGAACATCTCACCGGCCAACTCGTCGTCTGCCTCCGCCATCGCCGTGGAGGCTGTCGTCAGGGCAGAGAAATAATCCGGCTGGTCACGGTAGAACTGATAGTAAGCCACCCCCATGGCGCTGATCTGGGCAAGTCCTGTATCCGCCGTCTGGCGGGCTTCCTCGAAGCGGCGGCACAGGCTGTGGCCGGCGCGTAGCATTATCCCCCGCTGGATCGCCGCTTTGTCCTTGAAGTATACGTACAGCAATGCGCGGCTGAGGGCAGCCGTGCGCGCAATGTCATCCATGGACGTGCGCTCGTAGCCTTTTTCAGAAAACACCAGTTCCGCAGCATCCAGAATGGCCTCGTATCTGGCCTGCTTTTCTTTCTCTCTACGGGTTTTTAACGGCTCACTCATAGGGGATTCCGGATTATTGAGACAGCATTCTCATGATACATGGTTAGGGATGAAAGCCGATTATTGACAAATTGTCAAAGAATGACATTATGTCTGATAATAAATTTTTGTCCATCGGATGGACGAGCAACAAAACATCATCAACATGGAAGAGAGGGCCTCTCAATGAACACCTTCCGGCACCCCGCCATCGTATCGCTTCTAGCTGTCGTTCTCCTGTTTGTCAGTGGCTGTAAATCCAGTGAGCCGGCTCCGGAACAGGGGGCAGTCCCCGTTACTGTGCGTGTCGCCGAGGTTACCGGCGGCCAGACGGAAGGTGTGTCGCTGCGGTTTTCCGGCATCGTGCGGGCGGCCCAGCGAGCGACGCTGACATTCCAGGTCAGCGGCACCCTTCGTGAGCGGGCGGTTGAATTGGGGCAGACTGTGAAAACCGGTGATCAACTGGCCCGGGTGTACAACCCGGCACTGGAGCCGGCACGGGATTCAGCTGCGGCGCGGCTGGAAGAGCTCAGAACCCAACACGACCAGGCCAAACGTGAGTGGGAGCGCTCCCGTCAGTTGCATGAACGTGGCGTGGTATCGGAGCAGGGGCTTGAACAACTGGCGTCCCGGCGTGACAGCCTGAAGGCCAGTATGGCAACGGCGCAGGCGTCTCTCGCAGAAGCCACCCGCTTGCTGCAGGAGAGCGAGCTGAGAGCGCCATTCGATGGCCGGGTTGAGGCGTTGCTGGTAGAGCGGGACGAGTTTGTGGCGGCCGGACAGCCGGTAATGCGGCTGTCATCCCCCGACGGTCGGGAGGTGGAAGTGCGGGTGCCCGCGTATATGCTCAACCATGTATCGCTGGGGCAGTTGCTGCCGGTCTGGTCGGTGCAGGAACGCGACCGCGCGCCGGAAACCGGATCGATTGTGGAAATTGCCCAGTCCGGTGGCGTTCGCGGTGAACTTCACCCGGTGCTGGTGAGCCTGCCAGTAGATACCCTTGAGCCCGGCGAGCCGGTAGAAGTGGGAATCACTCCCCGCGAGACAGTCGCCACAACTGTGCCCCTGTTGTCGGTGATGAAATCCAACGGCGGTGCCAGTGTGTTTCGCGTCTCCGATGGCGTAGTCCGCCGGGTGCCGGTCACTGTTCAGCGAATCATTGGTGAACGCGTTGTGGTGGATGCCAATGATCTTAGTGCCGGTGACAAGGTGGTATATGCCGGTATGACCCGGATTTCCGACGGCGATGCAGTGGAGGTGCGCTAATGTCAGTGCGCCTGCTGAACTTCCAACGCCTGCTGGGGATGGTTGTAACCATGCTCTGCCTTCTGGGTATCGCCGCCTACAGCACGATGCCCCGCCAGGAAGACCCTTCCTTCCCGTACCGTGCCGGCCTGATCACCATCAACTATCCGGGTGCCAGTGCTGAGGCGGTGGAGCGCCTGGTCTTGCAACCGCTCTCAGACGAGCTTCGCCAGGTTGAGGAGGTGGATTTCTCCCAGGCCACTGCCCGCACCGGAGTGGCGGTTTTCAATGTTCGCCTGAACGACACCATCTACGATACCGATTCCGCCTGGGATCGGGTACGCCAGGCCATGGACCGGGCGCGCCTGGATTTCCCTGACGACGTCGGCCAGATGGTACTCGATGACCGTATGATTGATATCCCCGCCATCATCCTGGCGGTCAGTGGTTCCGGTTCGGTAACAGAGCTTAGCGAGGTAGCCGAGCGACTGAAGCAGAATCTGGCGGATATTCCCGGAGTTTCCCGTATTGAGCTGGACGGTGATGCGGACGAGCAGATCACCCTGGCGCTGGACGATGCCGCCATGTACCGGCTGGGTATATCACCGGCACGGGTGCTGGATACTCTTGCACGTCGTAATCAGACCACGCCCGGTGGTTTTATCGTGGCGGACGGTCGCCGCCTGTCGGTTTTGCCCAACAGTGAATTCACCAGTGTCGAAGCCATTCGCGCCACACCCATTGAGCTGCCGGACGGCTCCCAGGTCCCCCTGGCCGCGGCAGCGGAAGTCTGGCGGGGGCCAACTGAACCCCGGCAGCCCGAGGCCTGGTACGACGGCGAACGGGTGGTGCTGGTCTCCATGATCATGGAGGAGGGCAGCACCGACGCCATCCGATTTGGCGAGCGAGTGCGAGAAAGGTTGTCAGTGGTTCGCGATGAATTCGCGCCTTACCAGATCCGCGAGATGTTCTTTCAACCTGACAAAGTGGAAGAGCGGCTTGATAACCTGGCCTGGAGCCTGGTTCTGTCGGCCATTATTATTGTGGCGGTGGTCTTCACCGGCATGGGTATCCGCATGGGTATTCTGGTGGCGTCGATCCTGCCGATGGTGGCGTTGATCAGTATCGGATTATATGACCTTGGCGGTGGGGTGCTGCACCAGATTGCAGTGATCGGCATGGTGATTTCCCTGGGCATCCTGATCGATAACGCCATTGTGATTGTGGAAAGCATCCAGGGATACCTGGATAGCGGCATGCGCCGGCTGGACGCCCTGAAACGGTCCGTGCGTGAACTTGCTGGCCCGCTGGGGGCCTCGACGGGCACTACCATAGCGGCATTTATGCCGTTGCTGCTTTCCAAGGGTGGAACTGCAGACTTTACCCGCGGTGTGCCGGTGATGATCATGCTTACCCTGTCGGTAAGCTACTTGCTGGCGATCTCTGCCGTGCCCCTGCTGGCGGCCCGGTTTCTTAAACCGCGTAAAGTAGATGCAAGGGAAGACAGGCTGATTGGGCTTTCCCGTTTCCTCGGGGGGCTGGTGGCCAGGCGGCCGGGCACACTGATATTAGCGGGTGCCGCACTTGTGGTTTTCAGCCTTTCCCTGACGCCGTTCATGAAGCAACAGTTTTTCCCCAACGCGGACCGCCCCCAGGTGGTGGTAGAGTTGTATATGCCGGAAGGCACCGACCAGGAACGCACTTCCAGTGTTGCGGCAGATCTTGAGCGGGCCATCCGCACTCGCCCGGAGGCGCTCCAGGTGCATCGGTTTACCGGGTTTACCGGCCCCAGCTTCTACTACAACCTTCAGCGCGAACCCCAGGCGCCGAATCGCGGCCGGATTGTAGTATCGACACCCACCCTGGAGGACACCACCGGCCTGGTGCAGTGGATACGGAACCACGCGGCCCAGGAAATGCCCGAGCTGCAGGTAACCGCTGGCATCCTTGGCCAGGGGCCACCACGGGCAGCGCCGGTGGAGGTAAGGGTCTACCATGCCAACGACGAAACCCGCGCCCAGGCAGTGGAACAGTTGTTTGCCGCTCTTCGTGGTGTTGAGGGCACCGTGGATGTGCGCCATAACCTGGATATGGGGGTTCCCAGCATTGCCATCAATGTGGACGACGCCAGTGCCGCCCGTTTCGGCCTGAACCGGTCTGATGTGGCCCAGAGCCTGTATGGCCAGAGCTTTGGCGTGGTCGCGGAGCAATACCGGCAGGAGCAGGATCCGATCCCTCTGGTGCTACGATCCCGCGAGGGCACCAGCCTGTCGCTGCCAAGATTGCTGTCAGTGAACATTTACAACGATCAGGGTGACGCAGTGCCCTTGTCGGCTATTGCCTCGGTGGAAACCTCCTGGCAGTCCGCTGCCCGGTATCAGCGCAACGGCACCCGGATGAACACGGTCTGGTCCAACCTGCATACCGGTTACAGTTTCAGTCAGGCGCTTCAGGGGCTGGATGCAGCTCTTGAAGAGAACCCGTTACCGCCGGGAACCCGGCTGGAAATGGGCGGTGATGCCGAGGGCTCTGGCGATGCCAACAATGCCCTGCTGACCACGGCCCCGATCGGTGTGCTGCTGTTGCTGTTCTTCCTGCTGATACAGTTCAACTCCTTCCGTCGTGTTGGTGTCATTTTGCTGACGGTGCCGCTGGCGACGGTGGGTATCTTTCCGGGGCTGGTGTTCTCTGGATCGCCGTTCGGCTTTCAGTCGTTACTGGGTGTGATTGCGCTGGTAGGCATCGTCGTGAACAACGCCATCGTTCTGCTGGACGTCATGGACCGGGAACTGGAAAAAGGGGAAGCTATTCGTGATGCGGTTCGCAAGGCTGTAGAGCAACGCACACGGCCCATTTTGCTGACAACCGGCACCACGGTTGCGGGCCTGCTGCCTCTGGCATTCTCCAGTTCGACATTGTGGCCGCCCATGGCATGGGCCATCATTTCGGGGTTGCTGGCCTCCACGGTACTGACACTGCTGGTTGTGCCGTCTGTCTGCACCCGTGTGATCAGCTGCAAGGTGGCGGAGCCGGAGAATGCACCGGCCTAGTTGCGGTGCTTTACCATCAGGCCGGCTCGCTGGCCCACCGGCACGTGGCGGTTCGGGAAGATAATGCCTTCGGGTGAATCGCCCACCATGTGGCAGGTGGTGTTGTCTTCCCAGATCACCGTGCCCGGGTCGTACATGGTGAAATTGGCCACATCATCGGGTACATGAAAGCGGAAGCTGTCGCCGGTATTGATGATTTCATGTACCACCTCGAACACCGTTATCTGCCCCGATGCCAGATCTAGGTGCGGTGGCTTTTCCCCTTTCATCCGCCGCCGTAAGGCGTTGCTGATGCCTGTAAACCGGATGAGATCGTTTTGCCCGAAAGGCCGTACTTTACCCAGTTCTACAGTAAAGCTTTCCGCACCGAGTGTGGTTGAGGAAAACGACGCAAACGTGGTTCCCTCGCGGTGTTGTAGCAGCAGGGTGTCTACCTCTGCCTCCAACAGGAACTCAACTTGCGCCCGGGGGACATCCCGCCCGTCAACAAATGGGTAAAGCGCAAACTTTTCCCGCAGGGAAGGGCGGATGGCGGTGTGTAAGTCGTAGTGACAGAGGTTGGTGGGATGCCTTGCGGCAAAAGCGTCGCAAGCCCGCTCCAGCGCTCGCGCCCGTTCCGCCTCGGGACAGTCGCGGTATTCGGGTTTGCGGTGAGCACCACCGAACAGCCGGTTGAGATTCACATCGATAAACCGCTTGCCGACGTCCATCGCGGGTGGGTTGCCCAGAATCAGTAACACCGGGCAGGCCAGTTGCCATTGGCCATCAAACAATTCATTCAGCAGATTGTTCAGAACCTCAATGGGTGCTGTTTCATTACCATGAACACCGGCGGAAACAATCAGCGACTCATTATTGGGGTTGGAGCGGCCTGCCGGCGGCTCCAGATACAGCAGCCCACTGTCCTGCAGCTGCAGCCCGGTACCATCGTTCAGCACGACAACGGTTTCGGATGCCGCATGTTTGGCGGTAGACAGGGTGTGGGCAAGCCAGTCGCGACCAGGACCGAAAAGCAACTCACGTACACTCATGTGATTCTCCCGGCCTCCTTTGCACCTTACGCCATGTCAGCCGCTGACTGGCCGTTGATGCTGCAATAAATAATTTTCCAGTTTGCGGAACGCGAATACCAGTAAAAAGGTGAGCGCCATATACAGCAGCGCCACGAAAATAAAGGCATCAAATGGCGCATAGAACCGGGAATAGATATTCCTTGCAGCCCCGGTTAGATCCACCAGCGTGACAACGCTGGCAATCGCACTGGAATGAAGCATGAAAATGACCTCATTAGAGTACGCTTGCACCGCCCGACGAGCAGCGCTGGGCAGAATAATCCGGCGCATCCGCATTGCCCAGCTCATGCCGTAGGCCTTCGCCGCCTCAATCTCGCCGCTGGGTGTTGCCACGATGGCACCGCGAATGATTTCCGCGGTGTAGGCCGCGGTGTTCAGGGTGAACGCCAGAAGGGCGGGGTAAAAGGCCTCCCGGAAGATGTCCCACCAGAACGTTTGCTGTATACCGTGAATCTGGGCCAGGCCGTAGTAGATGATGTAGAGCTGAATCAGCAGTGGGGTGCCCCGGAACAGGTAAGTGTAGAACCACACAGGGCCATTAATCAGCGGGTTTTTCGACGTGCGCATGATTGCCAGCGGAACGGCCAGCACCAGACCGAGAATCAGTGACAGGAAGACCAGTTGCACCGTGGTAACCATGCCGCCCCAGTATTCCATGATGGTCGACGCGGTAAAGAT
Source organism: Marinobacter sp. ATCH36 (assembly GCF_023555055.1). GTDB lineage: Bacteria > Pseudomonadota > Gammaproteobacteria > Pseudomonadales > Oleiphilaceae > Marinobacter. The sequence continues at coordinate 1,224,637 of NZ_JAMJPL010000001.1, forward strand.
ATCGTTTCGGTTGAGCAGTTCAGCGATAAAGTCTGGCATACATCAGCTCCCTTGCACCACGCCAACATTGGCGCGTTTGGTGAGCCACTTTATAAACAGCTCGGAAACCGCCGTCAGGCTGAGGTAGACAAACGCCACTGGAATGAAAAAGTGGAACGGCATGCGCTCTGCCTTGGCCGCCTCTTCCGCAACCCGCACCATATCCGTCAGGCCGATAATGGATACCAGTGCGGTGGTTTTCAGCAACACCTGCCAGTTATTACCAATACCGGGCAGGGCATGGCGCAGCATTTGCGGGAATATGATTCTGTGGAATGTGCGCCAGCGGCTGAAGCCATAGGCGCGGGCGGCTTCAATCTGGCCATTTTCAACCGCCAGAAAGGCACCACGAAAGGTTTCTGCCATGTAGGCGCCGAAAATAAGCCCGATAGTCAGAACGCCGGCGATAAACGGATCAAACTGGAAGAAGAAATCCACGCCATAGGCGTCATACAGATAATCTGACAGGTTGTTAACGGCCACCTGACCACCGTAGTAAAACAGCAACATCATCACCAGATCCGGTACGCCACGAATCAGGGTGGTGTAGGTAGTGGCTACTCCAATGGCCACGCGGCTTTTGGACAGTTTGGCAGAAGCGCCGATCAGCCCTAGGATCACCGCGAGGGCAAGGGAAAGGAGGGCCAGTTCGATGGTGACTACGGCCCCATCCAGCAGGGCCGGCCCATAGCCTTTCAAGTCGATCATGGGAATATCCGGTTAGCAGGGGCAACCACAAAGGCTGCCCCCGAGCCAGTTTTACATCTTGATGTCGTAAGCGAAGTACTTGTCCATGATGGTGTCGTAGGTACCATCTTCCTTCAGGGTGGCCAGAGCCGCGTTCACTTCTTTGGCCAGGTCTTCGTCACGCTTGCGCATGGCTACGCCGACACCCTCGCCGAGCTTGACCTGCTCACCGACTTCCTTGAAGCCATCCTTGCTCATTACGGTCTGTTCGCCAACCGGGTAATCCAGAAACACCACGTCCAGGCGCTGGCCTTCCAGGTCGAGAACCATGTCATCTGCGGTGGTGTAACGCTTGATGGAGACTACGCCGCCCATTTCCTCGGTCACATAGGTGTCCATGGTGGTGCCGCGCTGCACGCCAACGGTCATACCTTCCATGGCTTCCATGTCGGTGACGTCGGTATCGAAGTCTTCACGAGCAAACCAGCCACCCGGGGTGTTGTAGTAAGGCTCAGAAAACAGAACACGCTCCGCACGCTCCGGGGTGATCGACATGGAAGACATGATCAGATCGAACTTGCGTGCCATCAGGCCCGGGATCATGCCGTCCCAGGCCTGGATGACGAACTCGCAATTGGCGTTCATCTCTTCACACATGGCTTCTGCCAGTTCCACTTCAAAACCGGTCAGTTCACCGTTTTCATCCTTGTATTCGAACGGCTCGTAGGGCACGTCGAATGCGATGCGAAGATTTCGTTCCTGGGCGTGGGCGACGCCTGCCATCATGGCCAGGACAACGCTTGCTGCAACAATCAGTTTTCTCATGAGTCACTTCTCCAGTAGTCAGCCTTGTGGGCTTTATTATCGGCAGTGGTCTGCCTTATTTTGCAAGATAGCATGCACGTCAGAAGTTGGGAGCCAGAAACTGCTTCATTCGTTCTGAATCCGGATTGTCGAAGACCTTATCCGGTGTGCCCTGCTCCTCGATTACGCCCTGATGCAAGAACAGGACCTGGGATGATACATCCCGGGCAAAAGACATCTCGTGGGTGACCACGATCATCGTTCTGCCTTCCTCGGCGAGATTCTGCATAACCCGCAGCACTTCGCCAACCAGCTCAGGGTCCAGTGCCGAGGTCGGTTCGTCAAACAGCATGACCTCCGGCTCCATGGCAAGTGCCCGGGCGATGGCTGCACGCTGCTGCTGCCCGCCAGACATCTGGGCGGGGTAATAATCCTTGCGTTCATAAATGCCAACCTTGTTGAGGTAGGCTTCGGCTCTTTCGATGGCTTCTTTTTTCGGAACCTTCAGAACGTGAATCGGGGCTTCAACAATGTTTTCCAGAACCGTCATATGGGACCACAGATTGAAGCTCTGGAACACCATGGATAGCCGGGCGCGAATAAGCTCAACCTGTTTGTTGTCGGCAGGAATGCGCTCTCCTTTACGGTTGGTTGTGAACCGAATCGGGTCGCCGTGCACGATAATGTCGCCCGAAGTGGGCGTTTCCAGCATGTTGATGCAGCGCAAAAAAGTGCTTTTACCGGAGCCGGAGCTGCCGATCAGGGATATAACATCGCCCTTCTTGGTTTCCAGCGAAATACCCTTGAGTACTTCAAGCTGATCAAAGGTCTTATAGATATCCCTGCAGATCAAAGGCGAAGTTTCCGCCATAGATGGCTCCTGAGGCTGTCTGAATAAAGGCGCAAGTTTTACGGACAGTGGTCCCGAAAATCAATACTGGTTAATTGTGGATGACTCAGGCCATGATGCAAGCTTTTCGCCAACTATGCGTTCTGTGAGACGACTGTCTTTGCAGTCGGCGCATTAACGGGCACCCGGATAATGGTGACACCCTGTTGCTCGATGTCGCGCATGGCGTCGCTGACAAAACGCACGTGAGCCGTTGCAATGCGTTTCGCTGCCTCCGGTTTTTTGGCCATTACTGCCTGGTAGATGCGTTTGTGCTGCCGCGCGATTTTGTTGCGCATTTCTTCCCGCGGGTTCAGGTTGGCCACCGACGCCTGCACGGTCAATAACATCAGGTTTTTGAGGCCGTTGAGAACATGCACCAATACCGGGTTGTGGGAAGCTTCCACAATGGCCTGATGAAAGTTGTGGTCTGGCCTGGCGTTGGTGAGCGGGTCAGTCTGTTCCAGTGAGGCATAAGCCTTGGTGATGCGGTGAAGATCCAGGGTTGTCGCGCGCTTCGCTGCCAGGTACGCAGCCTGGCCCTCCAGTTGCTCCCTTATTTCCAGCAGGTCATAGAGGGTGCGGGCATGGCCGTTGAACATCTGCAGCAATGGGCTGTCATCTCCATCCTCTTCACCACCGGGGACGATTCTCGCCACGAAAGAACCCTTGCCGTGTTTTGTCTCGATAACGCCCCGGCCCTGCAGTTCATGCAATGCTTCCCGGATGATGGCGCGGGATACACCAAGCCGTGTCGCAAGCTGTCGCTCCGAGGGCATTTTTTGCCCGGGGGCCAGGCCACCATCGAGAATCAGCCGTTCGAGTCGATAGGAAATGTCCTGAGCGATCGCCATGGTTGTACCTGTAATTGCCTACTGGTCTGACCAGTTATTTTTGTTAGCCGGTTAATCGCAAAATTTCTTCCGGGATCAGTAAATATGGCTCATTCCGGGACATTCGTCCATTGGGCATTGACAAAACTGGTCTGACCACCGGGCATTCTTCTGGACTAACACCGGCTGGGCTACGAATATCGATTGAATGCCGGCATTTGTCGGCGTTTACCTGACGCAGATAACAACAACGTCAACGGAGATGTGTCGATGAATACCAAAAACAACATTGAGCAAACCGTCGCACCAAGGCGCAGCTTTCTCAAAACAGTCGCACTGGCCACTGCATTCTGCGGTGCAACCTTCATGGGCGCGAGCCAGGCCCACGCTGCAACCACCTGGAAAGTCCAGTCCGTATGGGACGCCGGCACCGTTGGCTATGACCTGTTCGAGGAATGGGCCGACAGTATGGAAGAGAAGTCCAGTGGCGAACTGATCATCAAGCCTTATCCGGCGAAGTCAGTCGCGGCGGACAACAATGCGCTCTTCGAGGCGGTTCGTAACGGCGTTCTGCAGGGCATGAACCCATTCACTCTCTACTGGTCCGGAAAGATTCCGGCCTCGGTTTTCCTGTCATCCTACCCGGCGGGCCCCGATCAGCCGCACCAGTGGGACATCATGTTCTACTCCATGGGCATGCTGGAAAAAACCCGTGAAATCTACGAGAAGTTCGGTCTGTTTTATGTAGGTCCAATTCAACACGATGCCAACATCATCCACTCAAAGAAGCCGGTTAACAGCCTGGCCGATATGGAAGGCATGAAGATGCGAGTGCCGGGTGGCATGGTAGCCGAAGTCTTCCAGCAGTTCGGTGTATCAACTGTGAGTCTGCCGGGTTCGGATATTTTCCCCGCGCTGGAGAAGGGCACCATCGATGCGGCTGATTACGTCGGTCCTGCGGTGAACTATGAGCTGGGCTTCTCACAGGTAACGGACTACATCATGTTCGGTCCTCCAGGTGTGATGTCCATCTACCAGCCAGTGGATCTGATGGACCTGACCATTAATCTGCGTGCCTGGAATGCGCTGGATCCGGAGCTTCAGAAGTTGGTTGAGGACGAGGTTCGCATCTACTCCCAGAAGCACTATCTGACCATTCAAAAGCGCAATATTGAAGCGATGAAGAAGTTTAAGGCAGATGGCTCCAAGGTGACTCGTCTGAGCCAGGAAGACCTGGAAGAGTTCCGGAAGGCTGCGATCCCGATCTGGTTCAACTGGGCCGGCAAGAACGAGGATGCCAGGGCAATTCTGGACATCCAGCTTGAGTACATGATGAACGAGACTGTTGGCTATCTCAACGAGGAAGACATCAAAGGCATGTAAGCCTGCATAACCATAATAAACCGATCACGGGGAAGGCAGGGAGTGCGTCGATGGCACGCTCGCTGCCTTCCCCGCTCTGTGATTAAAGGTGATAAAACATGTCTGACCTGAGTGCGTTTGGCTTTGTGATGCCTCACTGGTTTTACTGGGGCTGGCTGGCGTTGATGCCGCTGATCATGATGGCACTTGACCGTTGGCTGTCCCAGCGCGGGGTCGAGGCCATCGACAAAAATGCCGAGGCCAACGAAAAGCTTCAGCAGATCGAAGCAGAACTGAAAAAAAGTGCTGACTACAGCGACGTCGGTAACTGGTTTACCAAGTCGGTGGACTGGATCAGCGAAAAATCCGGTGTGTTCATTTCCTTCTGGACCGTGAATGCGGTGGTGTTTTACTTCTTTGAAGTGGTCATGCGCTACGCATTCAACCAGCCCACCATCTGGGTACACGAGGCCAGCTTTCTGCTGTTCGGCATGCAATACCTTCTGGCTGGCGCGTTTGCGCTGCTCCATGGAGCCCATGTGCGGGTGGACGTGGTCTATAACTTCCTGCCCCTGCGTGGTCGCGTGGGCATGGATATATTCACGTCCATGTTCTTTTTCATGTTCGCCATCGCGTTGATGATCACTTCCTGGACGTTCTTCGAGAACTCCTATTCGATGGATGAACGAACTGTTGAAACCTGGGGCATTCAATACTGGCCGGTGAAGGCCGTGATGCTGCTTGGATCGACACTGCTCTTCCTGGCTGGCCTGTCCAAGCTGATGAAGGACATCTCAGTGTTTATCAAACTTGGCCGGGAGCAGCACGCATGAATTCCGATATTGCAAGCACACAGGGGAATAGCTCCCTGACTGGTAAGCTCGGCACCTTGCTAATGATCATCGCTACGGCTGTCCTTGCGTTCGTGATGCTGGTGGAAGTCATCAACATCCTTTTCTATGACCCCTGGAGTGATGACAAATTCCTTTTCAAGCTTTCCGGCATTATGTCGGATATCAGGATCGGCCCGCTGACCTACATCATGTTCGGCTCCCTGGCCGTGTTGTTGATGATGGGGCTGCCGCTGGCATTCGTCACTGGCGGTCTTGGTGTGGCCTTTATCTATCTGGTGGGGGATTCGATGATGCTGAACATCATTCCCAGCCGGATCTTCCCGATGATGACCAACTCGGACCTCGCGGCGATTCCCTTGTTCATTTTCATGGCGTCAATGCTGGAAAGGGCAGGGCTGATCGAAGAGATGTTCAATGTGGTGTATAAATGGATGGGCGGCCTTGGCGGCGGTCTGGCCATAGCAACCATCGTGGCATCAACGATTCTGGCTGCGATGGTCGGGGTTATCGGCGCAGCGGTAGTCACCATGGGTATCATTGCGCTTCCAGCGATGCTTAAACGCGGCTACGACCAGAAGATTGCGTTGGGCTCGATTATGGCCGGGGGAACCCTGGGCATTCTAATTCCACCCTCCATTCTGGCCATCCTTTACGCTGTGGTGGCGCAGCAGTCGGTCGGTGAACTGTATCTTGGCTCGGTGATTCCGGGTTTGATTCTGTCCTCGCTGTACATCCTCTACGTGGGAATTCGCTCCTGGCTGAACCCGAAGCTCGGTCCGCCGGTGCCTGAGGACGAGCGGATTGGCCTAAAAGAGAAACTGCTGCTGCTAAAAGACCTGATCGCACCGCTGGTGCTGGTCTTTCTGGTGCTCGGACTGTTGTTCGGTGGCATTGCCACCCCGGTGGAAGCGGCAGGTATTGGTTCTTTCGGTGCAATCCTCGTGGCCATGAAGCACAAGGTGTTTACCATTGCCACGTTGCGCGATGCGTCGGTAACGACCGCCAAGGCCTCGGCCATGGTGCTGTGGATCATGTTCGGTGCGTCGGTGTTTGTCGGGTTCTACATCCTGCAGGGCGGTCAGGACTTTATTACCGAGTCCATCCTGGGCATTGGCCTGTCACCCTACGCAGTCCTGTTGCTGTTGATGGTTCTGCTGGTGGTACTGGGTATGTTCCTGGACTGGGTGGGTATCCTGTTGCTGGCGGTGCCCATTTTCATTCCGATTGTGGAAGCACTGGAATTCCCGGGTTTGTTCGGAATGCCTGGCGTGGACGGAGCCGATGTGGTGCTCTGGTTCGGTGTGCTGTATCTGGTGAATATGCAGATGTCGTTCCTAAGTCCACCTTTCGGTTACGCACTCTTCTACATTCGGGGTGTGTGCCCGCCGGATATCACCATGGGCACTATTTTCAAGTCGTCTCTGGTATTCCTTGCCATTCAGGCATTCGGTTTGTTTATCTGTGTGCTCATCCCGGGCGTCGTTACCTGGCTGCCCAACCTGGTTTATGGCTAAAACGAGGAGTAATCACTTATGTTGACGGTTAAACGGCTTGATCTGGCGGACGCCAGAATATTGATCGAAGGCGCTGCTGAAAAAGCGCGGGAAATCGGCGTGCCGATGTGTATCGCCATTACCGATGAATCCGGCAACCTGATTGCGTTCGAGCGTATGGACGGCGGCAAGATCACCAGTGTGACCATTGCCCAGGACAAGTCGTTTACCGCATCGGCTGCGAAGAAAGCGACGCATGACTACAACGCTGTCAACGTACCCGGCAAGCTGGCATTCGGAATCCACACCGAGGTAGGTGGCCGTATCAGCTCTGTGGGTGGTGGTCTGCCGGTCATTGTGGATGGTGAGGTTGTAGGCGGAATTGGCCTCAGCTCGGGTACGCCCCAGCAGGACATGGACTGCGCCCAGGCCGGTATCGACTATTTCGAAACTAAACGTGGTTGAGGGCTGTCACACCTGAAGCCAATCACTCCAGAGAACCCTATGAACACCAAGCCGAAAGTCAGCCAGGCGGAGCTGGCGGAAAAGTTCCGCGCGTTTATAGACCCGGACTTTGTCATCACCGATGACGAAACCATGAAGCCCTATGAGTGCGACGGCATGTCCATGTACTGCGAGATGCCAATGCTCGTGGTGCTGCCGGAAACCGCCCAGCAGGTGCAGCGGATCATGCGCATCTGCAACGAGCATGAGGTGCCCGTGGTGGCCCGCGGTGCCGGAACCGGACTGAGCGCCGGTGCCATGCCTCACAAAGAAGGCGTGGTATTGTCGCTGGCCAAGTTCAACCGCATTCTGGACATTGACCCGCTGGCGCGGACGGCGCGGCTGCAACCGGGTGTTCGTAACCTCGCCATCAGCGAAGAGGCTGCCCAGTTTGGCCTTTACTACGGGCCTGACCCCTCATCCCAGATTGCCTGTACCATCGGTGGCAACGTGGCGGAAAACTCCGGGGGTGTGCATTGCCTCAAGTATGGTTTGACGGTTCACAATATCCTCAGCGTGGAGATGATCACCGCTGAGGGTGAGCGGGTAACCATCGGCAGCGACGCCCTGGATGTGTGTGGCATGGACCTGCTGGCGCTGATGACCGGCTCTGAAGGCTTGCTGGGCATCGTGACTGAAGTAAAGGTGAAACTGCTACCCAAACCGGAAGTAGCCCAGGTGGTGATGGCCGGCTTCGACAGCGTTCAGAAAGCCGGCGATGCGGTCGGTGGTATTATTTCCCGCGGTATTATTCCAGGCGGACTGGAAATGATGGACGGCCACGCCATCATTGCCGCCGATGATTTCGCACAGGCGGGCTACCCCAGGGAAGCCAAGGCGTTGTTGTTGTGCGAAGTAGACGGCACCGAAGAGGAAGTCCACGAGCATATCGCCCAGGCAGAAGCATTGTTCCGCGAGCTGGGTGCCACCTCGGTAAAAACTTCCCAGAGCGAAGAAGAGCGGGCCCTGCTGTGGAAAGGCCGCAAGTCCGCCTTTCCGGCGGTAGGCCGTATCTCACCCGATTATTACTGCATGGACGGCACGATCCCGCGCCGGTATCTGGCCCATGTGCTGCTGGAAATGGAAAAAATGTCCGAAGAATTCGGGCTGCGAGTGGCGAATGTGTTCCACGCCGGTGATGGTAATCTGCACCCCCTGATCCTGTTCGATGCCAATGTTGCTGGCGAGTTTGAGCGCACTGAAGCCTTCGGTGGCCGCATCCTCAACCTCTGTGTGGAAGTAGGTGGATGCATTACCGGCGAGCACGGCGTGGGTGTGGAAAAAATTCGCCAGATGGCGGTGCAGTTCAACGATGAGGAGCTGCAGCAGTTCCACGACGTAAAGGCCGCCTTCGACCCGGCCGGTATCCTCAATCCCGGCAAGGGCGTTCCTGCCCTTCGCTTCTGCCAGGAGTACCGATCTCTGGAACACAAACAACACAAGCACAACACGGTGGACGCTGCCCATGGCTGATATCTCGCAAAAGCTGAAGGAGCAGATTCTCCAGGCTCAACAAGTGGGCCAGAAACTCAATATCGAAGGCGGCGGCACCAAAGCCTTTATGGGCCGGGCCGCAGATACCGATGCAGGCACACTGAAACTGGGTGAACACACCGGAATCGTCGAATACCATCCGGTAGAGCTCGTACTTACCGCCCGCGCCGGCACCCCACTGGCGGATATCGAAGCCACCCTTGCCGAAGAAGGCCAGTGCCTCCACTTCGAGCCGCCCAGATTCGGTGAGGGTTCCACCCTGGGCGGCACCCTGGCCTGTAACCTCTCCGGCCCGGCAAGACCCTGGTCCGGCTCGGTAAGGGACCAGGTGCTGGGCATTCGCCTTCTAAACGGTAAGGGTGAACACCTGCGCTTTGGCGGTCAGGTAATGAAAAACGTGGCCGGCTATGACACCTCCCGGCTGCAGGCAGGCGCCATGGGCACCCTGGGCGCCATCACCGAAATCAGCCTCAAAGTAATGCCCAAACCAGCCACGTCCCTGACCCTGGTGCAGGACATGGCCCTGGACGACGTCATCCAATACATGAACAGCCGCGCCAAAGAACCCAAACCCATCACCGGCGCTGCCTGGGTAGACGGTAAAGTGTACCTGCGCCTGGCCGGCGCCAGGTCCGCCGTGGAAGCCACCGCCGAAAAGTGGTCCGGTGAAGTGATGGAGCAGGGGGACGATTTCTGGCGACAGCTGCAGCATATGCAGCATGAATTTTTTGCCGGTGACCAACCGCTGTGGCGCTTCTCTGTCGGCTCTACCGCCACCAACCCGGACCTGGACGGCCCCTGGCTGATCGACTGGGCCGGCTCCCAACGCTGGTACCGCGGCGAAGCCGACATAACCCGACTGGAATCCCTGGCCCAGCGAGCGGGTGGCCAGGTAAGCCTGTTCCGCGGCGGCGACCGCACGGATGAAGTAATGCATCACCAGCCCCGGGCCTTGAAAGAAATCCAGCGCCGGCTGAAACATTCGTTCGACCCCGACGGTATTTTCAACCCCGGGCGTTTATATAGCTGGCTATGAGAAAAACAACGGAGTTGGCAGAGCGGCTGGGACACCCCTTCCGAAACACGCTCCTTCGGCACATCCCTGTGACGCTTGAGCTCCGCCATCCATGGCTACGCACAGTTTCGGAAGGGGTGTCCCAGCCGCTCCGCGTCGAAACTCCAGTCAGGCGGCCAGCACAAAATTTGAAAGCGAGCGGGGTAGGGGTATCTGAAATTGTGCGGAGCCATGGATGGCGGAGCCCAAGCGCCCATGGAGGGCTTGAGCGTATTTCAGGTACCCCTACCCGCTCGCTAAAGCACCGAGTTTAATAGCAGGTAACCCATGCAAACCAATCTAGTACAGCAATTCGCCAACACAGCAGAAGGCCAGGAAGCCGAGTCCATCCTGCGAGCCTGCGTACACTGCGGCTTCTGCACCGCTACCTGCCCGACGTACCAGGAACTGAACGACGAACGCGATGGCCCCCGCGGCCGCATCTACCTGATGAAAATGTTCCTGGAAGGCGAAGAAGTCACCGAAAAATCCCGCGAACACCTCGACCGCTGCCTCACCTGCCGCAGCTGCGAAACCACCTGTCCCTCCGGCGTCAAGTATGGCCGCCTGATCGACATCAGCCGTGGCCTGATGGAACAGGAAATGCCCCGGCCACCCCAGCAAAGGTGGATGCGCTGGTCACTGGCCCGCGTACTTCCCAATCGGCGGTTGTTTGGCCTGCTGCTGCGTATGGGCCAGCTCTTTCGCCCGGTACTGCCAGGAAAACTGCGTACCAAGGTGCCACCCAGAAAACAGGCCAGCCCCTGGCCGACAGCAAGCCACGAACGCATTGTGCTTGCCCTGGCCGGTTGCGTTCAGCCATCCGCCACGCCGAACACCAACGCCGCCGCTGCCCGGGTGCTCGACAGACTTGGTATCAGCATGGTGGAAGCGCCTGAAGCCGGCTGTTGCGGCGCCGTGAATCATCACCTGTCTGAACACGAAAAAGCCCTGGAAGCCATGCGCCGCAACATCGACGCCTGGTGGCCCGCCATCGAGGCCGGCGCCGAAGCCATCGTCATGACGGCCTCGGGCTGCGGCGCCATGGTTCAGGAATACGGCCACCTGCTGCGGGACGATCCGGTCTATGCCGTCAAGGCGCGGAAAGTCAGCGACATGAGTGTCGACCTGGGTGCCTTCCTGCTCAAACAGGATCTGGAAAAATTGAACGTCCCCAAAACCACCGGAAAGGTTGCGTTCCACTGCCCCTGCACCCTTCAGCATGCCATGCAGCAAAGCGGCGTAGTGGACCAGGTGTTGCGCAAGGCCGGTATAGAACTGGCGGAAACCAAAGAAAAGCACTTGTGTTGCGGTTCTGCCGGTACCTACTCCATTCTTCAGCCGGAACTCAGCCAGCGCCTGCTGCTGAATAAGCTCAAGGCCCTGACCGTGGATAATCCGGACAGGATTGTCACCGCCAACATTGGTTGCCAGATGCACCTGGAAACCAGGGCGAAAGTACCGGTTCAGCACTGGATTGAATTGCTGGACGCCTGATCTGTGGCCTGGGCCTCTCACTGGCCTGTGGTTTTGTTTATACTGTCGCTGCTATCAAACAAAACCACAGGGAGTGGAAAACAATGCCATGGAGGCAGGCCGCAGTATTTGTAGTGCTTTTTATCCCCGCCGTTTCAGCAGCCGAAATGTACACCTGGATTGACGATCAGGGTGTTGCTCATTTCACCGACATCAAACCCAGTGAACGCGAACACGAGCAGGTGGAGCTCAGGCGCCCCTCTTTGATTCCCATGAGGGAGAACATTACGCGGGGCAAGAGGGTCACCACCATCAACCGCCAGGTCAGTCGCAGCCTGGAAGCCAACGATGGCAGCAAACGAAAAGCTTCCGTGGAGCAGAAGGCCCGCGAGCTCGAGCGCAAAAATGCCCGGTGTGCCGGATACCGTGAGCGGCTCGAGCGCATCCAGCAGAAGTTGCGGGCCGGCTACTCCACCGACCAGGGTAACCGGCTGCGACGTCAGCGCCGGGAAGTCAGCCAGAGATTGTCGCGGGAGTGTATCCTCGGCTGAGCTGTCCCGGGTGGTTTGAGGGTCTTACGTGCTAAAGGTGGTTGATATCAGGTAGGTGGTGTAGCCAACGAAGCAGGCCAGCTGCAAGCCACCCTCAACCCGGTTGATTCGCCCCGGGCCGCGGAAACCATAGCCGAGTATGAACAGTGACAATGTCAGCGCAGACATCACCGCGATATCCCGGTAGAACACTTCTGGTGCTACCGCCATCGGGCTGATGGTGCCGGCAATACCCACCACGGCCAGGGTGTTGAACAGGTTGGAGCCCAGAATGTTGCCGAGGGCAATGTCATGTTCACCCTTGCGGGCTGCAATCACCGAAGACGCCAGTTCTGGCAGGGACGTACCCACAGCCACAATCGTCAGCCCGATGATCAGGTCACTCACCCCAAAGCCGTGGGCAATCTCTACCGCACCCCACACCAGGATGCGCGAGCTGACAATCAGGACCAGCAGGCCTGCAATCAACCACATCACCGCGTTGCGAAGCGGCATGGAACGGTGGCTCATTTCCTCTGCAATCTCGGCACCGAGGGCGTCGGACTTCTGGGTCATGCCCTGGCGAATGGACCAGGCTATCAGCATGAAAAACACGCCCAGTAGCACCAGCGCGTCGATAAACGTCAGCTCACCGTCCCATACCTGCCAGGCGGCCAGGGCCGTCACCGCCGTAAGAATTGGCAGTTCCTTGCGCATCACCTGGGAGTGAACCGCAATCGGGCTGATCAATGCTGTGATACCAAGGATCAGGGCAATGTTAGTGATGTTCGAGCCGTAGGCGTTTCCCAGTGCCAGCCCCGGGTTGCCCTGCGTGGCCGCCAATGCCGACACCACCATCTCGGGCGCCGATGTGCCGAAGCCAACCACGACCATGCCGATCAGCAACGGCGGCATACCAAAATACCCGGCGGTTGCAGCGGAACCCTCGACAAACCTGCCAGCACTCCAGACCAGAAGCACAAGGCCGAAAGCAATAGCCAGAAACGAAAGCAGCATAGATGTTCCTTGTTTGAAAGAGGCTGAAAACAGCGAAGCGGATATTAGAGCTGAAACTGTGCTTTGTGATCTCAGGGCTTATACGGGTATCCGGCGACTGCGTCAGACTTGACCCTGATCAGGATTTGTACAGGTCGTGAGGTCCATACTCAGAACGATGGGCTGCACCGTCAGCAAGCCACTGTGCAAAGGAGACGCCACGTGACTGATGAAAAGACCTCTTCCTCGAATCCTGAAGAAGATCTGGCAACACGATTTCCCACAGCTTATACCATCCTGTTCCTGCTTATCATTCTGGTAGCCGCGCTGACCTGGATTATACCGGCAGGGCAGTATGAACGCTCCATGAATGAAGAAGTCGGTCGTGAAGTTGCGGTGCCGGGCACCTATGAAACCGTCGACCCTAATCCCCAGGGCTTCGTTGATGTGATGCTGGCGCCCACGGCGGGCTTCTACGACCCGGACAGCTACGCAGCCAATGCCATTGATGTGGCCCTGTTCGTGCTGTTTCTCGGCGGTTTTCTGGGGGTAATGAACGCCACCGGCGCCATCGATACCGGCATCCGCAGTGCCATGCACCGGCTGGAGGGGCGGGAGATATGGATGATTCCGATACTCATGACGCTGTTTGCGCTCGGGGGCACAACCTACGGCATGGCAGAGGAGACCCTGGCTTTCTATGCCATTCTTATTCCGGTGATTATTTCGGCGGGGTATGACGCCGTTACGGGGGTAGCGGTCATTCTCGTGGGTGCTGGTATCGGTGTGCTGGGCTCTACCATCAACCCTTTTGCAACGGTTATTGCTGCCAATGCCGCCAATATTCCCTTTACTGATGGCATCGTTCTCAGGTTTGTGCTGCTTTTGGGTGGCCTTGTCATTTGTGCTGCGTATGTTATGCGTTATGCCCAGCGGGTAAAGGCGGATCCATCCCGCTCCGTGGTCGCCAAACAGAGAGAAGCTCACCGCAAGCTGTTCCTCCAGGGGCACGATGAGCTGGAAGATTTCGAGCTCACGGGTACCCAGAAAATTGCCCTGATCATTTTCGCGCTTACCTTCATTGTCATGATCTGGGGTGTTTCGTCGCAGGGATGGTGGATGGCCAGAATGGGCGCGCTCTTCTTTGGTTCCGCTATCGTGATTGGCCTTATCGCCCGGCTGGGTGAGAAAAAACTGACCAGCAGTTTTGTGGACGGTGCCCGTGATCTGCTCGGTGTGGCCCTGGTCGTTGGGCTGGCCCGGGGCATTGTGGTGATCATGGAGCAAGGCATGATTGCCGACACTATCCTGCACAGTGCCGAAACCACCCTGGGAGGACTGCCGGAGCTGGCGTTTATCAACCTGATGTTCTGGATCGAAGTGGGTATGAGTTTCTTCGTGCCGTCGTCATCCGGCCTTGCCGTGCTGTCGATGCCGATCCTTGCGCCACTGGCGGACTTTGCCAACGTGGGGCGTGATCTGGTGGTTACGGCCTTCCAGTCAGCCAATGGCCTGGTTAACCTGATTAATCCGACCTTTGCCGTGGTGGTTGGCGGCCTGGCCATCGGCCGTGTTTCCTACGACCGCTGGCTGGCGTTTATCTGGCCCCTGTTACTGATCCTCACCGTATTCATCACTGTGGTGATCAGTATCGGCGCGTTTCTGTAAGCCCTTCAATTAACCCCAGGCAAAGGAGAATGCGAGATGACTGAACACACCCTTGGTGTCCACTCCGAAACCGGCACCCTGCGGCAGGTGATTGTCTGCCGTCCGGGGCTTGCCCATAGGCGGCTGACACCCTCCAACTGCGATGCCCTGTTGTTTGACGACGTGTTCTGGGTCAAGCAGGCCCAGAAAGACCACGACGTATTCGCCGGGCTGATGCGGGAACGTGGCGTTGATGTGCTTGACGTCAACGAACTGCTGGCGGAAACCCTGGACATTCCCGATGCACGGGCCTGGATTCTGGACAACCGGATTACCTGGAACCACATCGGTGTGGGCATGGTGTCTGATCTCCGTGCCTGGATGGACGAACTGCCGGGCCAGACTCTGGCGGAATTCCTCATCGGAGGTCTTGAGGTAGGCGACCTGCCTTTCGACCCGACAGGGCTGTTTGGCAATCATCTGGGGCCCTATGGGTTTGTGTTGCCGCCGCTGCCAAACTTCCTTTTCACCCGCGACAACAGTGCCTGGATCTATGGCGGCGTCACCCTGAACCCGATGTACTGGGCGGCGCGCAAACCGGAAACCCTGCTGATGAGCGCGATCTACCGGTTCCATCCGAAGTTCGCCGGCAAGGTCAACGTGCATTGGGGTGACCCCCTAGAAGATCATGCCCTGGCCACCCTGGAAGGCGGCGACATCATGCCGGTGGGTAATGGTGCGGTGCTGGTGGGAATGGGTGAACGCTCTTCTCCCCAGGCTATCGGCCAGTTGGCCCGGGCGCTGTTTGCCAACGGCACCGCAGAGCGGGTGGTCGCCTGCCAGATTCCCAAAACCCGTTCCGCCATGCACCTGGATACCGTGTTCACCTTCTGTGGCGGCAATGTAGTAACCAGCTTCAAGGAAGTGGCTGACGAAATGGTCTGTTACGACCTGCGTCCGGGAAAGGACGGCAAGCACCTGTCGTTTCAGCAGGACCCGCGGCCTCTGTTTGATGTGGTGGCGGATGTACTTGGCTATGACTCGCTGGAAGTGGTTGCAACAGGCGGCGACACACCAGCAGAAAGGGAGCGTGAGCAGTGGAACGATGGCAATAACGTGCTGGCATTAAGCCCGGGCGTGGTTATTGGCTACGACCGCAATGACGACACCAACGCCGCCCTGGAAGCTGCTGGCATTGAAGTGCTGGCCATCCCCGGTGCCGAACTGGGCCGTGGCCGGGGCGGAGGGCGCTGCATGAGTTGCCCGACCATACGAGACGCTGTCTGACAAGCAAGGAGCAACGCTATGGCTTTTAATCTCAAGAACCGTCATTTCCTGACCCTGAGGGATTTCACCCCACGGGAAATCAGTTTTCTGCTCAAGCTCTCTGCCGACCTGAAAACTGCCAAATACGCAGGCACCGAAGTACCGCAGTTACAGGGCAAAGACATCGCGCTGATCTTCGAAAAGAACTCCACCCGAACCCGGGTGGGATTTGAAGTCGCCGCATTTGATCAGGGCGCCCGGGTAACCTACCTGGGCCCGACGGGCACTCATATCGGCCACAAGGAGTCGGTGAAGGACACTGCCCGAGTGCTGGGGCGTGTATACGACGCCATCGAGTATCGGGGCTTTGGCCAGGCAATTGTTGAGGAGTTGGCAAAGTATGCCGGTGTGCCCGTTTACAACGGGCTGACCAATGAGTTCCATCCCACTCAGATACTGGCTGACTTTCTGACCATGCAGGAAAACGTGGAGAAGCCACTGAGGGATGTTGCGTTTGTATTTATCGGGGACGCCGCCAACAACATGGGGGACAGCCTGCTGATCGGCGGTGCCAAGATGGGTATGGATGTGCGTCTGTGCGCCCCAAAGGCCTGCTGGCCCAGCGAGGCAATTCAACAGGAAGCCGAGTCCATTGCCAGTGAAACCGGTGCACGGATCATGATCACTGAAGACACAGGCGCCGCCGTGTCAGGCGTGGATTTTGTCTACACCGACGTATGGGTGTCCATGGGCGAGCCCAAGGAAAAATGGGCGGAACGGATCAAACTGTTGCAGCCCTACCAGGTTAACGCTGCCCTGATGGAGAAAACTGGAAATCCCCGCGCCAGGTTCATGCACTGTCTGCCGGCGTTTCACAACACCGAAACCACCGTTGGCAAAGAGATGCAGGCAGAGTTCGGCATTGACGCCATGGAAGTGACCGAAGACGTCTTTGAAAGCCCCGCCTCTATTGTGTTTGATCAGGCGGAGAACCGGATGCACACCATCAAGGCGGTGCTTGTCGCCACGCTGGGAAGCTGACATAAGGAGGATGACATGCTCGTGGTAGCAGCACTCGGGGGCAACGCCCTGTTGCGGCGCGGTGAACCCCTGACAGCTCAGGCACAGCGCGCAAACGTGAAAATTGCCGCTGAATCACTGGCCGAAATCGTCCGGGCCGGTCACCAACTGGTTGTCACCCATGGCAATGGCCCGCAAGTAGGTTTGCTGGCGCTTCAGGGCGCCGCCTACAAGCCGGACGAAGCCTACCCACTGGACGTACTGGGCGCCGAAACCGAAGGCATGATCGGTTATATCATCGAGCAGGAACTGGAAAACGCTCTGGATCACGATCGGCCCGTAGCAACATTGCTGACCCAGGTTCTGGTGGATAAAGACGACCCTGCCTTCAAAAAACCCACGAAATTTGTCGGGCCGGTGTATGACAAGAAGGAGGCCGAGACCAAGGCTGAAGCCGCCGGTTGGCATATCGCCCAGGATGGCGACAAGTGGCGGCGGGTAGTGCCCTCGCCAAAACCCCTGGAAATTCCTGATATGAGGGTTCTCAAACTGCTGCTGGAGCAGGGCGTCGTGGTGATTTGCGCCGGAGGGGGTGGCATCCCCATTCTTCGCCGGGATGATGGCAGCATGGTCGGAGTGGAAGCCGTGATCGACAAGGACGCCGCCAGCGCGCTGCTGGCCAGCCAACTGGGTGCTGATGCCCTGCTGCTTCTCACAGATGTAGACGCCATCTACCGCGATTTCGGCAAGGATACTGCCGCACCAATCCATCAGTTGACCCTCGATGAAGCCCGCAAGCTGGATCTGCCAGCCGGCTCCATGGGGCCCAAAATGGCTGCAGCAGGTAATTTTGCGGAAAGCGGAGGCATTAGTGGAATTGGTAAGCTGGAGGATGCGCTGGCGATTCTTGAGCGCAGGGCGGGAACAAGTGTTGTAAGCTAGGGTGTCAGGGGGAAGGTACTCGTCGTAGACTGAATGCCGTCCTTGGATCTCTGCTATTAAACTGACCGAACCATGGATATCCTGAGCATGAATAATCGCCCAGGCTGGGTTTTTTACACCTCGATTTTACTGCTGGCCATTTTTGTCGGCGCAGGGATTCTCCTCCCCGAACAGCTTGCCAGTTGGGCCGATACCGGCCTTGAATTCACTACGGTGCATTTCGGCTGGCTCTATCTGTTCGCCACCACGGGTTTTCTGGTGTTCTGTATTGCCGTAGCCGCCAGTGACTATGGCCACATTCGCCTGGGCGCGGACGGTGAGGCACCGGAGTTCCCCTATCTTACCTGGCTGGGCATGATCTTTTCCTCCGGTATGGGGGTGGGCCTTGTATTCTGGGCGGTAGCGGAACCCATGAGCCACTTCATGGCACCCCCGTTCGGCAACGCCGAGCCTGAAAGTCCTCACGCTGCCAGTCTTGCCATGCGCTATTCCCTGTTCCATTGGGGTTTTCATCAGTGGGCCAACTTCGCAGTGGTGGGGCTTGCTATTGCCTACGTGCGCTTTCGTATGCAACGCCCGGGGCTGATCAGCGAGACCTTCCGCTCTTCCATCGGTCACCGCGTAGACGGCAGCATTGGCCATAGCATCAATACCCTGGCCGTCATTTCTACCGTATTTGGCGTAGCAACCACGCTCGGGCTCGGGGTAATACAGATCAACAGCGGGCTGGTGTCGGTGAGCGATATCGGCTTTGGCGCCAATCAGCAACTGTATATTCTGGCGGCCATAGCAGTGGTTTTCCTGCTCTGCGCCCTTGCTCCGCTGGAAAGTGGCGTGCGTTACGTCAGTGATGCAAACATGGTGCTGGCAGCGTTCCTGCTGGCATTCGTATTCTTTTTCGGTCCCACCGACTTCATTACCGCTGCCATGACCAACGCCATCGGTGACTATTTCGCCAATATGATGGGCATGAGCCTGGTGATGACGCCTTACACCGGCGATGACTGGGTTGAGCGCTGGACCATTTTCTACTGGGCCTGGGGATTATCCTGGGCACCGTTTGTGGGTAGTTTCATCGCGCGTATCTCCCGCGGTAGAACCATTCGCGAGTTTGTCTTCGGAGTGATCGGCACACCGGTGCTGTTGAGCATCTTCTGGTTTTCCACCTTTGGCGGCTCGGCGCTCTATTTCGAATTGTTTGAAGGGGCGGCCCTTGGTGAGGCCGTTACCCGGGAGATGAGTTCCGCTCTCTTTGCCACCCTGGACTTCCTGCCAGGAACCTCCATCATCAGCGCCCTGATGCTGGTGTTAATCGTTCTGTTCGTCATCACCTCTGCCAACTCCGCCACCTTTGTTCTGGGAATGTTTACCAGTAAAGGCACGCTTACACCCAAACGCTGGTTGCGAGTCACCTGGGGGCTGGTTCAGGTACTGGTTGCCGGGGTACTCCTGATCAGTGGCGGCCTGGCCGCGCTACAGACGATTTCCATTCTGGCAGCGTTCCCGTTCATGGTGCTGATGATCTTCATGGCCGTCTCCCTGCTCAGATCGCTGCGCAATGAACAGCGCCAGCTAGAGCTCCACGAGGCGATTACCCGTGGTCGCATGATGCAGTTACTGGAAGAGCACGACAGAGCAAAAGCCGAACAACTGGCGGAAGCGGGCCTCATTGAGCCAGAGATCGAGTACGGCGAGAATGAGGCAATGCCGGAGGACAGAACCTGACCTCACGACTGAGGGAGTCCATTCGTAGTCGGATTCGAAGAAAAAAGACACCGGTCTGGTTCAGAAGTGCGTGTGATGGGTAGTTTTGCGGAAGTCTTCGGTTTGTACTGTCTAATCTTCCCAGTCCAGCGCATATCGGGTGCTACGGCCACCACCAGGTAACCTGCGAAGGCAGCCTTTCTCCTGAAGCTCTGCCAGATCCCTTGTTGCTGTGGCCTTACTGACTTTGGTCAGAGACTGATACTTTCGAGCATTGATGCCCTGGTTAAATTCTTCCCCCGCTTTATTCAGCAACCGATTCAGAACCTTGACCTGCCTTTCGTTCAGCACCGTTGTCGCGTAACGTTGCCAGAACTTCGTTTTGACCAATACCCGGTCGACTCTCGAAAGAGCCCGTTCCAGTGCTTCTTCCAGTGTGTCCAGAAACCAGGCAAGCCCGGGGCGGCGCCTCAAAGTGAACCTTTGGTGTGTCCAGTCGTCCCGACACCACCTGCATCGGCTCGTCTCCCCGCAAATCACCGACACGGACCCGGGACAGCAGGCCAGAGCCCTCCGGAAAGAGCATGGCTTGCCATTGGCACAGCCGCTTGCGGGACAGAGGCTCATCCGGCTGATGGGTGGCCTCAAACAATAGCTCAACCAGCGAATCAGATTCCGGTGTTGGTCTGCCGGATACACCTGCGCGTTCCAGGCCAAGTTGCCGGGCAACGGAAGAACGCACCGAGCCTACATCCAGATGCTCGCCTTCAATCTCGCTGGTGCGGATGGCGTTCTGGATCAGAGCGTCCATCTCCACCTCCAGGTCGGCCTGCTCAGGTGCGGTCTCCGTACGGCCCAATAGGCGGCCCTGAAGCAGGCGCACAGAGTCCAGCTTGGGCCGGAGCGTTGCCTCCTCCCAATGAAAGTGGGGCCAGTTTTCTTGTTCCCAGATATACATGAGCCGAATAAACCGCTTTTTGGATCAGATAATGAGCCGATTATGGGTGATATTCGGCTCAGAGGCCAGTCATGTAGCGTTTTCCTGAATAGAGTCCCATGATTGTCCCATTGGTAGTTGCCGGCCTTGAACAACACAAGAAAATCGCCGTTTTAATCGATGCCGATAAGGCAAGAACGCCATTGATGCATCGATGATCGTTGACGCGAAGGATCTGCTCTATCCCTCGAAGTTAGACGCGTTCGCCCTGGTCTCTAGTGACAGTGATTTCACCAAACTTGCCTCACGACTGAGGGAGTCCGAGATATATGTGTTCGGATTCGGCGAGAAAAGACCCCGAGGTAGTAGTGTTGTTAAGAAGGGCCTGGGAGCAAACCCAGGACGACCAGAGGTATCGGGCCTACAAGCCCGTGATCAACAGTAGGACACCAGAAACAACAAAGCCCGCACAAGGCGGGCTAAGTCATTGAATCTGATGGTGCCCGGAGGCGGAATCGAACCACCGACACGGGGATTTTCAATCCATATCACAAGCACCTCACTGGGACACAGTCCTGCATAATCAATAGGTTACGAAATTAAAAGGCCACGGAAACCCACAGAAAACCTCAAACGCGTGGACAATTTGTTGACACCTTCTGTTTACATGGCAATCAAATCTCCTTATCTTGTAATAGTACTCTTCGGGCAGCTCGAATGATTTTCGATTGCCTGTAACCTGCCAGTTCGAAGTATTTCGGCTGGTTCCTTCATTTTCGCGTTTGCGGAGTGTGGGGAACCGTTCTTGAGCCGGAATACGTTGTGCCCAAAAAAAGATCCAACCTTAAAAAGCCTCGCTCCGCAGCCTTTTCACGCCAGAAGGGTATGTGCTACTACTGCAAGAAACCGATGTGGCAAAACAATATTGGGCAGTACGCACGCAAGCATGGCATTTCGCTTGCCCGTGCTAGGTTCTTCCAATGCACCGGTGAACATCTGGTTGCACACAGCGAAGGCGGTTCTGCATCCGATAAGAACATTGTCGCGGCGTGTTTGTTCTGCAATCAGGGCAGGCATAAAAGAAAGAATCCACCTGGCCCCTCTGAATACGTGAACCTAGTTCAGAAACGCTTGGAAAGGGGGGCTTGGAATAGTCATTTGTTGTAGAAGAGGCTCAGAAGCCGTGTCCAGCCGGTTCATCGGGGGCTGTGGGAATTGAACCCGACGCCGCATCCTTTCAACGCTACACAGTAAACACAATTCTCGGAAAAACAGAGACTTCCGAAAACCCAGTTCCACAGGGAACCACACAAAAACCCAGCCCCGTGGACACTTCGTTGACATTTAGCCCGGTTGGTTCTAATTTATCTTAGGTATATACTTTGTATATACAAAATCGGTGAGGAACACGATGGCGCTGAAATATTCATCTGCAGTGAAGCAGAAGCTGGCTGAAAAACACGGTGTTAGCCCGGAGGAAGTCCAGCAGTGTTTTGCAAATAGAGAGGGTCGCCTTCTGGAAGACACTCGGGAAGAGCACAAAACAGATCCTCCAACTCAGTGGTTCATTGCTGAAACGGACTATGGTCGGCGCCTCAAGATAGTTTTTGTCCTCAAGAATGGGGACATACTGCTGAAAACGGCTTACAGCCCAAACCCAGTAGAAGAACGTATCTATACCAAACACGGATTTTAATTGAGACAAGTCGCAGAGACAGAACGAAAAGAACGAAAAGCGACGGGGAGACGTAAAATGGTAAAGAAAATTGAAGGTACCCCGGAAGCCTGGGAAGACGGTTCCCTGGGACGGGAAGAAGAGTTCGTTCGCGTATCAAAAAACGTAGATGACGCAGCATTGGATGAAGCAGCTGGCTTGCAGCCGATTTCCATTCGTCTGCAAAAGTCTCTCATTGAGGACTTCAAGATGATTGCTGAAATCAACGGCATTGGTTATCAGCCCCTCATTCGCCAGGTGCTCAAGCGGTTTGCGGATTCAGAAAAGCGCCGGATTCTGCGTGAGAAATCTGATGACATGCGTGTCCAGGATGACGACAATCACCATGATCCTGATAACGGAGATAACAAAAGGGCTTACGGTTGATCGTGAACTAACGGCTAGGGGGAGTTATGTGCGGTCGCTACAACGTAATCGACTACCCACTAGTCTAGGACCTACTTATGGACATTCGGTGGACACCAAAAACAACAAAGCCCGCACAAGGCGGACTTTGTCAGAATTCTTAATGGTGCCCGGAGGCGGAATCGAACCACCGACACGGGGATTTTCAATCCCCTGCTCTACCAACTGAGCTATCCGGGCGCGTTGCGGTGCTGCGTGCAACGGGGCGCTATTAAACCGGTTTAGGTTGCTTGAGTCAAGGCCGTTCCGGGAAAATTTTAATAGGCGCTTCCACAAGTTGGGTGCGCTTACTTCTCTGGCGGCACGTACCCTTCGGCTTTGTCGAATGGCTCGTTATTAAAGAAGCGTTCCATTTGTGCCTGCAGGTACTTGCGGGTGTTGGGGTCCATCAGGCTCAGATGCTTTTCGTTGATCAGCATGGTTTGCTGGGCCTGCCATTCTTCCCAGGCTTTCTTGCTGATGTTCTCGTAGAGGTCTTCGCCTTTTTTACCCGGCATCGGCGGGAACTCCAGGCCTTCGAGCTCTTCCTGGTATTTACGACAGAATACGGTGCGGCTCATGTCTGCTCCTGTTGGAAGATGATCTTGCAGAATCTGCACGGATGATAACAGATCAGAACGCAATGACATTGATGGACGCCAGGTCGGTTCAGAGCAGGACCGTCTGTTCCGGCGAGGTCAGCAATGTGCGTATCGGCGCAGGCAAACCCAGGGCCAGGGCTTCGTCCCGGTGAATCCATTGGTGGTTGTCTGCGTCATTGATTCGCGTGGAGTTTTGAACAGTCAGGCGTGCGGGCTGAATGTGCAGGTGGTAGTGGCTGAAGGTGTGGCGGAAACCGGCGGTGATTTCCGGCTCGCTGCAGTTAAAGCCGAAGGCCTGTTCACAGGCGTCAGCCAGTTCTTCAGGGCTGTAGGCGGGGTCCAGCTCGGGCAGGCTCCATAACCCACCCCAGATGCCGCTCGGTGGTCTGCGCTCCAGCAGGATGCGCCCCCGGTGATCTTCCAGTATCACCATCCAGGTGGTTTTCTCGGGCTTGGCCTTTTTTGGTTTGGAGCCCGGGTAGAGGCTGGCTTCGCCTGTGGCGTAGGCCTCGCACCCGGATTGCAGCGGGCAGCTGTCGCAGGCCGGGCGGCTGCGGGTGCACACCATAGCGCCCAGGTCCATGATGGCCTGGGTGTAGTCGCGGATGCGTTCGTCGGGCGTGTGCTCTTCGGCACGCTCCCACAACTGGTTCAGTACGGCGGTTTTGCCGGGCCAGCCGGCTATGGCGTGGTAGCGCGCCAGAACACGCTTTACATTGCCATCCAGGATTGCCGCTCGCTGCTGGTACGCCTGGGCTAGAATGGCGGCTGCGGTGGATCGACCAATGCCGGGCAGGGCCTGCAGTTGCTCCTGGTCTCTGGGAAATTCCCCGCCGTGTTCCTCGACGACTTGCTGAGCAGCCTTTTGCAGGTTGCGGGCGCGGGCATAGTAACCAAGGCCGGACCAGTGGCTGAGCACATCGTCCACCGGCGCCATAGCCAGCGCTTTCACGTCCGGAAAGCGCTGCATGAAGGCTTCGAAATAGGGAATGACAGTGGTGACCTGGGTCTGCTGCAGCATGATTTCCGAAACCCACACGCGGTATGGGTTTCGGTCATGGTGCCAGGGCAGGGTGTGCCTGCCGTTTTCGTCGTACCAGGCCAGAAGCTTATGGGCAAAACCGTCGCTCATCGACCGAAAATGCCTTTGAGCGCGTCTTTGACCTTTTCGCCGTCTTCGCCCAGACGCTTGTCAATTTCTTCACTTGCCTTTTCTGCGGCTTTTTCTTTTGCCCGGTCGGTTTCCTCGCTGACTTTCTTGCGGGCAGCGTTGGCAGCAATGGTTTTCAGGGTGTCGCGGAAGCGGGAACCGTCGAAGGAGCACAGGCCGGCCGGATCCTCACTGAAGTTGCCACGGCACTCAACGGGAATGACTACGTCTTCCACGTACTCGGTCACACGGCAGGCTTCGTCTCGATGGATCTCACCCACTACGCGCAGACCGATTTCGTAGTCCAGCTCGGATACCGCCAGGTCCACGGTGCCATCACCCTCCAGCCTCATGCCGGCGAGAGCAGCAACCAGGTCGGTGTTGTTCAGAGTGTTGCCGTCGATCTTGAGGGTGCCCTTCATATCGTTGAAGGGGGTGCTGGTGCCCCAGTCAGAGGTGCCCAGTTGTTCCTGGTTCACCAAGGCTATTCCCTGGCAGGCCATTCGGGTCAGGTTCATCCGGGTGAACTCGCCCTCGGCCAGGTTGAAGTTGATTTCGCCGTTGGCGTTTTCGCGCAGGGCAGAGATGCGGTTGCCGGTGGTTTTAACGTTCACATCCATATTCGCGGCGCCGGACAGCATGTCCATATCGGCCAGGTCTGACAGCAGGGGCAGTGTCTGCACATTGCTGACGTCCTTGTTAATGGTCCATTGTGGGTTATCAGAGCGGGCATCGAGGGTGATATTGGAGGCAAACGAGCCGTAATAGAGTTGGCCGCTGAAGTCCTCTACTTTCAGCACACCATTGCGTGCGGTGATGACAGACTTGATCTCATTGATAGTGAGGTTGCTGACAATCAACTCACCCAGCCCAAGGTTGATATCCAGTACCAGCGACCGAATGGTCTCCAGTGGCAGCAGGTCGCCTTCTTCCGCCGAGCCGCCTCCTTGTGGTGCTTCCTGAGTGGCAGCTTCCTCATCGCTTGCGGGCGGGAGGTAGCGGTCGGCATTGATGGCGTCACCCTGCAGTTTCAGGCCGATGGCACTGTTGGCAAAACCATAACTGGCGTTCCCTGTGAACGTGGTGTCGTCCAGGGTGATTGCCAGGTCACTGAGCTCCACGGTCCCTGCGGGACCACCAATGTTGGTGGAGAACGCGACGGACTTCATCACGTCCGGATCCTCGGTTTCGATGGCTGGTTGGCCCAAGGCGGCAAGCAGGGCTTTCAGGGAGAACTCATCAATGCTCAGGCTGCCTTCAAGTTTGGGCTGGTCGCCGAAACCGTTTACAGACAGGTCAGTATTCAGCGTCAAGTCAGCCAGGCTCGCGGTGAAGCCACTGAGGGTAGCGGTTTCGTTCTCCAGGTTGGCTTCCAGCGAGCCGGCAAGCTCGGCACGAACGGATTCTCCACCCAATGGTTCACCGTTCATGTCAAAGACAGCCTTGAGATCGGAAACGCCAAATTCGTTCAACGCTTCGTTGGCCGCCAGGCGAGCGCTGATATCGCCCTCTACCTCAAATTCGGGCTGATTGGTGGCAAAGCGGAAAGCCACGTTCAGCGGGAAGCTGGAACCCAGGGTGATTTCGCTGGCGCTGACGGTGAAGTCTTCCAGGGTGAAAGCCTGGCCGGTGCCCTTGTCCTCGTAGTGAATCCGGGCGTTGCCGATTTCCACGCTTTCCACATTGAAGTTCAGTGGTTCGCTGTCACCGGTGCTTTCCTCTGCAGTATCCTCTTGCGCAGGCTCTTCCTGTTGCTGTTCTGTCTCGGCTTCGCCTTCGGGCATGATCAGTGTCCAGTTGCCGGTGCCATCCTCGTCAACAGACAGGTTGGCGTCCAGGCCGTTCAGCACAAAGGTGTCGACTCGGGGTGACATGGTCACGAGCGACCAGAAGCTGACTTGTGCCACCAGCTGGTCAAGGCGAACAAGGCGCTCGTCTTCCAGGGTTGCTTCAACGTCATTGAGCTCCAGCCCCAGAGGAATGAAAGACCAGCCAATATCGCCTGCAAGAATCAGGTCGAGGTTGGTGGTGTCCTCAACCACTTTTTCGATCTGTGGCTTGTAGGTGTTGGGATCAATGACAGCAATGGCGACAGCTACGGCCGCAATGGCCAGGATGACCAGGCCGACAATGGCGTATGCCACATAGCGAACAGCTTTCATGATTCTGGCGTCCTTCCGTTAATTCATGTCCGGTTACAGGGCAGTTTGATAGCCCAAGCATAACCCAGGGGTAACAAAATAAAAGCCTGGATGTATGACAATACGTTAGTGATCAGCCAAAATGGGCACCTTATTTTTACATGACTTTTTTACACCAATGTAATGCGCGTCTTACAACGATAAAAAGGAGCAAGCAGTGGCTATTACTGTTTCTATTGAGCTGAACCGTGTTCTGGATCTGCCGGCGGGATATGACAAGGTTTTTGAGCTTCTGGCAGATGTTCCGGAATCAGCAAGCCATTTTCCCAAGGTTCACAAGCTGGTGGACCTGGGTGACAACACCTATCGCTGGGAAATGGAAAAAGTAGGTGTGGACAAGCATGCTATCCAGTCCATTTACGCCTGCAAGTATTTCGCTGACAAAGACAATGGCAAAATTACCTGGGAGCCCGTTAAAGGTGAGGGTAACGGCGTTGTAAAAGGTTCCTGGACCTTGAAGGCAAAAGACGACAACACCACCTCGGTAAAATTCCAGACCAGCGCCGAGCTGACTGTGCCGCTGCCGAGCCTGCTGAAACTGGCGATCAGCCCGGTGATCAAGCACGAGTTCAACAGCCTGGTGGACACCTACATGAAAAACCTGAAAAAGGCATTCTGACGGTCGCATCTATCGTCGCCATAAAGGGGATTGCGGGACGCAGGTAATCATAAAAGGTATAATGCTCCCAGACACTTTTCCGGCATCTGCCGATTGATGACTTTGGAGTCCCCATGGCCGAACGCAAGGCTCGGGTAGAGAGAAATACCCTGGAAACTCAGATCACCGTCGAGATTGACCTCGACGGTACCGGTAAGTCCGGTTTCGACACCGGCGTGCCCTTTCTTGAGCACATGATGGATCAGATCGCCCGCCACGGGTTGGTGGATCTGAATATCGTCTCAAAGGGCGATTTGCACATCGACGACCACCATACCGTGGAAGACATTGGCATCACTCTTGGCCAGGCCTTCAAACAGGCTGTGGGCGACAAGAAGGGCATCCGCCGTTATGGCCACGCCTACGTGCCACTTGATGAAGCGTTGTCCCGTGTGGTCATCGACCTGTCCGGCCGCCCTGGCCTGATCATGGACGTGCCCTATACACGGGGAGCGGTGGGTGGATTCGACGTGGACCTGTTTGCGGAGTTCTTTCAGGGCTTTGTGAACCACTCCATGGTCACACTGCACATCGATAACCTGAAGGGCAAGAACACCCATCACCAGATTGAAACCGTGTTCAAGGCTTTCGGTCGCGCCCTGCGTATGGCCATTGAAATGGACGAGCGCATGGCGGGTATCACACCGTCTACCAAAGGTTCGCTTTAATCTGTCTTTGAAGGACACCGCAACAACCATGAAAACCGTTGCCATTATCGACTACGGCATGGGCAATCTTCACTCTGCCAAAAAAGCGGTAGAGCACGTAGCCCCGGATACCACCGTGCTGGTCACCGACAACGCTGACAAAATCCGTGAAGCTGACCGGGTGATCCTGCCCGGTGTGGGTGCAATCCGTGACTGCATGGCGGAAATTCGCCGCCTGGGTATCGACACCCTGGTGCGCGAGGTTTCGCAGGATCGTCCGTTCCTGGGCATTTGTGTCGGTATGCAGGCGCTTATGTCCCGCAGCGAAGAAAACGGCGGCGTTGACTGCATTGGCTTATTTCCATCAGAAGTGCGGTATTTCGGCGACAACCTCACCGAAAACAGCGAACGCCTGAAAGTGCCTCACATGGGCTGGAACCAGGTTCACCAGACCATGGACCACCCGCTGTGGCAGGACATCCCCGACGGCGACCGCTTCTACTTCGTACACAGCTACTACGCTGAAGCCGCCGGCAACCCTGACATCGCCGGCCGAACCCATTACGGCGTTGACCTGGCGGCAGCAGTGGCGAGAGACAACATTTTTGCGGTGCAGTTCCACCCGGAAAAAAGCGCGAGGGCAGGACTGCAGTTACTGAAAAATTTCACCAACTGGACTGGAACATGCTGATTATCCCGGCCATAGACCTCAAAGACGGTAAGTGCGTAAGACTGCGCCAGGGCCGTATGGACGACTCCACCGTGTTCGGTGACGATCCCGTCGACATGGCTACCCGCTGGGTAGACGCAGGCGCCCGTCGCCTGCATCTGGTGGACCTGAACGGCGCCTTCGCTGGTGAGCCCGTCAATGGTGAAATTGTCCAGGCCATCGCCCGCAAATACCCGGATCTTCCCATCCAGATTGGCGGCGGCATCCGTTCCGCGGACACCATTGAGGCCTATCTGAAGGCCGGCGTCCAGTGGGTGATTATCGGCACCAAAGCGGTGAAAGAGCCCGAATTCGTCACCGAAATGTGCAAGAAATTTCCGGGCCATATCATTGTCGGCCTGGATGCCAAAGACGGC
Source organism: Marinobacter sp. ATCH36 (assembly GCF_023555055.1). Lineage (GTDB taxonomy): Bacteria > Pseudomonadota > Gammaproteobacteria > Pseudomonadales > Oleiphilaceae > Marinobacter. The sequence goes on from NZ_JAMJPL010000001.1 coordinate 1,253,631, forward strand.
CGAGTTGCCACCGACGGCTGGGCGGAAGTCTCCGAAGTGATGGCCACAGATCTGGCCAAACGCTTTGCCAACGACGGCGTGGAAGCCATCGTCTACACCGATATCAGCCGCGACGGCATGATGCGGGGCGTTAATGTGGAAGCTACTGCCGCGCTGGCGGAAGAAGGCGGTATTCCCGTCATCGCCTCTGGTGGCGTTACCAACATGGATGACCTCAAGCGTCTGGCAACCGTTGCCGACAAGGGCATACTGGGCGCCATCACCGGCCGGGCCATCTATGAGGGCACGTTAGACGTGGCCGAGGCCCAGGCCTTCTGTGACAGCCTGAAGGGGTAAGACGCATCATGGCTCTGGCAAAACGTATCATTCCCTGTCTCGATGTCGACAAAGGCCGCGTTGTAAAAGGCGTGAATTTCGTCGACATCCGCGATGCCGGTGACCCGGTGGAAGTGGCCCGCAAGTACAACGAGCAGGGTGCCGACGAAATCACCTTCCTCGATATTACTGCCAGCCACGAAAGCCGCGATACCACCTACGAAACCGTCGAGCGTATGGCGGCGGAAGTCTTCATACCGCTCACAGTCGGTGGTGGTGTGCGCACTGTTGAAGATATCCGCAAGCTGCTGAACGCAGGCGCCGACAAGGTTTCCATCAATACGGCTGCGGTTTTTAATCCGGAATTTGTTCGCGAAGCCGCTGACCGCTTCGGCAGCCAATGCATTGTGGTAGCCATTGATGCCAAGGGTGTCAGTGCTGAGGGTGAAGAGCCGCGCTGGGAAATTTTCACCCATGGCGGCCGCAAGCCAACCGGGCTGGATGCTGTGGAGTGGGCTCGCAAGATGACCGCCATGGGTGCTGGTGAACTGTTGCTGACGAGTATGGACCGGGACGGAACCAAGGCCGGCTTTAACCTGGGGCTGACGCGAGCAGTCAGTGATGCGGTTTCGGTGCCGGTGATTGCGTCAGGTGGCGTGGGTGAGCTCCAGCATCTGGCGGATGGTGTGATCGAAGGGCATGCGGATGCCGTATTGGCGGCTTCCATTTTTCACTTCGGGCAGCACACAATTCCTGAGGCCAAAGCGTTTATGAAAGCGCAGGGGATTGTGGTCCGGGACTGAGAAATCATTCCTGCTTTGCCAGGGCCGGCCTTATCTCCCGCTTTTCTCCTTCTGCAAACATTGGCCGATTACCATTTCTCATGGCCCAGACGCCGCTGACGGTGGCGACTGCAATGCCTTCCTCGTCCAGCTCGGGCAAGCGTTTTTCAAGGTAATCCACCGTGACCTTGTGGGGATGCCCAATACCAATGGCACTGCCGTTTTCCTTTGCCCGTTTGATCAGCAAGCGGAATTGCTGGTCCACGAATTCTTCGTTCTGTTCGTGGTCAAGAAACACATCGCGGGTGAGGGTGGGGATGCGATAGGCGGCCGCCACTTCGCCGGCAATGGACGAAGCAATAGTGCGGCTGTCGACGAAGTAGACCGGGTAGTGGTCCAGCTCCGACATCACCCAGTCCATGGCTTCCAGTTGCTGGGTGAGCAGGCTCCCCATGTGATTGTTCACGCCTCGGACATGAGGGACGGACTGTAACGCGCGGCGCAGGGTGGTTGCCATGCTGTTTTTGTCCATACCCGGGCTCAGTCCGCCGGGGCCGAGACCGATATTGCGGGTATTGGCCATGGGAGCATGCAGCATGATTTCTTTCCGGTTTCGGTGAGCATGCTCCGCCAGTTCCGTTGTGTGTCTGCGGTAAGGCAGAAAGGCCAGGGTGATAGGCTGATCCAGCCCTATCAGCCGGCGGCCCTCTGCCAGGTTGTGCCCCATATCATCAATGATGATGGCGATGGTCGGGGGCACCTGCCGCGAACTGTCCTGCTCTTCGCCTGAGCTGACCGGCGATACCGCCGCGAGGATAGCGGCAATCAATGTTGCTGCAACTTTCAATCCGCGCTTTCCTGTTCTGGCTTGTTCTGCTTGTTGAGAATGCCCAGGCCTTTCAGCAGGTTAAGTGCTGAACGTAGCTGGAAGTCCCTGCTTGCGGGAGTGCCCTGGGTTTCCTCTTCCGCTGCTTCCTGATTTTCGTCCTGGCCTTCAAGATGGCCGCTGAGGTCAGCCTCTGTAAAGAATGGCTGGCTATCCAGCTCGGTGAGCTGCGCCGGCTTCACTTCGATGTCCGGTTTGATGCCCTTGGCCTGAATAGAGCGGCCATCGGGCGTGTAGTAGCGGGCAGTGGTCATTTTGATGGCGTGGGTCTCATCCAGCGGAATGACTGTCTGTACGCTGCCCTTGCCGAATGATTGAGTGCCCATGACAACAGCGCGTTGGTGGTCCTGGAGTGCGCCGGCAAGGATTTCCGAAGCCGACGCGGAGCCGCCGTTGATCAGAACCACAATGGGAGTGTCCGGCATTACATCGCCCGGCTTGGCGTTGAAACGCAGGCGGGAGCTTTGGATGCGGCCTTCGGTATAGACAATCAGACCTTCGTCAAGCAAAGCGTCTGCTGCTTCAACGGCTGCCTGCAGGATGCCGCCCGGATTGTTTCGCAAATCAATGATCAGGCCATCCAGGTCGCTACCGTGCTCTTTTTCAAGGTCTTCCAGAGCAGTGGTGAACTGGGCGCCGGTATCCGCCTGGAACTGGGTTATCCGGACATAACCATACCCGTTTTCAATGATGCGGGATTTAATGCTGGTAACCTTGATTACGTCGCGCTCGACGTCGATTTCGATAGGGGCGGACTCACCTTCACGCATAATGGTGAGTGTGAGCACGGTGCCGGGTTTGCCGCGCATCAGCTTTACGGCTTCTTCCAGCGACATGCCCTTGACCGGCTGGTCGCCCAGTTTGATGATCAGGTCGCCTGCCTGTACGCCGGCTTTCTGGGCCGGTGTGTCATCAATGGGAGATATGACCTTCACGAACCCGTCTTCCATGCCAACTTCAATGCCGAGGCCGCCGAACTCCCCGGAAGTGCTTTCTTCCAGCTGTTCGTAATCCTTCGGGGCCAGGTAGGTAGAGTGAGGGTCCAGGTCTGACAGCATGCCTTTGATAGCACTTTCGAGAAGCTGCCGGTCGTCCACCTCTTCCACATAGGCGTCCTTGATGCGACCGAATACTTCGGCAAACTTGCGCAGGTCATCAAGAGGCAGTTGTTCTTCCGGATCCGGAAGTTCTATTTCAACCTGCTCGCCGTGCTGGATGCCTTCCAGCAGGCGCCGGGTTTCTTCATCGGTTTCCTGGGCGTGAATCAGGCCGGGCAGGGCGGTGAGGCAGGCGCCAAGGGCGAGTGCGCTCATGGTTGCGGCGTGGTTAAAACGTCTTACCCGTCTCATTCACGTATCCTGTGTTATTCCGATGACTGGTTGGTTCCTGTGTATTGCCGGACAGTATGGCTTTACCAGACTGATTTGTCAGCCTTTAGGGTACCACGAACAGTCTCAGCGGTTACCGAGCCAGCGCCTTGGGTTGTCCGGTTTCCCATTATGGCGGATTTCGAAGTACACGGCGGGGTCGTCAGTGCCACCGGTGCGGCCCGCCTGGGCAATAGCCTCGCCGGCTTCCACCCAATCTCCGGGACTGGTGAAAAGGCTGCTACTGTGACCGTAAAGAGTCATGTAGCCGTCGCCGTGGTCCAGAATCGTCATCAGGCCAAAACCTCTGAGCCAGTTGGCAAACACAACACGGCCATAGTGCACTGCTTTGACGTCACCTTCCTCTGCGGTATTGATCAGCAGTCCGTTATAGCGAAGCTTGCCATCGGCGTAGCTGTCTCCGAAGCTGCTGGCAACCTTGCCGTCTGCCGGCCAGGGCAGTTTGTTTCTGAGCGACCCGAACGGGTCTGATTCGTTGGGGGTAGGAATGTTGGCGATAGCCTCTTCCACCTCTCTCAGCAGTTTCTCCAGCCGTTTTCGATCAGATTCCAGTTCCTGGCGTTCATTCCTGCGGTCACTGATATCTGACTTGAGGGCTGCCAGGGTCTGTTCGCGTTCGCTTTTACTGGTGTTGAGCTTTTGCTGGCGGTCGGCAACATCCTGCTCAAGCTCGGCCAGCCGCAATCGCCCGGCCTTGACCTGTTTCTGGGTTTCTTTCAACTGGCGGAGGTTGGCGGCGAATGCCTCGAGCCGGTCGAGGGTGTCGCGGCTGAGGTATTCATAATAGGTCATGGTGCGGGCAATCTTGTCCGGGTCAATCTCGTTGAGCAGGACTTTCACGGCAGGCGCGTCACCCTCCATCCAGGCGGCGCGAATCTGTTTTTTCAGGCTGTCGCGCTGGCTCTCCAGGGTGCGGGCCAGCTCCGCTTTTTCCTCGCCAAGCTGATTGAGGCGCTGTTGCTGGTCCCGGGCCTGTTCGCGCAATTCCCTGCGCTCGCGCGTGAGACGGCCTATTTCCTGTTCCAGCCCCGAAAGCTGACGCTCCAGTGATGAGCGATCCTCTTCGGCATCGGCCAGCCAATCGTCGATGTCGGCGATTTCTTCCCTGAGCGCTTTGATCTGGCCAGGTGTGACCTGTTGATCTGCCAGTGCTGGCGTGGCAGTTGCAACTGCAATCAATGCCAGCACCAGCCACAAACGTGAAATCAATCGATCTCCACCAGGCTGTGGCCTGACATTTCTGCAGGTTGCTCCAGCCCCATCAGGCTGAGAAGGGTGGGTGCCACATCGCTCAGGCTGCCGTCATTCTTGAGGGATACTTTACGGGGGCCAACATACACCAGAGGCACGGGGCCAATGGTATGGGCGGTGTGGACCTGGCCGGAACTGGGGTCTGTCATCTGTTCACAGTTGCCGTGGTCTGCCGTAATCAGTGCTTCGCCACCGACTTCCTCAAGTGCTTCAGCAATGCGGGAGACGCAGCGGTCAATGCACTCGGCGGCTTTTATGGCGGCATCAAGCTTGCCGGTGTGGCCGACCATGTCGCCGTTGGCGTAGTTGCACACCACCAGGTCGTACTTGCCGCTCTTGATGGCTTCCACCAGTTTGTCAGTCACCTCTGGTGCGCTCATCTCGGGCTGCAGGTCGTAGGTGGCAACTTTGGGTGAAGGCACCAGGATGCGATCCTCTCCCTCGAAGGGGGCTTCCATGCCGCCATTGAAGAAGAAGGTAACATGGGCATATTTTTCAGTCTCGGCAATCCGCAGCTGGGTCTTGCCCTGGTTGGATACATACTCGCCCAGGCCGTTGGTCAATTGCTCCGGCGGATAGGCGCAGGAGGCTTTGATGTCGGCGGCGTATTCGGTAAGCATGACAAACTCGGCCAACTCCGGGTGTTTGCGGCGGTCGAAGCCGTCAAAGTCCTTTTCCACAAAGCAGCGAGTCATTTCACGTGCGCGGTCGGCGCGGAAGTTCATGAAGATAACCGTATCGCCATCGTTGATAGTGCCTGGCGTATCGCCGCTGGCCTTGATACGGGTTGCCTTGACGAACTCGTCGTTCTCGCCCCGCTCGTAGGCCTGTTCCAGCGCGGTTACCGGATCGGCCGAGGTGAGCTCGGCCTCGCCAAGGGTCATTACATTGTAGGCTTCTTCGACCCGGTCCCAGCGGTTGTCCCGGTCCATTGCATAGTAGCGGCCGACGATAGAGGCCACCCGGCCAATGCCTAGGTTCTTCAGTTTGGTGGCGGCTTTTTCCAGTGATGCTTTGGCACTGCGGGGAGGCATGTCGCGGCCATCCAGGAAGGCGTGGATATAGACCTCTTTTGCGCCGCGTTCGGCTGCCATCTCAGCCGCAGCCAGGATGTGGTCCTCATGGCTGTGTACACCGCCGGGAGAAAGCAGCCCCATCAGGTGAACGGCACGGCCATTGTTGATGGCCTTGTCCATGGCGCCGCAGAGGCTGGGATTTTGCGTAAAAGTACCTTCTTCCACGTCTTTGTCGATGCGCGTCAGGCTCTGATAAACCACTCGCCCGGCGCCAAGATTCATGTGGCCGACTTCGGAATTGCCCATCTGTCCCTGGGGCAGGCCAACGAACATTCCAGACGTGTTGATTAGTGTTTTTGGCTGATTTTTCCAGAGTTTATCCCAGAATGGCGTATTGGCGTTGCTGATGGCATTATCGTCAGCTGGGTCACGGTGACCCCAGCCGTCAAGAATAATCAGTGCAGTAGGCTTACGCGTGGCAGTCATCACTTAATCCGATGGTAGTTTGGTAAATTTACTAAAACGAACATTGATTCTAAACAGTTTCGCACCCCTCGGCCACCCTGGTTATCTTCTGTCGATGGGGCAGGGTGTGTATAATCCCGCCACAAACTATTCAGCAAGGTGTTTTCATGGAAAGGGTGTTCGAATTCGCGGTTAACCATTACATTCTGGTGTCTCTGTTTTTCGCCTTCCTGCTTGCCATACTGGTGCTGGAATCCCGCCGTGGTGGAGCAAAAATATCGGCTCAGGGCGCTGTAAACCTGATCAACCGCGATGAAGCTGTAGTCGTCGACATCCGTGACCGTAAGGATTTTAACGAGGGCCGGATTACCGGTGCAATCAATATTCCCCTCAATAGTATCAAAAGCCGCGCCTCGGAGCTGAAGAAGTTCAAGGACAAGCAGATCATCGTGGCCGACAAGATGGGGCAGCATTCCGCCATGGCCGTCAAACAGCTGAAAGCTGAAGGCTACGAGAATGTAGTTCGTCTGAATGGCGGTATCGCTGACTGGAAAGGCAGCAACCTGCCGCTGGTCAAGAAATGACAGGGTATCGGGGCCTTGAACTGAACGCTAAACTGTCGCACTGTTAATAGAACAATGGGCCTTGATGGCCCCCTTAATCGAAGAAAGGATTGAACATGGCTGAAAATGACCAGGCCGCAGCAGGCAACGAAAACCAGGCGCAACCACAGTTCGCGCTCCAGCGCATTTATGTGAAGGATCTGTCTTTCGAGTCACCCAACTCTCCGACCGTCTTCCAGGATCAGTGGAAGCCGCAGGTTAATCTGGATCTGAATACCTCCCATAACAAGGTCAGCGATAATCAGTATGAAGTGGTTCTGTCTTTGACGGTCACGGCCAAGGTTGAGGACAAGGTCGCTTACATCGTCGAGATTCAGCAGGCGGGTGTGTTCCTGGTGAAAGGTATCGAAGGGCCGCAGCTCGGACAGATGCTGGGAGCCTATTGTCCGAATATCCTGTTCCCTTATGCCCGCGAAGCGATTGACGGCATAGTTAATAAGGGCAGCTTCCCGGCGCTGATGCTGGCACCGGTTAACTTCGATGCCATCTACGCCCAGGCGTTGAAGCGCAAGCAGGAGGAAGCGGCGGGCGAAAACAAGGAAGAGCAGACCCACTGACACTGGGTTTCCCTGTCAGCAAGAAAACCCCACCGGCGTATGCGCCGCTAGGGTTTTTTATTTTGGCGAGCTCGATTCGATGCCTTCCCGGATCAACCGATGAACTTCTCCGTCTGTCTTCATGTCGTCAAGTGTCTCGCTGAGGCATGGGATGTCTTTTTCCCGGGATTCGTGCACCCAGTGGTAGATCGGCGATTCCAGTAGTGGCTCACCTATCACCATGTCTGGATTATGACGGCTGGCGGCCAATGCGTCCCACTCCAGTGTCAGAGCTACATCAATCCGCTCGCGTTTAAGCAGGCTGACCAGTTGAAAGGTATCAGTCGTGGCGACTTGCGTAGCATCTTCCGGCAAAACGGCGGCAATCATCCGGTAGCCATTGAGAAACCCGATTCGCTTACCAGTCAGCCCAGAGTGGGCGGAGGCGGATTCGCGGTCAAGAAAAAGCGGCACCAGCCGGGCCACTTCAATAGGAATATGCAGGGGTATCAGCGGTGCATTTTCTTTGACGGCCATGGGGATTCGTGCAAGTTCGCCGTCGGATTGGCTTTTTTCTGCCATCATCACGGCGCGGGCTGCGGGCGCATCCAGGTAGCGGATGGTGAGTCCACAGCCGTTATAAAGTTGCCGGACGATATTTTTGCCAAATACAACCGATACTTCGGACGTGGTCGAGGGGGTGGTTATTACCCGCGTGCGGGTGTCCGACTGATCAGCGGCGCCCTGTCTCGGCAAGCCACCGAGTGTGAACAGCACCACAATGGCGGCAAAGGCCAGAACCACCGGCCGGAACTGACTATTGAGCTCCTTCAAAATCAAGCTGTCTCCATGCTTCATAGACCACCAGTGCAACCGTGTTTGACAGGTTGAGGCTGCGGCTTTCCGGGCGCATTGGTACTCGCAGGCAATGCGTTTGCGGAAGTGCCTGGCGAATATCTGCTGGCAAACCCCGGGTTTCAGGGCCGAACATCAGGTAATCGCCTTCCTGGTACGTCACTTCATGATATCCACGGGAGCCCTTGGTGGTCAGCCCGAATAACCGGCGTGGCTGTTCGCTGTCCAGAAAGCTCTTGTAGTCCCGGTGAACCGTGACCGTCGCATATTCGCTGTAGTCCAGACCGGCGCGCCGCATCTGCTTGTCTTCCAGGGTGAAACCCAGGGGTTCAATCAGATGCAGGCGGCAGCCCGTGTTGGCACAAAGCCTGATAATGTTGCCGGTATTCGGCGGTATCTCGGGTTCGTACAACACCACATTCAGCATTGAGTGATCAGCGCTCCACGGCGAGGGCAACGCCCATACCGCCACCAATGCACAGGGTGGCCAGACCCTTCTTCGCATCCCGACGCGCCATTTCGTGCAGCAGGCTGACCAGGATGCGGCAGCCAGAGGCTCCGATCGGGTGGCCCAGCGCGATGGCGCCGCCGTTTACATTCACTTTTGTCGTATCCCAGCCCAGGTCGCGATTAACGGAAATGGCCTGGGCCGCAAAAGCTTCATTCGCTTCCACCAGATCCAGGTCGTCCACCGTCCAACCGGCCAGTTTCAGGCATCGTTGGCTGGCCGGAATCGGGCCCGTGCCCATAATGGTGGGATCAACACCCGCATTGGCGTGGGCTCTGATGGTGGCCAGTGGCGTAAGCCCCAATTCTTTGGCTTTGTCAGCACTGCAAACAATAACGGCAGCCGCGCCGTCGTTCAGGGAAGACGCATTTCCGGCCGTGACGGTTCCGTCCTTCTTGAACGCCGGGCGAAGTTTACCCAGGCCTTCTGCGGTAACACCGGCGCGCGGGTTTTCATCCTTGTCCACAACCAGCGGGTCGCCTTTGCGCTGGGGGATGCTGACAGGAACAATCTGGCTATCGAAATAACCGGCGTCCATTGCTGCGGATGCTTTTTGCTGGGAGGCGACGGCGAACTCGTCCTGTTCTTCACGGCTGATCCCGTATTTTTCCACGATGTTTTCTGCGGTTACGCCCATATGGTAATCGTTGAAAGCGTCCCACAGGCCATCGGAAATCATGGTGTCCACCATGTTCCAGTTGCCCATGCGCTGACCGTTACGGCTGTTCGGGAGTACGTGGGGTGCCTGGCTCATGCTTTCCTGGCCACCGGCAATCATCAGCTCGGCATCGCCGCAACGAATCGCCTGGACGGCCATGTGCACGGCCTTGAGGCCGGAGCCACACACTTTGTTGATGGTCATGGCGGGCACGGAGGCGGGAATGCCGGCATTGATGGATGCCTGTCGTGCCGGGTTCTGGCCACAGCCAGCTGTCAGAACCTGGCCCAGGACCACTTCATTGACCTGATCGGCGGCAACGCCGGACTCTTCCAGCAGGGCTTTGATAACGGCACTGCCGAGCTGGTCGGCGCGAAGGCTGGATAGCCCGCCGCCGAAGCTGCCGACGGCGGTACGTTTGGCGGCTACGATAACAACATCACGCATGGGTTCTCTCCGGTTCTGGGGCAGGATTTAAAAGCTGCATACATTGTATCGGAAAGCCGGAGTAGGCCAAAGCATGAGGTGCAGCGGGCTCACATATTGAGGCTGCGGCCGCCATCCACTGCCAGGATCTGACCGGTTATAAAAGGTGCATCACACAACAAGAACGCAATGGCGCCTGCGATGTCGTCCGGTGAGCCGGTGCGGGCAAGAGGCGTTTTTGCCAGAATGCTTTCCTGGTAAGTCTCGTCGATGGCTGCATCGCCTTCAGGCCAGAGAATGGCGCCCGGTGAGACACCATTAACCCGTACTTCAGGTGCAAGATCTTTTGCCCAGGACAGGGTGAGTGAACTCAGGCCGGATTTACTGGCGCAGTACAGCGGATGGTCAGCCAGCGGGCGCTGACTGTATATATCGATCAAGTTGACGATTGCGCCCCGAGACGCCTTCAGCGCTGGCAGGCAGGCCTGGCCCAAAAAGAAGGGCGCACGCAGGTTGGTGTTCATAATCGTGTCCCAGTCGTCGGCTCCGGCCTCCGGCGTGGGGTTCGGATAGAACACCGATGCGTTGTTCACCAGGCCATCAAGCCGGCCCCAGGCGGCGACGGCTTTGTTTGCCAGAAGCTCGGTCTGGCCAGGGCGGGTGAGGTCTGCCTGGATGACAATCGCCGACCCAGCTCTGATCTCATTCAGTTCTTCACAAAGCCTGTTGGCTTCGGCTTCCCGCGAGCGGTAATGGATCGCCAGGTTCCAGCCGCGCTGGTGGAGGTGTCTGGCAGTGTGGGCGCCCAGCCGGTGTGCCGCTCCGGTAATTAGCACTACAGGGGTTGGTGATTCCATGGTATTTCTCACTGTCGCTGTTGGGATTCAGAAATACGCTGCAATCGCTGCTTATGGATTGCCTGGCCCAACTCCTTGCCCTTGTACCCTTGCGCCATCAATTCCTTTGCCTGAACGCTCATGGCCGCATGCCGTGCCGATTCCAGCCAGCCCAGTTTTATCTGCTCGGCGTCGGGCAGGGCACAGTTCAGTGCCTTCAATAGTTCTGTAAACCGAGCGGCACGGCGCCAGACATCGGCTTCATCCAGAACTTCAAGCAGCGTATCCGCCCGGTAGCTGGTCATGGTGCGAATCTGTGGCATCAGGCTGGTGGTGAGGCGCGCCAGATCCTGACAGTCATTTGGGGCTTTCAGTTTTTTGGTGCGACTACGTGCCTCGGCTGGCGTGAGCGGGGATACCAGCGCGGCGAAGCGGGTGCTGGTTTCACCTTCATTGTGGTGAGCGCAGCGCAGTGCAGACAATGCAGCGGAAAAGGTGTCGCCCCCGTCCAGTTCCGGAACAATGCGTGTCAGCGCTCCGCAGTCCCGGAGAACCTCGAAAAAAGTGCCCGGTTCGTTTTCATGCAGTGCCCGCTGGATTTCCTGCCAGACCCGTTCCGCCACAAGGTGCTCGACTTCCCCCTCTTTCACCATGTGCCGCATCAGAGCCATGGTCGGTTCCGCCACAGTGAAACCGAGTGGCTGGAGGCGGGCGGCAAAACGGGCGGTGCGAAGAATCCGCAAGGGATCTTCAGCAAAGGCTTCGGACACATGGCGCAGGCTGAGTGTCTGGATGTCTTCGCGGCCCCCGAACGGGTCCACCAGTTCGCCGTGCGTGGTTTTTGCCATGGCATTGATAGTGAGATCCCGCCGCTTGAGATCGTCCTCCAGGGTGACGTCCGGTGCGCTGTAGACGGTAAAGCCGTGATAGCCCCGCCCCTGTTTTCGTTCGGTTCGCGCCAGTGCGTATTCTTCCCGGGTATCCGGGTGAAGGAATACCGGGAAGTCCGCGCCTACCTGCTTGAAACCCCTTTGGCGCATCTCCTCTGGCGTGGCGCCGGTAACCACCCAGTCCCGGTCTTTTACCGGCAGGCCAAGAAGTTCGTCACGTACTGCGCCGCCAACCAGGTAGGTTTTCATGAATCGGATATTGCTCCTTTCGGGATGCTGGTCAGGGGATTATCAGGGTAAGGCCGGGTGCTGGCAAACCGCCAGACCACAAAAAAGCCCGGCATGGTGGCCGGGCTTCAGAAAAGTTATTTTCGGGATGCGATCAGAACGCAGCGCCTAGCTCAATGGCAGCACCAATGTCTGCGTCGCTGACCAGCGCGCCGATGTCCAGGCGGGCGCCGAACGGCGAAAGGCCAATACCAGCCGTAAACTGGGTGTCTTCCTCGATACCGTCGTTGTCGTCGTTACTGGCCAGGTTCTGGCGCACACCCAGGCGGAGTTGAGCGTAACGGAACGCATCGAATTCCGCGCCGAGGGCAAGCCACTGGGTGTCATCCTCGTAGCCGAAAGCTTCCTTCTTGGTCAGATCCATTTCCGCAGTCACTACATGGAAATCACCTTTGTGGGCGATGCCGGCGGTGACCATGGGGTTCAGCTCCAGGGTTCGCTCTTCTTCAGTAGGACGGTTCGCCGCGGAGTCCAGTTCCATGGGGATGAGATTCTTGACCACTACGCCAGCGTTCCACTGGTTTCGTGAGCCAAAGGCATAGGCGGCGCCGACATCGAGGTTGAAGCCGCTTTTGTCGGTTTCGTTCTCGTCACTGTCAAAGTCGTCATCTTCGAAGCCTGATACGGTCTCGGTGTATTGGTAGGTGCGCAGTTGAACGTACTTCGGCGACACCCCGATCTGGAGTTGCGAGTCATTCTGCAGATCAATCGTGGTGGCGAGAGAAATACCAATCTCTGTAACCGCCGAGGCCAGAATGCTGCCCCGGGACTCGAGGTCCCGATCCAGATCGGCAGCCAGCAGTTCGGCAGTTGATGCTGTCTCCAGATCCGCCAGGAATTGATCATCGTCCTGATCAAATTCGCCCCGTACGGTGGCTCGCAGGTTGCCGTTAGTGAAGAAGCCGAGAGATATTGAATCCGTTGGCACGGCCAGCGCAATGCCAAGGCCGGCATCGATTCTCACGGTATCACGATCGAAGTCGTTCAGTTGCTGTCTGAGATCCCCAGCCGTTTGCCTCGCCTCTTCTTCGTTGGAGGTTTTATCCAGTTCCTGAAAGCGATCAATGGTGTCCTGAATGTCATCAATCTGGTCAATAGTCTCTTCCTCATCAGCAAAACGCGCGTTGACGGAGGGAAGGATCAGGCCAAAATCGTCGGACCAGTCGTGGTGTTCCGCCGCCATCATGGCCGGGTTGGAAGCGCCTGCCGCAGCCGGGTGCGCAATGGCAACACCGGTGCCACCCATGGCAAAAGAGCGCGACGACATAAATGTTTGCGGGCTGGCCATGGCAGAAGTGGTCGCGATGGAAAGCCCGATGGCCAGGGAAAGCTTGGTCAGACGGTTTTCGGTCATGATGGATCCTGATGATGTATCTGTAGTGTCGGTTAAAAGATTACGCGATGTTCAGACTAATCCAGTTCATTTGGTGACACACCGGTGATGCGGTAACGGTTTGTTTTCCAAATGTAAATGGCGGTGGTTTTTTGCCGCTTTGGCGGGAGCAATCCGGCGATGGTGGGTCAGGAGTTATGAATTTCAGCCAGTTACAAAGGTTGGCGTGAAATTTTCATGGAAGCGGTGAACTGGTGTTTTTTCGGAGAATCAAAATGACCCTGCGGTGGATACTGATACCTGCGATGGTGGTGACATTAATGGGCTGTGCCCCGGTTGGACAGCACCGGGGCTCGGGCACCTCGCAGCAACAGACGGAACTGGACCCGATTACCGTGCGCGTCAGCGGCTTTGGCACCTACGAGGACGTGTCGAAGGACCGCCTGAATACCCGCAAGCGCCTGTTGGCGCGCCGGGCGTCGCAGCTGGATGCCTACCGTAATCTGGCCGAGCGCGTCTATGGCACGGTGATTTATGGCAGCTCCACGGTGAATGATTTTGTGTTGCAGAACGATATGTTCCGTACCTATGTGGACAGTTACATACGTGGCGCCAAGATGGTGGCGGTGAACGAGCACAGTGACGGGGTTGTGGAAACGGTGATGGAGTTGAAGCTGGAACCCAGGTTCCGCGCCTGCGTCTCCCGGGTCTCAGATCGCGAAGTTCAGGATCTGTGCCCGATTCCCATGCCCAGGGACAATGACAGCGTCGGCGATGTGCAGAGCCGGGGCGTGGACTCCCTTTACTACCTCGACTGAGAGATCAATTCTTCATGAAACTGGCCACTCTGCTAATTGCTGCGCTGATGCTTGCCGCCAATGTTGAGGCTGTCGTGCTCGAGGGCGTCGGCCATGCCACCATTCACAATGGTGACGTGGATAGCGCCAGACAGGAGGCGAAAAAGGCCGCGCTGCGGGATGTATCCCTGCAATACGAAGCCAGGATCAGTAGCCGCGATACCATGGAAAATGGGGTTGTGACCGAGTCCCACCTGCAGGTGGCGTCGTCGTCAAGAGCCCGGTCGGTGAAAGTGGTCGACGAGTATCGCCGGGACAATCTCTTGCGCGTCACCGTGCGGGCCGATATGTCTGAAAGCGGAAGTTGTAGTGCTGGCGAGGCCAGTGGGCTTAGAAAACGTGTCGCAGTGACCGGTTTTCCGATGGTTTACCCGGATCAGGCGCGTATTGGCCGAATTGATGACGCCGGCGAAATATTGCCGCAATTGCTGCAGGCAGATCTGCGCAGTACCGGCAATTTCCAGGTATTTGGTGCCACCACCCAGCGCCTGTTCAGCGATCTGCTGAACGCGCCGACACAGCAGAAATTCAACAACCGTCTGACCAACGTGATTCAGGTTGCGCGGGAGCTGGGTGTGCAGTTCGTCGTTTCCGGTGTGATCCGCGATGTGAGTGTATCTGACCCGGACGCCTGGGGCAGTTCCATTATCGACCGCATGCAAAGGGGTATTGGTGCTGTCAACCAGAACCGGCGGTTTGTGGCGGACCTGATGATTTACGACGGTTTCAGTGGTGCGCCCGTCTACCAGGAACGGTTTGCCACCGAAGCGCGCTGGGATGCCGGCCCGGGTTCCTCCGACGGGTTCGGTTCTGCAGGATTTCAGGAAACCAGCTATGGCCGGGCTGTTAACGGGCTTATGGGGGATATGGTGTCTGCAGTGAGTCATGCCCTGGCGTGCCAGCCATTCATAACCCGGGTAACCCGTGTGGACGGCCGCAAGGTAACGCTGGATTCCGGAGCCACGGCAGGGCTAAGGCCGGGTGACGAACTGAAACTCTATCGCAGTGCCAGTTTCTTCGACTCGCCAGGCGCTACTCCGGAACTGCAGGACAGCCGCACAACCATGACGCTGAATAACGTCCATCCTGATTTTAGTAATGGCGAGATACCGGTGTCCGGCGGGCTGATCAATATCCAGCGGGATGACGTGGCCATCGTCTGGTAGGCGCGCTGGCTAGGTTTTTCAGGCTGCCTCGGTTTCGGCGGCGATATCGCGGATCTTGCCAACCATGGCCCGAAGGCCGTTGCCCCGAGTCGGGGAGATATGTCGGAACAGGTCCAGTTGCTCGAACAGCTCGTCAATATCCGTTGCCAGCATATCCCTCGGGGTTTTGCCGTTCAGTGCCACCAGGATAATGGCAGCAAGGCCGCGAACGATGATGGCGTCTGAATCGATCAGCAGGAACAGCTTGCCGCTATCCTCATCGTAATGATGGATAAGCCACACCTGGCTCTGACAGCCATGCACGTAATTCTCTTCAGTGCGTTCGTCATCCGGAAAGGCCGGTAATTGCTTGCCCAGATCAATAATGAACGCGTAACGCTCTTCCCAGTCATCCAGGAATTCAAAGCCATCCAGCACGTCTTCCAGGGTGGTGTCTTTTCCCAGCGGGTTGTCGATAAATTCCTGTGCAGAGGCGGTCATTTACAGCATCCCCAGTTCAAGCTTGGCTTCATCGGTGAGCATGTCGTTGTTCCAGGGCGGGTCGAAGGTCAGCTCAACCGTTACCTTGTCCACATTGGGCACATGCTCAAGCTTGGTCTTGACGTCCTCAGTGATCACCGGGCCCATGCCGCAGCCGGCGGCGGTCAGAGTCATCAGCACGTAGACATGGTTGCCATCTTCGGTACCGTTCTCGATCTTGCAGTCGTAGATGAGCCCCAGGTCCACCACATTCACCGGAATCTCCGGGTCGTAGCAATTCTGCATGGCTTCCCAGACCTGGTTTTCGTTCACGGTGCCGTCTTCGGGAGTGTCGAAGCTGCTTTCCAGGGGCTTTTTGCCCAGGGCATCGGCATTGTGGCCTTCTATGCGGGCGAGGTTACCATTCACGGCCACGGTAAAACTGCCGCCCAGTGACTGTGTGATGGTCACGAAGGTGTCCGACGGAATCATGATTTCCGTGCCGGTGGGCACCAGGCGTGCCTCTACTTCGCGTTTGGTCAGGACCACTTCCCGTTCTTGCATGCCTTCTGGGGCCTCGCTATCTGTTCATTTGATCTCGGGGAAGAGTGAGCCACCTTTCGGGACACGCTGTGAATACGTCCCTGTACGCTCGACAAAAACATCCATGTTTTTGACGGTCCCGAAAGGTGGCTCACTCTTCCCCTCTGACTCCCGTGGATTCAGCAGGAGCAAGCCTGTTTTATTCAGGCAACCGTAAAACTCTCCCCACAACCACATTCAGCAGTCGCATTCGGATTCCGGAACTGGAACAGGGAATTGACCCCCTCCGTCACAAAATCAATCTCAATACCGTTCACCAGCGGCAGGTGCTCTTCCTTGACGAAAAGATCCACACCGTCAATGTGAAACACCTTGTCATCCGTGCCAGCTTCTTCCACCCATTGGGTTTCGTACTTGAAGCCGGAACAGCCGCTTTTCTTGATGGCCAGGCGGATACCTTTCGCCTCAGGCCGCTTGTCCAGTTGTTTGCGTACGTGTTTCACCGCTGTGGGCGTCATGGTGACGGCTACGGTTGGTGTGTAGACTTCGGCTGTCATGTTTCCACCTCCATCAGGCAAACAGGCGCTGGATTTTCTGCAGGGCAGTGAATAATTGTTCCACTTCTTCCAGTGTATTGTAAAACGCAAAGGATGCACGGGCTGTACCGGGAACCCCGTAAAAGTCCATCAGCGGCATGGCGCAGTGGTGGCCGGTGCGGATCGCGATGCCCTGCTGGTCCAGCAGCGTGCCTATATCACTGGGGTGCAGGCCGGCGATTTTAAAG
This sequence comes from Marinobacter sp. ATCH36, assembly GCF_023555055.1. GTDB lineage: Bacteria > Pseudomonadota > Gammaproteobacteria > Pseudomonadales > Oleiphilaceae > Marinobacter. The sequence goes on from NZ_JAMJPL010000001.1 coordinate 1,270,496, forward strand.
GACATGACAGGTACTTTGTAATTGGCAGTACCGATGATCTCCATGCCCGGAACGGTTTCCACCAGCGCGTTGGCACGGGTGAGCAATGCCGCTTCTGCCGCTTCCATGCCCGCGCGGTCCAGGCTGCCGAGATAATCGATCGCGGCACCCAGGCCAACGGCTTCAGCAATGGCGGGTGTGCCGGCTTCGAATTTGTAGGGCAGGGTGTTCCAGGTGGTGCGCTCGAAGGACACCCGCTCGATCATCTCGCCGCCGCCTTGGTACGGAGGCATTTCCTCCAGTAACTCGGCCTTCCCATAAAGCACACCGATACCGGTGGGGCCAAACAGTTTGTGGGCGGAAAACATGTAAAAATCGCAGCCCAGCGCCTGCACATCCGGTTGGAAGTGGGGCACGGCCTGGGCGCCATCGATCACGGTGATAACGCCGCGAGCTCTGGCCTGTTCGATCAGCGGGGTGACCGGGTTGATGGTGCCCAGCACGTTGGAAACGTGGGTCAGTGCCAGTATCCGGGTGCGGTCGCCCAGCAGGCTGTTGAACGAGTCCAGGTCCAGCTCTCCTTGCGGTGTGACCTGTATGGGAACCACTTTGGCACCGGTGCGTTCGGCAAGCATTTGCCAGGGCACGATGTTGGCGTGGTGTTCCATCTGGCTGACCAGGATTTCGTCACCCGGCTTCAGCTTTCCGGCGAGACCGTTGGCCACTACGTTAATGGCTTCGGTGGTTCCCCGTGTCCATATTATTTCGCGCGTGCTGTCAGCGTTCAGGAACCCGCGAACGGTCTCCCGTGCTCCTTCAAACGCACTGGTGGCCCGGTCACCCAGGGTGTGGGCACCCCGGTGTACGTTGGAGTGCATTTCCCGGTAATAGCGATCCATGGCGTCCAGCACGGCGATTGGCTTCTGGGCCGAGGCGCCGTTATCCAGATACACGAGGGGCTTGCCGTTGATCTGCTGATCAAGAATCGGGAAGTCCCGGCGGATGGCATCGGCGTCAAACGCCGCTTTGCCAACCTTTTTTGCCACGGAAAGGTCTGTCATAACCGGTCAGGCCTCCTCAAATGTCTGGTCAAAAAACTCGTTCAGACGGAGCTGTGCAGCATCTTTGACTGCCTGAACCGGAATCTGTTCAACGAGTTCGTTAATGAAGGCCATAGTCAACAGGGTATTGGCCTCACGGCGCCCGATGCCGCGGGACACCAGGTAAAACAGGGATATCTTGTCCAATTGGCCGATAGTGGCGCCATGGGCACACTTGACGTCGTCCGCGTAGATTTCCAGCTCCGGCTTGGTGTCGATTTCCGCGCCAGTTGAGAGCAACAGGTTCTTGTTGTTCATGTTGGCGCTCGACTTCTGGGCATCCTGGTGAATATGGATGCGGCCGTTGAACACCGCGTGGGACTCGTCTGCCGCAATGTTGCGATAGGTTTCTTCGCTGTTGCAGTGGGCGGCCACGTGTTCAATGGAGGTGTGGTTGTCGTAGTGCTGTTTGCCCTGGGTAACGACCACGCCATTGAGCTTGCATTCACCGCCTTCGCCTTCCAGGCGCACCATCAGGTCATGGCGGCGCAGAGGTCCACCGAAGCCGACACAATGGCTTTCAAAGCGGGAATTGGCAGCCTGACGAACACCGGTAGCGCCGATATGCTGGACGTTTTCACCTTCCATTACCAAGCGAACGCTGGTGACATTGGCACCGTCTGCCAGCATGAATTCGGTGACCGAATCGACCATCACCGGCTCCTCACCGCTGGAGAGGTATTCTTCCACCAGAGTAATCTGGCTGTGACGGGCTGCATCCACATAGATGCGTGGATAGGCTGATCCGGAAGCTGTGCCGGTTACTTCGTGCACGACGAAAAGTGGCTGGTCGAGCACCGCTTCTTTGTCCAGACGGATGTACAGGCCATCTTCAAAACGGGCCGAGTTGAGTCGCGCCATCTGCACTGCACGACTATCCAGAGTGTTGTCCAGACGCTCGGCAAGGGCAGCTGCATCGGCGTCGTCAAGATCACCGAAACGCTGAATAAGGATACCGTCGAGATCGGGGAAGTCCGAGGCCTCGGGAATCATCACGCCGTTACGGAAGACCACCCGGTAACCAGGCAGTGAAAGGCTCAGGCCATCTTTGCCTGTCGCGGGCAGGGTAGCGGCCAGCCCGTCCGTCAGCTTCAGGTGCCGACTGGAGTATTTCCAGTTCTCGGTTTTACGGGTGGGCAATGGCATGTCCACCAGTGCCGTACCCCGTTGTTTACGCAGCTCTAGCAATGGCGTCGGCAGTGACTGTCCGCCCGGCTCAAGAAAGGCGTTTGAAAGCGTTGGTGCTGGTTTCATTCAACGGCCTCCTTAGCTGGCTGCACTGGGTGTGGCTTCTTCGTCTTTCACGCCGAGCCAGCCGTAACCGCGCTCTTCCAGTTCCAGGGCCAGTTCACGACCGCCGGATTTAACGATCTTGCCACCGGCCAGAACGTGCACGTAGTCAGGCACGATGTGATTCAGCAGACGCTGGTAATGGGTCACCATCAGAATGGCGCGGTCTTCTGCACGCAGCGCGTTCACGCCTTTGGAGACAACCTGCAGGGCGTCGATATCGAGCCCCGAATCGGTCTCATCCAGAATCGCCAGCTTGGGCTGAAGCAGCAGGGCCTGAAGGATCTCGTTGCGCTTCTTCTCACCGCCGGAGAAGCCTTCGTTGACACCCCGCTTCAGGAACGCCGGGTCCAGGTCTACCTGCTTGGAAACCTCCCGGGCCAGCTTCATGAACTCAGCCGCATTCATCTCCGGCTCGCCACGGTGCGTACGCATGGCGTTAACGGCGGTGCGCAGGAACTGCAGGTTGCTGACACCCGGGATCTCCACCGGATACTGGAACGCCAGGAAAATGCCTTCGCGAGCGCGCTCTTCGGTTTCCAGATCCAGCAGGTTCTCGCCATTGAGGGTAACCTCGCCTTCGGTCACCTCAAACGTCTCATTGCCTGCAAGCACCTGGGAAAGTGTGCTCTTGCCAGAGCCATTTGGCCCCATGATGGCATGAACTTCCCCGGCTTTGATTTCCAGGTTGATGCCCTTGAGGATCTCTTCGCCCTCAACGGATGCGTGCAGGTTCTTGATGCTCAGCATTAGTAGGCTTCTCTCTGTTTTAACCGTCTGAATTCTTGTGCCTTGGACTGACTTCCAACTGAGAGGGAGTCAGCCCTCGGACAGGCCCTTCCGGGATACGCTGTGAATACGTCCATGTACGCTCGGAAAAATCATCCCTGATTTTTACGATCCCGGAAGGGCCTGTCCGATGGCTTCCGCATACTTTTGTGTTTGCCGTCCGAGGTGAAACAACTTCATTTCGGCGGACTGATTTCTGCTAGTGCCCGCCCAAAGTCTGGGTCAGTGGGCAGGTTGGGCCTTCCGAAACCCTAAAAAACAAGGATGTTTTTTAGGAGCCTACATGGACGTATTCACGGCGTGTTTCGGAAGGCCCAACCTGCTCACTGACCTCCACCCTACTCAGCGGGGCAAGCAGGCCTCACCCAACGGACCCCTCAAGACTAACCTCGAGCAACTTGCCGGCTTCGACAGCAAACTCCATCGGCAGCTCTTTGAACACCTCTTTACAGAAGCCGTTCACAATCATGGAAACGGCCTGCTCCGGGTCGATACCGCGCTGGCGGCAGAGGAACATCTGTTCGTCGCTGACCTTGGAGGTGGTGGCCTCGTGCTCGACGATGGCCGATTTGTTCTTGCTCTCGATGTACGGGAACGTGTGGGCGCCGCAGCGGTCGCCGATCAGCAGCGAATCGCACTGGGTGTAGTTACGCGCACCCTCCGCACCGGGGCCGAACTTCACTAGGCCGCGATAGGCGTTGGAGCTCCTACCGGCAGAAATACCCTTGGAGATAATGGTGCTGGAAGTATTCTTGCCCAGATGAATCATCTTGGTGCCGGTATCGGCCTGCTGATAATTGTTGGTCAGCGCCACCGAGTAGAACTCGCCCACGCTGTTGTCACCGCGCAGCACGCAGCTCGGGTACTTCCAGGTAACCGCGGAACCGGTCTCAACCTGGGTCCACGAAATCTTGGAGTTCTTGCCAATGGCGGCGCCGCGCTTGGTGACGAAGTTGAAAATGCCGCCTTTGCCGTTCTCGTCGCCCGGATACCAGTTCTGAACCGTGGAGTATTTGATCTGCGCATCGTCCAGCGCAACCAGTTCAACCACGGCCGCGTGCAGCTGGTTTTCGTCCCGCATGGGCGCGGTGCAACCTTCCAGGTAGCTTACGTAGCTGCTGTCCTCGGCAATGATCAGGGTACGCTCGAACTGCCCGGTGTTGGCCGCGTTAATGCGGAAGTAGGTGGACAGCTCCATGGGGCAACGCACACCCTTTGGCACATAAACAAAGGTGCCGTCGGAGAACACCGCGGAGTTCAGGCCGGCGAAGAAATTGTCGCCAGCAGGAACCACGGAGCCCAGGTACTTCCTGACCAACTCAGGGTAGTCCTGAATGGCTTCGGAAATAGAACAGAAGATCACGCCGGCCTTAGCCAGCGGCTCCTTGAAGGTGGTAGCTACTGACACGGAATCAAAGACGGCGTCAACGGCCACACCTGCCAGCTTTTCTCGCTCGTGCAGGGGGATGCCCAGCTTCTCGTAGGTTCTGAGCAGCTCCGGATCGACTTCATCCAGGCTCTGGGGCATGTCTTCCGGGCGCTTGGGTGCGGAGTAGTAAGAAATCGAGTTGTAGTCGATTTTCGGGTAACCCACATGGGCCCAATCGGGCTCGTCCATTTCCAGCCAGCGACGGTAGGCTTTCAGGCGCCATTCCAGCATCCATTCCGGCTCTTTCTTGATGCCGGAAAGGCGGGCAATCACGTCCTCATTCAGGCCGGGCTCGAACGTGTCGGATTCGATGTCTGTCACGAAACCGTGTTCGTATTCCCGTTTGATGAGCTCGTTCACCTCTTTATCGGTGGTCGCCATGATCGTCGCTCCGTATTCTCTCATCTCGGGCTCTTGAGCCCCTGGTGTCGCCGGTCGCCTTGCTTGGGTGGCCACCTTGCGGATGTAAATGTGTCAGACGTTGCAGTGGTCGTCCTCGCTATGGATACGCCCTGCAATCGGTTTTTGGATGACGGATTGGGTGTCGCCCTGTTGATAACCAAGGGCAATTTCCGTTTCTTCTGGTGAGTGAGTATACAATACCAGAGTAAAATAGTCAGGTATTAAATGTCACGTGTCGAGATTATACCTTAATCGGGCGTTGGGGCACTAAGAGGGTGCCAATCGGGTTGATAGCCTGGCCTTTGTAAGACTGGATGCTTTGGTGTGGGCCTCAGGCGGGTCTGGCTCCCAAAACACGCCGTGAACCCATCCATGGGGGCTCGGCATTGCCATCCCTGGCAATGCACGGTTTTGGGAGCCAGACCCGCCTGAGGCCTTCGACTAATTGCTATTCGCCGCCTGGCAGGATTCTGGTCAGGTAACTGAAATCGAGCGAATCGGGCAGCGAGTGGGGTTTTGGGATGCGAACGATATGGCCGCTTCCGGGGGCATAGGCCATTGATTCACCGTTCCGATTTTCCATGGTTTCCGCCGAGAACCGCAGATTGCCAGCCGGTGTGATCAGTTCCAGCGGGTCCCCAGGGGCAAATTTGTTCTTTACGTCGATGGTCAGCCACCGGTCATCCATGTCAGTAATAGTGCCGACTACTTGCTGGCTGCCGTTCAAAGAGGAGCCCTGTTCATAGTTCTGGTATTCCTGTGGAACGTGCCGGCGCAGGAAGCCTTCGGTGTAGCCGCGGTTGGAGAGGGCCTCCAGTTGGTCCATGAGGTTCATGTCGAAGGCTTTGCCCTGTGCGGCGTCGTCGATGGCGCGGCGGTAGGCCTGGGTGGTTCGGGCTACGTAATAGGTGCTTTTGGTGCGGCCTTCGATTTTCAGTGAGTGGATGCCCATTTTTGTCAGTTCTGCCACGTGCTGGACGGCGCGGAGGTCTTTTGAGTTCATGATGTAGGTGCCGTGCTCATCCTCGTAGGCGGGGATATGGCTGCCGGAGCGGTTGGGTTCTTCCAGCAGGATTTCCCGGGGTTCGCCAGTGGCTGACTTGGCGATGAGGTCACCGGTCTGGTCGTGGCTGTGGGCGACTTCCTTGTAGTTCCAGCGGCAGGCGTTGGTGCAGGCGCCCTGGTTGGCGTCGCGATGGTTCATATAGCCGGAGAGCAGGCAGCGGCCGGAGTAGGCCATGCAGAGGGCGCCGTGTACGAAGACTTCCAGTTCCATCTCCGGCACCTTCTCGCGGATGTCGCGGATTTCGTCGAGGGCCAGTTCCCGGGAGAGGATGACCCGACTAATGCCTTGTCTGCGCCAGAATTCAACGGTTGCCCAGTTGACGGCGTTGGCCTGTACCGACAGGTGGATAGGTTGGTCCGGCCACTTTTCCCGTACCAGCATGATCAGCCCCGGGTCGGACATGATCAGGGCATCCGGCTTGTATTCCAGTACCGGTTCGAGATCCCGAAGATAGCTGCGAACCTTGTCATTGTGGGGCGCGATGTTGGAAACCAGATAGAACTGCTTGTCCAGCTCGTGGGCGCGGGTAATGCCTGCGCCCAGGGCTGTAATGTTTTTGAAGCTGTTGTTTCTTACCCTTAGTGAATATCGCGGCTGGCCGGCATAAACGGCATCTGCGCCGTAGGCAAAGGCGGTTTCAAGATGTTCGGCAGTGCCTGCAGGGGCGAGCAGTTCTGGGGTATGCATCGGTGCTCCGGGTAAGGCCATCGGTTTGTCGGACTCTGAAAGCGGGTCATCTTGCCTTATGGAATGATTTTTTCCCTTGATGCGGCTCAAGGGTGGATGTGGTTATTTTCGGCTAACATGTGTACGCTGACGTCCGCGGGCGACTATTCCCTGCATTGAGATTTCAGGAGTAAGAGACATGCAATCAGAATCGATGGAGCCCCTTGCGAATAAGGCGCCGTTCAGTGCGCGGGTAACTTCGTTGATTGCCGGGCATCTGGAACGTGGTCGGGTGGGGGTCGAAGCCATTGCCTCCCAGCTGCACATGAGCCGGCATACACTTCATAAAAGGCTGAAGCAGGAAAATCTGACTTTCGCAGCGTTGTTGGAGGAAATCCGGCGCGAGCGTGCGCTGGCTTATCTGAATGACCGTAGCAAGTCCCTCGTGGAAATCGCCGAACAGCTGGGGTTTTCGGAACTCAGCGCATTCAGTCGCGCGTTCAAGCGCTGGATGGGCAAGTCTCCGGGGGCCTACCGCTCAATGGTGGCATGATGTGGGCTCAGGCCGCCGTGGCAGCAAAATCGCATGCCCCGGCGCCTGCTTTCTTAAGGTGTCAGGCTTTCTTGAAGATCAGGGTACCGTTGGTACCGCCAAAGCCGAAGCTGTTGCTCATCACCAGGGGCAGTTCAACGTTGTCCTGCCGTTCCCGCACGATGGGGTAGCCCTCGGCGCCTTCGTCCAGATTTTCGATATTGGCAGACGGGGCAATGAAGTTCCCTCGCTGCATGATCAGGCTGTAGATGGCTTCGTGAACACCGGCAGCGCCCAGGGCATGGCCGCACAGTGGCTTGGTTGAGCTTAGTGGCGGTATCTTGTCACCAAAGGTTTCCTTCAGTGCTTTCAGCTCGGTGACATCACCCGCGGGCGTACTGGTGCCGTGGGTGTTGATGTAACTGATCTCGCCGTCCACATTCTTCATGGCCTGCTGCATGCAGCGAATTGCGCCTTCACCGCTCGGAGCCACCATATCAGCGCCATCTGACGTTGCACCGAAGCCGACCAGTTCGGCCAGGATAGTGGCGCCGCGCGCTTCCGCGTGCTCCAGGGCTTCCAGTACCAATACACCGCCGCCACCGGAGATAACAAAGCCGTCCCGGTCTTTGTCGTAGGTGCGGGAAGCGGTTCCGGGGGTGTCGTTGTACTTGGTGGAAAGTGCACCCATCGCATCAAACATCAGGCTCAGGGTCCAGTGAATGTCTTCACCGCCACCGGCAAACATCACGTCCTGGCGACCAAGGGCAATCAGGTCGCCGGCGTGGCCTATGGAGTGGGCGCTAGTGGCACAGGCAGAGGTAATGCCGTAGTTGACGCCAGTAATACCGAATGCCGTAGCCAGGGAGGCGTTAATAGCGCTGCCCATGGTGCGCGGTACGCGGTATGGGCCAACGCGGCGGATGCCTTTGGCACGATGGGTATCGATCGCGTCCATCAATTCCACGGTAGAGGCACCACCCGCGCCGGTAATAACACCGGTTGAGTTGGCGCGGATATGTTCATCGGTGAGCCCTGCCTGAGCGATGGCTTCCTTCATCGCCAGATAGGTGTAGCCAGAGGCCGGGCACATGAAGCGCATCAGCTTGCGGTCGATGAGATCCGGCAGGTTCAGGTCGATCTGGCCGCAGACATGGCTGCGAAGACCGTTGTCCTTGGCTTCCTGGCTGAAACCGATGCCGGGTATTGACTCCCGCAAAGACCGGGTCACTTCGTCTTGATTGGTTCCGAGGCTGGAGACAATCCCCATTCCTGTAATGACAACACGACGCATTTAATGGCTCCTAAAAGTCATCCGTAGAATTGAACATGCCAACCTTGAGATCTTTGGCAGTGTATATCTCGCGGCCATCCACTTCCATGCTGGCATCGGCGATTGCCATGGTCAGCTTACGGCGAACCACCCGCTTGATATCCAGGTGGTAGCGCACCAATTTGTTGGTTGGCAGCACCTGACCGGTAAACTTCACTTCACCAGCGCCAAGAGCGCGGCCTTTGCCCTCGCCGCCGGTTGCCGCCAGGAAAAAGCCCACAAGTTGCCACATGGCATCCAGGCCCAGGCAGCCGGGCATGACGGGGTCGTCGACAAAATGAACCTTGAAGAACCACAGGTCCGGATTGATATCCAGTTCGGCAACAATGCTGCCCTTGCCGTAAGGCCCGTCGGTTTCGCTGAAATGGGTTACGCGGTCCATCATCAGCATTTCGTTGATCGGTAACCGCATCTTGCCTGGAAAAAGCGTGCCTTGCCCACAGGCTTCCAAGTCTGCCTTGTCAAAGTGATCGGGGGTCATAATGCCATTGTTCCTGTTACAAAATGGTTTCTTATACTTTAGCTGTTATTCCTCAGATGGCTATTGACCATTGGTTGCAGTTTTCAGGGAAGTGGCTGGGTATGGTTTTTTCTGAAGGCTTATCCTTCCTTCCCGTCGGGCCGGACTGATGCCAGTATCCGAGCGTAGCGGGCCAGGAAGATGCCGAATGCCAGCACCCATAACAGGGAACTGATCCCGACCCCCACGTGCCAGGGCATGGCATCGAAAGCAGTAACTACCCGCACCAGTGCTGCCAGGTGAATCATTACAAAAGCGGTGACCATGCCACGGGGCAGAACAAGGGGACGACCGGTGTGACCCAGGGATACCCTGGCGATAACACCCAGAATCAGGCAGCCAACAGCTCCGGTACCTGCGGCATGGGTCCAGGCGTTGGTGGGCCAGTCTGCAAGAATAGAGCCCGCGAGCAGAATCAGCGCAACTGGCACCCACAGGATGGACAGGTGCAGCACCCAGAGTAACGGCTCCTTGAGGAACAGCCATCCCTTCCAGCCAGCCAGGCGTACCAGCATCAGCAGGGCGGCAGTCAGGGCCAGAACGGCCGTAATCATTTGCCAGCCGGACACCAGTGACGCCATCAGCAGTACCATGTTGAACAGGACCGCCATGTCCAGAGCGGGAATCATCTTGACCTGGGTGGCATCCAGCCCCCGTTGACGGAGCCAGCCGGCAGAAAAGGCCGGGGTAATGCGACCGCCGATAATACTTATCAACGCCATTGCCATGATCAGGGCGCCGTAGCTGAATGCCGGGTCAAGTCTGGTCACAAAGCCGATCTGCATCAACCAGAGCAGTCCCAGAACGACCAGAATCATCAGTTGTCGCTTCTGTTTGGCATGCACAACGCGCCAGCCGGCGTCCAGCATCACCAGGGGCAGGAAAGCGAGGTTTACGCCATGAATCAGCCATTCCGGCAGGCCTGCGCCGAATGCCAGTAACAGCCGCCCGGCGAGCCAGACACCCCATAACAGTGCCAGGCGCAAGCCATGGGTCCGCTCGGTCTGGGTCCATACGCACACAGCAGTGAGCAGGAAGCCGGCGATGGCGGCGGACAAGAAGCCGAACAGCATTTCATGCTGGTGCCAGAACAGGCCCGGCATGGCCAGGGGAAGTTGTATCGCCCCACTGACCTGCAGTACCCAAACCGGGATTGTCAGCATGGCCAGTACGGTCATGGAGAGGAAGAAAATGCGGAACGGGTAGCCGAACAGCTGGCGGATGCTTGCACCCTCTGCGGCTTCGGTTGTGGGAATAGCCTGCATGACAATAACTCCACTGGCTGTCTGAATATAACCTGTATATTAGATAAATGTTTTTAGAATTAACATACCCATCAGGCGGTAGTTTTGCGTACAATGCGGCTATCGATCTGATTCCCAATGGATTAATTTATGAGCGGTTACCTGATTTTAAAGAGTGTCCACATGATAGCGGCCTACCTGACGGTGGTGCTGTTTGCTTTGCGTCTGCTGCTGGATGCCGTGGGCAAGCCCAACTGGCGTAAGACACCGCTGCGCTGGATTCCCCACGCCAACGATACGGTTTTGCTGGTGGCTGCCATCAGCCTGCTGTTCGTAACGCCCTGGATGCCGTTTGTGCACGGCTGGCTGACGGCGAAGATCTTTCTGCTGGTCGGCTACATTGTCGCTGGCGTGTTTGCCTTGAAAGAGACCCGTAGCCTGCAGGTGCGGCTGATTGCCTCTGTACTGGCGCTGGTTCAGATTATGGCCATTTTCCACCTGGCTCTCGCCAAACCCTTCTGATCTCTTCAAAACCGGGGGTCAGCGACTCCCGGACCTTTCTGAGACCTGCTTCGTCAACTCCTGCAACTGTTCCTGAACTGCTTGCAGCTGGCGGGCAATCTCATCCCTCTCGTCATGAGCCTGCTTCTGCTGTTTGGCGTTCTGTTCCTCACTCATGACTTCCAGAATGGCGCCAATCATCATGTTCAGGAATACGAAGGCTGTCAGGAATATAAAGGTCAGGTAGTAGATCCAGCTCAGCGGGTACTGCTCCATGGTGGCGTACATCACGTCTGTCCAGTCCTCAAACGTCGCCACACGAAACAGCGTGAGCATTGCGATGGCGACATCCCCCCAGAGTTCCTCGTCAACGTTGGCAAAGAACATCGAGCCCATGGCCGCGTAGATATAGAAGATGATAAACATCAGCAGGGCAATGTAGCCCATGCGGGGAATGGCTTTGAGCAGCGAGTTGATCAGAAACCGCAGCTCCGGCACGACGGAAATCAGCCGCAATACCCGGAAAACCCGCAGTAGCCTGCCCAGCAGCACCGCGTCGGAATTATCCAGTGGGATCAGACTGCCAACCACCACCAGGGTGTCGAAAAGGTTCCATCCATCCATCAGGAAGCGCTTCTTGTTGGGGCAGGCGGCGAAGCGGAACAGGATTTCCAGCAGGAAGAAAATGGTGATGGCGTTGTCCATCACGACCAGCGAGCCTTCCACCAGCGGCGGGAGTTCATACGTCTTGGCACCAATGGTCAGCGCAGACAGAATGATGATGCCAATCACAACACTCTGGAATATCCGGCTGGACTCAATCCGGCGCAGTTGCTCGAAACCGTTAGCAGGACTCGACTGAGGGGACATGGGAAACAACAACTCCAGTCAGTTCGTGGAGCCTGAATTCTAAAGCGAGTGGGGCGGGTTGGATACACCGAACGAAAAAAAGCCCCCGGAGGCGGGGGCGGTCGTAGCACAGGTCGAGGCTACAAGGGCAAGAGGTTGTGAGGACCTCACCTCAGGGGCGGCTGGCGATTGGCCAAGGGGTCGTCGTCCCGGGCTGCACGGTTCAGCGGATAAAACAGCTGCGGCGAAGCCAGCTCCGGCAGGTCGGTCTTGGTCTCCTGAGCGGCCCATTCCACTCGTTCCGCGGAGCGGATGGCGTAGTGCATCCAGGCCAGTGCGGCGGCCACGATGACGAACATCAGCATGAAGCTGCTTTGCCAGACTCCGGTAAGATCGTTGAGTGCACCGAACATCAGAGGTAGCAGGAAACCTCCAAGACCACCGATCATGCCGACAACGCCCCCCACAGCGCCAACATGGCTGGGGTAGTACACCGGAATATGCTTGTACACAGCCGCCTTTCCCAGTGACATGAAAAAGCCGAGTATGAAGGTAAGGACCACGAATGGAACCAGCCCTACTTCCAGGAAGAACCGGAGGTCGCCGTCGATGCCGTGCACCACGTATTCAGTTGGTGGATAACTGAGCAGGAAGGTACAGATCACAGAGGCAATGAATGTCCAGTACATGACCCGTCGGGCACCGTAGCGATCCGACATCCAGCCACCAAGAATACGGAACAGGGAGGCGGGGATGGTATAAAGCGCGGCAATCATGCCAGCGGTTTTGATATTCAGCCCATAAACTCCGATGAGGTAGTGGGGCAGCCAGAGAGCGAGAGCGACAAATGCGCCGAACACGAAAAAATAGTAGAGCGCGAAGCGCCATACCCTTAGCTCTTTCAGTGGTGCCATCTGCTCCAGGAAGGACTGGGATTGCTTGCTGGCGCGCTCCTTTGCCTTGGGGTCCTCTTTGGCAAGGAGGATGAAAAGCACCCCCATGATAGCCAGTACCGTGGCATAGACCTGGGCCGTACCTTGCCAGCCCAGCGCCACAAGCAGGAAAGGAGCGCCGAAATTGGTCACTGCCGCGCCCACATTACCTGCACCGAAAATACCCAATGCGGTGCCCTGGCGTTCCCGCTCGAACCAGGCAGCGGTATAGGTTACGCCAACGATAAATGAGCCACCGGCGAGGCCAACCCCAAGAGCTCCCACCAGCAACATCAGGTAGCTGTTGGCGAAGGTGAGCAGGTATACACACGCAGCTGTAGTCAGCATCAGCACGCCGAACACCCAGCGGCCACCATAGCGGTCCGTCCAGATGCCCAGAAACAGGCGGCTGATGGAACCGGTGAGTATTGGTGTCGCCATCAACAACCCCAACTGGGTATCCGACAGCCCGAAGTCCTGGCGAATTTTGATACCGATAATGGAAAAGATGGTCCAGACCGCAAAGCACAGGGTGAAGGCAAAAGTGGATATGCCCAGCGCGCGGTATTGTTCAGGCTTCGAAACGCTGTATTGCATGATGTTTCCCTCCCACTGCGAACTGCAAATAGATGGTTTCGACTTTATCCCGCCCGCCCCGTGTCGGCACTTGAACAATGTCAAGAATGCTCACTGGGCCGGTGTGGCATTGGAGGTACCCCCTTAAAGGCAGGTGGGGGTAGGTATTTAAGGCATGAAACCTGTTTGGGGATATCAAGGCTGTGTCTCTGGTGGGGTACCAGGAGGCGTAATTGATGCATATCAAGTGCTGTCATCAGGCGGTTGTGGGCTAATGCTGACAAATATTAAGCCCGCCACGCGTGCGCGCTGGCACAACAGGTCTGGAGCCTACGATGAAAATCATGATTGCCTACGACGGTTCGAGAAATGCCAGGTTGGCCCTGGCACAAACGATCACGATGTTTCGGGATCTGAAGCCGCAAATCACTCTCGTGGCGGTAGCAGAAAACCCACGCGACATCACCTCGGGAAATGAAGATTTCTTCCAGCAGGAAGTGGACGAGCTCAAACAGCATTTGGCAGAGGCCATGGAGGTCTGCCAGAACGAGCAGATCACTGCTGAAAACATGATGCTGGAAGGCGACGCCCGGAAAATGCTGCTGTTTGCGGCAGAGAAAAAAATTCGCCCCGACATGCTGGTAATAGCACGCCACAGCCACGAGCCTGATGGCGGCTTCATTGCCCGATCCCTGACCTATTTCGTGGATGAGCTGGATTACATGACCTTCGGCAGCGTGAGTTCGTTCCTCGCGCGCCGGGTGCAGTGCCCGCTGCTCATTCTCCCCAGCCTTTAATCACCCCTTAATAGCCCCGGAGGCTGAAATGAAAGTCGCAGACGTATTCCGCGTCCGTAATCCGGAGATCAGGGCACTGCACCTGACCTGGATTGCCTTCTTTATTACCTTTTATGTCTGGTTCAATATGGCACCCTTGGCGTCCAGCATGCTGAAAAGCGTTGACTGGCTGACCAAGGACGACATCCGCCTGTTTGCCATCTGTAACGTGGCCCTGACCATCCCCGCCCGCATTATTGTCGGTATGGCACTTGATCGTTTTGGTCCACGTCGTGTGTTCTCGGTGCTGATGGTATTGATGGCTATTCCGGCACTGGTGTTTGCCTTCGGCACCACCATGATGCAACTGCTGGTCAGCCGTCTGGTTCTGAGCTCCATTGGCGCCAGCTTCGTCGTCGGTATTCACATGACTGCGATGTGGTTCAAGCCAAGGGATATCGGTTTCGCCGAGGGCTTCTACGCTGGCTGGGGTAACTTCGGTTCCGCGGCTGCGGCCATCTCTCTGCCCACAATTGCCCTGCACATGTATGGGGGTGAGGACGGCTGGCGTTGGGCCATTGCCCAGAGTGCAATCTTCATGGCGGCATACGGTGTGTACTACTGGTTTGCCATCACCGACGGTCCTGAGGGTTCCGTTCACCGCAAGCCCCGCAAGGCGATTGCACTGGAAGTCAGCAGCTGGGGTGACATGATCAAGCTTATCCTGTGGACCATTCCGCTGGTCGGGGTGCTGGCTATTCTGGTCTGGCGTATCCAGAGCATGGGGTATATTGGCACGACTGGTGCACTGGTCTGTTATGGCGCCATCACTGCCATTGTGATCTACCAGGTCATCCAGATCCTGCGGGTGAACGTTCCCATTCTCAAGCAAGGCGTGCCGGAGGACGACAAGTACCCGTTCAACAGCGTGGCGGCCCTGAACAGCACCTATTTCGCCAACTTCGGCGCGGAGCTGGCGGTGGTGTCGATGCTGCCGATGTTCTTTGAAGAAACCTGGAGCCTGAACGCTGCCGCTGCGGGCATGATCGCGGCCTCCTTTGCCTTCGTGAACCTGTTGGCGCGCCCGATGGGTGGCATGGTCTCTGACCGGATGGGAAATCGCCGATTTGTCATGCTCGCCTACATGTTCGGTATTTCCATCGGCTTTGCGCTGATGGGGCTGATGAATTCGAACTGGCCGTTGATCATCGCCGTCGCGATCACCGTATTCACCTCATTCTTCGTACAGGGTGCCGAGGGCGCCACCTTCGGTATCATTCCCTCCATCAAGCGCCGGCTTACCGGCCAGATTTCCGGCATGGCCGGTGCTTACGGTAACGTCGGAGCGGTGGTCTATCTGACTATCTTTACCTTCGTTACCCCTACGCAGTTCTTCTACATCATTGCCGCAGGGGCCTTTGTCAGCTGGGTATTGTGCCTGCTGTGGTTGAAAGAACCTGAGTCCGGATTCGCTGAAGAGTACCAGGTATCGTCTGTTGACCTTCAGATCGAAGAGGAGGAACGCCGGAAGCAGGCTGCTGCGACTGGTTAGCCGCCGCCGGCCAGCAGACCTTCGTCAGAACCCGCCCGGAGCAATCCCGGCGGGTTT
Source organism: Marinobacter sp. ATCH36 (assembly GCF_023555055.1). Classification (GTDB taxonomy): domain Bacteria; phylum Pseudomonadota; class Gammaproteobacteria; order Pseudomonadales; family Oleiphilaceae; genus Marinobacter. Next base: position 1,286,089 of record NZ_JAMJPL010000001.1, read on the forward strand.
TTTGTATTCTGTGTCAGATCCTCTGGCAGGACGACAGCCTGGAAGCTCGTGATATACGCGGCCGTACGCCGCTGATGGCAGCGGCAGTGAACAACCGCCCTGAGGCGGTCAGGGTTCTGATCTCGCGTGAGGCTGAGCTGGATATCCAGGAGAAAGAGAACGGCCAGACAGCACTCATATGGGCGGTCAGAAACCGGAACCCGGAGATAGTGAGGTTACTGTTGTCGGCAGGGGCAGATGCCGACGTTGAGAACAGGGAGGGACAGACGGCAAAAGATCTCGCCCTGTTGGCCAGTACAGAGGAAGAGGGAGAAGGGGTAAAGCGTGTCCGGGAAGCTCTCGGATGTGGCGATGAGCCGGAGGAGGGACGGGAGAATCAGGACTAAAAAAACCGGCCCCTGGGGCCGGCAAGTTGTATCTGATCGTCTTACGGTTTCATCAGGGATTCTTGATGTAGGCATTCTTGCGCAGGTAGAACCACCAGTTCACCACCAGGCACACTGCGTAGAAGACCGCAAATCCGTACATGGCCAGTTCCGGGGTACCGGCCTGGATTTCCTGGCCCATCACCCGGGGTGCGATGAAAGCACCGTAGGCGGCAACCGCAGAGGTCCAGCCAAGCACCGGACCTTTCTGCTGCTGGTCAAAGATCACACCAATGCTGCGGAAGGTGGAGCCGTTGCCGATGCCGCTGGCGGCGAACAGCACGATGAACAGAATCAAGAACAGTGCGAAGTAGCTGTTCGGATCTGTTGAGTTGTAGGCCAGCATCATCACGTAACCGGTTGCCACGGATGCCACCACCATGATGACCGAGATGATCTGGGTGACGATGGAGCCGCCCATCTTGTCGGAAATCCAGCCACCTACCGGGCGGATCAGCGCGCCAACGAAGGGCCCCATCCAGGCCCAGGTAAGAGCGCTGGGAGCATCCGGATTGGTGACGCGCGTTACGGTGCCGTCGGCTGCCACTTCCATCATGTTGCCGAAGATAACGCTAATGGACAGGGGCAGTGCCGCGGAGAAGCCGATGAACGAGCCAAAGGTGAGAATGTACAGCACGGTCATGGACCAGGTGTGCTTGTTACTGAAGATGGCAAACTGCTTCTGGATATTGGGTTTGATGTCGCCAGGGATCAGGCGCAACAGAACCAGCGTCAGGATGATGGTGAGGGGCAGCGCCACCCACATATTCAGTATGCCCAGGGCGTAAACACCGACCAGGGAAGTGGCAAGCCCCACCCCGTAGAGGCCAAGAATCTTGCCGAAGGCTGAGACCGGGCTGCCCGGATTCGGGGTAATGGTGCGCAGGTTGTTCATGCCGAACCAGCCCGCGAAGGCCAGGGGAATGAGAAACACCAGCCAGATAAAGCCCGCGTTCTGGATCCAGGTCTCGGTTCCGGCTTCGATACGGCCGATCAGGGTGCCGCTTGCGCTTTGCAGCTCCATGGGGCCGCCCGCGACGGCTCCGAAGATACCGACGGTCATTGCCAGTGGGATCAGAACCTGCATGGTGGTAACACCGAAGTTACCCAGCCCGGCGTTCATTCCCAGGCCGTAGCCCTGCTTGCTTTTCGGATAGAAGGAGCTGATGTTGCTCATGGAGCAGGCAAAGTTGCCGCCGCCGATGCCGGATAGCAGTGCCAGCGCCTGGAAGACGATGAACGGAGTGTCTGGATTGGTCAGTGCAATACCGGTTCCCAGGGCGGGAAGCATCAGCAATGCTGTGGTCAGGAAGACGGTATTTCGACCACCGGCAATCTTGATCATGAACGATGCCGGAATCCGCAGGGTGGCACCGGAAAGCCCGGCAATAGCGCTCAGGGTGAACAATTGTTCAATGGTGAACGGAAAGCCGAGGTTCTGCATCTGTGTGGTGATCATCCCCCACATCAACCAAACGGCGAAGCCTATCAGCAGGCTGGGGATGGAAATCCACAGGTTGCGGGAGGCGATGCGTTTGCCTTCCTTTTCCCAGAACTCCTCGTTTTCGACATCCCAGTGTTCGATGTCGGCGTTAGTTTTGGCCATGATAACTGCTCCTATGGTTGCTGACCCGGAGCCACGAAAACGGTGGCGTTTGGGCTATGGCCGCTATTCTGCAAACGGGAGGCACTAAGTAATCATGATTAATATCAAGGACAGAGGCGCTCGCTCCTGTGCTGGCTCTCAGGCGATTTGGCGGCCTGTGACCGGCTGTTTATAATCGTTCTAAAACAATAAGTTGCAATGGTAATACAACTGAGGGAGTAGTCGGCCAGACCCTCTGGCGCAGTAGAGGTAGCCAATCATTTCCGGCGCTGTAGGTCGTGTTGAAACAGCACGACAAGTTGAACTGCAACCAGGCTGAAGGCCGCTGACCAACACACTGCTGATATCCAGAGCAATTCCGGATGCGCAAAAGCCGCGCTGCCGGCCTGAAGTCGAGCCAGCACCGCCGCTGCTAATGACATGCAGTGCCGGGAGCTATGATTCTGCTGCCCATAAAGGTCATAAGCAGTAACAGGCCGATAATGGCAGCGATCATGATACGACGCGTGTCGGGAGTTGTCAGGCTGATACTGGCGGGGGCGCCAGCTACTAACCAGTAAGCCACGGACAGCAGGAATGCCGGGCTCAACAGCTGGGGTACGAGGTTATCCGGTGCCCATGCCCAGCCAAGACGGGCGACCAGCCATAGCAGGAATAATGGGGCCAGCACGCGCCATGGCTGTGGGCCGAGGGTATAACCGGCGATCAGGGCAAGGCCAAAACCGAAGATCAGTTCATGGCCATGGCCTGCTCCCGACAGAGTGCTGTAAATGGATAAGGGCACTGCAAGGGCCGCCAGAAGCGAAGCGGCAGGAAAGAACAGCCAGAACGAATGGATGTTTTTGCGGGGCCTGGCCGGGTTGTCTGAAGTCATCTCGTGTTCTTGACCCTCGACTGTCCCGGGGCTATCAATAAGAAATACATGGGGTACACTTTAAAGGTGCATTATGAATATTGCAAAGCTTGCCCGTCTGCCGTTTTCCGGTAATGGTGCCTGGGAGGAATTGCGTCGCCATAACCTGTCTATCCCGTTTCTGGCCTGGGTAATCGTGGTCCCAATGTCCTTCCTGCCACCGGTGCTGCTCTATTACGCAGGTACGCATTACGGAGACAGTTTCATACAAGGATTTGGTGACAAGGAATGGAGGTTTATTACCACGATCCTGTTCCTGGCTGAATTGCTTACCTTCTTTGTCATGGGGTGGCTGATTCAGGCAGTGCTGGATGGCCACAAACTTAAAATCAGTTACCAGGATGCCTATCTGCTGGCGGCCATTGCACCGCTGCCGCTGTGGTTGTCGTCGCTGGCTTTGCTGTTGCCGGTGCTGGCAGTAAGTGTGGTAGCGGTGTTTGCCGGCCTGTTCCTGTCTTGCGCACTGGTGTACCAGGGAGTGCGCTCCCTGTGTCACCTCAGCGAAAATGATGTGGTGGCCATGTCAGCCACCTACACGGTCATGGCTGCTTCCGTGCTGGCGTGGGGTGTTCTGATGGGCGTGGTCTGGGCATTCTGATCAGGCGGTGTAGGGAAGCACGCCATAGTAGATGGCACTGAAGTGCAGGGCGCTGCCGCCTATTACGAACATGTGCCAGATGGCATGCATGTAGGGAATACGGTCGGCCAGATAGAAAATCACCCCGGCGGTGTAAACCACACCGCCGGCAATGGTCAGATACAGCGCTGGTTCACTCAGACTGGCCACCAGGTCCGACGAGGCAAAAGTGATCAGCCAGCCCATAGCAATGTAAATACCTACCCTTGCAAGTTTGAACCGATTCCTGAAGATAACCTTCAGCACCACGCCGGCAATGGCCAGCGACCAAATGATGGCAAAAAGTGTCCAGCCTGTGGTGCCACGCATGTTAACCAGCAGGAATGGTGTGTAAGTGCCGGCAATGAGCAGGAAGATCGCGCAGTGGTCCAGGGTTTTGAAGGTCGCCCTCAACCGTGGGTGGCGGGCACCGTGGTACAGCGCCGATGACAGGTAGAGCAGGATCAGTGAAGCACCGAAAATGCTGAAACTTACAATCTTCCACCCGTCACCCAGCTGGCTGGCGGCAACAATCAGAGCAACAGTTCCAATGACGCTGAGAACGGCCCCCAGCCCGTGGCTGGCACTGTTCAGCCATTCTTCGATACGGTGGTGATCAGAGGCTTTGGCAGAGCCGGTAGCTTTCATTGAAGTCTTTCCCTTATCAGTCGTGCCGCTACGGTACTTCAGCGTACACGTGTACGCAATGGCGGAAATGTGACAGGCCTCTGAGATTGATCAGAAATTCTGAACAAGCTGGATGAAATCTTCCGGTTTTTCGATACCTGTCCGAGAGGTAGTGTGGAGCCACCATTCAACTGCAACAGGCAGGAGGCTCTACACGATGGCAAAGGTACTTGTTCTCTATTACTCCATGTACGGTCACATCGAGACCATGGCAAACACGGTTGCCGAGGGGGCAAGGGGTGTCGCTGGCACTGAGGTGACGGTCAAGCGTGTTCCGGAAACCATGCCGGAAGACGCATTCAAGGGCGCGGGCGGGAAAACCGACCAGGGCGCCCCGATAGCAGATCCGAAAGAGCTGGCGGAATATGACGCTGTGATCTTTGGCACGCCGACACGATTTGGCAACATGGCTGGCCAGATGCGCACCTTTCTGGATCAGACCGGCGGCCTTTGGGCAGAGGGCAAACTCCATGGCAAGGTTGCCAGCGTGTTCACCTCAACCGGAACCGGCGGCGGCCAGGAGCACACCATCAGCTCCTTCTGGACCACGCTCGCTCATCACGGCATGGTGATTGTGCCACTGGGGTATGGTATCCCGGAATTCTTTGATATTTCAGAAATGAACGGTGGCACACCTTATGGTGCCTCAACCATCGCCGGTGGCGACGGCTCCCGTCAGCCCAGCGAGAAAGAGCTGACCATTGCACGTTATCAAGGCAAACACGTGGCCGAATTGGCCGTCAGACTACACGGCTAAAAGCAAACGACTTCGAGAGCGTTGAGCGTTTTTCAGGGCAGCAGGCTACAGCTTGCTGCCCTTTTTTGTGCCCGTTTTCAGCCGCGAGAAGGTTGCAGGTACAACACCCAGCCAAGACGCCAGCTGATTGTCCGGAACGCGCTTGATCAACTCCGGATATTCCTCAAGTAATAAGAGATATCGCTCCCGGGCGGACATGGTGTGTTTCCGGAACTCCCGCATGCTGGCCAGTTCCGCCATCTCCTCGGTCAGCGCAAGGGCAAAGCTCGGCCACAATCCCTCGCCATGGGACTGGATAGCGGACCGGAACGCTGCAAAGTCGGCTACCCAGGCAGTGACTGGTGTCACACTGGTAAGGCACAGGGTGTTTCTAACCGTCCGGCTACGGCCAAACACCGGCCAAACCATATCACCCTCGGAAAAGAAATGGTGCACGGAGACCTTGCCGCTAGGCGCTTCCCGGAATAGCCGCATGATGCCATATTGAATGAGATAGACATTGGCCCAGGGAGTGTCGTGTTTTTCCAGGTTGGATTCCGCGTCCACCCGACGCTGGTGAAACAGGCGGGCGAGATCGCTGAGGAAACGGGCTTCAGGGCTTTTCTGCTCGTTGTCGAGCCGGATACCGAATACCCGGCTCAGGCCGTTGAGCAGCGCGACTTCGGTTGAGGCGCTCTGTTGCTGAATAATTTCGGGGTTGTTGTCGCCCAGCATGCAGGGAGCTGAGGACACATCCGTCCTGAAGATGCTGTTCATGGCATTAACTCATCTATGAGTGTTCAGCCAATTATGGTATCAAAAAAGCATCTTTTGAAATGACTTAAATCATTAAAGGTTATAGGGCTGATCAATAAAAGCGAAGCGCCTCAAGTGATGGTAAACTTTCCAGTTTTAGCCTATCCGATTGTTATGATGGAGCTTTCATGGTGGCTGCACTGGCCTTGCTCTATAAATTGCTTCCCCTCTATGTAACGGTAGGGCTGGGCTGGATTGCCGGCCGCTACCTGGAAGCCAGTGGCAAGCACATCGCCGGGATCATGCTCTACATCATGACGCCCTCGGTGGTGTTCTCGGGCGTGATGGCAGCGCCGCTTTCCCCGGAAGTGATCCTGCTGCCGGTGCTGACGTTCGGCTTGTGTACGGCTCTTGGCGTGGCGCATCTCTGGCTGGCCAGGCGTTTCATTACCGATGGCAGTGCCAGCCTGATGCCGCTGTCAGTCGGCACTGGCAATACCGGCTACTTTGGCATCCCGGTGGCACTGTTACTGTTCGGGCAGGAGGGGTTGGCGCTGTACATTGTCTGCATGCTGGGCACCACCCTGTTCGAGAATTCGGTTGGCTTTTACCTGGCTGCCCGGGGCCGATACAGTCTTAAAGATTCTCTGGTACGAGTGGCGAAGCTGCCTTCGGTGTATGCCTTCGGGCTGGCGGTTGTACTGAACCTTTCAGGCTTCACCATTCCGGATGTGTTTACCCCGCTGTTTGATAACCTGCGCGGTGCCTACAGCATTCTCGGGATGATGATTATCGGCATGGGCATTCTGAGTTTTCGCGGGCTGGCGGGTAACCTGCGTTTCACCGGTTTGGCGTTCTTCGGAAAGTTCATTTCCTGGCCGTTGGTGGCTCTGGTTTTCTGGTGGCTGGATGCCAGCTTTTTCGGTGTCTACGACCTGGCGGTCTACCAGGCCATATTCCTGATTTCGATCACCCCGATTGCAGCCAACACCGTGGTAATTGCTACCCTGCTGGATACCGCACCGAAACAGGCGGCGGGAACGGCGTTGCTCAGTACGCTGTTTGCGTTGGCGTTTATTCCTGTGATGGTGGCGTTGGTTCTGCCATAAATGCCTGACTGTCGAGTGCCGCCTGCGCTCCCTGGATATCCCTGCGGGCATGACGCACCACGCTGATGCCCGCAGTAATCGCCAGGCCTCCCATCACAGTCGCAACCGCCAGATCCGGCCAGGCGGTGCCCGTGCCGAACACCCCCAGCGCGGCTATCATAACCGCAATATTGCCGATGGCATCGTTACGGCTGCACAACCACACCGAGCGCATATCCGAGTCACCTTCCCGGAATTTGAACAGCATGGCTGCAACGCTCATGTTGGCAGCCAGAGCCAATAAGCCAACCGCCCCCATTGTCATGGGTTCCGGCGTAATGCCGCTTTGCATTACCCAAATCGCGCGGCCCAGCACCGCAATACCGAAGACTGTCATGGTGATGCCTTTCACCATCGCGGCCCGGCCACGCCAGAGCATGCCCATGGAAAGTACCGACAGCGATAGCAGGTAGTTGGCGCTGTCACCAAAGAAGTCGATGGCATCCGCCATCAGCGATACGGACCCGGACTGAAGGCTGGCATAACCCTCCACCAGGAACATCGCAAGATTGACCCACAATGCAATCCACAGGGCTTTTCGGAAGCCCGGCGCGGGTGATTTGGGTTCGGGGGCGGAGCAACTGCACGCCATAAAGACCTCCTTTGTTCGGATGGTCTTATTGAAAACCCTGTAGTCACTACAGGGTCAACTCTCTTCGAGACTTTTTGCGGAAGAAATTGGCTCTGGAATTGAAGAAATGCGATTCAAAAAAAATATTGTGAGTTTTAGTTGGGTGTCGTATTCGTTTATGTGCGCTCTCAGGGCTGCTGTTTACAGGAGCTTGACATATACGAGGGAACTGGCCAATCTCTGTACAAATTATCATAAAAGCCGATTTCGGTGGGTCAGTTATGCTTGGAAACACCTTTTCAACGGCAGGATTCGACCGCTGGATCAGTGATGTTAATCAGATCTGTGGACCTTTTTCGGCAGAACCTCTCAAAGAGGAATTCTCCGGAAACATAAGCAAGATGGGATCCAGCGCCCTGGATATGTCCCGGGTTACCATTCGTGGCGCTCAGCTTGTTCGTGGCCGAAGCGAAATCCGCCGCTGTGTCGCGCCTGAGTTTTTCTGCGTGTTTCAGCTTCGGGGAAAGTCGCGGGTAGAGCAGGCTGGGAACGGGTCTATTCTCCAGGCAGGGGATATTGTTCTGGTTGATTCGGCTCTTCCGTTCAGCTTTACCTATGACAACGAGTCGGAGCAGATTTCGTTGATCCTCCCCCGCCCAATCATAGAGCGAACGCTGAATCTGTCAGGAATCGAGCTTGGTGTCCGAATTCCCTCCGATAGCCATATTGCACATGTGGCAAACCTGTTGATTGGCGGAGCAGCCGATTACGACAATCTTGACAAGGAGGAAGGCGCCGCGATCGTTGACTCGCTGATCATGCTGATCAAACCCTCGGTCATCCGCAGTGTGGGACAGCACAGCCCCAGTGAGCGCGTGTTCCTTCAAGCTGCTTCCTTTATCCGGGAAAACATCGGTGAGTCTGAACTGAGCGCGCGGATGGTGGCAGACAACACGGGAACCTCGGTTCGGGGACTCTACCGGGCGTTTTCCGCCCGTTCGCTGACCGTGTCGGGGTATATCAGAACCCAGCGGCTGGAGATGTGCGCCGATTACCTGAAAACGTCGAAGGGCAAGGTGAACCTGACGGAAGTCGGATACCGTTTCGGCTTCGCCAGTCCCAGTGCATTTTCGACTGCCTTCAGGCAGTACTTCGGTGTGACACCCTCCAGCTTCTGCCAGGACCGCCAACGCTTTATTTCTTGATGCTGATAACTCTGGGCTGGGTCACCGCTTTCAGCCCTTCCAGACCAAACTCTACCCCATAGCCGGAAGCTTTATTGCCGCCGAAGGGCACCATTGGGTGGATTGCCCCGTGCTGGTTGATCCAGACGGTTCCGGCTTCCATTCTCATGGCAACCGGCTCGGCTTCCTCCGGGCTGTTGGCCCAGACCGAGGCGCCGAGGGCAGCTGACAAGCCGTTCGCGGAAGCGACCGCTTCGTCCAGGTTTTTGTAACGGATGATGGGCAGAGCCGGGCCGAACTGCTCCTCATCCACCAGCCTGTGACCATCCTTGACATTGCCCACCAGTGTCACAGGCAGAAAGTAGCCGGTGTCAGGAACATCACCGAATTCCATGACATCGCAGCCATTGGCCCGGGCATCGTCGACCAGCTCTTTCACCTTGTTGTACTGCATCTCGTTCTGAAGCGGACCGACCAGGTTGTTCTCGTTCATGCCGTCACCAATGGGCATCTGGCGGGCAAGATTGCTGAGGGCGGCAACCACCGAGTCGTAGTCATTATCGTGGACATACAACCGCTTGATGCACGCGCAGGTCTGTCCCATGTTCAGGAAGGCACCCCAGAAAAGACCTTCCGCAATGGCCGTGGCGTCCGTGCCGGGAACCACGATGGCAGCATCATTGCCGCCAAGTTCCAGCGTGATCGGCGCGAGGTTTCGCGACGAGGCTTCGATGATACGCCGGCCTGTCGCCTCGCTGCCCGTGAACATGATCTTGTCGATGTCGGGATGGCTGGTCAGCGCGGCCCCGATACGACCGTCCCCAGAAATGGTGTTCAGAACACCCGCGGGCAGTACCTGATTGATCAGCCGAACCATTTCCAGGGTCGCAATCGGCGTATATTCGGAGGGTTTGAGAACCACCGTGTTGCCCATGCGGATGGCAGGAATGATTTGCCAGATGGCGATCATCAGAGGCCAGTTCCAGGGGGCAATCGCTGCCACAACGCCCAGTGGCACCCGGTGCAAAACGTCCTTGCGTTCTTCGTCCTCGTGGACGGTTTCCGGGGGCAGTGCCAGTGCTGCTGGTACCTGTGTCCAACCCACGCAGGCCTGCATCTCGAAGCGGGAACCGGGGCCAGAGAGGGGTTTGCCCTGCTCCCGGGTGATTAGTTCGGCCAGGTATTCCGAGTTGTCCTGAAGTACCTGGGCAATGCGGGTGACTGTTTCCTGACGCTCCTGATCACTGGCCCTCGCCCAGACTTTCTGTGCGTTGCGGGCAGCTGTGACGGCGTCGTTCACATCCTGCTCTCTGCTCAGAGGTGCTAACCCCAGAGAGTCGCCAGTGGCAGGATTGAAAATTTCCTGGTGATCGGTTGCTTCAACCGCTTTGCCGTTCACCAGATTAGTGTAGGTTTGCATGACAATGCTCTCCCGAGAGTATTCTTTGAGCTAAAGTGAATAGCCCCTGAAGCTGCCCACGGTTCTGTACCTGGGCAGCTTCGCTTTTAGGGACTTATGGAGTCGGATCAGAACGGAACGATGGCAATGATCTGAGCGTACGTATTGGTGTCGTTGCCGCCGATCTGGCTGCCACCCTCGGCGTCACTGTTGTCTGGCATATAGAAGCCAACCAGAGGACTGATAATCAGATGCGGCGCTGCCACCCACTCGGCATAAAGATCCACTTCCTGAGCGTTCAGGTTTCCGGTACCGCCTGCGGTATCGGTGAAGTCAAAGAAGAGAGCGCCGATACTGAGTGTTTCTGAGGGGTTTGCCTTCAGGCCCAGGTGATGCACGGAGGCGTCGGAGTTGAATGGCCCCGCGTAGTTAGCAGCGACCTCACCCTGGAACCAGGTGCCATAGCCACGGTTGAAACCGAAGAACAGCGGATCGAAACCCTCATCAAAGCTCGAATATCGATAGTTGACGCTGGGTGACCAGTTAATCTCGCTGAAGGTCCAGCCGGCTTCGGCGTACCACGCCTTGGCATTCTTATCAGAGCCTTCTCCGGCTTCCTGATTGACAAATTCAGCAGACAGGAACAGGTTCTCGACACCCGCATTGCCCTGATAGCGGAGGCTCGTGGTTTGTTGCCCGTCTCTTGAGCCATACCCCAGGATGGGAGCGAAGGTGTCATCAACGTCCAGCCCTTCGATATAAGCCAGACCAAAGGTACCTTGAGAGGTCACATACTCGGTATTTAAGCCTGCCAGCTCCATTTCCGCCTGGGCTTTATTGTCAGAGGCCAGCCAGAACAGGTCGGCGCGCAGGCCCTCCGAGCCTCCAACACGGGCGATGGCCGTCTCGTCAAACGCCTTGCGGGCTGCGAGCCAGTAGGCGCCGCCCCGGTCAAAGTCCAGTCCCCCACCATTCAGAGCATCGCCAAAGTTCAGGGCATCACTATTGATCAGGAAACCGTCGCCAATAGTAAACTGCTGACGCCCAACGGAAAGATCGAGGCCGTTCTCTCCGAGCGCAGGAATCAGATTGCCGGAGCGCCAGCCAAGGTAGGCATCTTCCAGTTTGGTTTCCCGCTCATTACCGGACGTAATGCCCCCGGCATCGCCATCGCCCCAGGTGCCAGAGGAGACCAGATTAACCGCACCGTAAACACGGCTGTCCGAGCCGAAACTCTGGCTTCCCGACAGCCCGTACTTGACGTAACCTTCCTGCCACTCTGAATCACCGGCTTGCGATTTTGCGCCAATGTTGTAGGTCTCTGAACTGGAAAAAACACCCAGAGCTGCTTCAATATCTACGTTTAGTTCCGTGCCGTTCTTGTCGTAAAAATTGTAGGCCGAAGCGGGTGCCGATAATCCGGCCACGGCCAGAGCGATAATGCTTTTTATGAAACGCTGATTTTTCATTTTTCTGATTCCCGTAAATCTGTTTATTGTGACCAGGCTTCCCTGCCTGAATTATTTCCCGTTCCGTACGAATCAGTTCCCCGGCTTCCGTTACTTGGGCAGATTCAAAGTGGGAGTCTGGTCGAAGAAGTTCCAGGGTTTCAGCATTGAGTGGACATACTCGGTGGGCATAATCGGCCACTCCTCCGCCCGCGCTACGTGAGTCGCGCCGGTGGTCATCCAGAGCACCGTGTCGACGTTCTCAATGGACTCGTTGTCCGCGATAAAGGTTTGCAGCCCCGTATCGGTTTTCGCCCGGTTAGGGTACTTGCCCTCCGGAAAGCGCTCCTCGGGTTTGTACTTCGTGACCCAGATCTGCTTATCCATAAAACTGACTCGTTTATACAGCCACTCGTCCTCGCTGAATAAAGCGCCCTTGGCGATGGGGTGTGTGCCACCGGCAAAGGGGATAATCTGGTAGCCAACCGGGTAGCCCATGCGGTTCTCTTTATTGGGGTTGGTCATTAAACGGATGGTCGATGGATCAAACTTCTGAACCGACTCCTGCTCTGTAGCTACCGTGCGCTCTTTGGTAATCATGACGCTCTTGCGTGGGCCGCCGGCAGTGTTTTCCGCAACAACGGGGTCGATTTCCTGCAGGCTGTTCCGAGCGCCGTCAACATCCAGGTCCAGCCGGAAGTTGTAAATATGCTGGTGAGTGGTACCCACGATGTTGTGGTCAATGAGGGTTCCGTAGCGGGTATCTTCCTCTGCCGTTTCGTCATGGATTGTGCGGGATTTCACGGCTTTGACGGCTTCGACTCCCGATGCTCCGACGGTCAGCTGAATATTGCCGTTGGCCATGAAAATCCAGTCAAACATGTAGTCATAGTTGCCAATTGTGCTGACCCAGCGCACAACCAGTTCCCGCCGCTGCCGGCTCTCGTTGCCGGGGCTGCTGCCCAGCATTTCGGTGTGCTTGAATTCCGGCCCGGCGTAACGTTCAAAAATGGCTACCGCATTTGGAATGGTGAAGGGTTCGCCCCCGTTATCTACCAGTGTGGCAGGCATTAACGTGGCGTTATTCGGGGTATCCACGCCCCCCTCCAGAGGAGAGGTAAGATTTCCCATGCCATAGTCACCGGAGTCCAGATAGGCTTTAAAATACCAGCCAACATCGGGATCGCCGTAGGGTACGATCATCCCGCCCAGGGATCCCTCGTACATGACTTTGCGTTTCTCACCCTGGTCGTTGTAAGTCAATGTCGAAATCACCGGGCCAACGCGCGAGTTCAACTTGAGGTGGAAGTCCCAGTTTTGCCACTGAACGGTATTGCCAGACATGGAAACGCTAGGGCCTTCAGGCTGCACCACCATCAGGGGCTTCACATCGGCCATTTTTTCCTGGTCGCGCCCGTCGTAGGGGCGGGGCGTCATAGGTACCGGGATGACGCCATCGTCCTCAATCTTGAGAATGCTCTTTTTTTCAAGATCCACGACGGCTACGAGATTTTCAATCGGGTGCGCCCAGTAGTTGCCGTCACCGATATCGAGGTAAGAGACAACTTTCAGAAGCTTTAACTCGTGCTTCAGATGATCGTCCCCACCGAAGTAGCCGACGGTAAGCGGCGTTGCAACCACGTTTTCTACATCATCGATACCGCGCTTTTTCAATGCTTTTTTGTAGGCTTCACTGTTTGAGACGATTTCTTGAACCGCTAAAAAGTCATCAAAAGTCACCATGCCGTGGGCATCTTCGATATGCTCCCAATGGACCACTGATTCCGAATCCAGATCAACCATACCCTCGAAGACTTTCCGGCCATCGACAACTGTAAAAACAGCCTGGCGGGTAAATTCATGGTCTTCGCCAAAAGACCACTCCCAGACTTTTTCTTTGCTGGGGTCGGCGAGTCTGATTTGTGTAAAGCGGGTTGTGTCTTTCCAGTGCTTGGAAGCCTTGACCACATTCGCAGCCCTGGTCATTTCCTCAGCCGTTAGTGGGTCCAGCGGGTGGGTTTTATTGCCAATGCTAATATTTTGGGAAACCTGACCTGAGAACAGGTCGTGGGCAAAGCTTCGCTCTACGAGTACTTCGCCGTCGTGCAGTTTCGCGGGTGCTGACAGCTCAATCTCATCACCATTGAAATACGCCCTTGTCTCTCCAAGTGGGACCCGGATTTTCGTGTCTCCGGACATAATTATCAGTTCGCTTTTGTCTTCACTGAGTTGATGGCTGGCACCCGATGAATTCAGTGCTTGAGAAATGGGCATATAATCCGCCGAACCACCGTGCGCCAGTGCCATTGGGCTGGCAACGAGCAACGACGAGGCCAGTGCGACCGAGAGTGCGAGTTTATTTTTATACATAATGACTCCTGACAATGTTTACTTTGTGCATTAGAAACAGTTCAGCCGAGCTGGCAATGCCATCCTGGCTGTTCCAGGGGCGGACCTAACCGTGCATCTGTAAGACATAGGAATATCATTTCAGCGGCGCGGAGGCTTTTGAATGACTGCCAGAGTTTTTTCGAATCGTGCCGGATGGAGCTGAGATAGGGTTTATGCTTCAGCGGAGGACGAGTTATTGGATGGTTGGAAAAGTTTCAGTGGTTACCTGGGCCATGGGTGCCGGGAATGTGATTGTGGCGATCCTCCGGTTCCGGAGTTTCAAGCTCCGCGCTCAATCCGCCTAGAATGCCACATTCCCGCACCGTGCGGCCATCGGAGCAGGCTTCCTGAAGTTGCTCGAGTGTATCTTTCAGGCTCGCCAATTCATTCAGTCTCTCACGAACATGATTCAGATGGCGTGCCAGCAGGGCATCCACTTCGCTGCAGTCGGCATCTGGCTGGTCGGCAAGACGGATCAGTTCGCGGATTTCATCCTGGGCCATGTCCAGATTGCGGCAGCGTTTGATAAACTGCAGACGGTCCAGATGGCTTTGGCGGTAGTGCCGATAGCCGCTGGCCTGCCTCTCAGGTTCAGGCACCAGACCGATTTTCTCGTAGTAGCGAATGGTTTCCACCGGAATGCCGGTTGCTTTTGATATTTCGCCTATCTTCACTGTGAGTTGCCTATGTCGCCCCCCGGAAAGCAAGCCATGGCTTTGAGCCCTCCGTGTGAACCGATACTGAATGAAAGGCTACCATCATAGCGCTCGGTGATCTCCCTTGCGATGGCCAGTCCGAGACCATGCCCCGGGGTTTGTTCATCGAGTCGCATGCCTCGAGTACCCAGTGTCGGAAGTGCCTCGGAATTAACTCCCGGGCCGTCGTCTTCAACAGCAATGAGCAATTGGTCCTCGGTTTCTGCGAGGGACAACACAGCGCTTTGGGCGAACAGGGAGGTGAATCGTTACAGCGATTCCGATGAGGAGTTGGCGGTGATCGAGGGCGGCGCTTTTTACGGCAGCGATGGACTCGAGTTCCACTGGCTCTTCTCGGGCGAGTGGGAAGAAGCCCACAACGCCTGGGAAACTCTGGAGAACCAGTTCGTTGGCCAGATACCGGTGGATGACTTATGGGATGCCAAGGCGGGTATCCGGATTGACACACCCGAAGGCCCGGATCGGGTCTATGGGGTGCTTGGCCTTGCCGGCCTGGCGCCATACTGGTTCGAGATAGACACCAACCTGTATGTCAGCGATGAAGGCGATGCCTCGGTGGATTTCGAGGCCGAGTACGCGCTGCTGGTCACCAACTACTGGATCCTGTCTGCCGGCTTTGAAACCCTGGTGGCCTTCTCGCCTTACGTGGGTGTGGTGCACGGGTAATGTTCTGACAGGCATTCGATGACCCAGGTCAAGGATGATTCGAACTGTTCCGCTATTCTCGATTCATTCAGTTTAGATTCAGCTTTATGGTCTTTACTGAAGATGATGCAGTTTATGCAAGTTAAGGAGGATCTCATGAACAGATTCAGCCGTTTGATTGTTTGTTCCGTTCTGGTGGCAGCACCCGCGTTGGCCTTTGCTCAGGGCAATTCCGGGCAGATGCAACGTGGAGGCATGATGGACCAGGAACAAATGCAGCAAATGCAGGAAAACATGTCACGAATGCAGAGCATGATGCAGGAAATGCGCAACGCTAAGTCAGATGCTGAGCGTGAGCAAATCCGGCAAAAGCACATGGAGTCGATGCAGGAGCACATGGGCATGATGCGTGGCGGAATGATGGGCAACGGTCAAGGCATGATGGGCCAGGGAGGCCAGGGCCAGGGAATGATGAATAATCAGGGCAACAAACAGTCCGGCAATGGCCAGGGCAACCGTGCCGGTGGTGCCGGAATGGACAATCAGCAGCGTCTGGAGATGATGGAGAACCGCATGAATCAGATGCAACTCATGATGGAGCAGATGCTGGAGCACCAGCGCCAACAGAACCGGAACTGATTTCTGTCCCGCATCCAGTTGGCAGGGCGGCAGTTGGTCAGACTGGTGTCAGGGGAGACCAGTCTTTCCGGTTGGCGAGGAATTCCGGTCTTGGCTTGTTGCCACAGAACGGCTCTGCCAAAGTGTTTTCCACGCTGTTGTAGACAAAAAAAAGGTTACTGCGCGGCCAGCACGACATGTTGGCATTGGAACCATGCAGAGTATTGCATTCGAAAATAATCAGCGAACCGGCCGGGCCTTTCGGCGCCTCAATGAAGTTATTATCCATCAGTTGGGTCAG
Source organism: Marinobacter sp. ATCH36 (assembly GCF_023555055.1). GTDB lineage: Bacteria > Pseudomonadota > Gammaproteobacteria > Pseudomonadales > Oleiphilaceae > Marinobacter. The sequence continues at coordinate 1,302,249 of NZ_JAMJPL010000001.1, forward strand.
GCTGGCACCATCGGGCACGCCCAGATCCTGAATCTTCAGTGACTCTTTGTAGTTGTCTTCGGGTGTCCGGCCGACGCAGGGAATAAAGTACTTGTGAGAGCCAGGAATGAGCATCAGCGGGCCGTTGAACTCATTGTTGTCGGTCATCACGATGGAACAGCTCAGGCAGCGCATCCGTGGCATGCCATCTTCGCTGTGCCAGGTCTCGAAATCAGAGTGCCAGTTGAAGCCTTTGCCCTTGAAACCGGGTTTGTAGTTGATCCGGGACTGATGGATATAGACCTCGCTGTCCAGCAGTTGTTGGGTAATCTTCAGCAGGTGCGGGTCCCGGGTCAGCCGGTCAAAGCGCTCGGATATTTCATGAATGCCGAAGATGGAACGGATTTCTTCCTTTCCGGGCTCGAGAATCGTCCCTTCAGAGAGTTTTAGATCTTCGTCTTCTTCGTAATCCTGGAGTTCTTTAATGAACCCGTCCATCTCGTCTTTGGAGAAAAAGGAATCAAAAAATAAAAAGCCCCGTTCATCGAATTCGCGGACCTGATCTTCGGAAAGCGGACCATCAGAAAGCCGGTCTTCAGGAGTATGGACAACGGGATCAAGTCTCTCGAACATGCCCAGCTTGCGCTCGAGCCGGGTGGGAAAAAGGTCTTGTTTACGTGACATGAATGTCCTCCTGTGTTGCCTCAGTCGTACAAGACGTATAGATGAAATGAGGGTTTTCAACCCGGCAATCAGCTTAGCGCCTGCGAGTGGATTCGCATTAGCTGTTGATGTGGTAGTCTTTTCAGCGTGGATGGGAGTTCACGGCAGAAGCTTACAGATCAGAGCATGGAGCATTAATGAGCACAGTCATAACGATTCTGTCACGGATGATTCTGCTTCTGCTGGTGTGGTGGGCTTTTACCGAGGGAGATCGGTCCGGTATCGGATTCGGGTTGGTGATCGTTATATTGGCCAGCTTTATTTCTCTGCGGCTTTTCCCGCCAGGGACAGCAAGGGTCCGTCCGCTTCCATTCCTGCTCTTCATGCTTTTCTTTATTGGCCGGTCCGTGGTTGCGGGCATCGATGTTGCCCGTCGTTTGTTGTCGCCTTCATTGCCGGTTAATCCCGGTTACCTGACTTTTTATCTCAGTCTGCCCGAAGGCAGCCCTTGCTGGCTGCTGGCCAATACAATGTCGTTGATGCCTGGTACGTTAAGCGTCAGCCTCGACGGAACGCGGCTCGACCTGCACTGCCTGGATACCCGCGATCCGGTCGAGGCGGATTTGAAAGCCGTGGAACAAAAAATAGCACGGGTGTTTGGCCTTTCTCTCCATGACGGGGCCTGGCGGGCGGGGGGTAATGAATGACGCTGCTGTTGAATGCGGTTGCCGCATTCCTGTTACTGACACTGCTGGTGGCGCTGGTGCGGATATGGATGGGCCCGACACCCTCTGACCGTATGCTGGCTTCGCAGCTATTCGGTACCACCGGAGTAGCGTTGCTGCTGGTTCTGGCCGAGGCCCAGGCTGCACCGGCATTGTGGGACGTGGCACTGGTTCTGGCGTTGCTGTCGGTACTTGCCATTGTCGGTTTCGTGACGCGGGTGGTGCGTATCGACCGGAGGGAGTCATGACGGAGATCGTACAAATGGTTCAGGGGGTTCTGCTGATCGCCGGGTGCGTGTTCTTCGCTATCGGCACCCTGGGACTATTTCGCTTTTCAGAGACTCTTACACGGATTCATGCCCTCACCAAAGTTGATAATTTAGGGCTGGGGTTCGTTGTGTTGGCTCTGCTACCGGGAATGCCGTCATTGGCCTCAGGAATGAAAGTGGTCCTGATCTGGCTGGTGGCTCTGGTGGCCAGCGCGACGTCTGCTCACCTGATTGCCAGGGCTGTGCGTTCGCAGGAACGCGGGCGTTCCGCAGGGAGTGAGCACCATGACTGAGTGGTTGCTGGACGGTCTGCTGGTGGCAGCACTTCTGGCAACGGCTGTCGCGGCACTGCTGTCCCGCGACCTGTTCCGGGCCGTTGTGGTGTTCATTGCTTTTGGTCTGCTGATGGCAGTCGCGTGGGTGAGGCTGGAGGCCCCGGATATTGCCCTGGCGGAGGCGGCTATCGGAGGTGGACTCACGGGTGTGCTCCTGCTGGACGCGGTGAGCCATCTGGGTAGCAAGTGGCCTCGAGAGGGCAGGCAAAGAGGCGGCAAACAATGATCCGGGTTGTTCGATTGCTTATTCTTGCTGTGGCATGCCTTGCGCTTACAGCGGCTTTGGCAGCCAGCATCTGGGCCATCGCCGGCAACCCCAGCCCGGTCAACCTGCCGCAACTGCTGTCTGAAAACCTGGACCGCAGCGGGGTGGAGCATCCGGTCACCGCGGTACTGCTGAATTTTCGCAGTTACGACACCCTGCTGGAGATTGGCGTTCTCGTGATTGCCGGTATTGCCGGAATCTCCATGGCAAAAACCGCTTCGCTGGAAGATCCGGAACTGCGCACCTCGGATGCGTTGCTTTACGCTCTGCAGCGCTGGTTCATACCGTTGATGCTGGTGCTTGCCGGATACCTGCTGTGGGCCGGTGCCGACAGGCCCGGGGGCGCATTTCAGGCCGGCGCTGTGCTGGCCGCCACGGGTGTTTTGATGCGGCTGGGAGGCGTTCCTATGGAATTTCTCCGCCCCGGCCTGCTGTTGCGATTGGGGCTGGCGCTGGGGTTTATGGTGTTTCTGCTAGTGGCGGTGGCCAGTGCCATCGGCGGCGATGCCTTTCTGGCCTATCCCCCGGGTATGGCCAAAATCCTCATTGTGGTTATCGAATCGGTATTGACCCTGTCCATTGCCATGGTGTTGCTGGCGTTGTTCGTATCCGCCCCAGTTAATGATGCCGAGGATCCCGAAGAGGGTTCGCCCTCATGACGTCGTCTCTGTTGTATGCGTTGGCCGGCACCCTTTTGTGCGGCATCGGGTTATTCGGAATGCTGTGGCTGTCGCACCTGCTTCGCAAGCTGCTGGCCTTCAACATCATGGGCTCCGGGGTGTTTCTGGTGCTGGTGGGCCTGCCCCAAAACCAGGGCGGGCCTGATCCGGTGCCCCAGGCACTGGTCCTCACCGGCATCGTGGTCGCCATTGCCGCCACCGCGCTGGCCGTGGTGCTGATTCGGCGTTATTACCATCTGTCGGGCCTGACAACCCTGGACGAGGAGCCTGCTTTCCGGGAGGGTGGTCCGGAATGACGCTGTGGTTGATGGCCGGGTTGCTGTTCACCCCACTGGCCTGGGCGGTACTGACGCTGCTGACGGATTTTTCGCGGGGCCGGCTGGTCAGTTGGGTGGGCATTCTGGTCCAGGCGCTGGTGTCGCTGGGATTATGGCTGGCGGTCAACCGTGATGGCGGGTTCTATTACGGCCTGGGGGGCTGGGATGCACCGCTGGGGATCGAGCTTCGTGTTGACGGGCTTGCCGTGACCTTTGTTCTGCTGACGGCGGTGGTCGCGGGTGCGTGTGGTTTGCATGCCGGAGTCTATATCGATCCCGACAAGCCCTGGCACCGGTATTTCTGGCCACTGTTCTGGTTCCTCTGGTCCGGGCTGAACGCGGTCTGGCTTGGGGGCGATCTGTTCAACCTCTATGTCGGGCTGGAGCTGATCAGCCTGTCTGCGGTCGGCCTCGTGGCCCTCGGCGGTCAGGCCGGGGCGTTACGGGCTTCGTTGCGGTACCTGCTGGCGGCGCTTTTGGGATCGCTGGCGTATCTGCTGGGCGTGGCGCTGATGTATGGCCAGTTCGGCACCCTGTCTATTGCGGGTGTCGCCACCTGGCTGTCTGATCATCCGGTACCGGCGGGCTCCGGCATGGCGCTAGCCCTGATGATTGCTGGGTTGGCGCTGAAAACGGCGCTGTTTCCTCTGCACCGCTGGCTGCCCCCGGCCCATGGCATAGCCAAGTCACCGGTCAGTGCACTGTTGTCAGCGCTTGTGGTCAAGGCATCGTTCTATATTGCCGCACGATTATGGCTGGAACTGGGGCAACCCCTCGGCAGTCTGGCCGCGGCGCAGCTGATCGGCCTGCTGGGCAGTGCGGCGGTGGTGTGGGGCAGTTGGCTGGCGTGCCGGCAACAGCGATTGAAACAGGTGGTGGCCTATTCCTCGGTGGCCCAGATTGGTTATCTGTTTCTGTTGTTCCCGCTGACGTTTTCAGTGTCTGAAACCGTCTCGTTGCAGGCCCAGCAGGGCATGACCCTGCAGGTGATCAGCCATGCCCTGGCCAAGGCGGCGATGTTTCTTGCGGCGGGCAATCTGATTCTGTCTGTTGGAAGCAACCGCATAGATGCACTGGGTGGTGTCAGTCGCTTTCTGCCGTTTTCACTGTTCTCTTTCGGCCTGGCCGGCGTGTCGCTGATGAGCTTGCCGCCGACCGGCGGATTCGCCGCCAAGTGGCTGCTGTTGCAGGCCAGTCTGGGCAGTGGCCAGTGGTGGTGGGTACTGGTTCTGCTGGCGGGTGGTCTGTTGTCGGCTGCCTATGTGTTTCGCATCTACCGTGCGTCCTTTCTGGAGAGTTCCGGAACGGATCAGTTTTTCCATCCTTCCCGTAGCCTTGAAGTGATTCCCATGATTCTGGCAATCCTGGCCCTGGGCATGGGGCTGGTGTCTGATCAGGTGTTGTCGGTAATGGCTTTGCCGTTTGCAGGGGAGGGCGCGCCATGACACTGAACGCATGGCTGCCCGTGTTTGCCCTGATGACATCGCTGGTAGCGTCGTTGGTGATTTTTGCCCTGCCGGAAAGAGGGTATCGCCTGCGAACGGCCGTAAACCTGGGTGCCGCGGTGTTCAAACTCGCTCTGGTGGCGGTGATGGTCTGGGGTGTGTTTCAGGGCGTGGAGTATGGCGTAAGCTTTACCATGGTGCCGGGGGTCGATTTTGTCCTCAAGGCGGACGCGCTTTCGATGATGTTTGCGGGCCTGTCGGCTGTGCTCTGGTTCCTGACCACTATCTATGCCGTGGGCTACCTGGAAGACTCCCCCAACCGTAGCCGTTTCTTCGGGTTTTTCAGCCTGTGTGTGGCCAGCACTATGGGTATTGCTCTGGCAGGAAACCTGTTTACCTTCTTCCTGTTCTACGAAATGCTCACTCTGGCCACCTACCCGCTGGTGGTGCATCGCGGCACCGAACGGGCTCTGAAAGCTGGCCGCACTTACGTGATCTATACCCTGACCGGTGGCGCTGTGTTGCTCCTGGCGATTGCCTGGTTGCAGGGGCTGGCGGGTGATCTGCACTTTCAGGAAGGGGGGCACTTTGGCGGTGCCGATCCTGCCATGCACGGCTCGTTGACCTTGATATTTGTGCTGCTGATTGCCGGGTTGGGGGTAAAGGCGGCGATTTTCCCGCTTCACGGCTGGCTGCCACAGGCAATGGTGGCGCCTGCGCCGGTAAGCGCTCTGTTGCACGCGGTGGCGGTGGTGAAAGCGGGTGCTTTCGGTATTGTGCGAGTGGTCTACGACATCTATGGCATTGAAGCGTCATCGGCTCTTGGGCTGCTGGAGCCGCTGGCCTGGCTGGCGGCTTTCACCATGCTCTATGGTTCCGTGCGGGCGCTGTTTCAGATGGATCTGAAACGCCGGCTGGCGTTTTCCACGGTAAGCCAGGTGTCCTACATTATCCTGGGGATCTGCCTGTTCGGCCCGGTGGGGGCGACCGGCGGGCTGGTGCATCTGTTGCATCAGGGCATCATGAAAATCACCCTGTTCTTTTGTGCCGGCAACTACGCCGAAACCCTCGGTATTCACCGCATCGACGAGATGGACGGCGCCGGTCGGCGGATGCCCGGCACCTCACTGGCGTTCACTCTAGGCGCCTTCGGTATGATCGGCGCGCCACCCCTGGCCGGCTTTATCACCAAGTGGACCATGGGCACCGGCGCCCTGGCCGCCGATATGGATTGGGTGATTGCGGTACTGGTGCTGAGCAGTGTGCTCAATGCCGCGTATTTCCTGCCGATACTGCACCGGCTCTGGTTCCGTGAACAGAGCGGAAAATGGCCCCATGAACGCTACTGGGGGCGGCTGGAGACCAGTGCCTGGCTGTTCTGGCCACCGGTGCTGACGGCGGTCATGACGGTACTGGTGGGTGTGTTGGCATCCTTTCCGTTCAGCCCGTTGTCCTGGGCGGAACTGGTTGTATTACGGGCCTACTCATCATGACGGCTTTTGACGTGGTTCTGGTTCTGCTGGCGGTGTGCCTGCCATTGCTGTATCCGGCTATGGCGGTGGCAGCCGGGTACGAGAAAGCCATGCGCTACGCATTGCCGCTGTTGCCTCTGCCTGCGCTGATGCTGGCGCTGGGAACGGCACCTGGCTGGCAGCTTGAATTGCCCTGGCTGCTTAACGGTGGCTTGTGGGGCATGGATGAATTGCGGCGGCTGTTCCTCCTGCTGACCGCAATCCTCTGGACCCTAGCCGGTGTCTTTGCCGTGGGTTATCTGAAGGCGCATCACCTGCAACGGTTCTGTGTATTCTGGGGTCTGACCCTGGCGGGCAATCTGGGCCTGACCGTGGCGGTGGACATTGCCAGCTTCTACAGTTTCTTCGCGCTGATGACCTTCGCCGGTTATGGCCTGGTGGTGCACGAGGGCACCGCTGAAGCCAATCGCGCCGGCCGTGTTTATCTGGCCATGGCGGTGGTGGGCGAAATGGCGATTCTGGCGGGCCTGTTGCTGGCCTCGGCCGCCGCCGACAGCCAGATGCTGCCGGACCTGCCGGCGGCCATTGCCGAGGCGCCGCAACGGGATCTGATGATCGGGCTGCTGATTGCCGGTTTCGGGGTGAAGGCGGGTTTGCCGCTATTGCATTTCTGGTTACCGCTGGCGCATCCAGTGGCGCCCACGCCGGCCAGTGCCGTGCTCAGTGGGGCGATGATCAAGGCTGGCTTGCTGGGCTGGCTGGTCACCCTGCCGTTCGGTGAAACGTCGTTACCGATGTGGGGAGCTTTGATGGTGGTGGCCGGCGCTGTGGCGTCGCTCGGTGCCGCAGCGCTGGGTGTCTGCCAGCAGCGGCCCAAGACCGTGTTGGCCTATTCCAGTATCAGCCAGATGGGGCTGATGGTGCTGATGATGGGCGCCGCCCTGGCAAATTCTGATGTTGCACAGCCGCTGATTGCGGGCATGGCGCTTTTCGCATTGCATCATGGTTTGGCTAAAGGCAGTTTGTTTCTATCAACCGCTGTGGCAATACCTTTGGCTCCGGGCGGTCGTTGGCTGATGTGGGTGCTGATTGCGCTGCCAGGTCTGTCGCTGGCGGGTTTGCCGTTTACCAGCGGTGCCGCCAGCAAACTTGTCATGAAAGAGTTGCTTGAACCCGACAACCTGGAGTTCGCGATGGCTGCCTATTTGCCCATGCTTATCAGTGCTGGCGGGATAGCGACCATGCTGCTGGTCTGGCGGTTTCTCTGGGTGCAACGCGCAAACGCCAGTTACGGTGGTAATTCTGCGATGATTTGGCTTGGATGGGGTATGGCCACGGTGTCCAGCTTGGGAGTGTTCTGGCTGTTACCGCAACCTGGTGGTTTGCCGCCAACCCCAGGGCTGGATGCGATGGTCAACCAGTCCTGGGGATTATTGTGGCCGGCATTGGCGGCAACGCTGCTGGCCTCTGTGGTGTTGGCGGCGCGATCGATCAAGCAGCGATAACCGCACAGACTCCCGGCGGGCCCTTGAAACATTTCTGAATGGGGCCATGCTTGGAGACAGGTAGCTGGTATCACTGTCAAAAGTATCCGATATTCATGACTGACACGACGGAAAGTGACGGTTCCCCTGCGGTTTTCCTCCGGCGACTCTGGATGTTTTCACGGCGGGTGATGCGAAACTTCATCCGTAACCATGGCGTCCTTCTGGCAGGGGGCGTGGGTTACAATGTCTTGCTGTCAGCGGTACCTCTGCTGGCGCTGCTAGGGGTTCTGCTGACCCGCGTGGTGGAAGAAGAGCAACTGCTTGAGGTCATGGCGATCCAGGCCCAGCATTTTGCTCCCGCCCATGCTGACATCTGGCTGGATGCGGTTCGGGCCTTTATGGAATCTCGGGATGTCATTGGCATTGCGGGTATTCCGGTTCTGCTGTTTTTCAGTTCCTTTGCGTTCAGGATGCTGGAAGACTCGATTGCCATTATCTTTCACCGGCCGGAAAATCCCCGCCGGAGTTTCTGGTTTTCCGCCGTGTTGCCCTACGCGTTCATGCTGGTGCTGGGTATAGGCCTGCTTACGCTGACCCTGGTGTTTGCTTTCGTCAATACCTTGTACGAGGAACCAGGGCTCATCCTTTACCTGCTCAGCTTTGTCAGCGTCTTTCTGATGTTCAGTACTATCTACAAGGTGTTGCCCATCATGCGTATATCACCGCGCAGGGCCCTGGTCGGGGGACTGGTGGCGGCCATCCTGTGGGAGGCCACACGGCTGGTGATGATGTACTATTTCCTCAACATCTCATTCGTCAATGTGATCTACGGGTCCCTGGCAACCATCATTGTCCTGCTGATCAGCCTGGAGGTGGGCTCCATCATTCTTTTGCTGGGCGCCCAGGTTATTGCAGAACTAGAGCGGAGTGAACGGGCGGGTTTGCCATGGCATGTTAATCTGAACTGAGGTTGGTATCACCGGTGCCGCGCACGGCTCGCTGACCTTGATCAGCGGATTGAAGCCGAATCAGCGAGGTCGCGAAGAGTTCAATCAAACAACGACATCTGGCCCGAACTTTTTGCCGGTTGTAATTTCGGCCGCCTCTGCACTGGCCCCTTACGGCTGCCATGGCGTTCCAGAACCCGGCCGGTCTCTTCCCGGCTGACGTGCTGTTTGCGAAAATCCCCGACGGCCTTGCGGGCTACCCGGGCGGCCTGTTCATGGTCGCACACCGGGGCAATGTAGGTGTTCCCGCCAAACCGTTCTTTCTGGGCCGGCGTCATCAGCCAGGGAGTGTGAATCATCTCCGCGGGCACCCCGGCCAGTTCCGGAATCCAGCGGCGGATGAATTCGCCGTTCGGGTCCAGTTTCTGGCTTTGCAGCACCGGGTTGTAGATTCGCAGGGCATTGATGCCGGTCAGGCCGGATTGCATCTGGGCCTGGGAGTAGTGAATGCCGGGCTCGAAGTCCGTGAACATCCGTGCCAGGTGCAGAGCCGGGTCGCGCCAGTGCAGCCAGAGCTGGTAACTTGCCACCGCCATCAGCATCGCCCGCATGCGGAAGTTGATCCAGCCGGTGTGGTGAAGGGCCCGCATGCAGGCGTCCACCAACGGCCAGCCGGTCAGGCCTTCCTGCCAGCGTTGCAGTCGCTCGGAATCATTGGGGCCGGATTTCAGGCCTTCGAGCTCACGGTGCATGGCGCGAAATTCCAGCTCCGGTTCGTCTTCCAGTTTCTGGATAAAGTGGCAATGCCAGTGCAGGCGGGAGCGGAAGCTGGTGAGACTTTTCTTTTTCCGGGGCAGAGTGTTGCGGTGGTCGCCCGTCGTTTTGCACCACTGATAAATTTCCCGCAGGCTGACCGTGCCATAGGCGATATGGGGGCTCAGGCGTGAACAGGCCTTCACAGCGCTCAGCGGGCTGGAGATATTGTACTGGTAGCCAATACAGCGTCGTTCGAGAAACGAGGCCAGCAGTTTGTCACCACGGGCGCTGCCACCGGCCTGTCTGTCAGGGCAGGGACCCCCTTGGCTGAATGCCGGTACCCTGTCATCGGGCCGGGTTGCCTGCACCAGTGTGCTGGCGGGAATGGACGCAGGAGAGGCCTGAACCGGCTGGCGCATCAGCTCCGTCCACGCTTTATCCCAGACATCCCGGTTGCGCAGGCGGCGGACCACTCCGAACTGGTTCCACTCCCGGAATTCAACGTTGTTTTCATTGCACCAGTTGATGATTGCCCGATCACGCTCAAACGTCCACTGGCCTCCGGTTTCCTGATGGCAGAATACCCGCTGTACGTTGTGACTGGCTTGCAGTTGCCGGAGTACCTCCGTAACCGATCCTTTTCGGACGATCAGGCAATTGCCGGCCCGCCTCAGTTGCTGGTCAAGATCCCCGAGGGATTCCTGAATAAATGCCCACTGACGTTCGCTGGTGTCGGGCAGCTGCCAGTAGTCGTCCTCAACAACATATAAGGGTATCACCGGCTCACCGAACCTGGCGGCTGCTGCCAGCGGCTCGTGGTCGCGTGTTCTGAGGTCCCGTTTGAACCAGACGACGGTTGTCATTGGGCGGGTCTCCCGGATCGGCGGCAGCGTTCACTGCAGTATCGAACGTTGTCCCAGTCTTTTGCCCATTTCTTGCGCCAGGCAAAAGGCCGCTGGCAGACGGGGCAGGTTTTTTCGGGTAAATGGGTTTTTTTGTGCATCCGGCTCAAATCGTTTTTACTGGGTGTAGGTGTCTTACGTTTCGAATGTCAGGGGGGATTGTTGATGGCCAGATTCAGCGACGGACTACCCGCACCGTCTGTACTGATGTTCGACTGGCACGGCACTCTGGTGGACACTCATGACGCCATGTTCAGTGCCATGGAAGACATGCTGCCGCAACTGGAAGATCTGGGGCTGGTGGAAAGGCTGTTGCCTGAAGATAAATGCCGCACGTCCGATGACGCCCGCCTGGTACGTTACATCCGTATTTTTCGCCGCCTTCATCCACGCATTCTGGCGGAACGCCGAGTCTCCCGTACTGACATTTTCAATGCCATTTTTGGAGATGACAAAGACGCCAAGCTGATTGCCCACAACGCCTACAACAACTGCTACCGAAAGTATTTCGGGAAGGTAAGGCCGTTTCAGCAGGGCGCCTACGAATATCTCACTGCCCTTAAGGAAATGGGCATCCGGCTGGCGGTCTCCACCAATCGCAACCGGGAGTTCCTGGACAAGGAACTGGATATGGTGGATGAAGGGCGCTGGCGGAACCTCTTTGACGCTACGGTCTGTGCCGACGACGTGACCGAGTACAAGCCCGATCCTGAGGTAATCACCCGCGTCCTGGAAAAGCTGGATTTACCGGCAGACGAGCGTGCCTGGTACGTGGGTGACAGCTATGTGGACATGCTCACCGCCAACCGCGCCGGTGTCTCCGGTGTTTTCTATAACGGCGCCTGCTGGGAGTCCGGGCGAATTGACAGCTGGTTCAGCCACCGCGATGCGCCTGCGGCGATTCTTGACAGTTTCGAGGACCTGATCAACCTGCTGGCGTTGCTGGAGCGGCAGGAGCCGAAATCCTTCCAGGCGACGCCTGCTGAAGTCCGGCCCCGGCCCTATCCACGCCCGGAACCTCCGCAGCCCCGCATTGAGCCGGACTGGCATCCGGCTGTTGTCAGCCTGATCCGGCCGTCGGTCGTGCTGTTCGACTGGCACGCCACCCTCGTGGATACCCTGGATGCCATGTATCACGCCGTGGATGACATGTTCCCGGAGTTCGAAAAACTGGGGCTGACAGATCGCATGCTGGCACCAGAAGACAGCAAAACTCCGGAAGACGCCCGTCTGGTGGCTTATGTACGGGAGTTCGCCAAACTGCATCCCAAGGTGCGGGCAGACCGCAAGATTTCACGCACGGATATTTTCGAAGTGTTGTTTGGTGAAGACCAGGAAGCGAAACAGATTGCCCACAAGGTGTTCAACCGTCATTACAGGGAACATTACGGCACAGTGAAAGCCTTTGAACCTAAAGTGAGGGCGGTACTGGAGGGGCTGCGGCGAATGGACATACAGGTTGGCGTGATTACAAACCGTGACCGCGAGTTCTTCGAGCACGAGCTGGCAGCGGTGGAGGATACCGGCTGGACGCACCTGTTTGATGTCGATGTTTGCGGCGATGACACGCCGCTGAGGAAACCTAACCCGGACCAGCTTTACCTGGCGGTGCAAAAGCTGGATTATCCGCCGGACCCGAGCGTGTGGTATGTCGGTGACAGCACCACGGATGTGATTGCCGCCAAGCGGGCGGGCATGACAGCGGTGTTCTTCAACGGCGCTCAGTGGGATTTACCATGGCTGAACCGAATTTTCCCGGGCACCCACAAACACCCGGATAAACCAGACGTGGTCGTTAACGACTTCTCGGAGTTCTGGGCCCTGGTGCTGGCCTGTGAGATCGGGCCGCCGTGAGCCATGCCTGGCACTCATTCGGGGCTTTTGCCTCAGGACTTTTCGACATATGCTTGCAGATGCGAACAACAATAAAGGTTTTTGAATGTCTGATGTAAAAGCGTCGATTCTTGTTGTGGATGACGATCTGGCTATACGCGAGCTGTTGCACGAACATCTGTCCCGCGTTGGTTACGACGTGATGACGGCAGCCGAAGGTGATGCCATGCGCCAACAGCTGGAGCAATCAAGGGTGGACCTGATTGTGCTCGACGTCATGATGCCTGGAGATGATGGCTTTACGCTTTGCCGGGAAATCCGCGAGTATTCGCAGATACCTATCATCATGCTGACAGCGAGCTCCGATGAGACGGACCGGGTGGTTGGCCTGGAAATCGGCGCCGACGATTACCTGGCCAAACCGTTCAGTGCCCGCGAATTGCAGGCCAGGGTTAAGGCTCTGTTGCGCCGTTCAAGCTTCACGCGAGCAGACAATCCCAGATTTGTCCGATTTGATCGTTGGAGGCTGGACACTCTGGCCCACGAACTCATCCCGGAGCAGGGCAGTGCTACCCCATTGTCTGGTGCAGACTTTGCGCTGTTGCAGCTATTTCTCGCTCATCCCAACGAAGTGCTGGACCGTGACACTATCTCCGGCGTTACCCGCGGCCGCGAGTGCATGCCGCTGGACCGTGTTGTGGATGTTGCAGTTAGCCGCCTGCGTCAGCGCCTGGGGGATCAGGGGCGCCATCCCAGGTTGATCAAGACGGTGCGTGGGGCAGGGTACCTGTTGGCGGCAACGGTGACTCATGCCGCAGAATGATGGCGGGGTAATCGACACCGGGCGCAAGGTCTGGCGACTTGTGCCGGCGTCGCTTCTTGGCCGAATTCTGCTGCTGACGCTGCTTGCCATGGGCGTTGCCCAGGTGGTATCAAGTGTGATCTGGGTAGGGACTTTTCGTGCACAGCAGGTAGAGGGGCTGGTTAATACCACCCGCAATCTCGCCACTTCAGCAGCGGCAACCACGCAGTTTTTCAAATCCCTGCCGCTGGAATACCGGCATATTGTGCTTGATCAGCTGCGGGACATGGGAGGGTCGCGGTTCTTTGTCTCCCTGAATGACAAGCGAATTGAAATGCGTTCGCTACCGGATAGTGAGCGTAAACAGTTGGTCACAGAGGAAGTCGAGGCGGTGCTCAAGAGCAGGCTCGGCAAATCTACCAATCTGTATGTTGAGTTCGTTCACCCTGATGACCTGCGAATCCTTAATACTCAGTTGCCGCTGGATGCATTACCGAAATCCTGGGCTCACCACGCACTCACCCTTGAACCTATCAAGCCCCCTGTGCTGGTCACCCAGGTGGAAGTGGCAACAGGGGAGTGGTTGTATCTGGCCTCTTTGTTGCCGGCGCCCTATGTGTCACTGGACGACGAAAGCATACCCGGCCAGCAGATTGTTTTTATTCTGGTGATGATCGGCGTGCTTTTTCCTGTGCTGGCATGGCTGGTGCGTCGCCAGACCCGGCCGCTGCACAAGTTGGCGAGAGCGGCACGTGACCTGCCACTGGATGAGGGCCAGCCGCCACTGCAGGAACAGGGAAGCGCTGAAATCATCGCGGTTACCCGTGGTTTCAACACCATGCACCGGCGGCTGCAAAGTTATATCAGCGACCGGGACGAACTGTTCCGGGCAATCTCCCACGACCTGAAAACTCCAATCACAAGGCTGCGCCTCCGGGCCGACCTGATCGATGATGAAAATATCCGTGAAAAGCTCGAGAGCGATCTGCAGGAGCTGGAGCTACTGGTCAAAGGTGCCCTGCAAAGCATGAAAGACACGGACATTCACGAGAATGTCGAACTTGTCGATATCGATGGCATGTTGCGCCGAATGGCGGAGGCCTACATGGGTGACAACCCTCGGGTTGTGGTGGAGGGCACCTGTGCACCATACCGCGGCAAACCGCTGGCACTGAAGCGCTGCCTGGGTAACCTGGTGGATAATGCGGTCAAGTACGGAGAGTCGGCGACCATCACTGTGGAGGATTCTCCCGAGCAGGTAACCATTCATGTCAGGGATCAGGGGCCGGGCATTCCCAAAGAGAAGCTTGGTCGGATTTTCGAACCTTACTACCGCCTTGGTGGGAAGCATCGGCGGGGCCACGGTCTTGGTCTTGGAATTGCCCGCAACATTGCGCAAAGCCATGGTGGTGATCTTGAAATAGCCAACTGGTCGGGCGGCGGCCTGGACGTCACTCTTTCGCTGCCCCGACACTGAGCTTGCCATGTAACGACCTTGTTACATGGGCCTTTCAGTTTGATACGTTCCCCTTCCGGGTATTGCCATAGACTCTGATGTTGCCAATACAACAAAAACAAGGAGTCATAATGAATACCTGTAAACCGTATCGTACTAACAGCACCCATGACGCTATTGCCGGTCGCCGACTGGCGCTTGCCGTGAGCGTGGCTTCATTGGGTCTGGTTGTTAGCCAGGCACAGGCGCAGGAAAGCGTGGAAGACCGCCTGTCTGCCCTGGAGCAACAGCTGGCAGAGGTCGAGCCCCATGCCCGGGGCGACCAGGGCTTCTCCTTCAACACCTACGCCCGTTCCGGACTGCTGCTCAACAGTGACGGCAAGAGCGCCCCCGGCGGCCCCTACCTGACACCCGCCGGTTCGGTCGGTGGTGCCGTGGGCCGGCTGGGTAACGAGCCGGACACCTACCTGGAAGCCATCCTCAATTACAAAAGCGTGGCCGATAACGGCACCAAGGCCCATTACCGCCTGATGATTGCCGACTCCACCACCTCCAGCAACGACTGGACTGCTGGCGACGGCGCCCTCAATGTGCGCCAGGCCTATGTGGAGTTCAGCAACCTGGCCGGCTTCACCGGGGTTTTCGAGGACGCCTCCATCTGGGCCGGCAAACGCTTCGACCGGGACAACTTCGACATCCACTGGCTCGACAGTGACTTTGTGTTCCTGGCGGGCACCGGTGCCGGTCTCTACGACGTGACCTTCAGTGAGTCAGTGAAGTCCAACTTCTCTCTCTATGGCCGCAGCTTCCAGGACTTCCCGTCCGATCCGGACAGCACCGATGAGACCTCGGACACCGACAACCTGATTCTTACCGCCAACAACTACTTCGGTAACCTGCAGTGGATGATCAACGGCATGTCGGCTGCAGACAATGATGAGCGCGTTGTAGAAGGAGTCACCGAAGCGGCCGACACCGGTGTGAACACCATGTTGGCCTACCACGGTGACAGCTTCTTCGGGATCGCCGATGGCAACTTCAAGGTCGCACTTCTGCACGGCCAGGGCCTGGGCGCGGAGGTCAAGAACATCGGCGCCGATGGCAACCTGCATGAAGACGCCGCCAGTACCCGGGCCGCCGTCTATGGCACTACCCGGCTGAGCGACAGCTGGCGGATTGCCCCGATGATCATGGCCGAAACCAGCACGGACCGGTATGTGGAAGGCGATGAGTACCAGTGGCTCACCTTCAACACCCGCCTGGCCAACGAACTGGGCGCCAACTTCGAGATGCAGTACGAGGCCTCCTGGCAGGTGATGGACCTGAACACCGAAGGCTACGACGACCGGGGTGACGTGGATGGCGACTACGCCCGCTTCACCATTGCTCCGACCTTTAAGCCGCAAGTGGGCGGGTTCTGGAACCGCCCGGAGATCCGTGTTTTTGCCAGCTACTCCACCTGGGACGACGAGCTCAACCGCTATGACGGTGGCGATGCCCTGGGGCAGGAAGATTTTGGCGGCAGCCAGTGGACCTTTGGTACCCAGATGGAAATCTGGTTCTGATACTGACAGGCGTCTTCATTACAAAAACAAGGAGCTTATATGAATCACTTTAAACGTCATCTCACTGCCCTGGCGGTTTCTGCCGCCCTGATGCCAACAGCGGCCGTTCACGCCGGTGAAGTCGAAGTCTTGCACTGGTGGACCGCCGGTGGGGAGGCGCGCGCAGCGGCTGCCCTGAAACAAATGATGGAAGAGCAGGGCCATACCTGGAAAGACTTTGCCGTGGCCGGCGGCGGTGGTGAAGCCGCCATGACTGTGCTGAAAACCCGTGCTGTCTCCGGTAATCCCCCCGCAGCGGCCCAGATCAAGGGCCTCGACATTCGAGAATGGGCAAAGCTTGGTTTTCTGACCAGCCTGGACAGTGTCGCCGAGGCTGAGAACTGGGATCAGCTCATTCCGCCAAGAATTTCCGATGTTATGAAGTACGAAGGTGAGTACGTGGCCGTGCCGGTAAACGTACACCGGGTGAACTGGCTGTGGGTGAACCCGGATGTCATGGAAAATGTTGGCGTTGAGGTCCCCACCACTCTGGACGAGTTCTTCGAAGTCGCCGACAAGCTCAAGGCGGAGGGGTACATTCCCCTGGCGCACGGTGGCCAGCCCTGGCAGGACGCAACCGTGTTCGATGCCGTGGCACTCGCTGAACTGGGCCCGGATGACTACCGCAAGGCCTTCGTCGACCATGACATGGATGTGATCAATAGCGAAAAAATGGAAGAGGTGTTCGCACAGTTCGCCAAGGTCATGAGCTATGTCGATGACGATGCTGCTGGCCGTGACTGGAACACTGCCACTGGCATGGTTATTCGTGGTGAGGCGGCGATGCAGATCATGGGTGACTGGGCCAAGGGCGAATTCACCGCCGCTGACCTGACACCGGGTGAGGATTACCTGTGCGCGCCAGCTCCGGGCACCACGGGCCAGTTCACCTTTAACGTGGACTCCTTCGCCATGTTCAGTCTCACCGAAGAAGATGATATCAAGGCCCAGAAAGATCTGGCGCGCACCATCCTGGAACCGGAATTCCAGACCCTGTTCAACCAGAACAAGGGCTCCATCCCGGTTCGCACCGACATGGACATGAGTGACTTCGATACCTGTGCCCAGGCGTCGATGGAGACGTTCAAGTCCAGCGCCGACGATGGTGGTCTGGTGCCAAGCTTCTCCCATGGCCTGGCAACCACCAGCTACATCCAGGGTCAGATCTTCGATGTGGTCACCAACTTC
The DNA here is from genome assembly GCF_023555055.1 of Marinobacter sp. ATCH36. Taxonomy (GTDB): domain Bacteria; phylum Pseudomonadota; class Gammaproteobacteria; order Pseudomonadales; family Oleiphilaceae; genus Marinobacter. Next base: position 1,319,374 of record NZ_JAMJPL010000001.1, read on the forward strand.
GTTAACTCCAATAACCCGGATCCGGTAAAAACCACGGACCAGTTGGCAGCCGCCATCAAGTCCGCCATGTAATGCCGTACCAGGCCGCCCATTGGGCGGCCTTCGGGTTTTTTCAGGAGATTCCTCATGGAACACACTCAACGTCGCCCTGCCGGGGTGGCCAGGGCATCGTCTGGCCTGATGGACGGCCTGCAGCGCTGGTTGCCCAAGTTGGTAGTGGCGCCAACTTTCCTGCTGGTTGGCATCGGAATCTATGGCTACATGCTGTGGACAGGCGTGCTGTCGTTTACCAATTCCAGCTTTCTGCCCAGTTACGAATTCGTCGGTCTCGAGCAATACGCCAAGCTGATGGAGAGTGAGCGCTGGCTGGTCGCGTCCTGGAATCTTGCGATCTTCGGGGGCCTGTTCATTGGCATTTGCCTGCTGATCGGTGTGGTACTGGCGATTTTCCTGGACCAGCGTATCCGTCAGGAAGGTGCTATCCGAACGATCTATCTCTACCCCATGGCACTGTCCATGATCGTGACGGGCACGGTTTGGCGATGGATTCTGAATCCGAGCCTTGGGCTGGAAAAGCTGATGCATGACTGGGGCTGGACGTCGTTCAGCTTTGACTGGCTGGTGGATTCCGATTTTGCCATCTACACCATCGTGATGGCCGCAGTATGGCAAGCGTCCGGTTTCGTGATGGCCCTGTTTCTGGCAGGCCTGCGAGGTGTAGATTCATCCATCATGCGGGCTGCAAGGGTGGATGGTGCCAGCCTGCCGATGATCTACTGGAAAATCATCCTGCCTTCCCTGCGGCCGGTGTTCTTCAGTTCCGTGATGGTACTGGCCCACATTGCCATCAAGAGTTTTGATCTGGTGATGGCAATGACCTCTGGCGGTCCGGGCTATTCCACCGACTTACCTGCAGTGTTCATGTATGCCCATACCTTTACCCGTGGCCAGATGGGCCTGGGCTCCGCCAGCGCCATGCTGATGCTGGGTGCCATTCTCGCGTTGCTGGTGCCCTACCTGTATTCCGAACTGAGGGAGAAGCGCCATGACTGATGTGGTTCGTACCGGCTTCCGCCCCAGCCGCATTGCCATATACGGAGTGTTGTTACTCGCGTGCCTGGTGTACCTGATTCCGCTGATCATCATGCTGATCACCAGTTTTAAGACGCCCATGGATATACGTACCGGCAACCTGCTGGCCCTGCCAACCGACTGGACGGTTATGGGATGGACCAAGGCGTGGTCCACGGCCTGCACCGGGGTGCAGTGCGAAGGAGTGAAAGGGTACTTCTGGAACTCGTTCAAGATGACCGTGCCAGCGGTACTGATTTCCACGCTGCTCGGCGCCTTCAACGGCTACGTGTTATCGAAATGGAAATTCAAGGGTTCTGACCTGATGTTTGGCATGCTGCTGTTTGGCTGTTTTGTGCCATTCCAGGTTGTTTTGCTGCCCATGGCTGCGACCCTTGGCAAGCTTGGGCTGGCCAACACAACCACCGGGTTGGTGCTGGTCCATGTGATCTACGGGGTGGCTTTTACCACACTGTTCTTCCGTAACTATTACGTGGCCATACCCGATGCCCTGGTGAAAGCTGCCCGGCTGGACGGTGCCGGCTTCTTCACTATTTTCTTTCGCATCCTGCTGCCCCTGTCCACACCGATTTTCATGGTGTCACTGATCTGGCAGTTCACCCAGATCTGGAACGACTTCCTGTTTGGTGTGGTCTTTGCCAGCGGTGACAGCCAGCCCATAACGGTGGCCCTGAACAATCTGGTGAACACCAGTACCGGGGTGAAGGAATACAACGTGGATATGGCCGCCGCCATGATCGCCGCGCTGCCAACACTGGTGGTGTACATCGTGGCAGGCAAGTACTTCATACGCGGCCTGACGGCCGGCTCGGTTAAAGGGTAGAACAACAATGGCACAACTTGAACTGCGGGACATCCGCAAGACCTACGCAGGCGCCCTGGACGAGACTCTCAAGGGCATCAACATAGACATCGCGTCCGGTGAGTTCCTGACCCTGGTCGGGCCGTCGGGCTGCGGCAAATCCACCCTGATGAACAGCATTGCCGGCCTGGAAACCATTACCGGCGGGTCGATCGTGGTGGATGGCAAGGACATATCGGGCATGGAGCCCAAGGATCGGGACATTGCCATGGTGTTTCAGTCCTACGCGCTCTATCCCACCATGTCGGTGCGCGAGAACATTGCCTTTGGCCTCAAGATTCGTGGCATGCCTAAAGAGGAAATCCGCCAGGAAGTGGAGCGGGTGGCTGACCTGCTGCAGATATCCGCACTGTTGAACAAAAAGCCCTCTCTGCTTTCCGGCGGGCAGCAACAGCGGGTGGCCATGGGGCGGGCGCTCGCCCGCAGGCCGAAGATCTACCTGTTCGACGAACCGCTTTCCAACCTGGACGCCAAGCTGCGGGTGGAAATGCGTACCGAGATCAAGAAGCTGCACCAGCGCCTGAAAACAACCATCGTGTACGTCACCCATGACCAGATCGAGGCCATGACCCTGGCGGACAGGATTGCCGTGCTCAAGGATGGCGAATTGCAGCAGTTAGGCACACCAAAGGAAGTGTACGACACGCCGGAAAACCTGTTTGTTGCCGGCTTTATGGGCTCGCCCTCCATGAGTTTTATTGACGTCGACGTTGAGCGGACGGAAACGGGCCTGTCTGTCTCGGTGGAAGGCAGCGACGGCAGAACGCTGACCCTGCCAGTGCCGGATTATCTGGAGAACTGGGCCGGTAAGCGGGTGATTCTTGGCATCCGCCCGGAGCATGTTAGTCAGCCTGACGAACAGAAGAGGGACAACCCGATGGTGACCGAGGGCCGCTTCACCGTGGAAGTGACCGAGCCGACCGGGCCGGACGTGCTTGCGGTGATCCGCCTCAATGACACGGATGTGCAGTGCCGGCTTGATGCGGAACACCCGGTGGAATGGGGCGAAGAAGCCGAACTGATGTTCGACATGAGAAAAGTGGTCTTTTTTGACCCGGAAAGCGAGAAACGCATTCGGCCGTAAATGGCCCGCTAAAGCTGTTCCTCAGAGCTCCTCCAGTCGCGCCAGCAGGTTGTCGGCACGCTGGAGCAGCGCTTCCCGCCTATCAGGTTTCTGTTTGTCCCAGTTGCGGTACATCATGCCCATACGCGGGTTACTGGCAAAATCTTCCCGGTGACGATTGATGAAATGCCAGTACAGAGAGTTAAACGGGCAGGCATCCTCTTCCGTGGATTTGTTCACCTTGTAGTGGCAGTTGCTGCAGTGGTCAGACATGCGCTGGATATACTTGCCACTGGCTGCATAGGGTTTTGAGCCCAGGTACCCACCGTCAGCATGCATCACCATGCCGAGTACATTCGGCAGTTCCACCCAGTCATAGGCATCGGCATACACTGCCAGGTACCAGTCACAGATCTCCTCCGGTTTGACGCCGGCCAACAGTGCGAAATTGCCGGTAACCATCAGCCGCTGGATGTGGTGGGCGTAGGCGTTGCGTCTAGTGGCATCGATGGCCTTGTGCATGCAGCGCATTTTTGTGTCGCCGGTCCAGTAGAACCAGGGCAGAGCGCGGGTATTGCCAAGTCGGTTTTCCTGGGCATACGCAGGCATATTCATCCAGTAGATACCCCGCACGAACTCCCGCCATCCCAGAATCTGACGGACAAACCCCTCCACCGCATTGATAGGAGCACGCCCGGCATACCAGGCCTGGGCGGCGGCTTCGCAAACGGCCAACGGGTCCAGCAGGCCGCTGTTGATGTAGGGCGAGAGGATAGAATGGAACAGCCAGTCCTCGTCGTCCGACATTGCATCCTGGAAATCGCCAAAACACGGCAGCGCGAAATCGATAAAGTAATCCAGAGCGTGCTCTGCATCCTCTGGCGTCACGGCGAAATGAAAGTCCTCTGTGGTGCCAAAATGATTGGCGAAGTGCTCGTCAACCAGGTCAATCACCTCCCGGGTCACCTCATCGGGTTCAACCCGAAACGGCGCCGGCGCCGCCGGTTTACCCGTCCACTTGCGCCGGTTGTCAGCATCGAAATTCCATTCCCCACCCTCGGGCTTGCCATCCGGTGTCATCAACAAACCGGTTTTCCGCCGCATTTCCCGGTAAAAGAACTCCATCCGCAACTGTTTTCGCCCCTCGGCCCAGTCCGCGAACTCCTGCTTACTGGCAATAAAACGGGTATCAGGACGGACCTCCACCGGAACACCCAGCCGTTCATGCCACTGGCTGATCTGCTCATGCAGCCGCCACTCCCCACATTCGGTAGTAATGATCCTGTCCGCGCCGTTTTGTTTGAGTTGACCGGCAACAACCGCTTCCAGGCTCCTGGCTTCATTGTCCGGGTGGTAAGCCTGGTAGTGAACCTGCCAGCCATCCTCTTCAAGGCGCTTTGCAAAATGTCGCATGGCGCTGAATAGCAGCACGATTTTCTTTTTGTGATGGTTGGTGTAGCTCGCTTCGTCATGGACCTCCGCCATGACTATCCGATCCTGCTTTTGGTCAGCGTGTTTGAGAGCGCTGATGTCAGTTGTCAATTGGTCGCCTAGAATCAGAATCAGATTAGCCATGACAGACGTTGTACTCCATTTTTGAGCAGGCGGTCCTGCAATGAGGTGAGGTGGGCGGAGGGGGTGTCCTGCCAAAATCGTGCGGAGCCATGGATGGCGGAGCCGAGCGTACAGGGAAGTATTCACAGCGTATTTTGGCAGGGCACCCCCTCCGCCTACCGGGTGCCAGGCACCAGATACTCCCCAAAAGGGGTAGCAGGGATACGCCATCAGCTCAAGGGTGGTTCATGTCTGGTGCTGGTAAACTGAAATTATTGGTCAGATGACCCGCATCAAAATGTGGGATGCCGGTATGCCCTAGAATGTTGGCCATCCCTGATGACCCCAGTTTCCGAACCCAGAGTTTCCGATATGACTGCCACCCCCGCAATGAAAACTGCCGAATCCACACTGCCGGAATTTATCTGGGACGAAGCGCTGATCCGCCGATACGATCTCAGTGGCCCGCGCTATACCTCCTATCCAACGGCCATTGAGTTCAACCAGAACTACCCGATAGAAGAAATGGTCAAGGCAGCGGCCCGCAGCAAGGCCAGTGACCGCCCACTGTCACTGTATACCCACCTGCCTTTCTGCGCGCACCTCTGTTACTACTGCGCCTGTAACAAGGTCATCACCAAGAAGCGCGACAAGGCCATGCCCTATGTTGAGCGGTTACTGAAAGAAGCGGCCATCCAGGCAAAACTGTTCGGCTCCGACCGGCCTGTGACGCAACTGCACTGGGGTGGCGGCACACCGACGTTCCTGCCGAAAGATGTCATGGAACATCTGATGGCCGGGTATGGCGAACTGTTCAACCTGCAGACCGGCGATGACCGGGATTACAGCGTGGAGATCGACCCCCGGGAAGTGGATCAGGACACCCTACCGACGCTATGGGATCTGGGCTTCAACCGCATCAGCCTTGGTGTGCAGGACTTGAATCCCCAGGTGCAGAAAGCCGTTAACCGGATCCAGCCCCGGGAAATGACCGAGGCCGTGCTGAACGAGGCCCGCCGGCTCGGTTTCCGGTCCATCAATCTGGACCTGATCTACGGCCTGCCGCACCAGACCCCGGAGAGCTTTGCGGAAACACTCGAAGCTGTTATCGAGATGTCCCCGGACCGATTGTCGGTATTCAGCTACGCCCACCTGCCGGACCGTTTCTATCCGCAAACCCGGATTCTGGCAGATACCCTGCCCACGCCGCAGCAGAAGCTGACCATCCTGCATAACACCATCAACCGGTTGCTGGAAGCAGGGTACGAATACATCGGCATGGACCACTTTGCCAAGCCGGACGACAGCCTGGCGGTGGCCCAGCGCGAAGGCCGGCTGCACCGGAATTTCCAGGGTTACACCACCCACTCCGAGTGCGATCTGGTTTCTCTCGGTGTTTCCGCGATAGGTCAGACCGATGATGCCTATTTCCAGAACAACCATGACCTGCCGTCCTGGGAAGCCGCCATTGATGCCGGCCAGCTCGCCATCACCAAAGGCGTGAACCTGACCCGGGACGACCAGATCCGCCGCTGGGTGATCGGCCAGTTGATCTGCCAGTTCCGGCTGGATCGCAAGCTGTTTGCGAACGTATGGCAGGAAGATCTGGATCGCTACTTTGCGGATGAGCTCAGCCGACTGAAACCGATGGAGCGCGATGAGCTGGTTGCCGATGACGGCCGGACTCTGCAGGTCCAGCCCGCTGGCCGGCTGCTGATTCGTGCCATTTGTCAGATCTTTGATCTGTATCGAAAGGAAGGTGCAAGCAAGCGGTTCTCGCGGATTATCTGACGCTGACAATCGTGCTCTGGTCGCCAGGTTAAAATGGATTCGGTACCCCTGCTGATGGGGTACCGAATCAAACCTGGTCTCAGGCCATCAAAGGCGCCAGAGCGGCATTAATGCGCTTGCCCTGATCCTCAGAAATCACCTGACCCAGCACCTGCACGAATCTCGGCTCCTGAACCCCGGATACGATGAACTGCCAGCGGTATGCGTCCAGAAACGCCTGGTGAACCTTGGCCATCTGTGCTTCTGAATAGGTCGGTCTCATCTTCTGGAAGTAGGTTGCGTCGGCCTGTGCTTGAGCCTGGATGATGCCATCGACAGCAGCGACCAGTTCAATCAGGTCGGTCACTGCCTGGTCGCGTTCCGCTTCGTTCAGCCTGGCATCCTCACGCAGCCACTCGAGCTCATCCATAATCGCGTGCTGGGATTCTTCCTTCCAATGATAAAGCAGTACGTCCTTGTAAAGCGGATCAAGATCCTGCTCGGGAGCAATGCTCTGCCGGTAATGGGCCTGGGTGAACAGCTCGATGTGAAGCGTGAGCCCAAGCACCGCCCAGGTTGATTTGCCAAGTACAACCCTGGCTACGTCGTTGGGTTTGGGGGCGAACTCATATCCCCAGGGCATGTGACGGGCGATCATCTTCTCAATGCGGCGGAACAGTTCCTGGTGTTTGAGTTCCTCATCGCTGAAGCGAACCAGGGCTTCAAGGGCAACCTGGTCTCCCATGAAATGTTCATGGCTCAGTTCCAGGATCTTGGCGCAGATAAAGCGCTCTACCAGACCAAACATGTTGGCGTAGGTGCGGCCCTGAACATGGCTGTACAGGCGCCGGTCGCTCTCGCTGAGGAACGGCAGGTCGTCCACACCGGACAGGCCGGCAGGAATAAAGGTCTTTCCGAAATCAAATTGCCGGCCACGGATAACATCCTGGTCGATGTCCCAGCGGACTCGTTTGGAAACTTCGATGCAGCGGGCGTAACGGTCAATGGTTGTGGGTTGGAGCATGGCGGTCATGGTTATATTCCCGTTTTCAGTTGTCGTCATTGGTCAATGGTGTCGCGTTACACGGCTTTTGCCTGGTGGAAGCGACGGTTCCAGATTAGGGCGGCAACGTATCCGGGGTGTGTCTGGAATTCGCGGGTTTGTAATCAAAATGTTTCAGCAAGAGCTATTTTCAGCGGTTTGAAAGATGCCGGGCCAGGAGTTCGTAAAGGGTAGTCAGCTCGACGGGTTTGCGTAGCAGCCCGACAGCCCCCGCTTCGCTCGCTTCGGTTTCCGTGAGCTGCTCACTGAATCCGGTATACAGGACCACCGGAAGGTTGGGATGGGTATGCTGCAGCTGTTGGCACAGCTGCAGCCCTGTCATTCGGGGCATGGTCTGGTCGGTGATGACCAGATTGAAGCTCTGTGTCGGAGAGGTTATCTGCTCAAGAGCTTCCGCACCGGAGGAGGTGATCGTTGTATCAAGCCCCCAGCCTTTTAGAAGATCCCCCATGTATTCAGCAACCATGGGTTCGTCATCGACCACGAGTACCCTGCCAGCCAGAGCGTGATGGGAAACTGGAGTTGAGGCCGTTGACTGGTCGCCACTGGACTGGGGTTTGGAGACTCCGGATTTCACCGGTGGCAACAGAATCCGGAACCGTGTTCCACTGCCAGGAGAGGAGTCCACCAGGATATGGCCACCATGGTCGTGAACGATTCCGTGGACCATTGCCAGCCCCATGCCACTGCCATGGCCGGATTTTTTGGTCGTGAAAAATGGCTCAAATATACGTTCAAGCACCGATTCCGGGATACCTTCCCCCTGATCACTGACCTCTATCCCAACCCAGGTGCCGTTGACCGGCTGATGGCACGAACGGCAGTGCAGGTCGTCCGGATGCCGGGTCTGGGCTACCGCGATGGTGAGGCGGCCACCTGCAGGCATAGCATCGCGCGCATTGATACACAGGTTGAGTAAGACCTGCTCGGTCTGGATCGGGTCCACCAGTATCTGTGCGCAGTTGCCCGGGATGCGTGTGCTCAGTTCTATGGTGGAGGGGAAGGTTCCGCGAATCAGGGCAACAACTTCGGGTATCAGGTCAGCAAGGTCCAAAGCCCTGGGGTGGCCATGCTGGCCGCGGCTGAAGGTCAGCATCTGCTGGATCAGGTTCTGGGCTTTCTGCCCGGCCGTTTGTACGTGATCCAGATACTTGGCCAGCGCGTTGTCCGGTGCCCCATCCACTTTTTCGCGGGCCATGGCGGTATAGCCCAATATCGTGGTCAGAATGTTATTGAAATCGTGGGCGATGCCCCCGGTCAGGTGGCCAATGGCCTCCATTTTCTGGGCCTGGCGCATCTGGTCTTCGCTTTTGCGCATTGCTTCTTCGTGTTCTTTACGCTCGGTGATGTCGCGGGTAAACGCGATGATGCGGTCGGTATCGCCCCGCGTAAAGCGCTTGAGCTTGACCTCTTCCCAGCGCAGGGTGCCATCCCGGTTACGGGAGCGCCATTCGAAACGGGTTGGCTTGCCCTGCCGCGCCTGCTCTATGTATCTGAGTGCTTCGGTTTCGGTGTACGGAGGGTAACCTGCACTCAGCTGGCCGATGGATAGCTCGCGGAACTGTTCCCTGGTGTGGCCGTAGATTTCGGTTGCGCGGGGATTTACATCCAGTATAGCGCCGGAGTGCAAATCGTGGATGAAGACGGCATCGTCCGTGGCCTCGAACAGCACCTTGAAGTTGGCATCGGAGCGTTGCTTGGCGGCCAGCACGTAACGCTGTTCCAACTCAAGTGCCGCGCGCACGGCAAATATTTTGAGAAGTGACTCGGTCAGCTCGGGCTGGGTAAGCGGCTTGGTATCAAGGATAGCCATAATGCCGATGGGCCGGCCGGTGGAGGCAAACAGGGGAATGGCGGCGTAGCCAATTGCACCCACCTCGCGTAAATGCAGATCAGGAAATAGCGCTTGCACGTTATTGCTGTAGTAGCGGTAGCACTGACCAACGACATTCCTGCAGGGAGTGCCATCCAGAGAGTAATCAAAGCCGTCGTTGCACTGGCCATTGAAATAGCCGCCAATGACGTGCACCACCTCCGTTTCCATACCGGCATGCAGTTCTCCCACGAAAGCGTGAGCCACTTCGAGAGCGCGGGTAATATTCAGCGCCAGTTCCCGGAAGATATTGTTATCACCAGGGTTGCTGGGGGCCTCCGCTGCCAGTCGCAGAGCTTCGATGATGCGTTTGTCCGGGCTGGTTGAAGCATTGGCGGGATGCATGGAGGGATTCTCCGGGCTCAAGCCGGGCCCGAGGGCACGTAGCGGTAACCTGCGCCTCGAACAGTTTTGATAAACTGTGGTTTGCCTGGAGTGCACTCGATTTTCTTGCGCAGGCGGGCGACGCGGATATCGATGCTGCGGTCGTACGGGTCCCATTCGCGATTTTGTGTCAGATTCAGTAAATGGTCGCGGCTGAGCACCCGGTTGGGCCGCTCAAGGAAGATTCTCAACAGCTTGAACTCCATGCTGGTGAACTCTACCTCGTTCCCGTTGCTGTCGAGCGCCCTATGGCTCTCCAGATCTACCCGGCATTGGCCAAAGCGATGCCAGATGGTGCTGCCGGAGGCTGGTGTAGCCGGCTGACCGGGAGGAACAACAGAATAGCGACGGGTAACGCTTTTTACTCGGGCCAGCAGTTCTCGCAGGTCAAACGGTTTGGCGATGTAATCGTCCGCTCCGACTTCGAGGCCGATGATGCGGTCAACAGTGTCACCGGCGCCGGAAACCATAATGATTCCGACGTTGTAATGCTCCCGAAGGTGACGGGCAAGAGACAGTCCGTCTTCGCCGGGCAGGGCAACGTCCAGCAAGACAAGCCGAGGGGACGATTCCCGGAGGAAAGCTTTCATTTCCGTGCCGTTTCCCGCCTGTAAAACGGAAAAGCCATGGGATGGCAGATATTCCGCCAGCATGCCCCGGATATCCGGGTCGTCGTCGACAACGAGGATGGTATTCATGGCGATGGGCCCAGCCATCTGCTGCCGGCAGAAATAGTCTGCCGGCATGTCTTCTAATTTTAGCAAAGCTTGCCGGAGTAGGCCTGAAAATATCTGATCCTGTAAAATCCGGGGTTAGCTGTACGCTGGCACCCGGAACTCATTGGCAAGATCCTGCAGCACTCTCGCCAGCCTCGCCTGTTCTCCGGTTACCTGGCTGATCTCCTGTGAGCCGGTCAGCGTCAGAATGGCAGCTTCGCTGACGGACTCCATGTTGCCCGCCAGTTCCCGCGTTACCGCCACCTGTTCTTCCGAGGCGGTGGCAATCTGGCTGGCCATATCGGCAATGCTGTTCACATCCGTGAGGATGCCTGCAAAGGTCTGCTCCAGATCAGAAGCCTGTTCGCTGGTGGCATTCGCCAGCTTGTGGCTTTCGGAAATCGAGCGGCTGGCGTTATCGGTAATGTCCCGGAAGCCGTTGATGATGTTTTCAATCTGGGTTGTGGATTCATGGGTCTGTTGCGCCAGAGTCCGGACCTCGTCGGCAACCACCGCAAATCCACGCCCGTGTTCACCGGCGCGGGCCGCCTCAATGGCCGCATTAAGTGCCAGCAGGTTGGTCTGATCCGCTACCTTGCGAATCACATCTACCACATCGCTGATCGACACGCTGCGGGTTTCCAGTTCCCCAATGACGTCATTCACTTTTTGAACCGAGTCAGCCAGAGAGCGAATGCTGCGGACGCTGCCGTGCAGTACCTGCTCGCCGGTGTGGCTCTTTTCCATGGCACTTTTTGCGGCATCAGCCACTTGTTGGGTATTGCGGGAAATCTCCTCGGAGGTGGCAGACATCTCTTCCGTGGCTGCCGCAACCTGCTCGATCTGTTGCTGCTGGTTTTTTACCTGGTGCGAGTTCTGTCCAGCGGTGGAGCTGGTTTCTTCGGTGGCTGTCGCCAACTGGATACTGGACTGGTCGATCTTTAGCAAGGCCTTGCCGAAGTGCCCGAACAGGTCATTGATGGCTTTGCCGACAGTGCCAACTTCATCGTTGCTGGAAATATCGATCTGACGGGTCAGGTCCTTGTTATCCATGGCAAACCGCACGCCGCTCAAAAGATTGCCAACCTGCAGGTTGATCGTCCGAATAATGAATAGCATGAGAACCAACACAGCCAGAATGGCACCAGCGGACACCGTGGAAGCGGTGATCAGCTCATTGCGGGCTTGGTTGACGCTATTTGCAGCCAGTGTGCGGGTTTCTCTCAGAATCGACCCGCGAACCTCGTTTAGGTTACCGATTCGACCGGTTGCTGTGGCGAACCAGTTCGGGGCATCCAGCGCGTACATACCGGAAGGGCTGCTGAACAGGGTTGCACGCTGTTCCTGCAGGGCCCGGCTGGACGTCGTTCCCGACTGTCTCTCAAGGGTTTTACGTAACGAGGAATCGGAAGGCAGCATTGCCAGTGCCAGGTTGAAGTAGGCCCGTTGCTGCCCACCAAGTTCAGCGATCTGGCGCACAGTGGGCAGATCAAAATCGCCGCTGCGAATCAGTGAGGCGCCGGTAGCCCGCTCCCGGCCCGCCATTTCTGCAGCTTCAGCGAGGGCATAATATGCATTGACGTCCCGGGTCAGCTCGGGGTCAGTCGAACGGCGGATGATGAGGGGTATGCGGTCAAGCAGGCCCATGACCAGAGCGGTGTAACGCTCAGCCGAGTCACTTGCGGCAATGCCACGGTTGTCCACGGAATTGCGCAGGGAGGCGAGATTGTTCAGTCCCTGGCCGACAGACTGGAAGCTTTGCTCGACGCTGGAATCAAATGTGTTCTCAGCAATGAGGGTACTGATTCCGGACTGATAGTCGGAGATGCGTGCGTCAGTCTGCCGTCGCTGGTCTGACAGTTCCCTTTGAGCCTCGCGCGCCGCATCCGTGCCCGGTTGGCTGGCAAAGAAAACCGCACTTCTGCCACGTTCTTTCTGCAGCGCTTCTGCCAGGGGATCTCCGGTTTCAGCAACCTCTACCATCGCGCGGAGTTGCTGCATGTCACCGAGCTTGCCGTAATTCAGCACAATGCTCTCGGCCGCGAAATAGAGAATAACCAGCAGGGCCGGCACCACCAGAGTGATGAGCTTGCCCCGCATGGAAAGGTTGTTGATGAGGTTCATGGCATTGCCTTTTCTGATTGGAATCTGTGTCCATTATCGCCGTGCGTATGCGGTGGGTTGTATCGGCGTGAGGGAGTAGGCGTGGAGGTAGTTTCTGTTCGGTAAGCGGCTGTAAGCGATTGTTATGGCGCTGATAACTATCCGGAAAACAGTCCCGTCGGTAGTAGTGCGTAGAGTACTACTGCAGAGGTATGAAGAGGTTGCAGGCAGGGCTGGTGACAAAGGTCAAGGCAGTGGCCGGTGCTTCCCGCTATCGTCGCCTTCACTATGCCAAACGGAGAATTTCATGGAACTTGTCTGCCCGGCCGGTAGCCTCCCGGCCCTGAAAACCGCCGTGGATAATGGCGCCGATGCGGTCTATCTGGGGTTCCGTGACAGCACCAACGCCCGCCAGTTTGCCGGCCTCAACTTCAACGATAAGCGCGCTGCAGAGGGCATCGACTATGCCCACCAGCGGGGCGCCCGCGTTTTCTGTGCCATCAATACCTACCCTCAGCCCAGTGGCTGGGAGCTATGGAAAGGCGCTGTCGACCGCGCCGCAAGCCTGGGCGTGGATGCCATCATCCTGGCCGATATGGGCCTGCTGGATTACGCCGCCAGCCGCCACCCCGATATTCCCCGTCACCTTTCCGTCCAGGGCTCCGCTACCAGTTACGAGGCCCTGTCTTTCTACAAGAACACCTTTGATATCCGCCGTGCAGTATTGCCCCGGGTATTGTCCCTGGACCAGGTGCGTGGCGTGGCAAAGCACAGCCCGGTAGAGCTGGAGGTGTTTGCCTTTGGCAGCCTCTGCATCATGGCGGAGGGGCGGTGCTATCTGTCTTCCTACCTAACCGACGAATCACCCAATACCCGGGGCGCCTGTTCACCGGCCAAAGCGGTGCGCTGGCAGGAAACACCGCAGGGTCTGGAATCGCGGTTGAACGAGGTATTGATTGACCGTTACGGGCAGGGGGAATCCGCCGGTTATCCAACCCTCTGTAAAGGCCGGTTCGAGGTGGAAGGCAATGTCTACCATGCCATTGAAGAGCCGGTCAGCCTGAACACCCTGGACCTGGTGCCGGAACTTCAGGCGCTGGGCATCAGTGCTGTGAAAATCGAGGGCCGTCAGCGCAGCCCTGCCTACATTGCCGACGTTGCGCGCACCTGGCGTCAGGCTCTGGACAACCTGACAGCTCATCCGGACAACTTCAGTGTTGAGCCTGAATGGCGAAATACTCTGTCTGGTCTTTCCGAGGGTGGTCTGACTACCCTCGGTGCCTATCATCGCAAATGGAAATAAGGTTTCAGTATCCATGATGAAGCTATCTCTGGGGCCAATCCTGTGGTTCTGGTCCAAACAAACCGTTTTCGATTTCTATGCCAATGCTGCTGAGTGGCCGGTGGACACCATCTACCTGGGTGAAGCCGTTTGCTCCCGCAGGCGGGAACTGAAGCCCGATGACTGGTTTGATCTGGCCCGTGACCTGAAAGCCTGTGGCAAGCAGGTGGTGCTATCTACCCAGACGCTGATTGAATCCGAAGCCGACCTGCGACGCCTGCGCAGGATCTGTGACCAGGGTGAATTCATGGTAGAGACAAACGACCAGAGCGCCCTGCAGGTGGCCATTCAGAACGATATTCCGTTTGTCACCGGCCCGTCGATGAACATCTATAATGTGGCGACCCTTAAAGTACTGGCAAAACAGGGGCTAAAGGGCTGGAACCTCCCCGTGGAACTGGGCCGGGAAACTCTGGGTGAGCTCATCAAAGGCTTGCAGGAGGAGGGTCTGGACTTGCCCGCCGAGGTATTTGCCTGGGGCTTCCTGCCGCTGGCCTGGTCGTCACGCTGTTTTACCGCCCGCCATTACAATCTGCCCAAAGACAACTGCGAGTTCCGCTGCCTGGAGCATCCGGACGGCATGGAACTGCGTTCTCGTGAAAGCCAGGAGCTGTTCCGGCTGAACGGTATTTCGACCCTCTCTGGCTCGCGCTACGACCTGATGCGGGAGCTGCCGGATATGGCGCGCATGGGAGTGTCTACCGTGCGCCTGAGCCCGGAACATCAGGGCATGGATGAAGTAGTCAGGCGGTTTGATCAGGTTCGCCATGACGAAATACCGGCAACCGATCCGCTGCAGTTGGTTGAGGCACCACCCTGCAACGGATACTGGTACGGCAAGCCGGGGATGGAGCTGGTAACGGCATGATGCTGGCTTAATGGAGCTTACCGAGGGGACCGGGCACGTTGTTTGTTGATTCTCCTTTTAAAGATGTATTGAAAATAATTGTATAATGGTTCTAAATGAAAGGGCTCTTGCACAAGGTTTGCAAGACATTACCTGATGGGAACCAAGGAGATCACAATGAACGCGGTAAAAAACAAGATGCTGATAATTCTGGCGGTGCTGGCCATTGCGCTGCCCATGTCTGTCCTGGCCGAGGAGGGCGACAAGTCCGAGAACTGGCTTCCCAGCCTTCAGACTGAAACGCCACAGGAAGGCTTTGAGCTTGCCATCAAGCTGTCTCGCATGGGGGTTAAAAGCACTCAGTCCAGCAAGGAGGTTCTGTTTCGTGAGCGAGAAAAATATTCGCAGGATGGTGAGGCCCTGATTCATGCATCCGAGGTAATTGCAGTGCATTTTCAGACGGTGGCCGCGGCCAACGACTACTGGAAATAAATGGGGTATCGATTTTTCAGAGGCTGTCCCAGCAGTAGTGCGCGATAGATTACGAGTCAGAAAGTCTAAGCGCGTGTGGTGAAGACCAGGTGATCTCGGACTGCCTGGTCCCTCAGCGCAACCTTATTATTCCTGGCTGAGTGCTTCCTGAGCCCACTGCCAAGCAGCGACTGTTGCCGGAAAGCCTAATGTGTTCATACCCAGAACCAGCGCGTGCTCAATTTCCTCGCGTGTGAGGCCTAATTCCAGACTGCGGCGAATGTGGGATTGTAACGCTGATTTGCGCCCGGCACCTACGCAAATGCCCAGCTTTACCAAAGCCCGCATTTTTTCATCCAGAGGTCCGGCATCGGCAAGGGTTTTACCGAGCTGTTTGTGTGCTTCTTGAAGCTCTGGAAACCGTTCGCTGAAGGCAACGAAGGTTTTGGGGAGTTCGCTGTCATGTTTATCCATTAGATTTCCTCGTTTGTGGGTTCCGCCCCGTCTCCAAGGTCGGTTCGAAACAGGTGGACAGATTTTGATCTGGAACAGAAACCTTACCTCACATTGAGGGAACCTTCCTGTGATTTTCCAATAACCATCGGTAGAAAACTGAAACCACCCGTCGGGAAAACCGCCCGCTCAGGTCGCTGGTCAGGAGCAGGCTCCAGCGTTTCGACAGCAGCAAGAAATTCCTCCATCAGAACTCTGAGCTCCATCCTGGCCAGTGGTGCCCCCGGGCAGACGTGAACGCCCGCGCCGTAAAGCAGGTTGTGGTCACGGTTCTTGTGTGGGCAAAACGCATCGGGATCACCGAAAACTCTCTCGTCGCGATTGGCCGACGCCCACAGGATGGTGATTTTCTCACCGGCGGGAACCTTTCTTCCGCCAATTTCCACATCCCGGGTTGTTACCCGGCGGTTGGACATCAGCGGCGCGTCCATCCGCAGTATCTCATCGATCGCCTCCGGCAGCGCGACGGAATCATTGGCCAGGCTCTGTCTCAGGTCCGGATGTTCAGCCAGGTAGCTTACAAGAATGGATACACTGGAGCTGATTGTGCCCAGTTCACCCACAGTCCAGTTCCGCAGAAGGCTGGTGAGCTCTTCATCGGTCATGGTTCGGCCATTGACGGTCTCTTCCATCAGTGAGGTGGTGACGTCTCTGAGGGCGTTGGCTCCAGCCCGGCGTCTGGTTTCCAGCAGGTCGTGAATGTAACCGTCGAACTCATGGGCAACGTCAGCCAGGGCCTCCCGGTCACGGGCCAGGGTTGCCTGGTGGTTTTTCAGAACCCATTCCCGCAAAGGTTCGTGAAGGGCGTCGGGCCACCCCATAAACGCGCACTGTATCTGCAGGGCAAAGTCCCTGCTGAACTCTTCAACAACATCGAACGGCCGACCATCCGGCAGGTTATTGACAAGGTTGCGGGCAATGCTGCGACAGGTTGGCTCGAATTCGCTCATTGCTTGCTGAGAGAAATAGGGCTCGATTACCTGTCGATAGGGGGTGTGTTCAGGTGGGTCCATGCCATTGGGGACCGAAAGATGGCTGGATGCCGCACTGCTGAATGTCTGGTGATCTTCCAGAACTTGCATGACATTGCCATGCCTGAATAACGTCCAGTGCTGGTAATCACTCCAGGCCACCGGGCATTCTGCGCGCATGGTGTCATAGGCCTGTATCTGATTTCCTAAAACCTCGTCAGCTCGGGGGTTCCAGTCAGGCTTGTGGAGGGCGTCGACCATTGCTAATCCTCGGGAAGAAAATAGATTCTTCCAGAGTATCAGGGGCCCAATTTACTTTCTTGAAGATAAATCAATTGGTGTCTGTTCAAGGACCCAAATTAAATAAGTCGCCGTCGCTGGTCAGACCCGGTCCCGCAGCAGCATGGTTTTGATGTGACCGATTGCCTTCATGGGGTTGAGACCTTTGGGGCAGTAAGCTGTGCAGTTGCTTATGCCGCGGCACCGAAACACGCTGAAGGAGTCTTCCAGTTTTTCCAGGCGCTCGCGTGTGGCGGTATCCCGGGAGTCGGACAGAAACCGGTAAGCCTGCAACAGGCCCGAGGGCCCGATATACTTCTCGGGGTTCCACCACCAGGATGGGCAGGCGGAGGTGCAGCAGGCACAGAGAATGCACTCGTATAAACCGTCCAGCTTTGCGCGGTCTTCCGGGCTTTGTAGTCTCTCGATTGCGGGATCTGGCGTATCGTTGATCAGCCAGGGCATAACCCGTTCGTACTGCTTGAAAAACAGTGACTGGTCAACCACCAGGTCCCGGATCACAGGCATGCCCGGAAGTGGCCGAATCTCCAGGACATTCTTTTTACCCAGGGCATCCGCTACGTTGGTAATACAACCCAGTCCATTGCGGCCATTAATGCTCAGCCCGTCGGAGCCACAAACGCCTTCCCGACAGGATCGGCGGAACGTCAGGGTAGGGTCCCGGGTTTTCAGGTGTTCCAGTACATCCAGCACCATGCGGTTCCGGTACTCGTCGCCAACCTCAACATCCTGACTGTGAGGTACTTCATCCTGTTCCGGGTGGTACCGGTAGAGTCGAACTGTGAAGCTGGACATGATGGCGCCTTTTTTGCTGAAAAAAAGGAGTGTAAGATGAACCTTAGCAGGGTATTTACGTTTCGCCATCACCCTCGCTTCACATAGGTCAATCGGTGGATATGAATAGTGTGGCCAGCATAGTCAGTTGGAAAAAGCCTTTGAAAAAACCAGTGGCTTCGCAGACAGGCACATTCATCCTGTCGGGTGCTAATACATTTCCAGTCTTCCTATGTCTCTGGACTGTAAACGCGCTTCAGCTTGCTGATTATCTGCCAGCTCCCGAAAGAGGTCAGCCTCCCGGCTGTTCTGGGCCAGCATGGACCGTAAGTCGTACATGTCGGTCAGAGTTTTGTGGGCCTGCATGATATTCTTGTGAACATCGTGAATGTCCTCGCAGCCGGTACACTCGGGTATATGGGACGGAATCTTTCGGCTGTCGAATTCCTGTGAATCCACCAGCCAGCTGTCCATCAGATCATCATCGGCATCCTGAAGAAAATCCTCCATCATTTCCGCAAGATGATGCTCACGGCTGGCCAGAAAGCTGAGCGCCATTTGCATGCGTTCATCAGCCTGGCTACTGGCCAGGGTTTCATACTGTTTTTCCAGCATTTCGTGGTAATCGGTTATCCATTCAATAAGGTCTTTCAGTTGTTTGAATGCCATGATCCTGCACTCCCTTCAGAACTGGAACCTCGGGAATAACACGTCCCGTTCCAGGTAAATTTGCTCAGACAACCTGAAGTCCAGAGCTTTCAGTTCCCGGTAAAACCGTTTCCAGGACCGGCATGCGGAATCCGGAGCCCGATAGTCCTTGGTCATTTTGCGTAGCTTTTTCAGTTGTCGCTTGATGACGGAATGCTCCTCATTCATCTGGGCGATCGGTGTGTCCGGGTTGGGTGGCTGGTCATGTTCCATCCGTTTCAGAACGTAAGCGTTCTCCCGCTCTATGTGATCAACCAGAATGTGCTCCAGCTTTTTGATGGCCAGCGTTATGCCCCGGGGTGTCTCCGGGTTGCCCCTGTGCACTGCCTCGATTTTGCGAGCGAGCCGGTGCAGCTTGGGCAATTGCTGAAGATGGCTGGCATCGTAGCCCCTCGATATGAGCTCCAGCAGCACGTCTGTGTCCAATTCTTCAATCGGTGGTTGTTGCTCGTTCATTGCTGACCCTCCTCTTTTGCTATAAGATATATATAGAATACATTAATATTGGTGTCAAGAACTGTTCTCATTTTCTCGGCACGCCGGGAGGTAACGATGACTTGCAACAAGCCGGAGCAAATAAAAGACAAGGTCTGGGATCAGCACTTGAGATGGCTGGATCTTGTCAGTAATGAGTGTAAAGCCAACCAGCTTAAGCGGGACCGTGAAAAACGCAGAAAAGGTGAGGTCGCTCGTGAACATCAACGCTGAAGTGACACCAGAAGCCCGTGACTGGCTGGTCACTCTGCTGACAAAGCAGGAAGTGCCCGGGATGGTGGCGCGGGGTTAAAATAGCGTGAAGCTCCATTCCAGGCTGTCCAGCAGATTTTTCAGCCCCAACCCGAGTTCCGTGTCGCCCTCAATAACCAGGCGCCGCTGAAAGAAGAGTTGATCCGGATCCTGCCGTCGTTCCGCAAGAGTTTTGAATGCCGCTAGAGAACCACGAATGGTGGCCTCCCCCGGTCCATCGATAACCCGCAGCCGGCCGGCCCAGAAACCGATGGTGATGCCAGGCTGCCCACCGGTGATTTCCAGCCGTATGCGGCGGCCCTCGAAATCGTCGAATTCACCGTCAGCGATTGCTTCTGCAAACAGGTAATTGAGCGGCGCTTCGGCGACCAGTTGTTTGAGCGGGGCCGGAGCCCTACGATCAATAATATCCAGCATTGGCGCAGGTGAGGGCAGGTACTCTTTCAGGACTGCAAAAGATTGATCAAGCAGTGCGCTGTTGGCAGGTAAAAACGCGGGTAATGAGAAAGCCATGGGTCACTCCGGGCGGCCAGAAAACCGGCCCAGAGTAACGGAAACCATGCCTGACTAATTTGATATAACTCAGCTCTTGTGAAGGCCTTCCTCCACCGCCCAGACGGCGACTTCCACGCGGGAACGCAGGTTCAGCTTCTTGAGCAGATGTTTGACGTGAACCTTTACGGTGCCGTCACTGATGTCCAGCTTGCGACCAATCATCTTGTTGGAAAGCCCCTCGGCAATCAGCCGCAGGATATCCTTCTCACGTGGTGTGAGGCTGTCAAAGTCCGGGCGTGACGCCTGTTGCGGTTTCTGGGAACGCAATGCCTGGGCCAGCAGAGCGGTCAGGCGGTCGCTGATGACCATCTTGCCTACTGCAGCCTGGTGCAGCTGCTTGATCATGTCTTCCGGTTCCATGTCCTTGAGCAGGTAGCCGTCGGCACCGGCCCTCAGCGCGGCGACCACATCGTCTTCATGGTCAGACACCGTGAACATGATAATGCGGGAGCTGATGCTCTCTTCACGCAGTTTTTTCAGCGCCTCAATGCCATTCATTTCCGGCATGTTGAGGTCCATCAGTACCAGGTCGGGTTCCAGCTCCTGTGCCAGTCGGATACCGTCAGCAGCATTGCTGGCTTCGCCGACCACCTGCATGTCGTCTTCCATCTCAATCAGTTGTTTTATGCCCTGACGAAGTAAAGGGTGATCATCAATCAACAGAATGCTTGCTGGTGAGTCGGACATGGTTCCTCTCAGTATTTGAAGTTGTGTTGCAACGCTCAGGCGCCAGTGGCTTCGGATGTAATCAGGTGCCTGCTCTTGGGTACAAAGCTCAGCGCCACTTCCACACCGCCATTATCACGGTTCAGGACGTTGACCTTCCCGCCCAGGGTGCGGGCCCGGTCCTGCATTATAATCAGGCCATAGTGCTGTGCCGGCTGGTCACCCGCTGGCAGCCCTTTACCATTATCAAGTATTCTGACCTTTACCCGCGGAGATTCAAACAGCACCTGCACCAGAATCTCCGATGCCTCGGAATGTTTAACGGCATTGGCCAGTCCCTCGCGGACGATCTGCAGGGTGTGGATTTCCTCGTTGGGAGACAGTGTCTGCGGCGGTAGGCCGTATTCCAGCTGGACTTTACTGCCCAGACGCTCGGAGAACTCCTCTACGGTCTGCCGCAAGGCCGTCGCCAGGTCCGGCGTGTCCAGTTTCAGCCGGAAAGTGGTCAGTAGCTCTCGCAGCTGACGGTAAGCGCTGTTCAGGCCGGTACTCAGTTCTTCGAGAATGTCGTGGTGAGTCTGTTCATGCTCACCCGCGATATTAAGACGGCGGAGTCGGGCGACCTGCATTTTCAGATAGGACAGAGACTGGGCCAGGGAATCGTGGAGCTCCCGCGCGATCACCGTGCGCTCTTCAACAAGTGTTAGCTGCTGCTCTTCAGTAATCTGGCGCTCCAGGAAGATGGCTGTGGCAAGTTGATCGCTCAGTGTTTCAAGTAAACGACGGGAGGTCTCGGAAAGACCCTTGCTGGCCGGATACCAGACCTCCAGAGTGCCCAGAAGTTGCCCTGGCGTGCGAATCGGTAACAGCAACCTTCGGCCATCGTTGTCGTCGGATGGCAGGTCATCAAATACTTCCGGGGTTACCAGGCAGGCATTGCAATGATGGTCCTTGCAGTAGAAGGGGCGCTCTTTCGTGGAGGTGGTAATGGCTTCTACCGGTTCGCTGGAGTTCTTGTCATGCAGGAACAAGCGGATGGGGCCAATGCCCAGCAACTGCTCCAGATCCTGGAGCATGGGGATGGCACCGCTGCAAAGGTCGTGATTGGCGAACAGGGAACGACTGGCGGAGTGGAGCAGTTCCAGGGCCGCGTGGCTTTTCTCCAGCTCACGGGTTTTTGCCATCGCATCTTCTTTTAGCTCGTTATAGCTCAGGGCCAGTTCGCTGGTCATCTGATCAAAGGCAGCCCCAAGCTGGGACAGCTCATCCGACCCTTTCAGGTTGGCCTTATGGGAGAAATCCTGTTCGCCTACCGCGACGGCGATATCCATCAGTTTGCGTAGAGGGCGTAGTACCCGCTTTTTGATATCCAGGAATAGCCCGAAAATGATAAGTATCGAGAACACCAGGCTGATGATCTGGATCAGGTGCAACAGATCGACGCGGGCTTCGGTCCGGTGCTCCAGCATGCTCACCAATTCATCTACTTCAGCCACATAGCGCTCCGTTACAGCAATCAGGTCTTCCGTCACGCGAGTGCTGTTTGGTGCATTGGCAACCAGTGCCGGCCGGAGCTCATCCTGCCAGAGGGATTCCATGGCCTGGTGCTGCCTCTTCAGGGGATGGTCGTCGGCTCCGGGAATGGCCCGGTTGAAACCTGGGTGGGCCATGCGTTCCTGATAGGTGTCCAGCCTGGCCATGAATGTGTTGGCATGATCTTCTGCCGGGTCGACCGCGGTGCGGGCCAGTAATTCATAGGCGCCCATACGCAATGAACCGGCAATGTTGATTGCGGTTGCATTGCCCTCGATGCTTCGTGATACGCCGAGGGTAGTCGCCATGCTGACGAGGGCGGTCAGTACGACAGCGCTGACGACAATGGCGATGCGTTTAACGAGGGGGCTGTTACGTGTCATCTGGTCTCTTCGTTGGGAACGGCGAATATGGCAGCTACCCCCTTGAGGATAGTCGGGCGCCCGTGACTACCCCGATAGGCGGTCCCCCATCATAGTCTTTGACCCTGTACAGGGCAAAACATGAAACTGAAAGTTGGCTTCTGATGGGTATTGTCATGCAGCAGTTCTCCGTTGGTGATGACGACGATAACGATAAACTGACCTCGCTGGCGGTGGTTCTTCCATTGGCGGTCGTTGGCTTTGTTATTTCTGCTGGCTGCTGGACCATCTTTGCCGTGGCGGGCGCTCATCTGAGAAATGCTCTGGCACTGGGCAGCCTGGAATTTGGCCTGTTATTGGCAATGCCAATGGCGGCGGGTGCGTTGTTGGCGGTGCCGGCTGGCATCGCTGCCCAAAAGGTAGGGGCGAGACGGGTAATGGTTGCCTGCCTGCTCGGCCTTGCTGTCTGCATGGCGCTGCTGTTGCTGGTGGACTCCTGGGCCGGTTACCTGCTGGTTGCTGCTGGCTTGGGCCTCGCTGGCGGATTCTACAGCGCAGGCCTTCAGTTCGTGACCTGCCATGCACCGCCCCGACATATGGGGCTGGTGCTGGGCATATTCGGTGCAGGGGTGACCGGTGCCGGATTGAACTACTATCTCGTTCCCCTGATTATGCAGGCGTTCTCCTGGAAAGGCGTGCCGCTTGCGTACCTCGTTGTACTTTTATTGGTCGCGGCCTTGTTGGTGTTGCTGACAGAGGATTCGGACGCGCGGTGTGATCCCGATGGTGAAACCAGTGCCCTTGGGTTATTGCGCGGCCTTGAAAGCTTCAGGGTATGGCGACAATACCTCTTCTTTGGCGTGGCTGCCGGAAGTTTCTTTTCTCTGGCATTGTGGTTGCCGGACTTTATATCGTCCCGTTTCCTGCTGACCATGGAGACCAGCGCCCGGTTGGCACTATGGTTTGTGATTCCGGGTGCTCTCGCCCAGATCGCGGGAGGGGGGCTTTCAGATCACTATGGATCCGGCCGGGTGGTGGTACGCTCGCTGGCAGCATCTCTGGTCGCTTTATTCGTGCTGTCTTATCCGCCGATGACATTGTTTGTTCAGGGAGTCGAGTCTGTAATCGCTGTGGAGATTGCCCTGCCGCTCTTTCTGGAAGCCTTCTTCATTGTGTTACTTGGTATGGCACTGGGCTCTGCCATGGGAGGCCTTCAACGGTTGGTCATCGGGGAAAACCGGAAGGCAGCTGCTTTTGCTGCCGGCCTGTTGCTTTTCAGTGCCTGCCTGATGGCTTTCCTGCTGCCTGTGCTTTTTGGCGCTGTGATCCATTGGCTTGGTGTTGGCACGGCCATGTTCATGATTCTGTTCGTGCTTCTTGCCGGCTGCCTGTTTCTGTTTGCCCGGGACTTTCGTCGCGAGGAGCGTTGGGCATTGTTCCGCAAGGGTGTATAGCGACCCTACCACCTGGGTGGTAGAGGTGAGTTATGTGGTAGTAACCACGCAGATTTCAGGGTTTTTCTCACACACAATGGTCTCAAATCGGAAGCACGATCCAGCAGACGGGTTGATGGAGAGAGAGACCATGAGTCATTTGATCGACAAACTGAATTACTTCAGGAAGAAGCGCGAGCCATTCGCAAACGGACACGGTGAAACCCACGAGGTCAGCCGCGAGTGGGAAGACAGCTACCGCCAGCGCTGGCAGCACGACAAGATCGTGCGTTCCACCCACGGGGTAAACTGCACTGGCTCCTGCAGCTGGAAAATCTACGTCAAGAACGGCCTGGTCACCTGGGAAACCCAGCAGACCGACTACCCCCGTACCCGCCCGGATCTGCCCAACCACGAGCCCCGCGGCTGCCCCCGTGGTGCCAGTTATTCCTGGTACATGTACAGCGCCAACCGCCTGAAGTACCCGCTGATGCGCAAGCATCTGATGAAGCTCTGGCGCGCAGCGAAAACAGAACACGGCGACCCGGTGGATGCCTGGGCTTCGATCGTGGAAGACCCCAAGAAAACCGCCGAGTACAAGCCCCGTCGTGGCATGGGTGGCTTCGTGCGTTCCAGCTGGGACGAGGTTAACGAACTGATTGCCGCCTCCAACGTCTACACCGCCAAACAGTACGGCCCGGATCGTATTATCGGCTTCTCGCCGATTCCGGCCATGTCCATGGTGTCCTACGCTGCCGGCAGCCGTTACCTGTCGATGATCGGTGGCGTATGCATGAGCTTCTACGATTGGTACTGCGACCTGCCGCCGGCCTCTCCGCAAACCTGGGGTGAGCAGACCGACGTGCCGGAATCCGCGGACTGGTACAACTCCGGCTACATTATCGCCTGGGGCTCCAACGTGCCCCAGACCCGTACCCCGGATGCCCACTTCTTCACCGAAGTGCGTTACAAGGGCACCAAGACCGTTGCCATTACGCCGGACTACGCGGAAGTCTCCAAGCTTTCCGACGAGTGGCTGAACCCCAAGCAGGGCACCGACGCCGCTCTGGGCATGGCCATGGGCCACGTAATCCTGAAAGAATTCCACGTCGACAAGCCCAGCGAGTATTTCACCGACTACGTACGCCGCTACACCGACATGCCGTATCTGGTCATGCTGGATCAGCGTGAGGATGGCCGCTATGTGCCGGGCCGCTTCCTGCGCGCCAGTGATCTGGTGGACGGCCTCGGGGAAGAGAACAACCCTGAGTGGAAAACCATTGCCATCGACGAGAAGACCAACCAGCTGACTGCGCCCAACGGCTCCATCGGATATCGCTGGGGCCAGAAGGGTAAGTGGAACCTGAAGCAAACAGCAGACAGCAACGATGTGGAACTGCAGTTGTCCATGGTCGAGAAGCATGACGACGTCGTCGATGTGGCCTTCCCGTACTTCGGCGGTATCGAGCACGACCATTTCAAGAGCGTGGAGATCTCCGACACCCTGACCCACAAATTGGGCAGCCGCAAAGTACAGCTGGCCGATGGCAGCGAGGGCCGAGTGGTCACCGTTTATGACCTGATGGTGGCCAACTACGGCATCAGCCGCAACCTGGGTGACGATGATGGCGCCACTTCCTATGACGAGGTGAAGCCCTACACCCCGGCCTGGCAGGAAAAAATTACCGGTGTTCCCGCCGACAAAGTGATCCGCATTGCCCGTGAATTCGCCGACAACGCCGATAAAACCAAGGGTCGCTCCATGGTCATCGTCGGTGCCGGTATGAACCACTGGTACCACATGGACATGAACTACCGTGGCCTGATCAACATGCTGATCATGTGTGGCTGTATCGGCCAGAGCGGTGGTGGCTGGGCCCACTATGTCGGCCAGGAAAAACTGCGCCCGCAGACCGGCTGGCAGCCATTGGCCTTTGGTCTGGACTGGCAGCGTCCGCCGCGCCACATGAACTCTACGTCCTTCTTCTACGCCCACTCCGGCCAGTGGCGCTATGAGAAGCTGGGTGTGGACGAAATCCTGTCGCCGCTGGCGGACAAGTCCAAATTCAGTGGCAGCCTGATCGACTACAACGTACGTGCCGAGCGCATGGGCTGGCTGCCGTCTGCACCGCAGCTGAACCGAAACCCGCTGGGCATTGCCGCAGAAGCCGAGAAGGCAGGCATGGAAGTGGCGGATTACGTGGCCCAGTCCATGAAAGACGGCTCCCTGGCCTTTGCCAGTGAAGACCCGGAAGCGAAGCAGAATTGCCCGCGCAACCTGTTTGTCTGGCGCTCCAACCTCCTGGGTTCATCCGGTAAGGGCCACGAATACATGCTCAAGTACCTGCTGGGTACCAAGAGTGGACTGCAGGGTAAGGACCTTGGCCACCAGGGTGGTGCCAAACCGACAGAGGTCAAGTGGCACGACGAGGCGCCGGAAGGCAAGCTTGACCTGCTGGTCACCCTGGACTTCCGCATGTCCACCACCTGTCTGTATTCAGACATCGTTCTGCCAACGGCCACCTGGTACGAGAAGAACGACCTGAACACCTCGGACATGCACCCGTTCATCCACCCGCTGACCGCCGCCACCGACCCGGCCTGGGAAGCGCGCAGTGACTGGGAAATCTACAAGGGCATCGCCAAGGCGTTCTCGAAAGCTACCGAAGGCCACCTGGGCGTCGAAAAAGACGTGGTCACCCTGCCGTTGCTGCACGATGCGCCGGCGGAATTGGGCCAGCCCTTCGATGTGAAGGACTGGAAGCGGGGCGAATGCGACCTGATCCCGGGCAAGACCGCGCCCAGCTTCATCACCGTTGAGCGGGACTATCCGAACACCTACGCACGGTTCACCTCCCTTGGGCCTCTGATGGACAAGCTGGGTAACGGCGGTAAGGGCATCAACTGGAACACCGAGAAAGAAGTGAAGTTCCTCGGCGACCTGAACTTCAAACATATCGACGGCGCCAACGCAGGCCGGCCGAAGATCGAAAGCGCGATTGATGCCGCCGAAGTGATTCTGACCCTGGCCCCGGAAACCAACGGGCAGGTGGCGGTGAAGGCCTGGGCTGCGCTGTCAGAAATGACCGGCCTGGACCACACCCACCTGGCGAAGAACAAGGAAGAGGAAAAGATCCGCTTCCGGGACATCGTGGCGCAGCCGCGCAAGATTATCTCAAGCCCGACCTGGTCTGGCCTGGAAGATGAACATGTGTCCTACAACGCCGGTTACACCAACGTTCACGAGCTGATCCCCTGGCGCACCCTGACCGGTCGTCAGCAGTTCTACCAGGACCATGAGTGGATGCGCGCCTTCGGTGAAAGCCTGCTGGTCTACCGTCCGCCCATCAACACCAAGGCAATGGCACCCATGTTGGGCAAGAAGCCTAACGGAAACCCCGAGAAGGCACTGAACTTCCTGACGCCACACCAGAAATGGGGTATCCACAGCACCTACAGCGACAACCTGCTGATGCTGACCCTGTCCCGCGGTGGCCCGATTGTCTGGCTGAGTGAAGACGACGCGAACGAGATCGGCGTGGAAGACAACGACTGGATTGAGGTATTCAATGCCAACGGCGCTATCGCGGCCCGGGCGGTGGTCAGCCAACGGGTTATGCCTGGCATGGTGATGATGTATCACGCCCAGGAACGGGTGGTGAACATTCCGGGCTCCGAGATCACCGGCACCCGGGGTGGTATCCACAACTCGGTTACCCGGGTCTGCCCGAAACCGACCCATATGATCGGTGGTTATGCCCAGTATTCCTACGGCTTCAACTACTACGGCACCGTGGGCTCCAACCGTGACGAGTTCGTGGTGGTGCGCAAAATGCACAACGTCGACTGGCTCGACGGCGAAGGCAATGACACTGTTCAGGAGGCTGTAAAATGAAAATCCGTTCCCAAGTTGGCATGGTACTGAACCTGGACAAGTGCATCGGATGCCACACCTGTTCCGTCACCTGCAAAAACGTATGGACCAGCCGTGAAGGCATGGAATACGCCTGGTTCAACAACGTCGAGACCAAGCCCGGTATCGGCTACCCCAAAGAGTGGGAGAACCAGGACAAGTGGAAGGGCGGCTGGATGCGTGACAGCTCCGGCAAAATCCGCCCGAAGATCGGTGGCCGCTTCCGGATCCTGGCGAACATCTTCGCCAACCCGGATCTGCCCCAGATCGACGACTACTACGAGCCGTTTGATTTCGACTACCAGCATCTGCACACCGCCGGTGACAGCAAGCACCAGCCGGTCGCCCGGCCCCGCTCGCTGATATCCGGCCAGCGCATGCAGAAAATCGAATGGGGCCCGAACTGGGAGGAAATCCTGGGCACCGAGTTTGCCAAGCGCCGCAAGGACAAGAACTTTGACCAGGTGCAGGCGGACATTTACGGCCAGTTCGAAAACACTTTCATGATGTACCTGCCGCGTCTGTGCGAGCACTGTCTCAACCCCACCTGCGTAGCCAGCTGCCCGAGTGGCGCCATCTACAAGCGTGAGGAAGACGGTATTGTACTGATCGACCAGGACAAGTGCCGCGGCTGGCGGATGTGTGTATCCGGCTGCCCGTACAAGAAAATCTACTTCAACTGGAAGACCGGCAAGTCCGAGAAGTGCATCTTCTGCTATCCGCGTATTGAAGCCGGGCTGCCGACCGTGTGCTCCGAAACCTGCGTCGGCCGGATTCGCTACCTGGGCGTGCTGCTTTACGACGCCGACCGTATCGAGGAAGTGGCCAGCACCCCGGGCGAGCATGAGCTGTACGAGAAGCAGCTGGAAATCTTCCTGGACCCGAACGATCCGAAAGTCATCGAGCAGGCGAAGAAAGACGGCATCCCGATGAATGTCATCGAAGCCGCCCAGCAGAGCCCGGTCTACAAGATGGCGGTGGACTGGAAACTGGCCCTGCCGCTGCATCCGGAATACCGCACCCTGCCCATGGTCTGGTACGTGCCGCCCCTGAGCCCGATCCAGTCTGCTGCGGAAGCCGGCAAGGTTGAGTTTGACGGCATTTTGCCGAAGATCGAAAGCCTGCGAATTCCGGTGAAATACCTGGCCAACCTGCTCACCGCCGGTGACGAGAAGCCGATTGTCCGTGCCCTCAAGCGGATCATGGCCATGCGCCTTTACAAGCGGGCGGAAACCGTGGAAGGCAAGGAAGACTTGCGGGCACTGCAGGAAGCCGGGTTGACCAAGGCCCAGGCTGACGAAATGTACCGTTACCTGGCCATCGCCAACTACGAGGACCGCTTCGTGATTCCCACCAGCCATCGTGAGCTGGCCAAGGAAGCCTTCCCGGATGCTGACGCCTACGGTGAGCGCAACGGTTGCGGTTTCAGCTTCGGCGACGGCTGCAATGGCGATAGTGAGTTCAACATGTTTGGTGGCCGCAAGCAGACCACAAGCATGGTCCAGAAACTGTCTACCGTTAAGCAGGTAGATCCGAAGCAGCTGCAGGAATAAGGAGGCCAAAATGCAACTTTTAAAAGTAATAGCGCGGGTGCTCGAGTACCCCACCGACGAACTTCAGGCCTCCAAAGACGCGCTGGTAGCCGCAGTCCTGGAAGATAACCGGCTGCCACGGAAGAACAAAGAACAGCTCCTCCGGTGCATCGACCTGGTGTGCGACGGTGACCTGCTGGATATGCAGGAAAACTACGTGGGCACGTTCGATAAGGGCAGGGCAACGTCCCTGCTGCTGTTTGAGCACGTGCACGGCGAGTCCCGTGATCGTGGCCAGGCCATGGTGGACCTGATGGAGCAGTATCGCGCCAACGGCCTGGAAATCGATGCCAAGGAGCTGCCGGATTACCTGCCGCTGTTCCTGGAGTATCTCTCTACCCGGCCGTGGGATGAGATCAGGAACTGGCTGGAAGACATCCATCATATCCTTGGACTGTTAGGCGAAAGACTTTACCAGCGTGAAAGTCTCTATCACGTAATTATGGATTCACTGCTGGTGCTGTCTGGTCGTGAGGCGAACCGTCAGGAGCTGGCGCAGATCGTGGCTTCGGAAGAGCGCGATGACACGCCGGAGGCCCTGGACAAGGTCTGGGAAGAAGAAATGGTTAAGTTTGTGGACGATCAGGGCAGTTCCTGCGCAACCGGTGGCGTTGTAGGCCAGCGCCGCCGCGAACTGGAACAGACCCAGACCATCCACCTGAGTGATCAGCTGATGACGGACGCAACACCCCGTCAGGCGGGGCGCGCCTGACGGCGCAGGAGGAAACGACAATGTCTTACCTGAACACACTGTTATTCGGAATCTACCCGTACATCGCCCTTGCCGTGCTCGTGATCGGCACCTGGGCCCGGTACGATCATGGGCAATTCACCTGGAAGGCCCATTCCAGCCAGATACTGAGCAAGAAAAACATGGTAATGGCCAGCGTGCTGTTCCATGTCGGCGTACTGGTGATCTTCTTCGGCCATCTGGTGGGCCTGCTGACGCCTCATGCACTATATGAGCCGTTCATGACACCCGGCACCAAACAGATCTTGGCGATCGTGGTGGGCGGGATTGCCGGCGCAATGGCCATTGTTGGTGGTGGCATGCTGGCCTGGCGCCGGTTGACCGACCCCCGCGTAAAAGCCAGCAGCACCTTCGCTGACAATGCGATCATCATCATTCTGGTGGTTCAGTTGGTGCTGGGCATGCTCACCATCCTGCCCACCATGGGCCACCTGGATGGCAGCACCATGCTCAAGTTCTCCGCCTGGGCCCAGGGTATCTTCACCCTGCAGGGTGGCGTGGCAGACTACATCGCCGACGTGCACTGGATCTACAAGACCCACATCTTCCTGGGCCTGACCATCTTCGTGCTGTTCCCGTTCACCCGCCTGGTACACATGCTAAGCGTGCCGGTGGAGTATTTCGGACGCAAATACCAGGTGGTGCGCAAGCGCGCTTAAGGAGAAACATGATGCAACTTATCCCTGTTGGCAACGCTGAAAAGCCCAGAAACCAGTTCCCGCCGGTGACTGTGGGCGACACTCTGATCGGCGAAGACGACATCGCCCGGGAACTGCAACACCACCCGGCCGAAGAAGTCGCCGAAGCCTGGCACGAAGCCGCCAAAAGCCTCGTCATCCGCGAACTCCTCTTGCAACAGGCCAGCCGCCTGAACCTGGATGATATCGCCGACGAAGAAGACCGCATCGCCCGCGTGCTGGAACTGGAACTCAACGTACCCGACCCCAGCGAACAGGACTGTGAACGCTTCTACGCCGCCAACCCCGGCCGCTTCCGCAGCCCGACCCTGATGGCTGTCAGCCACATCCTCCTGGCGGCAGCCCCGGACGACGTCCAGGAACGCATGCGCCAGGAAGAAGCCGGCCGACAACTGCTTTCGTCCCTACTCGATGGCCGTGCCCAATTCGCAGAACTGGCCAAACAATACTCAGCCTGCGAATCCCGCCACCAGGGCGGCAGCCTCGGCCAGATCAGCAAAGGCCAGACCGTCGAAGAATTCGAACGCCCGGTCCTCTCCCTCCAGGAAGGCCTGAACCCGGAACTGATCGAAACCCGCTACGGCTGGCACCTGGTCCGCATCGACCAGCGCATTGACGGTGAGCAGTTACCTTACGAGCACGTTAAGCCCCAGATCCGGCAGTACCTGAGCGAAAGCGTGACCAGACGGGCCTTCCGGCAATACCTGCAGGTACTGGCAGCGGAAACCGGTGTCGAAGGTGTCGATCTGGAAATACCTGATTCGCCGTTGATGCAGTAAAGCGTCCACCCGAAAACTCTGGAGACTGGCGGGGGCCTCCTTTCCAAAACTGTGCGGAGCCATGGATGGCGGAGCTCAAGCGTCACATGGACGTGCCGAAGGAGCGTGTTTCGGAAAGGAGGCCCCCGCCAGTCTGCGCGCCAGAGACCAAGCGCCACGTGGATGGGCTTGAGCGTGTTTTGGACAGGGGTTCCCCGCCAGCCTATGCACCAAAGACCATCTTTGAGGTAAGTCAATTACTCAGTAATAACCCCCCATCTACCCCCATAGGGGGAGCGATTTTCCCCCCAAGCCCCTCTACTATAAAACCAGATATGAAATGCATTATTAATGCAGAGGGCAAACACAATGGCACTGATACAAACCGCCGAAACACGCTACAGCAAACCGGTACTGGTTGCCGTCAACAAATCTATAGAAGAGGACGACACCCTGGCCCCAATGCGCCAGCATGCTCTCTTCTCATCGCTGACCGACGACGACCTGACCGCATTGATGCAACAGTCCAGACGCCTGCGCCTTGGCCATCACCAACTGCTGTATCGTCAGGACATGCCAGCCCACCATTTCTTCTTTGTGGTATCCGGCCGGCTTCGCCTCTATCGCCTTGATGCCTCTGGCATAGACCGCACACTGGACAGCATAGCCCCCGGCGACTGCTTCGCCGAAGTGATGATCTACGCAGACCCGGCCAGGTACGCCTGTTACGCCGAAGCGCTCAAATCCAGCGAAGTATTGATGATACCCGTCAAGGTTTACCAGGATTTGCTGGAAAGGAAGCCCGAATACACCCAGGCAGCCCTGCGCCATTACGCCAAGCGCGCTATTGCACGATTTCACGACCTGGAAATCATGACTGTCCAGAGCGCCCGTGACCGCCTGATCCGTTACCTGATCGACCTTTTGCCCAGCGGCGTTGAGGAGGGGAGTGAAGTAGAACTGCCCTTACCGAAATGCCTCGTCGCATCCCGCCTGGCCATGCAGCCGGAAACTTTCTCGCGGATTCTGGCAGAGCTGAAATCAAACGGACTTGTGCGGGTTAACCGCAGCCGGTTGTTTATCTCCAACCCGGCCCGACTCATCCAGATCAGCCAGTAAAGACCCAAGGCAGGAACCTTAAATGATCTCAAGTTACACCGATTTGCTCAGAGCCGCTGATGCGGAAGCTGATCCCCAGCGCCTTTTGTTCGTGTTCTGCCGCGCCGAACTGCCGGACGACGCATCCAAAGCCGAAAAGGCCGCCTTTGCCAACGGAGAGGGCGGTGCCCTGACGCCCGTCGTTTGCGTCGACAAGGCGCTTGATGAAGTCAGTGATTTCGACGCGCTTGTAGAGGAGTCGCGGGAGACCGGACAAGCGTGGGATGTGGTTTTTGTTGCTGCAATGTCTGGCCGTGGCGGTATGAAACCGTCCTCCGACGAAGCACAACAGCCTCTCACAATGATGGTGGAATCGATCCGCCTGGGCCACGTGGGCAATTACCTGCCATTGGACAAAAATGGCCAGGCGGTTGCTTTGGGTTAGTCGCTTTAAATAAGTGTTCTAGATGTTCTTAATTTGTGCCAGGGGGGTGTTGTGAGTTTTATTCAACGTGCTGCCATATTGATTGTCGGGATTTTATGTCTTGTCCTGACTACATTTACGACGGCCATGGCAGCGGCTCCCAGAGAGTATGAGCCAGCGGCAGCCCGTCAGGTAATCAAGAAAGCGTTCCCCGCTGTCAACGACATCTCTCCGCGGAAGGATAACCGCGCCATCCAGGAGCTTCGCCGTCATGAAGAGCTTCTGGGTTACGCCTATCAGACCCTGGACTTTGTTCAGACGCCTGCTTATTCCGGCAAACCCCTAAACGCCATTGTGGTGCTCGATACCGAGGGCGAGATCAAGGGCGCGCGAGTGATACACCACGATGAGCCGATTCTTCTGATCGGTATTCCCGAAATCAAGATGCACGAATTTACTGACCAGTACGTCGGACTCAAGGCAGACCAGAGAGTCACAGTTGGCGGTAAATCGTCCGAGCGCCGCGTTGCCGTGGACGGCCTGTCAGGCGCCACGGTTACGGTGATGGTGATCAACGAAGTCATCATGAAAACAGCTCACCGTGTTGGCGCCGAGCTTGGACTTGTTGAGGGTGGAGGTGACGCCAGGCCGCCAAAAGCAGAGCTTCGGACCGGTGACTTCACGGAAAGAAGCTGGGAAGAGCTGACCGGTGATGGCTCTGTTCGCCGTCTGTTGCTTTCACGGGGGCAAGTGGATGATTCGTTCAAGGGTACCGAGGCAGAAGGCGTTGATGAAGCCGCTCCGGCCGAGCGTGACGAGGCACTGATAGATCTCTACACCGGCTACCTCAACGTTCCCACGATCGGCGAGAACCTGCTGGGTGAAAGCCAGTATCAGTGGCTTATGTCCGAACTGAAGGAAGGTGAGCACGCCATCGCGGTGATGGCGAGCGGGGAATACTCTTTCAAAGGCTCTGGCTATGTGCGTGGCGGTATCTTCGACCGCATCCAGATTCGCCAGTTCGGCGATACCTTCAATTTCCGTGATCTGGACTTTCACCGCCTGAGTGATGTTTATGTCGACGGTATTCCTGGCTTCTCCGAAATGGCGATCTTCATCATTCGCCAGCAGTACAATTTCGACCCGGGTACACCCTGGTCGCTGGAGCTTTCCGTCAAGCGCCAGACCGGTCCCCTGGACAGCGAGTTTGCGGTATTCCCGCTGGAATACCAGTTGCCGGACAAGTATTTCACCCGTCCGGAGGTCGAGCTGACCGAGGAGGAATGGCTGGAAACCCAGCCCTTGTGGGTGCAGGTCTGGTATCAGCGCCAGTTCCAGGTCGTTGTTCTGGGCATCGGTATCGGTGTCCTGATGTTCATACTGTTCTTACAGGACTGGCTGGTTAAGAAGCCCAAGGTGACTCGTTGGATACGCCATGCATTTCTGACCTATACCCTGTTCTTTATTGGTTGGTATGCCCTGGGGCAACTGTCCATCGTCAACGTGCTGACGTTCGTGAACAGCCTGATCAGCGGATTCAAGTGGGAAACCTTCCTGGTTGACCCGGTGATCTTCATTCTCTGGGCCACGGTCGCCGGTATTGTTCTGCTGTGGGGCAGGGCTGTTTACTGTGGCTGGCTGTGCCCGTTCGGTGCCTTGCAGGAGCTGGTGAACGAAATTGCCCGCAAGCTCAAGGTGCCCCAGTACACGGTACCGTTCGCTATTCACGAACGCCTGTGGGCGATCAAGTACATCATCCTGCTGGTGCTGTTCGGCGTCTCCCTGGATTCCCTGGCTACCGCCGAGAAAATGGCCGAGATAGAGCCGTTCAAGACAGCCATAACCCTGCGCTTTGACCGTAGCTGGCCCTTCGTTACCTACGCTGTGCTGTTGGTGGTTATAAACATGTTCACCCGCAAAGTCTTTTGCCGGTACATGTGCCCCCTCGGAGCGGCGCTGGCTCTGCCCACCAAACTGCGAGTTTTCGATTGGCTGAAACGTCGTAAAGAGTGCGGGAACCCCTGTCGGTTATGCGACCACGAATGCGAAGTTCAGGCAATTCATCCCGACGGCACCATCAATTACCAGGAATGCCACTACTGCCTGGACTGCCAGATGACCTATTTCGACGACAACAAGTGCCCGCCATTGATAGTCAAACGCCGCGGCAAACGCCGGGGCCATAACGCACCGGGCCATCCGGAACAGATTCCGGTCACCCAGGTGACATAAAAAAAGCAGTTAAACCAAATGCAATACCGCCATGACCAACAACGGAGTTGGACGCTATGAAAAAGAGAGAAGATATCGACAACAATGCACTGGACGAGAGCGGCCTGAGTCGCCGTAAATTCCTTGGTGCTACTGCAATGGCTGGTGCCGTAGGCGCAACCGGCCTGGGTGGGGCTGTAATGACTCGGGAGTCCTGGGCTGCGGCCGTCAAGGACGCCAGGAGCAAGGTTCATGTAGGTCCCGGCGAGCTCGACGAATACTACGGCTTCTGGAGTGGTGGCCACCAGGGTGAGGTTCGTGTGCTTGGCATACCGTCAATGCGCGAGTTGATGCGTATCCCGGTGTTCAACGTGGACTCGGCGACCGGCTGGGGTATCACCAACGAGAGCAAGGACGTGCTGGGTCACGACAATACCTACCTGAACGGTGACTGCCACCACCCCCACATCTCGATGGAAGACGGGCGTTACGACGGCAAGTATCTGTTTATCAACGACAAGGCCAACACCCGGGTAGCTCGTATTCGTCTCGATATTATGAAGACGGACAAGATCACACACATACCGAACGTCCAGGCCATTCACGGCCTGCGGCTGCAGAAAGTGCCCCGTACCAAGTACGTGTTCTGCAATGCCGAGTTCGTGATTCCACATCCGAACGATGGCAGCGAATACAGCCTTGAGAACAGCTACACCATGTTCAACGCTATTGACGCGGATACCATGGAAGTAGCCTGGCAGGTGATTGTGGACGGCAACCTGGATAACACCGATGCCGACTATACCGGCAAGTACGCCGCATCCACCTGCTACAACTCGGAAAAAGCAGCAGACCTGGCTGGCACCATGCGTAACGACCGTGACTGGGTGGTGGTGTTCAACGTTGAACGTATTGAGGCGGCCATCAAAGCTGGCAACTTCAAGACCGTTGGCGATTCCGAGGTCCCCGTAGTGGACGGCCGCGGTGAATCCGAGGTTACCCGTTACATTCCGGTGGCGAAGAACCCGCATGGTCTGAATACCTCACCGGATGGCAAGTATTTCATTGCCAACGGTAAGCTGTCACCGACCTGCTCTGTTATCCAGATCGACAAGCTGGATGACCTGTTCGACAATAAGATCGAGCTGCGTGATGCCATTGTTGCCGAGCCGGAGCTTGGCCTCGGGCCTCTGCATACCACCTTTGATGGTCGTGGCAACGCCTACACTACGCTGTTTATTGATAGTCAAGTGTGTAAGTGGAACATCGCCGATGCCATCAAGAACTATAACGGAGAGAAGACCAATTACATCCGCCAGAAGCTGGATGTTCACTACCAGCCGGGACACAACCACGCGTCCCTGACCGAGTCCCGCGATGCGGATGGCAAATGGCTGGTGGTACTGTCGAAGTTCTCCAAGGACCGCTTCCTGCCGGTAGGCCCGCTGCATCCGGAGAATGATCAGCTGATTGATATTTCCGGTGAGGAAATGAAACTGGTTCACGATGGTCCGGCCTTTGCGGAGCCACACGACTGTATCCTCATTCGTCGTGATCAGATCAAGACCAAGAAGATCTACACACGTGACGATCCGTTCTTTGCCAGCGCTCGTGAGCAGGCAGAGAAGGACGGGATTACTCTGGAAGCTGCCAACGAGATGGTCCGTGATGGCAACAAAGTTCGCGTCTACATGACCTCTGTGGCGCCGCAGTTCGGCACTACGGAGTTCAAGGTCAAGGAGGGTGATGAGGTTACGGTGTATGTGACCAACCTGGACTCCATTGAAGACGTGTCTCACGGGTTCGTTATGGTAAACCATGGTGTGAGTATGGAGATCAGTCCGCAGCAGACGGCTTCTGTGACCTTTACGGCGGGTAAGCCGGGGGTTTACTGGTACTACTGCAGTTGGTTCTGTCATGCGTTGCACATGGAGATGGGTGGTCGCATGTTGGTAGAGAAGGCCTGATCTTCTCTTGTCCGATCCTTGGCTGGGGCTCCTTCGGGAGGCCTGGCTTGGGAGAAGCAATCCAAGAGGAAAGCCCTTTCCAAAACACGCTCCTTCGGCACATCCATGTGACGCTTGGGCTCCGCCATCCATGGCTCCGCACAGTTTTGGAAAGGGCTTTCCTCTCGGCTTGCCGCACTTGGAAGCAGGCCGCTGTCTGTTTCAACTTTGTGAGATGTATTGATGCAAAAAATCATGCGTTATGGGGTGGCCCTGGCCGTCGCCCTGTTATCGCTGACCGCGAATGCGGACCTTCAGGACGAGCTTGATGCACTGGAACCCGGTGCGGTTTTCGAGCTGCCTCCCGAGCAACTTTCGTCGCTGGATTTTCGGGTGCCTGGTGTGACGGTTTCGTGTCATGCCGAGACGGTCATCGACGGGAAAGGTGATGGTAACGCCATCGATATCCTGGCGGAGGAGGTGACGTTTTCCGGTTGTGAGGTGCGTAACTGGGGTGGTGACCTGAACGAGCTGGATGCGGGGATTTTTGTGGCGCCGGAGGCTCGGGGGGCGGTGATTGAGAATAATCGTTTGCGGGGGCCGGCGTTTGGTGTCTGGTTGGATGCGACCCCCGATGTGACGGTTCGTAATAATCGCATTCGCGGGGATGCGTCTATTCGTTCCCAGGACCGGGGCAATGGGATTCATCTGTTCAATACGACTGGGGCGCTGATTGAGGGGAATGATATCAGTCAGACCCGGGATGCCATTTATATTGAGACCGCCAATAACAACGAGATCCGCAACAATGTGATGACGGATCTGCGTTATGGCATTCATTACATGTATTCGATGCACAATCTGCTGGAAGGCAATGTCACCCGGGGCACGCGAACCGGGTATGCGTTGATGCAGAGTAAGTACCTGAAGGTGTTCAACAATCGGTCCGAGAATGACGAGAACTACGGCATTCTGATGAACTTCATCACCAATTCCGAGCTGCGTGGCAATGTGGTGACGGGGGTGTCCCAGGGGCATACGGCCGGTGTTTCGATTTCCGGTGCCGAGGGTAAGGCGGTGTTTATCTATAACTCGCTGTACAACACCTTCGAAGATAATGTGTTCCGTGATAGCAACATTGGTATCCATCTGACGGCGGGCTCGGAGGAGAACGAGATGTTCAGCAACGCGTTTGTGAATAACCAGCGCCAGGTGAAGTATGTGGCCACCCGCACCCAGGAATGGTCAAAGGAAGGGCGTGGCAATTACTGGAGCGATTATCTGGGGTGGGATCGCAACCAGGATGGCATTGGCGATGTCGCCTATGAGCCCAATGACAATGTGGACCGGCTGCTGTGGAAATATCCGGAAGCCAAGGTGCTGATGTTCAGCCCGGCGGTGGATACCCTGCGCTGGGTGCAGGATGCGTTTCCCGTGGTCAAAGCCGCTGGCGTGAGTGACTCCCATCCGCTGATGCGCCAGCCCGAATCTCTACAACCGGAGTCGTGATGAGCTGTTTCCGTCTCGAGAATGTGAGTTACCGCTACGACAAGGCCCTTGTGCTCAACGGTGTTGATCTGCGCCTGGAGCCCGGGGAAATCCTCGGGCTGTTCGGGCACAACGGAGCTGGCAAAACCACCTGTATCAAGCTGATCCTGGGGTTGATGACGCCGACTCAGGGCAAACTGTCGGTGCTCGACGGCGAGGCGGGAGATCCCCACGTTACTCAGCACATCGGTTACCTGCCAGAGAATGTGATGTTCTATCCGCAGCTGACCGGTCGGGAGATTCTGAACCATTTCGCGCGACTGAAAGGGGCACCCCTGAAGCAGGTGCCGCAATTGCTGGAGCAGGTGGGGCTCGGTGACGCCATGAATGCGCGGGTGAAGACCTATTCCAAAGGCATGCGACAGCGCCTGGGGCTTGCCCAGGCGCTTCTCGGCAAGCCGAAACTTCTGATGCTGGACGAACCCACGGTGGGGCTGGACCCGGTGGCAACCGCGGATCTGTACCGGCTGTTGCGCAAATTGCGGGATGAAGGCACGGGCATCGTGCTGTGTTCCCATGTGCTTCCCGGTGTAGAACCCTACATAGACCGGGCTGCGATCCTTACCGATGGTGCCGTGAAGGCCGTGGGCGACCTGGCCTCCCTGCGTCGCCAGGCGAATATGCCGGTGACTCTCTCCATTGAACCGGCCAATGGCACGTCGGCGCTGGAAAAAGTCATTGCCGATGCCTCAGCGGGCAATGGCCTGATGATCAAGAAAGATAATGGAAAACTGCAGGTAGACGTACGCCCATCGGAGAAAATGGCGATGATTCAGGCCCTGCTGAACTCCGGTGAAGTTCAGGACCTGGGTATTCATCAACCCACCCTGGAGGACGTATACGTGCACTTTATTGGCTCCGGTGGTCTTGCCCATCGTGGAGGTGCCCAATGAACAGCATCTGGACCATTGCACGTAAAGAGCTCAGTGACAGCCTGCGCAACCGCTGGCTGATCGCCATCGCGCTGGTGTTTGCCGTGCTGGCCCTCGGTATTGCCTGGTTTGGCGCAGCGGCATCGGGGCAGGTTGGCTATGCTTCCACGCCCGCAACCATTGCCAGCCTCGCCAGCCTGGGTATTTTCCTGATCCCGCTGATTGCGCTACTACTGGCTTACGACGCCATCGTAGGCGAAGAAGAAGGCGGCACACTGCTCCTGCTGATGACCTATCCCCTGAGCCGTGGCCAGCTATTGTTCGGCAAATTCCTCGGCCATGGCCTCACCCTGGCATTTGCCACTCTGATCGGTTTTGGCGTCGCCGGTGTGGCCATCGCCCTGCTGGTGGACGACGTAGCTGTTGGCGCTCTCGCTGCCGCCATGTTCCGGTTTATTGTCTCCACCATCCTGCTGGGTTGGGGTTTCATTGCGCTGGCCTACGTGATCAGCGTCCGCGTCAGCGAAAAACCCGTAGCCGCCGGCCTGGCCCTCGGAATCTGGTTCTTCTTTGTACTGATCTTCGACCTGATGCTCCTCGGCACACTGGTGGCCAGCGAAGGCAAACTGAACCCCGAACTGCTGCCCTGGCTGCTAATGCTCAACCCCACCGACATCTACCGCCTGCTCAACATCGTCGCCTTTGGCGAGGGTGCCCAGTTAAGCGGTGTACTGAGCCTGGGGGCGGACCTGCCCATTGGCGCGGCAGGGTTGTGGTTTGCCCTGGTGCTCTGGTTTGTTATCCCCATTACCGGCGCCTGGGCCCTGTTCCGTCGCCGCCGCATCTAATCTGGAGAATTCCATGCGTATTGCCAGTCTTAAAGTGTTCTCTGCGGCTTTGGTTTTTGCCGTACTCCTGGCCGGCTGCTCTGAGTCCGAAGAGCAGGTCACTCAAATGCCCAACCCTGTGCATTTCGAATCCGGTGACGAATGCCACGTCTGCGGCATGGTCATCACCCGCTTCCCGGGGCCTAAAGGCGAAGCCATAACAGCCCGTGAGCAGGCTGTGCACAAATTCTGTTCAACCCGCGACATGTTCTCCTGGGCATTACAGCCCGAAAACGCCAAGCGTGACCACACACTCTACGTTCACGACATGGCCCAGACCGAGTGGGAGCACCCCGACGACACTGCCCTCATCAACGCGAGGGAGGCCTTCTTCGTAGTAGGATCAGAACGCACCGGTGCAATGGGACCAACCCTGGCCTCGTTTGCCAGCGAGGAGGCGGCGAAAGACTTTGCCAACGAGTTCGGGGGAGACGTCGTCCAGTTCAAAGATGTAACCATGCAGCATCTGACACAGGACATGTCACATCAGAATATGGAGATGGGCAAAGAGAAGAGTGAACACGGCGGAGAGCACTAAAGTCGCATAAGCCCGGAGGTGGATGAACCTTCCGGGATCGTCAAAATCATGGATGATTTTGTCGAGCGTACAGGGATGTATTCACAGCGTATCCCGGAAGGTTCATCCACCTCCGGGCGTTAACTCCGAAATAGCGGTCCCCGGCGCGCCAGCTCAGGGGAGCCTCAGCCCCCAGTCATATTCATAAACCGAAGAATCTGAACATCACCGTCGCTCGAAAAGTGATGACGCTCCGGCTTCAGGTCCATGGCGTTAATGATGGTTTCCCGCAGCTTCTCATTGGTCACGGGATGGCCGCGCAGAACCCGGCGCAAATCCACCGAGTGCTCATTGCCAAGACAAAGCAGTAAGCGGCCTTCCACCGTTACACGCACGCGGTTACAGGTAGAGCAGAAGTTGTGGGAATGGGGTGAAATAAACCCGACCCGGGTATTGCTGTCCGGCATGCGGTAATAGCGGGCAGGCCCGCCGGAGTCCTCGGGAGTGGGAACCAGCTCATGGTGTTGGGAGATTATATCCCTCACTTCGTCGCTGGTGCACAGCACCTCGCCGCGATCATGGTCAGAGATCTCACCCAGCGGCATTTCCTCGATAAAGGTGATGTCCACGTTCTTCTTGCGGGCGAACTCAACAAGGTCCGGTACCTCGTGATCGTTGCCACCTTTCATCACCACCGTATTGAGCTTGATACCCTCAAACCCGGCGTCCCTGGCGGCATCAATGCCATCCAGTACCTGGCTCAAGCGGCCGGTGCGGGTGATCCGGTGAAACTTGTCAGCATCCAGAGAATCCAGGCTGATATTCAGCCGCTTCAGCCCGGCTTTGCGCAAGTCCTCCGCCATAGTCGGTAACTGGCTGCCATTGGTGGTCATGGCAAAGTCCCGCAAGCCGTAGCTGCCGATTTCCTTTACCAATTCCAGAATGTCCTTGCGCACAAGCGGCTCGCCGCCGGTCAGGCGGATTTTCTCGGTGCCCAGGGAAACGAACGTTCTTGCCACGCGGGCGATCTCTTCCAATGTCAGCACTTGCTGACGGGGCAGGAAGGTCATCTCCTCAGCCATGCAGTAAACACAGCGAAAATCGCAGCGGTCAGTGACGGACAGGCGCACGTAGTTAACAGTGCGGCCAAAACGGTCGGTCAACTTGGCTTTGGACATTGGCAGGTTTCCCTGGCTGGTTCATGTGTTTAAAGGATAGCCAAAGTATCGCAGATTACCAAAATCAATCCGATACCTCTCGGGGGGTAATCCCTGGCCGAAAACAGAAACGGGGCCAATGATGGCCCCGTTGCAAGCAGAAGGTATCACGCCTGCTCGGTCACTGCTCCTTCCGGCATTTCCTCGATGGCCCTGAGATCCGGGAAGAGCACTCCCTTTACTACCTGCCAGGATACTGCCAGTGCACCAACGATGAATACCACGTCGCCAATGGTTCTGACCCAGCGCAGGGTTTGCAGGATATCGCTCTGCATGAAGGCCTCGCTGCGGGCGTACCACAGACCCTCACTGGCACTGGCCACGAACTGGATGATGCCGACGGGTAGCAGGCTGGTGAACAGCATCAGCACCAGGCCAATATTCAGCCACCAGAAGCCTACCTTCATCAGCCGCTCGTCAAAGACGATGCGGGGCCGGATGTAGCGCAGGATCAGCAGGGCGAAGCCCAGAGCCAGGAAGCCATAGACTCCGAACAAGGCTGCGTGGGCATGGGTGGGCGTGGTGTTCAGGCCCTGGATGTAATACAGCGCAATCGGTGGGTTGATCATGAACCCGAGAACGCCCGCGCCCAGCATGTTCCAGAAGGCAACTGCTACGAAGAAAGTCAGCGGCCAGCGGATGTTTTCCATCCACGATGCACGGGACTTGAGGCGCCAGTTTTCCCAGGCTTCGTAACCGAGCACCACCAGCGGCACTACCTCCAGCGCACTGAAGGTCGCACCCACTGCCATCACCGGCGTGGTGGTGCCTGAAAAGTACAGGTGGTGGAAGGTTCCCGGCACGCCACCGAGCATGAACAGGCTGGCAGAGGCCAGGCTGGCGGACGTCGCCACGGTGCGGGACACCAGGCCCATGCTGCAGAAGATGAAGGCCAGCGCAGTGGTGGCGAACACTTCAAAGAAGCCCTCTACCCACAGGTGGACAATCCACCAGCGCCAGTACTCCATAATGGAAATGTGGGTGCGCTCACCGTAGAAGAAGCCGGCGCCATAGAACAGGCCGATAGCAACCACCGAAGCGGTCAGCAGTGCCAGCAGATTCTTGTCACCGGGCTGGCGCAGGGCGGGAACAATACCGCGAAGCATCAATACCAGCCAGAACACGATGCCCAGGAACTTGCCAATCTGCCAGAGACGGCCAAGGTCCACGTATTCGTAACCCTGGTGGCCCAGCATGAAACTGAGATGGGCAGGCATGATCTGGTTGATAGCAAAGAAGTTGCCGATGAAGGAGCCGCCAACCACCGCCACCAGCGCCCAGAACAGCACGTCGACACCCAGTTTCTGGAATTTCGGATCCTTGCCGCCATTAATGATAGGGGCGAGGAACAGGCCTGCGGCCAGAAAACCGGTGGCAATCCAGAACATGGCGGCCTGGATATGCCAGGTGCGCATCAGCGAGTAGGGGAACCACTCAGAGGTGTTAATGCCGTAAAAGCTCTGGCCTTCAACCGTGTAGTGGGCGGTAAAGCCGCCAAGCATGACCTGAAAGGTAAACAGGCCAACCACCAGGATCAGGTATTTTCCCAATGCCTTCTGGGAGGGTGTGAGCCCAACGGAACTGAGTGGATCCCTGAGCGGGGCTTCCGGCTCCTCATCCTCTTTGCGCAGGAAGGCCCAGGCCCAGATCAGACCGCCGACACCGGCGATCAGCAGAATGACACTGATGATCGACCAGACCACGTTTTCCGCACTTGGTCTGTTATCAATCAGCGGCTCGTGGGGCCAGTTATTGGTGTAGGTGACATCGCTGTCCGGGCGCTCTGTGGCAGCGGCCCAGGCGGTCCAGAAGAAAAACTCGGTCATCCGCTCACGGCGCTCGGCGCTGGGCAGTGTGTTTTCCTTCATGGCGTAGTTTTCACGGGTGGACTGCAGCTCCGGAGCGTTGCTGAACAGCCGGCTGTAGTAGTCGGCGGTTTCGGCAATAGCCGCGGTCCTGCGCTCGGACAGGTGAAGGGTGCTGGTGGCAGCATCGTAGGTATTGTTGCGGT
Source organism: Marinobacter sp. ATCH36 (assembly GCF_023555055.1). GTDB lineage: Bacteria > Pseudomonadota > Gammaproteobacteria > Pseudomonadales > Oleiphilaceae > Marinobacter. The sequence goes on from NZ_JAMJPL010000001.1 coordinate 1,363,519, forward strand.
ACTCGGTCTTCAGGTCGTACTGCAGGGCATTCTGTTGCTGCCCGCTGAGGCTGTGCCAGTCCTGCTCGTACTCTTCCCGGGCGGCGATTTCCAGCCAGGTTTCCAGTTCGCGGTGCAGCCAGTCGGCGGTCCAATCCGGCGCCTGGTAGGCGCCGTGGCCCCAGATCGAACCAAGCTGCATGCCGCCGACGGACTGCCAGGCAGTCTGGCCGTCAAGAATGCTTTCCTCGGTCATCAGCAGGTCGCCATTGGCAGACACAACCTTATCCGGAATTGGTGGTGCTTCTCGGTAGACGTCTGCACCGAAGTACCCCAGCAACGTGAAGGTAACCCCTACGATGGCAATCAGTAGAAACCATAGGCGACGGTATTTGGCCATGGTCAGCTCCTCTCAGGTTTAAAGATGTACTAATAATACATGTATAAAAATAAAAAGTAACTGGTTTGAGTCTTTTTGTGGGGGTACCCATAAGGTGCTATTGCCTGGAACATGTTTCAAAAGGCTGTCATGCATAATTCTGCGCTGTCTGTTGAAATTGTGATCAGTTGGGAATATATTTAAGATGTATTTAACATATTATATAAAGGGGAAATGGGGAATGGAAAAGCTACTCGGATTTGCCAACAGCACTCTGCTTGCATCGGCCGTCGGGCTGGTAGCCACAATTCTGCTCGCCTATCCGTTTGCCAGTGCCCTACCCATAGCCGGGCAGATAGTGGCTCATATCGGAACACTGATATTTGCAACCGGAATCAAGATTTCCTACGTCGCCCGTCTGGTGTCGCTGAAGCAACTGGGAAGACCGGTACACTGATAACAGGTAGAAAAGCGACTGATAATAGGTAGAATAGCGACAGATTTTGGTGAGACCTTTGAGAGAAGATGCCAATGAATTCCTTGTCCGGAAGAACCGGTTTCAAAATCCTTGCGTATACAAGTATCGCATTGGCTGCTATCGGTGTTGTCCTGCCTTTGTTGCCGACCACACCGTTTGTTTTGTTGGCGGCCTGGTCGGCCAGCAAAGGTTCGCCAGCTTTTTCCGAATGGCTTGAAAGCCACCAGACGTTCGGCCCGGCGATAGACAACTGGCGCCGAAGACGCGCGATTCCGTTAAAGGGAAAGTGGCTGGCTTTGGTGATGCTGTGTGCAAGTTGGTCCGTGCTGCTTGTAGGCGGTGCAGCACCGGTGGTGCTGGTAGCGACAGGTCTGATGTTTTCTGTCCTAGCCTGTTATCTCTTAACACGTGCATCGTGCTAACGATGTATCTGAAGTATTGGAGTTGGTAAATGCATATCACCCGTTACACCGATTATTCCCTGCGTGTTCTGATCTATTTGGCGGTGCAGGGTGACGAATTGGCAACTATCCAGGAAATTGCCGACAGCTACGATATCTCCAAGAATCACCTGATGAAGGTGGTGCACCAGCTCAACAAAAAGGGTTACATAGAGACCGTTCGTGGCAAAAAAGGTGGCATGCGGTTACACAGGGCGCCGGCAGATATCAACATCGGAATTCTGGTGCGGGAAACCGAGCAGGATCTGAATATTGTCGAATGCTTCTCGTCAAAGAATGCCTGTCGAATCACCCCTGTGTGTGGCCTGAAATCCATGCTTGGTGAAGCACTGACCGCGTTCCTCGAAACCCTGGACAAGTACACCCTGGCCGATGTGATTCAGGATCAGCATCGGCCGCAGTTGCTAAGACTTTTACAGATTGCCTGAATTCCTCCCAGACGCCATTGCCAGGATGGTGTCTCCCGATCAGGACTGAGGTGCCGGATTACTGAATTCCGGCAGCAGTCTGCTCCGCATCCGGTCCGGCAGCGAATACCCGATTATCCGTTTCAGCACCGTGGAGTATTGCTTCGCAAAGGTTCCGGTGTTGTATGGGATGCCATGTTTTTGGCACACCGCCTGCACCTGTTCCGAGATCTCCGGGTAACGGTGGGCGGGGAGGTCCGGAAAGATATGGTGTTCCACCTGATAGCTCAGGTGGCCGCTCAGGACATGCACCCACTTTCCTCCGGTAAAGTTGCTGGAGCCGGTAAGTTGGCGCAGGTACCAGTGGCCCTTACTCTCACCTTCACACTCTTCTTCGCTGAAGGTTTCCGCATCCTGAGTGAAGTGCCCGCAGAAAATTACCGTGGAGGACCAGAGGTTGCGGATCAGGTTGGCTCCAATGTTACCGGCCAGTACCACCGGCGCGACCGGGAAAGTCACCAGGGGAAAGAACACGTAGTCCTTGAAGGCCTGGCGCCCACCCTTGCGGAAGAACTCTTTCAGGAATGGAATCTTCTCCCGCACGGAAATTTCGCGGCGGCGCAGTCGCTCGAATTCCAGCTCATGAAGCCCCACGCCCCACTGGAAAAACACGCTCAACAGCACGTAATTCATGAACTGCAGGCTGTGGGCAGGCTTCCATTTGTCATCATCGCTCAGGCGCAGCAGGGCGTAGCCGTAGTCCCGGTCCTTGCCGATGATGTTGGTGTAGGTGTGGTGCTCATAGTTGTGGGTACGGCGCCAGGAGTCGCCTGAGCATGCAGTGTCCCACTCGTAGGTCTGGGAGTGTAGCGACGGGTCGTTCATCCAGTCGTACTGGCCATGCATCACGTTATGGCCGATCTCCATATTTTCGATGATCTTGGACAGGCCCAGTGCTGTTGTGGCGGCGATAAAGACCGGCGGAATGAATCCGAGAGGCATCAGTGCCCGGCCGCCCACTTCCAGAGAACGGTGAAGGCGGACAATCTTGCGGATGTAGCGGGCGTCCCGTTCACCGAGGTCAGCAATCACCTGGTCACGAATGGTGTCCAGGTCCTGTTCCAGTTCTTTAAGCTGTGTTTCGTTCATCGTTTTCATGGTGTACTCCTTGCGAAATCGTCAGGACAGTTCCGCGAATAATGGGTTCAGGCTCTGCGAGGAGGCCGGTCAGATATCGATAGACACCGGCCCGCTGGGTACCGAGATACAAAGCTGAATGGTTTCGTCGCCTGGCCCGGATGCTTTTCCGGTAAGACGATTGACTACGGTCCCGCTGGTCTTGCGGCAGCTGCACTGGTGGCAAATACCCATGCGGCAACCGTAACGGGGCGACAGCTTGGCGGCCTCGGCAATCTCCAGCAGAACCGCGTCGCCCTCGGACGATACGTCCAGATCGCTGCGTTCGAAGCGCACGGCACCACCAAGTGTGCTGGTATCCAGATTCGCTGCAGGCGCCGAGAAAAAGGTGCTGTGAACCCGGTCTTCAGCAATGCCCCTGCGGTACAGAAGGTCGTTGGCCAGGTCCATCAGCCCCTTGGGGCCGCAGAGATAACAGCGCCTTGCCGGCAGGCCGGGCACGTCACCCAGGTGCTTTTCGCAGAGTAACTGTGGCTCGGATTCGTTGGTGGTAAAGATTTTCAACGTGAAAGCAGGCCAGCGAACGGCCAGTGCCCGCAGTTTTTCTGCGGCAATGACATCTGCCTGGGTGCGTACGTAGTAGAGCAGGGTAATCGGTGCCCGATAACCTGACGCCGCCATGGTTTCAAGTTGACTCAGGACGGGTGTGATACCACTGCCCCCGGCAATGTACAGGGCCGGTTCCTGAGGATCTGGTATCCGGAAATCTCCGAAGGCTTCGCCAAGGCCAACGACGGCACCAGGCTCAAGGTGGTCGTGCATCCAGTTGGTCACCAACCCCCCGGGCAGGCGCTTGATGGTCAGGGTTGCCTTACCGTCAGCTCGCCATTGCAATGGCGAGCTGGACAGGCTGAAGGTCCGGTTACGGCGCACACCATCAACCTCAACACCGATATTGACATGCTGACCGGCTTCGAACCCTTTCCAGCGCCCGGCCGGCGCCAGCACAAAGGTTTTGGTGTCGGAGGTTTCATTGAAGATCGCCGCTACCCTGGCGGGCGTGTACTGCTGCACCCACATGGGATTAATCCGCTCCAGCAGGGGGTCAAAAAAGGCAGCCGGGTCATCCCGGTTAAAAAGCTGCCTGCCCAGCCAGTGCAATGTTGATGACTTTTCCAGTAGGGCTGTCATGATCGCGCTCCTATGTACTGATGTGTACAAGTGTTCACTAATGTGTACGACTGTACACTTAGTGCTCTGGGCGGGCAATCAGTCATTTCATGATGGCGCAAAATGACAAGTTTGGGTTATTTTCGGATTTTGGATGTGTACACTTGTTATCTTGTAATCAACCAGTGAGCTGTAGCGGGGCCATGGCAGACAGGAAACGACCCAAACCGGGGGAAACCCGTGAAAAGCTGATGAATGCAGCACTGACTCTGGTAGGTAAAGGCCGGCACTTTGCCAGCCTGGGTATTCGGGAAGTCACCCGCCAGGCTGGCGTGGTGCCCACATCTTTCTACCGGCATTTCCGCAATATGGACGATCTGGGTCTGCAGCTGGTGGACGAGCTGGGGCTGGTACTGCGGCGTATGATGCGGGAGGCCCGCGCCAATGTGTCCCAGGCGGACAAGCTGATTGATGAATCGGTGGGGATTTTCATCACCCACGCCCAGAACAACCGCGCCTTCTTTATGTTCATGGCCCAGGGCCTGGCGGGGGAGAGCAGGGCGGTGCAGGAAGGCATTCGCAGCGAAATGCGTTATTTTGCCAGTGAGTTGGCCAACGACCTTCGCCGGATGAAACTGGCGGAGCATCTCAGCGATGCCGACCTGGATCTGACCTGTGACCTGGTGGTGCGCAGCGTTGCCTTCAGCCTTACCGACATTCTCGGGATCTCACCCGAGGACACCTATCAGGAAGAACAGGTGAGGAAGCGCACGGCCCGCTTCCTGCAATTGATTTTTGTCGGCGCGGCCAACTGGAACAGTCATCCCTGAGCGCCGCACGCGCACTGTTGCTTAAATCACCGTCACCATGCCAATGGCCACAAGCGTCGCAACGACTGGAATGGCTACCGTCACGACAAAGATGTCTTTATAGGCTTCTTTGTGCTTGAGGCCCATGATGGTCAGCATCGCAATAACCGCGCCGCAGTGTGGTAGTGAGTCGATGCCGCCGGAACCGAGTGTGGCAATCCGGTGCAGGGCCTCAGGCTCCACGCCGAGCGAGAGATATTTTTCGGCAAACGTCTGCATGAAAATCTGCAGCCCGCCTGACCCCGACCCCACAATGGCCGAGACCACACTGACCGAAGCGAATACGGACAGCAACGGTGGCAGCGGCAGTTCCAATACCCACTGGGCAAAGCTGTTGAAGCCGGTGGTCTGGGTCACCACGCTGCCGAAGCCGATTACCGCCGCGGTGTTCAGCAACGGCATGATGGCATCATTGGCGCCGATGCCCAGGCTTTCCATGGCTTTGCTGCGGAAACCGGGAAACAGTACCGGGCAGCTCGCAGCGCCGATCAGCAGAGCAAAGCTGGGCCACACGATCGGCTCATTTCCGGCAAAGGCAATCAATGGTCCGAGCACTGGCGTTTCGCCATCGGCAATGCCAAGAGCGGTCAGCAGCCTCGGCACGATGATGGTGCCCAGTACCAGCAGTAGCGGAATAATGCTCAGTTGCCATTTCGGGCCATGCTGCAGCGCCGGCGCCATGTTTTCCATATATTCATCCTGGGCATTGACCACGTAGCCTTCTCCGGCCGCACGGGCCTTGGTCCACTGCCGCTCCAGGTAAACCATGCCCAGCACAAACATCACCGCAGCAGCGGTCAGGCCGATGAGTGCGCCGGCAAACAGATCGGTGCCCAATGCCGAGGCAGCGATGACGTTATGAATGGAAGGGGTGCCCGGTAGCGCCGTCATGGTAAAGGTGCCGGCGCCCAGAGCGGTCGCACCGCAGAACAGTCGTTTGGGGAGATTGGCTTCCCTCATCAGCGCCACGCCCAGCGGGTACATGGTGAAAATCACCACAAACACCACTACGCCACCGTAGGTCAGCAACGCACACACCAGCATGGTCACAAGAATGGTGCGTTTGGCCCCAAGGCCCCGGGTGATGGCACTGGCAATGGACCCGGCTGCCCCGCTGGAAGCCATCATCTTGCCGAAAATGGCACCGGTCAGGAAAAGGATAAAAAACTTACCGGCGAAGCTGAAAGCGCCCAGTGGTCCAAAAGGAAAATGGTCGAGAAGAGCCGGCGCGACTCCCAAACCGTTGGTCACCGCAACGATCAGGCTTGACACCAGTGCCGCGACCAGAATATTGACCCCGCGCAGGGCCATGACAATCAACAGAACAAGACCGGCCAGAAGGCCCAGATTTGCAAGCATGAAGGTGAATCCGATAGTTGTTATTCAGGGGGCTGGGGTCACATGACCCCTTCAGCTTTCTTGTACAGTGACCGCACTGGTCGGGCGAAAACCTGCCGGACCATGGGTTCGAAATAGGACAGTGGCAGGGTTTCAGCATCCGGGTCGAATGCCGGTGAGTCGTACTTGTGAACGAATTCGATGGTGCGCTCAAAGTGAGGGTGGTCCTGGTACCGGTCCCTCATATCCCGGTCCATGCCGAGGTAGTGGAAGAAGAAATAGCCCTGGAAAATGGCATGGTGTTTTACCATCCAGTGATTGGCTTCGCTGACAAAGGGTTCCAGCAGCACCGCAGCGACATCGGCATGGTTATAGGAGCCAAGAGTGTCGCCAATGTCGTGCAGCAGGGCACACACCACGTATTCGTCGTCTTTTCCGTCCCGGTGGGCGAGGGTGGCCGTTTGCAGGCAGTGGGTCAGCCGGTCGATGGGAAACCCGCCGAAATCCCCTTCCAGGAGTTTGAGATGCGCCAGAATTCGCTCTGGCAAACCTTTGGCAAATTCACCGAAGGACGAAGCGATAATCTGCCAGTCCTCTGGTTTGCCATCTTTCATGTGGGTGAACGTGGCCTGGTTTTCTGATCGTTGGCTCATCTTGTTCTCCAGTTATACTCGGAAACTGCCGAGTGTAGGTAAGAGTGATCGGCGAAGACTGTCAATTCGTTTACAATTCAGGTCATGACCGATATCAAGGCTGTCCTCGCCCAGTGCCCTTTATTCGCCGGCTTCCCCGAAACCGCGTTTCGCGATCTGGCGGCCATTGCCCGCATTCGCCGTTTCGAGGCCGATGAGCTTATCCATAGCAAAGGTTCCGCCACCTCAACCCTCAATGTAATAGCCAGTGGCGTGGTGCGGATAAGTTCAGTCAATCCGGCAGGGAGGGAAGCCACTCTGGTGATGTTCAGTGCCGGAACCTGGTTCGGAGATTCGGTGTTTTCTCCCGGGATGCGGCGGGTCTATGGTGCCACCGCTCACGAAGCTGCAACATTGGTCGAGTTCCCGGGGGATCTGTTTCGAGAGCTTATGGCGCGGTATCCGGAGTGCTACCCGGTGATTGTTGATATGGTCAGCCGCCGGTTATGGGCGGCGATGTCGATCATCGAAGACGACGCTCTGAGGGGCATTGCTGCAAGAGTTGGCCGGCGGCTGCTGTTCCTGGCACAGATCCAGGGTAACGATGTTGTCGGGACGGACCCGGTGACTATCTGGATCACCCGGGAGCACCTGGCCAATATGATGGGGATGACGCGTCAGGGCGTGCATAAATGGATCAAGGATTTTGAGCGGCGGGGGCTGGTGCAACTGGCTTATGGCAGGATCACGTTAACGGACCCTGTCGTATTGCAGCGCCACCTCGATACCATTGATTAACGCCCGGCCCCGCAGGGCCGGCATTGCATCAGGTCTTGGGTGTGGCTTTTTTGCGCGGCGCCCTTCGAGCCCTGGTGGCCGACTTCGCTTTTCCTGCCGCAGGTTCGGATTTACCAGGCGGAGGCAAAACCAGGCTTTCCAGTTCATCCAGAGCCTCGCCGGTATAGACCGCGAGTTTCTGCATACTGGGCAGCGTGTCGCGGCAGCCTGTGAAGCCAAAGTTCAGTGAGCCTGCGTAGCTAAGGCAGGTGATGTTGAGAGCTCCACCGTGGGCAATCAGTGACACGGGATACATGGCTTCCAGTCGCGCGCCTTCGTAATACAGCGTTTCTTCCGGGCCCGGCACATTGGAAATGGTCACGTTGAAAACCGGCCGCATGCGCCCGCCCATACCCGACATCAATTGCAGGATATAGGGCGACATCAGCAGCATGGTGTACTGGGTCAGTGCCTTGCGGGGCAGCTTTTGCAGGTGTTGTTTTGCCCGCCGGGTGGATTGCTTGATATGCGACAGCCGTGTCAACGGGTCCGCTTCATTGGTTGCCAGTGAGGCAATCATGAAACTGATCTGCGTCCCCGTACCCTGGTCGTCAGAGGGGCGGATATTAACAGGGATACCCGCAGTCAGTGGTGTCTCCGGCAAGCCGTCCTGTTCCAGAAGAAAGCGTCGCAGGGCGGTACCACAGAGGTAAAGCACGATATCGTTCAGGGAGCCATTGGTGGCCTGGCTGACCTTTTTGATGCGCTCCAGTTGATAGTGCTGGGTAGCAAAGCGCCGTTGGCCGGTAACCCGATGATTGAGCGCCGACAGTGGGCCCGCAAATGGCGCGGTAAGCCCGTCTTCCGGGTGCCGCGCTGACTTGATCAGTCGGTTCATGGCGTCCCACAGGCGCGGGGCCATATCGGCCTGCAGTTTCAGAGCATCCATTGCCTGTGAAAATGCGGCGGGAACGCTGGCTTCATCGTCGGTTTTACTGCCGCGGGTGCGGTCCGGGCGCACCGACCAGGGAGGCAGCATATTGATTTCACCCGGGTCCTTGCTCAGCACTCGCTGCATCAGCCGGACACCGCTAATGCCGTCGATCATCGAGTGGTGCATCTTGGTGTAGAGTGCAAAGCGGTTGTTCTCCAGCCCTTCGATAATGTGGCATTCCCAGAGGGGGCGGGAAAAATCCAGCGGGTTGGAATGTAACCGTGACACCAGGATGCCCAGCTCGCGCTCGCTGCCGGGGCGGGGCAGCGCTGAATGGCGAACGTGGTAATCCAGGTCGAGCTTTTTGTCGACCTTCCAGGAGGGAGCCACCAGGCGGCCAAGAAATCCGGGAAACGCCAGCCTGTAGCACCAGGGGGGAGCAATATCGGCATCTGCCTTCATTCGGGCAAGCATGTCCCTCAGAAAGGTTTCCGGGGCATCTTCCGGAAGCGAAAAAATCTGCAGATTGCCAACGTGCATCGGAGTGTCTTCCGACTCCACAGCCAGCCAGGATGCGTCCAGTGTTCCCAGGCGTTTCATCAATCGTCCTCTTGCCTTTGTTCTGCTGAACGGTGAGCGACACTCAGCCTTTCCGTTCACTTAATTGTTGTTCGCAAGTATACGCAACAACAGGGATAATCACACGATGAACGAAGTGAAAGCTTTCAACTTTTTTGCTTCGCTTGTGCTATTTTCTTTAGCTGGCTAACTTCCTTAAAACAATAATCCATGGAGGCACTGTGGAGTCCAGTCCGCTGATTTCTGCAGGGTTACCGATCGCCCTGTTTATCATCATGATCGGTATCGGCATGACCCTGTCCGTCAGGGATTTTCGTCAGGTAGCGGTCTATCCCAAAGGCATGATTGTGGGCACGATTGCCCAGATCCTGCTGATGCCCCTGATTGCCTTTGCTTTGGCCTCCATGCTCAATCTGCCTCCCGCCATTGCTGTGGGTCTTGTGATTATTGCGGCCTGTCCGGGCGGAACGACCTCCAACCTGTTTGTGTTACTGGCGCGGGGCAATATCGCCCTGTCGATTGTGCTGACAGTCACTGCCAGCCTCATCACCATTGTTACTCTGCCAATCCTCACAAATTATGCGCTGCAGTTGTACGCGGGAACGGAGGAATCCATCACTCTGCCGGTAGGGCGCACGGTGGGCATGCTGATTGGTATTGTGTTGTTTCCGGTTGCTGTCGGTATGGTTTTTCGCACCCGCGCACCCGATCTGTCACGTCGCGCTGAGAGTGCGGTGAGCGTATTCGGGGGCGTGGTTCTGGCGCTGCTGGTGGTCGGGCTGGTCTGGGGAGTGCGGGACCAGATCTGGGATCTGCTTCGCCAGGCGGGCCCTGCGACTATGTTGTTGAACCTGGCGGGTATTTTTCTCGGTCTTCTGGCAGGCAGGGCGGCCGGGTTAACCCAGCGTGAGTCCATCGCAGTTGCTGTAGAGCTGGGCATAAAGAACAGCACCATTGCCTTGCTGGTGACCCTGACGCTACTGGAGTCCAGCACCATGTCGATTCCCGCAGCGGTCTACGGCGTGTTGATGTTCCCCATCGGTTTTCTGTTGGCGGCCTATGGCCGGAAAATTATTCCGGCTACGGTGATCACCAAACCGGTACACGAGACCTGACCATGAATTTCCTCAACGGAATCACCCTGCTGTTGGTCTATCAATTGGCAGGGGAGATCACTGTTCGCCTGTTGGCTGTTCCCATCCCCGGCCCGGTACTGGGGATGGTGATGCTGTTTTTAACGCTGATGATTCGTGGCAAGACGCCGGAACCGTTGCAGAACGCTTCAACTGCCTTGCTCAGCCACTTGTCATTGCTGTTCGTGCCCGCCGGCGTGGGCATGATGGCCCATTTTGGCCGAATCGCCGAAGAATGGCTGCCGATTGCACTGACCCTGTTTCTCTCCACCATTATTACCATGGTCGCCACCGCCGGCATCATGCAGGTGACCACGCGATGGTTTGTCCGGCCAGGAAATGGAGGAGGGCAAGCGGGTGAATGAACCGGCCATCAGGGATATCTGGGTTTATCTTTCCGCGTCACCGTTACTGGGGCTGACCATAACGCTGGTGGCCTATGGGCTGGCCTATCGCCTGTATCTGAAGACCGGCTCGAATCCGCTGGTGAATCCCGTGGTAACGTCGGTGGCGCTGCTGATTGCATTTCTTCTGGCCACCGGGACGGCCTATGATGAGTACTTTGAAGGCGGGCAGTTTGTTCACTTTCTGCTGGGGCCGGCCACTGTTGCACTGGCCGTTCCCCTGTATCAGCAATTTTCCCGGCTGCGCCAGCTCTGGTTGCCGGTTACCATCTCCCTGGTCAGCGGCGTGGTCATTGCGGCTGGCAGCTCCATCGCCCTGGCATGGTTACTTGGCGGATCCCGGGAAATCCAGATGTCACTGGCGCCCAAATCCGCGACCGCACCGGTGGCCATGGGTATTGCCGAAACCATCGGTGGTATCCCTTCATTGACCGCTGTTTTGGTGGTGGCTACCGGCATCGTCGGTGCGGTACTCGGCACCAAGCTGTTTGAGTGGATGCGAATCACCGACGACAGTGTTAAAGGCATTGCCATGGGTGTGGCCTCCCACGGCATTGGCACGGCGCGAGCGTTTCAGGTCAGCTCCCAGATGGGTGCTTTTTCCGGCCTGGCGATGGCTCTTTCTGCATTCGCGACAGCCCTTGTCGTTCCCTGGCTGGTGGATCTGATTGGAATCTAGTGAGAGAGCGTACTTTTGGTGCAACACCAAAGTGTGACCCCGGGAGGTTAAAGATCTCATACAAACCCGTAGTAACCTCGTATTCAATTCACAGGGTAATCATTGAATAAGAATCAGGGGGAAGAGTGATTGGTATAAGGACGTCGGTTGTGGCCTGTTCAGTTATGGTGGCCGCTGGTGCATCAGCAGTGGCCAACGCACAGGAAACCAGTGAGTCGGATGAAACCGTCATTGAGGTTACGTCCCCCCGGTTGGTGAGGGATCTGTACGAAACGCCTGCTGCCGTTTCCGTTACAGATACGCCCGACATTCAGGAGGGCCAGCAGCGCCTGCAGCTGGATGAATCGCTGGATACGGTCCCCGGCCTGTTTTTCCAGAACCGCTATAACTTCGCGCAGAACCTTCGACTGTCCACCCGTGGTTTTGGGGCCCGGTCGCCGTTCGGCATTCGGGGTATTCGTATCCAGGTTGATGGCATTCCCTACACCCTGCCGGATGGCCAATCCCAGATTGATGCGGTGGACCTGGATTCCGCCCAGCGCATCGAGGTCATTCGGGGGCCGTCATCGGTTCAGTACGGCAATGCCTCCGGCGGCGTGATTGACATCACCACCGCCCGGGGAGACGACCAGCCGCCGGGTACTCGGCTGCGCCAGGATGTCGGCAGCAACGACTATTACAAGACCACCGCTCAGGCCAACGGCACCCGGGGTAACACCAGCGGCATTGCCACCATGTCCTGGCTTAACTATAACGGCTATCGTGAACAGAGTGAGGTGGAGAAGGGCCTGTTCAACGGCCGCTTGTCTCATGAATGGGGCGAAGGGCAGCGGTTAACCGCCACGCTCAATGCCCTGCACACGCCAAAGGCGGGGGATCCCGCGGGCCTTACCGCTGAACAGGTCGCCGAAGACCGGCGCCAGGCCACCGACAATGCGAAAAGGCTGGATTCGGGGCAGGATGTTGACCAGCAGACGTTCGGTCTGCTGTATGAAACACCGACCGCCGGTGCCGGGGATTTAACCGTCAGCACCTTTTTTACACGCCGTGATTTCAGACAGCAACTGCCCTTTCCTGGCCCCAGTCTGATTGCGTATGATCGTCAGTTTTACGGTATCAGCTCGGATTACCAACAGGGCAGTGAAGTGGCAGGGCGTCCGCTGACCTGGGTGGTGGGGGCAGACCTGCATCGCCAGGTTGACGAACGCCGCCGCTATTCGGTTTCATTTAACGGGGATGTCACCGGGCAGACCCAGGAGGAAACCCAGAATGCGACAACAGCGGCGATATTTGCGCAGGGCGATCTGGCCATAACCGAGCGTTTGAATGTGTCGATCGGCACCCGGTTTGACCGTCTCAGGCTGTCCGTGGATGACGATAAGCTGGATGACGGGGATGATTCCGGCAGCCGCACCTATGATGAGTTCAGCGGGTTTACCGGTATCAGTTACCGGCTTGCTCCTCGCCAACAATTGTATGCAACGATTGGCACGGCGTTCGAGTCTCCCACCTTTACTGAATTTGCCAACCCCGATGGCAGCGGTGGGTTCAACCCCGATATCGAGCCGCAACAGGCCCTCAACCGGGAAGTAGGGGTGCGCGGCAGTTTTGGGCAGGGGGTGAGCTATGATCTGGCACTGTTTTCAATACGGGTGGACGATGAAATTCTTCCCTATGAAATAGACAGCCGCACCTTCTACGAAAATGCCGGGCGCACGGAACGCAACGGCATCGAACTCGGCCTGAGCTGGGATATTTCATACGCCTGGCGGATAACCAGCGCACTGACCCTTGCCGATTACGAGCTCAGGGATTTCACCGGCGAACAGGGTAACGACGCCGACGGCAACCGCCTGCCCGGCCTGCCCCGTGAGCAGTGGGTGACGGAAGTGGAATGGCGCGGCGATGGCCAGCGCTTTGCGGCGTTGGAATGGCAGTACGTTGGCGACCTGTATGCTGAAAACAGCAACCAGACAAACGTCCCCGGCTATTGGTTGCTGGGCGTCCGGGCCGGCGATACCGTTCGTTTCGGTACTCAGAGCCTGAACGTCTACGGTGGCGTCCGTAACGTGTTGGATGAGGACTACTTCAGCAATATTCGTATCAATGCCAACGCTGACCGGCCGGTGGAAGACAGGGGCTATTTCGAGCCCGCCCCGGGAAGAACTTTTTATGCTGGCGTGGAATGGGTATTCTGAGGCCTGATAACAACACGAACCCCAGGTATTGATAATCATGCAAACCAAGTTTCTTCTCGAAGAAAGCCAGATGCCGAAGTACTGGTACAACCTGCAGGCAGATTTTCCGGAGCCTCTGCCCGCGGTACTTCATCCCGGGACACAGCAGCCGGTTGGGCCTTCTGATCTTGAGCCGTTGTTTCCCATGTCGCTCATTGAGCAGGAAGTGACCACTGAACGGGAAGTTGAAATTCCCGAACCCGTGCGGGATGTTTACAAGCTCTGGCGACCAGCCCCCTTATACCGGGCCCACGGCCTTGAGAAGGCACTGGGAACACCAGCCAAAATTTTCTATAAGTACGAAGGGGTTAGCCCGGCTGGTAGCCACAAGCCCAACACCGCCATTCCCCAGGCTTTCTATAACCGCGAAGCCGGAATTCGTACCCTTACCACGGAAACAGGCGCGGGCCAGTGGGGCACGTCACTGTCGTTTGCCGGGTCGCTGTTCGACATGGACGTGACCGTTTTCCAGGTGCGGGTTTCCTATGATCAGAAGCCCTACCGCCGTGCGGTGATGGAAACCTACGGCGCCAGATGTGTGGCATCACCATCGGAGCTGACAGAATTCGGGCGCAAGGTGCTTGCGGACAATCCGGACCATACCGGCAGCCTTGGCATTGCCATTTCCGAGGCCGTGGAGCTGGCGGTGCAGGATCCGAATACCAAGTACGCACTGGGGTCAGTTCTGAACCATGTGTTGCTGCATCAGAGCATTATTGGCCTGGAGTCCATGCAGCAGATGGAAATGGCGGATTGCTGGCCGGATGTCATCGTAGGTTGTACCGGTGGTGGGTCCAATTTCGCCGGCATCGCATTCCCGTTCATGGGCCATGCGCTTCGCGGCGGGCAGAAATCACGGATTGTGGCCGTAGAACCCTCCGCCTGCCCGACCCTGACCCGAGGTAAATACGCCTACGATTACGGTGATACTGCCCACATGACGCCGCTTACCAAGATGCATACCCTGGGGTCCGGCTTCACCCCGCCGGGCTTCCATGCTGGCGGTCTGCGCTACCATGGTATGGCGCCCATGGTGTCCCATGCCAAGGAGCTGGGGCTGTTTGAGGCAGTGTCCTATACGCAGCGTGAATGCTTTGAGGCGGGTGTGCTGTTCGCACGTAACGAAGGCATTGTGCCGGCGCCGGAAGCCAATCATGCGGTAAAGGGTGCTATTGACGAGGCCATGCGCTGCAAGCGCGAAGGCAAGGAAGAGGTCATCCTGTTCAACCTCTGCGGTCACGGCCATTTTGATATGGCGGCCTATACATCGTATTTCGCTGGTGAACTGAGCGACCACGAATACGATGATCAGGAACTGGCCATGGCCCTGTCGGGTTTGCCTTCTGTTCCGGCGTAAATCAGGCCTGATGAGTGACCTTGCGGTCACTCATCATCCAGATCCTTTGGCGGGCAGTGTGCTTCGTCCACCACCTGGCCGTCGTCGACACTCTCCAGGTGCACATCGAAGCCCCACAGCCGGTGGACATGGCGCAGTACTTCCTCGGTATCTTCACCCAATGGCACCCGGTCTACAGGAATGTGCCGCAGGGTCAGTGAGCGGTCACCCCGCACATCCACGTTCCACACCTGAATATTGGGCTCGCGGTAGCTGAGGTTGTACTGCCGTGCCAGCTTTTCCCTGAGGACGCGGTATCCCGGGTCGTCGTGGATCGCGGTGATACGGTAGACATCCTCTTCATCGTCGTTCTGGATGGCGAAGAACTTCAGGTCCCGCATCACCTTGGGCGACAGGAACTGCTGAATAAAGCTTTCATCCTTGAAGTTCTTCATGGCGAAATGCAAGGTTTGTACCCAGTCCGTACCCGCAATATCCGGAAACCATTCCCGGTCCTCATCGGTCGGATTTTCGCAGATGCGCCGCAGGTCGGTGAACATGGAAAAACCCAGGGTGTAAGGGTTGATGCCCGAATACCAGGGGCTGTCGAACGGCGGTTGGTAGACCACCGCGGAATGACTCTGCAGGAACTCCAGCATGAAGCCGTCGTTGACCAGACCCTTGTCGTACATGCGGTGTAACAGGGTATAGTGCCAGAAGGTAGCCCAGCCTTCGTTCATCACCTGGGTCTGGCGCTGGGGGTAGAAATACTGCGCCAGCTTGCGGACGATACGGATGATTTCCCGTTGCCAGGTTTCCAGCAACGGCGCATTTTTTTCAATGAAGTAAAGAATGTTTTCCTGGGGCTCCTCTGGATACCGCTGCTTGCGTCTGACCGGGTCTTCGTCGTCGTCCAGTTTTGGAATGGTTCGCCAGAGGTCGTTGAGCCTGCGCTGCTGGTATTCTTCGCGCTCCTTCTGCCGGCGTGCTTCTTCGGCGGCGGAAATGGGGGCGGGGCGCTTGTAACGATCCACGCCGTAATTCATCAGCGCGTGGCAGGAGTCCAGGATCTGTTCAACAGCGTCCACTCCGTGGCGCTCCTCGCATTCAGCCACGTAGTCCCGTGCGAAGACCAGGTAGTCGATAATGGCGCTGGCATCGGTCCAGGTACGGAACAGGTAATTGCCCTTGAAGAATGAGTTGTGGCCATAGGAGGCATGGGCAATTACCAGCGCCTGCATAGGTAGGGTGTTCTCTTCCATCAGGTAGGCTATGCAGGGATTTGAATTAATGACAATCTCATACGCCAGCCCCATCTGGCCCCGTTGATAACCCTTGGAGGTCGACAGGAACTGCTTGCCAAAGGACCAGTGGTGGTAGCCAACCGGCATGCCTACGGAACTGTAGGCATCCATCATCTGCTCAGCGCTGATCACCTCAACCTGGTTGGGGTAGGTGTCCAGCCCGAACTCTGCCGCGCATTTGGCGATTTCCTCGTCGTACTTTTCCAGCAGTGGAAAGGTCCACTCGGAGCTGGTGGAAATCGGCTCCCGGGTTCTCGGCTCGTTGGGTCTGTCCATGGTGTCGGTCATGCGGCTTTCCTCTCGAACAACTGGCGGAAGACCGGGTAGATCTCACCGGGGTCGGCGATCTGCTGCAGGGCGAAACTCTGGGGGAATCGTTCCTGGATCTTCTCGTACTCGTACCACAGCATCTGGTGATCCTGGGGTGTGATCTCCACATAGGCGTAATACTGAACCAGCGGCAGGATGCTGTCAGCCAGCAACTTGCTGCAGATGGGCGAGTCATCATTCCAGTTATCGCCATCCGAGGCCTGGGCTGCGTAAATGTTCCATTCAGCCGGAGAATAACGGGACTCGATGATTTTGTGCATCAGTTTGAGGGCACTGGAGACGATGGTGCCGCCGGTCTCCCGTGAGTAGAAGAATTCCTGCTCATCCACTTCTTTGGCGCTGGTGTGGTGGCGAATGAAGACCACTTCGATTTTTTTGTAGTTCTTCTTCAGGAACAGGTAGAGCAGGATAAAGAAACGTTTGGCGATGTCCTTGTGCATCTGGGTCATCGACCCGGACACGTCCATCAGGCAGAACATCACAGCACTGGTGGCCGGTTGTGGCTTCTTCAGGTGCTGGCGGTACCGCAGGTCGATCTCGTCGATGAAGGGAATACGGCGGACATTGGCCTTAAGTTCTGCAATTTCCTCCTCCAGGGCCTTGATCTGATCTTCATGGCTAAATGCCGCATCCAGATCATTCGGTGCTTCTTTCAGAGCTGCCAATTCCTTCTCCAGGTCCCGGATTTTCTTCTTGCGGGCACCACCGAGGCCCAGCCGCCGCGCGTGCGCGCCTCTAAGGGAACGCACCACGTCCAGCTTGGCTGGAACGCCCTGGGTGGAGAAGCCGGAGCGAACATACTTGAACGCTTCGGTATCTTTCAGCTTTTTGCGGGCGAGATTGGGTAACTCCAGGTCATCAAACAGAAAATCCAGGAACTCTTCCTGAGTAATCTGGAAGGCAAATTCGTCCATACCCTCGCCATCCGGGCTGGCCTGGCCCTGACCCTGGCCTCCACCACCCCCGCCCGGAGGTTTGGGCACGGTATCGCCAGTTACAAACTCCTTGTTGCCGGGGTGGATTACCTCACGTTTGCCGCCCTGGCCGTGATGAAAAATCGGTTCATCGGTATCCCTGGAAGGGATGCTGACGCTTTCGCCTCGTTCGATATCCGTGATGGAGCGACGGTGAACCGCATCCGCCACCGCCTTCTTGATGTGGTGGCGGTAACGGCGCAGGAACCTTTCCCTGTTTACCGCGCTTTTATTCTTCCCGTTCAGTCGCCGATCGACTACGTGGGTCATGCCCATAGTTTCACTCCAGTTCCGCTGATGACGGCTGACTTATTGAGACTTACGAACCCGCAGGTACCATTCCGCAAGGAGCCGGACCTGTTTTTCCGTGTAGCCTCGATCGACCATACGCTCGACGAACTGCTTGTGTTTGTTCTGATCTTCCTGGCTTGCTTTCGGATTAAAGGAAATAACCGGCAGCAGGTCCTCGGTGTTGGAGAACATCTTCTTCTCGATCACGCTGCGCAGTTTTTCATAGCTCAGCCAGGACGGGTTGCGACCCTGGTTGTTCGCCCGTGCCCGCAATACGAAGTTGACTACCTCATTGCGGAAGTCTTTCGGATTGCTGATGCCCGCGGGTTTCTCTATCTTCTCCAGTTCGTCGTTGATGGACGAGCGGTCGAGAATTTCCCCGGTTTCCGGATCGCGGTACTCCTGGTCCTGTATCCAGAAATCGGCATAGGTCACGTAGCGGTCGAACAGATTCTGGCCATACTCGCTGTAGCTCTCCAGGTAAGCGGTCTGGATTTCCTTGCCGATGAATTCCACATAATGAGGTGCCAGGAATTCTTTGATGAAACGCAGGTAACGGTCCTGGGTTTCAACCTGGAACTGTTCCTGTTCTATCTGTTTTTCAAGCACATAGAGCAGGTGGACCGGATTGGCAGCTACTTCCGTCGTATCAAAGTTGAAAACCTTGGACAGAATCTTGAAGGCGAAGCGGGTGGAAAGTCCGTCCATACCCTCGTTCACCCCGGCCGCGTCCCGGTATTCCTGCATCGACTTGGCTTTGGGGTCGGTGTCCTTGATGTTCTGGCCATCGTATACCCGCATTTTGGAGAAAATACTGGAGTTTTCCGGCTCCTTGATGCGCGACAGTATGGAAAACTGCGCCAGCATATCCAGGGTGTCCGGAGCACAGGGAGCGCCTGCAAGGGAGCTGTCCCGCAACAGTTTGCGATAGATATCAATCTCTTCGGTAACGCGCACACAGTAGGGCACCTTGACGATGTAAACCCGGTCAAGGAAGGCCTCGTTGTGCTTGTTGTTACGGAATGTCTGCCACTCCGACTCGTTGGAGTGGGCAAGGATAATGCCGTCGAACGGCACCGATCCCATACCTTCAGTGGTGTTGTAGTTGCCTTCCTGGGTGGCGGTCAGCAGCGGATGCAGAACCTTGATGGGGGCCTTGAACATTTCCACGAATTCCATCAGGCCCTGGTTGGCCTTGCACAGGCCTCCGCTGAAGCTGTAGGCGTCCGGATCGTCCTGGGAATAGTCTTCCAGCATGCGGATGTTGACCTTGCCCACCAGCGCGGAAATATCCTGGTTGTTGTCGTCCCCTGGTTCGGTTTTGGACACACCAATCTGGTCCAGCACCGACGGGTACATCTTCACCACGCGGAACTGGCTGATATCACCACCATATTCGTGCAGACGCTTCACCGCCCATGGCGACATGATGGACTTGAGATAGCGCGGCGGAATGCCGTATTCCTCTTCCAGAATCTCAGCGTCTTCTGCCGGGTCGAACAGGCCCAGCGGGGATTCATTCACTGGTGAGCCTTTGATGGCGTAGAAAGGGACTTTCTGCATCAGTGACTTGAGTTTTTCAGCCAGCGAGGATTTACCACCACCAACAGGACCAAGCAGGTAAAGGATCTGTTTCTTCTCTTCCAGGCCCTGAGCGGCATGTCGGAAGAATGACACGATATTTTCCACGGCTTCTTCCATGCCGTAAAACTCGGAAAATTCCGGGTAACGTTTGATCACTTTGTTGGAAAATATACGTGACAATCTGGAATCACGGGATGTGTCGACATGTTCCGGCTCGCCGATGGCCAACAATATTCGTTCCGCGGCGGTGGCATATGCCGTTGGGTCCTTTTTGCAGATCTCCAGGTATTCCTCAAGAGTGTATTCCTCCTCCTGAGTTGCTTCATACCGGTCTTTGAAGTGCTGCATGATGCTCATAGATGGCCCCTCGCTTGCTCGCTTAACTGTGAAAAGACTAATCTCGATTCACGTAAATTCCCCGTTGCTATTGGCTCCGCCTTTTTTGGGCGGTGGTTATGGTTATGGGTGGAAGTATAGGGAGTACCAGACCGATTTACGCTGTGGCGCTTATGTCGGTCTGGTTACTTTGAGCTTAGTTCAAGCTTCGGGACTTGGACAGGGGGAGAAGCGTTAAGGTTCATTAAATTGTGTATCAGAGTTTCCGCAGCAGGAACACGCTCTCAGTCGCTCCGGCAAGGCCTTTACGCTTGGTAAAGGGGTGATCCTTCGCCAGTGTATTGGTGAGGACATGTTCGATTTCGTAATCGCCGGAGTAAAGTTCCCGGACTTCTTTATCGCTGACATTGAACGGAGGCCCCTTGATTTCGGTGTCGTAGTCCAGGGTAATCAGCAAAATTCGTGTGTCGTCCGGGATAATCGCCGACAGGTGGTCGACATAGTCCTTGCGCATGTGCGGTGGCAAGGCAATCAGAGCGGCGCGGTCGTAAACGAGCCTTACGTGTTTCAGGTCTTCCGGTACCAGCTGGAAGAAGTCGCCGCACCAGAGCTCCAGGTCACCGTGTTTGAAGGTGGTAAAGGGCTCGCCAGGGTGAACTTTGGCTTTTTCGCCGCCCTCCTCGAAGAAATCCTTGCAGGCAATTTCGCTGAGTTCCACGCCGATGACAGGATGGCCACGGTCGTTAAGCCACCACATGTCGTGGGCTTTTCCGCACAGGGGGACGAAAACAGCCCCAGTGCCCTGACCGGCCAGCTCAGGCCAGTGGTCGTAGAGGTATTGATTGACGGTACCCTCGTGGAAGCCGATCTCTTTCTTGGCCCAGCGCTCATGCCAGAATTCGTGTTCCATGTGCGTTCCCCTTTTTAGCGGTTGGAGGTTTTATTCAGTCTAACTTAATCTTGGGAACTGTTGGTTGATCGAAAACATCACGAATAAGGACTGATTAATGAAAGCCGTATTTCTGGATGCAGACACACTGGGTAACGACGTCGACCTTTCGCCGATTGAGGCGGTAACCGGCAAGATGGTGATGCACCCGCAAACCTCACCGGAGTATGTGGTGGAGCGTATCCGGGGATTTGATACGGTACTGGTGAACAAGGTGTTACTGAAACAGGCGCATTTTGAGGCCTGCCCGGAGCTGAAAACGATTGCGGTGGTGGCCACCGGGTTGAATAACATCGATCAGGAGGCAGCAAGGGCGCATGACATCAAGGTGATGAATGTGACCAACTATGGGCGTTCGACCGTGGCACAGCACACCATGGCGCTTATGCTGGCACTGGCCACGCGTTTGCTGGATTACGACCGGGATGTGCGGGCCGGGCGTTGGGGCAATAGCCCGATGTTCTGTCTGATGGACCACCCGATCATGGAACTGGAAGGACGCACACTGGGCGTCGTCGGTTATGGCGATCTCGGGCAGGGCGTTGTTGAACGTGCAAAGGCCTTCGGGATGAATATCCTGCTCGGCGCAAGGCCCGGTCAGGCCGCGGGAGAGGTGGATGGTTACCCCAGGATCCCCATGGATGAGTTGCTGCCAAGGGTAGACGTATTGTCGCTGCATTGCCTGCTATCGGACGAAACCCGGAACATGATCGGTTCCCGTGAGCTGAAGATGATGAAAAAGGACGCGCTGCTGATCAACACCAGTCGTGGGGGCCTGGTGGATGAGCAGGCACTGGCCGATGCCCTGCGGGAAGGAACGATTGGTGGTGCGGGCTTTGACGTACTGACCGAGGAGCCACCGCGCAATGGCAATCCGCTGCTGGCAGACGACATTCCCAACCTGATCGTGACCCCGCATTCCGCCTGGGCCAGTCGGGAAGCCCGGCAGCGGATCGTGGAGATAACGGCCCGGAATCTGTCATCTATCTGATTTAACGGTTACTCTCCTGAGTTGTAACCTTTACATACCTTTTGCAAGCAGGACGATGTGTGGCTTCTTTCCAATTCAAAGACAGGCTCCAGGAAGCCGAAACCTGGATTCTGGCCAATCCCAACCCGCCGCAAAGCTGGCCATGGACATGGCTCTATAAAACCGGCCGCACAGCCTATGCACTGGTGCGGGATATCATCGCCGGTAACCTGACCCTGCATGCCATGAGTCTGGTGTACACCACTTTGCTGAGTATTGTGCCGCTGCTGGCGTTGAGTTTTTCGGTACTCAAGGCGCTGGGCGTACACCAGCGTATGGAGCCGTTTCTGTACCAGTTCTTTGAGCCCATGGGTCCACAGGGCATTGAGATTGCCGAACAGATTCTGGGGTTCGTGGATAATATGAAAGTCGGTGTGCTGGGCTCCGTGGGCCTGGCGCTGCTGGTCTATACCGTGATTTCACTGGTGCAGAAAATCGAGCGTTCCTTCAACATGATCTGGCGGGTGCCAGACATGCGCTCCATGGCTCAACGCTTCAGCAACTACCTCAGCGTGATCATGATTGGTCCCTTGCTGATGGTGTCGGCCATCGGCATCAGTGCCACGATTTTTTCGTCGGCGTTTGTCCAGGCTCTGATGGCAGTTGAGCCCCTGGGTTCAGTGATTATCTTCGCCACCCGCTTTGCTCCGTTCCTGCTGGTGGTCGGGGCCTTCACCTTTGTGTATGTGTTTATTCCAAATACCAGAGTGAAGGTTCGTTATGCCTTGATCGGTGGCCTGGTGGCGGGTATATCCTGGCAGGCGGCGGGGATGCTGTTTGCTTCATTTGTGGCAGGTTCGGCGAAGTACGCAGCCATTTACTCCAGTTTCGCCATCGGTATCATCCTGCTGATCTGGCTGTACCTGAACTGGATCATCCTGTTATTGGGCTCCAGTATCGCGTTCTATCTGCAGAACCCCGGGGCGGTCGCCAAGCGTAGCCAGGTAAGGTTATCCCCGGAACTGGTAGAGAATACCGGACTGGCACTGATGTGGCTGGTCGCCAAGCCGTTCAGTGAAGGGCGGCCAGCCCCCCAGCAAGAGGAAGTTGAGCAGAGCCTGCGAGTGCCCGGCGAAGTGACCCGCGGAGTCAGCGACAAACTCATTCGCGCGCGCTTGCTGGCGCTGGCCGGGCGTAATGGTGACTGTCTGGTCCCGGGGCAGTCGCTGGACAGAATCACCATCGGAGGGGTTTTGGAGGCCATTCGCCACGATGAGGATCGCGTGGTTGATCGACTGCCGTATCGGGTGCCTCGACGTCTTCTGGCCCAGGCTCCTGAAGACGAATCAGTTACCTTTGCCGAATTATTGCGCCAGGAAAAAGAAGACAGAAAAGGCGGCTAGGCGCGACCCCGGACCCCGGCCTCCAGAACATCAAGGATGACTTTGCGCACCCGGGTAAACTGTTCCCCGGAGATGTGGATAATACGCAGGATGTCTTCCTCCGGCATGTTGCGCTGGTGGGCATGGCGTAACACTTCCCGGGTTCCGATAATGATACCGTCGTTCAGTGGGGAATGTGTCTGCCCTGGAACCGGCCGTTCCGCAGCCAACAGTTGCGCATGGTATTTGGGCGGAAGGTTCCACTCGTTGGCCAGCATTTGCGACGCAGCCCACTGGTAGCGCGACAGGGCGGCATGAACCAGAGAGGGTGGCGCCTCTGCCAGTCCCGACTCCGCTCGGCAGATTCGCTGCAACTCCCGCCTCAGGGTTATATAGGATAGTGCGGGCAGTAATCCTGCCATGAAATAGACGCTGGTATCCTGACCCTGAATCTTGGCAATGAGTTCTGCGCTTCGGGCACAGGTAAGACCCCAGCGCCAAACTCTCTGCGCAAAAAGCGCCTCGCGGCTGTTACGTGCTGCCATCATCGGGCGCATGATTGCAGCGGCAATGACGTTGCGAATACCGTCCATTCCCAACAGGAAAACAGCCTGATCCACGGAGTCGATGTGCTGGTCGCTGGGCCGGAAATAGGGGCTGTTGGCAATCTGCAGCAGCTGGTCGGTCAGTGCCGGATCGTTGAGGATTATCTCGGTTAGTTGGTGACGGTCCGATTTTTCATTGGACAGAGCCCGCATCAACATTGGCAGGGTCATCGGTTGGCGGGGCAGTTCATCCAGCTCGTGATTGGCAATTCGCGTACGCAGCGTTTCCAGGATGTGTTCCCATTGCCCGGCTTCCGACCGCAGGGCGGTAGGCGGTGAATCCAGCAGCCAGCAAAACAGGTGCTCTTCCAGTTGGACGATCAGTGCAGGGTCTGTGGCTGAATCGTCATCCATCGAAGCTGCCGGATTAAGCAGACGGGATTCGGATGCTGTTAAGGTTGCTGGTTTCTGGGAAGAAAATAATCCTGAAATCCAGGAAATGAAGCCTGGCATCCAATGCCTCCGGGAAAAAAATAGTCGCCGGGAAATACACACCCGCATGTCCGGAGTATAGAGGCCGGTTGCGATTATTCCCAGCCCAAACTGGGATATAACCGTCGGTTTTATCGCATTAAATGTCAGAGAATGGAACCACCGAACACAAAGACCAGTTGGCAGATACCGGCCGCAAACCCGAGGAAGGCGCCCACCAGTATCAGTTTGATCTCGTCCTCCTGGAAACAGGGGCGCAGAAGATCCTGGAATTCCTCTGAGGAGAGGGCAATCATTCGTTCAACCATGATGCTTTCCACCGCCCTCGCCCTGTCGGTTTCGAAAACCGGATTGTTGAACGAGGTTTGAGAGATCTCGATGGCTTTCTGCCCGACCTGGTTCTTCAGAGTCGCAAATCCGGTGGGTCCGAAAGCCACCTGAGTCAGGGCCTTACCCATACCGGCAGTTTCATCAACCAGGGGCTTGATATGTTTCTTGACCATGTTGCGTGCGCGGTCGCCCTTCGGGCCTTCGAGGATGGCATTGATGATGTTGCCTACGGTGAGGATTTCATGGGTTACGATGTGGCAGAAAGACTCGGCCACTTCCTGCTGGCGTTTGAGGAACAGGCCCTGTAGCCGGACAGGTCCGACTTTTTTCTCGTGCAGTGGCCGGAAAATCACGTTCAGTGCGATCCAGTTGGTGGCCCAGCCAACCAGCAGGCCAAAGAAGGGCAGTACCCACCAGGCCTGAAAGAAATACCACACGGTCATCTGCACAAGCCCGAACAGGAAGCCGAAGTAGAGGCCGGAATTGATGATAAAGCGGAATTCCACCTCGCCACACTCGATGAATATCCGGTTCAGCAGCTGTTTGTCGTTCGCCAGCCGCTCGATGACCATGCTTTTGATGTCCAGCAGGTCTTCAATGTTGTCGGAGACGTCGCCCACCAGGTTGTCCACCAGTTGTGGTGTGGCTTTACGGACTCTTTCATAGACCATGTTTCTGGCGGAGGCCGGCAGGTTTTCCCAGAAGGTGGGGTACTCTTTCAGCATCAGTTCGTCGACGTATTCTTCGGTGCGGGGTTCAACGGTGTAGATGATGTGTGCGGCGAGTACCTCGGGATCAATCTGTTGGAAGATTTCCTGCACGGTGCCGATTTTGGAGATAGTGGCGTCGACGCTGATGGCGGCCATTTTGCGGGCTTTGGAGGGGATGATGCCTTGCCAGCCCAGCAGTGGCGGTTTGCCGACGAATTCCAGTGGGTAGAAGGTCATCTTGATGGCCAGCCAGTTGGTGGTCCAGCCAATCAGGGCGGCAATAACCGGGATGCTGAGGTATTGCCAGAATTCTATGGTACTTAACAGGCCTGTCATCCGATGTCTCCCCACAGCCACTGGCACAGGGCCATGGCGGCAATCGGGGCGGTTTCTGTGCGCAGTACCCGCGGGCCGAGGGCGACGGGGAGGAAGCCGGCGGTTTCGGCGGCGGTGATTTCGTCTGTACTCAGGCCGCCTTCGGGGCCGATCATCAGCGCGATTCTGGCGGGTTTGGCCAGGGTGTTCAGGGATTGCTCTGTGCGGTGGTGGAGGACCAGGCGCAGGTCGCAATCGCTGGTGAAGTCGAACCAGTTTGCCAGGGTCATCACTGGCAGTATTTCCGGTACCCGGGCGCGGCCGCACTGTTCGGCGGCGCTGACTGCGACGGACTGCCAGTGTCTCAGGCGTTTGTCTTCGCGGTCGCCTTTGAGTTTTACGTCGCAGCGTTCGGTGGTTAGAGGCACGATGCGGGTGACGCCCATTTCTACGGCTTTCTGGATGGCGTAGTCCATCCTGTCACCCTTGGAGAGGGTCTGGCCTAGAAAGATGTCCAGTGGGGATTCGGTGGTGTTTTCCACGGGTGTTCCAACCTCGGCTTCCACCCGTTTTTTACCGGCGTTGGTGATGGTGGCAGGGTAGTCCTTGCCGTCGCCGTTGAACAGCTGTAGTTCCTGGCCATTCTGCATGCGCAGGACACGTCCAACATGCTGTGCTGCGCTGTCATCCAGCTTGGCAATGGCCCCCTCCGTGAGGGGGGAGCTGGTATAGATTCGGGGGATTCGCATAAGGTTCTGTCAGTCCCGTACCGCGATTTCGATGCCTTCGGTGGCTACCTGTGCCAAGTGGCGGATCTGTTCTTCGGTGATCACGTAAGGTGGCATAAAATAGACTACGTTACCCAGTGGGCGCAACAGCGACTGTCGGGTGAGGGCATGCTGGTAAACGCGGATGCCGCGGCGTTCCTGCCAGGGGAACGGCTCTTTCGTGGCTTTGTTTTTCACCATTTCCACCGCCAGTGTCATGCCGTGCTGGCGGATATCGCCGACATTGGGGTGGTCTGCAAGGTGAGCGACAGAGTCTGCCATGCAGGTGCTCAGGCGCTTGTTGTTCTCGATGACATTGTCGTCTCGAAAGATATCCAGGGTTGCCAGGGCGACAGCGCAGCCGATGGGATTGCCGGTGTAGCTGTGGCTGTGCAGGAAAGCCTTCAGGGTTTCGTAGTCGTCGTAGAAAGCGTTGTAGACATTGTCGGTGGTGAGCACTACAGACAGTGGCAGGTAACCGGCGGTCAGGCCCTTGGACAGACACATGAAATCCGGAGTGATACCCGACTGCTCGCAGGCAAACAGGGTGCCGGTGCGGCCGAAGCCGACGGCGATCTCGTCTGCAATCAGGTGCACTCCATAGTGGTCGCAGGCTTCGCGCAGTTTGGTGTGGTAAATGGGGTGATGCATGCGCATGCCGCCGGCGCACTGGATCAGCGGTTCCACCACCACGGCGCAGATTTCGTTGTGTTTTTCCGCCAGCAGCGCTTCCATGGCTTCGAACTGGCGTAGCGCGTATTCCTCGTCAGTCTCACCCGGCTCCTTATTGAAAGCGTCCGGAGAGGGGGCGGTCAGCACTTCCATCAATAACGGCTGGTAGGTGTCCTTGTAGAGAGAGACATCGCCGAGAGCGAGGGCGCCCAGGGTTTCTCCGTGGTAGCTGTTGCTCAGGTTGACGAAGTTTTTCTTGTCCGGCTTGCCGTGGTTTTTCCAGTAATGGAAGCTCATCTTGAGCGCCGCTTCGATGGCTGAAGAACCGTTGTCAGCATAGAAGCATTTGTTGAGGCCCTCAGGGGTTACTTCGATCAGCCGTTCCGAAAGATTAACCACTGGCTCATGGGTAAATCCGGCCAGAATCACATGCTCCAGCTGGCCAATCTGTTCCTCAATGGCGGCGTTGATTCTCGGATTGGCATGACCGAACAGGTTGACCCACCAGGAACTCACCGCATCTATGTAACGGTTGTTCTCGAAATCCTCAAGCCAGACACCTTCACCCCGCTTGATCGGAACCAGAGGCAAAGTGCCTTCGTGGTCTTTCATCTGGGTACAGGGGTGCCACACGGACTTCAGGCCGCGGGCGACGAGGTCAGCATTGCGCATGATAGTTCTCCGTCAGACGCTCAGGTTGTGAATTCTCGGCGGTTAACCTGTGCGAATACTACAGTTAACAGCGCCTGCTGACCACCTGGGATCGCAACTGCTCAGTGCGACAGCACCCGGCTCAGGAACGCCTGTGTACGTTCGTTCTGCGGGTTGTCGAACACATCTGCCGGCTTGCCTTCTTCGACAATCTGGCCTTCGTGGATGTAGATCACGCGGTCGGCCACTTCCCGGGCGAAGCCCATTTCGTGGGTAACGACCATCATGGTCATGCCTTCCTTTGCCAGTTCCCGGATAACATCGAGCACTTCGCCGATCATTTCCGGGTCTAGCGCCGAGGTGGGTTCGTCGAACAGCATCAGCCGGGGTTCCATGGCCAGAGCGCGGGCAATTGCTACCCGTTGCTGTTGGCCGCCGGAGAGATGGCTGGGATACTTGTCTGCCTGGCTGGCAATATCCACCCTGCTTAGTAGTCGCTCGGCCGTGGCGTTGGCAATGGTCTGGGGGGTGTCCTTGACCTTCATGGGGGCCAGCATGATGTTCTTCTTCACTGTGAGGTGGGGGAAGAGATTGAACTGTTGGAAGACCATGCC
Source organism: Marinobacter sp. ATCH36 (assembly GCF_023555055.1). Taxonomy (GTDB): domain Bacteria; phylum Pseudomonadota; class Gammaproteobacteria; order Pseudomonadales; family Oleiphilaceae; genus Marinobacter. The sequence goes on from NZ_JAMJPL010000001.1 coordinate 1,391,664, forward strand.
CACTTCCTTGCGGATTTCCGCCAGGGCCTTCGGATTGCCGCTTTTCGGGGCAAGTTCGTTGCCGTCGACCACCAGCTTACCGGATTCAAATTCTTCCAGGCCGTTGACGCAGCGGATAAGCGTGGACTTCCCGGAACCACTGGCGCCGATGATCACCACCACTTCGCCGGCTTCAACGCTCAGGTCAATTTCCTTGAGGACATGCAAGGTACCGAAGTACTTGTTCATGCCCTGCATTTGCACGATCTGTGTCATGGGTACCTATCCTTCAGACAGAAGCCAGTCCGCGCCGCTCTACGAGGCGGAGCACGAGAGAGAGGGAGAGGGTAATCGCGAGGTACATAAGTGCCACCACGAAGTAGACCTCGAAAGCGGTAAAGGTATTGGCGATATACACCTGGCCCTGGCGAACCAGTTCACCCACACCGATGACCGAGAACAGCGAGGTGTCCTTGATACTCACAATTGCCTGGTTACCCAGGGGCGGAATCATGCGGCGGAAGGCCTGGGGCCAGATGATCGACCAGAAGGTCTGGGATCGTGACAGCCCGAGGGACAAGCCGGCTTCATTCTGGCCTTTGTCGATGGACTGCACGCCGCCCCGGACGACTTCGGAGATATAGGCACCGGAGTTCAGCGCAATGGCTGCGATACCGGCCGTCAACGGGTCAATGGGACCGCCAATAAGGTCGGGCAGGCCGTAGAAAATAAACAGCACCTGCACCAGAATCGGGGTGCCGCGAAAAATTTCGATATACGCCGTTGCGGGCCAGCGAAAGAACCATTTTTTATTGATGCTCAGCAACCCAAAAAAGATGCCGAGTAAAAAGCCGATGGCAAGGCCGCCAAAAGAAATCAGTAGGGTGTAGGGAATACCTTTGAGCAGGAAAGGAATCGAATTAATGGCTGCCTGCCAGTCAAACTGAAACTGGAATTCCACAGTGGGTATCTCCGTTGGGTGGGGAGTTGCCAGCCGGGGCGTTGTGCGCCCCGACTGTGGTTTTCAGTTTTACTTGTCTTCCGGCATCGGGCCGAACCACTTCTCGTAGATTTCCTTGTAAGTGCCGTCTTCCTTGATGGATGCCAGCGCTTCGTTGACATCGTCCACCCATTCACTGCCTTTCTTCAGGGCGATGCCGTATTGCTGGCCTTCGTACAGCTCGCCAACGGTTTTCACTTTACCTTCACCCTTGGTGCTGGCGAAGTAGCCGACGTTGGGTGCGTCATAGAAAACAGCATCAACAGCACCTGACATAAGCGACATGTACATGTCGGAGCTGCCCGGATAAGGAGTTACACCATCGTTTTCATCCAGGGTTTTGGTCAGGAAGTCGTAACTGGTGCTGCCGATTTTGGTGCCGATTTTCTTACCTTCCAGGTCGGAAATCTCTTGCACCTCATCGTTATCCTGACGCACCAGGATCCTCAGACCGGAATCGTAATACGGGTCAGAGAAATCAACGATTTCCTGGCGCTCTTCGGTAATGGTGATACCGGCGATGGCGATATCCACGTTGCCGGTCTGCAGAGCGGGAATGATGCCGTTGAAGTCCATGGTGTTCAGATCAATCTCAAAGCCGGCACGGTCTGCCACTTCACGAATGATCTCCATGTCGAAACCGATCATCTCACCGGTTTCCTGGTCCATCATTTCGAAAGGCACGAAGCTGGGGTCAGTAACAACGCGCAGGGTCTCTGCGCTGGCGGTTCCTGCTGCAACGGTGAATGCCAGGGTTGCGCCAACCGTCTTAAGCCATTTGGTGCTCATACAATCTCCTGTTTCTACTTTTGTTGCCCTTGCACCTGGTGGAGTGCTCCGAAAATGCGGGCTGATCAAGCCAGTTCTTTTCGAGGGCAGTTAATGGAACTGCAACGTTTATACTCTAGACCATTAACCGGAGAAATGCAGGAAATCAAATGCTTGGGGGGAAGGAACTTGTCGGATTACGGCCGTTAGCTGACGGAATTGCATGATGAAGAGCGAAGGTTGGATTAGGCGAAGCCGTAATCCAACACAACGAGGCCCATCAAAAAGCAATCTTCTCCCGCTCACCAATACCGAGGTTTTTCCAGATACTGACACTCGGCTCAGCCTGGTTCAGGGTATAGAAGTGCAACCCTGGCGCTCCGGCGGCAAGCAGCTTTTCGCACATGCGGGTAACCACTTCCTCACCAAACTGGCGAATGCTATCGCTGTCGTCGCCGTAAGCTTCCAGCTGCTTGCGGATCCAGCGGGGGATCTCCGCGCCGCACATATCCGAGAAGCGGGTCAGGTTGGAGAAGTTGACGATGGGCATGATGCCCGGCACCACCGGAATGGTGACGCCCATCTTTTCCAGCCGGTCAATGAAGTAGAAGTAGCTGTCTGCGTTAAAGAAATACTGAGTAATAGCGCTGTTGGCGCCGGCTTCGACCTTGCGGGCGAAGTTCTTCAGGTCATCTTCCGCAGTACGCGCCTGGGGATGGAACTCGGGATAAGCTGCCACTTCGATATTGAAGGCATCGCCGCTGTGCTCGCGGATGAAATTCACCAGCTCGTTCGCGTAGCGCAGTTCACCGGCCGCGCCCATACCGGAGGGCATGTCGCCCCGCAGGGCGACGATGCGGTTGATACCGTTCTCACGGTAGACATTCAGCAGTTCAGCAATGCTGTCGCGACTGGCGCCCACGCAGGACAGGTGCGGTGCCGTGGAAATGCCCCGCTTGTGCAAGTCCAGCACTGTTTGCACGGTGCGGTCCCGGGTGGAGCCGCCGGCACCGAAGGTGACCGAGAAAAAATCCGGATCAACCTCGGCCAGCGTGTTGCGAACGCCCTGCAGCTTTTCCCATCCGGCATCGGTCTTGGGCGGGAAAAACTCAAAACTGAAGCGGCGCTTGAACTGTTTCTGGGTTTCCATGCTGTTACCTGATCAGTACTTGTAGGTTTCCGGCTTGTACGGGCCTTCGACCGGTACACCAATGTATTGCGCCTGTTCAGGGGTCATTTTGGTGATCACGCCACCAAAACCTTCCACCATGGCGCGGGCGACTTCCTCGTCCAGCTCTTTCGGCAGAACCTGAACGTAGACACCCTTGGCGCGTGCATCATCCGGAAGATCCGCGAACTTGCGCTCAAACAGGTACATTTGCGCCAGCACCTGGTTCGCAAACGAGCCATCCATGATCCGTGACGGGTGACCAGTGGCATTACCCAGGTTCACCAGGCGGCCTTCGGACAGCAGAATCAGGTGGTCATTGGTCGCTTTGTCGCGATACACCACGTGCACCTGCGGCTTGACCTCGTCCCATTCCCAGTTTTTGCGCATGAAGGCGGTATCGATCTCGTTGTCGAAGTGGCCGATATTGCACACAACCGCGCCGCTCTTCAGGGCCTTCAGCATGTTGGAGTCACAGACGTTCATGTTGCCGGTCGTGGTGACCAACAGGTCGGTGTTCTGCAGCAGCGCCTTGTCCACGCCGGACTCGGTGCCGGTGTTCACGCCGTCGAGGTACGGAGACACCACTTCAAAACCGTCCATGCAGGCCTGCATGGCACAGATGGGATCAGCCTCGGTGATTTTTACAATCATGCCTTCCTGGCGCAGGGAGGCAGCGGAGCCCTTGCCTACGTCGCCATAGCCGATAACCAGCGCCTTTTTGCCGGCCATCAGGTGGTCAGTAGCACGCTTGATGGCATCGTTCAGGCTGTGGCGACAGCCGTATTTGTTGTCGTTCTTGGACTTGGTGACCGCGTCGTTGACGTTGATGGCCGGAACCTTCAGCGTTCCGTCCCGCATCATTTCCTGCAGGCGGTGAACACCGGTGGTGGTTTCCTCGGTTACGCCGTGGCAGTTGGCAAGTATTTCAGGAAACTTCTCATGCAACAGCGCCGTCAGGTCGCCGCCGTCATCCAGAATCATGTTCGGTTCCCAGCCGTCGACGTCGGCACCGACAGTGCGCTCGAGGCACCAGTCGTATTCTTCGTCGGTTTCACCTTTCCACGCGAACACGGGAATACCCTGCGCGGCGATAGCGGCCGCAGCCTGATCCTGGGTTGAGAAGATGTTGCACGACGACCAGCGTACGTTGGCGCCGAGTTCGATCAGTGTTTCGATCAGCACGGCGGTCTGAATCGTCATGTGGATACAGCCCATGACATTGGCGCCCTTCAGCGGCTGCTCGGCTTTGTACTTTTCACGGAGCTTGATCAGCGCGGGCATTTCGCCTTCAGCAATGCTGATTTCCTTGCGGCCCCAGTCAGCGAGTGAGATATCACGGACTTTGTAGTCTTCGAAGTTGTTCAGCTTTTCTGCTGGAGTGCTCATATAGTGTTCTCCCGTTTTTGAACTGTTGGCCTGGGAGTTATCTTCCCGTGCCTCTGAATTCTGGTGTATCGGTGATGGGAGACCCCCACCACCTCGTTCGAATCTTTGACGCATGCCGTCAGGAATACGCAACAAACTCATAAATGGGTCCCGAAACTCCGGGTCCTTCAGCGCCGCCACCCCCAAAGTGGCGGGCTAACCCAGGCCAGGCCCAAAATCAAACGCCAGCGGCATCCTTCAAAAGGTCTGCCCGGTCGGTCTTTTCCCATGGGAACGAGGTAAAGGTTTTCCCGCCAACCGTCATCTCAGCCGGCTCGCGGCCGAAGTGGCCGTAGGCTGCTGTGGCCCGGTACATCGGGTGCAGTAGGTCCAGCATGTTGGTGATGGCATACGGGCGCAGGTCGAAATGCTCGCGGACCAGCTGGATGATCTTGTCGTCGCTGATCTTGCCGGTGCCGAAGGTGTTCAGGGAAATCGACGTTGGCTGTGCCACGCCGATGGCGTAGGACACCTGGATCTCGCACTTTTCGGCCAGGCCGGCTGCAACGATGTTCTTGGCGACGTAACGGCCCGCATAAGCAGCCGAACGGTCAACCTTGGACGGGTCCTTGCCGGAGAAGGCGCCGCCGCCGTGGCGGGCCATGCCGCCGTAGGTGTCAACGATGATCTTGCGGCCGGTCAGGCCACAGTCGCCAACCGGGCCGCCGATGACGAACTTGCCGGTCGGGTTGATATGGAACTGGGTGTCTTTATGAAGCAGTTCTGCCGGCAGGGCATTTTTGACGATCAGTTCCATGACGGCTTCTTTCAGGTCAGCCTGGGAAACGTCAGGGTCGTGCTGGGTCGACAGCACTACCGCGTCGATGCCGGAAACCTTGCCGTTTTCATAGCGGCAGGTGACCTGGCTTTTTGCATCCGGGCGTAGCCACGGCAGCAGGCCACTCTTGCGGGCTTCGGCCTGGCGCTGCACCAGGCGGTGCGAGAAGGTGATCGGCGCCGGCATCAGCACGTCGGTTTCGTTGCTGGCGTAGCCGAACATCAGGCCCTGGTCTCCGGCGCCCTGGTCTTCGGGTTTTTTACGGTCAACGCCCTGGGCGATGTCCACGGACTGTTTGCCGATGATGTTAATGATGCCGCAGGTGGCGCCATCGTAGCCTACGTCTGAAGAGGTGTAGCCAATGTCTTTGATGACGTCCCTGACCAGGTCTTCCAGGTCAACCCAGGAACTGGTGGTGATTTCTCCGCCGATGATGGCAACGCCGGTTTTTACCATGGTTTCACAGGCAACCCGTGCATGGGGGTCGTCCACGAGGATGGCGTCGAGTACGGCATCAGAAATCTGGTCTGCCAGTTTGTCAGGGTGGCCTTCAGAGACCGATTCGGAGGTAAAGACGCTGTAATCAGACATAGGGTTGCTCCTCTGTGAGCGTTGCAAATTCGTGCCGACGGCGTATCGCAGGTTCCGGCCGGCTGTGTTGATGTCGGTATCGTAAATCAGTTTTCAGAGTCTGCATAATTCTATATCAAAAAAAATTGATACAGTTTTTATTTCTGCCATCAGGCAGGCTCCGGGCTTTTCCAGAATTCTCTTACCTGCACCTGAAATCCGTTGCGCAGGCCAATAAACAAAGACTCACCGGTTGTCAGGCCGGCTTCGGTTGCCCAGCTGGTGAGTTCTTCCGGTTCAAAACCAAGCCACAGGTCGCCGCAGTTTTCCTTGGCCCAGTCCTGATCGTGGCTGCACAGGTCGCTGATCACCAGGCAACCGCCGGTTTTCATCAGGGCGGCGGCGTCGAGGAAGATGTCTGCAGGGCTGGGCACGTGATGCAGGACCATGTTGGCCACCACCAGGTCGAAATCGTCGCCCCGGGCCAGCAGGTTGTCAGTCACGCCTTCAATCAGGTCGACGTTGTTCAGTCTTTCGTCGATACAGGTGCGAGTGGCTTTGGCCAACATGTCACGAGAGTTATCCAGCGCCACCACGTGCTCACAGATTTTCGACAGCACTGGCAGGAATGCGCCTTCGCCGGGCCCGATTTCCAGGGCGGTTTTCCAGTCATGACGAACAGAGCGGTTGCGGATCAGGCTTGCCACAGGCTCGGCGTATAACTCGAACGCGGCGATCAGTTCCTGTTGTTCGCGGAACTTTTCCGCGTAGCGGGCAAAGAAGGCCTGGGACTGGTCGGCGCGCTGGTTGCGGATGGCCTCAATCTTGCCCTGCAGATGTTCCGGCAGGGGAATGCGGTCGACGGTTTCGAAGACCTGGCGGATGGTCTGGTCGGTGAGCTTGTCGCTTTCCAGGTTCAGGGGGCGGCGATAGAAAATGGCGTTACCCTCACGCTGGGGTTCCAGCAGCCCGGCCTTGTGCATCACTTTCAGGTGGTGGCTCATACCCGACTGGCGCATATCGAATAGCTGGCTCAGTTCCAGTACGCCAAAAGTATCCCGACGCAACACACGCAGAATCTCCAGGCGCAACGGATCGCCGCTCGCCTTGTAGATCGGGGCCAGAGCGTCCACGGAGGACAGATTGTTTGCGTGCGTGGTCATTGATGTCATGGCAATAAAGTGTAGGGATGTCTGGCGAGGCAATCAATATCTATATCAAAAAAAATTGATATAGATTTAGATCTGTTTGATAAATCAGCTAAAATTCTCGCTGCAAAAACTCCCCCTCGAAAAGAAGCCAGAAAAGAATGATGACGATTTGCCCCGGTGGTCACTAATCGGCGAAAATACGCGCCTTCTTTTTATCAGTTCACCTTTTAGCCGACCAAAACTGGAGAAACGTCAATGCCATCTCGCACAGATCTCGCCAACGCCATTCGCGCGCTGAGCATGGATGCGGTTCAGAAAGCCAAATCCGGCCACCCGGGCGCGCCCATGGGTATGGCGGACATCGCCGAGGTACTCTGGAATGATTTCCTCAGCCATAACCCGGCCAACCCCAAGTGGGCCAACCGTGACCGTTTTGTGCTGTCCAATGGCCACGGCTCGATGCTGCAGTACTCCCTGCTGCACCTGAGTGGCTATGACGTTTCCATCGATGACATCAAGAACTTCCGTCAACTGCACTCCAAAACCCCGGGGCACCCGGAATACGGCTATACACCCGGTATCGAAACCACCACCGGTCCGCTGGGGCAGGGTATTGCCAATGCCGTAGGTTTTGCGCTGGCAGAGAAAGCTCTTGGCGAACAGTTCAACCGTCCCGGCCACAACATTGTTGATCACTACACCTACGCATTCCTGGGCGATGGCTGCCTGATGGAGGGCATCTCCCATGAAGTGTCTTCCCTGGCCGGCACTCTGGGCCTGGGCAAGCTGATCATGTTCTATGACGACAACGGCATCTCCATCGACGGCGAAGTCGAAGGCTGGTTCACCGACGACACACCCCGGCGCTTCGAGTCCTACGGCTGGCAGGTCATTCCCGCCGTCGATGGCCATGATCCGGAAGCGGTCCGCGCAGCGATCGAGGCGGCCCGGGCCAACACCACCCAGCCCACAATGATCTGCTGCAAGACCATCATCGGTTTCGGTTCTCCGAACAAGCAGGGCACCGAAGCCTGCCACGGCGCCGCCCTGGGCGAGGATGAAGTGGCGTTGACCCGCGAGAAGCTGGGTTGGGCCCATGCCCCGTTCGAAGTTCCCTCGGAAATTTACGGCGCCTGGGATGCCCGCGAAAAGGGTGCAGCCGCGCAAGCGGAGTGGGAGCAGGCTTTTGCCGCTTATGAGAAGGCAGAGCCGGAACTGGCCGCCGAGTTCAAGCGCCGTATGGCTGGTGAACTGCCGGCTGACTTCTCGGAAAAAGCCCAGGCCTATATCCAGGAGTGCCAGGACAAGGGCGAGACCGTCGCCAGCCGCAAGGCTTCCCAGAACACCCTGAATGCCTACGGCCCGCTGCTGCCGGAACTGCTGGGCGGCTCCGCCGATCTGGCAGGCTCCAACCTCACCATCTGGAACGGCAGCAAGCCGGTCACCAAAGAAGATGCCAGTGGTAACTACATCTACTACGGGGTTCGTGAATTCGGCATGGCGGCCATCATGAACGGCGTGGCCCTGCACGGCGGCTTTGTGCCCTACGGCGCTACCTTCCTGATCTTCATGGAATATTGCCGCAACGCAGTGCGCATGGCGGCACTGATGAAACAGCGCTCCATCTATGTGTTCACCCACGATTCCATCGGCCTGGGTGAAGACGGCCCCACGCACCAGCCTATCGAGCAACTGGCCAGCCTTCGCACCACGCCCAACATGAGCACCTGGCGCCCGGCCGACACGGTGGAGTCCGCCGTCGCCTGGAAAGCGGCACTTGAGCGTACCGACGGCCCGACAGCCCTTGTGTTCTCCCGTCAGGGGCTGCCACATCAGGATCGTGACGCGACCCAGCTACAGAACGTGGCTAAAGGCGGTTACATTCTGTCTGACAGCGAAGGCACACCAGACCTGATCCTGATCGCCACCGGTGGCGAACTCGGGCTGGCTCAGGACGCTGCTGCAGCGCTTCGTGACAAAGGCTCCAGGGTTCGCGTGGTATCCATGCCCTCCACCGACACCTTCGACGCCCAGAGCGCTGCCTACAAGCAGGAGGTGCTGCCGCTGGAAGTCACCAACCGCGTAGCTGTCGAAGCAGCCATCGAAGACTACTGGTACAAGTACGTGGGCCTCGATGGCCGCGTGGTAGGCATGAGCACCTTCGGTGAATCCGCACCTGCCGGTGACCTGTTCAAGGAGTTCGGCTTCACCGTGGACAACATCATTGCGGTGGCCTCGGAGTTGCTGGAAGCCTGATGAGCAACGCTGCACCGTGTCGCATCGCCATCAATGGATACGGCCGTATCGGTCAGTGCGTTCTGCGCGCACTATACGAGAACGGTTTTCGCGATCACCTGCAGGTGGTCGCGATCAATGAGTTGGCGGATATAGATACCATTGCCCACCTGACCCGGTACGACTCCACCCATGGTCGTTTCCAGGGGGAGATTGAGGTAGCGGGCGATGCCCTGATCGTGAACGGAGACCGCATCCGCGTGGTCCGCAACGCAGATGCGTCAGAGCTGCCCTGGGGTGAGCTGGGTGTTGATCTGGTGCTGGAATGTTCGGGTGCTTTTACCGATCGTGCCACTGCGGAGCTGCATCTGAAGTCTGGCGCTCAGCGCCTGCTCTTCTCACAACCGGCGGAACCTGATGTCGACCGCACCGTGGTTTATGGTGTGAATCAGGATCAACTGACCGGGGCTGATCGCATCGTGGCTGCGGCCTCCTGTACCACAAACTGCCTGGTACCGGTCATCCAGGTACTGGATGATGCTCTGGGCGTGGAGCAGGGCAGCACCACCACTATTCACGCTGCCATGAACGACCAGCCTGTCATCGACGCCTACCACCACCAGGATCTTCGCCGCACCCGCAGCGCCCTGCACAACATCGTTCCCGTGGACACTGGCCTGGCCAAAGGCATCGAACGCCTGCTTCCGCACATGGAAGGAAGGTTCAGTTCCGTGGCTATGCGCGTGCCCACCATGAACGTGTCGGCGATCGACATGGTGGTGAACGTCCGGAAAAAGACGTCGGTGGAAGCGGTCAATAATCTGTTGAAAGAAGCCGCCCATGGCCCGCTGAAACATATTCTGGGCTATACCGACGAGCTTTTGGCCAGCTCCGACTTCAACCATGACGCCCATTCCGGAATCGTGGACGGAGGCCAGACTCGTGTAACCGGCGGCACCATGGTGAAGGTGCTGTGCTGGTTTGATAACGAGTGGGGGTTCGCCAACCGGATGCTGGATGTCAGCCATTGCTGGTTGAAGACAGTCAAAACCTGACTGTCGGTTCTCGCTATGCTCGAACCGACCTACGGTAGGTCGGATAGAACGAAGTGAAATCCGACAACCAAACTTAGGGATGAACATTATGGCTATCAAACGAATGACCGACCTAAACCTCGCAGGCAAGCGAGTACTGATCCGTGAAGACCTGAACGTACCGGTAAAAAACGGCGCAGTCTCCAGCGACGCCCGAATCCGCGCCTCGCTGCCCACCATCAAGGCCGCCAAAGACGCCGGTGCCAAAGTCATGCTGATGTCCCACCTGGGCCGCCCGGAAGAAGGCGTTTATGATGAAGCCTCCTCCATGAAGCCGGTCGCCGACCATCTCAGCAAGGTACTGGGCCAGGAAGTACGCCTGATTACCGACTATCTCGACGGCGTGGAAGTAGCCGATGGCGAAGTGGTGCTGTTTGAAAACGTCCGCTTCAATAAAGGCGAAAAGAAAGACGACGAAGCCCTCGCTAAAAAGTACGCCGCCCTGTGCGATGTTTACGTAATGGACGCTTTCGGCACCGCCCACCGCGCCCAGGCCTCTACTCACGGCGTTGCCCGCTTTGCCCCCGAAGCCTGCGCCGGCCCGCTACTGGCCGCGGAGCTGGAAGCACTCGGCAAGGCCCTGGATCACCCCGCCAAGCCGGTGGTTGCGATTGTCGGCGGCTCCAAAGTATCCACCAAGCTGGACGTACTCAACGCCCTGGAACAAGTCTGCGACTCCATCATCGTCGGTGGCGGCATCGCCAACACCTTCCTGGCGGCCGCTGGCCACCCGGTGGGGAAATCCCTTTGCGAACATGACCTGATTGACACCGCCCGTGAAATCGCCTCCCGCGTCGAAATCCCGCTGCCGGTGGATGTGGTGGTTGCCAGTGAATTCGCGGAAACGGCAGAAGCGACGGTCAAGAAGATCGACGAAGTTACCGAAGACGACATGATCCTCGACGTCGGCCCGGAAACCGCCTCCAAATTCGCCGGCCTGCTGAAGTCCTCCAAAACCATCCTGTGGAACGGCCCGGTGGGTGTATTCGAATACGACCAGTTCGGCAACGGCACCAAGGCCCTGGCGCAAGCCATCGCCGAGAGCGATGCCTTCTCTCTGGCCGGTGGAGGTGATACCGTCGCCGCCGTTGACAAGTATGGTGTGAGCGACAAAATCTCGTACATCTCAACCGGTGGTGGTGCTTTCCTGGAATTCGTGGAAGGCAAAACTCTTCCGGCAGTTGCTGTATTGGAAGAACGCGGCGAATAGCACAGTTTTGAATCGCAAGGAGGGCCGAGAAGCTCTTCCGGGACCGTCAAAAACATGGATGTTTTTGTCGAGCGTACACGGACGTATTCACAGCGTGTCCCGGAAGAGCTTCTCGGCACTCCGTAGCAGACTCCAAACCTAAAAGTCTGCCAAAGACATTAAATAAACCAAGGAGACAACCCGAATGGCCCTGATATCGATGCGGCAGATGTTGGACCACGCCGCTGAGCATGGTTACGGTGTGCCGGCGTTTAACGTGAATAACCTGGAACAGATGCGCGCCATTATGGAAGCGGCCGACAAAACCGACTCCCCGGTGATTGTCCAGGCCTCTGCAGGCGCTCGTAAATACGCCGGTGCTCCTTTTCTGCGGCACCTGATTCTGGCGGCTATTGAGGAGTTTCCCCATATACCCGTGGTGATGCACCAGGACCACGGTACCAGTCCGTCTGTGTGTCAGCGTTCCATCCAACTGGGATTTAGCTCCGTGATGATGGACGGCTCTCTGGGTGAAGATGGCAAGACTCCGACTGACTATGAATACAACGTCGACGTTACCCGCCGCACCGTAGAAATGGCCCATGCCTGTGGTGTTTCAGTTGAAGGTGAGCTGGGTTGTCTCGGTTCCCTGGAAACCGGCCAGGCCGGCGAAGAAGACGGCATCGGCGCCGAAGGCACCCTGGATCACAGCCAGATGCTGACGGACCCGGAAGAAGCTGCAGACTTCGTCAAGAAAACCCACGTGGACGCTCTGGCCATCGCCATCGGCACCAGCCATGGCGCCTACAAGTTCACCCGTCCGCCGACCGGTGACATCCTTGCCATCGAGCAGATCAAAGCCATCCACAAGCGCATCCCGGACACCCATCTGGTCATGCACGGCTCCAGCTCGGTGCCTCAGGAGTGGCTGGAAATCATCAACCAGTACGGCGGTGAGATCCCGGAAACCTACGGTGTTCCGGTTGAGGAAATCGTGGAAGGTATCAAGCACGGCGTGCGCAAGGTCAACATCGACACCGACCTGCGTCTGGCCAGCACTGGCGCAACCCGCCGCTTCCTGGCCCAGAACCCGGCCGAATTCGACCCGCGTAAGTTCCTGAAGGAAACCATGAAAGCGATGACGGAAGTCTGCATCGCCCGCTACGAAGCCTTCGGAACCGCCGGCAACGCCAGCAAAATCAAACCAGTTAACCTCGAGCGTATGTTCGAGCGGTATGCTGCTGGGGAGCTTGATCCCAAGGTCAAGTAATTGACTGTGGAGTTTGCTGCCGTCGTAGCCTGGTTGTTTCGGGGGTGGCGCAGAGGTGGGCCGTCCTTCCGGGACACGCTGTGAATACGTCCATGTACGCTCGACAAAAACATCCATGTTTTTGACGGTCCCGGAAGGACGGCCCACCTCTGCTTGGTAAACCTCTCGATATCGCCTGCTTGTTCACATCTTGGCAAAGCCCGCTCCGGGGCTTGCTATTACCGCGTCATAACCAGGCAACTTCACATCAATCGGCGGCTCTTCGTTGTGCCAGTCGGCGGTCCACTCCACTTTTGGAGATCCCTCGGCGTTCGGCGTTATGGTGACGGACACAGTGCCGAAGCTTGTAGGGGCTGGCCCGAAACTGATGGTTTCGCCCGTTTCCCGCCAGCGTTCAGGGATGCCTCCACACAGCACCAGGCGGTCACCTTCCTCCCGCACGAAACAATTGCGCACCATCAGTACCCATTCCGCAGAGGCCCAGACGTGGTGGCCGTCGCCCATGCAGCCGCCGCGGGTGCCGGGGTGGATGGCTTCGGGCCATTGGCCGGTGGTTGAGGCCAGGTCTGCGACGGCGTCCATCAACTCGAGATAGCGGGGGTCGCCTGCACGCAGCAGTATCTGGGCCACGTGCAGGGTCAGATAGGCATTCAGGCCGGAGTGGATCATGTCCTGGTAGAAGGCGCCGTCGACGAAACAGCGCTCCAGCAGGAATTCAACGCAGTCCAGCAGGCGCGGATCGTCGGGCTTACAGAGCTGGGTCGGGTATCCGATTGCCAGGGAGCCGATGGCGCCCGCATCCAGACGCCGATAGGGTGAGGCGGGCATGCCGGGCCGTTTCAGGCGCTGCTGGCAACCTTCGAGGCTGCGGTCGACGGCTTTGGTGAAATCAACGGCATCATTCCAGAACAGTTGGCTTTCTTCCGGGCTGTCTTCGGCCAGCATGTCTGCCGCGGCTTGGAGCCCGGAGATGCCCCAGAAGTCGTCCCAGTAGTAATAGTCGTTAGGGCCCAGGTGCTCGGCACTGAAGCCTGCTGGCAGCAAACCGGCGTGGGGTGCTTCGGTTTCCTTGCGCAGGCGTTTGTGGGTGATCCACTGGGCGCCACGGCAGATGGGGTCGTGCCAATGCTTTTCCGGGCGGCGGCCGGTCAGGTCGAAGAAGCGTTTGAGTATCCACAGCACTTCGCCGTTGGCATCCCACTCGCCTTCCTGTGAACGGAAGTAGCCACTGCGGGTCTGGCGCTGGGGAAAGCGGGACAGGGCCCGTTCGGCGCGGTCGGTGAGGCCAATGCCCAACAGTGCATTGATGATGAACGCGGCATCGCGGAACCAGAAGCGCTTGTAAGTAAAAGGGCCGGGATAGACATCGTCCGGCGAATGGAGGATCAACGAGGCCACGGCCGCATCGTATAGGAACTGGTACCGGGGTTCCGGGCACACAAGCCGGGCGTGGCCCTCCCGCTCTGTCTGCCAGGCATCGTTTGCCGGCAGGCTTGCCGGGTTATCGCTCAGCGGGATGCTGGCGGTGATTTCCCGCGTCTTGCCCGCTTTGATGGAAAACAGCGCCGCCGCCGTTACCATACCCACGTCGCACACGCCGTCGCTCTGATCGTCCCGGTCCATCAGGTGAATGTGGACATCCCCGTTCCGGTAATCCGACACATGATGCCGTTCGGCAGGGGCGCTGAAGGTGACTGTGCGATTACCGTCCACCGCCCACACATCCCGTTTTTTGGAAAGCTTGACGCGGTTTATGAAACTGACCCCTTCCGGGTTTGAGGGTCGCAGGGCCAGCACGATGGAACCCGCGACCTCTGATTTTGCCTTAAGCCGGAATTTGCAAATCGGAACACCCTGTTCCAGTTCCACCCAGGCATGGCTGCTCAGTTCCAGGCCGTCCATGGAAGATTCCGTATTCACACGAACGTCGTCGACGTCCTGCCATTGCCGGGCTGTTTTACTCCGGGAAGGCAGCAGGCAGCGGCCGTCTTCTGCCAGCAACCAGCCATCCAGCGACCAGCTGTCGAAAAACGGCGTCAGCATACCCCGGGGGTCTACTATTGGCAGTTCGTCACAGTCCGGGTGGCCGACAGCGGTCCAATTGCGGTTACTGAGGTTGATGTGGGTAATGGAAAATGCCCGGGGAATGAACGATGGGTCTTTCGGATCAAACTGCCGTTCGATCCAGTAGGGCCAGACCCAGTCCAGGTTGTGCTGGATGACCCGGCTGTTGATCAGTCCCCGGGCGTGGAAAACCGCACCCGCGCGCAGTAATTCAATAGGTTCGCCAACCTCGGAGGGCTGGGCGAAACCGTGAAGCTTGGCCAGAAGCGCAATCGGGTCGAGAAAACCGTGTTTGCGGGCGACGCTTTTTACCAACAGTCGCCAGGGAAGCCAATTCATCCAGGTCACTGTCTGATCTCCAAGGCATGTTCCTCATCGGTGTATTTGGCCAGAGCTCGGCGCGCGAGGATGTTCAGAAACACAACAGCCACGACGGTGCCGGCAAATCCGGCGCCATATATCGCCCATTCAAGAGCAGACCGACCGGTTTCGCGGACACCCAGAACGGTCAGATCGGCGGCGATCGACCCCAGGTAAACATTGTGGAGCGAGAAGGGAATGAAGCCGAACACAGACCCGGCAAAGAAATCGCGAAACGAAAACCGGGTCAGGCCGAAGAAATAATTGGACAGCTTGCCGGGGAAAAAGGGGATCAGACGGGTCAGCAGTACGATCTTTCCGCCATGGGGCGTCAGTTCGTCGCTCATCAGCCGCAGCCGCGATCTTGCCATCACGAAGTCTTTAGCCCTTTCGCCGAAAAGATAGCGGGCAATCAGAAAGGCCATGGAGGCGCCAATCACGGTGCCGGTCACCACGTAGACGGTGCCTTCGAATACCCCGAATACGAAACCCGCGCCGGTAGTGAACAGAAAGCCCGGTAGCAACGCGACTACCGTAACCGTCATCAGCACAATAAACAGCAGGGCCGCCCAGGCTCCCTGAGCTTCAAACCAGCGAAGCATCTCCACAACCCGTTCATGGATGCCGAGAGAAAAGAGAATCGCAAGAATAACGCCGACGAAAGTGATGCTGGCCAACATTCCCAGAATCGGGGAGCTTTTCCAGCCGGCCCTTCGTTCCAGCTCTCCTTCTTGCATAATTGGAAGTGTCCTCCTGCGTGACAGCTACAATAAAAACGGGTGATCGACCCTGATTTGGGCGTTTAAATCAGCCTCCATACACTATGGTAGGCCATGGGGTGAAAACAAGGGTGCCGGTATGCGCATCAATTCTGATGCAGCCACACCTTGTAATTTGAGCTTCCTCATCAAATATAGAGGTAATAACCGGGCAACAATGCCCATTGTTAAGAACAGGTGTGAGGGAAAGAATGGACTTCAAAGACTATTACGCCGTGCTCGGTGTGAGCGAGTCTGCCTCCCCCGAGGACATCAAAAAGGCCTACCGCAAGCTGGCTCGGAAATACCATCCGGACGTCAGTAAGGAAGATAATGCCGACAACAAATTCAAAGACGTCGGCGAGGCTTATGAAGTACTGAAAGACCCCGAAAAACGCGCCGAATACGACGAAATCAAGAAGTATGGCGCCCGGAAAGACGGGTCGTTCCAGCCGCCTCCCGGCTGGCAGAGCGGGTCCGGCTTTGGTGGCGGTGGATATACCGAGGCCGATGCGCGGCAGTTCAGTGACTTCTTTGAGGAGGTTTTCGGTGGCGACCGTCGCAAAGGGCCCGGTCACCGGGCCGGGTTCTCTGGTGGCTTCGGTGGCCAGCGCAATTCCATGCGCATGCGGGGTGAAGACGTTCATGCCCGGCTGGCGTTGTTCCTGGAGGAAGCCTTCCACGGCTGCGAGAAGCAGGTGTCGTTCAATGTCCAGGAGGCCGACGCTCAGGGCCGGATAATGCCGCGCCAGAAAACCCTGAATGTGAAGATACCGGCCGGTATGAAGGAAGGGCAGCACATCCGCCTGAAAGGCCAGGGTGCTCCCGGCATCGGTGGTGGGGAAAACGGCGACCTGTTTATTGAGGTGGAGTACGCACCGCATCCCCTGTTCACGATTGAAGGCCGGGATATCATGGTGACGGTTCCAATTGCACCCTGGGAAGCCGCTCTTGGTGCCTCTATCACGGTACCCACCGTTGGTTCGAAGGTGAACGTAAAGGTGCCCAAGGGCTCTTCCAGTGGTCGCAAACTGCGGCTGAAAGGAAAGGGGCTGCCCGGCAAGCATCCGGGAGACCAGTTGGTGGTATTGCAGATCGTGATGCCCGAACGGCATTCTGAAGGTGCCGAGGAGCTATACAGGAAGCTGGCCGAGGCAGAAAAAGGCTTCAATCCACGCAGTAAGCTGCATGTGTGAGCGGGGGTGACGGATGACTGACAAAGACCATGCTCTGAGCGTCGAACTGGTGGAACCAACCGCTACATTCACCTTGCGGGAGATCTGCGAGCGTGGGGATTGCCATGCCGAGTTCGTCATTAAACTGGTGAGCTACGGTGTCATTGCGCCGGTGGAAGAGTCACCGGAGACCCGGCAATGGCAGTTTGATCTCGAGGCTCTCGCACGTTTGCACAAGGCCCAGCGTTTGCAGCGCGACCTGAAAATGAATCTACCGGGCCTCGCCATGTCTCTTGAACTTCTTGATGAAGTCCAGGAGATGCGACGTGAAGTCGATCGGTTAAACCGGCAGCTCCGGCAGTTCTTAGGCGAAACATAGTCAGAAGGTCGGTTGGCACACCCCTGCTCAAAACCGTGGAGCGCCAGGGATGGCGCGACCGAGCCCTACAGGGACGTGTTTACGGGCGTGTTTTGAGCAGGGGTGTGCCAGCCGACCCACCCGCCATGCTAAAAACTACTCCTTGCCGATTTTCTGCAGTTCCGCATAAATCTTCTCTGCTTCTTCCATCAACGTCCCATGAGTGCGTAGGTCGCCATTACGCTGGGCGTGCAGCGCTTTCTGCAACTTAGCCTCATATTCTTTCTGAAGTTTTTTCTTCGGATCACCTTTCAAGAATCCCAGCATTTTTTCTCACCTGTTTTCGTTCGTGTGTTCAGTAGCTTACGCCTGTCTGGCCGGAAAGTTCACAAAAACTTCATGATCAAAAACTGGACAAATCTTAAAAATGGGAATAAATTCCCAATTAGCAGTTTGGGAAAATAATCCCAATAAAGAAAAATATTACCAACCGGCTGCACTCCGCGGCCGGTATTCCGGAAAGAATGAAAGGAGAACAACGATGAAGCGCAATCCTTTGGCAAACGCTGTAAAACTCGCCCTGACCGGCGCGATTGCAGGGTCCCTGGCTGCCTGTGGCGGCGGTGGTTCTGGCTCGTCTGGTAGTGACTCTACGTCCACTGGTACCAGCGTCGGTGCGGTTACCGGTTTTGGCAGTGTGTTTGTAAACGGCACCCGGTTCGAGACCAGCGGCAATGTCGACAGTGACGACGGCATTGAGCGGGAAGATCAGCTGGAAAAAGGCATGATTCTCCAGGTCAAAGGCGACTGGGATGACCGGGGCGAGGGCCGAGCAGACAAGGTCAGCTATGACGACACACTCCGTGGGCCTGTTGCCGGCATGAGCTGGAACGAGACCGACCGTACCGGAACCCTTGCCATGCTTGGCCAGAACATTGAGTTGGACGGTCGCACCGTCTTTCGTGGTGCAACGCCTGCCGAGCTTGCCAGCAACCCTCAGGGCTACCACGTGCGCGTCAGTGCCTGGCGACTGGATGATGGCAGCTTCCGCGCCAGCTTCGTTGGTGCCCGGGCTATCGATGTTGAATTTGATGACGACAACGAGGTCGAGATTGAGGGCGTTGTAGCCAACCTGGACACAAGCGCAGAAACCTTCACCATCAACGGATTCCAGATCGACTACACCAGTGCTGTAGGAGATGACGACTTTTCTCTGAGTGATCTGGCCAACGGAATCGTTGTAGAAGTTGAGGGTCGTCTGAGCAACGGCGTCATTCTCGCTGATGAAATTGAAGACGAAGATGACTGGTATGACGACGATGACGATGTCGAGATTTCTGGCAGCATTTACGACTACGACTCGTCAAACCGTCAGTTCTCTCTCAATGGAGTAACGGTTCAGATTACTGGTGGCACCGAGTTTGATGACCTGCGTGAAAGCAGTCTGGCTGATGGTCTTTATGTCGAAGTTGAGGGCAATTTCCGTAATGGCATTCTGGTGGCAGAAGAGATTGAGGGCCGCGAATCAGACGCTGAATTGGAAGGCCGCATCGAATCCATTGATCTGACTGATGAATCCCTGGTAGTCAGCGGCGTTCGGGTGCAGATCAATGCCAATACCCTGATTGAGGACGATGATGACGATGATCGCCGCAGCCGGGCTGAGGACATTCAGGACTTGCGGGTAGGTGATTACCTGGAAATTGAAGGTCGCCAGCGGAGTTCCAACGGAGGCTTCCTTGAGGCGCTCAACATTGAACGTGACGACGACGATGACGATGAGTACGAGCTCGAAGCCCGGGCGAGCGCAATTGGCTCAAACTCCATCTCTATTATGAACCTGGAGATCCTCCTGAATGGGTACAGCACCTCGGGTGCAAAGGTTGGCGATGAAGTGGAAGTGGAGTACCGCGGAACCAGTGGTGGCCAGTACGAGCTTACCGACAACGTCGATGTCGATGATGATAGCGACGACGATGACGACGATGATGATAATTGATCACTAAACCGTTGAGTCAGGCCGGGAAACTCCGGCCTGACCTTCTGGCTTTTGACGTCGCTATGGGAATACAATCCCAAATATGACAAAGTCCAACACCAATCCCCTGCATCGGGCGCTGTATCGCATTCTGCGCCCCATGGCACGCTTGCTGCTCCGCAACGGCATTCCGTTTGCCGAGTTTGCGGAACTGGTCAAGCGTGCGTATGTGGATGCCGCCATGGAAGATTTCTCTGACCAGCGCAAAAAGCCGACGGATTCCCGCGCAGCGGTAATGACGGGGCTTACCCGCAAGGAAGTGAAAAAACAGCGTGAGATTTTGGCAGGTGAACATGAAGGTAATCGTGGTGCGAGGCATGAAAATCGTGCTTCACGGGTGGTTTCCGGTTGGGTTCACGACGCCGCATTCCAGACCAGTGATGGCCAGCCTGCACAATTGCCGTTTGACGGCCCGCTGAGCTTCAGCGAACTGGTAAAACGCTACAGCGGAGATATGACGCCACGGGCGGTTCTGGAAGAGCTACTTCGGGTAGGTGTTGTGGCAACGGAAGGTTCGGGACATCTGGAGTTGCGCCAAAGGGCCTATGTGCCGATCGGTGACAGCGAAGAAATGCTCCAGATCTTCGGCGAGGACGTATCCGATCTTATAGCGACCATTGATCATAATCTCACAGGGAGCGAAGCCGACAGCCAGCCCCTGTTTCAGAGAACACTGGTATACAACAACATACCTCCGGAAGTCATGGCACGCTGGCGCCGTTTCGCGGCGCAACAGGCCCAGTCCATGCTCGAGCAGATGGACAAATGGCTTGGTCCCCATGACCGGGACATCGCCAGCCATGGCGAAGGCAAGTCCGAGGGGGATGCGGTAAGAACCGGAGTGGGAATTTTCTACTTTGAAGAACCGGTTCAGCCAGATATCGATGGAGAACAGAAATGACAAATTCCGGAGTCTGTTCACACACCGGACACTGCTGGCAGCCAACCGAGCTGGTCATTACGCTTCTATCCGCCAGCGCAAGAGAAGTGGTCCGACAATGGATCAGCTGCAATCGGTTTCTGGATGCCAATAACGAACCCACGCTTCTGTCCACGGCAAGTACAGAAAAGACTGGTTTTACGGCTCTCGTCAACCAGGTGAATTGTGACCTTGCGCCGGCTGTCATTTTTAATGAATTACTTCGTAAGGGAATTGTCGAACAGCATGAAAGTGGCTGCCTTCTGCTACGCCGCAGCGCCTATGTTCCGGACCTGCCATATAAGGGCGATGCCTTCGCAATGACAGAAGAGCCGGAAGTGGCTCCTCGCAGACGCCGTAACGATCAAATATAAATAATGTTGGCCCCGTCGCTGGCCAGGGAGAAACATACATGAACCCGAAATCCATCCAATCAGCTACCCGATTCTCGTTGAGCGCATTGGCGATTGGCGTCCTTGCGGCCTGCGGCGGAGGCGGTGGAAGTGGGGACAGCATTGGTGTCGCCGATGGCGGCATCCGCGGGACTGGTTCCAGCGTTGGGCCGGTTTCCGGGTTTGGTAGTGTGTTTGTGAATGGGGTTCGGTTTGAAACGGATGGCAACGTCACAAGCGATGACGGCATCACGATAGAAGATGAGCTCAGCGAGGGAATGATTCTGCGCATAGAGGGCGAATGGCGCGAGGATGATCAGGGTACGGCGGACGAGGTCGAGTATGACGATACGCTTCGGGGTGTTATTGATGATGTGTCTTTGGGAACCTCGAGCACTGATGAACTTGTAGAATTAACGGTGCTTGCCCAGACAGTCGTTGTTACAAGACGAACCGTCATTGAGGGGATGACTTTCGATCAGCTTCTTCAGGGTAATGGTGAAGAGACCAGCATCAGGGTCAGTGCATGGCGCCAGGTCGACGGCAAATTCCGTGCAAGTTATCTCGGTGTTATTGCGGATACGGCAGAAGATGTTGAACTCGAAGGAGCCATTGACCAGAACTCAATTGAGGACGGCCGCTTTACCATCAATGGTGTCGAAATAAACTACGATGCTGCTGTTGATTTTGAAGGCGGTCTCTCTCCGGATGACCTCCAAGAAGGCGTATTTTTTGAAGTTGAGGGGGATTTCTCATCAGGAGTCCTTCTGGCGCGACAGATCGATAGAGACGATTTTCGACGGTACCAGCAGGGTAGCAGTGAGGGGGATATTGAGTTTACCGGTACGATTCAGCAACCGTTCGTGTCATCCGGAGGCGGAAATCAGATCGGTGAGTTCTCTGCCAGCGGCCTGACGGTTCAGGTTTCCGATGAAACTGAGTTTGAGGATGGGCTCACTCCCAGCGATCTTACAGAGGGAATCCTTGTGCAGGTGGAGGGACAGTTCGATTCTGCCGGCAATGTCGTGGCAGAAGAAATTGAGCTGCGTGAGGCCAATGCTGAAGTGGAAGGTGTAATCACGGATGGGTCGATAAACCTGATGACGCGATCTTTTGAGGTAGGCGGTGTAGAAATTCGGGTGACGCCTTTAACGATTATTTCTGATGATGAAAATGATGACGACGACCCACGAATTACGCTCGGCGACCTCTTCGACGGTGACGAGTTGGAAATTGAAGGGATTGAGCGGATAGAGCGAAGCAACAATGAGAATGTGTTTCTCGAAGCCCTCAGAATCGAGCGTGAGGAAGAGGATGACAACGAGGGTGATGGCGATGAGTCCGATGGTTTTGAGCTGAAAGGGAAAGTTCGAGACATCGATTTCAATTCAATCACCGTACTCGGCGTAAGGATGTTCGCAGAGAGCAATGCATTTGAGGACAACGACCGGTCAAAAATCGAGGAATTATTTAACCCACTAACCGATGAGTTTCCGATTGTTGAGGTAGACTATGAGCCAGCCAATGTAGGACCGTATCCATACAGAGCTACGGACATCGAACTCACAGAAGACGACGAAAATGACGATGATTGATAGTAATCAAAGAGCTATGCACCGGTTGCCCCAAGGGGCAGCCGGCGCAAATGCCGACTAAAATCGCCCTACACATCAAGCCGGGAGCGCGCCTCCTTGTACTCCTTGGTAATCCTCTCAACTAGCTCATTGACAGGAACAACGTCCGTAATCTGGCTCACCCCCTGGCCAGCCGACCAAACCGTCTTCCAGGCCTTTGCCTCGTCATTCACCGGCTTGAGTTTTTCACCGTAGTCGAGCTTGCCGGCCTCGTTCAGCTTGTCCATCGGGTAGCCGGCCGCTTCCAGGCTCTGGCGCATGAAGTTGGCGGGTATGCCCGAAACTGCCGGGGTGTGAATGATGTCGCCGGAGACCGCCTCAATAATCATGTTCTGGTAAGCCGCTTCCGCCTTGGATTCCGTGGTGTTGATGAATCGGGTGCCCATGTAGCACAGGTCAGCACCCATAGCCTGGGCGGCGAGAATGTCTTCGCCTTTGGAGAGCCCGCCGGCAAGCAGGATAACTCCGTCGAACACTTCGCGAATTTCATGCACCAACACGAACGGGTTGATGGTGCCGGCGTGGCCGCCTGCGCCCGCTGAAACTGCGATAATGCCGTCCACTCCGGCTTCCGCCGCCTTGCGGGCGTGTTTCTGGTTGGTTACGTCGTGGAACACCAGGCCGCCATAGCTGTGCACGGCTTCAGTTACGCGGGTTGCAGCACCGAGAGAAGTGATCACAATGGGCACCTGGTGTTTCACGCAAAGCTCCAGGTCCGCTTCCCAACGTGGGTTGGTGCGGTGAACGATCAGGTTTACGGCGTAGGGTGCAATTTTCTGGTCCGGGTGGGTCTGGCGGAGGTCCTCCAGTCCCTCGTTCATCTGAATCACCCACTCTTCAAACGCTTCACTGGTGCGCTGGTTCAAGGCGGGGAAACTGCCGACGATGCCCTGCTTGCAGCAGGCAAGCGCCATCTCCGGCCCGGAGATCAGGAACATGGGGGCTGCCACCAGTGGCAGACTCAGCGACGACTTCAGTGATTCAGGTAACGCCATGAGAATTCCTCAGTTTTAGTTGGAACTTTTGTACGATATAAAGGATCTTAGCGTGCTCACTACCGCCTGAAAATGATTAGAAACGAATAAACAACAAGGAGCTCCACCATGGGTGAAGCAAAAAGAAGAAAGGAAACCGGTGCGCCACCTCCCCGCAAGCAGAGAGATCGCAAGCCACTTTATGCCGGTATTGGCGTTATTGTTCTGGTTTTCGTTGCAGTTGGTGTCTTTTTCC
Source organism: Marinobacter sp. ATCH36 (assembly GCF_023555055.1). Classification (GTDB taxonomy): domain Bacteria; phylum Pseudomonadota; class Gammaproteobacteria; order Pseudomonadales; family Oleiphilaceae; genus Marinobacter. The sequence goes on from NZ_JAMJPL010000001.1 coordinate 1,415,222, forward strand.
TGACCGCAAGCCCGGATCCGTCATCGGATGAGCTTCCGGTTGCAGCAGCCAATGCCGATCCCTTTCCGGCGCAGCTGGATCGCTTTGGTGTCTCAGTGGGTAGCGACGATGCCCCTGTGGTGGTGCGGGAATTCGCAGACTACCAATGTCCTGCCTGTGCTCGATTCTCAGACGCCAGCCAGCAACTGAAACAGGAGTACGTCGAGTCAGGAAAGGTACGCTTTGTATACTTCGACCTGCCTCTGCAACAACATGACAATGCCGTCCCGGCAGCCCAGGCAGCCCGCTGTGCCGGCGACCAGGGCGCCTACTGGGAAATGCACGACCAGCTGTTTGATATGCAAACAGAATGGAGTGGGTCCGGCAGCCCAGTGGATACCTTCAGCCGCTACGCCAATGATCTGGGGCTGGAAGAGCGCAGGTTCCGCCGTTGTATGACTACCGACCTTCACGTTGAAGACATCGAGCAGAGCCGGCGCGTAGCCATGCAACTCCGTGTCACCAGCACGCCAACCGTGCTCGTCGATAACATACGCCTGACCCGACCGGGCTGGGGGCAGTTGTCAGCCGTCGTTGAGCGTGAGCTGTCCGATTAAGCGCAGTAACTCCCTGTAATACTCTCCCGGGGCCGAATTCGTTAGAATGGCGGCCTCGCGCCTTTGGGCGATTATTAACCATGCTCCGGATTTACGGTCCGGCCCGCTGGAGAAACCAGACACATGAGCCAGGATGTTGTTGTCTGCGCGCTATACAAGTTCGCAGTTCTGAATGATTACAAAACCCTTCGCCAGCCGCTGCTGGAGCTGATGCTTGAGAAAGACGTGCACGGCACCTTGCTGCTGGCCCGCGAAGGCATCAACGGTACTATCGCAGGCAGCCGTGAGGGTGTGGATGCGATAAGGAATTGGCTGGATGCCGATGAGCGGTTTGAGGGTATTGATTACAAGGAGTCCTTCGTGGATATCCAGCCTTTCAAGCGCACCAAGGTGAAGCTGAAAAAAGAGATTGTCACCATGGGCGTGGAAGGCATTGATCCGAAGCGCATTGTGGGCACTTATGTGGATCCGAAAGAGTGGAATGATCTGATCTCCGACCCGGACGTAATGGTTGTCGATACCCGCAACCAGTATGAAGTAGAAATCGGAACATTCAGGAATGCCAGAAACCCGGCCACGGATACGTTCCGGGAGTTCCCGGAATACGTGAAAGAAAACCTGGACCCGTCAAAACACAGAAAAGTGGCGATGTTCTGTACCGGGGGCATCCGGTGCGAAAAGTCCACGGCATTTCTGAAAGAGCAGGGCTTTGATGAGGTTTATCACCTCAGGGGTGGCATCCTCCGGTACCTGGAAGAAGTTCCGGAAGCAGAGAGCCTGTGGCACGGTGAGTGCTTCGTGTTTGATGACCGGGTAACGGTGAATCATAAGCTGGAGCGGGGTGAGTACGACCAGTGCCATGCCTGCCGCCGGCCAATTACCGAGGAAGATAAGCAGCGCCCGGAGTACGAGCAGGGCGTGAGCTGCCATCGCTGTATCGATTCGCTGACGGCAGAGCAGAAAGCCCGCTTTGCCGAGCGTGAGCGCCAGATGCGACTGGCCGAGAAGCGGGGCGAAGCGCATGTGGGTGGCGAAGCTGCGCTGATCATTGCGGAGCGAAAGGCCCGAAAAAAGGCAGAGCGCGAACAGCAGGCCCGAAAAAGCGCCATGGGCGAGCGTGGTGCCAAATCCTGATCATAAAAACTGGGAGATTTCATGCGGTTCAGAACGACCCCTGCGATTGTATTGCTGGCCCTGTCACCGATGGTGTTCGCCGAGGATTTTGATGGCTGGGAAGGCGAAGGCGAAGCTGGTGTTCTGATAACCTCCGGCAACACCGAGGAAACCAACATTAATAGCCGTCTCGCGCTGATGTACGAGGAAGCCGAGTGGCGTCACTCCGGCGAGTTCCGCTCTGCCTATTCGGAATCAGACGATGAGACGACGGCCGAGAAATACCGGGGTAATCTGCAATCCGACTACAAGTTCGAGGGCAGCCAGTACCTTTTTGTCCGGGGCGCCTACGAGGATGATCGCTTCTCCGGGTATGATTTTCAGTCAACCCTGACCACCGGTTACGGTAACCGGGTATGGCAGCGCGGCGACCGCTCCTTCCTCGATCTTTCAGCCGGTCTTGGTTACCGGTTCAACAAATTGGAAGAGCCTGATTCAGACGGCAACCGGGACGAAGAAGAAGCCATCGCCCGGCTGGCGGGCCAGTTCGACTATGGCCTGTCTGAAAATGCCCTGTTTCGTCAGAAGCTGAGCACTGAAATCGGCCTGGATGAAAACAACACCGTCACAGAGTCTGAAACCTCTGTTCAGGCGACGGTTGTCGGTAACCTGTCAATGAAAGTGGCCTACCTGGTACAGCATGTATCGGATGAGCCTGAGGGTTCAGACGACACCGATACCGAAATCTCGCTGTCACTGCTGTACGGTTTCTGATGTGGGCTGGCGCTAGACCCGGTTCCTGAGCCCCAGCTCGTCCGGGTAAGGCGTCAGGTACTTCTGGGTATGCAGGTAGTCCACCGGCTCCCGCCGCTGGGCCATCCGCAGCAGCGTCATCGGCACGACCAACGGTATTTCGCCCCGGTGGTAAGCCTCGACCTGCTCCATCAGTACCTTGCGGTCCTCATTCGCCATGGAATCCCGCAGGTAGCCCATCAGATGCTGCATGGCATTGACGTGTGAGCCACGGCTGACCCGCTGGGCCATTGCTTCCATGAACGCAGTGATGTATCGGTCGGCGATGTCTTTCAACGGTTCCGATTTCAGATCCCCAAGCATCGGGCCGAGCTGGCGGTAGATTCTCTCGGAGTGAGCCAGCAGCTGGAATTTGTGGCGGGTGTGGAACTCGATCAGGGCGCGGGCAGTGAGGTTTTCACCGGCGACGTTCTGCATCCAGTCGTCGTAGGCAAACACGCGTTCAATGAAATTCTCCCGCAGCGTGTCATCGTTCAGCCGGCCCTCTTCCTCCACCGGCATCAGCGGGTACTGGCGCATGAGTGCCTCGGCAAACAGGCCACGGCCGTCGCGGCGAATCACATTGCCGTCAGCGTTGTGTACCTTGATCCGTTCCATGCCACAACTCGGTGACTTCGCCATCAGGATGTACCCCCGAAGGTCTGCCAGTGTCGGCATTACCTGGTCGATGAACTCCTGCATGGCATCGGTATGGTCCGCCGTGCCTTTGGATTCGATCAGTTTGAGCCCGTCCTGGTATTCGCGCAGGTGGATAGCGGGCCTGGGCACGCCGAGCCCCGCCTCCAGTTCCGGGCAGATGGAGCGGAAATCAAAATGACGGGAGAGTACCTGGGTGCAGAAGCGGGAATGTTTGTGGCCGCCGTCATGGCGAACTTCCTTGCCCAGCAGGCAGGTGCTGATACCAACGGGAATGCCTGTCACAGTCTGTCTCCGGATTGAAAAGGTACCTGATAGGTACGTTTTCACAGTCTAAACCGATCATCTCTGTTGGTGAAAGTAATGCGTTGGAGGTGTGCCGTTGATCGGGTTATCGGGAGGACGATCGCACCAGGGTAAGGGCGTAGATCTCACGCATATCACGGGCAAACTGCTCCACCGAATAATCCGCGGCAAACTCCAGGGCGTGGGCGGCCAGTTCCTCACGAAGCCCGTCGTCTTCCAGCAGCTGTTGCACCCGTGCACACCACTGGTCCTGCTTTTCCGGTGTCTTGAAGCCGTTGAAGCCGTCGCGCACCACATCGTCAATGCCACTGGAGCGTACTGCAACCACCGGCAGCCCGGCGGCCATGGCTTCCAGTATTACCATGCCCTGGGTTTCAGATTTGGAGGCGAACAGGAAAGCATCGCCAAGGTGATACCAGGTGGCCATATCATCCGGAGGGATGGAGCCGACCAGTGTGAAGTGATCTTGTAAGTCAAGCTCATCGATACGCTGCTGCAGGCGCTCATGCTGGTGGCCTTCACCAATCATCAGGAAACGGAAGGGGCGGTCGGTGCGCCTGCGTAGTTCATCAATGGCATCGATCATGAAATCGATATTCTTTTCGTTGGAAAGCCGGGACACGCTGACGAATACGGTCTCATCACCAATATTCAGGGATTCCCGCAGCTTGCGGACATCTTCATCGTCAACCTCCTGGAATCGCTGGTACTCGATACCAGTGGGTTGAACAAACACCGGGCTCTTGACGCCAATCATCCGCAGGTACTCCTCGGTGGAGTAGGTGGGCACGATGACGCCGTCGCACTTGTTGGCAAACCGTTTGATCAGCTCATGAGAGATCAGGTTGCGGAACAGGTTGCCCGGCAGGGGTACGAAGTGCGCGTAATGTTCCAGGCGGGTGTGATAGGTGTAAACCGCCGGCACCTTCAGGCGCCGGGCGATGAACATTCCCAGCGAACCCAGCCAGATGGGGTGGTGCAGGTGGATGATGTCTGGTTTGAACGCTCGCAGCCGCTGGCGGATCCGCGGCAGGAATATGTTGGCCAGCCGGAATTCCCGATTCTCGCCCATGGATAAAAGGGATGGCACCCGCACCACGTTGCTTTCCTGCCGGGGCTGGTCACGATATCGAGGGCACACAATCAGGATGACGTCGCCGAGAGTTTCCAGGCCTTTTCTCAGGCGCTCGATGGAGATAGGTACACCGCCAATGAACGGCAGGTAGTTGTTGGTGAACATGGCAACCCTTAACGGTCGGGAAAGCCAGGGCTGTGGGTCCAGATCGTAATCCGGATAGTAGTCTTTCTCCACGAAAATGGCGGTGTAAAGCTTGATGCTGATCAGCACAAACACGGCCACCAGCAGGATGAAGTTCACGTAGCCCACATAGAACAGGGAGTAGACAAAGAACCAGAGGGATTCCAGGGTACTCAGTATCGGGTTCTGCCCGGCTTCCAGCCGTTCCATTGAATGGCTGATCTCGCCATCTTCGCTCACATTCACCCGCACGTAATGGTAAAAACTGGTGTCATTATTGAGCACCAGTCCCCCGGCTCCACCGGTGGTGATGAATCGTGTATTACCCTCTACCTGATCCGAATACAGGGACAGATTGGCCGAGAACACCATATCCACATCGTGCCTGGCAATGGCCTCAAGCAGGGCCTGACGGAATTCCGGAGGCTCGAGGAAATCGTCATCCTCCTCGAAGGGCGCATCCTGTTCCGGTTCCAGCAGCGGGTGACCGACGAACAGAAAACGCACTCTGTTGGGCTCCTGGCTCAACAGGTCGTTCAGCCAGCGGATCTGCCATTGCCAGGGGGTTTTGCCGGTACTGTCCAGAAAGATCAGCCGTGCGTCACCGGCCTTGATACTGAAAAAATGTGGGCCGAAGTGGTCGTAGAACCGGTAGCTGCCGAAATTCTCGTACTCGTTGTCGCCAAAGGTCAGCAGGTAGGGAATGTCCAGATTGGACAGGGTGCCCTGAATGGCACGGTACTTGTCTTCGCCGCCCCCGCTGACAGCGTTTCCGGCGGACACTACAAAGTCCAGGCCAGACTGGTTGAGTACCGGGATCATCCGTTCTTCGAAGACACCAACGGAATTGTTGATGTTGCCCACAACCGCAAAACTGAAACCACCGGAGTCCGCCAGATTGTCGCTGATCCGGGCTACCTGCTCTGTGTGCAGGGCCTCGAACTCGGGCGCGAACAGGTTGAGGTAACCCTTGTACCCAATCAGCAGCAACAAAATCGACAGGTTGATGTAGAACAGCAGTTTTAACGGATGGCGGCTTTTCATGGGGCTTCCTTCCTGTTCCTAACCAGTTCCCTCTGCAGGATTACCAGACCGGCCAGCATGCCCAGATAAATCGTGATGAATCGCCAGGCGATAGTTACCAGAACCAGGTGATTGGCCGTGAGTATGTCCCGGAAGAAACTACCGAACACCCCTTCCGATATGCCGGACGCGCCGGGTGTTGGTGAAAAATACATCACAAACGTGGTCACCACCAGCAGGCCGGTGCTCACAACGTAGTCTACCTGGTAATCCAGTGCCGATATCAGCAGCGCCGGGAAGCTGAACAGGCTTAGCAGGAATATAAAAGTGAACAGTACCGATAACGCAACGAACCGTTTCGGGCCGTTGAGATAATCGCCGAAGCTGTGGGAAAACCGCAGCATTTCCCGCCTGGCCTTGAATTGCCAGCGATGGTGCCTGCGCTCACTGATAAGGTGGAAACGGTGCAACACACTCAGCAGTCTCCCCAGGGGTGCGATAAGCCAGCGGGTGCGGAACAGGACGACCATGAAAAAACCGAGGTAGAGGAGGATTAGCACCGCCAGTATCGGCCCCAGTTCTCCCACGAGGGGCTGATTCTCGAGGGCGTCGAGCGTCAGTAGGAAAACCGGGGTGAGCGAGAAGATAAAGATCACCGCGATCACGGTCCGGATGGTGGTCGCTGCCGTGGCACGGCCCACCGGTACCCCATGATGCTGCAGGTACCAGATCTGCGCAAAGCCGCCGCCGGTAGCCATGGGGGTAACATTGGAGAAAAACAGATTAATGAACACCAGCCGGAAAATCACCGGGAAGGACAAACGGTGTCCCAGTGCCCGCAGGGTGAAGTGCAACCTCAGACCGTCAGCGACAAAGTAAATCACAAGCAGCGCAATGACTGAAACGAGGGTTCGAGGCGCAAGCAGGCGCTGATCAAAAGTAACGCTGCGGCCGGCGAACTGGTCGTACACGGCATAGAGCCCGGCTGCCGTCATGGCAATGAAGATCAGGCTGAAAACCGTCAGCCTGCGCCAGGACGCGCGCTGTTGATAATCCTGATCCGGGGGATTGGTCATGAACTGACCGCCAGCGCCTGCTGGATAAGTGCTTTCTGGTGGGCGCCAAACTCAGCCACCAGGGCCTCAGATTCATTGGCGTCCCGCGCCAGGATAGCTTTGGTCAGGCGGCTGAAGAACAGCCCGGTGCGGTCCAGATCCTGCCGGTAGCGATCTGCACTGAGGTAGTAGGCCCGGCTGACAGCCGGCTTGAAGTTGGTCAATGCCTCAGTGAGGTAAGGATTGGCCACTACCTTACAGCATACCTCCATCACCCCGAAACTGGCCTCCACGATCGCCGTGATATTGGCATTCTTCCGTTGCATCCGGGTGGTCACTGTTTCTACCGCCTGCAACAAATCTGCCTTGTCTGCCTCCTGCCAACGCTCGCACAGTCGCCGCGCCAGCATGATCAGCAAGTGCATGTAAACGTCGTAAAGCTCGGAAGCGTGCGCAGCATCCAGTTGGGTGGCGGATGCGCCTTTGCGTGGGGTGATCTCGACCAGGTGCCAGCGTTCGAGTGTGTACAGCGCCTCCTTCACTGAAGCCCGGCTGACCTTCAGTTCATTGGCGGTGGTGGCCTCATGCAACCGTTCACCAGGCCTGATCTGGCCCGTCATGATGCGCTCGGCCAGGTAGTTGGCGATTTGCTCGGCAAGGGTGTTGGGAACCTGGAAGTCCATTGATTGAAGCCTGCTTTTAACGTTCAGAACCATGATGGCTCTGGGAAATGCCTGTCAGATCTTAACCTTATTTGCAGGAAGAATCAGTAGTTGGCAATTGGCTGCTATCCTATTAAAACGTCCACGGCAATCACGTGTCCCGACGCAATTCCAACAAAAATGAGGTGATTAACATGCGTAAGTTATTTCTGGCACTGAGCGCGACCGCGCTGATCGGTGTCTCCTCCGCCCATGCGGATACGAATCTCTCCATCGCCACGGGTGGCACCGGCGGTACCTACTACCCCCTGGGTGGCGGGCTTGCTGAATTAATCAGTAATCATATTGAGGGCTACAGCGCAGTGGCGGAGGTAACGGGCGCCTCGGTTGAAAACATGGGGCTGGTTCATCGCCAGGATTCCGACCTGGCCATCGCGCTGGCTGATACGGTGCATCAAGCGCACAACGGTGGCGAACGCTTCAATGGCAATAAGCTGGATGTGCTGGCCATTGCCTCTCTCTACCCGAATGCGGTTCAGATCGTCACGTTGGCGGACTCGGGTATCACGTCGCTCGCTGATCTCGCGGGTAAGAATGTGTCTGTCGGGGCGCCCGGCAGCGGTACCGAAGTCAACGCCAAGTCTTTGCTGGAGGCGAACGGAATAAGCTTCGACGACTTCGACGCTCGCCGCCTGAACTTCAACGAGACTGCGGATGCCCTGCGTGATGGTGACATCGACGCCGGATTCTGGAGCGTGGGCCCGCCAACGAGCTCCATCGTCAGTCTTGCCACCACCCGCGATATCGCACTGATATCACTCTCAGAGACCGAAATCGCCAATGCCAGGGCGGAAGTTCCGGTATTTGCACCTTACAAGTTGCGTGCCGGTGCCTATGAGGGTGTTGATTCAGCCATTTCAACGATTGGCATTCCAAACGTGCTCACGGTTAACAACGCCATGTCGGACGAGCTTGCCTACCAGATCACCAAGCTGCTGTTTGAAAAAGTGGACGCTCTGCGGGCGATTCACCCGGCTGCCGACGACACCACCGTGGAGTTCAGTCTTGAGTCCACACCCATTCCGCTCCATCCGGGTGCCATCAGGTATTACGAGGAAGTCGGCGCAACAGTGCCGGATAAACTGCGTCAGTAAACGGGCCCTGACAGCCATCATGTCTCGGCGCGTTGCGTACCGGGCCTGTTGTCTGGCTGGATCACTGCTGTGGGTGTTATTGCCCACAGCAGGCAGCTCGCAGGGCATGCCAGCCTGGCAACTGTCGGTATCGGATGCTAACCAAACCTCGCTGGCCGAGATCAGTCTGCCCGAGGGAGGGCGGTGGTGCCTGGTCTGGAATCATTCGGTGCAGGGGTTCCCGGTTACCGACTGCTTCCAGATGCAAGACGGCCAACTGATGCTGGACAGCAGTCACACACCAGACTTCGCCGCCGGCCTCGGCCACACGGAAGGGCGGGGAACATTGGAGTCTGACGACGAACACGGTTACCGCATCGTTGAAATGCAGGTTCCCATCTCCGGTAATCATCTCTGGTTGCGCGTTGGCGCTCTTTCAGTGAATCACCGCATTAGGGCGGGATCGCAGGTGGTCAGTCTCAGCCGTCTGGCTGCAGACACGCTGGTTGAGATTCGAGTCCAGCCCGCAGGCGATACAGGAAACCAGCTTCAATGAGTCAACAAACGGCCCTTTTTCTGAAAACCAATGGCGATTGGCAGCCGACCAGACTGAGCGGGCCCCGGCCTCTGCTCTGGCTTATTGCCCTGGTCGGTATCGCTCTCTCGCTGTTCCAGCTCTATACTGCGGGCATCCAGCCGCTCGGATTATTCTATCAACGAGGCATTCACCTGGCGTTGGTGATGGTGCTGTGTTTCCTGCTGTTCGGGCCGCGCCCCGGCAAATCCCGTGGCACGATAACGGCACTGATCGACACCGTTTTTCTGATTGCCTCCGCCGCCTCCGGCTTCTATCTGGTCTGGTTTCTGGATGAGATTACCGGCCGGGCGGGATTCTGGAACCAGACCGACATCGTCATGGCCTGGGTCTGCACAATCGCTCTGCTTGAAGCCAGCCGCCGCGCAGTGGGCGCCGGCCTGACCGTGATCGGTGTTGTTGCCATCCTTTACGCCATGAGTGGCCAGCGTGGGCCGCTGTCGGAACTGGGTGAGTGGTTGCCCGGCATTCTCAACCATCGCGGCTATTCCCTGGATCGAATCGGCGCCCAGTTATACCTCGGGCAGGAAGGCATTTTCGGCCTGCCACTGGGTGTCGCGGCGACGTTCGTCTTCATCTTCGTGCTGTTTGGCGCCATGCTGGAAGTCACCGGCGCTGGCCGCTTCTTTATCGACCTGGCCTTTGCTGCGACCGGTCGCCAGCGCGGAGGCCCGGCCAAGGCTGCGGTATTGGCGTCGGCGAGTATGGGGTCCATCTCCGGCAGTTCCATCGCCAACGTGGTCACCACGGGCGCATTTACGATCCCGTTGATGAAAAAACTGGGCTTCCGCCCTGCCCAGGCCGGTGGTATCGAGGCTGCCGCCAGTACGGGTGGACAGATAATGCCGCCCCTGATGGGTGCTGGCGCCTTTCTGATTGCGGAGTACACCCGGGTTCCGTATGTGGAAATCGTCAAGGTGAGCGTGTTTCCGGCTCTGCTCTACTTCGCCACGGTGTACCTGCTGGTTCACATCTGTGCGGTAAAGCAGGGTATGAAGGGCCTGCCCGCCAGCGATCTTCCCCAGCTCAGGGATGTTATGGCCGCAGGCTGGTACTTCCTGTTGCCAATCATCATGTTGGTGTACCTGCTGGTTATCGGGATCTCGCCCATGCGAGTCGGGTTCTACGCCGTGGTCGGCATCATTGGCATCGCCGGGCTGAATGGCCTTTACCTCGCCTACAAACAGGGGCGTGCCGAGAACCAGCTCGGCAAAGCGTTGATGCATGCGCTGCGTGAAGGTGTCGTGAAACTCTTGCAGGGGCTAGAGCTTGGCGCGCGCAACGCGGTGCCCGTCAGCATTGCCTGCGCGATTGCCGGCATCGTGGTGGCGGTTGTCGGTCTGACCGGGCTGGGCCTCAAGTTTTCCTCAATGATGATCGCGTTCGCAGACGGCAACATCCTGTTGGCGCTGCTTCTGGTGGTCATTGCAAGCCTGATCCTGGGGCTGGGGCTGCCGGTCACCGCCAGCTACATCGTGTTGATTGTGCTGGTGGGGCCGGCGTTGACCAATGAGTTTGGTATCCCACTGTTGGTGGCCCACCTGCTGGTGTTCTGGTACTCGCAGGACTCCAATGTTACGCCCCCGGTGGCGTTGGCTGCGTTTGCGGGGGCGGCGATCGCAGGCAGCAAAACCATGGAGACCAGTATCCAGGCCTGGAAGTTCGCCAAGGGCCTTTACCTCATTCCACTGTTCATGGTGTTCAACCCCGTAATCATAGAAGGCGGCCCGTGGCCTGTGCTGCTATGGAACGGGTTCCTCGCCATTCTCGCCCTGGCTGCCTTTGCAGCGGCACTGGAAGGCTTCCTGTTCACCAGCATGAAGGCGTGGATGCGAATCTTGCTGTGTGGCGGGGTTATCGCGGTTTTCTATCCCGACGTCTACGTGGAAGTCGCGGGTGTCCTGACCATGCTGTTGCTGCTGGCAGTGAACTATATGCAGCGTCGCGCCGGCGAATCAGCTGGGAGCGATTCCCGACTGTAAGTCCGTGTTGATCAAAAAGTGTCTCTCCCCTATTGACTACTGAAATATTGTCGAACAATAATGCAGTCGACAATAAGTGATCACCAAGATCCAATGCAACAGCCAATGAGGTAAGACCCGTGAATACCAAACCATTGACCCTGGGCACTGAATCCGCACGCCGAAAGGTGTTGCTGACACTCAAAAAATACAGCTATCTGATCGCCATGCTGCCCCTGGCGCTGCCACCCTTGTTGTTGGCGGCCGGGCAGGCCACCGGCTGGGTAAACCTGTTCGCCTGGGGTGTGCCTGTCGTCGTTTTCGGCATCATCCCCATTCTCGATCTGCTACTGGGCAAAGACGCCCTCAACCCCGATGAGGAAGTGGACACGCCCCGCATGAACACCGAAGTGTTCTACAAATTCATTACTCTGGGCTGGGTTGCCGCTTTTGCGGTGCTACTGGTCTGGAGCATGTTCGAGCTGGCCTCAGGCATGTTCAGTGTGGCCGGCGGCATCGGCTGGATATTTTCCATCGGCATTGTCGGTGGCCTGGGCATCAACGTCGCCCACGAGCTCATCCACAAAGATGGCAAACTGGAAACCTGGGCTGGCGGCTTCCTGCTGTCGCTGGTGTGCTACGCCGGCTTCAAGGTCGAACACCTGCGTGGTCACCACGTTCACGTCTCCACCCCGGAAGACGCCTCCTCATCGCGTTATAACCAGTCCCTGTATAACTTCCTGCCCCAGGCCTACGCCCGCAACTTCATGAACGCCTGGAAGCTGGAAGCCAGGCGCCTGCGGAAAAAGGGCCACAAAGCCTTCAACTGGCGCAACGAACTCATCTGGTGGTATAGCATCAGCGCGCTGGCACTGGCCGCCTTCACCGTCGCCTTCGGCTGGCTTGGCGCCGCCTTCTTCCTGGGCCAGAGTTTCATCGCCCTCAACCTGCTGGAAATCGTCAACTACCTCGAGCATTACGGCCTCCACCGCCGCAAACTCGAAAACGGCCGCTACGAACGCACCGGCCCGGAACACAGCTGGAACTCCAACTACTTCCTCACCAACGTGTTCCTCTTCCACCTCCAGCGCCACAGCGACCACCACGCCTGGGCCAAACGCCGCTATCAGGTGCTCCGCCACCACGACGTCGCCCCGCAACTACCCGCCGGCTACGCTGCCATGGTGGTCCTGGCGATGATTCCGCCGCTGTGGAAGAAGGTCATGAATCCAAGAGTGGAAGCGTATTACGAAGGCGAAGAGCATCAGTTGGTTTAAAGTCGAACCTTGAAATCTCCCTGCAACGCACTCAGGTATAATGTTTGATACCTGAACGCATAAAATAGGGAGTAACCCATGCCCAAGCACTTCGAACAAGCCCCTGGCCTGCACGAAGCGTCAGTGCCCGAAACCGAAGGCTACGTCTTCAACCAGACCATGATGCGCATCAAAGACCCAGAGCGCTCCATGGACTTCTACACCCGGGTGATGGGCATGCGCCTGGTCAGAAAACTCGATTTCCCGGAAATGAAATTCACTCTCTACTTCCTGGCCTATCTTGATGACCGCCAGGCCAACATGGTGCCCCACGACGACGCTCACCGCACCACGTTCACCTTCGGCCGTGAAGCCATGCTGGAGCTCACTCATAACTGGGGCACTGAAAACGAGGAAGATTTCAGCTACCACAACGGTAACGACGAGCCCCAGGGCTTTGGCCATATTGGTGTGGCCGTGCCAGACGTCTACAGCGCCTGTGACCGCCTGGAAAAACTGGGTGTGGAATTCGCCAAGAAACCGGACGATGGCAAGATGAAAGGCCTGGCGTTTATCAGGGACCCGGACGGCTACTGGATCGAAATCCTGCAGCCGGACATGCTTGAAAAGCAGCGCCGTGGAGCAGAAGAAGCGTAAGCCGGCTCAGGCAGTGCCGGGTTTCTTCCCGGCACTGCTCTGCGATGCCACGATAACAGCCGCTGTCAGAATCAGCGCCCCCACCATACCGATAACCCCGAGTTGCTCCCCCAGAATCATCCACGCCAGTAAGGCAACAAACAGCGGCTCCAGAGTCACGATGATGCTGGAAAGCGTTGCCGGTGTCGTTTTCATGCCCGTGAAGAAACTCAGGTAGCCCAGGCACGTGGGCACGACGCCAACATAGGCCACCATCAGCCAGTGCCTGAACCCGAGACTTTGCAGCCCCTCGAAACCACCGCTAATGGCCACAACGGGCAGCAGGATCAGTGCGGCGGTAAAAAAGCAGATAAAAGCAGTGGTGAACACGGGGGTGCCGGTGGAGGTATGGCGACTGGTCAGGGTGAAGCCGGCATACACCAGGGCTGCCAGAACCGCCATCAGAATACCGCCAAGGCGCAGTGTGCCCGCACTGTCGATGTCGCTGACCACCAGCATGGCGGTCCCTGCTATGGCGGCAACCAGGGCCAGCACCGTTACCAGTCCGGGTTTTTCGCCCAACAGCGGCGCCGCCATGATTGCGACCAGAACAGGCGCAAGGCACAGGGCAATCAGTGTGGCAATTCCGGCACCGGTCATATCCACCGCCAACAGGTAACTGCCCTGGTACACGGATTGGAAGAAACCCAGGGCGACCAGCGGAATCAATGCCTTGCGGGTAAACTTCGGTAACGGGGCAGCGCTACGGGCGAGGGTACGCTGCTCCCTGCGCATCAGCACAAAGAAAAAAGGCAGGGCAACGGCCAGGCGCAGAAAGGCCAGGGTGACCGCCTGCAAGTCGGTACCGGTGAACAGAAATTTTGCAACAATACCCGTGGTCGCCCAGAGCAGGGCAGCCAGGGCAATCAGTAATGCGCCTCGGATCATTCAATTACCAGTACGATCAGTTCCTTGGGACCGTGAACACCGTAGGCAAGGGTCTGCTCGATATCAGCGGTCTTCGAAGGACCGGAGATTAACAGCGCATTGGTTGGCATGCCAGCGGTCCAGTTCTGGGACTGCATGGCATCGTGGAAGGTGGTGTAAAGCTCGCTGGCTTTCAGCACCGCGATGTGAATGGGCGGCACCAGGCTCATCAGCCGCGGTTCATCCACCGAGGGCCACAGGATCAGTGACCCGGTTTCAGCAATGCCGCCACGGGTGGAGGTAATACCGGCGTCCACTTCGCTAAATAGCGCTTCCTGCCAGCTTTCCACTGGCTCGTCGTAGATCAGTAGTTGCGGCAGGTCATCACGGCCTTTGGTGGCACTTTGCAGTGCTTTGCCGATCTGATGATCCTTCGCAATCAACAGGGTCTGGGCGCCCCGGGATTGCAGGATCTCCGCCAGCCGGTCAATCCAGCCGGACTCGGTGGTGCGGTGAACTTCGCCATGAACCGATTCGATGGTCTGTTCGAACATGTCCAGCTTCTCAGCCGTGCTCCACTCGGGCCGGTTGAGAACCGAAAAATCGCATTCCGGAGCAGTCAGTTCGCCCCCGCTACGGTTGCGGAGGCGCTGGAGAATTTTGTCCCGGGAACTCACTGGTTACGCTCCTTCATCCGTTCGTGGAGGGTTTTGGCAGCCAGTTTCGGAGCCGTACGGTACTGTGTCCAGCCGCCGAGTTTACCCGGCTGTAGTTTACGGAAGCGTGCGCCCAGGCCGGTGCCCATTCGGTACAGCCCTGGCCGTGCATGCATCCAGCTCCATCCCTTCCAGATCATGGCCTCCACGGCGCCGCGCTTGGCCCCGTGGCCACGAACCCTGGCCGGATGCAGCTTGTCGCCGTCCACGGCTTCCTGGCGCAGGCGAACCAGCAGGTCCGGAATGGGAATCTTCACCGGGCAGACTTCGCCGCAGGCACCGCACAGACTGGAGGCCGTGGGCAGGTGCCGCCCCTCATCCAGGCCCACCATGTGGGGCATCAGAATCTTGCCGATGGGGCCGGGGTAGGTGGTGCCATAGGCATGGCCACCCACGCGGGTATACACAGGGCAATGGTTCATGCAGGCGCCGCAACGGATGCAGCGCAATGTGTCCAGCAGTTCGTCGTCCTGGTAGATGGTGGAGCGGCCATTGTCGACCAGCACCACATGGACTTCCTCCGGGCCATCCAGCTCGTTGGTCTTGCGGGGGCCGGAAATCATGTTGAAGTAAGTGGTGATGTGCTGGCCGGTGGCGGAGCGGGTCAGCAGCGCCAACAGGGCGGTTACGTCCTCCAGGTTGGGCACCACTTTCTCGATACCGGTCACGGCAATGTGGCAGGGCGGCACGGTGGTGGTCATACGCCCGTTGCCTTCGTTCTCCACCAGGCAAAGGGTGCCGGTTTCAGCAACAGCGAAATTCACGCCGGATACACCTACATCCGCATTCATGAACTTTTCACGTAGCTGCAAACGGGCGCTGGCGGTCAGGTATTCCACGTCGTGGGACAGGTCGGTGCCGGTCTTGTCGTGCAGCAGCTGGGAAATCTCTTCGGTGTTCTTGTGAATCGCCGGCATGATGATATGAGACGGCGTTTCCTCGGCCAGTTGCACGATGTATTCGCCCAGGTCCGACTCCAGCGCCTCGATGCCCTGTTCCTCGAGGTAATGGTTCAGCTCCATTTCCTCGGACACCATGGACTTGCCCTTGATCACGGTTTTGGCGTTCCGGGCTGTACAGATATCCCGCACAATCTCGCAGGCCTCGTCGCCATCGTCTGCCCAGTGCACCTTGATGCCGTTTTCGGTCAGCTTCTGTTCCAGTTGCTCCAGCAAATCCGGAAGGTTGGCCAGTGCCCGCAGACGAATGTTGGCGCCCAGATCCCTCAGGGTTTCCAGCTCCCAGCCCTCGAACGCGGACTTGCGCTTGGTCATCAGCCCGTCCATCGCCTTGCGGAAATTCTGGCGAATCTGCGGGTTGTGTATGGCTGCCCTGGCGCGCGGGTGGAATTCCTTTACATCGATGTGATGGGCTGGGTGTTGTTCTGTCTCGCTCATGAGCGTTTGCCCCCATCGCCGTTGGTGCGTTCCCAGAGGAAGCTGAGAATGTGCTGCCCGGTCACGGGCTTGTGGTTTTTCTCGGCGTAACCGTCAATATTCATCAGGCAGCCGCAATCCGTGGTGACAAATTCTTTCGCGCCCGTGTTCACCAGGGTATCCACTTTTTCACTGACCATGGCGCCGGAAATCTCCGGGTGGCGCACCGCAAAAGTGCCGCCAAAACCGCAGCATTCCTCGGCCCGTACCTGTTCAACCAGATTGACGTTCTTCAGTTGTCCCAGCAGCTTGGGGCCGACTTCCGCCACGCCCATTTCCCGGCGCGCAGAGCAGGAGGTATGCATCGCCACGGTGGTGGGCTCGCCCAGGTCGTCCAGCTTGATGTGGCAGACATTCACCAGGAAATCCGTCAGCTCCCAGATCCGCCCGGCAATTTCGGCGGCCTTCACGTCATTGACCGTGTCTTTGAACAGGGCGGGGTAGTGTTTGCGCATCATGCCGCCACAGGAACCGGAGGGCACCACGATGGGCCAGTCTTCCGGGAACAGCCCAAGCTGGGCTTTCGCGACCGCACGGGCTTCGTCATGGTAACCGGAGGTATAGGCCGGCTGGCCGCAACAGGTCTGATCTTCGGGGTAGATCACCTCGATGCCTTCGCGTTCCAGTAACTGAATGCCGGCCATACCTGCGTCCGGGAAAAACATATCCACCAGGCAGGTGCCGTAGAAATAGACCTTGGAAGGTTTGGCCGGATATACCTTGATGGGATCAACCATTGCGCTGCCACTCATCCTTATCATTGTTAGTAACTCACAATAATAGGGTGGCGAGCCAGTTGTTACCAGACGACTTTATGGGAAGGGAGAGTATGTCGGGCAGCGGCGCCAGCCACCGCCCGGCAGGCTTATTCCACAGTAAGACGCTCGGCGTTCTTTGCAACCGTGCGCTCACCAATACCCTTGACGTTGGCGAGGTCCTCGCTGGACTGGAAAGGGCCGTTGGCATCGCGATAGGCCACGATGGCTTCGGCCTTGCTTTGCCCGATACCGTCGAGGTTGGCCAGGGTTTCGATATTGGCGGTATTGATGTTGATGGCGGCGGGCTCAGCGTGTGCGAAACCGGCGAACAGGCTGAACAAAAGGACCATCATGGCCATTATAGGGGTGCGCTTCATTGATTTTTGCTCCTGAAAGTAGTTTTACGTTTCTGATTATTCGTCAGGACGTAAAAGCGGCGGAGCTGGTTGGAGTGGAAGAGTGCACGGACCTGAACACATTCCATGTGCTCCAAGGTCCGTGGCTGACCCCATGCCTGATCCTTCAGGCTGCGCACCATCCTGTGCACGTCTTCCCTGAGCCAGCTGTCCTTGCCGGCTTCTCATCCTTGACGGTCACCATCTTACTTGGGATCAGTTCTCAAAAAATCGGACATTCGCTCCGTGATCTGTGCGACATCTCTTACAGCTTTGTAATCTGATCCGACATGTCATAACTGAATATAGGTTCATGTTTTTGCAGAACTTTCCAGGCTGGTCCTGAGCGCTAGCTGATGAGCCTCAGCGGCCTCACGAATCTTCTCCATGGTGATTTCCCGAACAGCCTTCTGGCTGATACGGATATGATTCGTTAACCGGTCCGCTGCCTCCACGGCATGGCCGGCACGAATGGCCTCGAGTATCTCAGCGTGTTCCCGATAGGTGGCGTCTATCCGGTCATCACGGGTAAAGTCCAGCCGCCGGATTATCCGCAGGCGGTCGGTGATCTCCCGGTGAATCCGCGTCATCTCCCGGTTGCCGGCCGCGGCGACCAGATCACAATGAAAACTCTCATCCAGCGCCCGCACGGTACTGCCGACGGCGCGCTCGGAGGGGTGGTCGGGGTTCCAGATGGCGGTAAGGGTTCGGACGGCCTGGGGCTGTTCGGGCAACTGACAGATCTTGTGCATGGCGGCCCGTTCCAGGGTAATCCGCAGGTCGTAGAGCTCTTCGACCTGCTGAAAATCAAACGGCTTCACCTGCCAGCCACTGCGAAACAGCACCTCCACAAAGCCTTCGCGCTGCAACCGGTACAGGGCTTCCCGAACCGGCGTCCGGCTGGCATTCAGCCGCGTTCCCACATCCCCCTCGCTGAACTTGTCCCCGGGGATCAACCGAAACTCAAAGATGTCGTCCTTCAGGGCGTCATAGACCCTGTCTGCCATGGACTCTTTTCTTTTGGTGTTTGTTGCCATCGTTTTTCCCTGTTTCCCTCTGGTTACGGGGCCTCTTGGTTGGGTGCTTGGCGCTGGGGCCGGCTGTTGGGTGGGGCTATTCAAAAGACGTCGTGAACCCATCCATGGGGACTTGAGCGCAGCATCCCTGCTGCGCATACTTTTGAATAGCCCCACCCAACACCCGGCCCCGACTCCCGCTGCCCGCGAGGAAGCCTGAGCGCAAGGTCTGATGAAGTCGGGTTTGATTGCAGTCTCTATCAGGAACAAACACTTTGTTTTTCTCAAACCGCATTAACCTCAAGTCCGAGGAGCCGCTGGGGGAAGGGGTGTCCCAGACTGTGCACAGCAAGGATGCTGCGCTCAAGCCCCCATGGATGGGTTCACGGCGTGTCTGGGACACCCCTTCCCCCAGCGGCGTTACTCCGAAGCCTGAGGCTAGTGGAAGAAAACTCCCAATCCTCAGACCTTGATGCTCAACAAAGGCTCCCCAGGAGTAACGGCCTTACCGGGCTCAACATGCAGAGCGCTGATCTCGCCGCTGTGGGTCGCATTGATCTCGAACTCCATCTTCATGGCCTCGACGATTACCAACGGATCACCCTCGGATACCGTATCGCCGGTTTTAACCAGACACTTCCAGATGTTACCGGCAATCTCCGCACTCACCAGCTCGCCGAATTTTGCCAGGTCTGACGCATCCGGTACTGGCGGGGCTTTGGCGAGTTCGTCCAGGGCGGCTGCTTCGCTGTCTTTCCACAGGGCCACTTCCTTCGCATAGGCCGCCTGCTGGGCTTTGCGGAACTCAGCGATTGAGTCGGCGTTGGCATCAAGAAACGCCTGATGGGATTTCAGGTCGAAGGTTTCTTCCTCGATTTTCACTTCCAGCTTGCCAGCGCGGAACTGGTCCCGCATTTCGGTCAGCTCGTCTTCAGTGACCGGGTAGTAGCACACCTGGTCGAAGAACCGCAGCAGCCAGGGGGCGCCTTCGGCGAACTGTTTGTTTTTTAGGTATTTGTTCCAGATGGGCACCGTGCGGCCCACCAGCTGGTAGCCGCCGGGGGAGTCCATGCCGTAGATGCACATGTAGACGCCGCCAATGCCTACGGTGCCTTCGGCGGTGTAGGTCCGGGCCGGGTTGTATTTGGAGGTGAGCATCCGGTGGTGTGGGTCCAGGGGCACGGCGCAGGGGGCGCCGAGGTAGACGTCGCCCAGGCCCAGTACCAGGTATCGTGCCGAGAACAGGATATCTCGCACTTCTTCCCGCGTGGGCAGGCCGTTGATGCGTTGCATGAAGTCAACGTTGTTTGGCAGCCAGGGCGCGGTGTCGCGCACGGACTGGCGGTATTTGTCCACGGCTTCCAGGGTGGCGGTGTCTTCGAAGGCCATGGGCAGGTGGATAACCCGGCTGCGGACTTTCAGTTCATCTGTCGGCGGCAGGGTGGCTTCCAGGTCCAGCAGGTATTCCATTAGCGCCTGCTGCGGCAGGATGCGGGCGTCGTAGCGCAGCTGCAGGGAGCGCACGCCGGGTGACAGCTCCAGCAGGCCAGCGGGCTGTACGTCGGCGATGGCTTCCATCAGCGCATGAATGCGCATACGTACGCCCAGGTCCATTACGTTGGGGCCGTATTCCAGCAGGATGTACTGGTCACCGGCCTGGCGGTAAGCCACTTCCGGGCGACCGTCGGTTTCTTCCAGATGGGCGAGGATAGTGGCGGACAGGCCGTTCAGGGGCGCAAGGTCCGGTGCGACCAGCTTTGGCACCGGTGGCGCCATCAGGCTGTTGATGGTCAGTTCCTGGCGTTTGGAAAGTTTGACGGCGGTGTCGTTGTCGATGGCCACAAAACGAATGGTATCGCCGGGTTTGACCTGGCCGACTTTCCACAGCTCCGCCTTGGCGATGGTGACCGGGCATACGAAGCCGCCCAGGCTGGGGCCATCCTTCGTCAGAATCACGGGCATGTCGCCGGTGAAGTTGATGGAGCCAATGGCGTATTCGCAGTCGTGAATGTTGGACGGATGCAGGCCGGCCTCGCCGCCGTCTTCCCGGGTGAATTCCGGCTTGGGGCCGTTCAGGCGGATGCCCAGGCGGTTGGAGTTGTAGTGCACCTCCCAGTCCTGCTGGAAGAATTTCTCGATGGACTTTTCCGTGAAGAAATCCGGGGCGCCGTGGGGCCCATAGAGCACGCCGATTTCCCAATGATCGGGGTAGTCCGGGATCAGGTCCGGGTCGGCCGGGGCCGGGTCGTGGGTCGGCGCGGTGGTGGTGCAGGCGGGCAGGCTGATCTGGCTGATGCCCAGCATGTCACCGGGGCGCAAGGGCCGGCCGCCGTGGCCGCCGAATTGACCCAGCGCGAAGGTGGAACGGCTGCCCAGGTACACCGGCACATCAAATCCGCCGCGCACGGCGAGGTAGGTGCGGCAGCCTTTAATGGCTTTGCCAACGGCGAGCACCTGTCCTGCTTTCACGTGGATAGGCTTCCAGAATTCCACCGCCTTGTCGTCCAGGGTGGCTTCGGTGAGTGCACCGGTCAGCGCCACCACGGAATCCTTATGGAACTTCAGGCTGGGGCCGATCAAGGTGGCTTCCAGGCCGGCTGCTTCCTGGTGGTTGCCGACAATGCGGTTGGCAATGCGGAAAGCGTAATCGTCCATGGGGCCACTGGGCGGAACGCCGATATTCCAGTAACCCACGCGGCCGGGATAATCCTGCACGGTGGTGTAAGTGCCGGGTTTCACCACTTCAGCCACCGACGGTTTGAACTCGAAGCTCTCCAGTGCGCGAGTGGAAACCTTGCCCTCTGCAAAGCTCTGTTGGGCTACCACCTGGCGCAGGTAATCCAGGTTGGTGGCAATGCCCATCAAGCGGGTTTCGCCGAGGGCGGCTTTCAGTTTCGCCAGGGCATCGGCGCGGTCTTCGCCGTGCACAATCAGCTTGGCGATCATCGGGTCGTAATGAGCGGAAACTTCGCTGCCGTTTTCCACCCAGGTATCGATGCGCACGTCGTCTTCCGGCCAGTACACATCGGTCAGTTCTCCGGGGGACGGTTGAAAGTCTTTCAGGGGGTCTTCGGCGTAGATGCGCACTTCCATAGAAGCGCCGTTCAGTTCCGGCACGAAATTGGCCAGATCCGGGCTTTCGCCGGCGGCAATCTTCAGCATCCACTCGATCAGGTCCAGGCCGGTGACAGATTCGGTCACCGGGTGCTCAACCTGTAAGCGGGTATTCACTTCCAGGAAGTAGAATTCATCCCGGTCGGCGTCGTAAATGTATTCCACGGTGCCGGCGGAACGGTAGTTTACCGACTCGCCCAGAGAGACGGCAGCATCCAGCATCTTCTGCCGTGTGGCCGTTGGCAGATTCGGGGCAGGGGTTTCCTCCACCACCTTCTGGTTGCGGCGCTGCAGCGAACAGTCCCGCTCGCCCAGGGCGACCACATTGCCCTCGCCGTCGCCAAACATCTGCACTTCCACATGGCGGGCCCGGGCGATGAAGCGCTCCAGGAACACGCCGCTGTCGTTAAAGAAGCTCTGGCCCTGACGGCGCACGGTTTCAAAAGCATCCCGCAGCTCGGCCTCACTGTTGCAGCGGGTCAGGCCAATGCCACCACCGCCGGCGGTGCTTTTCAGCATCACCGGGTAGCCCAGTTTATTGGCCGTACTCACCGCTTCATCCAGACTGTCCAGCAAGCCACTGCCCGGGGCGAGAGGCACGCCAGCTGCTTCCGCCAGTTCCCGCGCCCGGTGCTTCAGGCCGAACTCGCGCATCTGGGTGGGCGTGGGGCCGATGAACACGATGCCTTCTGCTTCACAGGCCTCGGCAAAATCGGCGTTTTCAGAAAGGAAACCGTAGCCCGGAATAATGGCCTCAGCGCCGGTCTGTTTGGCGGCCGCCAGGATCTGGGCCTTGTCGAGATAGGTTTCGCTGGCGCCATTGCCTGTGAGCGCCACCGCCTCGTCGGCGTTTTCAACGTGCAGGCTGTGGCGGTCTTCATGGGAATACACCGCCACGCTGGCTACGCCCATGGCTTTCAGCGTGCGGATGGTGCGGACGGCGATTTCGCCTCGGTTGGCGATTAGGACTTTGGTGAACATGTTCTTGTGTCTCCTTCAGCTGGAGTTTGTGGGGTCAGACCCGCCGGGTCTGACCCCGATGCGCTGACCTTTGCGGCTAACTCCGGGGTCTGCCCCCGGGGTCTGACCCTGCGGGTCTGACCCCAAAATTTCTGACCAGGCCGCGTCAACTCGAGAACTCGGTTTTGCTCCAGGGTCTGGCCCCGTGGTAGATGTAACTCGGTCAATTTTTATGGGGTCAGACCCGCAGGGTCAGACCCCTGCAGACCGCGAACAAAAGCCCGCCAACCCCCAAACTCAGTCACGTCCCGGGCCCCCTCAAACCCGTACCCCTCACAAATAAACCCATTAACCCAACGCCCATCCGCCAGTTCGACGTTGCCAATACCCAACGGCGCGGGAATCAGGTCCACAAACGAGCCAAATGCGGAGGCGGGCATTTCCCAGACTTCCACGATGAGTTCGCGGCCTTCGCCAGAGCCGACGCGTTTCAGGCCGGGTTTGGGCGGTGTGGTGTTGGGCAGGGCGTATAGCCGGTAGTTGGCAGAGGTGGTGGTCTGCTCCAGCAGAACGGAGCAGCGCTCGGTGAGTTGGGTGTTTAAAGGCATGCCACTGAGGTGGGCGCCGACCACGGCCACTTGAATCGTGGGCGTGGAAATTTCTGCGCCGGGCGTGTCTTCCGGCCTTGGCTTGTCTGTGGCGCCTAGTGGGGTGGGGTGGGCATTAAGCCATTGGCAGGCCAAGTGTTGCAGCTCGGTGTCTTTCCAGGCGCCGCTGATCAGGGTCACGCCGAAGGGCAGGCCGTCGTCGCGGAAACCGGCAGGAATAGCCAGGGCACAGAAATCTGCCAGGTTTACAAAGTTGGTGTAGGTGCCCAACTGGCTGTTGAGGGTGACCGGGTCATTATTGACCGCTTCAATCGTGGGCGCCGTGGGTGCGGTGGGCACCAGAAGGGCATCCACATCGGCCAGTAGTTCATCAATCTGGCGCAGCAGCTCTTCCTTGCGGTACTGGGCCTTGAAGGTGTCGGTGGCGCTGAAGTTGCCGGCCTTTTCGATGATGCCTCTCACCACCGGATTCATGTCGTCGCCATGGCTGGCCATGAAGGATTCCACCGCAGCGTGGCGTTCCGCCACCCAGGGGCCTTCATAAAGCAGGGCCGCCAGTTCCAGCATCGGGCTGAAATCCAGCGCTACCAGCTCAACATTCTGCTGCCGCCACAGGCTGATGGCCGTGTTCCAGGCTGCTTCTGCCTGCTGGTCACCAAACCATTGCGGGTGCTCTGGAATGGCCAGGCGTTTCACCGGGCCCGGCCGCCGAATCGCAGGGCCGTTCAAAGGCAGGGCATAGGGAGCCCTGCGGGAAAACGCATCGTCGGCATCAAACCCAGCCATGGCATCGGCTACCAGCCCGGCATCGTTCACGGTCAGCGCAAACACGGACACGCAATCCAGGGAGCGGCAGGCCGGCACCACGCCCTGGATGCTGAACAGCCCACGGGTGGGCTTCAGCCCCACCAGATTGTTCAGCCCGGCAGGCACCCGGCCGGAGCCAGCCGTGTCCGTACCCAATGCAAAAGGCACCAGGCCACGGGCCACCACCGAGGCGGAGCCGGAGCTGGAACCGCCGCTCACCACTTCCGGCTTGAAGCTGTTCGCTACCGCACCGTGAGGCGAGCGGGTGCCCACCAGCCCGGTGGCGAACTGGTCCAGGTTGGTCTTGCCGATCAGTACAGCGCCGGCGGCCTTCAGCCGGGCGACGGTGTTGGCGTCCTGTTTCGGTTGGTAGGCGTAGGCAGGGCAACCGGCGGTGGTCTCAAACCCGGTGGCATCAATGTTGTCCTTCACGGCGAACGGCACGCCGTAAAGCGGTAAACGGCTGATATCGTCACCTACCTTGCTAAGGGAACCCGCCAGATCGAACAGGGCTGCATGAAGCTGCGTGCTGCTTATTTGTGCAATCCAGGCGTTATCGGTTTTATCCAGGCTGGCGACCAGTTCGCCAAGCAGGTCCTCGGGCGTAGCGCCCGATTGGTAGGCCTTTTGCCATTCCTCAATGGTCCATCCGAGTGTCGCGGGCATGGTTCGTCCTCATGTGCGTTGTCAACTTGTATACATGAGCAATGGCAATGCCCGTGCCATTCGGCGACCAATAAAAAATAATCAATATAAACAGATAGATAGGATTCTATGTCGAAGAAGTGGACATTTTCAGTGCGCACCATGGGTGGGCATACGCACCAGAAAAAGGCCGTGAAAGCCGGAATTAACAGGCCCGGGGACACAGGAAAGGCCTGTTCCGGCAGCTTGTATACTAGATAAATAGCTGTTTTAACTGGGAATTGATGGAAGCTGGAACGGCAGATGCAATGGGAGGGGTGCGTTTACTCAAAGCGAATGGCACGAACCAACCCGTAAACAAGGACGCACAACATGACCATTAAAAAACACGTGAAACTTGGCCTCTCAGCGCTGGCCCTCTCTGTCTCCCTTAACGCAATGGCCGACGAAGACCCTATCAAGGTCGGTATCCTTCACTCCCTTTCCGGCACCATGGCGATCAGTGAAACCGTCCTGAAAGACACCGTGGAAATGCTCATTGAAAAGCAGAACGCCGAAGGTGGTGTTCTGGGTCGTCAGCTTGAAGCGGTTGTTGTAGACCCGGCTTCAGACTGGCCGCTGTTTGCCGAAAAAGCCCGCGAACTGCTGGCCCAGGAAGAGGTAGACGTTATCTTCGGTAACTGGACATCGGTCTCCCGCAAATCGGTACTGCCGGTAGTGGAAGAACTGAACGGCCTGCTGTTCTACCCGGTTCAGTACGAGGGTGAAGAGTCCTCCGAGAACGTCTTCTACACCGGTGCCGCGCCCAACCAGCAGGCGATTCCGGCGGTGAACTACCTGATGAACAACATCGGCGTCGAGCGCTGGGTACTGGCGGGCACCGACTACGTCTACCCACGCACCACCAACAAGATCCTCGAGACCTACCTGATGGATCAGGGCGTGGCCAAAGAAGACATCATGATCAACTACACGCCGTTTGGTCACTCGGACTGGCAGAACATCGTCTCCGACATCAAGCGCTTCGGCTCCGCCGGCAAGAAAACCGCGGTGGTCTCCACCATCAACGGCGACGCCAACGTGCCTTTCTACCGCGAGCTGGGCAACCAGGGCATCTCGGCTTCCGACATTCCGGTTGTGGCTTTCTCCGTGGGTGAGCAGGAGCTTTCCGGCATCGACACCGGCCCGCTGGTGGGCCACCTGGCCGCGTGGAACTACTTCATGAGCGTGGACAGCGATGCCAACTACGACTTCATCGACCAGTGGATTGCCCACACCGATGACGAAGAAGCCGTTACCAACGACCCCATGGAAGCCCACTACATCGGCTTCAACATGTACATCGAAGCGGTGAAGAAAGCCGGCACCACTGACGTGGATGCGGTGAAAGACGCCATCATCGGCGTAACCGTGCCCAATCTGACCGGTGGCTACGCCGCCATGATGCCCAACCACCACATCACCAAGCCGGTGCTGATTGGCGAGATCCAGGACAACGGCCAGTTCTCCGTAGTCTGGGAAACCCCGTCCACCGTGGCTGGCGATGCCTGGTCTGATTACCTGCCGGGTTCACGGGACATGATCGCCGACTGGCGCAAGCCGATGTTCTGCGGAACCTTCAACACCAAAACCGGCAGTTGCGGTGCTTCTGCCGGTGAAATGGCGGCTGAGTAATACCTTTTACCAAGGAGTAGGAACCTAGGCGGGCACGTCCATTCAGGACACGCCGTGAATACATCCATGTAGGCTCGGATGCAGCATCCCTGCTGCATACGGTCCTGAATGGACGTGCCCGCCTACGTTCATCCGGTTTAGCAAAAAACAGACAGGACATATTTATGAGCATCATCCGATCGCTCACATTGCTGTTTATCGCCCTGATTTCCTTGCTGTCGCTGCCCGCACAGGCGCAGGAGGACGATCCCGGCCGGGAACTGCTGATCAATCTGGCAGAAGCGCCGGCCAGCAAGGTGGAGGAAGCGCTTGGCGCTATTGTCAGCAGCGGCGACCCCAGAGCCAGGAGCTGGCTTGAAGCCTTTGGCAGCAACCGCCTGAGCCGGATAAAAGACACCGGTGACGTCGTCGTAGTACTGAACAACCGGGGCCGGGACTGGGAAATCGCCAACCCGCTGACTGGAGAGAACATGGGCGACATGTCCCGCCGCGAGCTGGACAGGGTCGCTATCAACAACCGCATACGGGGACAGCTTGAAGGCATAATTGCCATGCTGGACCTGAACGCCGCAGACCCGGACGTGCGCGAAGCCTCCGCACAGGACATAATGGGTAAAGTGGACGCCACACTGGTGAAACCACTGGAAGCTCGGCTGGAACTGGAAGAAAACGCAGCGGTGCGCAACCGCATCGAACAGGCCCTGGCCATTTACCGGGTCAGCGAGGGCGATATAGAAGCCGTGGACATACTCGCCGGCAGCCTTCACCCCCGCGCCCGTGCTGCCCTGAACAACGCCGTCCGGGGCGATAACCCCGCGCTGGCCGCCAAGGCCAAACAGGCACTCGCCACCATCGAACAGAAACTCAAACTCAACCGCGCCGCCGAGACCCTGTATTTCGGGTTATCACTGGGCTCGGTACTGGTCCTCGCCGCCATCGGCCTGGCCATCACCTTCGGCGTAATGGGCGTGATCAACATGGCCCATGGCGAACTGATCATGCTGGGCGCCTACACCACCTGGGGCATGCAGCAACTGTTACCGGGCCAACCCGGGCTGGCACTGATCCTGTCGATTCCAGCAGGGTTCATGGTGGCCGCCACTGCAGGCATCATCATCGAACGCAGCGTAATTCAGTATCTAAAAGGCCGCCCGCTGGAAACCCTGCTGGCCACCTTCGGCATCAGCCTGATTCTGCAACAGCTGGTGCGCACCGTGATCTCCCCCCAGAACCGCACTGTGGTCACACCGGAATGGATGAGCGGCTCGCTGGTGGTCAACGATGCGCTGTCCCTGACCCTCAACCGCATGTATGTACTGGGCTTCGCTCTGGTTGTCTTCGCGCTGCTGATGCTGATCATGCGCAAGACCCGTCTGGGCCTGGAAGTGCGCGCCGTTACCCAGAACCGAAAAATGGCCCAGTCCATGGGCATCCGCGCAACACGGGTAGACATCATGACCTTCGCCCTGGGCTCCGGCGTGGCCGGCCTTGCGGGCGTGGCGCTGTCCCAGCTCACCAACGTCGGCCCAAACCTGGGCCAGAACTACATCATCGATTCCTTCATGGTGGTGGTGTTCGGCGGCGTCGGTAACCTGTGGGGCACGCTCATCGCCGGGCTGTCGCTGGGCACCATCAACCAGCTGCTGGAACCCTGGGCCGGTGCCGTCCTCGCCAAGATCATCGTGTTGGTGTTCATCATCCTGTTTATACAGAAACGGCCAAAGGGGCTCTTCCCCCAGAAAGGCCGGGCTGCGGAGGGTTAGGGGTGTCCCGTCTAGCCAATTCTTTAATCCACTGCGAGGCACAAGTGCCTCGCCCTTCGGGAGCCTCTGAACGCCTTGATAGCAGCGTTGCAGCGCCTCGATTTGGAACCACCAAACCTTCGCCACTGCGCCTTGCTCTCAAGGCGTTCAGAGGCTCAGTGAATCAAATAATTAGCAAGAAGGGACACCTGTATGTGGTTAACAAGACCCTTACGTGAACGTTCTACACAAATTTTTCTAGGCGTTCTGTTCGCGGCCCTGGTGGTGGTGACCTTCCTCCACCTGTTCATGCCGCAAGACAGCGCCCTGCATGTCAGTGCCTATACCGTCACCCTGTTGGGCAAATACCTGTGCTACGCGCTGCTGGCGGTGGCGGTGGACCTGGTGTGGGGTTATCTGGGCATTCTCAGCCTGGGCCACGGTGCCTTCTTTGCGCTGGGCGGCTACGCCATGGGCATGTACCTGATGCGCCAGATCGGCGACCGCGGCACCTATGGCGACCCGGTATTGCCGGACTTCATGGTGTTCCTGAACTGGCAGGAGCTGCCCTGGTACTGGCTGGGCTTCGACATGGCCTGGTTTGCCTTCATCATGGTGCTGCTGGCACCGGGCATCCTGGCCCTGGTGTTCGGCTTCCTGGCCTTCCGTTCGCGAGTGACCGGGGTGTACCTGTCCATCATCACCCAGGCGCTGACCTTTGCGCTGATGCTGGCCTTCTTCCGCAACGAAATGGGCTTTGGCGGCAACAACGGCCTGACCGACTTCCGCGACATCCTCGGCTTCAACCTGCGTACCGACGCCACCCGGCTGGGGCTGTTCATCGCCACCGGCATCGCCCTGGGGATTGGCTACCTGATCTGCCGTGGCATTGTCACCAGCAAGCTGGGCCGGGTCAGCATTGCCTGCCGTGACGCCGAAGCCCGCACCCGCTTCCTGGGCTACCGCGTGGAACGGGTACAGCTGTTCGTGTTCGTGGTGTCCGCCATGCTGGCGGGTGTGGCCGGGGCCTTGTACGTGCCGCAGGTGGGCATCATCAACCCCAGTGAATTCTCGCCCATCTTCTCCATTGAAATCGTGGTGTGGGTGGCCCTGGGTGGCCGCGCAACCCTCTACGGCGCAGTGATCGGCGCCATCCTGGTGAACTACGCCAAAACCGTGTTCACCGGCGTAATGCCGGACGCCTGGCTGTTCGCCCTCGGTGGCCTGTTCGTGCTGGTGACCGTGTTCCTGCCCAAAGGCATCGCCGGTCTGTTGTTTGAACGCCGCAAAAAACGTAAAGACCCTGATGCCGATCCCAATACCCCATCGGATACAGAAAGGGAGGCCACCGCATGAGCATTATCGAGGAGCTTTCCAACCGCAACCGCGTGTTCAACTTCCTCACACCGGTGGCATCCCCCGTGGACGTGCGCCACGGGCCGATCCTGTACCTGGATGACGTGAACGTGAGCTTTGACGGCTTCAAAGCCATCAACAACCTCAACCTCACCATCGACGACGGCGAACTGCGGTGCATCATCGGCCCCAACGGCGCGGGCAAAACCACCATGATGGACATCATCACCGGTAAAACCGCGCCGGATACCGGCTCCGTGTGGTTCGGCAGCCGCCACAACCTGCTGACCATGAGCGAGCCCGACATCGCCAGCCTGGGCATCGGCCGCAAGTTCCAGAAACCCACGGTATTCGAAGCCTTAACGGTATTCGAAAACCTGGAACTGGCCATGGCCACCGACAAGCGCGTAATCCCCACCCTGCGGGCGGTGATGAAAGTGGAATACCGCGACCGCATCGACGAAGTGCTGGAAACCATCAACCTGCAGGCCGAACGCGACCAGCTGGCCGGCATCCTCTCCCACGGCCAGAAACAGTGGCTGGAAATCGGCATGCTGCTGATGCAGAAACCCCGGCTGCTGTTGGTAGACGAACCCGTAGCCGGCATGACCGAACAGGAAATGGAACGCACCGCCGAACTGCTCACCAGCCTGGCCGGCAAACAGTCCGTTGTGGTGGTGGAACACGACATGGGCTTCGTGCGCTCCATCGCCCGCAAAGTCACCGTACTGCACCAGGGCAGCGTGCTGGCCGAAGGCACCATGGACCAGGTCTCCAACGACCCGGAAGTGATCAAGGTATACCTGGGGGAGGAGGCGTAATGCTCAAGATCCAGAAGCTGAACCAGTACTACGGCGAAAGCCACACCCTCTGGGACCTGGACCTGGACGTACCCCAGGGCCAGTGCACATGCGTAATGGGCCGCAACGGCGTAGGCAAAACCACCCTGGTGAAATGCATCATGGGCGAGGAAACCACCAGCAACGGCAGCATAAAATTCGCCGAAGACGTGGAACTGACCAAAAAGAAAATCGAAGACCGCTCACGCCTGGGCATCGGCTACGTGCCCCAGGGCCGACAGATATTCCCCCTGCTGACCGTGGAAGAAAACCTGCGCACCGGCCTGGCCGTGCGCAAAGACGGCAGCAAGAAAATCCCCGAGCGGGTGTATGAGCTGTTTCCGGTGCTGAAGGAAATGAAAAACCGCAGAGGCGGCGACCTTTCCGGCGGGCAGCAACAGCAGCTGGCCATTGGCCGGGCGCTGGTGATCGAGCCCAGGCTGCTGATTCTGGATGAGCCTGGGGAGGGCATTCAGCCGAATATTGTGGCGCAGATTGGGGAGGTTATTCGTCGATTGATCGAAGAGGATGGGCTGACGGTGCTGCTGGTTGAGCAGAAGTTGCCGTTTGCGCGGAAGTATGCGGATCGGTTTGCGATTTTGGATCGGGGGAGGAGGGTTGCTGAGGATGAGATTTCGGGGTTGACGGATGAGCTGATCAAGAAACATCTGACGGTATGACAGTCTTCCAGCGCATCT
Organism: Marinobacter sp. ATCH36; assembly: GCF_023555055.1. Taxonomy (GTDB): domain Bacteria; phylum Pseudomonadota; class Gammaproteobacteria; order Pseudomonadales; family Oleiphilaceae; genus Marinobacter. The sequence continues at coordinate 1,445,956 of NZ_JAMJPL010000001.1, forward strand.
CCGGCATCACCAAATTCGATCTGCTGAGTAGGGCTGGAGACCATTATCAGCATTATTTTGAGCGAAGCATGCTACCCGAAAGAGGCCCGAACCAAATTACCGAAACCCCCTAAGACAAGTAAGAAAAGACCATGAACACATTCACCCGACTACTGATGGCCACCCGCCTTATTTTTGCCGCCCCAGCCGCCTCAAACACCGGCCATGACGCTGGAGCCGGCTTCACTGGCGGCCTTGTGCATCCCAAGCGGGGTCTGGACTGCCTGTTGGCCATGACCGCTATCCGATTCTGGAGCATGCGGCAGTCAGCCACACTTAAAAAGAGCAAACCCCTGTTCGTGATTGGCGGCATGATCCTCGGCGCAGTCTTTGCCCAAGGTGGCTGAGCCTGCCGGGCGTGGAAGCCTGTATTGCCTTCTCCGTGCTGCTGGAGGGTATTCTGATTGCGACCATGGACGAGCTGCCTACCGCCGTGGGCAGTTCACTGGTTGGGACGTTTATAGTGTTTCATGTATGGTGCTTCATGGTTTGCGTCCGGGGCTGAAATGTCGGCTGGTGCGACGCTCGCTGCTTGCGTGGTTGGATTATCCATCGCTACATTGGTAATGACCTTTGTTGGGCGTGGGCTGGGGAGTGTGAGATGAAAGCGGACAGCCGGTTCACTCGCGGTATTGGAGGTTTACTGGCGGTTGCTGGATTATATTTAGCAGCCATCTTAAGTGCTAAATTTCTGTAATCATAAAAACACCCGGTGGTGAAGCGGGTGGTTTTTTCTTTGGCTACCCCTCGAAAAAGCAAAATCCTGCAAGTTTATTGCTGAGGTAATCCCTAGTAGTTAAAGTCGACAGGATTTGGTTAAGCAGCTATCAGCTTCCGAGCCCCCAATGTGAACGCTTGAGAGCTGGGAGTCTCACTTTATAACTATGCCGCTTTGGTTGCAGCGACTGAATCGAGAAGAGCGCTAGGAATTATGGGCCAGCGCTTAAAAGTATAGTAATTGGCGAAGTCAAGTTGGATTTGCTCGGAAAGAATCCTTTTTAAATCATTTTCCTGTCCTAAAACAGCAAATGCTGCAAGGATCACCGTCTGTTCCTTGGTGTTCGCGACGATATTTCTCAGAATCACAGGCTTATATTTCTCACTTTTCAGCATCTTAGCAGCATACTGATAGTTAATTGTAAATGTCTCGTTGTCGCAGAAAGTGATTTTTTCTTTATGGGTTTCGCCGATATCTAGAAGCTTTTTGTAATCAGATGATAATACAAGTAGATACGAAAGGTTCGAGTAGTATCTTTCCATTGATAAGCCAGAATCATACGCTTTCTCTAAGTACTCCATCGCATGAGAAAAATCACCATTGCTTGAGGCTATTTCATATTTATAGTCAAAATAGTGAGTGTCGAACATCTTTGACCTGTTTTTTTCGATTATCCGACTTATTTTGTCCGAATAACGAAATTCATGGCAGTTATTGAGAGCAATTGCCTCGCGTATGTTTGTTACAATGTTAGAGCATTCGAGTGCAGAGATAAAATACGATTCAGATTTTGATTTCTGATCACCTCTAGAGATGAAGTGCATCCCTTTACTTATCAACAGCTCAGCATTATCTCGAATTTCCTTATCTTGCAGGTGCTTCTCATAAAAATCTGAAAATAAACTGTCTTTAGTTGGCGATTTTATTATTTCCTTGTAGTTTGCAAAAGCCTCGTTTAAGCACTCGTTTATAGAAACCTTATTTGCTGTATCAGATTCTTCATATAGTTCATATAGTCTGTCTATAATTTGAAGTATGATATTTTCATCGTCGGAGTCACGGGCTGTACGTAATTCCAGTTTTAGGGAGACCAAGCTCTTCGAGTTTATGATCTTTGCTGACGCAGTATGGGCAGCAATGCTTTTTTTTATATTATTGTATCTATCATCGCTTGCTTTTTCGGAGCGAAGATTTTTCTTCATTTTAACTAGTACTTCGAACTTAATAAACCATGCGGGGTTGGATAAAGAAGGGTTGAGTTTTAAGCTATTGTCAAGAATTTCTATAAGAGTTTCCTCCGATAATTCGGTTGACAATGGGTTGTTGCGGATAAGTTCAAAGCCAGAGCGAGCCACTGCATTATGCAGTTTGAATTTGTAGTCGTATTTTTTTAATTTATCGTATAAATAAAAATATCTCGTGGATAGGTCATTCAGATGTTGTGATTTTTTAATTATATATGATGTGTTGTTAGGGTCGAGCTCAACAAGCCTATCACACCATGCAATGCAGTTTCTTGAATCTCCCTTGTTATCTGATATCGAGATAAGCATCGAGATATATCGTGACTTATCCCTTGATTCAGTTGCCTGATAGTAAAAGTCTTCCGCGAGTTTGTATGCTTTATCGTACTCATCTTTTTTTAAAAGATCTTCAATCTCGAGTAGGTTTCGAAGTTCTGTAAGGGAAAGTCCATCCGACTCTCCGCTGTTATTAAGGTTGCTTAGAAAATCCGATATCTCTTGTTTGCTGCTTGCTTCTTTTATGGCTTTTATGTCTTCTTCAATAAACGGGTTTTTGCTGACCGAGCTTGTATCTTCAAGTATCTTTTTCTTTATTTGTTGAAGTTTTGAATCCTTTAGGTTTGACTCGAAGTCTAATCCTTTTGGTATGAGCTTTGTATGTATTTCCGCGAAAAGCTCGTCAAACCCGTCAACTATTATAGGATAAACCTTTTCTTTCCAAAACAAGTTGTGGAGAGAGTGATTGATATCGTCATCTTTTCTTAAGCACCAGTATACACCATTTTTCAAATAGTTTTCCTGCTTAGTGAGGAAGTCTAGAACATCCATCACAGAGCGATCATTTCCAGCATATCCAACAACAATAAGGCCAAACTCCTTACAAAACTCAATTAATTTTTCTTTTGTGTTTTGCTCTAGAGATTCGGTTTCACGTAGCGTGCTTTTTATGTCGTCGAATAAATAATCGCCATGCACTTTAATTATTTTAGGGCGTTTTGATGTAATGGATATTGTTTTTATGGAGGAATCGTGCGCGCAAACCAATGGCCGGTTATTAGAAAATTGATAAAAAGCTTCGTTAATAAGGTCGTCGAAATTAGATGTGAAGATTGTATTAAAATATCGGTTGCTTACAAGGGATGTTAGATAAGCATAGCCGATTGATGGTAAGGAGTTCTCCACCTCTCTCTCCACAAAGCGCCTTCTTTGGCTTGGGAATTCATATGTTTTTTCGAACAGTGATGAGTACGCATCATCCTTGTTGTACCAGCTTGCATGGTTATCTTCGAAGTATTGCTTTGCTTCTTCAATTGACGTTGGTTTGTGGAGGTTGAAGCGCTCGTATAAATCAAAGACCCATTCCTCAATTAATGCCCCGGCTGTTCTCACTCCTGAAGTGGCAGAACACCCTGCACCGAAAAATAGGTTATAATTTGCGGTTTCGCTGTCTGCTTCTCGAGTTTTTATGTGCCTTATTAGATCGGATACAGTTCGAACTTTATGCTGAAGTTCGTTCCCTTCCGCTAACAGTTGGTTTGCCTTCATCTCTATCCTCTGATTATCAGTCTGGAAAATTTAGGAATCACAGATTGAGCTTTAGGAGAATGACTTCCACTAGCTGCTCGTAAGTTCGTCTTCGATAAGCTTTCTCTCTTGATATTTAGTGTCTTTATCTGACTTCTGAATTTTTGGCGGGGGCGGCGTCCAAGCCTTCAACAACTGCCCAGCCTCCTGATAAAAATGCGGCACCGCTTTCTCCAACTCCTCAACAAACACCTTCCGCCCACTGAATTTCCCGGCAAGATCTACCTCGTAAACCACTTCCAGCGTCGTGGCGGCAGTGTTGGAAGTGTCCGATTCCAGCAACTCCGGCGAATCCCGCAAGTCTTTCAGTGCCTGGTAGGTTGTTTCTGCTTTACCGGGCCTGGTGGCACGGATGAAGAATCCGGCGGGTTCTGTCTTCTTCAGTTGTCGCAAGAGCCAGTTCACCCTGGCCTTGGTGCTTTGTTTGTCCTTCGGGGCCGTCAGGCGCATTGAGCAGTAGATCATTCGCCGCTGGAGGTCTGCGGTTACTTCCAGGTCCGCCGCTGCGTTGATGATGTGGAGTGCGCAGTTCAGCGCCGGTGTTTTGGAGAATGCGTCGGCGTCGTCCTTCAGGCGTTTGGCAGGGTCCAGGCGGTGGTCGTTTTTCAGTTTCAGGGATACGTCGCTGCCGGTCAGCCGGGACATGATCAGGCAGAGGTCTCGTTGCTCCTGGTGCCAGGCGGCGACGGTGTTCTGTACCTCATCACTGGTTTTGGCCAGCGTGGCGTTGCTCTTCACTTTGTTGACGACGTCTTTCCATTCGGCGTTCATCTGGTCGAAATGGCTGATGCCGGAGCGGTCGCTTTCAAGGTAGCGCAGTATTTCACTGAGGATGAATACCTGGTCCTCGTCTTCCACGCCGTCGTTCTTGAGCAGTAGCTGGCACTGGGTGCGGATGAAGGACCACGACCAGTGGAAGAGCGCAACGGATTTGGTGGCGTTTTTCGGGAGCTTTACCGGGTGGTGAGTCGGCAGCGCTGCGAACTGGTTGGTGATGGTGATCACGGCATCGAGTTTGTGGGTTTTGGCCTGTTGCAGATAGCGCGACACCTGTTCTTCACCGATGGTGTCGTTGTTGACCTTGGCCTCTATCAGCGCCCGCCATTCACGCCGGCCGGTGCGAAGAATCAGCAGGCCATCCGGCCGGTCTTTGTGTTTGATCGCTTTTTTGTCCTCGTTCACGAAGACCACTTCTGTCCATGTTTCCAGGGTCGCGCTGGTGCCAACACGAACGCCCAGGGATTTCAGCATGGACTGGCGCAACTCAAGCACGGAACGCATGCCCGCGAGGATGACGGAGACGGATTTCTGTTCTCTTGCGCTGTCTGCCGCAATCGGAATCAGGCGGGCGGGTTCTCCGCCGGTGAGGAAGTCTGGGCGAGGCATCAGGGCGCTCCATGCTTTTTTATTAGATGTAGTTTCCTAATGAATTCTAGCAGTGATTTTCGGGAGCGCCGTGGATTCGGAAACTTGTTTGTGAAATCTTGAAAAACGCCGAAGGAGGTATGAGGGCTTTGGGTCTTTCTTTGCGCGTATTCGGTTGTAATCGTGCATGCACCTTTAGAATACATGTCCTAGTCTGGTGAGAGGGGAGTCTCGACTATGAGGATGGTCATGAAAAAGAACTTGGGCGCTATTTTCTGTACCGCTTTGCTAACTGGCTGCGCGAGTCAAAGCATTCACACGGAATTTGTCGCTGTTGAGCAAGCCGGTTTTCAGTCCTATTACTCCAGCGGTTGGATAGTTCAAGGCCATCGAGAAGGTTCTGATTACCTTGTTGAGCTTGCGGTGCGCGACGGTAAGCAGCCCTGGGAAACTGTTAATGCAATTTTGTATGTTGAAAACAGGTCTGAAGACCCTGTGACGGTGGGCATTAACGACATAACTTTGCATCAGGATGATCGCCAGGTTGCGTTGAAATCATACAATGAGTTGGAGCAGCAGTATATTGGTCAGGCGCAGTCGCGCCGTACTGCTGTAGCTCTGGGCGCTCTGGCACAAAGCCTGAATGCCTCCCAACCGACCACGACATCGTCTTATAGATCGGGTACCGCTTATGGGCCTGGCGGAGCTGTGAATTACTCCGGCACTTCAACCACATATTCTCGAGATCCGGCAGCCAGTGCTGCCGCTCAGGCCCAGATTCAAAGTGGTGCTCAGTCAGGTATCGCGAATATCAGATCCGACCTGCAGCAGGACCTTAATTCCCTGGAAGGATATATCCAGAAAACCACCGTTTTCCCCGGTCAGACTTTTATAGGACGATTCCAGTCCGAAATGACGGTGTTTGATCAAAGGCCGGAATCGTTTTACAGGTTTGCTGTTGAAGTTGGGGAGGAAAGTTACGAGTTTACGTTTGTTGAGAAAGCGGACATCGAGAATAACCAAAGGAAGCTGTTTTAGGCATGACTGTGTAGGTATTTTGGGCGAAACCGCCTGCTGCTAGATAGGGCCGAGAAGGGCGTTGCTCAACCTCGTTGGACACCTGCTTGGCATTAACGGGAGACCGACACTTTGAATTCGTCCGATTACGATCACCTTGTCCGAACACAGGTTTTCGAATTCCTGGGTGAGCTCGCGGACCGCTACGGTGATGTACTCCCAATCGAACCCTTGAGACAGGGCGTCAACTTTCACGGCCATCGGGTGCCCCTGCTCGGGCCTCAAGGAATCTTCAAACCGAAAATTCTTGATCTTCCGATTTCGATAACGACGGCGCCAAACAGCCCCTATGATGACTCGTTTACGGAGGACAACCTGGTTCGTTATCGGTACCGTGGGACGGATCCTTCCCATCGGGACAACGTTGGCCTCAGAGCTTTGATGATGAATCGCAAGCCCTTGGTGTATTTTCACGGAATCGTTCCTGGGCGATATGTTGCAACTTGGCCAGCATTTGTCGTCGGCGACGATCCTAAATGCTTGGCAGTTATCATTGCGATTGATGATCGTGCCGCGTTGTCGGATCAGGTGGCTCTTGGAGCTTACGATGATAGTGCTGATTCCCGTCGCCGGTATGTTACGGCAGCGGTGAAGGTACGTTTACATCAGCGGTTGTTTCGCGAACGAGTTCTGGCAGCGTACCGAGACCAATGTGCACTATGTCGACTTCGGCATACATCACTGTTGGAGGCAGCTCACATCACGCCAGACTCATCGCCGGATGGTGAGCCCATCGTTAAAAATGGTGTTTCGCTATGCAAGCTTCACCACGCGGCATTTGACCAGAATATTCTCGGAATTCGGCCGGATTATGTCGTTGAAATTCGCAAGGATATTCTTGAAGAGATAGACGGCCCAATGCTTCGGTTTGGTCTGCAGCAGATGCACGGGCAAAAGATCATCATTCCTCGGCGAGCCGATTTCAGGCCTGATAAGATTGCTCTTGAAGGCCGGTATCAGGCGTTTCGGGAGGCATAGTGGCGGCGCCATCGTAAACCGGAACAGGCATGGCTGTCCTATGCTCAGTGCATCGGGGGTGCTTCAAAGGGGAGTAAATACGTGGTCTTCGAGCTACCTGCACCGGAATTGCGAGGCTCTGAGTCATTGGTTGGTTGTATTGAGGCTCGGCGCAGCGTAAGGGAGTACGCAAAGACACCGCTACCTATAGGTGTCTTGTCCCAATTGCTTTGGTCGGCCCAGGGAATAACGGGTCCAGACCAAAAAAGAGCAACTCCATCGGCGGGTGGATTGCATCCGTTGCATCTACAACTCGTGGTGCAGCATGTATCAGGACTTGAGCCTGGCACTTATGAGTATATGGCTGACAGCCATTCGCTGAAGCTTGTGGGTGACCGTATTTCGGGAAAAACCATGTACGGGCTCGGTATTGGTGATCAGCCATGGTTGAAAGAGGCGGCTATCGTCATCGGAGTTACAGCGAAACTCGGAGACGTGGTTCGGCACTTTGAACGTCAGCCGCCCCAGGGAGAGCGCGGTGCTCGCTACGTATATATGGAAACCGGCGCTTTAGCACAAAATGTCCATCTCCAGAGTACTGCTCTCGGAGTCGGTTGTGTTCTGGTGGCAGGGTTCGATGGTGCAAGGGTGAAGGATGCATTGAGGTTGCCTTCAGGCTTGGAGCCTACTGCACTGCTGTGTATCGGGCAACGGCGAGGTGTCTAACATAAAAGGGTCATGTCTGCCCTGTTTTTCAAAAGCGGAGCGCGATTCCCGGACTCCTCAAGCTCTCGGATTGCGCTGTCTGTAAGAACTACCTTCCATGGTGTTGTCGAAATCAGGTATCCCGTTTCTTTCTGATGGTTTGCTCCGCACGCTCTGTGAGATAAGTAGCGTTCAGCGCAAGTAGATTGAGGCCAGAGACGACGATGTTGCGCCGGAAAATCTCGGGAATCCATTCCACTCGGCCGCATTGGGGGAGAGTGTCTAGCAAGGTTTGAAGTGGGGTTGGTTCAGCCATGGGCAAGCGCCTGCACACAGAGGCAGAACAGCTCCACCGAGAAAAACCGGTGTTCGCCGGCTGTTCTGCCACGAATAGCTGGCCACCGGATTCGTTGATCCCGCCTTCAATCATCAGATGGATTACCTGCGAATGACTGGGTGTGGACGTAGCCTAACTTCAAGTCTGATGAGGCCTGTAGGGTAAACCTGCATGTCCATGGGGACCTCTTGTGGGAAACGGGGAACAGATCTATTATTTGGGTTCCTAGGCAAGCCTGCATCTTGGCCTCCAGTGCCAGCGTCCGGTTAATTGGGCAGCCTGGACCGCTTTTCTGGAGTCATTTCCCGCTCCCACTCAGCTTCATCTCCCGGCGCTGGCAGAAACCGGCCAAACTCGATCATCTGAGTTTCTGGAATGTCCTGCAGATAGATCCAGACGTCCTCGGCCGTTATGCCCGCAATCCGGACTATCTCCTCAAGCATCTGGTTCATCAGCGCCTGCTTAATATCGTTACTGCGGCCTTGCCGTACCAAGCCGTGCACATACACCTGTGGCGCCTTGTTCACGCTGCCCCCTACAAAGTGGTCGCCCTGATGGGTAGAAAAAAACAAAACCTGGGCAAAAAAACGGGGCGCGCCGGATTGCGTGTTATGGGCCGTTGTTATGGCCTCCGCCATCTGAGATTTCTGCTGCGGCGACAGAGCAAAATTCGCGACCGTGACAGTATAAGTTGGCATTGGGACATCCTACCGAGAGTGACGTGTATTTGTCTGTTGTGGTCCATATTGAGAATCAGGTGGTCTTGCGCGGACGGGCTGGGTGGGCGTCAGTGAGAGGAAAGCCGGGACAGACTGATTTCCTGTCCCTATATCCTGCTTTTAGCCCAGTTTTCCCCTATCTAAATATCTCCGAGCATTCTTCGAAAGCCATCAGAATCGAGAAAGTCAGATTCCAGCTTGATTAAGTTACCGTTGCCGGACTGAAAGAATACAAACGAGGAATTTGAATCAGACAGAAAGTAATAATAGGCTTGACCCTCGATTTTCCAGGCGCCCGCGTCCGCACCCTTCACGAACACGTTTTTGAAAGACGCCACGCTGGCCTGGGCACAACTGTGGTTGTCTTTCTCTGATAGTGTTGCTTCGAAAAAGTTCGACCATCCGCAGCCTCCGGTTTCAAGAGTGTTTTCGGTACCAAAACTTATATATCGCTTGCCGATGATGTCGGAATATTTGATCAGCAAAATGTCGTTGTTCACACCCAATGACCCAACGATAACCGGAGACCTGGGCACCTGGAATTTCATACCAGCATAGGCGGCGGTGATGTATTGGTTAGTTTGAGCGCAGGCCGAGAGAGAAGCGAAAGCCAAAGCGACTAGTAGGGTGGTTCTTTTCATATCACAATCCTTGTTTTGCCAATTCCATTTTGTTGCGAAAGTTTACTGCGACGCGCTGCCGGCAGGTTTCGTAAATCTGAGTGTCGCCAGAGGCAATCTGCTTTCCAATCTTCGCGACTTGCTTGATGATGTACTTGCCGCCCGGGCGGCCAGAGATGGGGCGAGGGACGAAATCCATCGCTGCTGAGCAGCTCTGCGCTTCTTCGAGTGCCTCGTAGGCGATGGCAGCCATACCTTGGTTAACGGATTCCGGCGAGGTTGTCTCTTCGCCCCAGAAATAATTGATGACTGCAGAGACGTGTTCGCGTTGGTCAGATTCCATTGTTTCGTTCCTTGTAAACAGGGCCCTTCCTGGGCAACGAATCTGAAGATACAGAGACGGCTGTTTGTCGGCAAGTTTTCGAAACTTGAACAGATCTGTTTTTGAGTAACATTCAGCTTAGAGAACCAAAAATTCCTGTGTTCAGTCGGGGCTATCACTTAACCGTTCCAAACGTGGCCTGAATGTATTCACGAAAGCGTTCACAGCTCCCGAGAAATAGGTTTTTGTGTTCTGATCTCTTACCGGAGGCCATTCACCGTGTATTCGTTTGTGTGTAATAACACGGCAATTCTTGTCGTCCCACTCGATTGCATACGGTAGCTCATTACCAATAGCCTCAGCGTCCTCTTTCAATGCATGGTATAGCGAGACACCTTCTTCAGAACTCGACAGTCGCAGAAAACAGCCGATTTCAGAAGAAGCTTTTAAGAAATAGAGAGTTATCCAAGCTGTAGTTGAGGAGGGCGGCAATGAAAAGAACACGTTACCTCTGGCAAGCGGGTTTGCCACTGGTTGTTCTGGGTCATCGAGTCTTAGGTCCTTTATGAAGTCCTTCCAAAACTCATGGTACTGCTCGAAAAGGGGGTTTACTTCTTCTTGAATCTGTTCTCGCTGGCTCGTGGGCTCCGCAAAGTCGGAGATATAAACCGTTCGCTGGATTTCTTTCGTCTGGAATAGTGTACGAGGCTGGATGAACGTCAAGTCCTTGTCCTCGGTTTGATATACCGCAGTTTCAATCATTGCCAGTGTAAATTTCATGTTGGCGGTAAGGTCTAAATATTGAACCATCGCCTGGGTGTCGCTGCGGATCCCGTCGCCCGCGATCACAAGCATGAAATCACCTTGTGCTAACGAGTTGCTAACGCCGTCAACGAATTCGCTTTCCTCCGTGTTGGGGAAGCGTCGTTTGACCAACTCGTAAGGTATATTTCCTTTTTCCCCGGTTCTGCGAGTGACCTCGCGTTGCAGGTCCGAATAGCTCCAGGTTTGTAACTCTTTTGCGTAGTCGAGAATCTGGCCAATAACTTTTCTCCGAGCTTCGGGGTTTCTCCAGAGCTTGGTTTCCACGATGACCACTTTTCCTTGTGGCGTTACGTAAACGATATCTATTGGTCCAGCGCCTGTTCCCATTTCCATGCATAGAGGCACGACATCTCTGTACCCCGGATTGATTTCGCCGAAAGGCAGGCTGTTGGGGGTTTTAAAAAGTTGTTCTTGTAGCCACTGCTCGGAGAAACCTTCATTGAAAGCGAGCCGAAAAAGTGGTCGAGCGTTTGAATTCGCGTCGATGAGAAAGGGTACTGCGCGCAATGTAATGATCCTGATTAAGATGCTTTGCTTAGTATCCTAGTCGAGAGTCTTTGGACTTCAAGGGTTTGAGGGTGGGTCTCGGGCACCGTCGGTCTGGTCCAGTACCCGTCTTCAATCGTTTTTCAGACTCATTATTCATTTGGCTTAATGAACCTATTTAGGTACGCTTTGTTTGTCAAGGAAGGAATCGTATGACAAGGAAAACGGTTAACGTCGTGTTTTACAGAACCACCAATGGGCGAGAGCCGGTCAAAGAGTGGTTGTTGAAGCTGGATAAAAATGATCGTTCAGTGATTGGGACTGACTTGAAAACGGTTGAATACGGGTGGCCGCTTGGAATGCCCCTCGTAAGAGGCTTCTCTGGGAAAGCCAATTCGGACTTGTGGGAGGTTCGTAGTGACCTATCAGACAGTCGGATTGCGCGAATCATTTTCACGATGTTTCGCGGCGACATGGTTTTGCTGAATGGCTTTATTAAGAAGACTCAGAAAACACCGGATCATGAGTTGGCAAAGGCGAGAGATCGAAAGAAGAATCTTGTCTGAATGGGAGCAAGAAAATGACACCTTATAAACACGTTGGCAGCTCTCTCGATGATCTGCTTGAATCTGACGGTACTCTTGAGCAAGTAGAAGCTGAGGCGTTGAAGCGGGTCATTGTCTGGCAGATTGAGCAGGCAATGGGGCAGACCGGCGTAAACAAGTCTCAACTTGCCCAGAAAATGCACACGAGCCGGACCGTGGTTAACCGTCTTCTTGATGAGAAGGACACTGGTGTAACCATCACAACGCTTGTCAAAGCGGGGCGCGCATTAGGGATGACATGGACGCTGGAGTCGAACGGAAATAATGGTTCTCATGAGGCTGCTTGAAAACCGTTGCAGAGTTACAAAACTCATAAGGTGTAAATTGTAAGACTGATTTATCGTTCGCATCCGACTGATTAAGAAAATTAAAACAAGGATGTTCTCATGATAGATCTTGGCTCCACCTTCCAGGGAGCACTTTCTGAATTCTGGTACTTGATTCTCCCGTTCATCATCGTGGCTTTGGTGAGGACACCCTGGTTCAAGGGCAAGGCAGGGGAATTTCTCGTCAACGTTTCTGCGCGGCGGCTGCTCGAAAAATCCCGTTATCATCTGATTAATAACGTCACCCTCCCTACAGAAGACGGCACCACGCAGATTGACCATGTTCTGATTTCAGAGTTTGGCGTTTTCGTTGTGGAAACCAAGAATATGAAAGGCTGGATTTTCGGTAGCCCGCACCAGCGTTTTTGGACCCAGAAGATTTTTCGATCCAACCACAAGTTTCAGAATCCGCTACATCAGAACTACAAGCATGTAAAAACGCTGCAGGCCTTGCTCGGGTTTGGTGATCACCAGATGCATTCGGTGGTGGTGTTCGTCGGCGACAGTACCTTCAAGACATCTATGCCCGACAACGTGACCAGGGGGCTGGGCTATGTTCGCTATATCAAGTCGAAGCAGGGAAGGGTGCTGAGCCCGGAGCAGGTAAAAGAAGCGCTGGAAAAGATGGCATCTGGTCGTCTGAAGGAATCATTTTCGACTGATCGGGCCCATGTGAGGCATGTCAGAGAGTTGGTATCTGAACGCGATGGCGTTAAGCCTCGTCGGGCGCGTAGAGGGCTTCTCAAGATCTTGGTTTTACCGGCAATGCTGGTCGCATTCAGTTTAATTATTTCACATGCTTATTCGAACTTCGCGTCGAAGGCGACGGCGTTAGCCACAAAGAATATGCCGGAACAACGGGTCGAGAGAAGCCAGTCGCCTGCATCTGGCGAGCCTGACGTGCAGATCAAAGTGAGCTCCAGGGAAGAGGGAAAACAGACGAATGTGGCGACTCGAATTCAGCGCATTGATCAATCACCTTCCAAACTCTATTTGGCGATGCAGGAATGCAACTCTTTGATCGCTGCCGCCCTTGGTAACCAAGATCCGAGATTGTTGCGAGACCGGGATAAGGCCTGTGCCAGGTATAAGGTGCTGAAGGGAGAGGTGCATTGAACCAGACAGGATTACTCACCGCCTGGAACGACGATAAGGGTTTCGGCTTCATCACCCCCGAGGGTGGTGGCGAGCGGGTTTTTGCGCATATCAGTGTTTATGCGGGCCGGGGCAGGCCGGTTTCTGGTCGCAAGGTAAAGTTCGTTATTACCAGAGATGGCCAGGGGCGTTTAAGGGCAGGGCGTTTTCAGTATGTGGGTGCTGCGAAGGTTGGGGCCAGTGTCGCGCCCGGAACCTGGTTGGCCGGTGTTTTTGTGTTGGGCTTTTTCGCAGTTCTGGTGGGGCTTTTCTATCAGCGTTATCTGCCGGTTTCTGTTCTGGCTGCCTACGGAAGCGTCAGCCTGGTGTTGTTCTTTATGTACGGAATGGACAAACAGTCTGCACAGAGCGGCGGACAGCGCACTGCGGAGAATACCCTTCACTTTTTCGAACTGTGCTGCGGCTGGCCCGGTGCGCTGATGGCCCAGCAGGTGTTCCGGCATAAAACGCGGAAGGGCAGCTATCAGTTTGTTTTCTGGCTGGCGGTGCTTGCGAACCTGGGAGCCCTGGGCTGGCTGATGGTTTCGCCCGATGCGATGAGCTTTCGGCAGCAGTTGGGTTTTGATTCGTCGAGGTCGTTACAGCCGCTTATCTGGTAATCTGAACAGAGTGCGATGCGGCGCGGCCGTGGTGCTCGCGCAAGGGAGGAGCTAATGGTCAGACAGACCAAACCAAATGCCTTTGCCCTGTTGGGTTTTCTCGGATTTTCCGGTTTGCTTGTGGCTGGCGATTGCGAGATGGACGAAACTGATAGGTCTTTTCTGGATCGCGTCAACGAAGCTCGCAGCCAGCCCAGGCAATGTGGCAACGAGAACTTCGACGCAGCCGAACCGCTTTCGTGGAACTGCAAACTCGAGGATGCTGCCCTGGCCCATTCGGAGGATATGGTAGAGCAGGAATACTTTAGCCATACCAGCCCTGACGGTGTCCAGATGGGCGAGCGGGTACGAAGCAGAGGTTACAACTGGTCGGCGGTTGGCGAAAATATCGCAGGGGGTCAGAACTCCGTTGATGACGTCGTGGCTGGTTGGCTCTCGAGCCCGGGTCACTGCGCTAATATCATGAGTCCGAAATTCACCGAAATGGGCGCGGCGAGGGTCGAGGCGCCAGGCTCCCAGCACTCCCCTTCGTGGACCCAGGTTTTTGGGCGGCCGGCGCGTTAAGCCATTTCGACATTCTGACGATCAGGCCTGCGATGGGCAGATGTTCGCAACTGCCACCTGCCTTAATGCTTTCTGATACACTCAAAAAGTGAATCACATAGGCGAGCACCATGGCACCTGATGCAATCAAACATCCTGATATCGAGAAAATCAGCGAGCTACTCGCCGGTTTCCCGCACATCCGCCTTGCCGCTCTTTTCGGCTCCATGGCCCGTGGAGCAGCCCGGCCAGACAGTGACATTGATGTCGCCGTCCAGGCGGACAAAGAACTCAGCGTGGATGAACGCATTGCGATCACAGAAGCCATTGCTCTGGCCTTCAACCGCCCGGTTGATCTGGTGGACTTACGCACAGCCGGCCAGCCGTTACTGGACCAGATTGTCAGCACTGGCTTACAGGTGATCGGCACGCGTTACCAATGGGGCGACCTGATCTATCGCAATATTATGGAAAATGAAGATTTTGTTCCTTATCAGAAACGCATACTCGAAGGCCGGCGCAACGCATGGATGAGCAACTCGTAGCACAGAAACTGGAATCCCTCAGGCGCTGCATTCAGCGGGTAGAGTCCCGACTGCCCGAAGACCTGGATGCTCTACTGGTTGATCTGGATGCGCAGGATATTGTCTCGCTGAACCTCACCCGTGCCGTACAGATGTGCGTTGATATTGCCTCACACTGAGATTGTGTACGCCATCTGCACTAAGCATCTCGGCGATTTTCGGGCGTTTGCCAGGGTGTTTTCGGATTTAATTGCGTAGACGGGACACTAGCCCTCGTAAATCATCTTTCGGGTCTGTTTTGTGGCGTTATCAGCCCGTTTCGAAAAATATCTATCAAACAAGAGCTATCAAACAGACATGACGAGAAAGACATTAGGTTTAACCCGGAAGCCAATTAAAGACGCCCAACCAGTGGCTGACGAAGCGGAAGCTATGGTTGGGGTTGAGAGTGAGGCTGATCCACAAAAACGTTTTTTAAACGGTGTGGTTATTAATCCAGCGCCGGGGATTCGTTTGGAGTCAGGTTCAGAAAAACTCACGGTGCGTGCGATGGATTTGATCACGCCGATTGGAATGGGGCAGCGGGGTTTGATAGTTGCACCGCCGGGGTCTGGAAAATCGACGATTTTAAAAGATATTTGTCAGGCGGTGGGAAAGGCGTATCCCGAGATTAAACTTTACGCGTTATTGATCGATGAGCGACCGGAAGAGGTCACTGATTTCAGGCGTAGCGTCCCGGCTGAGGTACACGCTTCTTCTTCGGATGAGAGCTATGCTCATCACGTTCGCGTTGCCGATGAACTTCTTGATCTCGCCCGCCAACAAGCTGGCGAGGGTCACAACGTCATGATTGTGATTGATTCTCTCACCAGGCTTTCGCGTGTGCATAATGCGGAGCGAAAGAGCAGCGGTCGTACGATGTCTGGCGGGGTTGATGCGCGAGCGATGGAGATCCCGCGGAGGTTGTTTGGCGCTGCACGAAACATTGAGAATGGCGGCTCGCTTACCATTTTGGCAACCGTTCTGGTTGATACCGGCAGCCGGATGGACCAGGTGATATTTGAGGAATTCAAGGGCACGGGGAACATGGAGCTGGTTTTATCAAGAGACGTTGCGAATCAGCGAATCTTCCCCGCGCTGGACATTTCGAAAAGCAGTACACGCCGTGAAGAGCTGCTGTTAGATCCGAAATATTTCGACAAAATAAGAGCGTTGCGCCGGGCGCTTAGCGGTCTCAAACCGTTAGAGGGCACGAGAAAGCTGGTTGAGCTGCTTGAGAAGTACCCCACAAATGCCGAGCTTCTGAACAGCATCCCCGGAACGCAAACCGATTGAATCTGCGGAAAACCGGGACAGATCAAAACGTGCTCGGCTGACGCGTCCGAAAGGGGGAAAGCGCCTGCCGAGGCTTGGGTTTCTCGTTCTTTCTTCAGTTCTGGATCTACCGGGCCTGAAAAGAGATTCAGGAAGCCCAGGGTAACTCGATAAAGCCCCCATCAGGAAAATAGGCTTCTACCGGAGTCGTACTGAATATTGCTACGAACTGAAGATCCTCAGTCCCGACACTGGCAATCTGGTGCAAAACATTCCGGGGAATGATGACCGTAGAACCGGGACCAAAGCCATGGGTCTCCCGATTATCGATTCTGAGCTCACCTTGACCTCCCGTGCATAGCACCACTTCCTCGCAGTCGTGACGGTGCGGTGGTGTGGCGCCGCCGGGCTGGACGGACTGCTGCCACACTGACAGTTGGCGCAGTCCCTGCCCGGAGCCGGCCAGCGTGGTATGCCGGATGCCTGACATGGAGGTGATGGGGGCGTCGGTATGCTTGATGACGTACATGGAGAATCTCCTTTGATGAGTGGTGACGTGCGGGACCAGTTTCATCCAGAAAATTAGCTGGCAGAAGTACCGCAGCAGTCATAAGATTGAGGAAAATTATTCCTCAATCCCTATGAATAATCTCCAGCAGATACTGACGTTTGTTACCGCCGCCCAGCACGCGGGCTTTGCCAGGGCTGCAAGAGAGTTGGGTCAGTCCGCCTCGACCGTCGCGAAAAGCATCGCTCGTCTGGAAGAGGGGCTGGGCGTCAAACTGTTCTACCGAACCACCCGCCAGGTCAGTCTCACGCCTGATGGCCAGAACCTGTTCGCCCACTGTCAGCGCATTCTTGCCGAGGTGGAATCACTGGAGGCCATGGCTGCGGGAGTTCGTGGTGAACCGGAAGGTACTCTGCGCATCGATATGCCCTTGAGTTACGGAAAACGAATGGTCCTGCCCGTACTTGCCGCGCTGCAGACTCGGCATCCAAAGCTGAGTATTGATGCGCGACTGTCGGATCGCTACTCGGATATCATTCTCGATGGTCTGGATGCCGTCATACGCATCGGTGAGCTGAGTGATTCGGGACTGGTCGCGAGGCGCTTTGATCAGCAGCAGCTCGTGGTTTGTGGGAGCCCTGACTATTTTATGCGCAAGGGTCTGCCGGAAAGCCCATATGCGCTGGAACATCATGAGTGCCTGCTTTTTCGTGTGCCTACCTCCGGCCGAGACCGGCCATGGGAATTTACAGTGGATGGGGTGAAGCTGAGGACTGATCCTCGATCCCGGTTTCGTCTCGGGGATGGTGAAGCGTTGATAGATGCAGCGATTGCCGGCCTCGGCCTGATACAGGTGCCGGATTACATGGCGGTCGATGCCGTTGCTGACGGTCGTTTGAAAGAAGTGCTAGAAATCTTCAGGCCATCAGCCCTGCCCATCAGTGTGGTTTACCCCAGCGCCCGCATGCTGCCTCCCCGCGTACGAGTTCTGATCGATGCCCTGGTCAGCAACGGCACGCCCGGCGGGAAAACCGGGACAGATTTATTTTCTCGGCGCCGGCTGCTACCGCTTCATTGTGGCCCAATAAAACCTTGTTAAGGAGAAGCACTTGCGCCTTGTTTTGACGCTAGTTTTGGTCCTGGCAACCCTCGCGACGGCGGGGTACGCCCACTGGCAGCTATATCGCCAGGTAACGTCTCTTTATCAGCGCTGGCTTGGCCACATAGTGCTGGCCGTGGTGGCGGCCAGCTTTGCCTGGGTTGTATCAGACGTCTACATGCGCGCTGAAGAAGGCGGCGGTCTCGTGGCCTTTTTAGCCGCTTTTGGCGTGGCCCATGCGCCACCGGCCATCGTGCTATTCCTGAAACAGCTGCAAAAACGGTAAAATTTACCACGTGCTCGAAGAGCCTGCCGTACGGGAAGGCCCGCCAATGCTTATGCCAAGACAGGCCAGGGTGATCGTGCCCGGTTTTCCCCATCATATTGTTCAACGCGGCCACATTGGGGTAGGGTGTTTAGCATAGTTTGGAGTGAGGTTGGTTCACAAATCATGCCGAAGTTCGGTCGTTTTCAACTGCTTCCAGCTTCACCCGAAAACCGCAGGCTGCGGCGTATTTGCTGAGTGTTCCCCAGCTTGGATTGCTTCGGCCACGCTCAAGCCTGGATATGTTGCTTTTGTTGGTTCCGAGTTTCTTCGCAACGTCTTCCTGGGTGAGGCCAGCTTTGGTTCTCATCGTAATCAGCTGGTCGATCAAGCTGAATTCGTCTTGAAGTGAATTGTATTCCCGGCGGACCTCGGGATTTTCCAGTGCCTTTTTCTTAAACTGTTTGAAATTCATGATTTTTTGACCTCCTTCAATCGCTCGTTGGTGAGCTCCAGGTCTTTCTTCGGTATTTTCTGATCCTTCTTTACAAAGACATGCAGGATGATAATTCGCTTGCCCTGCATGTAGCAGAAGATGCCTCTACCTATGCCTTCCTTGGCTTTTGCGCGGATCTCGAAAAGCTCGTTACCCAGTGACTTTGTGTGTGGCTCCCCAAGGTTCGCCCCATGTTTCTCCATCAATTCCATCAGCCGAATCATTCGGGCCTGAATCTTTGGCGGCAGCTTGGTCAGTTCCTCGTCTACTTTCCCGTAGAATTCTATTTCCCAATCCATGGGCGCTCCTTCGTCTTTTTGTTATCATATATGATAATCTTGGCTTCGAGAAGTGATTTAGTGACGTGGAAAACCGCGACATGGAACACCGGGACAGATCTATTTTCCCAGGATCGATATCATGCCTATGCGCAGGCGTGAGATGCGCGCGAGTGACTTAGTGAAGGAGACAATCGATATGAGCACCGCTTCAGCGGCCTATCCAATCGGTACGCCCGGCACTCCCTGGGGCGACGCGGAACGTGCCCAGTGGCTGTCACGGCAGACCCGTCAACGCAGTTACGAATCTGATGTACTGAGCGTGGTTGGGCGTCTGCGTTCGCGCTTCGACGTGCAAGAGTATGGCCGTCTGGAATACGGCCCGGAGGTTTATCCGCTGATGGCGATCCGCAGCCGCAACTGGCGTGCAGATCGGCCGATGGTGCTGATAACGGGCGGAGTGCATGGCTATGAAACCAGCGGTGTCCATGGTGCGCTGCAGTTCGTTGAACAACATGCACTGGATTACGCTGGTCGTGTAAACCTGCTGGTCGCGCCTTGCGTCAGCCCCTGGGCTTACGAACGCATCCATCGCTGGAACGCGAACGCGATTGATCCCAACCGCTCATTTCGTGATGACGGCCAGGCCTGGGAGTCAGCGGCGCTCATGCAACTGGTCGCTTCGATAGACGAGCCAATACTGCTGCACATCGACCTGCACGAGACGACCGATACCGACGAAACCGAGTTCCGCCCAGCGCTTGCGGCCCGCGATGGCAAACCGTTTGAGCCGGGTGACATTCCGGACGGCTTCTACCTGGTGGATGACACCGAGAGTCCGCACCCTGAATTCCAGCAGGCGGTAATCAAGGCAGTGGAAAAGATCACCCATATCGCGCCGGCGGATGACAACGGCGAAATCCTCGGCTCACCGGCGGCCGCTTGGGGCGTTATTCAGTATCCGCTGGCGCAGCTTGGCCTTTGCACCAGCATGACCAACGCCCGCTACCGGACCACCACCGAGGTATATCCGGACAGCGACCGAGTGACCCCCGAGCAATGCAATGCCGCGCAGGTTGCCGCCGTGTGTGCGGCGATCGACTATGCGCTGTCAGTCGGAAAACCGGGATAGATTTAGTTTCCGAGCGGATGCTTGTCAGCGTGCGACTGCAGACCTATATTGGGGCACAGGATGCGGGTGTAGCTCAATGGCAGAGCAGAAGCTTCCCAAGCTTACGACGAGGGTTCGATTCCCTTCACCCGCTCCATCTGCATCCTGAAGATCTCGCTCTACTTATGGCAGCAAGCCTTGTATTTCCTTCCACTGCCACAGGGACAGGGTTCATTACGGCCGGGTTTGAATTGGCCTTCGCTGGTTTCACCTTGCAGGTAATACCAGTGGCCGTTCTCCTTGAGAAAAGTTGAACGCTCTTCCAGAAATCCGAAGCTCTGGGCAAGGCGATAGTTGGCCCGGAAGTGAACCGTGCCCTGTTCGCCGTTTTCAGTGCTATTCAATATCTGGAGTGAAACCCAGTCAGGGGAGTTTTCCAGGCTAAGTGACCCTGGCCGGGTTCTGGGGTGCCAGGTCGTCAGAATGTATTCCGGCAGATTTAGCACAAATGCGGCATACCGCGAACGCATCAGGGTTTCCGGCGATAAGGCGGGCTCGCCCTGATGCAAAGGTTGGCAACATTTCGCGTAGAGGGCTCTGCTGCCACAAGGGCATAGAGTGTTTGCGGAATCTTCTGTCGTAGAGTGTCTTGATCTCCTTGGGGCCAGACCCCAATGCTTGATTTCTTATAATCTGCCCTGATTGTTCAAATCAGTAAACAGTCAGAGGGAGAGTGATCATGACCGACATCCAACACCTTGTATGCCCTCATTGCCACAAAGTGAACCGTGTGCCCGCCGATAAGCTGTCATCCGGCGGCAATTGCGGTGCCTGTAAACAGCCGCTCTGGCCGGATCAGGTTCTGGAGCTGGGGGATCAGAGCTTTGGTGCCCATACAGGACGCAGTGATGTGCCGGTGCTGGTGGATTTTTGGGCCAGTTGGTGCGGCCCCTGCAAAGCAATGGCGCCTCAGTTCGAGCAGGCGGCGAAAGCCTGGCGGGGTAAGGTGCGTTTTGCCAAGCTGAACACCGAACAATCTCCCGGGCCGGCCGGGCAATTTGGCATTCGCAGCATACCGACCATGATCCTGTTCCAGAATGGCCGGGAAGTGGCCCGCCAGAGCGGGGCGATGAACCAGGCGCAGATCAGCCAGTGGCTGCAGTCGAAAGGTATTACCTAACTCGGAAGCGACGGATTTGATCAGTGCCTTGGGCTATTCCTTGAGCCGGACGAGTAACCGCCCATCTTCGACCTGGATATAATCTACACCGGCTGCAAAGGATTGCCAGAATCCCGGGTTGGCACCGAACTCGTTGACCAGGTCCACATTCTTGAGGTTGCCCAGCCAGGCATTCGGGATGGGGACGCCCATCAGGCTCACACCTTTTAACTTGACCAGGGGACGACCGTTGGCAAAGGAGAGTTCTACTCCGGCATTTACTCGTAAGGTTCTTCCGCCAAGTACGGGCAAACCCTCTTCAAGAGGCACGAGAAGCAGGGCGCTCAGGAGATCATCCGAAAGATCGACGGCAAGTCTCTGAGCCAGATCGGTGTTATTGGCCAGCATACCGTTGAGTTCCCGCTCGCTGAAGCTCACCTCCCGGCTGGCGCCTTCCTCACTGTAGGGCTCCGGCTGCAAGGGGCCGCCAGATTCGCCACTTCGGGTATCAATACCCAGAGTAGTCAGCTTGTTGTTGAGTGAATCCTGTTCACTGGCATTCAGGGTTACGGGTTGGAAGTTCTCTGGAAACACATAATGGCTTAGCCACCAGTAACCAATGCCGATGGTGGCAACGATGGTAAGCAGGACAATACCAAAGACATGCAAGCCACTGAAGCCCTTTTTTGCGGGCGGCCGCGCTGATGCTGTTTTATTTTCGGTTGGCTCACTCATTGCCGATGTTACCTGATTGGAGTTTGAATCCTCTGCCACGCTTCACCACTTCTATCATACTACGAGGCTCGCGTTGGGTCAGGCTGCCGGTTTCTCTGATGGCTTTGAGCTAATCGGGTCTCATTGGGGTCAGACCCCATGTCGTTTTGCACCACAAAATGCACTGGGGTCTGACCCCAGGAAAACCCGGTCAATAATCCCACATAACGCATCCAACCCATCCGTCAGCGCCGCCGGCCCAACCGGGGCGCTCGGCCACTTGCTCCGGGCGGAATTTTCGTCCGCACCACTATACCTCGTAAATCATCTTGCGGGTCATGTCGCCGTGGTTCCGGTTGTCAGGCAGCTAAGCGATAAATCTTTCGCCAGCCGGTAGGTATCGAAATCCCGCGCCAGGAACAGCTGGCCTTTGTAGTGCTGCATGGCTTCGGCCGCCAGTTGATTAATATTGGGCGTACCGCCAGGTCCCGACTGGTAACGGGAGCTGAAGTGAGTCAGCACCAGGCTGGGAAGGTGTGCCTGCTGGGCAAACTTTGCCACCTGTTCCGCGGAGCTGTGTTGAGGCCAGGGGCCGACGCGGCCCGCCACGTCCTGGGTATAGGTGGCCTCGTGGATCAGCACATGGGTGCTTTCGCAGGCCTCGGCCAAGAGGGCCGGGGTGTCGTTGTCGCCGGCGACGATCAGGCGGCGGGCAGTGCGCGGAATCTGTGTGTAATCGTCACTTCTGAGCAGGCGGCCGTCCTCCAGCAGAACATTGTTCCCTTTCTGCAATTCGCCCCATCCGGGGCCCGGCTCGATACCATCCTTGCGGAGTTTGTCCTGCAGCAGCTGTCGCTCCAGATTCGTTTCGGTGAACACATAGGCGCGACAGGAAACGCGATGGGACAGCGCGACGGCGCTCACGCTGAACTGCTCATCCTGCCAGTGGAAGTCGGGCGCTTCGGAGTCTATGAAGTTCAGGGGGTAGCTCAGGCTGGAGTCGCTGTTGTCCATTACTGCGGTGATAAAACGCTGCACCTGGACGGGGGCGATGACATCAAGTGGCTCCGTACGGCCGAGCATCGAGGCGCTGGTGAGCAGCCCCGGCAGACCGAAGATGTGGTCGCCGTGGATGTGGGTGATGAATATGGACCGCAACTGCATCACCGAGTAGCGAGTACGCATCAACTGGTGCTGCGTGCCTTCGCCACAGTCCACCAGGTACCAGGGTTTGGGGCCGGAATGGCACAGGGCCAGGCCGGTTACGTTGCGAGACCGTGTGGGTGTTCCGGCGGATGTGCCCAGGAAAGTGAATTCCATGGTTTCTCACTTCACCATTCGGTGCAAAGCTTCGGGCGTGATTTCGCTTATGGACTTGCAGCCGGAAAGCCCCATGGTCAGCTCGAAATCCGTTTTCAGGTTGGCAATCACTTCCCGCACCCCGGCTTCGCCGGCAATCGCCAGCCCGTAGACCCAGGGCCGGCCCAGGCCGACGGCGGTGGCGCCCAGGGCAAGTGCCTTGAAAACGTCGGCGCCGGTGCGGATGCCGCTGTCCATGATGACCGGAATCCGGCCGGCAACGGCTTCAACCACCGCTGGCAGGGCCTCGAGGCTGCCGATGGCACCGTCCACCTGGCGCCCGCCGTGGTTGGAGACGATGATGCCGTCCATGCCATGGTCCACCGCTTTGCGGCCGTCGTCCGGATGCTGGATGCCTTTCAGTACGATTGGCAGGTGGGTGTGATCACGCAGCATCTTCAGATCGTCCCAGGTTAACGAGGGTTTGGAATAGACGGCGATAAATTCCTGCACTGCCGCCATGGCCTTGCCGGAACTGATGCCGTCCAGGGCACCGCCGGGCCAGGACTGGCCGATCTGTTTGAGGGTTTTGAGCGTTTCCAGCGACAGCTTGGGCCTGGCCATGTTGACCTGCTGGCTCGGGTTTTTCAGACTTTCCAGAAAGACCGGGTCGCTGGTGTACTGGGCAATGCCTTTGCCCCTCAGGAAGGGCAGGTAGGCCAGATCCAGATCCCGGGTGCGCCAGCCCAGCATGGTGGTGTCCAGGGTGACCACGATGGCTTCGCAGCCACAGCGTTCGGCCCGGGTGACCAGGCTTCGCACAAGGTCGTCGGATTTGCTCCAGTAAAGTTGGAACCAGCGCGCGCCGTCGCCCATGGCGTCGGCTACCTTTTCCATGGGCTGCGATGCCTGGTTGGAAAAGATCATGGGTATGCCTTCGGCTGCGGCAGCGCGGCCAACGGCCTGGTCGGCGTCACCGTGGGCCATTTCCAGCACGCCGATCGGGCTCAACAGGAAGGGGCTGGGCAGGGTTCGGCCGAACAGGTTAACGCTGGTGTCCCGTTTGGATACGTCGTTTAGCATGCGCGGAACAATGCGCTGGCGTTCAAAGGATTCCCGATTCGCGCGCATGGTGCTTTCCAATCCGGCCCCGCCGGCAATGTAGGCGTAGGCCTCCGCGCTCATGGCATCGCAGCCCTTGCGTTCAAGCTCGTGAAAATCCACCGGTACCAGCGGTTTTTCGCCGCTCAGGCCTTTGCTGTAGATGTCCTGCTGGCGGTTGATGGTCGGCGCTCGGCGACCGGGGCTGTTGTCCATGGTGGTACTCCGTTGTTGTGGGGTCAGACCCCAATACATTTGGTGCTGCAAAACGACATGGGGTCTGACCCCCTTACGCCATTTCAACGTTTTTCCTGGCTCAGGGTGAGAACGCCCGATTGTTGGGAGAAGTTAAGCTGTCCAAGAACGCTCATTCCCAGCAGCACCATGTTGGGGTCCATGGCGGGGTTGATGGTGCCGGATACATTATTGAACGTGATATCGCCCAGGCGGAGTTCCTGAATGGTCGTGCTCCACACCTTTACTGTGCCAGCCGCGGTGCGTGCAAGGCCGGACTGTTCCCGGGTAAGGCCTGCTTTTTGGGCGACAGATTCTGAGACTGACACGGTTGTGGCTCCGGTATCCAGAATGAAGGTGACGTCCTGGTTGTTGATGGTGCCGTTTGCCAAATAATGGCCCTGGCGGTTGGCCTGTAGTTCAATTTCAGTGGAGCTGCCGCGGGTTTGGCTGACCAGTTGCTGGTTAGGGTTGTTCTGTCGGGAGTCCCAACCGCTGATTAAATACGCCACAGCAGCGAGAAACACAGCCCAGAAAGCGGCGAAGTAAAGTAAGTATCGGATTTCGGGTTTGATGATGCCAGATTTACTCATCCCATTCCTTGTCGTGGGCCGCTTAATAACGGTATCAACTCTAACTTATTCTGCAATTAGTTCCCTTTTTTGAATTTTGCTTTGCAATTGCCGCTCATGCACATCGTACAGTAGTGCTCACGGTCCTCGTGTTTGGTGCCCTCTGCGATAGTGATGCCGCAGCCGTTGCAGAGCAGGGTCGCAACGTCCCCGTTAACTTTTACGATTGCGTGTTCATAATTCATAAGTCGAACCTTGTCGCACATTGTTTCATTAGATCTTCACCTTGTCCCCAAGTGCCAGTTCACCCCCTTCAACCACCCGCGTAGTAATTCCCCCATGTCCGCGCATGGCGTTATATCCACCTGGCCCTAGCGCGGTCTCCATTTTGCTGCACGGATGGCATAGCCCGGTGTATTCCAGCACCACGCCTCCAATCTGGAACCTTTTGCCCTTCAGGGCCAGCAGGTTCAGGCCAGAGACCACGATGTTACGCCGGAAAATCTCGGGATCAACGGCCTCCCGTTGCAGGCAGGAAACGATAGCGTACAGGTGCTCTTTCTGGATCAGTGTCACCTGTCGTTTGCTGGTTTCGCGGCCTTTGAATCGGTCGCCTTCCAGGCCTTTGCCTGGGATGACCGTCACGCTATCGAGCGCTGTCATCGGTTCACCACGGGCAGGGCGGATGCCGATCCATTCCACGCGACCGGATTGGGGCAGGGTGTCTAGAAGGGTTTGAAGTGGGGTTGGTTCGGGCATCGGCAGATTCCTGTGCGCAGAGTCTCTTGTGGGTATCGAATCAGGTTTGGGTAGTTCGATTAAGCGCATGGCGAATGTAGTCCGCCATAGTGTCGGTAAACGCTTTTATCCGGCTGACCCGGCGAAGATCCGGATGAATCAGTATCCACAGTGGTACGGACAGTTCGGGCAATGGGTTTGTCAGCCTTTTGAGATAAGCGTCGGAATCGCCCAGGTAGCAGGGCAGTACTGCCACTTCTGAGCCGTTTCGCACGGCCGTTTGCATTCCCAGCATTGAATCCACGCGATAGTTGCATTGGCCATCAAGGCCATGTTGCGTCATCCAGGTTTCAAGCGCGCTGTCTCCCATGTGTTTGTCGGGCCCAATCCAATTGCACTCCGGCAGTGTTTGCAGGGGGGTATGAGCGTCCGGCCAGGCGGCGTTCAGCGCCCTTGATGTTGGCTTCGACCTGCTGTGCGACGGCGGCAATATCTTCCCCCGCTGGAGTGGGTGTATAGCCAGTCCGCGACCGTTCAAATAGCGCCACACCCAGCCGTTTTTCTAAGTTGCCGAGCCGCCTGAAAACCGTGGCATGGCTGACCTTCAGCCGCCGACCCGCTCCGGACAGGGTGCCGGATTCCGAAATTGCCCAAACGATTTGCAGATCATCCCAGCGGATAGACTGTTCATCCATGCAAATGAAACTCGCAGTAATTTGGAATTCCTGTGTATTTGATAACAGCATAGGCTGTTGTGAAAAGGGTGCAACAGGAGTGACGGGTTATGAATGTGTTAATTGTGCTGGCTCATCCAGAGCGGGCCTCGTTCAACGGCGGGCAGAGCAGGACTACTTCGCGCCTTTAACCGAGCAGCGGTCACACTACGATCGCGGCCATTTCCGGGGGAAAAAGGCAGTGTGCTCTGTAACCACCGGCTCACTGGAACAGGCGTTCATGCCCTTTGGCCGGGCTGGCAATATGGTGGAGTGGTTGTGGCCGATGCACTCGTCACTTTGCTACGTTGGGTTTGATGTTCTGGCGCCCCTAGAGCGGATCGCGATCTCCGTGGGGTCAGACCCCAATGTGCTAGACACGAAAGTCACCGTAGCAGCCGCCCCAGCACCTTCTCGATCCGTTGCACAGGTTGGCGCCATTTTACGTAGAGATCGGCCTGAGGCGGTTCGGCCGGAATGGCAGTGACATCCCCCAGGTGCCGGGTGTGCCTGGCCGAGGTGCCCAGGTATTCCAGTCGCTGGCGATCAGCGCCATAGTTGCTGCAGAGGAAATTGATCATGGATTCGGTGAGCGGCAGATGATACAGCTGGGTCAGCCGGGTGGCGATCAGCTCCGCCGCGGGCCCCAGGTTTTCCTGTATCTCCTTGGCGGCAGCGGTGCCAAGACCGGCCTTGGCATCGGCACTGAAGCCGGTTTCCAGGCCTTCCAGATAAATACCATTGCTGCTGTCAATCGCCCGCTGGACCGCAGGGTTCTCCAGTTCCACCAATGGTTCCAGAATCAGTGCCAGATGAACGCCCAGGCGCTTCGCCCTGTCCACCGGCAGGGGCTCGCCCCGCTGCAGGATGCCCTGACTGCCCTTGGTGATCTGCATTTCATCCAGGTACCGGCAGAAGCCCTCCGTAAGGGCCAGCTTCTGGTGGTCTTCCAAGGCAATGGTGCTCTCCCGAATCAGCAGGCCCTGGCGTCGCTGGCTGCGGTTACCGGCAGCAGTCTCGGGTAACTGGCGCTGACGCAGTCGTTCCCAAACTTTCAGGGCCCGGACTTTGGCACGATAGCTTTCTTGCAGACGATCAATAGCCTGGCGTGTCAGCCTGGCGTAACGCAGGGCCCGGCGCAGGGCCTCGCGCGTGACCGCATCCCTCGCGAGAGCTGAGCGGCGCCCGGTTGACTCCGCCAGCAGTTGTCCCAGATCGGCGTTAGCCTGGGCCAGGCGCTGATCCAGGCTCATGCCCGCAGCATCCGGGGCAGGAGCGACAAGACCGGTTTCGGTCAACAGCGAGTTAAAATCGTGCAGGCGCTGTTGCGCCGAAGCCCGAACCTGTCGGTAGTCGCTCTGGGTACGTTCCATTTGATCCAGAACCCGGGCCAGTTTCCAGTCGCCCGCATAGTCGATGGTCAGCCGGGTGATGCGGCGGTTATTGAGCAGCTCGAACGTCAATAGCAGCAGCTCTTCCACGTCCGTCAAGGACATGAGAGACAGATCGTCATAGTGGGCAGCGGCAAAAATCTGGGCAATAAAGTTACGATTCCGGGGAATGCCCGCCTCCTGAGACGGCGCAATCCCCTGCAGGCGCTGTTCCAAAGCCTGGAATACTAAAGGCGAGCTGCCCCGGAAAGCGGCAATGGCAACGTCCCGCCGCGCTGCGCTGTGCCTGACCCAGTCTTCCACCCGGCTGTGCATGCCGGCCCGGCGGTAAATCTCGATACGCTGGGCAATCTCCGCCAGATCCCGGTCGCCGGTCAGATCCTCCACGGCCATGGCAATGCTGCTGGAGCCCACATCCAGCTTGCCCAGAAGGATAAAGGCGGCTTCCCGCTGGCGCTGGTCGTCCGGCAGTGTGGCCAGATGCAGGTCACGCATGGTGAACATCAGGTCCGGAGCCATATCCAGAGTGCGGGTGATGTTGGCTTTGGCCCTGGCCTGGCGTTTGCCGCGTATGGCGTCGGCGGCGACACGGGCAACCAGGCCTATGGTGGCCGCGAGAACCACGTAGATGGCAAAGAAAACATAGGTGGCAACCGAGGCGGGCTCGCCGTAACCCAGGTAGGATCCCCCTTGCATTGCCAGGAAAGTAACCGGGCCAGCGGTCCAAAGCAGTTGCAGCAAGGTCAGCGTCCATGGCACTTTTCGGGTGCTGGCGGCCATGTCGTCGATGCGGCTGCGTCCGACCCGCTCCAGGTTAACCTGGGAACCGCCGCTTTCATCCCGGGGTTGTCCGCGGGGCCGAAACCCGCGGGGTAGAAAGCGCCTGATCATAAATCACCTGAACTTCGGTACTGTTGGCAGCGTACACTAAACCCTTCGCGGGACCGGAGCCAGATCTCAGGGGCGACAGCACGGTAATCCCTTAGACGCGAGGGCCGTTGTCATATCCGGATTCACCCCCTTCAATAACCCGAGGAAGCTCCCCCGGGCACAGGGCACCTATGGCTGCCACCCACTGACAATCAGATCAAACATCGCCCGTAAATCCGCCCGCTCGTAGCTGCGAACGCCGCACACCAGGCTCAGATCCGTCTTGAGAGCGGGTTCTTCAAAAATTCGAATCGCCCCCCGTTGTTGTGATTGCAGCGCAAATTCCCGCTCTACCAGACCAAACCCCATACCAGATTTAACCATGACTATGGTTGAGTACTCATCATCGGAGCTGGTGGCTGCCTCTGCTATGGTTGCCCGGCGACCGAGCAATTCCCCCATGAAGCCAAAAAATGGGCAGTCCTGGTTGGGCCAGATCCAGGGAAGACGCCGGCGTGCGTCGAAGTCATCCGGAAGCGTGTCGATGCTGGCATCTGCCGGCCCTATAACGGCTACCTGCACTGGAGCGAGTGGCACAATTCGGAGCCTTGCATCCTTCCAGTTTCCGTAGACATAACCCAGGTCCAGGTCATCAGAAAGTACCTGCTCGATGATCTGTGCCGATGATCGGGTCCTCATTTCCACATTCAGATGCGGGAGGGCGGTTGTTTTCAGGCGCAGCACCTCATCGATCCGGAGGTACTCGGGCGGCGAGTTCAAACCGAGACGAATCGTTGCCTGTGGCACGGCGCGCAGGGTGAGTGCGGTGTTGCGCACGCTCTCCACCGCAGAGAACACCTGGCGTACCGGCGCCAATAATTGTTCGCCGGCCGCGGTCAGGGACATGCCTTTCTTGCTCCGCTCAAACAGCAGCACCTGCAATTCGTCCTCGAGTTGGCGAAGGTGCTCGCTCACGGCAGACGGTGTTGAGTGTCGGCGCGCGGCTGCGCGAGTCAGGTTGGATTCCTCTGCGACCAGGAGAAATGACTTAAGTCTGTCCAGTTTTATGTTCATATTTTCAGAACACCAGGTTCATATAATGTCCATGGACGACCTTTATCAGGCCATCGACAATGGCTTCATTGTAGTCATCGTTCACATTTACAGGAAGATAAAAATGAAGCTTGAATCCACTTTCCAGCTACGCTGTATGTCCGCAGACATCAGCAGCCAGCATGCAAAACCTAATCTTTTCAAACGGACCCGGGACACACTGAGGTTCTATGCGCAACGTTGGAACCGGCGGTATCGGCTGAGGCAGTCGCTGTACGAGATGGATACGCAACTGATCGAAAAGGATATTGGAGTGCCCTACGGCAGTTTGTCGGAAGAGGCCCATAAACCTTTCTGGCGTGATTGAAGCCGCCTTTTGGGAGACTCTGATAGCTCTCAGGTTTCCTGAACTGGAACTTGGGTATTACGGCATCTTTGTTTACCATAAACGCATGAGGTGCCAGTGACGGCCCCCTGAAAAAAATGGATGATTCTTCAAGGACAGAAGGAACAAAGGAATGAGCAAGAAAGTTGTGCTGTTGGGTGATATGGGAACTGACCACCAGGGGTTCCCGCCCACTCCGGTAACTGCCGGTTCCCCCGATGTACTGATTGATGGCAAGCCTGTCGCCCGCGTTGGCGATCCACTCGCGCCGCACTCCAAGCCTAAGCATCCTCCCCATCCGCGAGCTATCGCCGCTGGTTCGGCAACCGTGTTGATCAATGGTATTCCTGCAGCGGTGACCGGTGGTGCGATTTCGTGTGGGGGCGTTACTATCGGCAGTGGCAGTGTTGTTATTGGTGACACATATACGTCCGCGCCGTTTTCCGGCGTTTCGCCGGCACCACCTAAGGCTGCTCGGCGGGCGGAGGCATCTTTTGCGCGCAGTGCTGATGGTGGGCTCGCGGAATCCCCAGGTTCCAAAGGGTTCGCTCGCGGGGTGGATAGCGTACCTGCTGGCGGAGCGGGTGGTGAGGCCGCAGGCGAAATCCTGAGAAGGTCTATTCATGAGTGATGAAAAATTGACGTTGCTGGCTGAGATTACGATCGTGGCCGCTCTGGGCATTGCTATCATTCTGCTTTTATTGATGGTTACGCTGTTTTCCGAAAAACTGTGGAAGTCGAACGGCGAATTGCAACTCCAGGCAAGCAACTGGATGAAATCCGTAGCATCTGGGGAAACGGGCCGATCGGTCGCTGGATGAGGGTGATGCATGTATACGCTTTCGTGGTTTTCCGACACATTCCACGAATAGGACCCCGTATCGAAACCAGAATGGGTGATGAGAGCGAACCTTTGCCGCTCTCGTTGAAATTGTGGGTGGTGGTACCCTTCACCGTTTATGCTGTTCTTATGTTTTTGTTTTTCTTTTCAGGTTGGTATCTGGGAGCGTTGGATTAGTGGGTGTCAGCACAGGAGGCTCTTTCACCATATGTACCTGAGCTGACGGGCTCTGATTTCGAAGCGTTTTTGGAGTCTCGTGATAAAGAAGTTTTCCAGGATGTTCGGAAAGAGCTCGAAGTGTTAGAGAGGGCGTAACCATGCAAATCGGAGTGATCGCAGACACCCATAGCAAAATGCGTCCCGAGGCCCTGGCCGCATTGAAAGGTTCGGACGTGATCCTTCATGCCGGTGACGTGGGGCGAGACGAGGTTCTGGATGCGCTGGAGGCGATCGCCCCTTTGGTTGCGATCCGTGGCAACATCGACAAGACAGGCCGCGCAGCGAATCTTCCGGATGTTCAGGATCTGGAATTCCTCGGCCACTCCTTCTACATGCTCCACGACGTCAAAACCCTCGACATCAATCCGCAAGGCCGTTACCGCGTGGTAATCGCCGGGCATTCCCACAAACCCCGTAACGAGTGGATCGGCGACGTGCTCTACTTCAACCCAGGTGGCGCCGGGCCCCGGCGCTTTACTCTGCCGATCACCGTGGGGCGGCTGCAGGTGAGTGAAGACGGTGTGGTTGGTGAGATTATTGAGTTGCCGGTTTGATCAGTTGGGAAACCGGGACAGATGTATTTTCTGCTTTAACTCATCTAGCCGTTAGAAAGGACTCTATGCTCAAAAAAGCAAGGAGGAGCTCATGGCCAGACAGACCGGGCCGAACGCCCTGGCCCTGTTGGGTTTTCCCGGATTTTCCGGTTTTCTTGTGGCTGACGAGTGCGAGATGGACGAAACCGATCGGGCTTTGCTGGAGCGGGTTCTAAGCAGAAGTTACAGCTGGTCGGCGGTTGGCGAAAATATCGCTGGGGGTCAGACCCCAAGAAAACCAACGCTGTCAGTTGTGACGACCTTGCAGCTGCCCTACATAGGCTGTGATAAAGGCGGCTTCCTGAAAGGCCTTCAAACCTGTATCGGCAAAAGCAATTGGCAGCGGGTTGGATGCCAGGGTGGACTTAATCAGTGCCGGGGGCAGCATGGTCACCGTCAACTCCGTGCCGGTGATCAGTTGAATGGCCGCTTCCATTTTAAAGCTGATGGCACCACCGGCAAATTTGCCTTTTGGCATCCGCTCTTTGATCGCGACACTGGTGATCCCGCGTTCGGCCATTAACTCCGAAAAGGCCGCCTGGAAACGCTTCAGATCTTCACGGCTGTGGTTTTTCGGCAGTGACAGTTTGCGCACCTTGCACTCCGGCAGGTTGAATTGCCCCCTGTCCATATTCAGCAAACACACCACCGCATCACTGCCAGTCAGCTCAACCCCGCAAACAATCATAACCATTGTCCTCTTTGTCCCGGTCGCCGGGAGGAATCTTTTAACACGCTTGCGGAAACGGTGATATAGGCAGATATCATTGTTACAAAACTCATAAGGTGCAGAATGAAAGACTGATTTCTCTTTCACATCTGACTGATTGAGAAAGGCAAAACAAGGATGTTCGCATAACTCTGTGGGGTCAGACCCCAGTGCATTTGGTGCGCAAAACGACGCTGTCTGACCCCAAGAAAACCGGGACAGATCTATTTTTAATAACAATCAGAGCGACAGGCCCTATTATGCATGTGGATAAAGCAAAAAAGCGTATTGCTAAGCAGGTTAAGAAGGGCTTTCATGGCAATCCGTTAATTTCGCTGAAGTACTTTGGTAAAGAGCACTTTGGTAAAACGCCGGATTCAGCCACCCAGGTCGTTGTTTCATTTACCGAGGGAAAGGGCGCGGATGCCAAAACGGTGATCGAGATCGACGGCATTTCCACGCTCAATGAAAACTGACGTTTTAGCGCCATGACGGCTAGTATTTCTATCCAGAAAAAACGCGCTATTTAATAGCAAGTTTATGCCCATGCTACCTGTTTTTACGTATTGTTTTCGTCAGTTTCTACAAAATGAGGAGTGTCAACTTTGCTTGCAAGTAATATTTTGCAATTAGATGTGATAAGGCCCTGTTTTTAATAGTTAATGTAATTTAACGAACAATCTCTATAAATTAGTATGAATGCCCTATTTTTAACTGTTTTAATATAGTTCGATTGTGGTCTGATGCTTAAATTAAACAAAAATTCTATATCATTCCTAGTTTATAGATGTATGTTTAAATTAAACACAGAGGATTTGTTATGAATACTTACACTATTTTTAGAGAGGTCGATTCGCTAATTTCTGTTGTTGAAGCCATGGAGCGTGACCTCTCCACTAGCACTTTCGACACGATGAAAATCGTTGCAGACGAAGTGCCGTATTTTCGCTTGGAGCGGGTTCAGAGCTGGGTAGAGAGCAAAAGCGATTCGTTCTTTCAGTTTGTTCGCACCATCAACAGAAAAGCAGAGAAGGTTTCTGGAAGCTATGTTGAATTCATCAAGCCTGCTTCTCGTGGGTCCTACATGCCCGTTGGTATCGACGTTGATGATGTCTGATTTGAAATAACAGGGTCAGGTCTTGTACCTTGTCGTCGAGTGCTAGCGCCCGGGCTCCAGTTCAGCGCCAATCCTTAACACCGCCTCGAGCAATCCATCCACCTGGTCCGGCTCGGCGCGTGCTCCGATGTAGCAGGGGCGCAGCGCCAGTTTCCCCTGCACCCGGGTTGTACTCGGCATATAAATGTTCTCCCGCACCAGGCGGCGGTGCAGGCGCTGGTTGAACCGATCAAGGTCGGCGATCTTGGGCGAGGTATAGCGGAAACAGCAGATCGAAAGGGTGGGCTCGGCCAACATCTCCAGGTTGGGGTGCTCATGGACCAGGAGCGCCAGGCGGCGGGCCATCGCGTTGTGGCGTTTAACCCGCTGACGCAACCCCGCCACCCCGATCTCCCGAATCAGCGCCCACACCACTACGCCCCGGCTCGGGGAACTGAGTTCGGCGCCGAAGTCAAAATAGGGAATGCCGAGATCATCGAGCGAATGCTCGACTTGCGCAGCTACCTGGTTCTGCTCGACAGAGCCTTCCAGGTAGTCGGCGGGTTCCTGGGTGAATGCCCGGTAGAGCAGCTGGCGGTCGCGCACAAAGGTAGCCGCCACGCCGACTGCCGCTCCCAGCCACTTGTGCGGATCGACGATGACCGAATCGGCCAGGTCCAGCCCTTTGAACTGCGGTTTGACTTCCTCATCCAGAATGCCGGGCAGGCCATAGGCTCCATCGACATGGAACCAGATTCCGTTTTCCTGTGCGATCTCCCCCAAGGCCTGGAGCGGGTCGATAGCGCCGGTATTGGTCGAGCCCGCATTGGCGACGATGGCCATGGGGAGAATACCGGCGGCCTTGTCCTCGGCCAGCGTTTTTGCCAGAGAGTCAACCCGCATGCGCCCCCCGGCGTCACACTTGATCAGCCGCACCGCGCTTCGCCCAACCCCCAAAACCCCGGCTGAGCGCTGAATCGTGTGGTGGCATTCCGCGCTGGCGTAGATACCCACTGCGCGATTGACGCCGGAGGATGCCGGGTCATGGTTAATCTTTTCGAAGGCGGACTGGCGCGCCCCACCCAGGGCAATCAGGTTCGCCACCGATCCTCCGCTGCTGTAGACCCCGAGCATCGGCCCGAGCCCGAACATCTGGGCCAGCCACTGCAGGGAGAGCTCTTCGAGAAAGTTGAACGCGGTGTGCATGTAGCGTTGTGGTGAGGCAACATTGGCCGCTGTCGCGGCCAGGATGGCGGCGCTGGTGGCGCCGGTGGTGATAAAGGAACTGAACCCCGGGCGCGGGACCGGCGAGCCGTTTGGGATGACCTGCTCAATGAGGTCCCGCGTCACCTGTTCGATGCCGACTCCCAGTTCGGGGAGCGGAATGTCGAGGAACTGGCGCCAGCGCTGACCCGGATGCATGGCGTCGGGATGTTCAAAGGTCAGATAGCTGTCCAGTCCCGCTCCAACTTGTTCCAGCAGACGCTGCAGATTTCCGGTTTCGGCCAGTTCGGTTGACATATCGACCTCCACATCATCTCGGTTAACGCTACAGGATGAGGGTTTCTACTGCTGCTGCGACGCCTGGCGAAGGAACCTTTCAACGATAGTCCTGTTCTGCAAGGAAACCAAGTCACCGGCTGGTACAATTATTCAGAGGTTGGGGTCAGACCCCAAGAAAACCAGGACAGATCTATTTTCTGTTTTCGGTTCCATAATCGCAGAATGCGACGTAGAGTTGCCGCTCAGGATCAGAAAGTGTCAGCCGCTTTAAAACCGCTCGTGGAAACGGGGTAGAACCCGAGGTAATCTTGGTAAATAAGCTTTTTTTGAAAGGATTTGCGGAGCTGTTGTGCATCGCGTTCCTGATTGTGTTCCTTGCTTTTCCCAGTGTATCGAGGGGAAGCAGCAAACTGACATTCGCGTTCAGCGAAGCATCACCGCCTTACAGTTCCTCGTCTGGCGAAAGGGCTGTCGGGCTGTTTCCGGATTTGGTGCAGTTGGTGTTCAGTTTTATCCCCGACTACACC
Organism: Marinobacter sp. ATCH36; assembly: GCF_023555055.1. Lineage (GTDB taxonomy): Bacteria > Pseudomonadota > Gammaproteobacteria > Pseudomonadales > Oleiphilaceae > Marinobacter. The sequence continues at coordinate 1,481,494 of NZ_JAMJPL010000001.1, forward strand.
ACGGAAAATGTGGTGTTGCCCTGGTCGAGAGCGCAGTACAACGTCAGACTTGGCCTCAACGATGGCCTTCTCACCTATCCGTCGAAGGAGCGACGGGGCTACGCCATCTTTTCAGCGATGCCGCTCTTCACGCGGGATTTCGGCCACCTGGTTTACTCGGCTGACAACCCCAACATAGACCTGATCGAATCGGCTACTAGCTTGACTGACTTGTCCAGTCTGACGGTGATCGGCGAGAAGGGCTCCAAATGGGAAGAGGACAACATCCCCGACTATCTGGAACGTGTACCGGGCCAGCACATGAGCGCGATGATGCATCTTCTTATGCTTCGGGAGGCCGGAGATTTTATGGTGCAGCCCGCTGAAGATGCCCGATTCAGCGCTCGAAAACTTGGTTATTCGAAGAAACTGAAAGTTCGCAAGGTCGATTTCATCCCGAATTCCCAGATCCCTTTTCACATTGGTGTTTCGCGGAAGCTTCCGTCCGCTGCGGAGGTGATCAATCAGGTTGATGCGGTCATGCAGAGTCCCGAATTCCAGTCACAACTGAAAACTCTGATCGAAAGCTATCGATAACGCGGCTAAAATCCGGGACAGATTCATTAATCGACCGGGCTTATGGTTTATATAGAACATTATGCACAGTCGTTTTGACCCGGAGCCCGAAGTGATTAAGCCCAGTTGTTACAGCTGTCGGAAAAAGTTTGAGCCATCTGAGCTGAGGCTTTCTTACTCGAAGAACTACTGCGAGCGCTGCGGCGTTGGGTTGTTTGGTGAGGATTACTTCAGCTTCGCCAGAAAGCCCGCCCCAACTACCCAGAAGAACCTGGCTGTCCATCTTGCAGTGCTTCTTTTCGGGGTTGCTTGCTTGTTGTTATGGCTTTCGACAGGCAGGTCGTGACGGCTCGAGCCTGCCAAAAACGAGATGTCTTGCCCGTGAGCGTTTTGTGACCTTTCCTTTACAGACTTTTTACCGGGCCGTGACGGCCTTGTGAGGTCACCAGTGCACTCTGCATTCTGACGCCGCCGGCATGTTATCCATGGGCTCAGCGACGTCGAACATTGAATGTTTCCGACAAGGAGAATGCATAATGAAAGCCCTGACAACTACACTGCTTGTTGTTGGCACCACCTTGATCATGATGGCTCCGGCCCATGCGGACGAAATGGATAAGGACGGCATGGGTGCGGAAAAGAAGATGATGCATGACGACATGAAAGACGATGGCATGAACAAGGACACAATGCAGACCGACTCCATGCATGACGATATGAAAAATGAAGGCATGATGGATGATGGCATGCACGAGGAAATGAAGGATGGCATGAAGAAGGGAAACATGGACAAGGAGACCATGGAAAAGGACATGATGTCCGACGAGGAAAAAGGGCCAATGTAATGGCCGGCCGGTTGTCACCGGCTGATCAGGCCGGTGATGATCGGCCAGTAGCTGCCGCCGAACGGTATTCGATGGCCTCGGTTTGGATAATCATGCGCCACCTCGGGAGCGGTTCAGATGAATGTCCAGGCCAATACCCTTGTAATCTTGTTTCCCTGCTTCATCTCGATTTCCCGAATATCAACTGCACCGAGCTTACGAATCAATTTCTTTGCAGGCTTAACATTGTCGGCTTTTGAAATCAGGCTGTTGAACCAGCGACATTTATCGAGCAGCTTGATGCTGGGCTGTTCATGCCCAGGCCCGGTCCCAAGCCCAAATAGATCCGCCACGTAATGAATATAGTCGGCTCTGCCCGGGGTTGGAGGAAAACCGTGACAGATTTATTTCCGTGCATAAGAAATAGCGCACAGCTGAAATCACCCATAAGGATTTTTCATGCCCTACGATTTATCGGATACCTTGGAAGTCGGCATCTCAGCAACGGCGTTGTTTGATCTTAGCGAAGCAGATTCCGTATTTCGCGGTAAGTTCGAGTCCAATTGGCTCAAGCCTGGCACGGGCTTTTATCTTGTGAAGGCGCTTCTTTCCCTGAACGACGGACCTTACGCAACGCTGCTTCGGAAGTTGTCGCGTTTGCAGGATCGGCTTCCTCACAAGGTCGACTTTTCACCCGTTCGCGTGGCCATCATCACCGCAAGAAATAGCCCGGCTGAGATTCGGGTCATCAAGACCCTGCGCCATTGGGGGGGTGTATGTGGATGAGATCTTCTTCGATGATCAGGATGTGCATCTGGAGCCTGCAGCCAGATATACGCCTGCAGGGAAGGTGCCTAATAGGTCCGGGTCGCCGCTCAAGGGTTCTGAGAAAAACTAGAAAACCGAGAAAGCCGGTACAAATCTATTTTCTGAGTACACACTTTCAGGTGCAACGACCGTGCGGATGCCCTACATAGGCGGCGCTAAAGGCCGCTTCCTGAAAGGCCTTCAGCCACAGCACTTCTTGAATTTGATACCACTACCACAGTTGCAGACGTCGTTGCGGGCGGGCGATTTTACCGTGGTTACTGTCCCCCCTTTATCTAGCAGAACGGTGAGCTCATTGATGGATTCAACGGCGCCCTCGCGGTTATCAACTGAAATATTCGCGTGCAGTTTCGCCCTGGCCACCTGTGCCTCAACCTCCTGCTTGCGCGCTTCACTGGTAACTACCAGCGTCAGCGGATACTTCCTGCTGCCACTCTTCTGGCTGGCGTTGGTCTGAAAGCCGCCGTAAGCGGTGTGATGCTGGCGTGCGTCCTGCCGACCCTTGAAGAAAAATTTATCTGACATGCTGATATCCTGATGGGGAGAGTGCCCAGGCTACTGCCGGAGGAATCTTTTAGCATGCTTGCGGAAACGGTGATATAGGCAGATATAACTTTCTGAACCGGCCTGGGCAACAGGAAACAGCAGAGATGTGTTCGCGTCGATCAGATTCCATTGAATAGATCAGTCTCAGTTTCGGATGAACTCGCTAACAGGAACACCTTAATGACATCGTCCAGTGAAAATGTTCGGAGCCCCTGGATCAGGTTTCTCGCGCATCTGTTCGTGATCCTCGTGGCCTGGACCATCTTTATCAAATACCTGTTCCCGATCGGCTTTGCGCTGGCCAGCAATGAGGGCTGGGCAACCTATATATACTGGGACCTGTGGCCGGTTGCACACCTCTGGCTGGCCTGGACGTTATTGGCGAGGCCATGGTATGCGCGCCTGCTGGCCATTGGCATGTCTGTGGTTGAGATCCTGATCATCACCACTCTGTTCATTTGGTTCCTGGCGGAGCCGGAGTGGTCAATCTGGCGCACGAACTGGTTTGTGAATAAGGTGTTTGTTCTGACAGCGTTTGCTCTGGTGTTGAGTACGGCACTGTTCCGGCCTGAAACCCTGAAGGCGCGCTAGAGCTCTCTGGGAAATTCCCAAAAGCAGCAGCCTTTAATGCGCTAACACTGAGATGCTTACCGGAGTGGGTGTCGAACGACATGGGGTATGACCCCAAGATAACCGGGACAAGTCTATTTTTAGAAGGATTTAACGGGATAGAATTGGCGAATGGTATTTACTGGGTGCTCGTATGACACCCAAATAACACGCACAGCGACAGGCCCTATTATGCATGTGGATAAAGCAAAGAAGCGTATTGCAAAGCAGGTTAAGAAGGGCTTTCATGGCTATCCGTTAGTTTCGCTGGAGTACTTTGGTAAAGAGCACTTTGGTAAAACGCCGGATTCAGCCACCCAGGTCGTTGTTTCATTTACCGAGGAAGAGGGCGCGGATCCCCAGAAGCAAACGTTTGTGAGTGGCGGTGATGCCCGGGAAGATGAAACGATTCAATCCACCCTCCTGAAAATTATTGAGCGGGCGGATGCCAAAACGGTGATCGAGATTGACGGCATTTCCACTCTCAATGAAAACTGACGCTCCGAAACCGGGACAGATTCATTAATTGACCCGGAGCCCGAAGTGATTAAGCCTAAGTGAACAGAACAGCGGTAATTAATAGCAAGAGCCTGCACCTCGTCGCCGACCACCACTCCACGCGGCCGCATTGGGGGAGGGTGTATAGCAGGGTTTGAAGTGGGGTTGAGGCAACCATGGGCGCCTCATGTGAGTGTCAAACCCAGCTTATGGGCATCGCAGAAAGACTCGAACTCTGCCATCAGGTCTTCCGGCACCAACACCAGGGCATGAACGGAAGCGCCATACTCCACCGACTCTACCGATGCACCATGGACCTCGCACCAGTGGCGCAAGGGTTGCTCGTCCTTGAAGGACAGACTGACATGCGCATCGATCATTGGCTGCTGAACCACACGTTCAACTGCAGATAGCACACTCTCTGTCGCCCCGGCATAAGCCCTCACCAATCCCCCGGCGCCGAGCTTGATACCGCCAAAGTAGCGGATGACCATCACCAGTACATCACCCATATCCTTGTGTTGAATGACGTTCAGAATCGGCTTGCCAGCGGTTCCGGAAGGCTCGCCATCATCATTCATGGCTGCCTCGGTAGCAGAACCGGGGCGGCCAATCTGGAAGGCCCAGCAGATATGGCCGGCGTCTGGGTGATCGCTGTGAGCCTGTTTTAGCCAGTCTTTTACTTCGTCCCGGGAGTTCACGGGCGCGACCCTGGCGATAAACCGGCTTTTCCGCACTTCCGTTTCGCGCTCAAGGTATCCGGCAGGGACCGGGTAATCTTTATTCATGAAACTCTCCGACTGCAGGGGCCACGCTTCCCCATGGCGGCCTCTTAGAGCTGATAGAACCGCCTGATTGCATCCAATAACTGGTCTACATCCTGGCGGTTGACATCCAGATGCGTCACGAAGCGAATGGGGTCTCCCGCCGTGATCAGGATGCCCTGGTCAGCCAGGTAGTCGCGCAGTTGCGCGGCTTTTCCGGTTTGGCAGCGGGCGTAGACGATGTTGGTCTGGGTGCTGGCGGGGTTGATCTCCAGCTGCGGGATTCCAGCCAGGCCAGCGCTCAGGTATTCGGCGTTTTCGTGATCTTCAAATAGCCGCAGTGGCCCGCTCTCCAGGGCGATTCGCCCGGCAGCGGCCATTATGCCGGCCTGGCGCATGCCGCCACCCACCATCTTACGCAGCCGTGTTGCCCGCTTGATAAAGGCTTTCGAACCCATCAGCAGCGAACCGACAGGCGCGCCCAGACCCTTTGAGAGGCAGACGCTGACCGAATCATAGTGTCTGGTTATCTCGGTGACATCACAGTTGGATTTCACCGCTGCATTGAACACCCGGGCGCCATCAAGGTGCAGCAGCAGGTTGTGGTCGTCGCAAAAGGCGCGGGCCTGGCGCTGGTAGTCCAGTGACAACACTTTGCCGCCGATGGTGTTTTCCAGTGAGAGCAGGCGGGTTGTGGCGAAATGAAAGTCGTCGGCCTTGATGGCAGCTTTGGCTTTCTCAAGGTTGATGCTGCCGTCCGGCTCATTGTCGATGGGTTGCGGTTGAACGCTGCCGAGTACGGCGGCGCCGCCACCCTCGTAACGGTAGTTGTGTGCCGACTGGCCGCAGAGGTATTCATCGCCCCGGCCACAGTGGCTCATGATCGCCAGCAGGTTGGCCTGGGTGCCGGTGGCGGTAAACAGCGCCGATTCGAAGCCCAGCCGTTCAGCAGCCCAGGCCTGCAAGCTGTTAACGGTTGGGTCGTCACCGTAAACGTCGTCTCCTACCTCGGCGCTGGCCATGGCCTCGCGCATTTCAGAGGTAGGGCGGGTTACTGTATCGCTGCGGAAATCGATCATGAGGGCGGTGTCTTGTGGATGGTGTCTGGGAATCTTGAGCCTGAAGAAAATCTGATTCAAGCTTAATACTACTCGGCGGTGCGTTAACAGGTCCCTTCCTTTTGAGGAGCGCATGCTTCTCACGGGCCGTTTTTCCTGGCAGCTCGCTCTGAGCGTTTTGTTTGTCAGTGTCAGCAGGTTCAGGCATGAGCAAGCGCCTGCACACAGAGACGGAACAGCTTGGCCGAGAAAAATCGGTGTTCGCCTTGTTGATCTGCCACGAACAGCTGGCCACCGGAATCGTTGATGCCGCCTTCTATCATCAGGTTGTCACTCATCCCGAAATCCTCAATCGTATGGCCCAGTTTATCCCGTTCGGTTGCGCCGGCGCGTTCGCGATAATGCTGGCTGTCCAGGGTGAATCCGAAGGCGGGTTTGCCCTGGCCGATCATGTAGCCGATTTCGAACACGGTGCCAGGGTCGGCGCTGATGCCGCGAAAGGGTGTGAGGTTGGCAATGATGGCGTCGCAGCTGTCCATCAGTTCGCGGTTGGCCTGGTATATGTGGTGGCCGCGATCGGGTTTAGCCTCGTCATCTGAAAACGTGAGCGCCGTATCCAACGGGTCCACGCCTTCAAATCCGACTTCCTGGAGCAGGCGTTTTTTCTCGGCCACTATGGCCTGGTGTTCTTCGGCCGGGAAGAAGACTTCGGGGCCGGCAAGGTAGATGCGTTTCGGCTTTGCCATGGGCGTTACAAAACTCCTGAGGCGTCAAACGAAAGAGTGATTTTTGTTTCAGGTCATAACGGCGCCTCTGGGTCCACGCTGCACCTCGTTCAACGAGTTGAAAGCTTCATCCAGTTTGACTGAGTGCGCTTCCGCGCCGCCAAGCAGTGTGGAGACAGGGAGGAAGGCCCTCAGCAAAAGCCGCCATATAATTGGGGCCGTAGGGGCACACCTCACCATAGCCCTCCAGCCCCGTGTCTGTTGAAAGGGCAACAACCGTCGTCTCGAATCCCTGGTGGGAGCGGCCGCCAGCAAAGGCATAGGCTTTTCCGGTATATTCCAGATGCGCCGTGTATACCGCCATTCGCTCGATGCGCATAAGCAACTCCGCCATTACTGGAACCGTTATGATACAAATTTAGTTTACAGGTGTATGAATAGATAGCTGTTTCAGGTCGGATTGTTTTCTACTGATCGGGCCCGGCCGATTTATTTTTCGTCAAAGGAGATGTTATGACGGCTCAACGCTTTACCGAATACAAGATGGTCCATATCTCGGAGGGCGGCTGTGGCACATTGCTGCTCGGCTCCTCCGGCTTGCCTTTAAAAAAGATTGAAGCGGAATTAAACCGCTACGCTTCCGAAGGTTGGCAGGTTGTATTCCAGGTTCTGGAGATGAAGCGCTTCTGGCTGTTTTGGCAGCGTGAATCTGTGATTGTTACGTTGGGACGTTAACAGGTGCTGAACACTCTAGCTCTGAAGGTCATCGGTTTTTATCGTCGAACGGGTGGTGGCACTCGGTGGTTTGGCATCGACTGCAATTTCGAACCGAGTTGCTCTGCCTATTCTGAGGAAGCTATCCGGCAATTCGGTCTTCGCAAAGGGCTGGCATTAACGTTTCACCGTCTTCGAAGGTGCAACAGGCCTGACGCGATCTGTAAATGCATCGAGCCGGTCACCTGGGATAACGAGCATGCTGAAGCAAGAGGAAGTTGATGCCGAGGAAGAGTCGCTCAGAAAGGCGGTTCGAGAGCTGTCAGAAGAGCAGCGGGCAGAATTCTATCGGCAAGCCGGGAAAACAGTTAAGGATCCGGATACCTACGCCGCATTGAACTGGTTTTTTATCACCGGACTGCACCATTTTTATCTGGGGCGCTGGCAATGGGGGCTGATGGACCTTGGCGCTCTGCTGGTGGCAGTTGGGTGTTTCTTGGCTGGTTTGATTTGGCCGGGTGTTGCCCTGCTTGTGATCGTTTATTCCTGGGAGTTGTGGCAACTGTTCAGGTCCCAGATTATCGTCCAGGACAGGAATAACCGGCTTTATCGGGAATTGTTGCGTCGCTATTAACTAACGAAAACAGGGACAGATTAATATTTTGCTCACGGTTATCGGCAACCGCGTTTGCTAGTATGGCCACCTCTTCATCCTGAAAACGATTAAGCCCTGCAAAATGAATGTTCCCTTCAAACTGCGGCCCTACCAGCAGGAAGCGGTTGATGCCACGTTAAGGCATTTCCGCCAATCGGATGAATCTGCCGTCATTGTGCTGCCAACCGGCGCCGGTAAAAGCCTGGTCATTGCCGAGCTGGCCCGCCTTGCCCGGCGCAAGATTCTGGTGCTGACCCATGTAAAAGAACTGGTGGAGCAGAATCACGCCAAATACCAGAGTTACGGGTTAACTGGCGGCATTTTCTCCGCAGGGTTGAAGCGTAAAGAAAACCAGCATCAGGTGACCTTTGCCAGTGTGCAGTCCGTGTCGGCGAATCTGGATCAGTTCAGGGGTGAATACTCGTTGGTCATCATCGATGAGTGCCATCGAGTCAGTGGTGATGAAACCAGTCAGTATCAAAGGATCATCGAGCTACTGCGGCAGCAGAACGACTCCCTCAAGGTGTTAGGGCTGACCGCGACTCCCTATCGTTTGGTCATGGGCTGGATCTATCGCTATCACTACCGGGGCTTTGTTCGTAGTGAAGAGGACAAGCCTTTTCAGCGCTGCATTTATGAACTGCCGTTGAGCTATATGATCAATCGGGGGTATCTCACCAGGCCCGAGTTGGTGAACGCGGCGGTGGCGCAATACGACTTCTCCTCGCTGGCCCAGGACCGCTTTGGTGAATATGCGGAGAAGGACGTCAATCAGCTGCTGAGCAAGCACAAGCGGGTGACTCGGGCCATCATTGAGCAGGTGATGGAGCTGGCCGCTGAACGTCAGGGGGTGATGATCTTTGCGGCAACGGTGGATCATGCGCGGGAGATCACCGGCTATCTGCCGGAACACCAAACCGCCCTGGTTACTGGCGGTACCGATCTGAACGAACGGGCGGTACTGATTCAGCGCTTTAAACAGCGGCAATTAAAGTATCTGGTCAATGTGTCCGTGCTCACCACAGGCTTTGACGCACCCCATGTGGACCTAATCGCTATTCTTCGGCCCACCCAGTCGGTCAGCCTGCACCAGCAGATCGTGGGCCGCGGTCTTCGTCTGGACGAGGGTAAACAGGATTGCCTGGTGATCGACTACGCGGGCAACCATGTGAATCTGCATCACCCGGAGGTGGGGGAGCCGAAACCGAACCCCGACAGTGAGCCGGTGCAGGTGTTCTGCCCGAGCTGTGGTTTTGCCAATATCTTCTGGGGCAAAACCGACAGTGAAGGCCTTGTTATTGAGCACTACGGGCGCCGTTGTCAGGGGCTGCTGGAGTCTGAAGACGAGGGCAGGGCTGTAGCTCAGAGCGGGCGCCCTGAGCAGTGCGATTACCGATTTCGTTTCAAGGAGTGCCCACACTGCGGTAGCGAGAACGATATCGCGGCCCGTAACTGCGGGCAGTGTCAGAACGCCATCATCGACCCGGATGATCAGCTAAGAGATGCGCTGAAACTCAAGGATGCCATGGTGATTCGCTGCGCCGGCATCACGCTGGGTGTCGATGGCAGCAAACTGAGGGTCACCTATCACGGTGAAGATGGGGAGGAACTCAGCGAGTCGTTTGATTTCAGCAAGCCCTCACAGCGCGCCGTTTTTAACAAACTGTTCGGCCGTCGTTTCGCCAATAGCCAGGCCCCGAAAACGTTCAGCGGAGTTGATGAGCTGATTGAGAGTCAGGCCCTGTTGCCGGCACCGGATTTTGTGATTGCCCGCAAGCAGAAGCACTACTGGCAGGTGCAGGAAAGGATTTTTGATTATCAGGGTCACTATCGGAAGGCGAATGAAGCGTAAAGCCTATTAGGACTGTCGAAAAACCATTTTTTCTTTTTTGGATTCTTCGGGTTCTAGAAAATGGGTTCGCCCGTTGCTTTGACCGCATAGAACAGACAGTCACTCTTCGCAATAACCGGGTTGGTGGTAATCATAAAGGCTTTGATGGCCTGGGCGGGGTAGATCTGTCCATCCTCGACTCGAAGAACCTGCTCCATGTTCTCGGTCCGGTTGTGACCTATCGCGTTGAGTATGCTGAGGCCCTTTTTTCCGATCCATCCCAGAGGCTCATCTGGGGAAACAATTCCAAAATTGCGGTGTTCGATGTCTGGCGGAAACGTCAGGTCAGCGTGACCGGTCGGCTCAAGGCGATATTCTATGGTCGCTTCGGGGGCCAGCTCCACCCGGATCGGATTTCGCAGTACCGCGACATCCCACTCTGCTTCTTCCAGTGTCAACACGTCGGGTCTTGAGGTATATCGAACGAGACCCTCGTACGCCAGTTGATGAGCTTTATCATCCTGCCCCCCACCACACTCTATGGTCACCGTGGGTACCTCCTGTTCGGAATATTCCATCAGCGCCCCCAGACGAAGATCCGTCATTATGAGGCGGTCGGTGTAGAGAGAGGTCAGCGCCTGATGTGCGGCGTCATTGGTGATGGTAACAGCGAAGGCCGGGCCTGTGCCTGAGGTGTTGTGTACGTCCAGCAGGCACTCAGGTTTCACTTTTTGAAGCTCGGCCAGCATGGCTTGTGCGATGGCACCTTCTTCCCCATCGAAAGGTTCTTTGAAACACCGGTTGAGGTCGCGCCCTGCGGGCAGCTGGCGATGTGAAAACGCGGGTAGAATCTTCGCGGGATAGACGCCCCCCAGGAGAAACAGCATGTTGACCCCGGGCGTGTGTTGCTCAAGTAGCCATCGATGAAGCGCAAACAGCCCCGAAGGCTCATTGCCGTGCAGAAGCGTTGCCATAGCCCGGGTACGGGAGCGGTCGCGACCGGTAACATGCACAACCGTGGGCTTGTGCAGTCGGTCCAGCCACTCAAGGGGGGAGCGACCGAGCGTCCGGGGTGACGGGTCATTCAGGTAATCGAGTACGTTTGAGTTGCTCACGGTGACAGTGTCCATTCATGGAGCGGGATGTTTTTCTTCTGGTTGGCCATGTAAAGAGCCAGCATACTCCGGAATGCCTCATCGGGGCTCAGGGATTTAAAAAAAGACTCAGTAATGTTGCGCTGCCACCGGGCGCCAGTCATGGTTGTTTCAATGCGGCCTTCGATAATTCCCAGCAGGCGGTGAATTTCCGTCTCGTCGACGTCTGTTCGTTTCAATGCTTCCCGGGCACGCGGCAGCAGCTCACGGGCCACGGTTAACAGGGGCGTATCCTGCAATTGAACCTGATCCCTGTGCGGCCAGATGATTTCTGCGCCAATGCCATATTTGGCTGCGCGGTAGAAATTGTGTTCGGTGTAATGGAAGGGCAGTATCGACGTCAGATGACCGATGTCATCGAGTACTGCCAACGCAGCCCCGATCACGAACAGTCCGTTCGCACACATATCAACGGCAGTCGGACCTGCAGGCATAGAGCGAATCTCGATGCGTAGATGACCGCCGTCTGCATGATCAAAGATAGCCCGGTTCCAGGGCCATGTGGTTCCCTGGTGCAGGCGCAGCTCGGCCAGTTTCGGCACCTCTCCACGATCAATGATGGCTATCGGGTCTTCGTCCGACATCACTGGAATGATGGGAGGATACAGCGAGGCTGAGGCCGCAAACAGTTCCCAGGCGCTTCGTGCCCAGCCGTTTCCGTAATAAACCCTGGGTGGGTGGCGCCAGTTTTTATGATTGGGGGATCGGCTGTCGATGGATTGCTTGAACAGCGCAATACGGGTTTCGTCCCAGAGGTGGTGGCCAAACAGGCTGGGCGAATTACTGGCCAGAGCCAGGACAATAGGCGTGACCAATTGGACCGCATTGAAATAATCGGCGAAGCGATGGGCGGGGACACGCCAGTGCAGCTGAAACGACGTATTTGCCCCTTCCATGTAGACGTCGTCGGCCTCCAGATCTATGACATCGTTGCCACCGATATGGATGCTGAATGGCTGGCCGCGTTGTTTGAGCAGCGCGTTGGATAGAGCATGGTAGCGGGGTTCGTCTGTCATCACATGCGCGCCCATATCGGACTGGCGAAGTGTGGGCAGAATGCCTATCGGTACCAGTTCGCCGCCCAGTGGTGCGGCGTGCTGATTGATTCGTCTAATGGCAGCGAGCAGCTCTTGTTCTGTTCTGGCAAACGGATCTCCCCTGAAATCCTGGGGGCTGAGATTGTATTCGAGATTGAAGCGGTTGAGCTCAACCGTCAGTTGGGGGTCCTGAACGCTGGCGGCGATTTCCGTGTTAATGGGGTGAACTCGCAGGTCAGGATTTACGATGTAGAACTCGACCTCGGCTCCAATAGAGCTCTCGCCCTCACCAAAGTCGGGCCGATCCAGAAGACGAGTAAGTGCTGCAAGGTCCGTTCGGACCTTGGCAGCAAAACGTTCAAAGTCTTTCGTCGAGAATTCTGTTTTTTTGATCGACAGTCCCACGGTAACGTCGTCTCTGGCGATAACTTACCTTGATAGTAGTCAGTTTTGTGAAAAACCGCAGCCGTTTATAATGGCGTACTTTAAACCGAAGCAGAGAACCCTATGCCAATCGAAAAGAATCAGGTGGTCCTGTTCCATTACAGTGTCAGTGATGAACAGGGCAACGTTGTTGAAGACTCCCGTACCGGCGAACCGAACGCCTATCTGCATGGCCACGGCGGTATTATCAAAGGCCTGGAAGAAGCCCTGGAAGGTCGTGGCGCCGGCGAAAGCTTCAGCGTCACCCTCGCTCCGGAAAAAGCCTACGGTCCGCGCAAGGCCGATGCCATTCAGCGCGTGCCGATCAAGCATTTGATGGGGGCCAAGCGCTGGAAACCGGGCATGATCGCCCAGGTGCAAACCGAGCAGGGCCCGCGCCATGTGCTCGTCGCCAAGGTCGGCCACAAGTTTGCCGATGTCGACACCAACCATCCGATGGCGGGTCGAACCCTGACCTTCGATATCGAAATCATCGAAGTACGTGCCGCCGATCCGGAAGAGTTAGCGCACGGCCACGCGCATGGGCCGGGTGCGCATCATTGAAGAGAAAACCGGGACCGATCTATTTTCCACAGTGATTTAGCGGCATGTTTTTCACCTGGATGGCCATGAGGCTGTGATATACGGCGCCACTCTGAAAAGAAATATTAGTAAAACCTTTTTTTGTCCCGAATAGGGTGTATAACAGTACCCAGCCGTGTGATTACGCGGTCTCTCCAAAAGCGCAAACCAAGCGCATTCAGATAAACTTCTGTGTCTTCGAAAACCACCTCGAACCTTCACAAAGCTTCCGAGAATGAGTACGCGTTGCTCCTTCAATCAACCGGTAGTTACACACACCGTGTACGGCTGGTTTTAAAAAGCAGGTAATTATTATGGGTATTTTTAACAAATACTCCCGGTCGATTATGACCTTTTCCATTGCACTCATGTCGGTATCGCTTGTTGCATGTAACGATAGCAACAACCGAAGCAGCACCGTTGAGGATGAAACTCCGGTTGCCATCGCCACACTGGCAGTGACCTCCACAGGTCCTGCCGATAACGCTACGGACGTTGGAACTAATACCAAGGTTGTTGCGGTTTTCAATAAAGACATGAAACGCGCAAGCCTTACCGGGGAAAGCTTCACCTTGCAGGGTGAAAGTGGGCCTGCGGTCTCTGTTGATGCCACCTATAACGCTGGTACCCGCACCGCGACACTCGATCCAATCGATCAAGGCGGGCTGGGCGCCAACGAAGTTTACACCGCTACGGTAACCACCGCTGCTGAAGATGAATCCGGCGCTAACCTGCTGGAAGACTTTCAATGGACCTTCACTACCGGCACGACAACCGATGCTGAATCACCGACCGTCATCTCCAGCAGCCCTGCAATCGACGCAATCGATGTGCTTCGCAACACCACAGTAAAGGTTACTTTTAGTGAAGCGATGGACCCGAACACCCTGACCGCCGACTCCTTTGAGCTGAGCAAAAATCCGGACGGTCCAGTCGTGTCGGGTAATCTGCGCTATTTAAACCCTACTACTGTGGTGCTCACCCCAGCGGATGACCTGGAGGCGTCGACGGACTATACCCTGAACCTGACAACAGCCCTCGCCGATCTTGCAGGCAACAGCCTGGCACTGGTGACTATCGGATTCACAACGGGTACGGATACCTCCGCAGGCCCTGCGGCCGTGGACCTTGGAACCGCAGAAAACTACGTAATTCTGGCCGAGACCGGCATTTCCACCACCGGAACCACCAGCATCACTGGCGATATTGCTGTCAGCCCCATCGACCGCACGGCGATCACCGGCTTCAGCGAGACCCTTTCTGCTGACGAAACCTTTGCCACATCGCCACTGGTTACCGGCCAGATCTTTGCGGCGAACATGACCTCGCCCACTCCAGCCAACCTGACGACAGCCGTCAGTAACATGAGAACAGCCTACACAGACGCAGAGACCCGCGTTGATCCGGACTTCACTGAACTGGGTGCCGGCGAAATCGGCGGCCTGACGCTGGACCCCGGCCTCTACAAATGGGGTACCGGTGTACTGGTGACGTCTGATGTAACGCTGAACGGTTCTGAAAACGACGTCTGGATCTTCCAGATCGGCCAGGACCTCAAGCTGGAAGATGGTAAAGCCATTATCCTGACTGGCGGTGCGCTGCCAGAGAACGTGTTCTGGCAGGTAGCGGGTGAAGTCACCCTGCAGGCTGGTACCACCTTCAATGGCATTATTCTTGGCAAGACCGGTATCGTGTTCAAGTCAGGCGCGGTGCTTAATGGCAGGGCACTGGCGCAGACAGCGGTTACGCTCATTTCCAACGACGTGACTCGGCCTGCTCAGTAAGCTCTGAATGACTGCAGTAACCTGAAGACGAAAACCGCGACTCTGATCGCGGTTTTTTTACGATGAAAACTCCCGTGGCGGCGAGCCGAACGCCCAACCGACTGGCCCGTGCCATGTAATCGCCAGAGCCAGGGTGGCATTGGTTTCCTTATCTCTTATACTGGAATGGTGGGCTCGTTTTTGGGGCAGGGCAGCCATGAATCAGAAAGCTTATACTGCACCAGAGGTTCTGCGTACTGGATCACCAACCCCGGTACTTCGACGAGGAGCACCGCTCCCTGCTGCGTCGATTCGCCGATCTTATCGAGAATGAAATTGCCCATCAGGCTGACGTGCTGGCTTTGAAAAAATCAATCCACGCGCCTGCGACAACAGGAGAATGCCCGCCGGGGCAGGAGAGCGGCTAAATTTCGTTCCCAGGTGAAAGTAAAAGCATTCCATGACGATTCTGGCCCTTTCACGCCACTGAGGCATCCATTCCAATGTTCCGCCATGTCCTCGCCAGGGCCAGTGAAGACAGACTTCTGATCGTCCTTCTGGCCGCCCTGGCTCCCTTGCTATTTTTTACGCCAGAGCGAGATTGGGCCCTGCACCAGCTCGTTGATTGGAAAACCGTCGGTGCGCTGGCGGGACTCATGATTCTGAGTCGGGGGCTGGAGGAGAGTGGCTATCTCGGTCTTGCAGGGCAGTGGCTCTTGCAGCGAGTGAGGGGTGAACGGTTGCTGGCGATTGTTCTGATCCTTTTTTCTGCCTGCCTTGCTTCCGTCATCACCAACGATGTGGCTTTGTTCATTGTGGTGCCGCTGACTTTGAGCCTTCGCCAGGTCGCCGATATTCCCTTGGGCCGACTGGTGATCTTCGAAGCGCTGGCCGTGAATGCCGGCTCAGCGCTCAGCCCTATTGGCAATCCGCAAAATCTTTTCCTGTGGCAGGCATCCGAAGCCGGGTTCCTGGAATTCACGGTTATGATGGCCCCCTTGGCGCTGGCACTCACCTTCCTGCTGATCGTTATTGTGCCTCTGGCCTTCCCCGGAAAGGAGATTTCAGCGTCCGCAGTTGCCGCCGATTTACCTCGGGAGCGTGGATTATTCTGGGTTTCCATGCTTTTGTACATGCCGTTTCTCATCCTGGCAGATCTGGGTTATGCGGCAATTGCTCCGGTCGGGCTTGTTGTGCTTTTTCTGCTTTACCGGCGACGACTGCTGCTGGGTGTGGACTGGTTGCTGTTGCTGGTTTTTGTCCTGATGTTTATTGACATGAATCTGCTGGCAGGACTTCCAGCCGTTCAAGATGTGGCCAACAGTCTACTGCAGTTGCCCGGGCAGGCGTTGACCGCCGGCGTTCTCGCTTCCCAGATCATGTCCAATGTGCCGGCCGCTATTTTCCTGGCGTCTTTCACAGATGAATGGCGTGACCTGGCCTGGGGTGTGTCGGTGGGCGGGTTCGGCCTGGCTATCGGTTCCCTGGCCAATCTGATCGCGCTCCGCTTGGCTCGGGAGCCGGGCCTGTGGCGGGAATTTCATTACTGGTCGGTACCGATTCTGTTTGGTGGGTGGCTGATTGCGATGGTGATTAGCTGAGCTCAGATGGACTTGCAAATAGGGACCTGCCAATATGAACTAGTCAATACGGGACAGAAATCATGGATCTGTCAACCAGCTTTCTGATTTACGCTACCCTGTTTCGGTTGGCAGTTATTGCTGCCGGCGTCCTGATTATTGTGCTCGGCTATCGCTTATTCTTGCAGGGTCTGGCGTCCAGGGATGAAACCGATGCCTCCGTCGAGGGTGGCGGGTTCAAATTGACTCTGAAAAATGCGGCTCCGGGTACCAGTTTTGCTCTTTTCGGGGCGGTGTTGATTTCGGTGATGGTTATTCAGGGCAGTCCGGAGCTGGATATCACTACTGCCGCGCCCGGCACTATCGCAGGCTCTGCAGAGCTACAACAGAGCGCTGGAAGTTTGCGCTTGCGGGGTAACGGCACCGCAGCGGTTGTGCCGCCCAAAGAGTCCGAGGTGCGTGCATTGGTCGCTGCAGCCAGTGAACAGTTACTGCAAGCCGGTATCCAGAGGGAGCTGCAAGAAGATTTTTCAGGCGCGCTGGAGGCTTACCACCTGGCGTTGTCGATGCCGGGCCAGCAACTGCCGCATCTGGTTAATCCACTTAACCAGATCGCCTGGGTTTACCTCCAGCAAACCGAGCCCGATCTGGCGCTACCGTTGGCGCTCCTCGCCCATCAGATCAATCCAACCAGCACGGTGGTGATGGATACCCTGGCACGGGTCTATGCGCAGCTGGAACAGTTCGATAAGGCGCAAGTGTTGTTGGATCGCGTATTGCAGATCGATCCGGATAACAACGACGCCGAAGCGACGGCCAGGTTGATCAAACAACAAGAGCCCCGCTAGCAACGGGTAGAGGCCCCCACCTTCCTCGCCGCAACTCGGCAAATTCCTAATGCGGGACAAATACAAAGTCGCCGGCTTCATGACCCGCCATGTGAATGGGTTCATAGGTGGGTATCTGTCTTACATTCAAATCGAACGCGGCGTCGGATACGCGTTCGCGGATGGCGAGAAACAGACGCTCGGTTTCGAGGACCAAGCCATTTTCCTGCAGTACATCAAGAAAGGCTTTGGTAAAAACGGAGTGATCGCTACCCCCGGAATCAAGCACCGGTTGCACGCCTCCGGAGGTGAGCGCGGTGCGCACCCTGGAGCTGGCAAAGGACTGCAGTAATTGCAGTCGCTTTTCGTTGGAGATGCCGGCCTTCAAGCGGGATAGCGAACCGCGGGAGAGCGTGCCCGCGTAACAGGAGTCGGCAACCACCAGAACATGTTTGGCCGACATGATTTTCAGTTGACCGGTGATATTCCGGGTCGAAATCCACTCAGTGTTGTCGTCCTGTTTGGCGTCCACCGGAATCCAGTAGCCCTCATCCAGTTGCTCTACCAAATGCCCATGGCCCGCGTAATAAATGAGAAAGTTGTCTTTTTCCGTCAGTTTCTTGCGCAGGTTATTGATGGTCGACAGGATGGCCGACCGCTCGGCATTGTAGAGTTCGGTGACCTCGAAGTCGTAGTGCTGTTCCAGTAGTTTCGCTACTGCGCGGGCATCGTTCACCGCATTGTCGAGCGGTGTCCAGTAGTGGTATTTGTCGTTACCGATGACCAGTGCGTAGTAGCGGCCGAAGCCTTCAGCGAGTATGTCCTGATTCGACAGCTGTGCCTCGCCCCGAGTCCCGGCGGAGACAATTATCTGCAACGTGGCGCGCTGATTGCGGTTGTCGATGGCGACAATTTGTAAGCTGATCTCGTTGTTACTACTGCGGTATTTGGGCAGCTCGGTCCTGAAGAAACCATTGTCGGAGGTGGGTACGGATTGGCCGTTAACCGTTAGCGACTGCAGTCCAGCCGGAGCGATCGCCCGGCCGGAAATTTGCTGACGCTCGCCCTCGGGAAGAGATAAGCGGATCGACCCTCCACTAATGGTCAGCGGTGGGTCAATCAGGTCGATGATCGGTGCCTCAACGGCTGACTCCATCAACAATGCACCACTGTTTTTATCCTGCCCAGCCGCCTTTCGGTAGAGGCGCACGGCTTCTGCTTCATCCTGTTTGACGCCCAGGCCTTGCTCGTAAAGTCGACCGAGGTTGACGGCAGCGCGCTTATAGCCCTGGCTGGCCGCTTTTTGATACCAGGCGGCCGCCAGTTGGTAATCCGGCTGCTGACCGGCGAGTCCCTTTTCGTAAATCTCGCCCGTGTAATATTGCGCCTCGGCGTCGCCTCGATTGGCGGCCTCCTGCCAGATACTCAGCGCCGCCTGAAAGCTCGCCGGTTCATCAAGAACATACTCACCGCCACGTAATTTGCATTCACCAACGGTTGTTTGGAGTGGTTTCCGTTTACCTACGTAGGTCATACCTCCCAAATGCCGGATCTGACCAGGCAGTAAACAGTTAACGACGGAATACTCCTCTGCGTCATCGGCATGGGCAATCGACGGGGAAAAAGCCCCCTTTCCATTGGGATTGAATGGTGGGGAAGTGCCGCAGCCGATGAGCAATAGTATTGCAATAATACAGGGCCCGGATCGCAGCAAAGTCATTAGAAAGGATTGGAACATGATCGTTATATTCCCTGAACAAAGGGTATGAGAATAATCCCCTAATACTAAAAAATATCCGATTTACGGTTTTTATGTGACTATCTCAACTATACTGCCATAAGCATGTATAAGCTAAGTAAGTTGACTTTTTAATGAATTGCTATGCGCCATAATAGAGGCGTTCACTACTGTCGTCCGTTGTAGCAGGAGAACGCGAATCCGGCTTCACAAGGGAGGCAAATGCCATGAACGTCATCAACGCCTCGGAAAACCCTCGACAAGCGGTCGCTACCTTCCCGGGATTGTTGCCGGACATCTCCGCACTGGTGAAGAACGTCGAACGCTCCGGCAGGCTGACGCTTTGCGTCCTCTTGCTGGGACTGTCACTCATGCTCGCGCCATCGGCATTTTCGGCACAGAGTCTGGATACTGCGGTCAATAGCGCCGTGAAGTTTGGCTGTGTAAACCTGGACCCGATGGGTGCCAATCTGGCTTCATTTTGTAGCGATGGCGGTGCAGCGGATTCAAGTACCGGTGGCACAATAACTTCGCAGATCAGCATCGGGGCATTGGATAAACAGGACGCCACCCGGAACGAACTTGCGAGCGTGGACCTGGGCCCTGTAAGCGCGTTTCTATCGTTGGACTTCGAATCCCACGAGAAAGACGCCACCGCCATTGAAGGCCAGGGGTTCGAGTCAGATGGTACTGCGGTGTTGGTGGGTCTGGATTACCTGGTCAATGATAATTTCAGCCTTGGTGTGGCGGTGAATTACGCCACCGTTGATGGCGATTTTGATGGTGAAGTCCAGGGCGAGGACAGCGGCGGATTTGATAACAGTAGGTATGGATTGGTGGTTATTGGCGAATATGGTTTTGCAACCAACGCCTATATGGGGTGGTCGCTGGGCTACAACAACCACGAATACGAAACCGATCGTTATTCAACAGTCACCATGGGTGGCAATGAAGCCAACGGCGTGCTGGAAAGTGAAACCGACGCGAATGAAATCAACGCCGGATTCGAACTCGGCTACGATATGACAATGAATACCCTCACTATTGGCCCCCGTTTCGCGCTGCGATACAAGAAAACGGATATTGATGGCTACACGGAAAAGGTGAAACGCAACAATCCATCGGGCACTGATGAGCCGCTGGCGTTAACCGTTGACGAACAGACCGAAAAGTCCCTCACGTCGCATTTGGGCGTGCAGCTTTCCAAAGCTATCAGTTGGGACTACGGCGTTTTAATGCCTCAGCTGTACCTCGATTATGTGCATGAATTCGAGGATGACCAGCGTGACATTAATTTTTCGTTCGTGGGTGACGATCCCGGCGCGGGAAATACATTCAGTTACAACAACGACGCTCCTGATCGCAATTACGGTAATGTGCTCGTGGGTTTGGTGGGAGTGTTTGCGGGTGGCCTGCAATCGTTTGTCAGCTATGAACGCCTGTTGGCTTACAGCGATCACGACAACGACAGATTCAGCTTGGGCGTGAGGCTGGAATTTTGATAACCGGGACATAAAAACTGGGACAGATTTATTTTCGGGTCCGCCAAAATGGCCTGGACACCGGGGAGGTTCAGGATGAGCGACAGATTATTTGGCGAGGACGTGCTTTTTTTTCAACGTCTGCTGAAGTCAGAGGGTTTTTATCGCGGCGCGTTGGACGGATTGTGGGGCCCGATCTCCGAGGCAGCCGGCAACGCCTTCGATACCGAATACGAAAAACTTAAGCGCAAACTTGGCGCGTTTGACCGGCGCACTGAACAGAAGATTTCGTCCCTGTCTATCCGGGCTCAAAAGGAGGCTCGTGAGTTCATGACTCGGGCATTGAGCCGGGGTGTAAGTGTGAAAATCATCTCTGGAACCCGCACCTACGATGAGCAGAATCAGCTCTTTCGCCGGGGGCGCTACGGCAATCCTGGCCCGGTTATCACGCGAGCGCGGGGTGGGCAGAGCAATCATAATTTCGGCATAGCCTGGGACATTGGTATTTTCAGGGAGGATGGCACCTACTCAGTGAGCGAAAGCGATTACGACGCCGTTGCTGAATACGCCGCCGGACCACTGGTGTGGGGTGGTAGTTGGCTTTCGTTCAAGGATTCACCACACTACCAACTGGCGACGGCCAAGACCCAGATTGCCTGGGTGCGGACGCGCTTTGAGCAGGGTGAAGCCTATGTAGTCTGACCGTGCTGATCTATGCACTGCACGACTGTAAAGGTACTCCTGCGCCATATGGCTGATGTGGAGGAGCCCCTTAAGGGAATGGCCTGTGCTCTCTTGTTGCCCAGCCTGTGCGTGGCGCAGACACCGGAAGACAAAGAGATGCGATGGTTTTCCATCGATTCGTTGAATGCCGGGTTCGATAAGCCCCCCGAGGCGGTCAAGCGACAGACGCCACGCGAGTCGGTTCGTAGCTTTCTCGAGCTCACCAGACAGCTGGCTGCGGTTCTCAGGCGTGGCGAGTGGATCGATGCCTCCAACTTGTCCGGCCGACAGGATGCCGCCATTGAAGATCCCTCGGGGCAGAATCCCCAGGCAGGGCAGCCAAGGCGCAACCTCCAGATCGCCTTCCGGCTTACCCAGCATCTTCGCTGGCCAGATCAGAGTGCCCATGGCGTTCGTCGTCATGACGCTCGTGGCCCAGACCCTGCTCAATTACGTGGTGTCCTTCTCGGCGGTGGCGACGACTTCATTCCGCATACTGCTGATAACCATCCTGGCCTGGGGCGTCGGTTTGATCGCGCTGCGTTTCGTGGACGTCATCATGACAAGCTCTCGTGTTTTGTCACTGCGCAGACCGAGACAGGCCAGAGAGTCTCCTTCTTCCTCATGACCTCCGAACCCTTTGCTGGCTGGGAGGCAGAAATGAATGTCCGTGAGAAGTTGCTGGGCTTCATCCGCGACAAGCACCCCGAATGGTGGCCGACGCAGGAGACTCACCATGATGCTGAAACGTCGCCCGGCTTAAGGGAATTCCGCCACATTCCAACTGTCGAATATCTCTGGTTGTGGACTTTATGGTTCGATTAACCTGATAAACCTGCGATAAGAGGATTGGATATGCCTCAACTTCGTTTTACCTACCTGCTCTGTTTTGCTGTTCTTGCTGCTGTTCTTACTGCCTCTGCCGCTCAGGCTCATCACGGTTGGGCCTGGGCAACGGACGAGGAATTTGAAATAACTGGTGTCATCACGTCGGTGCGTCTTGGTAATCCCCATGGCGAGGTCACCATTGATGTGGATGGTGAGGCATGGGTTGTGGAAGTTGGTCAACCCTGGCGTAACGACCGTGTCGGGCTCAGCAAAGAGATGTTGAGCCAGGAGCGGGAAATTACCGTGCATGGCCATCGTTCCGCCAAAGAAGGCGAGCGGCTGATTAAGGCTGAGCGAGTTGTGATCGACGGGAAGAGCTACAACTTATACCCCGATCGTGATTCCTGATTCTGGGAATGATTGAGCAAGCACTGGTCTTCGTCGAAAATCTGGCGTTTGTCTCTGCTTTGCGCAATTCCACATTTATGTACCCGCTGGTAAATGCCGGGCATATTTTTGGAGTTGCGCTGCTGGTCGGTGGGATTGTGCCAGTGGATTTGCGCTTGCTGGGATTTTGGCGCAACTATCCCGTGATGATGTTTGTCGATGTGCTTCGAATCACATCGGCAATTGGTTTGGGGTTGGCGGTTGTATGTGGTGCGCTTTTATTCGCCACAGCGGCCGTGGACTACGCCGGGTCAACGTTGTTCCAGGCAAAGATAGTGCTTGTCTTGTTGGGTGTTTCGAACGCGTTGATTCTGGGGCGGGTGTTGGTGCGCCAGGATATACGGGGCCTGCCGATGAAGGCTCGCATGCCTTTATCCTTGAGGGTGGGGGCCATGTTGTCTCTGGTAGTCTGGATCAGTGCGCTGATCCTTGGCAGGTTATTGGGGTACTTCTGAACTCGCGTTGCCAAGGTCTCTGTGGAGGACTAGATTGGATGGCCAGAGGACGGGAAACAGGCCGGACAGATGAAATCGCTCTTTTTGATCGTTGCTTACCTTGGCGCTGTGACATTGCCGTTAGTCCTGTCCTGGTGGGTGGGAGGGCCGCCACGCCAGTTCCACCAGGAACTGGCATCGGGCCTTGGGATTCTTGCCTTTTCGATGGTCCTCATGGAATTCATTCTGTCCGGTCGTTTCAAGATTTTTTCAAATGGCGTTGGGCTGGATGTGACCATGCGGTTTCATCAGATCATGGCTCGCGCAGCACTGGTCTTTGCTCTAATGCACCCGTTTCTTTACCAGGGAACGCCGTCAGGTGGTCAACGCCCATGGGACCCGACGCGCGTACTGACCATCACGACTGATTTTTCAGCTCTGTGGACAGGCATTGCCGCCTACCTGCTTCTTCCAAGCCTTGTGCTACTGGCAATCGGGCGCAACCAACTGGACTTCAAATACGAGACATGGCGCCTTTTACATGGGGTCGGCGCACTCTTGATTGCGGTTCTTCTGTTGCATCACACCGTGTATGCAGGGCGTTACGGATCGGAGCCTGTGATGACCTGGATGTGGCTGGCAATGACTGGAGTGGCTGTTGGGTCACTGCTTACGGTTTACTTGCTGGTTCCCCTTTTGAAGAAGGAGCGCCCCTGGCGCGTGGCCTCCGTCCTCCAGTTGACGCCAAAGCAATGGGAATTGACCGTGGAGCCAGACGGCCATCCTGGGCTGGATTACAAAGCCGGGCAATTCGTCTGGCTGAATGTGGGGCACGCCCCGTTCTCGATCCGAGAAAATCCGTTTTCCATTTCCTCAGCGCCGGCGGCAGGGCCGGCAATAGCGTTCATGATCAAGGAGCTTGGCGACTTCACACGAACCGTTGGCCAGATAAAAACCGGAACAGTCGCCTATCTTGACGGGCCTTATGGCAATCTTTCTGTCGATGGTCGCGCTGAGCCCGGGATCGCTCTCATCGCAGGCGGTGTTGGCCTGGCACCGCTGTTGGGCATACTCAGGCAAATGCGCCGGACCGGTGATACGCGCGCGGTGAAGTTGATCTATGGGAATAGAGTAATCGATCAGATTGCCTATCGTGAGGAGTTGGATGCGGAGGACATAGTCTACGTGCTGTCAGAACCGCCAGAAACCTGGCATGGAGAGACAGGCTTTATCGATTCAGCGCTGATGGATCGCGTTTTTTCAGAGAGAGAATTCAGCGAATGGGTCTTTGTGATGTGCGGACCGACGATCATGATGGATATCGTTGAAGATCACCTGATCAAGAGGGGGGCGCCTTCTCAGCGCATCCTGTCGGAGCGGTTCAACTATGACTGATCCAATCAAGGGTGTGAGCCCGTGGCGACGGGTTTCTTGATAAATTTATTGTGGCTGGCAGAGTGATGTCTGATAGCTGACATCAGCAGACAGGAGGCCGAATGAGGTTTGAACACATTGTTCAGATCAACGACCTGACGAAGCCCGAACTGCCTACCTTGACCCGCTTCCAGATCTGGGAAGGGCTGGTTCTGCGGGCCCGGCGCCCGGACAAGTTCCTGGTAGGCGTTGAGGATTATGAAATTCTTGAGCAGGAACCTGCCTATATGAAACGGTGCCTGCAATTGCCGGGGCTGGAGGTATTTGACGAAGTTACGTTCTGGTCGGAGGCGAGAATCGAGTATAGAACCTTGCCAACGGACACGGTTCCGGCAGCAAATCTCGTGATGGATATTGAAGAGCCGGAACCGGGATCGCTTTTTGTCCGGTTCCGATATCACGCCGCAAGCATCGAGAATCGGGGCGATTCGATGCCGTACGATCAGTATCTCCATGAGGCCTATGTGGCCACAGACATTGAAACGATTCAGATCATACGGCAGTTGGCAGAGACGGGCGTGTTCTGATGAATTAACCCGTCATAAAGCTTATGCTCATTAAACACGTTTCCTGTCCGGGAGTTCCTTTATGAGTCTGGCTATCGCACTTCACGTACTCTCTGCCGTGATCTGGGTTGGCGGCATGTTTTTCGCCTATATGGCCATGCGGCCGGCGGTCGTTGAGGTGATTGATGCATCGCAGCGGGGCGTACTCTGGTGCCACACCCTGTCCCGGTTTTTCCGGTGGGTTTGGGCGGCCGTGATCCTGTTGCTGGTGACCGGCTACTGGATGATCTTCAGTGTGTTTGGTGGCATGGCGGGTGCCGGCTGGCATATACACGTTATGCAGGGGCTTGGGATTGTGATGATCCTGCTCTATTTTCACGTGTATTTTGCCCCCTTCCGCCGACTGAAGCAGGCGGTTGCCAACCAGGATCCCCAGGAAGGTGGGCGCCAGGTGGCGCAGATCCGCAGGCTGGTGGGTACCAATCTGCTTCTTGGGCTGATTGTGGTGGCGATTGCTGCTGGCGGCCGGTATCCCGTTTCTTTCTGAATGCTTGTTCAGCGCGTTCAGAGAGGTAAGTGCCCCGCCAAAGCGGTGCGATGAACGAGGCGCAAGTCAGTCAGTGGCTGCGGTCGAAAGGTGTCGGCTGACAGACGAATACGGCCTGGCTCCAGTTGACTTGCATGAATCATAGTTATCTTGGGTCAGAATCGTGGATCACCACTTTCGGCGCAGGCGCAACGCCCATCTTGTAAACGTTCCATTGGCGATCGGTGGGCGGCAACTCGTCATCACCGCCGATTTCGTAGGCAAGGTGTCCGTCCAGGCGGCAGATACGCCAGGATTTGAAACCGATGGAATAGGAGATGGCCGGGCTTCTGGCGGCTTTGCCATCGGCGCGATCCCAGGCCATCTTGCCGTTCCAGTAGCCGGGAGCAGACATAACCCCCGCATCGGATTTGGCAGGGGGCGCTTTTGACGGCACGTAGAGGCCATCTACCTCAGGCAGGCCAGAGCCGGATACTTCGATGAACAGGGTGTTGGGTTTCGGGTTCTCTGTTCCGGTCATGCTTATTCGCATCCTTAATTAACAAAATTGTGTGTTATCTGGCAACGCTATCACCAATACAGGCTATCCGGTGAATAACGTATAATCCGGGCTTGCTGCCAATATTGGTAGATTGTGTCGTTTTTAATCAATGGATAACAGGTATGCCACAGAAAAAAGTGGGTGCCGGGGCGCATACTGAGAGTTCAGTTATGCAGCGACTGGCCTCCGGAATGTTGCGTGTAGCCGGCTGGGAGATTCACCCTTTTCCGGATATCCCCAAGGCCATGGTGGTGGCTGGGCCACACACGTCCAACTGGGATGGTGTTCTGGGCCTTGCTTGCGGCGTTGCCCTGGGCCTGGATGCCCGGTTCATGATCAAGCACACCCTGTTCAAGGGGCCGTTGGGTTGGGTGTTGCGGCGGTTTGGTGCCATTCCGGTTGACCGTTCGCAGGCAGGCGGCGTGGTTGGGCAAGCGGTAGAACAATTCGCTGAGCACGACCAGATGGTTATTGTGGTCACACCCGAGGGAACCCGCCATAACGCGAAAAAATGGAAAACCGGGTTTTACCAGATTGCCACACAGGCAGGGGTGCCCATTGTTGTGGCCGCCGCAGATTACCGTAAGAAACAACTGACTTATCCACTTATTCTTCAACCAAGTGACGATATGACTGCGGATATGCAAAAGCTCTATGAGGCTTTTGCCGGGGTCACTCCGCGCAGGCCCGAGCGCCTTTCTGCGCCTGTGAAAGTGTTGTGGGACGCGGAAAACAGGGGTGAAACCGGCTGATATCCGGGAAGAATAGCGCATCCGCGAGGAACCATAAAAAAAGGCAGCCTGAAGAGGCTGCCTTTTTGCAGTTTCTTATTGGCTGTTATTTACAGTCCAATAACGTTTTCTGCCTGTGGGCCTTTCTGGCCCTGGGTCACGCTGAATTCAACGTTCTGGCCTTCGGCCAGAGTTTTGAAACCGCTGCCCTGAATGGCGCTGTAATGAACAAAGACGTCTGAGTCTCCTTCACGAGTGATAAAGCCAAAACCTTTTGCTTCGTTGAAGAACTTAACGTTGCCAGTAATTGTAGACATAAATAGCTATCCTGAAATTGATCAATAATGTGCCGTCCAAAAATCGTTGTGATTTTTGATCAGCGATATGCGGGAAACAAAAAAACGTGCAGGGTCAAAAACAGGACGAGAAGTATTACAACTAAAAGGTCTTATTCGTGAAGTGCTTTGCTAGATCTTTCCGACCAACAAGACGGTACGCTGATTACCCGGCAATGTATAGAGAAATTTTCAATTTTTTAAACCAGGGAATTCCAGAGCAGGCTGAATCTCGGGTCGACCTGCTTCCCTCTGGCTGTCCCGGCTTCAGAAGTCTGCTCGCGTAACCACCTAAGCCCGGCTAAGTTGATCTTTATCAAACATGGTTTTGTTGAAGCAGGCAAAGTAACAAGAGCAATAGAATACGCCATTTTGAGTTGGCGCTGACTGAGAGGGAAATCTACTGTGAAAAAGATTCCAGGAATCCTGGCTGCTCTGGGGCTGGCTACCTGCTCCGCCTATGTGCTTGCGGAAGTGGATGGTGATGCTGAAAGAGGTGCAGCAGCGGCCGGCGTGTGTGCGGCCTGCCACCAGGCCGATGGCAGCGGCAAAAATGTCCCCGGTGGTGAATCCTGGCCCCGGCTGGCAGGACTGGACGCCGCCTACATTGCCAAACAACTGCATGATTACCAGAGCGGCGAGCGAAGCAACGCCAGCATGATGCCTTTTGCCAATATGCTGAACGAGCAGCAAATCGCAGATGTCGCCGCATACTATGCCAGCTTGGCTGCCACCCAGGGCAGTGGTGGCGAAGGTGCCGACGAAACGACACTCAAGCGCGGCAAACAACTGGCTGAGCGGGGTGACTGGTCCAGCTACGTTGTTTCATGTAAAAGCTGCCATGGCCCCGGCAATCAAGGTGCTGGAGAGGTTTTCCCCGGCATTGCCGGCCAACACGCCGGTTACATTGAAACACAGTTGCAAGCCTGGAAAGCGGGTGCCAGAGAGAACGACACGCAAGACCTTATGGGCTCAATCGCCCGTCGGATGAGCGATGACGATATTCACGCAGTCTCCGTTTGGCTCGCTAGACAGAACTCCGCTGCTAACTAAGAGGTTTCCGATATCATGATTCGCAAATTAACTTACGCTGCCCTGTCCGGAACCCTTTTGTTCTCAGCCAATGCATTAGCAGAAGACGAAATAACCCAGCAATACATCGATACCTTGGCGGAGCTTGGCTACCCGGAACCAAAAGAAAGCGAGCTGGTGCACATACCACCCACGATGGAGGATCTGGAAGACGCGAGTCTGCACCCGGAATTGAAGCGTGTAATTCGAAGAGGCTACGACTTGTTCACCAACACCCAACAACTCCGTGGCGAGAACGTGTTCAACAACATGAACTGCTCCAGCTGCCATTTGGGCGAAGGCCGGATGCCCTTTAGTGCGCCAATCTGGCCAGCTGCAGTTACCCTCCCCAACTTCCGGGGCAAGAACGCCCACGTAAATAACCTTGAGGAACGCATTGCCGGCTGCTTCACCTACTCCATGAATGGCAAGCCTCCCGAGTACGGCAGCGATAATATGGTTGCACTGTCTGCGTATCATCAATGGCTGGCCACGGATGTGCCCATGTATCCGCAACAGCCCATATATGGCCGCGGCTTCCCGGCACCGGAGCGCCCTGAGGAGCTGAGCTATGCTAGGGGTGAGGCCGCCTTTCAGGAAAAATGCTCTGCATGCCATGGTAACAACGGCGAGGGCCTGCGTGTGGACGATCAGACGGTTTTCCCTGCAACCTGGGGAGATATGTCTAACAACTGGGGGGCAGGCATTGTAAGGGTTTTCACTGCAGCCGGTTTCATCAAGAACAACATGCCGCTGGGCCAGCCTAACAGTCTTGATGATCAGGAAGCGTGGGACATAGCCTACTACATGAGCAACCAGGAACGCCCGCAGGATCCTCGATACACGGGTGATATAAAAGAAACTCTGGAACAGACCAGGGAGCCTTTTCACAAGCACTCGATGTATGGGCAGGCCAGGGAAACCGATGGCCATGTGCTGGGAGATCACAGCAACCTTGGCGAGAAGTCGTTCCTGAAACCGGATACGGTTCGTCCAAGAACGTTTGAATAGTATTTGAAAAAAGGAGGGGCTGCCCAAAGGCCAGCTCCTCCTTTTTTTGCACCCTGTCTCTTCCTGACAATCAGAACCGGAAGCGGCTACCAACCATCGCTATATTGACGTCATCGTAGTTGCCAACATCACTGTCTAGAGAGAAGTTATTGTAAGCCGTATATATGTCCAGTCGCTTGATGGGTTTGTAGACGTAAGCAGCGCCGAAGACGATAGCCTCTGAACCGGCAACTGTGAAACGGGTATCGGGCTGTCCCGCCGCAGCCGACGGTGTAATGACTACCGGGTTGAAGTCGTCACCTTGCGCACGATGAATGGTAAAAGAGTGCTTTCCAGTCTTGTAGCCCAATTTGAACATGCTGAAATCAGAATCGCGGATAGAGTCATTCTCGATATTGGAATACACCACCGTCATGTTAATGCCGGTGTTATGTAGCCAGGATACGGAACCACCAATATTCACCACATCACCCGCTGGGCCGCCCGTATCCCGAGTGGAATAACCAATCGCGGAAGATAGCTGACCAACCCCTTCGATAGCCTTGTTGTAGCTCGCAGCCACCTCGGTAATATCCATTTCATTCTTGTAGCCCTGACTCACAGAAAATGTGACCGGACCAAAGGCTGGCGTGTCATAGCGCAGACGGTCGTAGCGTGCTTCGAAATCCTGATTGCGGATGGTCTGAAATAGGGTAGGACTAGTGGTTGCATCACCACTATTGTCTACGAATGGTAAAGCACCGCCCACCAGTGCCAGGTCTGGAAAGGAGGCGACTTTGGTGCCAGACAAATCCATCTCGGTAGAATCATCTGCGGCGCCATGCCCCTGTCCCACGGAAACCTTGCCAAATCCGCCTTCTGCAAAAAGGTTGAGGTGTCGCTCGTCAAAATCTCCCTTGATCGTCCGGTTTTCGGGTGTCACCAGGTTCGAGGGGTTGTGCTGATATTCGTACTCAATATGTGCGCCAACCTTCAGGTCAATCTCTTCAAGGTTAGTGCTGATCACGCCACCGACTCGACTTGAGGCATAATCGTTATCGACGATGTACTGCTCGGAGCCGTTTCCAGTTTCTGCGTGCATCACTGCCATGTTGATGTGGCCATAAAACCTGACATTCAGGTCCTGAACTTCAAAGTTCTGCCCTGCTGCGGGGGCTGAGACCATGCCAGCGACGGCTATATACAGCGCTGATTTCCTTTTCTTCATTTTGGTCCTCCAGTAATCGAATAGGTCGGAATTCCCGATTATCTGGAGGCCAAGGTAGGGGATTATCACAGCGTTGTTTTGATTGATATCAGTTTCGGGAGTTTTCGCGTATTTTTGCGATGGAAAATTCACTTAAAACTGATGTGACCAGACTGGCTGGGCGCGTGGCAACCCGGGCGGAGCCCATCCTGGCTTGTCACGGCTATACCCAGACAGCTATTTGCAGGCTTTTCGCCTGTGCAATGTTCCTGAATGCCCAGGCTTGATAAGCTGATAGTTAATCTCACGTGTACACCCATTGCCAGGGCCGCTGCATCTGAGCTACAGCCAACTCCCTGAACGAGGAATCAAGTAAACGATGACCGAGAACCGACATATCGCCGGTCTGTCCCTGGATCGGCTTGAGCGTATAGAAAGCCACCTGGACCGCCGCTATATTCAGCCCGGCAAATTACCCGGCGCGCTGACCCTGGTGGCTCGGCGCGGCGAAATTGCCTGTGTTACGGCTCAAGGCATGATGGATGTGGAGCGCAGCAAGCCCATGACACGGGATACCATCTTCCGTATCTATTCGATGACCAAGCCCATCACCGCCATCGCCATGATGCAGCTTTACGAGCAGGGCCGCTTCCTGCTGGATGACCCGGTCCACAAGTACATTCCGTCCTGGAAGCGGATGCGGGTATTCAAGGCCGGGGTCTATCCGAATTTCCTCACCGAGCCGGCCGCCGGTGCCATGACGATCCGGGATCTGTTCACCCATATGTCGGGGCTGACCTATGGCTTCATGAACCGCACCAACGTCGACGCCGCCTACCGGAAGCTTGGTCTTGACGGCCGCAGGGACCTTACCCTGGATACTCTGGTGGAGCGGCTGGCAGAGCTGCCGCTGGAATTCAGTCCCGGTAGCGCCTGGAACTACTCGGTGAGCACGGATGTGCTGGGCTACCTGGTGCAGTTGCTGGCGGACCAACCGTTCGACGACTACCTGCGGGAGAATATCTTTGAGCCCCTGGAGATGATGGATACCGGCTTCCAGGTAAGTAATCTGCAAGCTGACCGTTTGGCCGCGTGCTACGAGTACCAGCCCGGCGACCGCATGAAGTTGCAGGATGACCCGGAGCGCTCCCATTTTCGTACTGAAGCGAGTTACCTGTCCGGTGGCGGTGGCCTGGTGTCCACCATCGACGACTATTTCCATTTCGCCCAGGCCCTGTGCCAGGGCGGCGAGTTTCAGGGCCAGCGCATCATCGGCCGCAAGACCCTTGAGTTCATGCGCCGCAATCATCTGCCCGGCAACCAGGACCTGCCTGGCTTGTCGGTAGGGGCGTTCAGTGAGACTCCCTATGCGGGCACCGGCTTTGGCCTGGGCTTTTCGGTCAAGACCGATGTGGCCAAGTCCCAGATCAACGGTTCGGAAGGCGAGTTTGGCTGGGGTGGGCTGGCCAGCACCAATTTCATGGTGGATCCGGTGGAAGAACTTGTGATGATCTTCATGACACAGTTGATCCCGTCATCCACTTACCCTATACGTCAGGAGCTGCGGGCTATCGTCAACGGCGCCCTGGTGGACTGAGGTTTACAATTATTTTTCGAGGGAGGTACCAGACCGTGCGATACCGATTACTACTACAGGCCAGCGCCTTGCTGCTGGTCATGATAATGCCATTGGCCCAAAGCCAGGCAGCGGAGGATGAAGGCGAGGTGACCGTGGAGACGCTGCGCCAGGATGTCGAGAACCTTGACCAGGAGTTGAATGATTTCACCGCCGAGCGGCGGGAACGGTTAATGACGGGTATCGATGAAGTGCTCAGCGATATCGATGCTCGTACCGCGACCCTGGAGAATCGTCTCAAGGAGGACTGGGATGAGGCCGACAGGCTGGCCCGGGCCCAGGCGCAGACCGCGCTGGCGTCCCTGCGCCGGGAGCGGGCGCGGGTGACGGAGTGGTACCAGCGTATGCAGGACAGCGCCGACTATACCTGGGAATCCATGAAGGAAGGCTTTAATGATGCCTTCGACCAGCTCGCCGAGGCTTGGCAGAAAGCAGAGCAGAGTGTCCGCCAGACTGATGGCGAGAACTGACCAGCAGAAGGCACAACGGAAAAGCCCCGTCCATTCGCTGAAACGAGAAGTTATTCGTGGAACGCCTTCTTGACGTCTTCAATTGAAGAATGCGCCTTCGTCGGTGATGGGCTCATGGCGAGGGCGGTGGTCACCTCTGGCGCAACCATTGCCGGGTCCAGCGACAGGATAACGTAGCCACCAACGGCTCCTGCACCGAAGCCCGGCGTGAAAACCTGCGACCGTTTGCTGATCACCCCGTCGAAGACGGCGTCGGCCAACGCGATGGGGATGCTCGCCGCAGAGGCGTTCCCGACCTCTGCGATATTGAAATAAATGTCCTTGGCATCAATCCCCTGGGGCTCGGCGATTTCGATGATCATTGTTTTGTTGGCCTGATGGGGCACGATGATGTCGATATCGAGTCCGAGCTCGGAAAGCTCGCCCATCATCTGGTTCAGGTAGCGTTTGACCAGAGCCTTGACTTCGGGGCCATAGACCGTGATGTCGTTGTCAAAATCGTGATTCGGCCAGATGATCGAGTTTACCTGGCTGGCGGGCCCGCTCGCATAGGTCTGAACTACATGAATATCACGTTCACCTTCGGACGGCGCGATCACCATGGCGGCCGCCCCGTCGCCAAAGATCATCCGCGACGGTCGGGCATTACCGATCTTGTCCGAGAACTTCTCGGCCATAACCAGCAGGACCGGACGTTCGATCTCTCGCAGCAAGCGAACTGCCTCGGCGACGCCATACGGAAATCCGGCGCACGCAGCGACGATGTCGGCCGAGCAGTGGGTCTGCAGGATGCCCAGTTGGCCTGAGAGCCAGGTGGCGGTTGACGGAATCAGTCGGCTCGAGGTACAGGAGCAGAATAGCACCGCACCGATTTCCTCGGATCCACGACCGGCATGCGTCATCGCGGCTCGCGCGGCCTCAAGGGCAATATTCTCCAGTGGCTCGGCCGTATAACGGCGTCGTTCGATGCCAGTTTTGTCGGCGATTTCCTCCGCGCTCATCGGTGACCACGAGAATGGAGAGTTCCGGACCACATCCTCGTTTGAGCAGATGACCTCACCCTTGCGGATTGCCAGCGCCTCGATCTTCGGTTGAATGGGCGCATCGTCGCCGATCACCATCGGCGGATAGGGCCTTATGGGCTCGACCGCAGGATCTGGCGTCGGCGCCTGCTTGGCGGCGGTCGTACCATTCTTTTCGCGGTTGATGAATTCGAGAACGTGGCGGTTTTTCGGATAAAACAGCACAACGATGTCGTCATCCTGCATTTCGGCCAACGGTTTCAGACTGGCCTGGCTCCGGTCCCAGGGCTGCTGGTTGTGAAGCACCATCGCCCAGCGCCGTAGTGCCTCCAGTTCGGCCTGTTCGTCTGAGACATCAAGGATGTCGTCGATGCTGTAGCGCGGGTGGTCGGGGTTATAGTTGCCGAGGGTGGTCGTCCTGGCATCGGCGGTGGCGAGCGCCTCGGCAATCGTGGCCTTGATCGGCGGTAGTGACGTTGCGTGATAGAGCTTGTTTGAGAAGCAGTCGAAGAGTCTGTCGAACAGTTCGTCTTCAACTGCTGCGTTCCACTTTGCCGGCAGCTGCGCGTAGGCCTCGCGGACGCTTGCGGTCTTGGCTTTCCGTCCTTCCCAGGGCTGCAGCAGAGGGACGAAGACATCGTCGCGGTTCCGCGGGACATCACGCCAGCGCATCGGCTGCTTGTTGTACATCACCAGCGCGTAACGGTTTGCCCAGAAAAGGTGCAAGCCGATGTCGCGCAAAAGGTCATAGCGCGTTGCATAGCTTCCCGCAGCGGCCCGATCGGCGATTTCCGTGCCGGTTGGAGCCTTCACTTCGAAGTCGCGCCGAATAATGGC
Source organism: Marinobacter sp. ATCH36 (assembly GCF_023555055.1). Classification (GTDB taxonomy): domain Bacteria; phylum Pseudomonadota; class Gammaproteobacteria; order Pseudomonadales; family Oleiphilaceae; genus Marinobacter. Next base: position 1,515,445 of record NZ_JAMJPL010000001.1, read on the forward strand.
CTCAAGCTGGTTAAGATCGTTGATGATCGAGAAGTCAAGCTCGGTAAAGATGCTTGTGGGAAATACCAGCTTTCCATGGTTGTTCAGTCGAAACGGTTTCATGAATGCTCCTTGCAGATTCTGCCTGTGTATCTGCCGACCTCGGAAATCAAACGTTGCCCCGGTACTTCGCCAGTTTCCTGATGTTGTGCTCTAGGCAGTATAGACGCTATTGGCCGTGTGTCCCCTCACCGCCAACGTGCGAATCTCATTCCAAACAATTTTTTTCTATTTCGGATACCATGGCGGTTTGCAGTTGGTGAATAAGCCAACAGTTAACCTGGAGAATATGATGAGCAAGAAACCCGCACAAGCCACACTAACAACTGCCACCATTGAGGAGCAGACTGCTGCTTTTTTAAAGTCTGGCGGGACTATTGAGTATGTAGGCAAGGGTAAAAGTGGACAATTCGCATCTACAGGATCAAAGCAGATTAACCTGAACGCTAGCTGAAAAGCGTGACTATTGATTGTCTGTAGGCAGGTACTCTTTCTGCATCAGGGGCATCTAACGCCCCGAGGCCCAGCTGTCCCGGGCCAGTTGCATGGCCCGACTGACGTCATCAGTTGGTACATCGCCCGGCTCGCCTTTTTCTATCGGATCATAGTGAAACACATACAGCCGTGAGGCGAACTCGGCCACTGGCAACGAGGCCTCGCCGTAAAGCTCGCCGTGGCCCTGGGTTGAGGTGACAATATCCTGGCCCCAGTTTTGCCCGCTGTCGTTGTTGGGGTTGAAAAAGTAGACACGCATGACCTCGTCCGGGTCCATCGCGAGCCGCTGAATGGTGATAGCGTGCCAGCCAAGAAAGCGAGTGGCGCTGTCAGTTACCGCAATGCCGGCCGGTTGTGGATTGATGACCGGGATGTTGCCGTTGTAGAAAGGATGGTAGGCGGCGTAGAAATCACGAATAAACCCTTCGAAGTCTTTTAGGTTACCCGTAAACACGTCCACGGCGATACGAAATCCGTGGCCAACATGATCGCCATGGAATTCGGCGTTGACCCACTTGTGCGGATCCTCTCCGCGTCCAATGCTGCGGCGACCCATTTCGAAATAGATGCGATCCAGGTGCGGCACTGTCAACAGTGAAACGGCATCCACATCCACCGGAGGCTCGCTGGCGAGCCCTGCGCCTAGATCCCGCGAAGAAATGCTGTTGCCTTCGAAACGCATCACGATTTCATCGTCGCGTGCCGCCCAGGCGAGGATGCGGAGCAGTTCTGCCGGCATGTTGTAAGCCCACATGGAAAGGGCGCGTGTCGACTGGCAGGTGGGGTAGTTGCCCTGTCCAACACCCAGCGGGCGCCCGAGCACATTGAGCACGTCGGCGAGCAGAAAGCATTCCGGGGGGCGACTGTTCCCGAACACGGCTACGATTTTCTGGACCGCAGCGTCGCAGAGCGTCAGTCTTATCTGCCGCCACAGGGAAGGCGCGACCGGAGGCGCATAGAGAATACCCCGTTCCAGCATCATGGCCAGGCCATAGGCACACTGGCTGGTTTCGGGGAACAGGGCTTCATCAATCAGTTTGTGGATCAGTGCCGGGTAGCAGTGAAAGGCGTCGGCGCCGGTGTGGCTCAGGCCCAAAGCCGTGGGAATCAGGGCGTTCCAGCGACCGCGCAGGAAGCGTATGAACACCGGCATGTAGGCTGACACCAGGCCGGTGCTGTGCATGGCTCTGGCAAAGGCGATGGCTTCTTGCAGCAGAGTGGCGTCGTCCATTTCCGCCAGTCGTTCCATGTAGACATCAAAGCCGGGGTCTTCGCGGCAACCTTCAGTGGGGCTGAACACGGCGTTGATTAGTTGCAGAGCATCGTCGTTGACTTCGCCACCCAGTGCGTGCGGTTTTTCCAGGCAGACCGAAATCTGGGTCACCATCTGTTTGACTCCGTCGACCTGGACCGGACGTTGCGCCAGAATTCGCCAGACTTCGGCCACCAGATGTTCCAGCAGGTTCTCGTAGCCCAGGTGCCGCAGCAGGTAATGATACAGATTCTGAACGGCGTAACCGAGTCTGTCGGGCCGCAGCCGGTCGCTCTCCTGGAGATCACTGACCACCAGGTCAAGATTCATCGCCAGTACCTGGGCGAGAAAGTGATGGGCGTGTTCCGCGGAGGTAGAAGGGTGAGTGAAGTCACCTTTGGCCACCGCCAGCAGGCGAACCTGGCTAAGTATCTCGACCAGAGTTGCGGTCGGCTCGCCGTGGCGCACCGTGCGCACGGCCAGGGAGGGCACCAGCGTCTGGGGGTAGTCCCAGTCGCTGCCGCCAAAGAGCCCGGCCGCCTCAATGGCTGGCACGCGCTCGTAGATAGCCTCCAGGCCTTCCGGACTGAACATCAGGGGCTGGACTGCCTCAATGACCTCGAAGACCGGCGATACGCCTTCAACGGCATTGAGTTCAGCAAGGCGGCTGATGGCCGCGTCAAGCGGCTTCAGGAGCTCTTCTGGTGCGCCACTCTCACTGCTTTCGGGTTCGCTTTTTGCTCTGGACATAGTGCCCTAGCCTCTAACTAACCTTGGGGTATGTCAACCTGGCTGATTAAAGCGGGACAAATTTATTTTACAATGCCGCTGAAGCATTTGGAGGCTATAGTGATTGCATAGCTTCTTCGCAAGTTCAGTAATTTGGCGCTGAAAGGTTCAGTTATGCAAGACTCAGGCTCCGAACGTGATCGACAAAATCAGGATCAGGAACCGCATGAACCCGGCGCTGACTCCATGAGCGACGTCGAACGCGTTCTGGCGGTCGGGGGTTTCCGGATCGCCGAAAAACTGATGTTGATTCTGACGGCGCTGCTGACGATCGTTGCTGCCAGCATTGAGGTTGTCAGCGTTTACCAGAGTGGAACCGTCGAGCTTGCGGATATCCTGCTGATGTTCCTGTACACCGAGGTGATTGCCATGGTCGCGGTTTTCTACACCGGGCAGGGGTCACCCTTCATCTATCCCATTTTTATTGCGATCACCGCTCTTGCCCGCCTGATCGTACTGCAGGGAAAGGAAATGGATCCCCTGAACATTCTCTACGAGGCTGGCGCCATCGTTTTGCTCGCCGTTGCCGCAATGTTTATCCTGCGCGCCCCGAAGCGTTGAGATTCGAAGAGTGTGTCCCTGACGGCTGTTCCTGATCGCCGCGCTTACGTACGTGAAGGTGCGTGAGGAGATTTGAGAACAGGTAACCCTACCAAGCCATGATAGCCCACGCCGCAAGGCCCAGGGGTGTTGGTCTCAAGGGGATTTTACCCATAGGTGTAATCCACCCGAAAGTTAGTATGCATAGTCAATTATTAGGAATATATTTCGCGCGAAGATGGGGGGAGGCCAATCGCATCGTGCAAGGCCTGCCAACCGTCTTTGAGGCGCAGTGGAAGCCGTAGTCCGATCTGGAAACTGGCTACTGTCATCAATGCCCTCTATCGCAAATAAGAAGGAGTCGTTTAAATGACGAATACAACTGAATCAAAACTTTCTCAAGAAGTACTGGCTTGGCGCGATCCGGAAATGCCGTCGGTCAAGGGCACCGAAACCCCGAAAGATCCGAACAAGGGCTATATCGCCCTGCTTGGCTGGAGCGTCAATGCCATCAAAGCGGCCCAGAAGTTTAACCGTCGTTACGTGGTTGTTGCGCCTGAATGGGCTGCAGATTTCTGCACCGCCAACAATATTCCGTTTATCCCCTGGGATTTCATACGGCTGAATGACCGATCTCTTGAAATTGCAGAAACGCTCAAAGCGGAAGGCGTTGATGTGGCTATACCGCTGTTCGAGGAAACCGTCGAATGGTCAGGCGCCATCAACTCCGTCCTCATGGACAGTCCACGGATGTACGGACAGTCGATTCTGTTCCGCGACAAGGCCCTGATGAAACGCCGTGCCCAGCTTGGCGGTATTCGGGTCGGCATCTTTGAGGAGGCTCACGAGAAAGAAGACATCATCCGCTTTATGAAGCGTGTTAACCAGACGCTGCTCAAGCTCGACGGTGACCCGGATGACCCGATTCACGTCAAGGCCTTCGACAAGGCTGGCTGCCTGGGTCATCGCATGATCCGCACTCTGGAAGAAATTGACCAGATTCCGGCCGAGGAATATCCGCTGCTGATGGAAAGCCATCTCAGTGGCTGGGAATTTGCGGTTGAAGCCTGGATTCACGATGGCAAGATCCAGTTCCTCAATATCTCCGAGTACGTAACCCTGGGGTATTCGGTGTTTGTGCCGGCTACCAAGGAGCTCGAGAGCTGGCGAAATGCGATCACCAAGCAGATTGAACTGTTGATCAAAACCTTTGATATCAAGTTCGGTCTGATTCATCCCGAGTACTTCGTCACCGCAGACGGCGAGATGTACTTTGGAGAAATCGCTTATCGCCCACCGGGCTTCAAAGCCTTCGAGCTGATAGAGCGAGCCTACGGATTCAGTGCTTACCAGGCTTCCATGCTGGTTTTCGACCCGAAGAGCACAAAAGAGGAAGTGGCTGCCTTCTTCCCCAAGGAAGTCGAAGGTGCGAGAGGTTACGCGGGCTGCTTCGGTGTCTATCCGCGGCGCCGGGTTGTCAGCAGGCTGGAGATGCCCAAGGAAACCACTGAGCATCCGTACTTCGAGTCCCACGAGCTGCTTGAGCCAACCGAAGAGACAGTTCCGGACCGGTCAGCCTTTGGCACGCACTGGGGCCTGCTCTTCTTCTTCGGAGATGATCCCATCAAAATGCGGGATCTGCTGAAAGCCCAGGAAGACCTGGACTTTTACGTTTAGAGAAGGTTTGGGCGACCGGAAGTCAGTCCGGTCGCCCATTTTTACGATAAGCGTTTGCATCAAGAAATTGGCTTTCGATAACTGAAGCGGTTGAATGAAAATTGCGCGAGTTCATGATCCTTCCTGGAAGATCGAGGAGTTATCAGGCGTGTGCAATTGCGTTTTCCACGGAAAGGACAAAAGAGTGACCAGAGCAGTGGCCAAATCTCTGGTGTGGATGTTTTGCGCACTGGCGATTTCCCCTGCCTGGTCCGATACCCGGGCGGCAAAATCGCTTACTGTGTCGATTGCAGCTCCGGAATATTGGTGCCCGTACGCCTGTGATATGGCCGGGTCGCGTTTGGGCTTCACAGTAGATATCACCCGTGCTGCTCTGGAATCACAGGGGCATAGGGTCGTTTATAGAAACCTGACCTATGACCGTGCGCTTGTAGAGGCAATGCGCGGTCGTATTGACGCCACCATACCTACGTTCAAGAGCGAAGCCCCCGATTTTATCTTCCCGTCACACGCAGTATCGCGGACTGAATATTGCTTCTACGTTCCCAAGGGCGAGCCGTGGCGCTATAACGGCGTGGATTCACTCGAAAACATGCGCTTTGTGGCTACTTCGGGCTACAGCTATGGCGAGGATGTGGATGCTTACATTTCTGAAAATCAGGACGTGGGCGTAACACTGATAGGGGGAGATGACATCCCCAATCGCCTCCGCGAGCTTGTGCGCAGAGAACGCTTTGGTGCGCTTCTCGACGACCGACTTCTGTTCGAATCCAGTCAGAAAAATGTTGGCCTGGTAAATGCGGGCTGTCTCGATGAACACCACGCCGGTTATCTGGCACTGTCCCCGGCAAACCCCGATCGATCAAATGCCATTGCCCGGGCTTTCGAGCGCGGCATAAAAGTTATCCGGGAGAACGGGCAGTTCTGCGAGATTCTGGATAATTACAGGCTCGGCGCCGAATTTGTGCCAGGTCTGGATCGCTGTAGCGCCAACCTTCAAGAAAAATAGATTTGTCCCGTTTTTACTGTCGCGCTTGCACAGTCTCTGCACTTTGTGTGGAGGCTGATCCTGGTCTATGTTTCAAAGTGAGGTAGCATAATTGGCAAAAACCAGTTGCAGTCATCTCGTCTGTGTCCATCAGGATGGTCAGGGAAGGATTGGTTATGAAACTCAGAATCATACCCGTTATATTGGCGAGCGTCTTTTGCCTGGAAGCCGGGTCAGCATTTGCCGACTCCCATGGTCTGGAAACGATGCAACTGGCTGAGGAAAAGAAGTGTACAGCCTGTCATTCCAAGAGTGAAAGCGACGCTTTGGCGATAGCCCCCTCCTTTGAGAATATTGCCCAGAGGTATTCGATGGATGAAGCTGACCGGCTGGTTGAAGTTGTGCTTACTGGCGGAGAGGGCCACTGGGGTAGCGCAGAAATGCCAGATATGGGCGTTCGCACTGATGTCAGTCGTAAAGATGCCGAAAAGCTCGTGAAGTGGATTCTAGACATGGGAGAGTAAAACATGATCAACAATACACAACGCTTTTCTCTTGGTTTTATCCTCGCAGCATCGATGGTCGCCGGGGCGCACGGGGCAACACCCGCACCTGACGGGGCGGCGGTGTATTTCGTTACGCCTCTGGATGGGCAGACGGTCAGTTCTCCGGTTACTGTCAGATTCGGTCTGGACGGGCTTGGAGTGGCGCCGGCAGGCGTGGAGCGTGAGAGCACCGGGCACCATCACCTGTTGGTGGATGTAGACGAACTGCCGGCGCTGGACAAACCGATCCCTGCGGATGAACGCCACGTTCACTTTGGCGGCGGCCAAACCCAGGCCACCGTGGAACTGGAGCCGGGTGAGCATACCCTGCAACTACTGGTCGGGGACCACCTGCATATACCCCATGAGCCGCCTGTTATGTCCGAGAAAATCACCATCACGGTTGAGTAGCAGCGGAAAGGCGTGCTTCGAGGCCATGAAGTCCAGCGTTTGTTGGCGTTCCGAAGGCTTTGTCAGATCAGGTTGTAAAGGAACACCACGCCGATACCGGCGGGTGTGAGGTACCGGAGCACGAACATGAATGCTTTGTAGCTGCTGCCTTCCAGACCAATATCGGCCGGCAGGCCGTCGCGCTTCATGGCCCAGCCCGCAAACAGGGCAATGGCCAGTCCGCCCAGGGGCATCATCAGGTTGGAGACCAGGAAATCGAGCAGATCGAATACCGTCTTGCCTTCAAAGAACGTGATGAAGCCCAGGGGATGTAGATCTTCCCAGACGTTGAAAGACAACACGGTACCGATACCTATAAACCAGATTGCCAGTCCGCCGCCAAGCGCGCTTTTAATCCGGCTGACGCCTCTGTGTTCTTCTAGCCATTCCACCACTGGCTCCAGCATGGAGATGGCCGATGTGATGGCCGCTACCAATAGCAGGGCAAAGAAAATGGTGCCGAACAGGGCGCCGCCGCTCATCTGTCCGAAAGCCAGGGGCAGCGTAACAAAGATCAGACCGGGACCGGCGCCGGGCTCAAGGCCGTTAGCGAACACCAGCGGAAAGATCGCCAGCCCGGCGAGCAAGGCAACACTGGTGTCCAGAACGGCGATGGTCATCGCGGTTCTGGCAATATTGACGCTCTTCGGAAGATAAGAACCATAAGCCATCAGCACGCCTATACCAATGCTGAGTGTAAAGGCAGCGTGTCCCAGGGCGGTGAGTACCCCAGCGGTGGTCAGTTTGCTGAAATCCGGCGAAAACATGAAGCTCACGGCGCGGCCGAAGCTGCCACTGTTCATGGCATAAATCACCATGGCGACGAGCAGCACAAACAATAGGGGCATCAGCATATTGACCGCTCTCTCCAGACCTGAGCGAATGCCCCGACCAACGATGAAAACAACAATTGCCATGAATACCGAATGCCACAGAAGCAGTTCCCAGGGGTTTGCCAGCAACCCGCCGAACTGGCCGCCAATGGCTTCGGCGTCTGCGCCGGTAAACAATCCGGTGGCAGCCTTGCCGATGTACACCAGGGCCCATCCCCCGATCACGGCATAAAAAGAAAGCACCAGGAATGAGGCTATAACGCCGTTCCAGCCGATCGCTCTCCAGCCCCTGGCGGTACCCTCGGTTCTGGTCAGGGTGCGCATGGTGGCGATGGGGCTCTGGCCGCCCCGACGTCCAATCATGGTTTCAGCAATCAGTACGGGCACTCCAATCAGGAAGATGCAGGCGAGATAGATCAGAACGAAGGCGCCGCCGCCGTTCTCTCCGGTGATGTAGGGGAACTTCCAGATATTTCCCAGGCCGACTGCCGAGCCGGCAGCGGCCAGGATAAAGGCCATTCGTGAGGACCAGAGGGTGTTGGCCTGCTGGTGTGGTTGGGTATTCTGACTCATTGTGGTCTCCGGCTAGTTGTTTTTGTCGGATTGACGTTTCTGGTCTTTTTTGAAGCTGTTTACTTGCTCATGACGTCCTGTATTGCGGCCGCCACCTGGGGAAGTACGCGATCGTTCAGTCCTGCTACATTCACGCGGCTGCTTTCCAGCATGTAGACCCCATGCTCCTTCCGTAACCGGTTCACCTGCTCCGGACTGATCCCGAGGAACGAGAACATGCCCCGCTGATGGGCGATAAAGCTGAAGTCGCCAACCGGCGCCAGAGCGTGTGCAAAGGCATGGCGCAGATACAGGATTCGCTCACACATTCCGTTCAGCTCATCCTGCCACTGGGCCCGCATCCCCTGGTCGCCAAGAATGGTTTCCACGATGGCAGCGCCATGGTTCGGGGGCATGGAATAGTGGGACCGGATGACGCTCAGCAGCTGACTGGTGGCCGCCGAGTTGATGGTTGCTGTGGCGGAGATCAGAGCTAGCGCCCCCGTACGCTCCCGGTAGAGACCAAAGTTTTTTGAGCAGGATGCCGCAATCAGCATTTCCGGCACGGCATTGGCGAGATGCCTCAGGCCTGCCGCATCCGCATTAAGGCCCTCGCCCAGACCCTGATAGGCCATATCCACAAAGGGCAGCAGGCCCTTGCGTTGAATCAGGCTGGTGACTTCCTGCCATTGTTCCAGGCTCAGATCAGCACCTGACGGGTTATGACAGCAGCCATGGAGAAGCACCACATCCCCCGCTTCTGCCCCCTCAAGGGTTTCCAGCATGGCGGCAAAGTCTACCTGCAGCGTTTCTGGATTGAGGTAAGGATATTCGCGAATGGTCAGGCCAGCGCCACCAAGAAGTGGGAGATGATTGGCCCAGGTGGGTGTGCTCACCCAAACCCTGGTGTCCGGTTCGCACAAGCGCAGAAACTCGGCCGCCATGCGCAGGGCACCACAACCGCCCGGGGTCTGGACAACGGACGTACGACCATCCCGGATCAGCGGGCTGTCGCTGCCCATGATCAGCTCCGCCATGGCACTGTTGAACCCGGCAGAGCCAGCAGGCCCCACATAGCTTTTGGTCGTTTCGCGTTCCAGCAGGTGGCGTTCGGCTTCATGCACAGCGGCCATGATCGGCGTTTTGCCGGCATCATCCTTGTATACACCGATGCCCAGGTCCACTTTGTCCGGCCGGGTATCTTCCCGGAAGGTCTGCATCAGTTGCAGGATCGGGTCCTGTGGCAGGGTCTTGAGAGCTTCAAACATGGTTCGGCTCCTTATCGGCCTGTTGAGTGCGGATGAGGGTAGGGCGGCCAGTCTCCAGCGCCTGCATCAACTGCGCCTGTTTTTCCCGGATGCCTTCCGCAGCCTGCTCGCGCACGGGCCCAAAGCCCCGAACGTCGGCTGGTAATTCCGCCAGTTGCAGGAAGGTTTCGTAGTTACTGGGGTCCAGTTCCCGGCCAATGCGGTCCACAAGAATCTGATAGTCCTTCAGCATGGCGCGATCCAGTTTCCGGTCCGCTGAGTAACTGAACGGGTCCACAACCGTTCCTCGCAGGCTGCGGAATTTGGCCAGCAGCCTGAAGGCCCGGAACATCCAGGGACCGAAGCGGCGTTTTCTAGGACGTCCCTGTGCATCGGTTTCCTTGCTGAGCAGGGGTGGGGCCAGGTGGAAGTGGACCTTGAAGTCGCCCTCGAAGGTTTCATTCACTTCTTTCATAAAGTCGGTTTGCGCGAACAGCCGCGCCACTTCGTACTCGTCTTTGTAAGCCATGACGCGATACAGTTGTTGGGCCACGGCGCGGGTCAGGAGCAGGTTTGTTTGCCCCAGGCTTTCCTCGGCCTTGCGGACTTTGGCAACACTGTCCTGATACTGGACGGCCCACCTGCGGTTCTGGTAGTTGATAAGGTGCTGATGACGGGTTTCGATCAACTCATCAAGAGTTGGCTCGGGTTTCGGACCGACAACCTGCGCTTTGCCGTTGTCCAGCAGTTCGGTTACCGCGCTCAGATCAACTGCTGCCAGGCGGCCCCAGCCGAAGGCTTCCTTGTTGCGATCGATCGCAACACCATTGAGTTCGATGGCCTTCATCAGGGCTGCCTCTGTCAGCGGTATCAGCCCTTTCTGCCAGGCAAAGCCCAGCATCATCACATTGGAGAACACGGTGTCGCCCATCAGCTTCTCGGCGATTCCATTGGCATCAAGCTGATCGAAATGGTCCTGCCCAACCGCATCCCGGAGCAGACCCAGTCGCTTGTCAGCCTTCATGTCGGCATCGCGGAAGAGCACGTAATCGGCGGTGGGCAGTTCCGCTTCGTTGGCAACAATCCGGGTGTGGTTCGGCCTCAGTACGCTCAGGGCTTTCTGGGAGGAAGCCACCACCAGGTCACAGGCAATAACGGCATCGGCCTGGCCGTTGCTGATCCGCACCTGATGGAGTTTGTCCGGAGACGGCGCCATGCGAACATAGCTCAGAACCGTGCCACCCTTCTGGGCGAAGCCCATGAAATCCAGTACCGACGCACCCCGGGATTCCAGATGTGCGGCCATGGTAATCAGCTGGCCCACCGTAACCACGCCGGTGCCGCCGACGCCGCCGACGAGAAGGTCATAGGAACCGGTCATTTCTGGCAGCTTCGGAGCCGGTACACCGGCCAGCTTGCTGGTCAACACTGAGCCGGTGTCCATGCCCCGGGACTTGCGCAGCTGCCCGCCTTCAATAGTGACAAAGCTGGGGCAAAAGCCATTCACACAGGAAAAGTCCTTGTTGCAGGAATGCTGGTCAATCTTGCGCTTGCGGCCCAGTTCGGTTTGGCGAGGCACAACCGAGAGGCAGTTGGATTGCACCGAGCAATCGCCACAACCTTCGCATACATGGTGGTTTATAAAGGCCCGCTTTGCCGGATCCGGGAACTGGTTGCGCTTGCGGCGACGGCGTTTCTCGGCGGCGCAGGTCTGGTCGTAGATCAGCACGGTGCAACCCGGAATGTCCCGCAATTCACGCTGCAGCGTATCCAGTTCGGAGCGGTCGTGGAAGGTAACGTCCTTGGGGAACTGGTCTTTATGGCCATCGTACTTTTCCGGCTCGTCACTGAGCACTGCTACCCGGCGAACACCCTCGGCTGCCACCTGCTGGGCAATCATGGGAACGGTGATCTGTCCATCCACCGGCTGGCCACCGGTCATCGCCACCGCATCGTTGAACAGGATCTTGTAGGTGATGTTGATGCCAGCGGCAACGGCCTGGCGGATAGCCATGGAACCGGAGTGGAAATAGGTGCCTTCACCCAGGTTCTGGAACACGTGGGGATTGCCGGTATACCGGCTCTTGCCAATCCAGTTGACGCCTTCACCACCCATCTGGATCAGGGATTCGGTGTTCCTGCCCATCCAGGAGGCCATGAAGTGGCAACCGATACCGGCCAGAGCTTTACTGCCTTCCGGGACCTTGGTTGAGGTGTTGTGGGGGCAGCCGGAGCAGAAATAGGGCATCCGCTTTACGCCACCCGGGTCCTGGGCGTTGGACATGGCACTGATATCCGCCATGCGCTCACTGAAATCCACCGACAAGAACCGGCCAAGCCGTGCGGCCAGGAAACCGGCTACCAGTTTCGGGCTCAGCTCTCCCACATAGGGAATCAGCGGGCGCCCCAGTTCATCCTGTTTGCCAGTGATCAGCACCTCGCCGGGCCGATCCGGCTCGGACATATACTCCTTCATCTGGCTCTCGATAATGCCCCGTTTTTCTTCAATGACGAGGACTTCTTCCTTTCCGTGTACGAAATTGAGGACGCCGCGGCGCTCCAGAGGCCAGACCATACCGACCTTGTAGATATCCAGCCCCATTTCCCGGGCCTTGTCTTCATCAATGCCCAGCAGATCCAGCGCTTCGAGCAGGTCCAGGTGGCCCTTGCCGGTGGTCACAATTCCAAAACGCGCTTCCTGGTTACTGTACAGGCAGCGGTCAATAGGATTTGCGCGGGCAAATGCCTGCACCGCAGCCAGCTTGTGCTCAATACGGGTCTCCAGTTGGGGCCCGGGCAGGTCCGGCCAGCGGTAATGAAGGCCGCTTTCGGGTGCGGTGAAATCATCCGGTGTTACAAATTCCGGCAAGGGCGGCAGCTTCACGGATGCCGCACTTTCAACCGTTTCCGAAATCGCCTTGAAACCCACCCAGCAGCCGCTGTAACGGGACAGGGCATAGCCCCAGAGGCCGAATTCCAGATACTCGGCGAGGTTGGCCGGGTTGATGGTGGGCATGAAGAAGCTCATGAACGCCACATCGGACTGGTGGGGCATGGAAGAGGACACGCAGCCGTGGTCATCGCCGGCGACCACGAGAACACCGCCATGGGGTGAAGAGCCATAGGTGGTACCGTGCTTCAGGGCATCGCCGGCGCGGTCGACCCCGGGGCCCTTGCCGTACCAGAGGCCGAATACACCATCCACCTGCCGGTCATCATCGGTCTCCACCTGCTGGGTGCCCAGCATGATGGTAGCCGCCAGGTCCTCGTTAATAGCCGGTACGAAGTCGATACCGTTGTTATCGAGCAGGGTCTGGGCCTGCCAGAGCGCCTGGTCGTAGGCGCCCAGAGGAGAGCCCCGGTAGCCACTGACCATGCCAGCCGTGTTCAGCCCCTGTTTGCGATCCAGGGCGGCCTGCATCAAAGGAATGCGGACCAGGGCCTGTGTTCCGGTCAGGAAAACACGGCCTGATTCTCTCAGGTACCGGTCTTCAAGTTTGTAATTGTCGAGTTGGGGGGTATCGGCGGACATGGTGCCCTCCTTTTTGTCGATTTTATAACCAGAATTCTAGAGGGAAGTCCGCAAAAGGTGCTTGCTTATTCAGACAAGGTTTTCAGTGTTTGCGAAAGATCGTTTGATAAATGACAATAATGAGAAAGAACCTTTGATAAAAATCAGGTGTTACCAAATGAAACAGGTTGAACTCGACAAGTTGGACCGGAAAATTCTTTCGTTAATGCAGCAGGACGGTCGCATCAGCAACCAGTTACTGGCAGAGCAGGTGGGGTTGTCGCCGGCGGCTTGCTGGCGGCGAGTAAGGACGCTTGAAGAAAACGGGGTTATTCGCGGATACAGCGCCAGGGTGGATCCGGAGAGCATCGGGCAGGGCCTTTGTGTGCTGGTCAATCTGTCACTGCAGCGGCACACCATCGACAGCACGGCGGAAATTGAGCAGCAGGTCAGCAGTTATCCAGAGGTGCTTCAATGTTTTGCGGTTACCGGAAATGCTGATTTCGTATTGCGTGTCATCGTGCCAGACATGGCTTGCTATGATCGGTTTCTGAACGAAAAGATTTTCACCTTGCAGGGCATCGCTCAGGTGAATTCAAACTTTGCATTGCGGGAGATTAAAAACACCGAAACGATTCCGGTTGATGGAAGGAGCAACACATGAGCTTATTTCCAGCAGAACAACTGAAACGAACCCTGGGTCTGGCGAGATCCCTGATTATCTACAGGCGGCCTGGAAGGCAAAAGCCGCTCCGGAATCTTTACCGCCAGTTTGTTAAGAGTGGTGACCTGGTGTTCGACCTGGGCGCACACGTGGGTGACCGCACGGTCGCCTTTGCGGCACTGGGTTCAACGGTGGTTGCTGTTGAGCCCAATCCATACTTGATGCGGTGGCTTCGCAGGCTGGCCACCCCTAAAGAACGCATTGTGTTCCTGGCTGAGGCCGTTGGAAGCCGTCCCGGTACGGCAGAACTGGCACTGAGCTATCGCACCCCGACCGTGTCTTCGTTGGCCGCTGACTGGCGCCAGACGCTGCAAACCCGCGCGCCGGGATTCCGTAACATCCGGTGGGAGCAAACTATCACAGTGCCGGTTACCACGCTTGATGAAATGATCGGCAGATATGGAGTCCCCGACTTCTGCAAAATCGACGTGGAAGGGTTCGAGGCGGAAGTGCTGGCGGGACTGACCAGCCCGATACCAGCGCTGTCTTTTGAATTCGTATCTGGCACCCTGGACCAGGCAATTCTCTGTCTAGAAGAGCTGCAACGGCTCGGGGAATACGAGTTCAATGCCATATCCGGAGAGAGGCGGAGTTTTCTCTGGCCCGACTGGCAACGGTCCGACCGGGTCCGCCGATGGCTTGCCGATGGCCCGGCCGGTATTGCCTCTGGAGATATCTACGCAAGATTTATCAGCGCAAAGCCGGCTTGATTATTAACCGGGTCCCTCCGCGCCAACCTGATTTTTGTCGAACTGGGAGTGAGTGCCGTCACAATAAGGCGCATCGCTGGTGTGTTTACACTGACAGAGGAACGCGTGGCCATCCTCTTCTGGCACGAAGCTCTTTGGAGTGATACCGGTACCTTTGTGAGAGCCGTCGCAGAAGGGTTGGTCGCTGGACCGCCCGCAGGCGCAAAACATGTACTTTTTACCCTTCTCCAAGGTAACTTTTTTGGGCTTGTTGTCTGCAATGACGGGGTTGCTCATAGACTCTCTCCCTTGTTGTACCGATATTTTCGATCTTACCGTTGGTGCGGTTTGGTGTCAGCCAGTTCCTGATCAGGCAAAATCATAGTCTCCACCCTTTTCAAGAGCCTTCTGGTACGCAGGCCTGGCATGCACTCGCTCGACCCAGGCGGTGATATGAGGCCGGTTCTTGCCGACAATACCCCGTGCTACTGAGGCTTCCAACGGAAAACTCATCTGAATATCGGCTGCACTGAGATTATCCCCGAGAAACCAGGTGTTTTTCGCAAGGTGGGATTCGACAAAATCCAGGTGTGTCTTGATCATCGGGCCGATGAATATTTCATTGGTTTTGTCTGAAATGCCTTTTGCCACTGGTTTGATAAAAAACGGCATCGGGCTGGTTTTCACTTTTTCAAACACCAGGCGCATCACCAGCGGAGGCATCAGGGAGCCTTCGGCGTAATGCAGCCAGTAGGTGTAATCAAGCCAGGCTTGGCCGCCTGCCTCAGGCAGCATGGTGTCTTTGCCGTAGGTGTGGGCAAGGTATTCGATAATGGCACCGGACTCCGCCACCACCAGATCGCCGTCGGTGATCACCGGTGATTTTCCCAGCGGATGCACCTTTTTCAGGCTCTCAGGCGCCAGCATGGTTTTGGGATCACGCTGGTAACGCTGAATTTCGTAGGGCAATCCCAGCTCTTCCAGCATCCAGAGAACGCGTTGTGAGCGGGAATTGTTAAGGTGGTGAACTGTGATCATGCAGGAACTCCGTTCGCTTCAAAAAATGAGCAGGTATGGAAAGTAGGCTTAAAATGGCTTTTTGGTTCACTGCTGCCCGTGCGTTGCGTCGCTAGTTTCGTTTACGGGCGGTAAAGGAGTGGTGTTTAAGGTCTTTGATAATCTCGGGTACCTTGAGGGGCAATAACTTCCCGCCCGCTTTAATAAGGCTGATCACGGCATTCATCCGCTTGTACCATAGCACCTGGTGAATCTTTGCCTTCATGGGGCGGTAGCCTTCCTGATAAAGCTCATCCACGCAGTCAGCATTGTTGGTAAGGCTATAACGGCTTAAATCCAGCGCCACGGCTATGTCCGCCTTTTTTAACTGCTTGCGGGTATTGAAGTCGATACCAATGTTGATGGCATTACTAATCACATCGAGCGTATTTTCCGGTTTTGGGTAGCGGCCCACATGGCTCAGATCGACGGCCACAGTGATACCCGCTCCCATTTTTCCCAACGGTGAGATCGGGACATTTTCAACCAGACCACCGTCTACCAGAATGCGACCGTCGATCTCCACTGGCACAAACAGGCCGGGTACAGCCATGGACGCACAGACTGCGTCCGCCAGATTTCCTTCTCTGAAAATCAGCTGCTCACCCGTTTCTATATCCGTTGCGCAGATGGCCAGAGGAATGTCGGCATCTTCGATCCTGCAATCGCCCAGATCTCGATGGATCATTTCCCGAATGGTATCGGTGCTGAACAGGCCTCCGCGCTCAAAGGTGAAGTTGATAATCTTCGACAGATTCAGCGTTGAGCAGACGGAGAGTATAGACTCTGCCGGACGGCCGAAGGCATGATAACTGGCGATCAGCGCCCCTGCACTGGTGCCCGAGATGCAATGAATCCTGATTTGCTCTTCTTCAAAGGCCTTCAAAACGCCGATGTGGGCAATGCCCTTGGCAGCTCCGCCCCCGAGGGCGAGGCCGATACGTGTATTAAAGGGATTGAGTTTCATGCTGAAGGCCTGAAGATGATACAAAGGGGATATAGTGATATTAATGTTAACAGAGGTCGATTATGGCGGAACTGTCACTCAAGGAAAAATTGGGCAACGCGGTAAAGAACGCGATGCGAAGCAAAGATAAAACCCGGCTTGTCACTCTTCGTATGGCCCAGTCTGCGGTCAAGCAGATCGAGATTGATGAACGCCGTGAGCTGTCTGACGAGGACGTCCTGAAGGTGTTGGATAAAATGCTCAAGCAACGCCGTGACGCTGCCAGTCAATACGACGATGCTGGCCGCGAGGAGCTGGGTGATAAGGAACGGGCAGAAATGGTGATCATCGAGGAATTCATGCCCGCTGCCCTGACCGAGGATGATCTGGACGCCCTGATCCGGCTGGCTATCAGCTCAACCAACGCCCAGGGCATGCAGGATATGGGGCGCGTGATGAACGAGCTGAAACCCCAGGTGCTCGGCCGCGTTGAGATGGGCCATCTGAGCAAGAAGGTACGGGCTGCGTTGGCGGCCTGACGGGTGTTCCCGTGTTTTCCGCCTTGAATTGTCGGTGCCGCGCACTCAGCTATAAAAGTTAGATACGCCAAATGCCTAACCAGGAGATTCGCCATGCATGTGTTCATTGCCGGAGCTAACGGGCAAATCGGTCAATACCTGTTGCAAGAATTGGCAGACAGCGATCATGAGGCACGTGCGTTGATCCGCCACCCGGATCAGGGGCCGGAATTGCAGCAGATGGGTGCTACGGAAACCGTGCTTGGCGACCTTGAGCAGGACTGCAGTGAGGCCATGAAAGGCTGCGATGCTGTCATTTTCACTGCGGGCTCTGGCCCTCATACCGGGCCGGATAAAACCATCGATGTGGATCAGGACGGTGCCATCCGGCTGGTGGATACGGCCAGGGCCATGGGTATAAAGCGTTTTATCATGGTAAGCAGTATGCGAGCTGAGGAGCCGGAGAAAGGGCCGGAAAAACTCCGTCATTACCTTCAGGCCAAACACAATGCTGATGAGCATCTGAAGAACAGCGGTCTGAATTACACCATTGTTCGTCCGGGCCAACTGACTAACGATGAAGGCACAGGCAAGGTTGCTGTGAGTGCCAGGTTGGAGAGTTTCGGCAAGATTCCACGGCAGGATGTTGCACGCGTGCTGCTCGCGGTGCTGGATTCGGATAATACCGACAACCGTGTTTTCGATGTGGTATCCGGCGACACACCGGTGTCTGAGGCGCTGGCTGGAGCCTGATAACCATGGACACCCTGCTGATAATTCTCGCTGTTCTTTTTGTGGCACTGATTGTCATTATCCCGCTGGTGGAAAAATACGCCCCGAAGGGTGAACCCCATAGCTTTGGCAATATCACCCGCTGGATCATTCCGCTGATGATACTGGTTCTTGTGCTGCAACTGCTTCGGCAATATTTCATGTGAGGAGCGGGGCGACATGCTCGGGTTGAGAGCATTGCGTTAACGAACACCGATCTACCAGCCGAGCATGATGCTCCCCAGAAGGGCATCGCCCAGACTTAGGTCCTGGGTGCCCGCCTCCAGGTCCCGATACTGGACACGGGTATCCAGACTCGCGCCAATTCCCAGAACTACCGTCGGCCACAATCTGTCACCCGAGCTGACCCGGTAGGTCAGCTCCGTTCTCCACTCGCGCAGATAAAGCGTGTTTTCGACTTCCCGTGCCTGATCAAGGGTTGCCCAGCGATCTCCCTCGCGCTCCAGCCGAATCTCCCAGCGTCTGCCGGGGCTTTGCCATCTCACCAGGACGGGCAGATCCATCAGCCAGTGGCCGCTATCACTGGCGTGCTCCCAGCGCACCCTGGGAAGCCAGCGGAATGAACCGAAGCGATGATCGCCGCCAACTCCCAGGCTCAGGGGCGAGCCCTCACTGACTGCCCGAAACATCGCAATACGGCCATTTACCACATCACTATGAAATGTTCGATGCTTGAACATATTGGATGTACCGGCAAAACCAGCCTGCGCTTCCACGCGGTAAAGCCGGTGCTGCCATTGGCCACCGAAGGTTAACCGGTGCAGATGGCCATTGTGAGCCGGTTCACCGGTGCGTATGCGCAGAGGCTGATAATCGTAATCAACACCGAACCTGCCGGCGGCGATCTGGCGACGCCAACCCAGCCCACGCTGGGAGCGGGTCACCTCGGTGGTCGAGGGCACACTTTCCGGCCAGTCGTAGGGCTGCCATTGGCGGTAAAGCAGATATAGGTCACTGGAGGCCTGAGCAGGGCGCGGCAGGGCAAGGGCGGCTAGCAGAAGAACCACCGGAGGGGAAAGACATGAAATCGCACGACCTATGATTCGAAAACAATGCCCATTGCACACAATACGGTGTCCCTAGCCGTCAGAGGTATTCAGACTTGTTTACCAACAATACGGTTTCTTCGGACCAAGTAAAACGCCGATGAGTACCTGAAGAACAGCGGACTGGATTACCCCATTGTTCGTAAAGCTGTTCCCGCCACCCGCCCTTCGAGAAAATCAAGAAAACCAGAGCCATCATCGCTAAACCCGTTTGTTGAAGGCAGCTTTTTCTAAGACACTAATGATGGGATTTTGTTACTTTCAGGGTTCCAGTTTATGCTCTGGCATCTGTTAAAGTGTTTATGTCGGTAGTATTTGTGCTGGTGTCAAGTAGTGCGCTGTTCCGGAATGAAATCCTGATCACTGTTACCTTTCCGAGGGATCTAAACCATGTCTCTTTTCCCGGCCGACAACGGCGAAAATGATCTGTTCATTTCACGAACCGATTCAGATAACCCATTGGGAACCCATGCATCCTTCAGCTTTGAGCTGGAAGGCAAAGTATGGCCCACAGTGGAACATTACTTCCAGAGTATGAAATTTACCGATGAAAACCGCCAGGAAAAAGTGCGGGTAGCGGCCACTCCCGCGCTGGCGGGAAAGCTGGGTCGCAAACGCCACAAAAGCCTGCGACGCGACTGGAAGCAGGTGCGTGAAACCGTCATGACGAGGGGGGTATACGTTCGCTGCCGCACCCACCCCGAACTGGCGGAGGAATTGCTCAACACCGGCGACCAGAAGATCGTGGAAAACAGCAATTTCGATTACTTCTGGGGGTGTGGCCGTGATCGTCGGGGCGAAAACCGTTATGGCAAAGTGCTGATGAATGTCCGGTCCAAGCTGCGAGAAGAGCAGGCGGAGAACCTCTGATCAGCAACCAGAAAATCCGGGGCAGATTTGAGTTCTGATTATCCGTTGGGCGGTGTCTGATATTCACGCGTTACTGATGGAGAAAGTATCGTGAAGTCTTTGTCGAGTACAGGGTTTGCTTTTTTTGGCGCCTCGCTGATTGCGATCAGTTATGGCCTTGCGCGCTTTGCCTTCGGCTTGTTCGTACCGCCCATCCGTGCCGAGCTGGATCTGACGCCCGATCTGATCGGTATCATCGGCGCCCTGCCACTCATCAGTTTCCTGCTGGCTACATCCATTGCGCCGATTGCAGCCGATCGCCTCGGTGCCCGCAATACGGCGGTTCTGTCCGGTGGTTTTGGTGCTGTCGGCCTGGCGCTTATCAGCCAGGCTTCTGGTTTCGTATCACTCGGGGTAGGGGTGTTTGCTTGCGGCATTTGCACTGGCCTGATGATGCCGGCGCTGACGGCCGCCATGCAGGTACTGGTCGACCGTTCCGTGCACGGGCGCGTCAGCTCGGTGATGAACGCGGGTACGAGCATCGGTGTCATGGTTGCCGTGCCTGCCGTGCTGTTTCTGGCGGGTATCTGGCGCTACGCGTACATGTCTTTTGCCGCTATGGCGGTCATCGGGCTGTTTGCCGCATGGTATTTCATTCCTTCGGTATCACGGGTTGCTCCGTCAAACGCAGCGCCGCCGCCTCCCATCACCGCGCTGCAGTGGTGGCGCCTGTTCAGGCTCTCGCTGTTTGCCTTTGTGATGGGATTTGTCTCTTCTGCTTACTGGATTTTTGCTCCCGATCTCGTCGTCACCCTCGGCGAGCTGCCGTCCGGGGAAACCGGGTGGCTTTGGCTGGCGGTCGGTATCGCCGGGCTGGGAGGTGCTGTGGTGGCTGACCTGGCCGATCGCAATAATCCGCCCATCACTCAGGCACTGATGCTGATGATGCTGGCCGCGAGCCTGGCATTGTTGGCTGCCAGTCCCGGCCAATTGGTGCTGGCGGCGTTTTCCGGGCTGGTCTTTGGCCTGGCCTATATGAGTTTGACGGGGCTTTATCTGATGACAGGTATCCGGCTCTTGCCGGGCCGACTGTCGATGGGCCCCGTATTGCCCTTCATGGCAGTCTCGCTCGGTCAGGCGGCCGGCTCACCCATTGTCGGTATGTTGGTTAACAACTTTGGTTACAGCAATGCGTTTGCCATTTTTTCCGCGATCGGCATCGTGGTGGCACTCCTGTCACCGCTGTATCCGCGCAACATTGAGCATGCGTCCGAGGAAGAGGCAGCGGAGGACACTGGCCTCCAGGCAGCATACGATTATCAGCTCCAGGACGAAGAGGGCGAGCCGTTCACTTACGACTCCGAAGAAACCTCTTCAGGTGGCACTAAGGACTAATGAGTGGCCAAGGATGGGAGTTTGTTACTTTCAGGCTCGGTTATTTGTCATCGCAAAACTCAGCAACCACCGGTTACCGCGCTCGATCTTTGAAACCCTGTGCTGATAGAGGTCCGGGCGAAACAGGTATAGCCGCCCGAACAGGTTGAAAATGTTCTTTTCGCAGATGAATTCGCCACCGGCTTTGGGCTTCACCAGAACGCAGTTGAACTTGTAAAGCTGGCCCTCGGAGATCATGTCCACGTGGGGTACAACCTTGTGGCCCTCGGGGTATCGAACCAGATATATGTTCAGGCGTTTGGACTTGAACAGAATCCGGGTTTTAACATTTGCAGGCATAGGGTGACCAGTTCTGGTATTTGTAATGCGCCGGAGGCAGCCTTTTCGCTACCTCCAGCTTACCTGTGTTATGGGACCAGAAACAATCGTTCCCTGAACGACAGGCTAGACATAGAAGTCCAGATCTTCCATGGATTTCAGCAAATCCCGCATCACGATCGGGTCCTCACCAAAGAAGAACACAAGTCCCCAGTGGGTACCGAAGGCTGAACGATCAGGAACCGTTTCCTCTGTCGGTGCCACCAGTTCGTGTGACTCGAAGTAGGGATGATCAACACACTCGGGAGGCATTTCCAGTTTGCTGACCACGCGACGGCGTGGATAAACACCGAAGCAGCCCGCGTAACCTTTCGCACCTTCGACTTCCTTGGGGAAGAAGGCAGCCACTTCCTCTTTTGTGCTCTTAGGGTCGAAAACCAGCATGGAAGCCTGGTAAGCACTGAATCCGTAGGCTCGTTCGATCAGCTCGAAGGCTTTGAAGCCCGGTGGGCGATAAGCGATTTCTCCAAAGTACATCTCGCCGTCTGCGGTGACGAAGTACTCGGGATGAATCAGACCGAACTTGATATCAAAGGTTTTGATCAACAGTTCAATCTGCTTGGTGATCGCATTTCGCCAGCTCTCGAGCTCCTTGGTAGCCGGCACAAACACCGAATACCCCAGGGTTACGTACTCGGAGATATTGAGGAACTGGATCTTGCCATCGTGAATCCAGGCTTCAACCGCAAATTCCCAGCCACTGAGATGGCTTTCCATCAGCAGCGGATATTCCTCGGCCGGAATCTGGTCAATTTCTTCCAGAGTGCGGATCATGCGATGACCCAGGCAGCCAGCCTTGTCGAAGGCCTTGACGTGAATCGGGTCATCCGGGTCACCGTCGAGCTTGAGCAGCGTCTGGTTAACACGCTTCATGAAGCGGACGATGTCTTCTTTCTCGTGAGCCTCCTCAAAGATGCCGACCCGAATACCGCCAAGCTGGGCACGGCGTTTCATCAGGGCCTTGTCGCGGAACAGAATCGACTGTCCGTACATCCGTGGACTGTCCATGAGGACGGAGTTGATGGCGCCTGACCATTCGACGGTTTCCTCGAACAGCGGTATAGCCACATCAACGCCTTCCGCTTTGAGCGTTTCTGCAATTTCAAGAGATCGGTCATTCAGCCGTATGAAATCCCAGGGGATAAACGGAATATTGTTGGCGGTGCAGAAATCTGCAGCCCATTCAGGCGCAACAACCACGTAACGACGGTTAAACTTCTGGGCCGCTTTGATGGCATTGACGCTCCAGCCAAGCAGGGCGATGTAGCCTTTGTTCGGATCCTTCGGTGTTTCTGTGCCACGAACGGAATCCAAAGTGGGGTCTTTCCAGGCTTCAATCTCTGGGGATAACTTGGCTTCTTGTGTAATCGACATAAGGTGTTCTCCTTGCTGATTAATCCTGGCAGCCGGCTATCAGGGTGGAGCACATTCGGTATTCCGTGCTGCTGCGTATTGCCGATTTTCGGGAGGGGTCGCAAGGACCGAAAAAATAGCGGTGCTCCGTAGTTGATAAAAATCTGTAACGAGCCGGCTGGGTGGTCCGGAACGCCCACATCCCCTCATCACTATAGTAGAGCTGGCCGTAAATATGAAAAATTGTAGAATAATTGAGAGCAGGTGTTGTGCGGGCCGAAAACTTCACCATGCCAGGCTGCGGGGAGCACCGTCGAATAGTGTTTGACGCCGGTGTTTACAGGCGGCACTGTTATAAAAATTGAAAATTCCGACTGCGATGGCGAGAGGACGTTATGGACGGAGAAAGTGGTGGCGCAAAGTCCGATTCAAACCGGAGAACGAGTCCAGCGGCCTTTTTTCTCGGTTTTTTGCGGGAGCCGGGTCAGGTCGGTTCGGTGATTCCCAGCTCGCGATTCCTGGAGCAGCGAATTGTCGATGCTTCAGACCTTGCCACTGCCCGGAGGGTAGTGGAGCTGGGGCCGGGCACCGGTGGGACCACGCGAACATTTTTGCAGCATCTTGGGCAGGATGCGCGCCTGCTCTCAATCGAGTTGAGCCCCTTTTTCCATGAGCTGCTGGATGAGATTGCGGATCCGCGTTTCACCAACCATCTGGGCAGTGCCGAGGAACTCGCTGACATTCTGGCGTTGCATGATATGGAGCAACCGGATGTGGTTATCTCTGGCATCCCGTTCTCAAAAATGCCGAAACCGGTGGCTACCCGTGTGGCGCAGGCAGTGAAAGATAACCTCGCCGAGGGGGGGCGTTTTATTGCCTATCAGTTCCGCCAGGATGTGGCACGGATAACCAATCCGATCATGGGCGCGCCAGCCGCCTGTGCGCTGGAAATGCTGAACATACCGCCGATGCGGGTCTATCGTTGGAGCAAGGTTGCGGCTGGCTGACCGGTGTCCCGATTAATCAGAAATCTCTTCTGAAAGTTCCACCAATATCGGGTCCATCAGCCGGTACACCCAGGCTGAACTGCCGTCGTCGAGTGTCAATTTAACTCGCTCATAGCGCACACCCAATCGTTCGTATCGGTCCAGCGCTCTGAGTTCCTCGGCATTCACCTTGATAACTTCGCCTTCGGTGACTGCTCCTGCAACCGGTTTGATGTCCAGTTTGTCCTTCCGGAAGCCTGGCAGCTTCGCGGGTTCACTATCCCCCGCGCGCCCTGTGACCAGCCAGCGTACCCAGGGTTTCGTGAGGGTGCCGAATACGAAGACCGAATAGGTGGTGTCTTCTTCTATGGTGGGCAGGTCTCCGGTCGGGTTATAACCGTAGGGACTGGCAAAGGTTAGCCAGAGGTAACCAGCCACCAGCGCAAAGAGAGTTGAGATCGTCGCCAGGGTATATCGGATTGATTTTCTCATCGAACTCTTTGCACTCTCCTCCGTATGACTGATTCACGTAATATGACCTCCTGTACGTCTTTTGTGAATAATTCGACCAATTATCTAGACACGAAACCCACGATCAGCAAATACTGAAGAGAATTGTGCAAGCTGGAACCTTGTGCCATGGCAAACACCGGCCAGATCGCTCATTCCTCTACCGTCACGGGCTTCGACCGCCTGCAGGGCGTCTGGCGGTCACGGGGCTATGGCAAGGTGCTGCTGATCGACGGTGATGAATACACCATCTTTGAAGAAACGGCCCTCAGTTGCCTGAAACTCCACGCCGGATCACTCGACGAGCTCGACCACAGTTACGAGAACCTTGAAGTATCTCCCAATCAGCAGGCGTTTAGCGCCCGCCGGGCTACAGGGGTAACGCGCATTGGCTTTCGTCGTCTTAAATCGCTGCCCGCAACAGCGGCGGAGGCCCGGGCCCGTGACAAGGATGATCCGGACTATAACTTCGAGGTTTTCTGGCACACCTTTGCTGAACATTACGCACTGTTTGCGCTCAAGGGTGTGGACTGGCACGAGATGTACCAACGATTTCGCCCCAGGATCACGTCGGGAAGCGACCCGGAGCTGCTGTACGCCACGCTGGCCGCCATGCTGCGCCCGCTGAGGGATGGCCATGTGCACCTCCACACTCCCTGGGGGCACTACAGCGCAGGTGCGCTGCCGGCACTCTACAAACGACTTGATGTCGAACTGGAGGACGCTGGGGAACACCGGGAAACTACCAGCTACCTGGGCGAGCTCAGGGACTGGTTGCGCGAAGTGATCCACGAGAATTATCTCGGCGGCCGGGTTCGTCACGGTGCCAATCACCTGGTGGAATGGGGGCGGCTGAATGAGACCACCGGTTACCTGAATATACGTGCCATGGCAGGTCAAAGTGGGAAAGTGGGACATCCGGCGAATGACCTGGCCGCCACTCACGTCGTGATGCAACAGGTGCTGTCTGAACTGGGCGGCCTGCCCAACCTGGCTGTGGATATAAGAGGCAACGGTGGCGGCTACGACGGCGTAGCCCTTTGCTTTGCCTCCTATCTGATGGATCGTAAACGCCTGGCTTTTACCAAGTCTGCCCGACACGGGGGAGGCTTCACGGGCCAACAGGCGGTGTGTGTCACTCCCGCGCCCCATGACACCTACGGCGGCAACCTCTTCGTATTGACCAGCGAGCTCACAGCCAGCGCGGCGGAAATCTTCGTCCTGGCGCTACTTCAGCACCCACACCTGACGCTGATTGGTGAACCTACTCTGGGTATCCTGTCTGATACCCTCGAACGTCACCTGCCCAACGGCTGGCATATGACCCTGTCGAACGAGGTTTACCGAGCGTTTGACGGTGAGACCTACGAAGATGTCGGTATCCCGCCGCACATTCGCCTACCTTTTCTTGGCCGTGTGGGCAGGGAATCGGGCAGGGATCCCATGCTTGACCGTGTGCTGAAGTTGGCACGCTGATACAGTCAACCCTGACGCAGCCAGAAGCAGATCTGGTCGGCATGGGCTATATTGATATGGCACGAAGCCCTGAACAACCGGCCCTGAGCCGGTACTTCATAAGATGCTCAAGGCAATAAGGAGGCCAGAGTGCTGGGCGATCGAACGGTGAATGTCTTTTATGATGATGTCATGCTGGGCCACGATCCCCAGGTGGATCTGCCTTTCGTTCCCAGCCGTGTGGAAAAACGCGTCAGACATATTCTGCAGGGTCTGGATTTCAAATGGAGCTATCCGGAACACCCGGGGCGACTGTCCGCGATTATGGAGTACCTGGAGCGCCACCCTGTTCCCGGTGTCCAGTTCAAGGTGGGGAGTGCTGCTACCTATAATCAGCTCGCCCGGGTACATACCACCTCCTACCTGGATCACTTTCTTTCACTGTTCGGCAAAAGTGCCTGGGTGGACTCGGATACCACCGCGGTCTCACCCGACAGTGTCAACGCTGCCCTGGCTGCTGCCGGAAACGCTATTGCGGCTGTGGAGAGCGTGGTTAACGGCGAGTGCCAGAGTGCGTTCGCGCTGGTGCGTCCTCCTGGTCATCACGCTGAGCCGGTCAGGGCAAGGGGCTTTTGCCTGCTGAATAACGTTGCCGTGGCCGCCGCCCATGCCCAGGCAAAACTGGGTTGTGAACGGGTACTGATCGTCGATTGGGATGCCCACCACGGTAATGGAACCCAGGATATTTTCTGGGCCGACCCGGATGTGCTCTTCTTCGATACCCATTGTGCCGCGCCTTTTTACCCCGGTTCTGGAGATCTGGAGGAAGTGGGCGCCGGATTCGGCGAGGGCTACACCATCAATGTCCCGCTCCCGGAGTCAGCCGGCGACATTGCCTTTGAAAAAGTGTACCGTGAAATATTGGTGCCGGCTGCCGCACACTTCAAGCCAGACCTGATTCTCGTCTCTGCGGGTTTCGATCCCCACCGCAATGACATGGCTATGAACCTGACCTACGACGGTTTCAGGGTCATCACCCGCATCATCCAGGATATCGCCGACCAGCACTGTAAGGGCAGGCTCGCGCTGGTACTGGAAGGCGGCTACAACCTGACTTCCCTCTCACAAGGCGTCCATGCCGTGCTGGAGGTGCTTGCCGGCGGAGAGGTGCCGGAGTTGCTGGAAACGGGTGTAAAGGAAGCCAACGAGGCCGCAGAATTCCACCGTTCCGCATTCAGCGATGATGACTGAAAGGGATTTTTATCAGCCGAATTGAACCATGATTGTCCACCACGTCATCACACAACGATAAGGGATGCATGCTTCACGAAGTCGGTTTTGGCGGTATGCTGTTCAGTCCATTATTGGTGCTTGTGCCGATGGCGTTTGTTCTGAGCGCTTTCACCCGGCTGGCGCTGCATCGTCTGGATCTGCGCCGCTACATCTGGAAAGAAGCATGGTTCGATGTCGCCGCGTTTGTGTGCTACCTGGCAATAATTGTGTATCTGTTCGGGGACTAGGGAAGGCTCATGGGAAAGCTACTGCGTGTTGGTATTACCTTGCTGGTGGTTGTGATCGCGGTTGTTGCCGGTAGCTGGGTCTGGAACCATTACCTGTATTCGCCCTGGACACGCGACGGAAGGATACGGGCAGATGTCATCACGATTGCGCCAGATGTTTCAGGCTGGGTGATGCAGGTGAGCGTGAAGAACAACCAGGCTGTAAACCAGGGAGATCCGCTGTTTACCATTGACGATACGCGTTATCAGGCAGTGCTTGCGAAAGCCAGGGCGAAAGTTGCAGAAAAACACAGTGCTCTGGAGCTGGCCAGCCATAGCTACCAGAGCCTAAAAGGGATCTCTGACACCCGGGCCATCAATGAGGAAGACCTGGAAACCTACCGCATTAATAGGGAGTCTGCCAGGGCCAGTCACGAACTAGCCATGGCTGAACTGGAGATGGCGCGTATTGATCTGGAGCGTACACAGGTGGTGGCGCCAGCAGACGGCACTATCAATAACCTCCATTTGCGCCAGGGCAATTATGTCAATAAAGGGACGGCCGTGTTGTCTCAGGTGAAAGCCGATTCGTTTTATGTTACCGGGTACTTTGAAGAGACCAAGCTGCAGTTGGTTCAGGCGGGGCAGCCCGCCCGGATGACACTGATGGGTGGCGACCGCAAGTTGACTGGCACGGTTGTCAGCATTGCCCGGGGGGTTGCCGATATCAACACCAGCAGCAATGACCAGATGCTTCCCCAGGTGCAACAGGCATTCAACTGGGTGCGGCTGGCCCAGCGGATTCCGGTGGATATCGCGCTGGACCCGGTGCCGGAGGATATTCATCTGAGTGCCGGGATGACGGTTTCGATTTACCTGGACTCTGAGTAGCGGGCTGGCGGATATGTCCCTCCATCCACTAGCGGTGCAACTCCTGACGCCCAACCGATACGCCGTAATCTTCGCCATTAAAGGTTTGGTCGCCATGGCGTTGGCGCTGTTCGTGTCGATGGCCCTGCAACTGGACCGTCCCTATTGGGCGATGGTTGCGGCGATTTTCTTGCAGATCCGCCCGGAAAGCGGACTGGTGATCGAGAAAGCGCTTTGCCTGATCGTGGGTTCGGCGGTCGGCGGCGGCTTTGGCATTCTGGTGCTTGCGTTCCTGACGGCGTATCCCCTTCTCGCACTGGGCTTGTTAACTCTGTGGATCGGCCTGAATTCCGCAGCCTCCTCCATGGTGCACAACCTCAACTATATCTACGCTTTCGCGATGGCGGGAATGACGGCCGGGCTGGTGGTCATTCTGGTGATGGCGGATGCCAGCACAACAAACAGTCAGGCGGTTTTTGCCATTGCCCAGGCCCGGATCAGCGAGATCGCTACCGGCGCAGTGTGCGCCATGCTGGTCAGCCAGTTGTTATGGCCGATAACCGTAAAAGAAGGCCTGCGTGTGAATGCCCGGAACGTGATCAATAAAACGTTGGCCTATCTCACGCTGGAGCTGGAGCCAGGAAGTTCCCACGAACAGCGCCATCAGCACGCGGATGAGATTCTCGAAACCCTGGTGGCGCTCAATGACGATTCCAGTGCTGCTGCCTACGAAGGCCCGGAAGGCTCCGGCCGGAGCAGGGCAGCCAATTTGTTGTGCAATAAGGTGATGTCATTGCTGGCGGTTACCCAGATTATGGGGCGCTTCCAGAGAAATCATGGTGACCTGGTGTCACCCGCGTTCAGTGAGGTGTTGAGCCAGATGCGGCAATACTTCAGCGAAATCGCACAAGCAGACAGCTATCAGGAAGGTTACCTGCTTGCCCATGTCCTGCGCAGATCCTTGCTGGAACGGCGGGCCGGGTTCAGGAATGAGTCCGCGATCGTGACGCGCTTGACCGGGACGGCACTGGAGCTGGTGAGTGATCTGGTGGTGGTATTGCGGGCCTATAACGCGCTGGAAAGCCGTGACCGGACGTTGCTCAAGACGCCCATGCTGGAAACCCATCGGGACCCATTAATCGGGCTGATCAACGGGTTTCGCACGGCTGTAATATTTGTAATCGGAGCGATCATCTGGATCCAGACGTCAAGCTCGGCGGCCCTGATGATCATGATCATGCCTGTGGTGTTTTCCGTGATGTTTGCCCGTTTCTCGCTGGCTGAGCTGACGCTGATTCTGCGTCGGGTGCTGATTGGTGCCACGGTGGCTATTCCCGTCGCCCTGATCTTTGGGCTGGGCTTGTTATCCCGTGCCAGTGGCAATTTCGAACTCCTGATTATGGTTCTCGCCGGCCCCTATTTCTTCGGCTTGCTTGCCCTTGCCAATCGTCCCACGCTGCCTTACGGGCTTGGCTTCTGTATTCCGTTCACCATTATCACTCAGCCCAGCAACAGCATGACGTTCAATGCCGAAAGCGCGGTGAATATTGCGCTGGGCCTGTTTGTGGGACTCAGTATTCTCTATTGGGTCTTCAAACTCATTACCCCGCCCGACAGCCGGTTTATGCAGCGCCGCCTGCTGAGATCAACGGCCCGTGATCTGACCGCAATCGACAATCACGAAAATCCGGAAAACTGGTTCAACGGTCGTATGGGGGAGCGCCTGTTGCGACTGGCCAATTATGACCAGAGTTCCGGGAGCCGCGATCGTTATATGACAGACCTGGGGTTCACCGGGCTTAATCTCGGGCACGTGTCCATTCGCCTGCGCAAGTTGATTCAGGACCATCGCAGTCCCGCGGTTGATTTGCTTTTGAGGGAGTGGCAGCGGACCCTGGCCGAAACCTACCTGTCAAGCGCCAAGGGTGCAGTGAATCCGGCATTCCGGAAGGTGAGCGCCAGGCTGCTTGAGGCGATTCATGCCCAAAGGGAGCCGGATCAGAAAACAATTATCGTCGAAGGCATGTTTGAGCGGCTGGCACTGACAATGGAGCGAACCGCCAGAACAGTGGCTGAGGCGACAGATCAGCCGACGTTACCCTCTGCCGTGCCTGAATCGCTGGTTTGAGGCATACAGAAAACTCTGTATGCCTCAGGCCAGCGACGGTTAACAAGGGAAGCCAGCCTCCGGGTTCAGGAGAGATGATGAACGCCCTCCAGGCCATAGACCGGTGTGTCGAGCCCCTCTTTCCGGGCTTTTAGCTGAAGTGCCAGGTAGAGCGAGTAGTGACGTGACTGGTGCAGATTGCCACCGTGGAACCAGAGTGCTTCCTGGTGAGTGGGTTTCCACATATTCCTCAGTTCGCCTTCCCAGGGGCCGGGATCTTTTGTGGTGTCCGAGCCCATGCCCCAGCATTTGCCAACTTTGTCGGCAACTTCCTGGGAGATAATCCGGGCGGCCCAGCCATTCATGGAGCCAAAACCGGTAGCGTAGACGATCAGGTCTGCCGGCAGCTCCGTGCCATCGGTCAGGGTTACAGATTTGGGATTAACCCGTTCGATGCTGACGCCGCTTTTGAGCTTGATCTCACCCTGGGCAACAAGTTCGGATGCACCGACGTCAATGTAGTATCCAGAGCCGCGGCGCAGGTATTTCATGAACAGGCCAGAGCCATCGTCACCGAAGTCCAGCATGAATCCGGCCCTCTTCAGGCGCTGGTAAAAGTCTGCATCCTGTTCGGCAACCTGCTCATAAACCGGTATGTGCATGTCCGGCATGATTTTGAACGGAACCGATGCAAAGGTGAGATCGGCTTTCTCGGTAGTCATGCCATTCTGTACGGCTTCTTCGGAATAGAGCGGGCCGAGCACCAGATCCATAAGTGTGTCGGATTTCACGATGTGAGTGGACGAGCGCTGAACCATGGTGACGTCGGCGTCGTTCTCCCAGAGTGCCGCGCATATGTCGTGGGCAGAGTTGTTGGCGCCAAGCACAACACATTTCTTGCCCTTATAGGCTGCGCCGCCGGGATGCTTGCTTGAGTGGTGCTGCTCACCCTCGAAGCTGTCCATTCCCGGAATGTCGGGGATATTGGGGATACCTGACATCCCCGTCGCCAGAACCAGCTGCTTGGGGTGCAGGGTGACTTTCTCGCCTTCCCGAACCACGTCGACGACCCATTCCTTGCTGGCTTCGTCATAGCGAGCGCCGGTGCATTCCGTGGAGCCCCAGTAGTTGAGCTCCATGATTTTGGTGTACATCTCCAGCCAGTCCCCGAGCTTGTCCTTCGGTGTGAAAACAGGCCAGTGCTCCGGAAATGGCAGGTAAGGCATGTGGTCGTACCAGACCGGGTCATGCAGGCAAAGTGATTTGTAGCGGTTGCGCCAGGAATCACCCGCCTTCGGGTTGCGTTCGATAACGATGGTTGGCACATCCAGTTGCCGCAGTCGAGCTGCCAGGCCGATGCCGCCCTGTCCACCACCAATAATTACGCAGTAGGGCTGGCGGCTGTAGCCCAGCTCCCGTTCTTCCTCCTGCTTTGCCTCAAACCAGGTCTGTCGTGATTTGGTCGCGCCGTGTTGAGCGCCCTTTGGACGCAGAAATTTTCGTTTCTCCGGGAATTCTTTCAGTTCCTGCATGGTGGTCAGTAATGTCCAGGCAGCGCCGTCGCGCAGGCGAACATGGCCTTTGCCAAGCGCGTCTTTGGTCTCGAATGTTATCCAGGCTTCGGTAACGCCATCCTGCTCGGTGGCCTCTTCCGCAACCTTCCAGTTACTGGGGCGGGTATTGCCGACCGTTTGTTCCAGCATGTCACGGATGCCATCGCGACCTTCCACTGTCTTGATGTTCCAGGTCATGGTGACGAGATCTCGCCAAAAACCGTCTGCCTCGAATAGCTCAGCGGCCCGGCCGGGATCGCTTGATTGCAGGGTTTCGTTGAACCCGTCGAGCCATTGCTGGACTCGTTGGGTGGAAGTGCTTTGTGTTTCGCTCATTACGATTCTCCGGATTTGCATTGTTGTTGTTGGCTGGGTGCTATTGGCGCCCAGTGCAGAAATGAATCCTTCCGTCGAGACTGAGCAGATGGTGTGCCAGCTTTGCTTTCGGGATCTTCCGGGCTCCTAAAGTACTGAATACAAGCGCAATACCTGGTCTTCCGGTGGGTCATGGACAGCGAGGGGACGGATCCGGATCAGGTTTTTTGCGTTACACCTGTAATGCTTTGGGTGGTATGCGCGTGACAGGTGTAATGCCCGATCGGGCACTAAAGAAGGATGTTGATATCGGCTTGTGAGGTATATGCTATCTGGGCGATGCAGCAGTATCTCTCGTGGATGACAACAACAAGATCAGAGCGATGCAGGAGCTTGGCATGACTATGCAACTGGCAAAGCGGCGCCACATTGATGCGGTTCTGAGTTTTACAGACGACCGCTCGTCCTCAGTGTTGCCGCCGGGTTCGGAATTGATCGGGCGTTCCTGGAAACGATGTATCGATGAGTACGGACTGGATCCCAGTCAGCCACGCAGCGCGCGGATTGTGACTCAGCAAATCCTGAAAGAGCATCAGGACTCGGTGGACGAGTTTCTCAATGTGGCCAGGGCTGGTGTAGAGCAGCTTTACATGAACATCGCCAACCTCGGTTATGTGTTGCTGCTTACGGATCACCGGGGTATCACTGTGCAGTATCTGGGTGACCGCCGTTATGATCAGCGTTTGCGTAAAGCCGGTCTGTATCTTGGCGCCGACTGGAGCGAACAGTATGCAGGTACCTGTGCTGTCGGCACCTGTATTGAGGAGCAGCAGCCTCTGACCTGCCATCGGGTCGACCACTTCGACGCCAGCCACATCAATCTGACCTGCACGTCAGCACCGATTCTTGATCCTCTTGGCAATCTGTTAGCGGTTCTGGATATATCCGCCCTCGATTCACCCGACCCGCGTAGTAGTCAGACCTTTGCAATGCACCTGACACAACTCTATGCCCGGATGATCGAGGATGCTTACTTTCTGCGTCGTTATCGTAACCAGACAATTTTCAGGTGTGACGCCTCTCGCGAGTTTGTTCAGGTGAATGGTCAGTACCTGTTTGCTATTGACGATGATGGCTGTGTGGAGGCCGCTAATACAGCCGGGCGCTCTCTTATATCGAGCCCGAAAGCAGAAGCCGGCCTGATATCCAGGCCGGACCTTACCAGTCTGTTCGAATGCGAGTTGAGGGATATCTGGAGCATCCCCTACGATCATGACGATCAGGTAAAAGCATTCAGGCACTGTGCCACCGGAAGTACCTTTTTTGCCTCACTGATCATGCCCAGCGCCAGGTCTTCGTCCTCGCCTTCGGCTGAGGCCCTTTCTGCTGATGACTATGTACCCGAGTTAGATGCCCTGGCAGCGGATGATCCGGTAATGCGGCGTACCCTTGGGTTGGCCAAGCGACTCAGAAACAGAGATGTCGGGCTGCTGGTGCTGGGAGAGACCGGCACGGGCAAGGAAGTACTGGCCCGTGCAATACACGACTCCAGCCATCGCTCCCGTCGGGCATTTGTGGCGGTAAATTGTGCTGCCATTCCGGAATCACTGATCGAGAGCGAACTTTTCGGTTATGTGGCGGGGGCTTTTACCGGTGCCCGGTCCAAAGGCATGCGGGGGATGATTCAACAAGCGGACGGAGGCACGTTATTCCTGGATGAAATCGGCGACATGCCTTTGCAGCTACAGACGCGCCTGCTGCGGGTTCTGGCCGAGGGTGAGATCCTGCCCGTCGGTGCTGACAGTCCCGTTAAGGTGAACTGCCGTGTGATAGCAGCCACGCATCAGGATCTTGGACAACTGATTGAGCGTGGTGCCTTCCGGGCAGACCTGTATTACCGATTGAATGGCGCTACCCTGCGTTTGCCTTCACTGGGCGAAAGGGCTGATCGCCAGTATGTGATTAAGCGGGTGCTTGCAAACCTGATTGCCAGGGGTGAATTACCCGATGTCCGCATCCGGGCAGATGCGATGAGTGCACTGCTTGCCTATGACTGGCCGGGTAATATTCGCCAGCTCGTTAATGCGCTGGCGTTTGCCGAGGCTACCTGCGACAACGGCCAGATTACGGTTAATGATTTGCCGGAAGAATGTCTTTCTGATCATGCACTAGCCAACTCAGCCCCTGTTTCGGTTATCGAACAGAACGAGCATAATCCACTGTTGTCGGCCCTGAAAAAATATCAGTGGAATGTTTCCGAGGTTGCACGCTCTTACGGTGTCTCACGGCCGACCATTTATCGCTGGATGCACCAGCAGGATATTGAGCCACCAAGGTTTTTGGGCAAGAAGTGATTGCCGGCCAGTGACACCGCTTCATATCTGCTTGTGCACAACCTCGGACAGCCGGCTGCGGTTTCCGTCGGTATCAAGGGTGCGGATGGCGAAGTACCAGTTGCCTTCGGTGAGCTCATCCACCAGCAGTTCGTCGATTGAGGCATCACCAATGGCGACACTTTGGTTCAGGGTTTCTTGGCTGGTGCCGTAGACCACCTCAAAGCCGGCGATTTCGCCCATGGACAGGCTTTCGCCATTTTCACGGGTGAGCGGCGCAGTCCAGCTCAGCAGTGCAGTGTTGGCCGGAAGGGTGTCTTCAGGAGAAGTTTCCGTTGCCTGTGGCTCATCGGCTTCAGTTTCCGTGTTGGCGACGGTGTCTCCGGTGTTGCCGTCGACGGTGGTGGTATCTTCGGTCTTATCAGCCAGTTCGGCGTCGCCGTTGGTGTCGTTCGTCTTATCGTCCGTTGGGTCTGAAACTGTACTGTCTTTGTTCGTGTCTGCGAGGCTGGAATCGCTGTCTTGGTAGACGTCTGCAATGGACTTGAAGCGTTGCACGTTGCGGTGCTCAACCACCGCAAGTCTCTGGCTGATGATGCTTGAGTCCACGGTGGCCTGGAGTTCGGAGGCCTGCACCGCTGCTGCGGTAACGAGATCTGCCAGCGCTACGTTCACGCCATCGCCCATCAGGCTGATCCGCCCGGTTTTACTTGCCTGCATGGCAAGGTTATTTAATACATCGGAAATGGTGTCCCATTGAGCGTTGTCGTTCACCAGCGCGAGGAAAGCAGCATTGGCGATAGCCATCTGCAAGGCGTCTGCGGACACGCTGCCGGATTCATCCAGTCGGGTCAGATCCGGTGGGGTCAGGCGCAAGGAGCCGGCTGTCAGGCCAAACCAGCCTTCCACTGTTTCGTAGGCACCGGAGATGGCCTCTGGAGAAAGCCCGTTGGGGCTGCGTTCAGCCAGGGTTACGGCCAGGTGAGTCAGCGGGGTGAGGTTGACGGTTTCCAGTTGCAGGTCGCCCGCTCCGCGCAGGGAGAAACTGCTGTCCAGCCCCATGGGGTGGCCGAAGGCTACCGGCTCGGCGTCACTCTGTATGCAGTGGGGTGTCACGTCACAAATCATGCGGGTGTTCACGTCTGCCCGAAGTTCGACCAGTGCCCAGCTATCTGCCTTCCCGCGCAGTTGCCACTTATAACTACCTTCGTCGTCGGTCAGTACCGGCTTTGCATAGTCTCTCTGTGGGGTGTGGTTGCCGTGTATGTCGGAAACCAGGCGATTGACAGTTACCCGCCCCTGTTGGATAACGCCTTTCATGGCAGCACCGGTGACCTCAAAGGTCGGCTCGTTTGTGCCCTGGGATTGCGCTGCTGTGCTGTTGTCGTTGGAAGTAATGTCCAGACCGCAGCCCGAGAGCAGTACTACCGCAGAAATCATCAGCAGTCCATGCTTCGATGTTTTATTGCCGCAATATGACATTTTATGCACCAATTTATTGACGAAATCGGGCGAATCATACAGCGGAGATTTTCAGTGAAATGAGGCCTGGGTCTGGTTTTAAACACAGGTTGCGTCAGCAAAATGGCGTTTACGGAAGGAAACACGTTGAGATAGAGGGTTACGTGCTGCGTATGCATGGGGCGCTGTTTAACCTATTGGTTTCATGAGTTTTATTAAATCGTTGATGAGTGCTGGCGAGGTGATTGGAGGGTGCAATAGTGAAGAGGACTTACAATTTTAAACACGGCTGAAGAGCCGGCAGATGGTTTGACGACCTGATGTGCATGCGGGAGTATTACCCTCCGGATTCAGACACAAGGAGCCAGTATGAGACCCGTTGTACTTCTGGACGGAGGCCTTGGCCAGGAAATCTACCGCAGAGCCCGGCGGGTCAGCTCGCCGCTCTGGTCCGTGGCCGTCATGCTGGAGCAACCCGAGGTTGTTACGGCGGTGCATGCGGATTTTATCCGTGCCGGGGCCAGAACCCTGTCACTGAATACCTATGCGGCCACAGCAACCCGCATGCGTGAGCAGGGGATGCACGAACAGATGGCGGAGGTTCATCAGCAAGCCTTTGATGCCCTCGAACGTGCCATCAATGCGACCGACGCAGAGGTGGATATTGCAGGTTGTCTGGGCCCACTGACCGGAAGCTATCGGGGCCAACCCGACCGTACCTTTGAAGATCTGAGAGACGAATATTCCACACTGGTCCGGTTGCAGGCCGGGGTTGATGTATTCCTGATCGAAACCATGACCAACAGCCTGGAAGCCTGCGCGGCGTGTGCCGCAGCCAGCGAGCCAGGGAAGCCCTATGGCGTGGCCTTTCGTCTTGAGGAGGATGGCAGGCTTAAGTCCGGTGAATCTCTGGCCGAAGCGGTCTCAGCAGTGAGAAGCTACGCGCCCACCGCTATCATGCTGAACTGCTGTGACCCCGAAGTGTTGACTGCCAGTATGCCCGAACTGGCTGGCCTTTATCCGCGTGTGGGCGGTTATGCCAATGCTTTCAAGTCGGTGCAGGCGATGGCCGATGGCGGTCTGGCTGATACTCTGGAGACGCGGGCGGATATTTCACCGAGCGCCTATGCGGCGAATGTGCAACGGTGGCTGGCAGACGGTGCAAGCGTTGTTGGTGGCTGCTGCGAAATTACGCCCGGGCATATTCGCCATTTAGCGGGCAAGCTTGCAGGCGAATTCGAGTCAATCCGTTTTTCTGAATTGGTTTGGAGGAAATGAGGGTTCAGCCAACGCAATGATCGGAAGCCATCCGCATGATGGCGTAGTAGTTTGGTATCCCGGCGCGCTCCTACTGTTCGAAAGCGATAAACCTGCCAGGCCAGATCAGCCTCATCCGTTTTCAGGCCAAGGTTCTCCGGTGACCAAGGGTCTTTCGGTCCGAAGAAATGACGAAGCTTGTCGCGGCTTTCGATAACCGCCTCATAGTCCAGTTCAACCCATTCCGGGCCGGCAGGAACCAGCAGGACCCGCTTGCCCCGCCATTGTGTTGGCACAGCAAAACCATCAATGGGTAGTGGGTGAAACTCCTTTTCCGCACTAAGCCGCATCCCGCCCTTCGTCTCGCATCAGTCGGCGAATATGAATCTCCAACTGCCGGTAGTCATCGGATTGCAGGAATGCCTCCCGGTCGCCCTGTGGCAGCCCGCCTTTGAAATCCGTGTGAATGGTTTCCTTCAAACGCCCAGGATGCCGGGACAGGAAGAAAACAACGTCGCCCAGATACAGCGCTTCTTCGATATCGTGAGACACGGCCATGACGGTGGTGCGCTCTTTGCGAACCACGTTCAGCAGAAGATCCTGCATCTGCCAGCGGGTTTCCGGGTCCAGGGCACCGAAAGGTTCGTCCATCAGCAGCAAGTCCGGATAATTAGCGAGGGTTCGAGCGATGGCCACTCGCTGTCGCATGCCTCCGGAAAGCTGATGGGGGTAGGCGTCTGCGAATTTTTCCAGGCCTACGGCGCGGATGAAGTGATCAACAGTGCCCTCGTTGAGTGCACTGCTGTCACCGTTGATTTTGAGGCCGTAGGCGACGTTGTCGCGAACGGTCAGCCACGGAAACGAGGTGTAGTCCTGAAACACCATTCCCCGGTCACGGCCTGGTTGATCGACTGCCCGGCCATTGAGATTGATGCCGCCCTCCGAGGGTTTCTCGAGGCCTGCCACCATGCGCAACAGGGTGGATTTGCCGCAGCCGGAGGGGCCGAGCAGAACACCGACCTTGCCTGTGGGCAGTGACAGCGAAATGTCATCCAGCGCCAGAATGGAGCGACCACCAGACTGGAAGGTTTTGCTGATGCCGGATACCCAGAGACCCTTGGCAGAAAGCATGGCAATGGCTCCTTTTACTGACCGGACTCAAGGATTGTTTTCAGCGGCGTCATATCCACCCCTGCTTCCATCGGATGACGCTTCTCAATGAGTCCGAATTTTAGCCACCAGTCGGTGACCGTTTCCCAGTTTTCCGTTACCTGGCCATTGGGCAGGCCAAGGGGCAGCTCACCGGGCGCCAGGCCCATATATTTTGCAGCCTGAGTCTTGTCGAAGATCCAGATGCCGCCCTTGTGGATTTCACCGGTTGAGCCGATGACTTTTTCAACATCAGACACCGGAAATCTCAGCGCTTTGGCAATGATTTCGTTGGCCTCGTCGGGGTTTTCTTTCCAGTAGTCCACAGCATCGAAATAGGCCTGCATCGTCTTGGCGGCGATTTCAGGTTTGTTTTCCAGAAACATGTCGCTCATGTACATGGCATCACCCAGAAGGGCCGTTTCAATCCAGCCAGGTTCTTCCGAGGAGGCGGCAACAGTGGAACCGGGCAGTGCGTCCAGTGCCTGGGAGCCAAACGGTTCCCAGAATTCGGCAGCGCTGACATCACCACCAACCAGGGCACCGACGGCATCGTCCATAATCAGGTTGGTGAATTCGACTTCATCGATGCCGACACCGTTTTCTTCCAGCCATATGCCCATGAAGATCTGGGTCAGGCCGCCTTCAAGTACTGCCACGGATTCACCCCTGAGGTCTTCAGCGCTTTCGATTCCAGGCGCAAGCACGATTTTGTCAGTGCCGTAGGACGGATTGGTGTAGGTGACCATTTTGATCGGGACGTTTTTGTCTGCCGCGATCGGGGCGTATTCTGCGGTACTGGACGTGACATCCAGCGCGTCTGCAGACATCAGTGCGAAACTCTCGTAAGGGTCTTCGATAATGGTGATTTCAAAGTCGAGATCCGGCGCCAGGTTTTTTTCCTGAGCGATAAACCAGAAACCGTAACCCGGCCATGAAAACAGCGACAGGCGTACTGTCTCTGCCGACAGGGCATTTCCCGAAATCAGGGCAAGCATAGCTATACAGAGACCACGTTTAAGCCAGTCCATTTCGTATTACCTCTTGAGTTGGAAAAGACATCTGGTCGAGCGCCTTCATCAGGAGTGCCCCCGGCCGAGATAGGGAAAGCATTTGCGGTAAACCAGTCTGAACAGAATATCGAACAGCAGGCCGAGTACGCCGATGGTGACGATGCCCGCCATAATGTCGTCGACATGCACAAAGCGTTTGGCGCGCATCATCATGGCCCCGATGCCGTCGGTTGCGGCGACAATTTCAGCGATCACCAGGTAAGTCCAACTCACTGCCAGCATCTGCCGGCAGGTGTCCACATAGCCCGGCAGTGAGTGACGGAAGAGCACGGTCCATAGAATGATGCGGCGCCCGCCACCCAGCGTTTTCGCGGTTTCGATCAATACCTTTGGCGTTTGTCGGGTGACATCGGCAAGCATGATGACCAGGAAGAACACCACGCCCATCAATAGCAGCGTTATCTTCTGGGTATCTCCGGTGCCCAGCCACATCAGCAGCAGCGGAATAAAGGCCGGGGCCGGCAGATAACGCCATGCCCCAAGAAGCGGATTTAGTACACCGTCTACCCGGGCAAAGGAACCCATCAGCAGCCCAATAGGCAAAGCGATCAGAATAGCGATGCCGAAGCTGATCACGATTCGGGTGATACTGGAGACAACGTCGCTGAAGAACCCCTTTTCAAGGAATAAATCCTGCAGTGAACTGAAAACAGCCGCCGGTCCGGGGTACAGGCGATCCGGAGCCAGCTCCATCTGGGAGGTGATCTGCCAGAGCAGAAGAAAGGCAAGCCAGCCTATAGCGCCCAGAACCAGACGCTGACCGCCCGGAATCGACTGGTTGAAGTCGAACCAGTAATCCGAACGTTTCTGCACTTTATTGCTTGTGGCTTTTGCCGGGGTCATCGCTTGTTGCGTCGCTTTATCCGAGAGCTTTGCGGTCATTGGTTTAACCTCAGAAGGCCGTCAGGAAGCTGAGCCCGTAAACCGGAACGGCTTTGCCATCATGCAATGCTTCGGGTACCTCAACCTGCCCGTAGGTTTCTGCGTAGATGCCGTCGAGACGGTTGCGGTGATAGCTCCTGAGCTGTCCTTTCATGCCGACAGTGCGGGTGTAGGCGTCGCCAAACAGGTCGTTATGCAGCGCCGGCAGTTTGTACCAGGGCATCGTGGGCTTGGCATGGTGCGCATTGTGGTAGCAGAAATTGAGCACCAGTAGATTCAGGGCGGGCCAGCGACGTGAAATCAGGTTGCTGTAGGTGTTGTCCTGTTCGTATTCGCGGTCGCCTTTCCGGGGCAATTCCGCGTCCGGGTCTTTCAGGTTGACCACGATTTCATAGTTGTGCTGATAGGCATCAAAGAATCGCAGCACCGTGAGCATCAACATGTAGGCAAGGGCATACAACAGAACGGCTTTGACGCTCCAGGCGGCCAGTGCTACGAGCACCGCTGCACGGGTCAGCAGAACAGCCACAAGGCGTTTTCTCAGCGAGCTTGTGCCAATGCGCGTAAAAGGTGCCACCATCAGTACGGCGTGCATCAGAATGTCGACGGCCGGGATGTAGCACCACTCCAGGGCAAAAACGATTTTTTCGGTTCCGGGATGGGCCTTCAGCCATTCGCGGTAATCGAATGAAATCGGATCGGCGTTATCCACATGGTGCCGCATGTGCTTGTACCGCAGATCCTCATAGGTGCCATAGCTGCCGCCGGTAACCCAGTTAAGCAGTCTGCCCAAACGGGTATTGTGTTCGGTCTTTTTAAAGATGGCATTGTGGGCGCAGTCATGTACAAGGTAAGCAGCGATCACCA
Organism: Marinobacter sp. ATCH36; assembly: GCF_023555055.1. Taxonomy (GTDB): domain Bacteria; phylum Pseudomonadota; class Gammaproteobacteria; order Pseudomonadales; family Oleiphilaceae; genus Marinobacter. The sequence goes on from NZ_JAMJPL010000001.1 coordinate 1,556,426, forward strand.
TGCCGTGGGCGCAGGCGAGCACGCCCAATGCCGGCAATAAAAATCCGGGCCGAGCCATCAATAGCCAGCCGCCAATGTATGCTGTAACAATGTAGGCCAGAACAAGCGTCAGCGGCCATACACCGTCCGAATGGCGAAGATGCTGAGTAATGTTAGGCATGGTCCTGTTGTCTCCTGTGAATTCTGAACGATAAAGCGTCAGGCGATTTTCGAAGTTTGGACGGTTGAGGATTGCCAACGCTTGAAGTGCGCCAGTTCCTCTTCCCCGATCCAGCGATTGAGGGACCAGAGATCGGCAATGGGTGCCTGGGTGAACGGCAGCAGGTGCAGGTAGCCGTCGGTTCCGAATTCCGGGGTCATGTAGCTGTAATCCAGTCCCCGTTCGGATTGTGATTGCCACACAGCTTCCCAGCAGGCCTGGTGCGATGCCAGCGCCTCGGCGTACTCGGGTGCGGCCGGGTGAGGTACCTGTGGGCCCTGGTCGTAGCCAACGCGGGAGTGAATGTGGCGCGCCTGCTTAGCCGTCCGCACTATGCAGTCCCAATCGATGTGTGGCAGGCGTTCGCTGACCACTGCCCAGTGGCTGAAATCACAGGTGACGTCGATGTGGGGCACTTTCTCCAGAATGGCGACAGTGTTCCATGGGCTGAAAAAACTGCGGCCCCGGTGGGTTTCGAAACTGACCGGAATGCCGAGCCTGTCAGCGATGTTCTGGGCTTCGGAGAAAAAGCGTATCGAGTCATCGATGGGCCATGCGTCACAGCCGCCCATTACATTGACAAATTCCGGCTTCAGGCCGGTTCTGGTTGCACTTAGCAGCTTGGTTTCGAAGTCTTCCAGATGTTCTTTGATGCTTGCATCGCGTCGCGGGACGTAGCTGCCGGTGGTACAGACTTCCTGAATCCACAAGAGTTTGTTCGCGGACAGAGTTTCACCAAAGGCATGAGCAGCCTGGGCGGATTCAGGCACAGGCGCCTCAATGCCATCAAATCCGGCTTCTTCTACCTGATCAACGGCCTGCGCCAATGAGCCTTCATGTCCCCATAAAGTTTTGAAACGTTTCAGGTGCACAGATGACTCCCTCATAGATCTGCTGGATATATGAAGTCTTGATTGCAACCCTTGTGCCATAAGCCTGGAAACGCTTTAAATATACAGGCTGACATGTAAAAGGTGGGCTGTCAGAGTTTTTTTTGGCGGGCTTTATGTTGATGATTGGTGCAGTTGCACATGGGTGGTGCGCTTGAGTGTTATGGTCTGCACTCACAGTCCTGCTCCGAAGAGAATTTGATCAGCTTCAAGTTTCTGCCATGATTCAGAGGCCTCACAAGAGAATGTTGCATGCGAAATATTTCTGTTGACCAATACAATCTGTCGTCTCGCGACATGCTCCTGCTTCGTCTGTCGATGCTCACAGGCGGTATTCTGATTATCCTTTTCATGATTGGCGATCTTCAGATGCTGCCGAAAGAATTGGCGGATGTTTACGTCATCAACCGGGTAATCCTTCAGCTCCCGGTTGTTTTTGCTCTGCTTGCGTTCAGTTTCCACCGGCGTTTCTTCGAGTTTGCTCAGCCGGCTTTCTTTCTGGTTATCCTCAGTTTGAGCTATGCGAATTATTATCTGATTCACGTTGCCTGGGAGCAGGCCGGATTTAGTTTTCCCTACGAGGGAACTTTGCTGTACGCATTCTTCGGCTTTTTTGTCTTCGGAATACACTTCCGTTACGCGCTGTGGCTCATGTTGTTGAGTTCTCTGGGTTTTATGTGGCTGATGCTGCTGGAGCCGGTGTACGGTGATCGCACGTTTATGAACGTTGGATTCGTGATGGGCTCACTGTTCATTGGTGTCATCGGAAGGCATAGGCTGGACCGGCTGCTAGGTAAGCTGGAGGAGGCCAATGAGCAATTGATCACACTGAGTACTACTGACGGCCTGACAGATTTGTTGAATCGTCGTGCCCTCACGGATTATTCAGAGCGGCTCTTCTCCCTGCTCAGGCGCTCGGATCAGCCGTTGGCAGTGTTTATGATCGACCTGGATCACTTTAAGCAATTCAATGACTTGTACGGTCACCAAGAGGGCGACCGCGCCATTCGCTGCCAGGCCGATATTCTGAAAAGTGTGTTTAAGCGTCAGGCGGACATTCTTGGTCGCTACGGTGGTGAAGAATTTATTGTTGTTACCGCTGGCCACAACAGAACCGAGTTTGAAAATCAGGCCAGAGAAATTCTCGCCCAGTGGAATGCGATGGCAATGCCGAATGAGGGGGCTCCCGGCGGAAAGTTTCTCAGTTGTTCGATTGGGATCTGTTATGGCTCCGCTGCTGACTTTGCCTCGATTGAGGAGATGATAAAAACAGCCGATCAGGCGCTCTACGGCGCGAAAAATCATGGGCGGAGAACATTTGTAGTGGCCAGTTCGAGGAAACGGCAAGAGTAACGGACGTCCGGAACAGGCTCGCTCCACCAAGGCAGTCTGCTCAGACCGGCGCCACACCAAAGAGCCACTGGTGCGCCCAGATCACCATGACCACATAAACCGCAAGTCCGCCGATAACGGCGATCGCATCATTCGCTCTGGTGGCTGGTGCAGTGGGAATGGGCCGCTGGGTTCTGCGCTTCATGGAAATCCGGTCGACTACGGCCCATGCCAGGAAGGAACCGAACAACAGCAGGTCGTGCAGCATGCCATTGGCCAGTAGGTGAGCGAGTGCCCAGAGCTTGACGGCGACCAGCATCGGGTGCCCCACCTTTGCCTTGATCCTGCCCGGAAAGTAAGTGGCGAACAGTAGCGGAAAGACCGGGACCAGAAGCAGAAAGGACAGGTGCTTAAGCCAGCCCGGTGGTACATAGATCACGGTCGGATCCATGCGGGCAGCGCCGTAGCCCCATACGATCAGCACCAGGCCGACGAGAGAAGCCAGTCCGTAGAGCCCTTTGAACGCAGCCTCGCCCAGGGAGGCATGAAGGCGGTTACGTAGCGGCTCGTTGACGATAGACAGTGAGTGCACGCCGAGAAACAGAACCAGGCCAACGATCAGTGTGGTCATGTGCCAAACTCCTTGTTGTATAAGGGGGTGGGCCTTTGTCCATGAGTGGCCCTGAGGTGAAAATCCCAGTCAGTATAGCCGCGCAAACCGAGACAGCACACTTCCGAGTGTTTATCATCCACAGCCTGTTTCACCGGATTAAAAAGGCGCCCATGAAGCTTCCCAAGGTCACCATTGTACTGGTATCCGCATCCCTGCTGTTTGTTCTCTGGGAGCAAACCCGGGAACAACCGGAACCTGTTGATGCCAGTCGTTTTACCAATCTTGCCGCAAATCCGGTTGAGCGCAGTGTTGCTGTGGACTGGGTGATTACTCAGATTCCGGCCCTGTGTGAGGATGCAGCCGGGCAGAGCCGCGGCTCAGAGGCCCATTCAGAATGCGTCAGCAAAAGTGAGGCCCGCACATCTTCCTGCCGGCGGGCGCTCTATGACAGGTTCCCGAGTGTGATAGCCTCCGACGACGTGTTCCGGGATCTGTCCATCACGGCAATGAATTGTCTGGTTCCCCGATCAGGAGTGGTTGAATAGTATGTCTGAAGATCCGCTGAAAGCTTTGTCCGACATGGCCAGTGATGCCCATGCCCGAATACAGGCGGCGCATCAGCATATCAATCCGGTAGTGGAAGTGCGCCGCGGCATGCGTGATTCGGGCATTCCCGCCGATGTGATGACCATCGACTGCCTGCGCACACGCCGGCGTATAACTCTCATCCTGCATGATGAGCAGCCGGGCGTGCTGCTCTACCAGTTTGTGACCATCGAAGATGAGGTGGGTGACGATTTCAAACAGATGGCGTTGTCGGATGTAGATACAACAACACTGTTTGACTGGATACAGGACTACTTTGGCTGACCCGGCCGCCCGTGCCTTTACCGTTTGAAGAACCTGGGGTTACGTTCGATGAACGAATCGATCCAGCGCTCCAGGAACGACCGTTCGTCGGGATTCTTGAGATAACGCCAGCCCAACAGGGAAATGACCAGGGCACCAACGCCGTCGACGATCAGGTCCCACATGGTATCCGTCAGTCCTGACGGGTCGCCCAGCATGGGTTTCTGCATATTCATGCCGAAAAAAGAGTCCATGGTGAACTCGAAGATCTCCCACAACGCCCCCACACCCAAAGCAAACATGAAAGCAAAGAAGGCGACGAAACCGGGTTTCATGTGCACGTGGATCTTCTCGGTTTCGTTCGTGATGTGGACGAGCAGAAAACCGAGAATGCCCAGCAAAAAGCCGGACATGGTATGCAGTGCCATATCCCACCACCAGAAGCGGGTGTAGTAATCCCGTATCTCGCCCAGAAACAGGGACGCAAACACGAATGCGATGGCAGCAAGCTGCAGTTCTGGCGGAATGTGGATCCGGAAACGGCGCTCAAACAGCAGCGGGAAAAAAGTGATCGCTATGATCATTGCGGTCAGGAACGCGGTAAACCAGCGTTGGCCCCAGATTGCGAATGCCGTTTCGGCCAACAGTATCAACTGCAAGGCAATAGTAATTCTTTGGTGGGTAATACGAATGCGCATGGGTCTGAGGCTCGCGAAATCAGTGTGTTAACCCTATCACATCACGATTGATGGTGGCTGTTGGTATCTCCAATGGTCCTGATTTCTGATTTGTTGTTCAAAACCCATCGTAAATAGAAACCAGGTTCCGAAAGAATTTTCAATCCAGACTTGGGCACTGAATGTTCAGGCCTGGCCCGGAGGTGTTCGCTTGACCATGGATTATGATTCATCACATCGTGTTGCCAGTGCACTCAAGACCCAGTTCATCGCCGATGCCTTGGCAATGCCGGTGCACTGGTATTACAACCCGATGGACATCGAGAAAGCCTTTCCCGGGGGTATTCAGCGGTTTGAGGCCCCGCCGGATTTTCACCCCTCCTCTATCATGTCGCTGCATTCGACCAGCAGCGGAGGCCGCCGTTCAGTGCAGAGCGCGACAAATGAAAGGGCGCCCCGGATTGTGGATGACGTCATTCTGAAGGGCAAGGCCCAGTACTGGAACGTGCCGAACGTTCATTATCATCAGGGGATGGGGCCGGGAGAGAATACCCTGAACGCCCATTGTGCCCGTGTTCTTATGCGTTCGCTGGTTGATGGGAAAGGGCATTATGATCAGCAGGCATTTCTGTCGGCTTATATCGGCTTCATGACGGCAGACCCTCCCGAGCACACGGATACTTACGCCGAGTCTTACCATCGGGGGTTTTTTGCCAACCTGCAGCGGGGCCTCCCTCCGGAAAAATGCGCGATGACAACCCACGATACACCGTCAGTTGGCGGGTTGGCGACAATCGCCCCGCTGGTATTCTCGCAACGACTCAGGGGTGCCGACGTGCCCGCGATACAGGCATTGTGCCGCGAACATGTGGCACTGACCCATCCGGATGAGGCCTTGATGAAGGTCTGTGACCGCTATGTAAGCCTGCTCTGCGGGTTAATGGAGAAGCCGGGTGAAGAGGGTGTAAAGTCGCTTCTGGCGGAAGCCGGCAAAGGCGTGGCTGGTCTCGATATCGCTGGTCTGGTGAAGCGCAATCTGCCCGATCTGCACGTTGTCGGCCGGCTGTACTCACCGGCCTGCTATATTTCCGATTCGTGGCCGGTGGTCCTGTATCTGGCTTACAAGTACCACAGGGACCCCTGGCTCGCGCTTCGCGTGAATACCAATCTGGGTGGTGATAATGTTCACCGGGGCATGGTGCTTGGCGCACTGATGGGACTGTTGACTGACGAAATAGCCACCAGCTGGTTTGAGCAGCTGGTGGCAAGCAAGGCGATTGATCAGGAGGTCGACGCGCTGATCAGCGCGGCAACCGCTCCCAGACAGTGACTTCAGAAAGCGTGTGCTGGAATTTGTGCTGGGTTTCGCGAATCACAAACGGCACTTTTCTCGGCTCACTCACCAAACGGAAGTTCCGGGAAAGACAGTCTTTCAGGCCATCCAGTGTGGTGTAATTTTCACCATCCTTTTTGAAGCCGCCAATCCATTCTTCCTTTGGCGTGTGCTCCTCCAGCCACGTGTAGGGTGAGGCGATGATCAGCAGCCCACCGTCATTGATCCGTTCATGGATGCTGTCCAGAAACCGCTTTGGCCGGTAAAGCCGGTCAATCAGATTGGCCGCCAATACCAGATCGTAGCCCGCATAGTGCGGCTTGAGGTTGCAGGCATCGCCCTGATGGAAGCTCACTTTACCGGCGCAGTCTTCAAGCCCCAGCTCCTTGAGGGTTCGGGTGTTATAACTGACCAGCTCTCCTTCTTCGGCAAGCGAGTAACGAACGGAGCCTTGCTCGGCCATTTCCACCCCGAGACGGATAAAGTTGGCCGAGAAGTCTACGCCCTCCACTTTGTTGAACTGTCTCGCCAACTCGAAGCTTGAGCGACCGCAGGCGCAGCCGAGATCCAGGGCTTTACCGGTGGGCTTGCCTTCCATGGACGCCAATGCCAGGTCCGCCAGGGCCTTTGGGAAGTTCTCAACACCGAACCAGGTATCGCCAAAGTGAAACTCTGCGTACTCGGTAAGCAGCCGGTCGCTTTCGTAGTAGCCATTGGGTTGGGTCGCCTCATGCTCAGAGGCGATGTAGCGAAAACCGGCATGCTGAAAGAAGTGACGTCTGAAGGCATAGCGTGCTGCCAGCCTGGCTTCGTTGCCACAGGAAATCCAGGAGCCACCCTTGATCAGGTTGTGTTGCCCGTCGAAGGTGGGCGTTGTGAAATCATCGTAGAGCGGATGCACTTTGAAGTTGTCAAACGGGTACGTGGGTGTTTCTGTCCACTGCCAGACATTCCCGACGACATCGAACCACTCGCCGTGACGGAATCGGGTAACCGGGCAGGAAGATGCGCCATGGTCCAGATGGAGGTTGGCATTGGCAGGGTCCGTTCCGACTTCTTCGATACCAGCCTCCGAGCATAAGCGGTACCACTCGTCCTCGGTTGGCAAGCGGATCGGCAGTCCGGTTTGTTCCTGCTTCCACTCACAGAAAGCTTTGGCTTCGTGGTAGTTCACCTCCACTGGCCAATCCCACGGCATTTCAACTTCTTCGGTCATCAGGCGCAGGTACCAGCCATTGTGCCAGCGCCAGAACGTAGGTTGCTTCGCTTTGGCAAACCGGCGCCATGAGCTTCCCTCTTCGCTCCAGTAGCTGTCCTGCTCATAGCCACCAGCCTCTACAAATTCCAGAAACTCCTGATTGCTCACCAGATACTGGCTGGCCTTGAACTTCTCAACGCTCGCTTCGTGTTGTCCGTACTCATTGTCCCAGCCGTAGTAGGCGTCGTCGAAGGGTTTTCCTATACGCACGGTGCCGGCAGGAACGGTAATGAGGATGTTCTCCGGGGCGTCCCCGGTTTCGCGTATGGGGGCCCAATCCGGCTGCGGTTTTACCCTGGCCAGATCATGCTGGCGGATGAGCACGGACGAGGTTTCCAGGTGAATGCGCTCGTGCTCGATGCCCATGATGATCGGCCACCAGGGGCTTTCCCAGTTGATGGGCAGATTCAGAGGCAGGGTTTCAATCAGCTCAAGAATGCTGGCGCGAACCTTGGCGCGGTAATCCATCACGGCAGAAACACTGGGCCATTCGTAGTGATCATCGTTGAGGTCGTCCCAGCTCATTTCATCAACGCCTACGGCGAAAACGGATTCCATGTGCGGGTCAATGCGCTCTGGCAATAGCTTTGCCAGCACCAGTTTGTTGACGAAGAAGGTCGCGGTATGGCCGAGATAGAAAATGAGCGGGTGTCTCAGTGGAACGGACTTTCTGTAATAGCCCGCATCATCGGCCAGACAGTCGAATAACCCTGTGTAGGTGTCGAAGGTATTGGTGAAATAAAGCGCAATCTCGTTGCGTTTTTCATCGACAGCACCCTCTACAAGGTTGCGGGTTCTGCGCAGTGCTGGTCGGTTTTGCATCGATTCGGGGCGGTTGGCAGCGGATAATTGTTCCTGAACTGGCAATGTCATGGTCAAACACGTCCTTTTAGGTGTTAACTCCCGATTCAATACGTTGCACCACAGACTCGTGGTTCAGTAGTTTTGACGAAAAAGGATAATCGTCGTTCTTCTGGTTTTGATGCATTCCTCCCTCCCGTGCGTAGCTTCCATCTCATGCGTGCATGGACATGACATTTCCTGTAGCCTGCGCGGCTTTTTCTTCGAGAGACTGATCTTATGACCGCAAAATCTCCGTCCGCCCCGCGGGCAAAATCCAGTGCTCTGGCTGACAGCGATCCGGTAGTGCTGGTGCTAACTATCGGCTTTATCCTGCTGTTCGTGGGCGCCTCGATAATGAACAGCAATTACGTCGCTGACCTCATCGGGAGTGGCTTTGCCTGGACAGCGACCTACCTGGGGTCCTTCTTCCAGGTTTTGCTGTTACTGACATTTTTCATCGCAATCGGCACGGCCCTCAGCCGCGCAGGCGCAGCACGAATCGGCGATCTTGACCGACCGGAAATCGGGCGGTTCCGCTGGCTGTCGATGATCATGTGCACCCTGCTGGCCGGAGGCGGTGTGTTTTTTGCCGCGGGCGAGCCGGTTTATCATTTCGTGGTGACGCCACCGGCCTTTGATACCGAGGCAGGTACCGCGGCTGCCGTAGCGCCAGCCATGGCCCAGTCGTTCACCCACTGGGGATTCCTCGCCTGGGCGGTGTTGGGGTCTTTGACGGCCCTGGTGCTAAGCCGGGCCCATTACGGCCAGGGCAAGCCTCTTCAGCCACGAACGTTGTTGTATCCGGTGTTTGGCGAGAAGGTGATTCAGGGTCGCCTTGGTGGGGTGATTGATGCTTTCTGTGTGATTGCCGTGGTGGCAGGTACCGTTGGCCCGATCGGATTCCTGGCGACCCAGATGAGTTTTGGCTTGCACGAGCTGTTTGGAGTGCCTGATGGCTATGGCACCCAATTGACAGTGCTGGTCATTCTTGCCGGTGTGTACATGACATCCGCCATGACCGGGTTGCACAAAGGCATTCAGCTTCTCAGCCGCTTTAACGTGCTGTTGGCTTTGGCCATTGCCGCGGTGATTTTTATCTTCGGCCCAACGTTGTTTCTTGCCAATACCTACACCCAGTCCATGGGCGAGTACGCAAGCTCCTTCTTCGCGATGGCAACCATGACGGCCGAGACTGCGCCGGAATGGTGGATGAAATGGTGGACGGTGTTTTTCTTTGCCTGGTTTATCGGTTACACACCATTGATGGCGGTCTTCGTCTCGCGCATTTCCCGCGGGCGAACCGTGCGGGAGATGATTCTGGCGGTGGCCCTGTTGGCACCGATAGCTACCACCATCTGGTTTACCCTGCTCGGTGGTTCCGGTATCTACCATCAGCTAGCGGGCACGTTCGACCTGACCGACGCGCTGAACAATTTCCGTTTTGACGTTGCCACGCTGACGGTGGCTCAGGCACTGCCTGGTGGTACCTGGATGGCGGCGGCGATTCTGCTGCTCACAACCATATTCGTTGCCACCACGGGCGACTCCATGAGTTATGCCATTGCCATGGTTGGTGCCGGCCATGATGAGCCAAGTCCCTGGATTCGGGTATTCTGGGGTGGTGCCATGGCCCTGATGGCGGCCATTCTTCTTTATATGGGAGCGGGGCAGATCGGGGTGTTGCAACAATTCATTGTAATGACGGCGATACCCGTATCGCTGATTATCCTGCCTTCACTCTGGACGGGGCCCAAAGCGGCGATGGCAATGGCACGGGAGCAGGGGCTGGTGTAGTCTCTTTGTCAGACTGTTTGCCAATACAATCTGACACGTCAAGGATATATCGGGTATGCCCACACAAACCGTTTGGATTACGGGAGCGTCCGCCGGCATCGGCGAGGCGTACGAGGACATTGACGGCGGTATGGGTTTAGTGTGATCAATCATGATTCGCACCGCGATGTTGGGAAGCAGCGTGTCATCCGGGGTGTTCTCGCGTAGGCCGCGTTGCGGCTCGGGAGCTTTCAGGTGGCTGCTTCTCGCTAGTGGATTATTCCTGGCCAGCCCGGCTGCAGGTGCCGAACCAGACACGGATCAATGTATCGCCAGCGACGTTCAGCCAGAGTCGATCGACCTTGACCAGCCCCGGGACCAGTTGGCACGCCAGAGTGACCTGGTAATCCCTGCGGGGGCCCGCATTGGCCAGGTCCGCATTGTTCGTCGCCCCATTTTTGATGTCAGTGATCCGGAACAGGACAATTTTCTTTACCGCACCCTGAATGCGCTGAATACGCCCACCTGGGAGTCGGCTCTGCGTGCCCAGCTGGTGTTCAACGAAGGGGACCCCTACGACCCGGCTTTGATTGCCGAGTCCGAGCGCGTCCTTCGCCAGCGCGAGTACCTGACGGCCGCCTGGGTCGGCGCGACCCATGTCTGTGGGGATGAGGTGGAGGTGAGTGTTCTGGCGCGGGATACCTGGACGCTGCTGCCCACTGTCGGGGGATCGCGGTCCGGTGGTGAAAACACCACCAACACCGGTCTTTCCGACCCGAATTTTCTCGGTTCCGGGAAGAGCCTGGGGGTTTCCTACACGAAAGATCCCGACCGCACCGAAACCAGTGTGTATTTTGATGATCCGAATGTTCTGGGTTCCCATTGGCAGAGCGGGTTCGCCTACGATGACCGCAGCGATGGCCGTGGCCGCAGTGCCTATCTGGAACGACCGTTTTTCAGCGACAGTGCCGACTGGCGTTTTGGGTTGAGTGGTTTGGACGACGTGCGTGAGCAGTCCCGATTTGTGGGTGCCGAGGCTATCGCTGATTACCGCCGTAGCCAGGAATTTGTCAGTGTTGACGTGGGGTGGCGACTGTTGGAGCGCAATGACCGGCAGGTTCGGTTACTTGCCGGCTACCGTTATGATGCCCTGGAATTTGAACGCCTGCCGGATGAGGCCGACCTGGATTTGCTGCCGGAGGACCGCACGCTGAGTTACCCCTGGATCGGTTTCGACTACCGTGAAAACCGCTTCCGGGAGATGACAAACCTGACCCAGCTGCAGCGTGTTGAGGATGTTCGGGATGGGTTTGTATGGCGAACGGAGCTGGGTTACTCGTCTCCGGGCCTCGGGGCAACCGAGGATCGCGTTGTGCTGAATGTGGATTTTCAGGATGCGCTACTGGCCACCGCAACCAACTACGCGCGTTACGGAATCAGCCAGAGCGGAAACTATCGGCTGGATGATGACCGATTCGAAAATCTTCAGGGAACGCTCAGCCTGGAGTACTTTCATGGTGGGGTAGTGCGTTGGAATAGTTGGTACACCAATCTGTCCGTAACCGCAGCCCATAACCTGACCGTCGACCAGCAGCTTCTGATTGGCGGTGAGAATGGCCTCCGCGGTTATCCGAGTGACTACCAGCAGGGCAACCGGCGGGCGCTATGGACGCTGGAGCGCCGCTTTTTCCCGGACTGGCACCCGTTCAAACTGTTTCGGCTGGGTGGGGTGTTGTTCACTGATGTGGGCCGAGCCTGGTTCGACGATGGCCGTAACAATGGCCCGGACGATGGAGTACTGAAAGATATAGGATTCGGCCTGAGGCTGGCCTCCAGCCGGATTGAAGTTCAGCGGATGCTGCACCTGGATTTTGCGTTTCCGCTGGATGGCGATGACAGTATCGATCAGGTGCAGATACTGTTGCGGGGAAGGTCGAGTTTTTAGCGAATGACAATATGGCAAAGTAGACTGGCGCGATGACAAACAGAGTTGATATCCATTACTGCACAGGGTGCCGCTGGCTGCTTCGATCAGCCTGGATGGCACAGGAACTGTTGACTACGTTCGAAGGCGAGCTGGACTCACTGGCCCTGCATCCTGGAAGTGGCGGCATTTTCGAAGTCTGGGTTAACGACAAGCGGATCTGGTCCCGTAAGGAACAGCAGGGATTCCCGGAGATCAAGGTGCTCAAGCAACTGGTACGCGATGAAATTGATCCTCAGCGCTCGCTCGGCCATGTGGATCGCTGAGGCCCGGGTGCTGGGTTCGGCCCGGGCTTTCCTGTCATGGGGTTTGTTCTCTTAAAAAGAGTGCCCCAGCAGTCCCAGCACTCCCAGGGCGATCAGGTAGCCTGCGACGATATAGTTAAGCAGTTTCGGGAATACCAGGATGCCTATGCCAGCGCCCAGGCTGATCAGAGGTGCAAGTTCAAGATGAAGTGTCATACGGCTGGTCTCCATGAATGATTACCGATTTCCTGCAGAGCGCGTTTATGGAATCATACTCCGCCGCTCAAAAGAGCTTCGAGTACGAGAGTTTAGCAGGTGAGTGGGGCGCGCAACCTTTCCAAAGTATGAACGTTGGTGAATACGATGAACAATGACGAACTGAATCAGATCCTCGAGCTGGATGGAGAGGAGCGATACGATTATTTCCTGAGCCTTGTTGGTGAGGAGCGGGAAATCTGGATTCTGGTGAATGCGGATAACCGCTTTCTGAAAATCGAATCGGAAAATGGCGATATTGCTCACCTACCTGTCTGGCCCAGCTCGGCTTTCGCAGCCGATTACGCAAAAGACTCTGACGATCTCTCGCCGAAAAGCATCTCCCTGCCTGATTTTTTCAAGAAATGGGTACCGGGGCTTACCAGGGATGGCTTGCAGGTGGGGGTGTTTCCCGGGCGTGATAACACCCTGTGGATCACAGAGCCGGAGGAGTTGAAGCGCGACTTGCAGGACGAGATGTCGAGCTTTTGAGCGAGGAGATAAGCGCGACGAACCCCGGAGGGTGGCTAGTCAGGACACGAGGTGGCAAAGTTCACCACCTCAAAATTTAATTTCAGCAAGAGGATATGCCGGTGACGGACCTTGTAAATTACCAATTGGAAGATGGCGTAGCCACAATCACTATCAGTAACGGCAAGGCCAATGCGCTCAGCCATGAAGTGTTTGAGGCGTTGAATCACGCCTTTGATCGGGCTGAAGAAGACAAAGCAGTGGTTATCCTGACCGGGCAGCCAGGCATTCTTTCCGGTGGCTATGACCTGAAGGAAATGCAGAAAGGCCCGAAAGAGGCCTCCGCCCTGGTCAAGGTTGGATCGACGTTTACGCGTCGTCTGGCTGCATTTCCGCTGCCTGTCATTGGTGCCTGCAGCGGACACGCGATTGCCAAGGGTGCCTTCGTGCTGCTGTCAGTGGATTACCGCATTGGCATTGAAGGGGACTTTAAACTGGGTCTCAACGAGGTAGCGATCGGCATGACCATGCACCATGCCGGTATCGAGATTGCACGGCACCGACTGTCGCCAGCCCATTTCTATCGCTCCGTGGTGAATGCTGAAATCTTCAACCCGACCGGTGCAGTTCAGGCCGGCTTTCTGGATGAAATTGTCGCACCAGAAAAGCTCAAGGCGCGGGCTAATGAAGTGGCGCAACAGTTCAGGAAACTCAACATGACGGCCCACAAACAAACCAAGCGCAAGGCCAAGGCGGAATACCTGGAACTCCTGGATGATTGTATTCTGAAGGATGCGGAGCATCTGGGTCTGATGGCGTAAACATTCAGGGTCTGGTTAACCGTTTATTTTCACTTTTGTCACGGAAACAGAAGCAATGCCAAAAGCAGGTGAAATCAAGAAGAATTCGGCGGTTGAGTACGAGGGTGGCGTGTACTTCGTCAAGGATATTGAGCGGTCGGTGCCGCAGGGGCGAGCCGGCGGCAGCCTTTATCGAATGCGTCTTTACGACGTGGTGACTGGCTACAAGGTCGACCAGACGTTCAAAGATTCCGACATGCTGAACCTGGCGGACCTGGTGCGCAGGCCAGCCACGTTCTCCTATTCAGACGGCGAAGAGTACGTCTTCATGGATACTGAAGACTTCACACAATACAGTCTGAATGGCGAGGCGATTGCCGATGAGTTGCTGTTCATCAGCGAGGATACCCAGGGATTGATGGTCATTCTTGTCAGCGATGCGCCTGTGGCTCTGGACTTGCCCCCTACGGTAGACCTTGTCATTGAAGAAACCGACCCCTCCGTCAAAGGCGGATCTGCAACGGCAAGGACCAAACCTGCCCGGCTCACCACGGGTCTGGTTATTCAGGTGCCTGAGCATATTTCCACTGGCGACCGGATCAAAATCAATGTGGAAGAGCGCCGGTTCCTGGGCCGAGCCTGAGGGATTGGTTCAGCGCAGCGAGTGGAGAAACTGCCGGTGTTGTCTCAGTGCGCTGTCTATGCCGGCAGCTCTGAGGCGAACCGTCTGCCCTGGCATGCATTGCGCCAGGCGACTGGCCGCCAGTGGCGTCAGGTTACCAAGGCGCGGGTAGCCGCCAATGGTCTGCCGGTCATTCAGCAGAGCGATTGGCTGGCCATCCGGTGGTACCTGAACAGCGCCCAGTGAAATTCCTTCCGACACCAGTGAGCCGATGGTGCACTGAAGTGCCGGACCGGTGAGGCGAACGCCCATGCGGTCCGCGCGCTGGTCCACCTGCCACTGTGAATTGAAAGCATCAAACAGGCTCTTACCGGTAAATGCTGCTATCTGTGCACCCGGAAGCAGGTCCAGTGTGGTGGTTTGGCGGTAGTCCCGCTGTTCCGATTCCGGCGCAATCTGATCGGCCGGAGTGCTTTCCGCTTCGTTCACAGTAAGGGTGTCGCCCTCGCTCAGGCTGGTCCCCAGGCCGTCAAATCCGCCTAGCTGTTCCCGTACCACGCAGGCGGCGCTTCCCATGACAGTGTCACCTCGGAAACCTCCGGCTACCGCGAGGTAGGCTCGTAAGCCGTTAACTGGTGAACCGAAGGTAAGCGTATCGCCGGCTCTGATGGCCATTGTTCTCCACATGGGTGCGGATTGCTGATTGTGCCTGACGCCCAAATTGGCGCCGGTCAGCGCAATAGTCAGATCCCGCTCGGCTACAAGTTCCAGCCCACCGAAGGTGATTTCCAGCACGGCGGTGCCCCAGGGATTGCCTGCCAGGCGGTTGGCCCAGGCCCAGGCGTGCAGGTCGGCCGGCCCGCCCTGGGTGACCCCCAGATGCCGGACTCCGAAACGGCCTGCGTCCTGAAGCAGGGCAAGGGGGCCGGAACGGGAAACGCGAAATCCGGCCTTGTTGCTCTTGCTCATTTGGCCAACTCCCGGTCAGTGGCTGTGGTGTCGCCACCCTGCGCCTCGAATGTGGCCTGGTCCACCGGTACGAAGCTGACGCGGTCACCGACCCGAAGCAGGCTGAACCCTTCGCGGTTGCGGTCAAACAGGCGTGCCGGGGTACGTCCAATCAGGTTCCAGCCACCAGGCGTGACCACCGGGTAGGCAGCGGTCTGCTGCCCGGCAATGGCAACGCTGCCGGCGGGTACTTTCTGGCGTGGTGTGTCCAGGCGCGGGCAGGTCAGTGCTTCGTCCAGCAAACCCATAAAGGCGAAGCCGGGGGCAAAGCCCAGGGCGAACACGCGGTACTCCCGGCTGCTGTGTGCTTCAATCACTGATTCGACCGACAGATCAGACAGGTCAGCGACACGCTGCAGGTCGGGGCCTGTTTGTTGATGGTACCAGGTAGGCAGTTCATGCAGTTTGCCGCCTGCGCCGGCTTCCGCGGGCTTGAGGCGGGCCAGTATCTCGATCAGTTTTTGTCTTGCCTCGCATGGCGTTATACGAAGCGGATCGAAAACCACCAGCAGAGTGGTGTAGGACGGCACCAGATCCACCAGGGTGTCGCTGAAGGCGGCCTCGCATTCTTTAGCAAGGGCCGTCAGCCACAGCAGGTTGTTTTCCTCGATACTGTCGAACAGCCTCACCATCCAGCCATCAAGGCCGGCCCGCTCCAGGCAGGGTAAACGTGCCGGTTTCATCTTTGTGGGCCAAGCGTGTTGAGCATTTGGCGGATGGCACGAACGGACGCCACCGACTCTTCGTTATCGCCGTGGACACAAAGGGTGTCCGCAGTGAGTACCAGATCACTACCGTTACTGGCGGTCAGTGGTTGCCCTGTGGCAATGCGTTGGGCCTGATCAAGAATAACGTCAGGAGCGTGATGCACTGCACCGGCCTGCGATCGCGAAACCAACCGGCCGTCACCGTCGTACGCGCGGTCGGCAAAAGCTTCAAACCAGAGTGTGATTCGGTGCTCGCCCGCCAGTTCACGTATTGCACTGGTGTCGCGGGTTGCCAGGGTCATCAGTGGCAACTCGGGATCGTACGCCAGAATCGCGCGGGCGACCGCAGTGAAAATCTCCGGCTTGCGGGCCATGTCGTTATACAGGGCACCGTGGGGTTTCACGTAGCGGATTGCAGTGCCTTCCGCACGGCACATGGCCGCCAGGGCACCCACCTGATACAGCACGAGGTTTTCGATTTCCGCCGGTGAACAGGCCATGGAACGTCGGCCAAAACCCACCAGATCCGGGTAGGCGGGGTGGGCCCCGACCCCGACAGAATGCTCCGCCGCCATGCGCACGGTACGGCGCATGACGTCCGGGTCCGAGGCGTGAAAGCCACAGGCTATGTTGGCCAGATCCACATGGGGCATTACTTCGTGATCCAGCCCCATTACCCAGGGGCCAAAACTCTCCCCCATATCGGCGTTCAGCAGTAAAGATGTCATGTTATCCCTCCGTCATATTCAATGACGTGTGCAACGGCTCAGAAGATGTTCGACCGCTCATACTGTTTGGGCCATGCGACGTTTTCGGCTTTCAGAGTGGCGGCCGCACGTAAGGGCCATGCCGGGTCTGACAGCAACGCCCGCCCCAGAATCACCAGATCGGCCTGGCCGTTGGCAATAATCGATTCGGCAAGGTCCGGGCTGTGAATCAGGCCAACGGCACCGGTGGGAATGTCCGCTCGTGAGCGCACGGCTTGTGCCAGCGGAACCTGGTAACCAGGATGAATCGGGATCTGCTGGCGCGGATCGTTGCCACCGGAAGAACAGTCTATCAGGTCCACATCGCCCTGGAATCGCAACAGTGTAGCCAGCTGCACGGTGTCGTCCAGGGTCCAGCCGCCTTCGACCCAGTCGGTGCAGGACAGGCGCAGGAACAGGGGCAGGTCGTCTGGCCATTCCTCCCGCACTACTGCGATGGATTCCTGCAGGAAGCGAATACGGTTTTCAAAGGTGCCGCCGTACTCATCGGTGCGCTGGTTGCTCAGCGGTGACAGGAACTGATGAATCAGATAGCCGTGGGCGCCGTGTAGTTCCAGCGCCCTGAAACCGGCCTGCCGCGCGCGGCGGGTAGCGGTTTTCAGGGACTCCAGCGATTCGCCGATCTGGTTGTGGGTCATCGCGGCGGGCACCTGCCACTGGGCGGCATAGGGCAGCGCGGATGCGGACACCAGGTCTTCCCAACCGCCGGTGTCTGCACGCAGTGGATGCGAGCCCTCCCAGGGACGGCCCACCGAGGCTTTGCGGCCGGCGTGGCCGAGCTGTATGCCGGGCACTGCACCCTGATCGGAAACGAAGCGGGCGATACGGGCAAGCCGGTCACGCTGTTCGTCATTCCACAGGCCCAGACAATGGGGCGTGATTCTCCCCCGGGGTTCAATGTGGACTGCTTCGGTGAATACCCAGCCGGCACCGCCAGCGGCCCTCGCGCCCAAATGCACAAAGTGCCAGTCGTTGGAGAGTCCTTCCTGGCCGGAATACTGGCACATGGGAGAGAGCATGATGCGGTTACGCGCCTCCACCGACCGAAAACGGATCGGCCGGAACATATGCGGATTCGGGTCCCGCCGGAGGATGCGGCGGGCATTTTCACCACCGGAGCGGGAGTCGGTCACGGGTGTGCTGGAGTCGATGCTTCTGTCACTCATGGGTGCGATTTCTCTTTGTTTTTGGTTGAGTAATCCAGCAGGTGGCCATATGTGCGACGAAATCGCCACTGGCTCACCATGAACAGCAGGCCACTGACGGCAACGGATGCCAGCAGGGCAAATACGAACGTCACCATCGGTGGGACATGGCTTACCACAACTGCGGTAACCACGGCGAAGGCAACGAGGCTAAGCATGCCTTGCTGCGCGGCGGCGACGGTGGCCCGGGCGACGTCAGGGCCGTAGCGGTCTTGAAGTGCCCAACCGATGGTAAACAGGCCCACGGGAAAGCCCACGAGTATGCCCGACAGCATCGGGCCTGAGCGCGCAGCCAGCGTAGTGGCGACCGCGACGAGCAAACCGCCGAGGAGCCCCCTCAGCACCACGTCATACCAGCCGGAGACCGCCGCCACATTGGGCTGTTTCAGGGCAAGAGCCCTTTTGATAACTTCCGCCGCCAGCAGCACCCCGGCATAAATTACCACAGCTACAGCGACGCCGCCGGGAGTTAACGAGAACAGATAAGCGGCCGGAATCCAGACCAGAGTCGCCACACCAAGACTCGCCAGGGCACCGAGCCGTCCGGCAGTCAACACGAAACTGATGCTGAACAGCAGGGTGGCGATCAGCGCATGGAGCGTGGCCAGTGCCGCATCGCGGATGAATGCCGCAGGCCACTCCTGCAACATGAAAAAGTAGCCGGGGCCAAGAATGATGGGCGTTCCGGCAATGATGCCACCCAACCTCGGGCCCAGTTTCGCCACCGCCACCGAAACGCCAATGACCACCAGCGCGGTGGCAATGAGCTTGGTCAGCAAAATGGTCAGCATGGTTGTTACAACGCGCTTTCGATGGCCTGCGCCAGCCGCAACAGAGTTGTATCGGCGCCATTGCGACCGATCAGCATCAACCCGCTTGGCAGGTCTCCAGGCTCGTGATTGGGCACGGTAGCCGAGCACAGGTCCAGCATGTTTGCCACGGTAGGGTTGCGCAGGATCAGCAGGTTGAGGCGGGCATAATCCTCGTCAGCCACCAGTTCTTCGAATCGTGGGGGAACCACTGGAACCGTCGGGGCCAGCAGGCCGTCATAGTCCCGCAGCCAGGCGTCGGCTTCTTGCTTGCGTTGCTGCCGGCGGCGGCAAAGCTCCAGGTAATCGGCGGCGGTGATGGCTGCGCCCCGTTCTATCCGGCCGCGCACACGAGGGTCGTACTGGTCGCCATGGTCCGCCAGTGACTGGCGATGCACGAAGTAGCTCTCGGCGGCGGTGAAGCCTCCACCCTCCATGAGCTCGGGGATTGCGGCAAGTACCGGTGCAGGCGCTTCAATAATAGTGGCGCCGGCGTCAGCCAGAATCTTCAGGCTGCGGCTAAACGCCGTTGCAACGGTGTCATCCAGATCGTCCAGCATGTAATCGGTCGGGACAACAAAACGCAAGCCTTTCAGCGAGAACGGCCTGAGCGTCTGATACCGGAGACCGGACAGCACCGCATCGATGCGGGCGCAGCAGTCGACCGTGGGGGCGATGGGGCCGATGGAGTCGAGGCTTGCGGATAGAGGGAAGGTGCCCTTGAGAGGAACACGGTACTGGGAGGGTTTGAACCCCACCAGGCCACAGAGTGCCGCCGGGATGCGAACGGAGCCACCGGTATCGGTGCCGATGGCCGCCGCTGCCATTCCCCTGGCGACCGCCACGGCAGCGCCACAGGATGAGCCCCCCGGAATGCGACCAGGCGCCAGCGGGTTGTCCGGCGTTCCGTAATGGGGGTTCAATCCCAGCCCGGAGTAGGCGAATTCAGTCATATTGGTGTGACCGGCAATCACCGCGCCTTCACGCCGCAAACGGGAAACAATAACTGCATCGGATTGTGCCGGTGCTTGCCAGCCCCGGGATCCCGCATGGGTGACTTCGCCGGCGACATCAAACAGTGCCTTGAGGGCGATGGGCAGTCCGGCAAGTTGTCCTGCAGGCACCCCGGCATGGCGAAGGCGGTCAACGGCGTCGGCCTCGGCGCGCGCGGCTTTATCAAAGCGCTTGGTGTAGACCTGGGCTTTGGCATCGTCGTAGGCGTCGGCGTTGGCCAGGCAACGCTCCAGTAGCTCCGTGGCCCGCTTCTGGTTTTCGGTCATGTCGGCGAGCAGTTGGGCCAATTGATTTTCGCTGTTCATGCGACCACCGGCAGTGTGTGGATGTTGTACTGGTGCTGAAGTTCGCGACCAGAGACAGGATCTTTCAGCACCATGCGAAAAGCCTGTGCCGGGCGTAGCTCACCGATCACCGGAAGTGTGCCACACAGCATGGCCTGTCCCGTTGCCAGCTCCGCTTTGTTCAATCCAAAGCGCCGCAGCAGCTCCGCCGGATGCAGCAGGCCAGTGATTGGACCTTCCTGATACAATACCTCTTTGCCATCAATGGTGGCGTAGGATGCCATCTGCAGTTCATCCCAGTGGTCGATCACGCTGTCCAGCCGCCACACCTGAAAGCTGACAGGCTTGGCGCAGACCTGTTTGGAATGGGCCACGGACCAGGCTTCGGCTTCGCGATCGGTGTGATCGGATCCGATACCGACCAGCGTACCCTGGTCAGTGCCGATCAGAACCACCTCTGCCTCGCCGCTGGTCGCTTCACTCAGCACCTGGATATCAGGGGCAGTGGTGAGCTGGTTCGCAGCTACGCGGTAGAACAGCGGGGTGCTGGAAGGCGGTGTTACGCCAATGTCCTTCAGCTCTTCGATGTGTTCGTCGATGGCAGACTGCACCCGTCCTGCCCAGCCGGCGATGACCAGCTCGCGGACATCAACCTGAATGGGTTCCTGGCTGTCTGGAAGTTGGAAGTTTGTCATTGAGTCACTCCGATAATTTGGGTTCATGGATAGTTACTTCATCAGGTCGGGGAGGAACGTGGCCACCTGCGGGAACAACACCAGAACGATCGCCATCAGGAACATGATGCCGACGTAGGGCATGGCACCTTTCATCACGTCGCTAAAGGGTCCGCTTTCACGCACACCCTGAACCACGTAGAGGTTGAGCCCCACGGGCGGAGTGATGAGCGCCATCTCAATAAGCAGAATGATCAGGATGCCCAGCCACACCGGATCGAATCCCAGTGCAATGATGATGGGGGCGACGAGGGGAATGGTGATGACCATCAGCGACAGCGTCTCAATGAAGAAACCGAGCACGATGTAAAGCAGGATGACAAGGATCAGCGTGGAATAGGGGCCAAGACCGGCGTTTTCCAGGAAAGCGGTCAGCTCGCGAGTAACCCCCGCTGAGGCGAGCACAAAATTCAGGAAGTAGGATGCAATGATGATCAGCATGATCATGCCGGTGGTCTTCATGGTGCCGTCCAGGGCCTGGACGATCACTTTAATGGACAATTTACCCATGGACAGGGCGATCACCATGGCGCCAAGCACACCTAGAGAGGCCGCTTCGGTCGGTGTTGCCACACCAGCATAGATGGACCCGACCACGATACCGAACAGCGTCAATACCGGCACCAGGTGTTTGAGGCCGGAGAAACGATCTCCCCAACTGTGCGTTACGCTGGGTCCTCCAAGACTCGGTTTCCAGATACAGATCAACGCGGTGCCAACAATGAACATGAGAGCAAGCAGCAGGCCCGGTATCAGACCGGCGGCAAACAGCTGCGGAATCGAGGTTTCGGTCAGAAATCCATAAACAATCAGGTTGATCGACGGCGGAATCATGATGCCCAGGGTGCCGCCGGCGGCAATCGAACCGGTAAAGAGTTTGGGGTCGTAACCCATTTCCTTCCCTTGCGGCAATGCGACCGTGCCGATGGTGGCCGCCGTGGCAACACTGGAACCGGAGGTGGCTGAAAACAGGGTCGCGGTGCCGATATTGGCGTGCAGCAGACCCCCTGGCAGCCAGGACATCCAGCTCTCCAGGGAACGGTAGGTGCCACGGGCGATGCCGGTGCGCACCAGAATCTCGCCCAGCAGGATAAACAGCGGAATAGCGATCAGCAGGTATTTGTCAGAGGCCGACCAGAGCACATCCCCCATTGCATTGAGCAGCGGGAACGGCGAGAACAGTTCCGCCAGCACCAGGGCCAGTGCAATCAGCGTGGCCGCGACAGGAACGCTCAGAAGCAGCAGAACCATCAGAATAACCAGTGCGGTAATGATCATGAGCGTGCTTCCCTGTTTTCATCGCTAATCTGTTCGTCCAGCGTCGGACTTCCTGCCAGTTTCTGCACACCTTCGGTGTCGCCGCTGAGCAGGCCGAAAAAGGCTCTCAGGGAAACCACACACACGGCAAAACCAAACCAGATCAATCCCACAAACCACAGCGCCTGTGGCATCCACAAGGGAGTGCCCAGTGGCGTATTGGCGGTGGAGCCGCCGCTGTAGGAGTGGCTGAGGACGGAGAAAACCGCGTCGACTACGAGGATGGAGAACATCGCCAATGCCAGTAGCGCGACCAGGTCAAGCACGCCCCGAACTTTCATGGGAAAGGTCAGGTACAGGGCATCAATGCGAATATGTGCCTTGCACATCAGGGTGTAGGCGAAGGACCAGCTGGCGCTGATGGCCATGATGTAGCCCGTCAGCTCGGTGGCGTGAACCGCCGAACGACCTATAAACACCCGTGAGGCCACTTCAATGGTGACCAGGGCCACGGTCAGCAGGATCATCACGCCTCCTGCCCGGGCAAACCAGAGCGAGCCAACTTCAACACCGGCGAGCACGCGGTCGAGAAATGAATTCACCTGTTGCAACATAGTGTTCTCCAGACCGACCGGGGCAGTGCAGTGTGACCGCCCCGGTCGCCGTTATGGGTGAGAAGCGTGTTACTTGGACGCGCTCAGTCCGGTTACTTCACCTACGGTTTCGTTCCAGCGGTCAACCCATTGCTGGTCAACGCGCTGTGCCCAGTTAGGCAGCAGGGTTTCTTCCAGGTGACGGCTGGCCTCGGTGAAATCATTATCGGTGGCCTCAACCAGGACCATGTCTCCGGCGTCACCGCGGGAGCACTCACCGTTGCCGGTCAGGCAGGCGATGCCTTCTTTTGTTTCTTCAACCGCAGAGGCCCAGACCGGATCTTCATAGTTTTCCTTGATTTCTGCAGTCAGCCATTCCTGCGTCTGCTCTGAAAGCGAGTTCCATTTTTTGCCATTCATGGCGGTAACCACATGGTCCCAGCCGCCTACCGGCAGCGGATAGAGATGAGTAGACACTTCGTGCCAGCCAGAGCTGTAACCGGACAGGGAGCCAGTCACGGCGCAGTCGATAACGCCCCGTTGCAATGCTCCGGGTACTTCGCTGAAGTTCAGAGTGATGCCTTCGGCGCCCAGCGCCTGGAGAAATTCGGCGGTGGTACGGCCGCTGGCGCGGACTTTCATACCCTTGAGATCACTCAGGCCATCAATTTCCGCGTTGCAGAACACCATTTGCGAAGGGTAGGGCACAACGGCCAGCAACTGAGCGCCGTCGTACCGCTGCGCAAACGCATCGGCGAGAACCGGCCGATAGGCTTCCGCCACTTTGCGAGCGGTGTCGACGTCGGGAGCAATCATGGGCATGTCCAGAGCTTCCAGTTCCGGGGCATCCTCAACCGCATAATCCGCCACCGTGGAGGTGACCTCTATGACGTTACGGCTCATCAGCCGGTAGACTTCACCGCCGCCCAGACCCATCTGGTCAAAGGTGGTGACTTCGGTAGTGATCTGGCCATCGGAGGCATCGGGAACATGTTTCTCCCAGAAAGGGCGCTCGAAATTCTGGTAGAGGGACAAACTGCTCCAGCTTCCCACATAGTTAAAGCTGGCCTTGTCCAGGTCTTGCGTCAACGCCGGTGAGCTGGCAAGTGCCAGGCCCATCAGGGAGGCTGAAACGAGGGTTTTTGTTGTATTCATGGTGTTTTCCTTATGGTCTTCGTCAGGGGTGGTTCTGGTCGTTATTGATTAAAAAAGGGCCAGGCTGTTGTCAGGAATATCCGTGACCAGCATGTGCCCGGGGCTGTGGGTGATTGCGAACTCAATGCCGGAATCAATCAGAACCTGTTGCGGTGTCACTCCGCAGGCCCAGAAAACCGGAATTTCATCCTTACCCACTGAAACGGAGTCGCCGTAATCCGGCACGCTCAGATCGGAAATGCCGATCAGCGATGGGTCGCCCAGGTGCACGGGTGAACCGTGGACCTGCGGATACCGGGTAGTGATCTGGATGGCGCGGATGGCGTCAGCGGCCGCAAACGGTCGCATTGAAACAACCAGGTTGCCGCCAAAACCTCCGGCGGAGGTCAGTGGCACCGAGGTGTTGTACATCGGTACGTTCCGGGCTTCGTCTATATGACGTACCTGAAGCCCGGCGCTGATAAGGGCGTGCTCAAAGGTAAAAGAGCAGCCAAGTGCGAAGGTCACCAGGTCATCCCGCCAGTCATCGACCACGTCGGTCCGGGTGTTGCTCACCTGCCCGTTGCGATAAATGCGATAGGCCGGTACATCGCGTGCAATGTCCAGATCCCTGCCCAAAAGAGTACAGGTACGGACACCGGGCTCACTGACGGCCAGCAGAGGGCAGGGTTTGGGGTTGGCCTGGCAGAAACGCAGGAAACCCGCTGCCTGTGATTCGGGCAGGATGACCAGGTTGACCTGAACGTAACCGCTGGCGAGCCCGGAGGTTGGCCCGGTCAGGTTGCCTTCCCTCGCGGCAGTTCGAACGGCCACTGGTGTTGAGTGTGTATCCAGCTGAGCGATGCTTGTCATGTTTCTGCCCAATAGATGAGTTTCTTACATTTAAGGCAGAAGCAATGATTAATACAAATCGAAAGTTGAGATCAGGATTGATAGAAAAATTGGATCAGTCAAGGGTTTCAATGCACTGCAGAACTAATTGGCCAGGACAACACGCTCTTTTGCGATTGTCAGCGCAAGCTCTGCAATGGCATGCACCACACTGCTGCTTGGTGCGGCGCGGTAGGCTGCATTGAAAGTCAGGTCTGGCACGCTGGCATCAACCCTGAATTGCTGCAGTATGCCGCTATCCAGTTCCTGCTGAAGAATCTCGCGGGGGAGGGCGCTGACACCAAGGCCATCCACCGTCATGCGGATGATGGTTGAAAGTGATGAGCAGGAATGGATGCGCGTGGAGTGATTCATGGGGTCCACCAACGAGCGGATAGCGATATAGGGTTCGCTTTGCCTGGGGTAGGTAACGATTGGCCAAGTTGCGAGCTCGGCAAGCGACATCGCCTGGTCAGAGATGCCGAGCTGAGGGCTTGCAACCCAGATCAGCGAATAGCGGCACAGATCACGGTTGATGACGCCGGGCTGGTTAACGCCACCCATGAGAAAGGCGATATCGATTTCATGATTTTTTAGCTTCTCCGCAAGGTTAAGGGAGATATCCACGTCCAGTTCAAGGTTGATGGCCGGGTAGGCCTCGCTGACCCGTTCCAGCAGCTGGGGCAGCCAGGTGTGAGCAATGGTTTCCGAGACGGCGAGGCGAATGGTGCCCTGAATGGAGGACGGTTTGGCGACGGCTTGCAGCATCTCACCATGCAGGCTCAGCATCTTCTCGGCATAAACAAGAAACTCACGGCCCTTGGCGGTCAGGGTGATTTTCTTGCCGGAACGATCAAACAGCTCTATTCCAAGCTGGTCTTCCAGGCCGGCGATACGTGCGGAAACCGAGGGCTGTGATGCGTAGACCCGACCGGCGGCAGCGCGAAAACTACCCAGCCTGGCTATCCAGACAAAGGTTTCCAGTGTGCGGATGTTCATTAAATCCCCGCATCCTTGACATTCTCCATGACCACAAACGTACTGGTCTGCAATACGTGGGGCAGAGCAGATATCTGCTCGCCCAGCACCTGACGGTACTCTGCCATATTGCGGGTGCGTACTTTCAGCAGGTAATCGAAATTGCCAGCGATCATGTGGCATTGTTCCACCGCCGAGATCTGTTTCGCCGCATCGTTGAACGCAGCCAGGGCACTGCTGCTGGTGTCGCTCAGGGTGACCTGTGCAAATGCGATGTGGCTTTGCCCGAGCTTGGTCTGATTGACCAGGGCAGTGTAGCCGGTGATATAGCCGTGCTCTTCAAGGCGCCGCATGCGAACCTGACAAGGCGTTTTCGACAGCCCGACCCGTGAGGCAAGCTCCGTTACTGTAATCCGCGCATGTTTCTGCAGTTCGCGGATGATGGAGTGATCGATTCTATCCAGTTCGACCATAATTTCATTTCCCGGCTAGATATACGGCTATTTATGGCCACGAATATAATCAAAATACCTGCACATTAAAACTATATGGACAAAGGGTCTCCGGAGAGTTGGCTATACTGGGTGTGTTCAGTTCTACATGCGCCAGATGATATCCCGGAGACCGACGATGACCTTTTCCGAATCCAAACAAAAACAAACGCTGCTTGAACAGCTCTCAGATGCCCTCGAGGAGGAGGACTACGATCCTGATGACACGCGAAACCTGCGTGAAATTGTCGCGACCATGATGGAGGAGTCCCGGTCCTGGGACGATGCATTGCTGCAGCGTCTGGTTGAGGTTCTGGGAAAGCGTGCCGGCCAACGTTGTGCAAGCATGTTCAGTGGCGGTTTTCCATCTGGCTACCGGTCGAAATTTTCTGTTGAGGATGCGGTTGAGGATATTCAGCAAATCCAGTCCATTGCCCTGACTTCCGATGTGCCCATGCGGTTTTACAAGCCGTCCGAGCAAGGCGCGCAGGAGTTGAGCTTTAAGCTTTACAGTCAGGGAAAGTCAGTGATCCTCTCGGATGTGATACCAATTCTGGAAAACCTGGGTATGCGAGTGCTGGGAGAACATCCCTACCGTATCCGGAGACGCGATGGCGAGCAGTTCGGGGTCAGCGATTTTACCGTACAGTTCCATTCGCGCTGCCGGGGCGCTGATGTTGAAAAAGCCAAACCCCTGCTGCAGGAGGGATTTCGCGAGATCTGGAATGGCTTTGCGGAGAACGATGACTTCAATCAGCTTATGATGGCTGCGAGCCTGGGCTGGCGGGAGGTCAGCGTTTTACGAGCCTATTCCCGTTATGTAAAGCAATTGCGTTTCGGGTTCAGTCAGCCGTTTATCGCCGACACCCTTGCGCGACACCTGGATATTACCTCGCGCCTGGTTGCCCTTTTCAATGCCCGATTCAATCCTGACGCTTCAGTAGCGAAAAACCGGGAAGTGGCTGTTGCCGGTATTGAAACCGAGATCCTTGATGCCCTTGAGGCAGTGACAAGTCTGGATGATGACCGGATTCTCAGACGGTTTTATATACTCATCAAGGCGACCCTGAGAACCAATTATTTCCAGCGCCAGGATACGGGCGAGTTCAAAGGATACCTGTCGCTCAAGCTTGATCCTTCATCCATTCCCGATATTCCCAAACCCTGTCCGCATTTCGAGGTGTTTGTGTGTTCACCCAGGGTTGAAGGTGTTCACCTGAGGGCTGGCCCGGTGGCTCGGGGTGGGTTGCGCTGGTCTGACCGCAGTGAGGACTATCGCACTGAAATTCTCGGGCTGGTAAAGGCTCAGCAGGTGAAGAATTCAGTGATCGTGCCTGTTGGTGCCAAGGGTGGCTTTATTGTTAAAAGGCCGCCGGAAGACGGCTCCCGGGAAGCCTTCAGGGAGGAAGGCATCAACTGCTATCAAACGTTCATCCGGGGTCTGCTTGATCTGACCGACAATCTGAGTGAGGGCGAAGTGGTGCCGCCGGCCAATGTGGTTCGCTACGATGGCGATGACACTTACCTGGTTGTTGCTGCGGACAAAGGTACAGCAACCTTCTCTGACATTGCCAATCAACTGGCCCAGGAGTATGGCTTCTGGCTGGGAGACGCGTTCGCCTCCGGGGGCAGCGAGGGCTATGACCACAAGAAGATGGGAATTACGGCGCGGGGAGCCTGGGAGTCGGTCAAACGACACTTTCTGGAGAAAGGCATTGATACCCAGACCGAAGAGTTCACCGTGGTCGGTATCGGCGACATGGCGGGAGATGTATTCGGCAACGGCATGCTGTTGTCGGATCGTATTCGCCTGATTGGTGCGTTCAATCACCTGCATATTTTCGTTGATCCTGAGCCGGACGCGGCGGCTGCTTTTGCCGAGCGTAAGCGCCTGTTCGAGTTGCCCGGCTCAAGCTGGGCGGACTATGACGAGCAAAAGATCAGCACGGGTGGCGGGGTGTTTTCCCGGGCTGCAAAGTGGATTCCGATATCTGAACAGATGCAGGCCCGCCTGGGCGTTGACGCGGCCAGACTGCCGCCTAACGAGCTGATCAAGGCGCTGCTGAAGGCGCCGGTGGACATGCTCTGGAACGGTGGCATCGGCACCTACATGAGGGCGCCGACCGAATCCCACGAGGACGTTGGTGACAAATCCAATGATGCCGTGAGGGTCGACAGCCACGAATTACGCTGCAGCGTGCTTGGTGAGGGCGGTAACCTTGGCTTTACCCAGCTCGGCCGTATTGGCTTCGCCCGGGCAGGCGGGGCGGCCAACACCGACTTTATTGATAATGCGGGGGGAGTGGATTGCTCGGATCATGAGGTCAATATCAAGATTCTTCTCAATGAGCAGGTGCGGCGCGGGCAGATGGCACTTGAGCAGCGAAATCAAATGCTCAGAGCAATGACGGCTGAGGTGTCGGAGCTGGTGCTACGTAACAATTACCGCCAGGCCATGGCATTGTGTCTGGCCCAGAACAGTGCGGTTGCCAGCATGGATGAATACGAGCGCCTGATGCGGCGGCTGGAGGCCGAAGGCAAGCTCGACCGGGTTCTTGAATTCCTGCCAAGTGATGATGAGCTGAGGGAGCGGCGTGGAATCGCCTCTGGCCTCACTCGCCCGGAACTGTCGGTGCTGATTTCCTACGCCAAGATCGAACTCAAGCAGGCGTTGCTGAACACGCATATTGTCCACGATGATCGCTTTGCCCAGGCGCTGTACTCAGCCTTTCCGGCATCGTTGCTGGAACACTTCCCCGAAGCAATTGACGCGCATCCGTTGCGGGCAGAGATTTCAGCCACTCAGATTGCCAATGACATGGTGAATCGCATGGGCATCAGCTGGGCGGACAAGCTCCGGAATGCCACTGGCGCCGACAGTGGTCGGATAGCTGCAGCCTACCTGATCTCCCTCCAGATCCATGACGTAGAGACTCAGTGGAAGGCTATAGAAGCGCTGGATGGACAGATCAGCCCTGACGTGCAGGCGCAATTATTCACTGACGTGATTCGCCTGGTTACTCGCAGTACCAGTTGGTTGCTGCACAACCGCCGGAGAGATCTGGATCCGGCTTCTTGCGTTTCATATTATCAGCAGCCTCTTGCGGAAGTTCTGGCCTCCAAAGAGCGCCTGGGGTCTGTGATTCCTGCAAGTCGCTGGCAGGAACGCTATGATGAGTACTGTAAGCAGACAGTTCCGGAGGGGCTGGCGGCTTATGGCGCGTCTGCGGAAAGCCGGTACTGGCTGATGGACATTATCGAGATCGGTCGCCAGTTGGGGCAGGATCTGGAGTCTGTGGCCTGGGTTTATTTCAGTCTGGGGGAAGGTCTTAACCTGACCTGGCTGGATCGGCAAATGCTGGCCTTCAGGGCGCGCGGTCACTGGCAGGTTCTGGCAATGCTGCATTACCGTGATGAACTAGATCATCAGTTGCGGAATCTAACTTCAAGTGTGTTTTCCGTAGCGTCCGAGGAACAAGGCGACAGGCTGTCGCCAGAGCAAATGCTGGAAACCTGGCGCGGCGACAAACACTCGCTCCTGGTCCGCTGGCACCGGATGCTCGGAGATATGCAGGCCGCGAATGACGTGGATTGCGCCGTCTTCTCGGTGGCGCACAGCGTGCTTCGGGAGCTCGCCGCAAAGGCAAACTGATTTGCCAGAGAAGTAAATTCGCCTGAAAATTAAACAAAAGACAGTCTGAACATAAATTTCCGTTCATCAAAAAAGCCGAATAAAAGCGTCTGTCGGGTTTTTACAGTCAAATTGACTTTGTCGTTCCCGGTAGAATGCGGGAAAGACAAATAACTGAGAGGGTTCAACTATGAGACCGCAGCAATCAGTGACGCCTGAGCTCGTTGATAGCAGGCAGGCCATTCGTGATTACTACCTGGCCGATGAATACACAGTCATCAGTGAAATGATTGCTGGCGCTCAGTTGACCCAGGAAGAAAGGCAAGCAATTTCCGCCCGGGCAGCGGAACTGGTTCGCAATGTCCGTAGAAACGCCAAGTCCACCATTATGGAAAAGTTTCTGGCGGAGTACGGGCTGACTACCAAAGAGGGTGTAGCTCTGATGTGTCTGGCCGAGGCGCTTTTGCGGGTGCCGGACAGCACAACCATCAACGATCTGATCGAGGACAAGATTACCTCGGGTGAATGGGGTGACCACAGGGGCAAGGCCTCTTCTTCGCTGATCAACACGGCGAC
The DNA here is from genome assembly GCF_023555055.1 of Marinobacter sp. ATCH36. Lineage (GTDB taxonomy): Bacteria > Pseudomonadota > Gammaproteobacteria > Pseudomonadales > Oleiphilaceae > Marinobacter. The sequence continues at coordinate 1,586,649 of NZ_JAMJPL010000001.1, forward strand.
TATCGCCCTGCTGATTACGAGTAACCTGCTCAAGGATTCCGAGCGCCAGGGCGTGGGTGAAACCCTCCGTAAACTGCTCAAACGGATGGGTGAACCGGTGATTCGTGTGGTGGCAGGCCAGGCCATGAAAGAAATGGGGCGGCAATTCGTGCTCGGGCGTGACATCAAAGAAGCCCAGAAAGCCGGTGAAGACTACATGAAGAAGGGCTACACCTACTCCTATGACATGCTCGGAGAGGCGGCCCGCACGGATCACGATGCCCAGCGTTATTACAATTCCTACTCTGACGCCATCGATAGCATTGCCAGGCATTGTAGTGGTGACGTTCGCAAGAACCCGGGCATTTCCGTCAAGCTCTCCGCGCTGCTTGCAAGGTATGAGTATGGCAACAAAGAGCGGGTAATGAAGGAGCTCGTGCCGAGGGCAAAACGGCTGGTCAAGAAAGCCGCGGCCGCCAATATGGGCTTTAATATCGATGCCGAAGAGCAGGACCGGCTGGACCTCTCAATGGACGTCATCGAGGTTCTGCTGAGTGACCCGGAGCTGGCAGGCTGGAATGGTTTTGGCGTAGTCGTTCAGGCCTACGGCAAGCGCGCGTCTTTCGTGCTGGACTGGCTGTATGGGCTGGCTGAAAAATACGACCGTCGCATCATGGTGCGGCTGGTTAAAGGCGCATACTGGGACGCTGAAATCAAGCGCGCCCAGGTGATGGGCCTGGACGGATTCCCTGTTTTCACCCGCAAGGCCTGCAGTGATGTGTCGTTCCTGTCCTGTTCCACGAAGCTGCTGAACATGACCGATCGTATCTACCCGCAGTTTGCGACGCACAATGCGCATTCCGTGTCGGCGATTCTGGAATTGGCCAGGGTACGGGGTGAAGCCAACTATGAGTTCCAGCGCCTGCACGGTATGGGGGAGTCCCTGCATGGCCAGGTAATGAAAGAGAGCGGTGTGCCCTGTCGGATCTATGCACCGGTTGGTCCTCATCGCGAACTGCTGGCGTATCTGGTGCGCCGTCTGCTGGAAAACGGTGCTAACAGTTCCTTCGTGAACCAGATTGTGGACACCAGTATTACGCCAGAGCAGATTGCGAAAGACCCGATCGATTCGGTCAAGGAAATGGGCAAAACCATTTCCAGCGAAGCAATTGTTCATCCGTCCAGGATCTTCGGTGAGAATCGTCGCAACTCCAAAGGCTGGGACCTCACTGATCCGGTGACGATAGAGGCCATTGAAAAGGGCCGAGGTGTGTATAAGGAGCACCACTGGAAAGGCGGGCCGCTGATTGCCGGTAAAGTATCGGGTACTGAAGTACAGGTAGTGCGCAACCCGGCTAACCCGGATGACCTTGTTGGCCACGTGACATGGGCCGACGAGACAGATGTTGATACCGCCATTACGGCGGCCAACAAAGGCTTTGAATCCTGGTCGCAGGTCCCTGTGGAAGAGCGCGCAGCCATGCTGAGAAAGGTGGCCGATCTTTACGAGGAAAACACCTACGAGCTGTTTGCACTGACCTGCCGCGAGGCAGGCAAGTCGTTGTCGGACGCCGTGGCTGAAATTCGGGAAGCGGTGGACTTTGCGCACTTCTACGCCAATGAAGGTGTTCGCTACAAAGACAGTGGTGAGGCTCGCGGCGCCATCGTGTGTATCTCACCCTGGAACTTTCCGCTGGCTATCTTCACCGGCCAGATTCTGGCCAACCTGGTGGCCGGCAATACAGTGCTGGCCAAACCCGCGGAACAGACGTCACTGCTGGCGGTGAGAGCTGTCGAACTGATGCATCAGGCCGGTATCCCCAAGGATGTCATCCAGTTGGTGCCGGGCACTGGCGCCACCGCGGGTGCAGGGCTGACCTCGGACTCCCGCGTATCCGGTGTTTGCTTTACCGGCTCTACCATCACGGCCAAGATCATCGATAAGGCCATGACAGAAAACATGGAGCCGGATGCCGTGATGGTGGCAGAAACCGGTGGCCTGAACGCCATGATTGTGGACTCCACCGCCTTGCCGGAGCAGGTTGTCCGGGATGTGCTGGCCTCTTCATTCCAGAGCGCTGGTCAGCGGTGCTCGGCGCTGCGCATGCTGTACGTGCAGAAAGACATTGCCGATAGCCTGCTGAACATGCTTTATGGCGCGATGGAAGAATTGGGCATTGGTGATCCCTGGCTGCTGTCGACGGATGTAGGCCCGGTTATCGATGATCCATCGGCGAAGAAAATCATCGATCATTGCAAGAAATTTGAAAACAAGGGGCAGCTTCTGAAGAAACTGTCGATACCGCACGCCGGTAACTTTGTGTCTCCTGCGGTGCTCAGGGTGAACGGCGTTGAGGATCTGGAAGAGGAAATTTTCGGTCCGGTACTGCACGTGGCCACCTTCGATGCGAAAGACATTGATAAGGTCGTGGATGACATCAACGCGAAGGGCTACGGCCTGACATTCGGTATTCACAGCCGGGTAGACCGTCGGGTTGATCGCATCGCCAGTCGCATCAAGGTGGGCAATACCTACGTGAACCGGAACCAGATCGGTGCCATCGTCGGTTCCCAGCCATTCGGCGGCGAAGGACTGTCAGGTACCGGTCCGAAAGCGGGCGGTCCTCAGTACGTACGCCGGTTTTTGAAAGGCGAAACGGATCAGCGTACGACAGAATCCGGTGGTGAAAAGGTGGATGCCAAGAAGCTGAAGAACCTGATTGGCAAGCTCGACAAACTGAACACCCAGGAGCCGAAAGCCAGGATCGAGACCATGAAGAAAGTCTTTGACTCGGTCCCGGAGCCACTGGACTCCCACGCTGAGGAAATGCCGGGGCCAACCGGTGAGAGCAACATTCTGAGCAACCACGCCCGCGGCACTGTGCTGTGTCTTGGCCCGGATAAGGAAACAGCGGTCGAGCAGATGGCCATGGCTCTTGCACAGGGCAACAAGGCGGTGGTGATTGCGCTTGATGTGAGTGACATGGTGGGTCGCGCCGCCAGGGCAGGCTTGCCAGTGGTCGGTATAGAAGGTCGCCTGGAGGCAGATGCCGTTGAAACGGTTGACGGTTTTGAGGCTATCGTCAGCTGTGCAAAGCCGACGTTCCTGAAGCCCTACCGGCAGGCGCTGATGAAGCGTGACGGAGCGCTGCTGCCACTGATTACAGAGCACAAACTGGATCAGCGGTACGTGATCGAGCGGCACCTGTGTGTGGATACCACTGCAGCCGGTGGTAACGCCAGCCTGATCGCGGCCTCCGAGTAGCGGTCAGACCGACTCGGCGATTTCCTGAAATGCCTTGACCAGTGTTTCCGGTTCCTGCGCGCCGGAAACCAGGTATTTCTGGTTGATGATGTAGGCAGGTACGGCTGATACGCCGGCCTGCTGGTATTGTGCTTCATCCTGCCGTACAGCCTCTGCGTATGCGTCTGATGCCAGCACCTCGCGGGCCTTGGCGCCATCCAGCCCGATGGCTTCTACGCAATAAACCAGCACATCCGGATTTGAAATATTCTCGGCGCGGCCAAAGTAGGCCTCGAAAAAGGCCATTTTCATCGCTGTCTGCTTACCCTGTTCCCCTGCCCATTTCACCAGCCGGTGCGCGTCAAAGGTGTTGCGGGTATAGCGTTCCTGCAGTTTCTCGAAATTCAGCCCCAGGCCTTTGGCAATCTCTATCATCTGGGCCTGATTCTCTCTCATTTCGTCCTCACTGCGGCCGTATTTGCGGCTCAGGGCTGGCAGGATAGGCTCACCGTCGCCGGACGGGTCCGGGTTCAGTTCGAAGGCATGCCATGCAACCGTGAAATCCATGTCGTCTTTCAGGGTTTCCATTGCCCTTTCCAGGCGGGCATAGCCAATGGCACACCAGGGGCAAGCAATGTCGGAAACGATGTCGATTTGCACGTTTGTCATGGGAGCTCCGCGTCAGATTGTGTCTTCGTCAGGTTAACAGAGCGCTCCCGGTTACGTCTCCTTCAGGGCGCCTGGGATGCTGGCTCTTCAGTCAGCCGCTTACCTGACCAGTTTTCCATCAGCCTGCAGGTAACCAGGTCGCCGGTTACGTTGATGGCCGTACGACACATATCCAGAATCCGGTCCACGCCCATGATTAACGCAATGCCGCTGGGCGGAATGCCAACGGTCTGCAACACCATTGCCAGAATGACGATGCCCACGCCCGGAGTGGCGGGTGAGCCGATGGAGGCGCCCACTGCCATGGCCACAACCAGGGCCATACTGCCCATGCTGAGATCAATGCCGTAAACCTGTGCCAGGAAAACTGTTGCCACTGCCTGGTAGAGGGCCGTGCCATTCATGTTAATGGTGGCGCCCAGTGGAATGACGAACTGTGAGACTGAAGGCCGGACCCCCAGCTTGTCTTCAGCGGTGCGAATCGACAGCGGCATGACGGCTGCGGAACTTGAGGTGGAAAACGCGAGCAGCAAAACGTCGCGGCTGTCTTTTATGAACTGCACAGGGGGCTGGCCTGCCAGTAGCTTCATGATCAACATGTACAAGCCGAGCAACAACAGCAATCCCACGAGAACGGTGATTACATAGGACGCCATGCCCACCATGGCCTGGAAGCCGATGGTGGTAGTGAGTTGTGCCATCAGTCCGAATACCGCATAGGGAGCCAGCCGCATGGCCCAGCGCACCACAGTCATGCAGACCTGTTGCAGGGAGTCGAGCAGATCCAGCATTGGCCGGGACTTTTCCGGGGCCATACTGACAAGGGCAACACCGACAACGATCGAGAAAATCACCACCTGCAGCATCTGGCCCTCGACCATGGCATCAAGCGGATTGCCGGGCAGCAGACCGATGAGGGTGCTGGGAAGTTCCATCACGCTGGGCATGGTGGCAGCAGTGGTCGTGTTTTCTCCGGGTGCGACTGTGCCGGCCAGGCCAGTCATCATGCTGCCGGGATTTATCAGGGTGCCAACCCAGAGACCGATGGATGCAGCGATGGCCGTGGTGACAACAAAGAACGTAGTTACCCGCAGCCCCATTTTGCGAAGTTGATCCAGATCTTCGCTGGCGGCCAGGCCACGGACAACGGAGGCTATAACGAGGGGAATCACAATCATCTGGATGGTGGCCAGAAACAGTTGGCCGGGAAATGCCAGCCAGTTACCAATGAGGGTTCCCGTTTTGGGCTCCACAAGGCCAACCGAAGGGCCCAGCAAAGTGCCTGTGACAAGGCCGAGGAACATGCCGACCAGCACTTTTAACCAAAGCCGGCCCTGGACCAGCCCGGACAGGTAGCTGCTGAGATGCCTCAGTGGCCGGGGATAATGGTTTGCGTCGTTTTCAGCCATGGTCGGACCTTTATCAGACGGAGTTGATCTCCGTTTCTGTCAGCTGGCGCGAGGCACCGGGTGCAAGGCAGTCATCAAGGTTAATGCTGCCCATTTTCTCTCTATGAAGTGTAGTCACTCGATTGCCGACAGCATGAAACATGCGCTTTATCTGATGATAGCGGCCTTCGAAAATGGTAATTCGCGCTTCCCGTGCACCGAGCAGTTCGAGCTGGGCAGGTGAGGTTCGGAGCTGCTCGAACTCGAACCAGATCCCTTCAGCGAAACGTTTCGCAGTGTCCGGTGTGATTTCATCAGTGGTGGTCACCCTGTAGACCTTGGGTATCTTGATGTCCGGCTCGGTCAGCCGGCGTGACCAGAGGCCATCGTTGGTCAGAATCAATAAACCGGTACTTGCCCGGTCCAGGCGCCCGGCGATATGAAGGTCCTTGTGCAGGCTCGGCTCGATCAGCTCCATTACGGTTTTGTGAACCTTGTCTGCCGTGGCGCTGAGGTAACCTTGGGGCTTATGCAACATCAGATAACAGGCCGGCTCACCCGGCTGGACGACGTTGCCGCGGCATGTCACTGTCGAGAAGCGGTCCACTTCCCGCGCTGCTTCCCGGCAGGCAATACCGTCGATTGTTACTACGCCTGCTGCAATCAGTGCGCTGGCCTGCTTGCGGCTGACGCCGTTTTGGTTACTGAGAATTCGGGAAAGCTTCATGGGGGTAATGGTATAGTCTGAATTGAATTTTTGTGTTTTAAAGACGATATTTTCTATCGGTTGATAATAGCACCGTGGCTCGACATTCTTTGATCCGAACATTCCTGAGAACGCTTGCCTGGGCCCTGGCCGGGCTTCTGTTACTGGCGGTCACCGCGATTTTACTGTTCAGGTTCGTAAACCCGCCCACCTCCGCCTTTATGCTCGGGCACCTCCTGTCAGGGTCTGGCCAGGAGCTGCAACAGGAATGGGTAAGCCTGGACGATATCTCGCCCTGGATGCCTCTGGCGGTAGTGGCCAGTGAGGATCAGCGCTTTGTGCACCACCACGGGGTGGATTTCGGTGCCATCCGTACGGCTTTGGCGGAGTACCGGGCGGGCCAGGGTTTGCGGGGCGCCAGTACCATCACTCAGCAGACCGCGAAGAATCTGTTTCTCTGGAATGGGCGCAGCTTTGTTCGCAAAGCGCTGGAGGCGGGACTGGCGCTGGGTATTGATGCGATCTGGCCCAAGCGGCGAATTATCGAGGTGTACCTGAACATTGCCGAGTTTGGTCATGGCATCTACGGCGTCGAGGCTGCCAGCCGTTTCTATTTTGGCGTTCCCGCCAGTCGGTTATCGCAAATCCAGTCGGCACGGCTTGCAGCTGTTCTGCCCAACCCGAAAGTACTCAATGCTGCCACTCCCTCTGCCTACGTGTGGGAACGCGTGGAGTGGATTCGCGGGCAGATGGCGCAGCTTTCCGGCTTGCGTTATCTGCAGGGGTTGTATAATTAGGGGTTTCCCTGACCTGAATGAGAGAGTTCGTTTGTGTTGTCACTGAACCTGGCCCTGTTATCCGCCTTTATTCCGACGTTTTTCGTGGTGTCCATTACCCCGGGCATGTGTATGACCCTGGCGTTGTCGCTGGGCATCACCATCGGCGTAAAGCGGGCTCTGTGGATGATGGCAGGCGAGCTCGTCGGGGTCGCTCTGGTTGCCACGGCTGCAGCAGTGGGAGTGGCGACCTTTATGCTGAAATACCCGACAGCTTTTGCAATGTTCAAGTACGCCGGAGGTGCGTATCTGGCATGGCTTGGCATCCAGATGTGGTTGTCCAGGGGCAAAATGGCAATGCCGGAAGAGAATGCGGAGCCGGTTGAAAGCTCACGCCTGCAACTGGCGCTTCAGGGTTTTGTTACGGCGATTGCCAACCCCAAGGGCTGGGCTTTTTTCATCGCACTGCTGCCACCCTTTATCGACAGCAAACTGCCGATGGCGCCGCAGCTGACAGCACTGATTCTGATTATCCTCGGCCTTGAATTTTTCTGCCTGCAGCTCTACGCCCATGGGGGCAAGACATTGCGCAAAGCCCTGAAACAGGGCGGCGGTGTGCGAATGGTCAACCGGGTGGCCGGCAGCCTGATGATACTGGTTGGAGCCTGGTTGGCGTTTGGCTAGTTGCCCGCATAGCGTTCGTGGAGGATGCCTACCCGCTCCACATAGGCACGGGTTTCGGCGTAGGGAGGTATGCCACCATGGCGCCCGACAGCGCCGGGGCCGGCATTATAGGCGGCTGTTGCAAGTCTGGTATCACCGTTGAAACGTTTGAGCATGCGGGCCAGGTAGTTAACGCCGCCGCGGATGTTTTCCGGTGCAACCATGGCATTGCGGACGCCCAGCTCTTTTGCGGTGGCAGGCATAAGCTGCATCAACCCCTGGGCACCCTTGGGTGACAGGGCCTTGTCATTGAATGCGGATTCGGCGTGGATCACTGCCCGCACCAATGCCGGGTCAACATTGAATTCCCTGGCGGCGGTCTTGATTTCGTCCCGGTAGGGTTTGAGGAACAGGGGGGTGGTGCGCCAGTTTACGTTGGAGTCCGGATCGCAGGCATAGCAGTGGAAGCGGATGACGTCGAAATTCGGGCTGGCGGGTTGTATCCCGCTGTAGGCAACCACGCCGTTGTCGTCCTTGTAACGGTAAACCACCTCATCCTTGGTCGAGGCCCGCTTCTGGCTGCTGCCCTTTACGTTGGTATATTCCACCCTCCCATCAGGGTGAACAATGCGCTTGATACTGTCTGCCATTCCCGGCGTGGAGAGTGCCAGTAGCAGAAATGCCAGCGATGAAGCGATGAAGGTTTTGCCGCTTGTCATTATTTACTCTTGACTTGCCTGTTCCATAAAACCGGCTGCAGTTCATAAGTCCCAGTGACTTACCTGATTATACGGCTATAGTCGGCCGAAGAAACCGCAATTTCTGTCGGAAAAGTGTTACTTTTCGGGGTTTGCCAGCCACGTCTCATTTATCCGAATGTCGCCCGCGCGGCTAAGGGTTTCATGCCCCGAACAGTACGACATGCATAATCCTGCCAGGTAACAGTGTAAAAGCGCCGGCGCCGATCAGCGCAAACACGAAGATCGACATCATAGTGTAAGCGTGCTCTTTTGTTTTTCCTTTTCGCCCTGCACGAATACCTGCCCAGAGCATAACCAGTGTGTATATCGAAAGCAGATGAATAGGGCTCCAGGGGCCGACAAGCCTGATCGTGTGAATAAAGAACGACGACAGCGCAACAACCGCCATCAGTATAATCCAGAACCAGCCAGTCCATCTGTGAACCCCGGTGCCCTTGGGAAAAGCCAGCTGTAGTAAGCCGACCAGTATCGCCACACACGCGGCGAATACGTGTACCTGAATGGCCGGCGAGGCGCTCAATATCGGTTGTATGGTCATTATTCCTGCCTCATTATGCAACTTGTTGCATATACTAGCTTGGCGAGACTTATTATGCAACTATGTGCATATGGGAGGTGGCGATGGCACTGAAATACGCATTACTTTGCAGTTTGCATGAAAGCTCAGCGACGGGTTACGAGCTGACACAGCGCTTTCGTGAACGTATGGGTAACGTCTGGAACGCGAGTCATCAACAGATATATCGTGAGCTGGGCAAATTGCTTGACGCTGGCTTGCTCGAGGTTGAAACGGTGCACCAGACCGATAGGCCCGACAGGAAGCTATACAGAATCAACGCTGCCGGTGAAACAGCCCTGGCCGAATGGGTGAATCTACCGGCAAAGCGGCCAGCTGTTCGAGATCCCATGCTGTTAAAAATGTTCGCCGGCGATCTGATGGACCCGAATGCCTTTTCCCGGGAGCTTGTCCGCAACAGGGTGGAGTGGGAACGCCAGTTGGCGGAATATCGCGCCATTGAAGAAGAATTCTTTTCCCACCCGCAACAATTACCCAGGCATTACCAGTTACAGTACCTGGCGCTGCGCAGGGGTATTATGGGTTTGCAAACCTGGCTGGCGTGGGCTGGGGAAGTGGAAGAGGCGCTCTGAGGGTCTTTTCGCAGGCGGTTTAAAGAGAGTTGCGGAGGTGAATATGCCCGGTGAAAGGTCCCCCAGTAATGTTGTTCTCATCGGTATGCCGGGGAGTGGCAAAAGTACGGTGGGGGTGTTGCTGGCCAAGCGTCTGGGGTTGGGGTTTATTGATACCGATCTGCTGATTCAGCAGCAGGCCGGCCGTACCTTACAGGATATTGTTGATGGCCAGGGGTATCAGGCGCTGAGGCGAATTGAAGAGCAGGTTTTGCTCGGACTGGATGTCAGGTGTCAGGTTATATCTACCGGTGGCAGTGCAGTTTACAGTGAACCGGCGATGCAGCATTTGAAAGCCGATGCTGTTGTGGTGTTTCTGGATATTCCGCTGGAGGTAGTGCTTGAGCGCATTGGTGATTACAGCGCGCGGGGTATTTCACGGCGTCCTGATCAGTCACTGGAAGATCTGTTCACTGAGCGCTTTGAGCTGTACTCACGTTCGGCAGATGCAGTCATTAACTGTGTGGGCAGGGATCATGAAGAGGTTTGCGAGGCTGTTGTGGCAGCGCTGGCACGAGCCCGGGAAGCGTATTGAGGCTTGCCGTCCCCGGGCGTGCGGATCTCTAAATTTTTGGCCCTCTGCCTTTCATGGCGTTGGCAACAAGGGATACAACAAGCAGGATGAGAAAAATAAAGAACAGAACCTTCGCAAACCCTGCAGCTGTTCCCGCTATACCGCCAAAACCAAGTACACCGGCGATAACTGCGACAATGAGACACACGACAGCCCAATAGAGCATATCCTTTCTCCTATAAGATGGCTTCGTGTTTAAAAGTGGCACATGCATTGTGCAGGCACAAATAGGGGAAGTCCGCAGAGGACCCAGGCTTTGTAAGATAGAGTTTTAACTAATTGGTTTTCATGTTTTTTATTAATTGTTGTCAGTTGATTAAGGTTTACTAAGGTACGATCAGACGCCAAAGATTGCTATTGTTTACCAATTCAACTCAGGAGAATTCTAATGGACTTAATACGTTTTCGTTATTCCCTGGCACTGATTCTGGCACTTGGCGTGTCAGGCAACGTGAATGCGGAGTCATCAGAAGGCTCGTCGGTTGAATCGCTGAAAGAGGAAACCCGTGAGCTTGGCCAGGCCCTGAAGGAATTCGGCGCAGACCAGAAAGCCGAGGCGGAGGCTGCTATTGAAAGTACACTTGCAGCTCTGGACAAGCGGATTGAAACGCTTCAGCAGGAACTGGATCAGAACTGGGACGACATGAGTGAAAAGGCCCGGGAGCGATCACGGAAGAGCCTGGAGTCACTGCGGGAACAGCGAGAGCGGGTGCAGACCTGGTATGACGAGCTTCAGGCCAGTTCCTCATCTGCCTGGGAGCGCGCCAAAAAAGGCTTTTCCGACGCCTACGAGGCGCTGTCCGAGCAGTGGAATGACACTGAGCGCAAACTGATCAATGAGTCGGACAAGGAAAAGGAAAGCATCTGATCTGTCCCCACACACGTCAGCCACGCGGGTAACCTTATGCCCCAGATTTTCTATTCGTTTTTTGTGCCAGCCCTGTTCGTCTGGTTGTGGAGTACCGGGTTCATTGGCGCCAAATACGGTTTGCCGTTTGCTGAGCCTTTTACGCTACTGCTGATACGTATGCTGTTTACGCTGGTATTACTCAGCGTGCTTGCCTGGTTCATGAAAACCCGCTGGCCGGGGTGGCGTGGTGCAGGGCACCTGGCGGTGACGGGTTTGCTGGTGCATGGCTGCTATCTGGGTGGTGTGTATTACGCCATTCAGGGGGGCATGCCGTCGGGAATTATCTCGCTCATTGTTGGCCTGCAACCGCTGGTGACATCGGCGGTGGCTATTCTGGTGCTCAAGGAGAGTGTCTCGTCTCGCCAATGGCTGGGTCTGGCGCTCGGGTTGATAGGTGTGACCCTGGTACTGACGGAGAAATTTGGCGGCGGCGCATCCACCTCGGGGTTTCCAATGTGGACGCTGATCTGGGCGGCGCTCTCGCTGGGCGGCATATCGCTGGGTACCGTGTATCAGAAGCGTAATGGTACCCAGGCGGATCTTGTCGCCGGCACGTTCATTCAGTATAGCGCTGCGGCAACGTTTTTTGCCGTTGGTGCTTTTGCCTTTGAAACCCGCGAGGTGGAGTGGGCCCAGCCGCTGATATGGTCCATGGTCTGGCTGGTTCTAGGCGTTTCGATCGGTGCAATTCTGCTCCTGATGTGGTTGATTCGTCGTGGTGCTGCCTCGCAAGTGGCAAGTCTTTTCTATCTTGTGCCGCCGGTGACCGCACTGGAGGCTTACTGGCTGTTTGATGAACGGCTGGGTGTGCTTGCAATGATCGGTGGTGCTGTGTCCATTACCGGGGTCGCCCTTGTGGTAACCCAGCGGAAACGAGCGACTTAATCCCAGGGCGTCACCCTGAACAGGGTGCCAAGGCCCTGCTGAGGTGTAAGCTTGCCGCATAACCTCAGTCCCTCCCAGAAACTGACCTGATTGGCCGTCAGCACAGGCTTTCCTGCTGCGGCCTCCAGGTCTTCCAGCCAGGCGGCGCTATGCAGCGCGGTATCGGGTACCAGCAACGCATCGGCATCAGGGTGGTTGTTATCGGTTGCGAATCGCAGCACGGCCTCTTTTTCCAGAGTGCCCACTTCTGCAGCGGTGATAATGCCATGGCTGGTGATCTGCACCACTTCGATATCAAAGTGTTCCAGAAACGCCTTGAATAGCAAAGCAACGTCCTCGGGGTAGGTGGCGGCGATGGCAACGCGTTTGGCGTTGAGCGCCGCTGTGGCCCGGGCGAATGCCATTGCGGTAGTGGATGCAGGAATGTGTAGCAGGTTCTCCAGCGTTTCAATCTGTTCCCTGATACCGTCAATGCCTCTGACAAAACTGGCGCTGGTGGAGGTCCAGAGCACCGCCTCCGGATTGTTGTGCTCGAGCTGTCTGGCGCCTTCTGTCAGGCGTTGGGGGCTGCCCATTTCGGTGAGTGCTTCCACGGTGTGGGCGTCTTCATCGAACGTCGTATGGATTACGGTTACTTCCGCCCTCGGCGATACCATCGATGCCAGCCTTGGGTAGTCATCCTCGGCAGCATAGCCGGGGTAAAGAAAAGCTAACCGTGGGGTCGAGTTGTTCATCGCGTCTCAGCCTGTCCGGATCTGTTCGGCGTAGTACAGTGTAACCCGGTTACGACCCTCCTGCTTGGGGCGGGGTGGGTTTGCTCAAACGCATGTGTTTGAATTTGGTGTGCACCGAAAGCTGATACCCCGAAAATGAACCCGTCATTCACAACACAGGGAAGCGAATTACACAATGCTCAACGGAATCTGGCTAGGCTTTTTTCTGGTGGCCTTTGCGGCGGCGCTCTGGCAATGGCTGGGCATGGGCGACACGGAGGTGTTCAGCCGTCTGGTCGCGGCGATGTTCGACATGGCCGAACTCAGTGTGGAAATCATACTGGTGCTGGTGGGCACCATGACTTTGTGGCTGGGTTTCCTGGCCATCGCCGAGAAAGCCGGTCTGATCCAGCTTATGGCCAGAGCTCTGGACCCCCTGTTCCGCCGGCTGATGCCGGAAGTACCCAGTGGCCACCCGGCGCAGGGCCACATCACCATGAACTTCGCTGCCAATATCCTGGGACTCGATAACGCCGCTACGCCCATCGGAATCAAGGCCATGCATTCACTGCAGGAGCTGAATCCAAGCCGGGATACTGCCAGCAATGCCCAGATTCTGTTCCTGGTTCTCAACACCTCGTCGCTGACTCTGCTGCCGGTGACCATTTTCATGTACCGCGCACAGCAGGGGGCCGCGGAGCCCACAGCGGTTTTCCTGCCCATTCTGCTGGCGACCACGGCATCCAGTCTGGTGGGGTTGCTGAGTGTGTCGCTGATGCAGCGGCTGAAGCTCTGGCATCCGGTGGTGCTCGCCTATCTGCTCGCCGGATCGGCGGCATTGGGACTGTTGTTGGCGACACTGGCAGGTATGTCAGCACAGGCTCTGGCGGCCACATCAACACTGGTGGGCAACCTCACGCTGTTTGGCATTGTGATCAGTTTTCTGCTGATTGGTGCTTTGCGGAAGGTCAATGTCTACGACACGTTTATCGAGGGAGCGAAGGAGGGCTTCAGCTTCACCATATCACTGTTGCCGTTCCTGATCGCGATGCTGGTGGCGATCGGTGTTCTGCGGGCCAGCGGTGTAATGGAGGCGGGCCTTGGAGGTGTTCGCTGGGTGATTGAAGGTCTGGGATGGGATACGGGATTTATTGAAGCCCTGCCCACCGCCTTCATGAAACCCCTGTCTGGCAGTGGTGCCCGCGCCATGATGATCGAAACCATGGACACCTTCGGCGTAGACAGTTTTCCTGCGTTAATGGCCGCCACCATGCAGGGCAGTACCGAAACGACTTTCTACGTGCTGGCGGTCTATTTCGGCGCTGTCGGCATCCGCAAAATCCGCCATGGCCTGGGTTGCGCCCTGCTGGCGGATTTTGCGGGGATGCTGACGGCGATTCTGGTGTGCTACTGGTTCTTTGGCTAGAACGTGGTAGCCAGCACGGTGCCCATCTTTTTCTGTCCCAGGGACTCGTCGAAGTCGGTTCCGTGCCACGCAGGATGGCCGGCAATCATCACCAGGGGCACTACGCCGTCGGTACGGTTGACCAGCTGTTCGTGCCGGAACTCTTGCCGGTACTGACGTTTGACAGTGTTGTTGTGGTCCATGCGGCGCAGGGCGGATGGGTTGACCAGAATCAGGTCCGCCTGATCCCCTACCTTAATGCTGCCACCTTTGACGCCAAATACCCGCGCGGGGTCCCGGGTAAGGCGGCGAACCATGTAGGTTACGTCCATGTCGCCGCCGTCTGATGCCAGTTTCAGCGCCCTGAGGTTGCCGTCGTAAAAGGCCATATTGGTGAGGTGCGCACCGCTGTCGTTGAAGCCGGGTAGTAGCTGGCGGTCCATCAAAAGGTTGCGCACGGTTCGTTCGTCACGGTTGGCCGAAACGGTGTACCAGCTTAGGTCTCGGTCGAACGCCCGCAGCATCACCAGGACGAAATCGCCTTCATCTTTTACCTGCGCGAACTGTTCCCTGAGCAATGCCTGTTCGGCTTTGCTGCTTTCCAGAAGTTTACCCGCGTTGGCGGCTTTGACTCTGGCAAACACCTCAGCGAAGGTCTTACCCTCCCAATCCTTCAGGGGGCAGACGTCGATAGTCATGTCTTCCAGGGCGCGATTGAACGCATAGTCCTCAAGGCGAACCAGTCGTTTCAGGCGCTTGAGGCCGAAGCGAGTCTTGCCGCTCATCCACATGGCCTTGAACTGCTTGATGTAGGCCGGATCATTAAGGATTTTCTGCCTGCCTTCGCGGTCTTCCAGTTCAGTTTCATTGAGGATGCGCAGTTCTTCGATTTCCTCGGAGAGCGGTGTGACCGCGCCGTCGGACCATACCTTGAAGGGTGCCGCCAGGGCCTGAAGGTGGAAGTCTCCCTTCAGCAGGCGGGAATTGAGCACCCGGGCCAGCAAACGTGCCAATCGCACGATCTTGCGATTGCTATGCACATCCAGCGCTGCTACTACCGTCGTTTTCAGGGGCTTGCCATGGAGCCGGCCGCAACTGAGAAGAAAGGTCTTGATGGTGCCAATGGTGCTGTCTTTTGGTGGTGTAGCCTGCCAGACGCCACCCTTGCGACGGACCACATCCGTCAGCCGTTTGATTTCCGGGTATTTGGCGAACTGGGTGGGAATGGTTTTGCGGGTGTTGGGCTGATTGGCCAGGTAATGGAACGGCAGTGCATCGGTCGAAAAACCGGCATAGCCGTCGTCCAGGGCCCGTTCCAGCAGTGACTCCATGGCCTGGAGTTCGTCCTCGGTGGGGTCGCGGGATATGCTGGCTTCAAACCCCATTACTTCGATGCGCAGCATGGAGTGGGGAACCAACGTGACCAGGTTGGGCCCGAGGCTGAGTTTATTCAGATGCTTGATGTATTCTTTTGGATTGTGCCAGTCCACCCGGTCGGCAGTTGCCCGCAGCACATCCTTGGGAATGTTTTCCACGCGGGCGTAGCAGTCCACAATCGGGTCTGCGCCGTTATTGCGCTGGGCGCCGAAGGCCAGTCCCAGGCTGCAGTTGGCGATCACTACCGTGGTGGTGCCGTGGCGCACGGACTCGGGCAAGCCAGGAGCCACTTCCAGTTCCAGATCGTAATGGGTGTGGATGTCGAACAGCCCTGGCATGGCCCAGCGCTCGCTACCATCGATAACCTTGCGCGCTTTGTGCGGGTCGAGGTTTGTTCCTCGTGCGGCGATCTTACCATTGGCAACGGCGATATCCTCGTACACGGGCAGTTCGCCGCTGCCATCGAAGACTTTGGCGCCCTGGATCAGGTAATCCCAGGTGGTATCAGTTTTTGCATCGCTCATGGCTGTTTCATCGTTCATGACTGTTTCATCGTTCATGACTGTTTCACCCATTATTGTTCTGGTTCTCGAAGTAGGCCGCCAGGATGTGCGTACCTCTCTCAATCAGTTCGTCCCGGTTCACGTCCTGATGCCCCTGGAAAACATGCCGGTGCACCATCCCTTCCGCCATCGAAAACAGGCAGAAGGCAGTGGTTTCCACGTCATCCCTGACATAACGTGCGACGAAGGAACGCACCCGCTCCATCAGCACCGCCTCGCCATTGTCCATCAGCTCTGCCAGGGCCGGATCAACCCTGCGACGATACTCCAGCACTTCATGAAGGCCGGATTCCTGTTGGTGGAAGTCATAAAGGAACTCCAGAGCCTGGCGGAAGACATCACGAATCCTGACGCTGTTGGAAGACATCACGCCAAGCCTGGTTTCCGGCACCTGCAGGTGCTCCTGAAGCTGTGCGAAACGCAGTCGCGTAATTTCAAGCAACACATCGTGTTTGTTGTGGAAATATTGGTAGAAGGTACCTGTGGCAACGCCCGCGCGATCGGCGACGGACTTCGCCGTGGTGGCTTCAAAACCCTGGCTCGAAAACTCGTCGAAAGCGGCGGCCAGCAACGCGTTACGTTTGCGGATGGCCCGTTCCTGTTTGGGTGCTGGTTTCATAATTGGTTCTCTGCTGAAGTACTGAGACTAAACAAAAAACAAACTTGACGTCAAGTTCAGGTTTATAGGCCTGATGCGTTGTAAACGTGTGCCGGATGACCTGTTCCCGTTTTGTCTTGCTTGCCTTTTTGAAGCAGGTTTGGGTTCAGGGCGTTATTTCGGTGGTGTCGCCGGCCGGGTTGGCGGGGTCATCCCTGGCGATAATGTTGATTGCGCCAATTACGATGACCAGAGCAGCCAGAAGCACAGTGGCAGCTCCAATTAACATTTTGAGTTTTGAGGTTTGAAGGTTGCCGCATTCCGGACATTTTTTGCTTCCGGGGGGAATGTCAGTCCCACAGTTGGAGCAAATGTTCTTCGCCATAGTGGTTGTCCCCTCAATCGTTCAATGTACCTAAATGAAGGTTAAGCCCTGGGGCTTCCAGGCACAAATCCGTAGTGGTCACGATTCAGAGGGCAAATACCACCAGGGCCGTCAGTGCAGAGAGAATGCCGATGGTGACCACAAACTGTTTCCAGGGAAAAGCCGGTTCGGGCTGTGTTTTCAGTTCGATTTCCAGGTAGTCATGAAGCAGTTTTGCATTGCGGGCATTGGCCTTCCAGGCAAAGTCGAAGGCGTCGCCGACGACGGGAACAAGGCCGCCAAAAAAGTCGATCACCATATTGCGCACCATTTGCCGTTTAACACGACTGCTGGCACCCGCCCGCTGTGCTTCTACAAGCACGTAAGCCGACATGATCAGGCCGGCGAAGTCACCCAGCACAGGAATGAGACCGATGAGGGGCTCGAAGCCGATCCGGAAGCGGGTGAAAGGTATGCCAATGGCGTTATCGGCCATTCGGCTGAACCTGTCGAGACGGGCCAGTGCCGCCAGCTTGTCTTCCCGGCTTACCGGTGTTGTTGCCATGACAAGGTTCCTGTTAATCCCAGGATTTGTTCTTGAGTCGGTAGAACTCTTCGACAACTGCATCCATAGCTTCTGAGTCATACTCCCGCAGGCCACTCACAACCAGCTTCTTGGAAACTTCGCCAGCGGTTCTGCCGTCTGAGATCAAGCGATAATCCAGCGAGACGTTGCCCCGCTTTCCTTCCGGCTTCAGGTCGGCATTGTGCAACTTCAGATCAGGGGAAGGTGCATCAAGGGTGTTCATTGTCAGGTTCATGCTCTGGTACATGATCATGGGCCGGTCGGGGTTGAACATCACACCTTCGCTTTCCATTAACGGTTTGAGGGTGTGGGGAAAGTTCTTGCCCGAGGCCGCAACATAACAGCGGATAAAATTCTCGATGACGGTTTCATCGTGGGTGCATTCGCCGCTGCGCTCGACCTCGATATACACCTTGCCCTTTTCGTCATAGACCCGAATCACGCCGTCGCTGTCTTCGCGAAAGTCCAATGGGACATTCTCGCCCAGCAGACTGCGAAAGTGGAACGTCATGTGCCGGAACAGGCCGAAGTGTGACACCAGCAGGGCGAACAGCAGGTCCCCGGGTACGCAGAAGCGGCGGGCATCGGGGTTGTGAATCGGGTTGAAATCCCCTGCCACTTCCTTGGCAAATCGGCTGGCCTGGGTTGCGCTGATCAGTACATGTCCGTCCTGGATTGAATGGTAGCGTTCGAGAAACATGCGGTGCCTTTTTCGTTTTCGCAAATATGGATGGATACGATAGTGGCCTTAAAATCCGCCTGCAGCAAGATACAACGAAACCAATGTCTAAGAAAAACGCGAAATTAGTGGAGGCTGTCCAGGCGACGGGGTTTGGCAATGCAGAACCCCTGACCATAATCCACCTGGATTTCCTTCAGCAGCGCCAGGGTTTCGGACTTCTTCCTGAATTCGGTCCGTAGTCGCTCCGTGAAGTCGAGGGCTTCCTCGACGGGCATGTTGTTGGCGAGCAGGGCAAACTCGTTGCCGCCCAGGCGGGCGATATGGCATTCCCCGTTGTGCCGGTTACTGTGCCCCTGTAACAGGTGCGCGAAATACCTCAGCAGTTCGTCACCGGTGTGGGTTCCGTAGGTGGTGTTGATGATGTTGAATTCATCGATGTCGAAAACCATCGGGGTGTGGCGGTCTGGTGAGCCAGCCAGGGTCGCCAGAACCTGGGTCAGAGCGGGGCCAGTCGTCCGGGGCAGGTGTTTCGCCGTGGGATTCTGGCTGAGGGGTGTCGCGGGGTTCCGCTGCCTCTCTGGCTGATCAGCTTGCCGGCATACTGGTCAGATCAATAGCCCTTAGCCCTCCGGCCAACAGGTCTCGGTTCAGCAGTTGGTTGAGCGCAAACAGTGTATTGGCATGTTCGTTGGCCAGACCAGTCGCCACCATCTGAAGCTCCAGCCAGTCTTCGAACACATGTTGGTCCACGACCTTGAGCCCGCCGGTGCTTTGTCCTGCAGGGTCGGGGTTGAGCTGGTGTTCAAATGCCCGGAACTGCAAGATGAAATCCCGGTGTATCTGTTCCTGCCGGCTATTGAAAATAAAACGCATGTTTTCGGTAGTGGCCGAATCATGAGTCAGGCTCAGACTTCCTCCATCCAGCGGTGTCGTAGTGCCGGTCAGCCGGGTGGCAGTCCTACCATCAAACAGGAAAAGCGACGCGAGCGTGTCACCGGACTGGGTCAATTCCGGCAGGGCTTTGATCTGAATCATGAAGTAAAGCGCAGATACGTTTTGTCACTGACATTTTGCATCAGAACGGCAATGATGGTCGTATTGGCTCAAGTGTTCAAAGTAATTAGCCTTAAATGCCAGAATGTAGTTTTCACATGTTTGTACGATTAACGATGACCCTTCGCTACGAGGATACAAGAATGCCAGCCAGATCCGGCTCCGGAATGCCAGCCCCATTGACGTTCATCAAGCGTGCGGTTCAAGGACTGTTGTTGATGGTTTTGATGCCAGCAGCCGTTGCTGACGACAAGCTGTATATCTTTACCGAGAACTATCCTCCCTACAACGCTTCCACAACCGGCCAGGGCTTTGCTCATAATGCTGATGATATTACCGGTATCTGCACCGATATGGTCAAGGAAATGATGAAGCGTGTGGACTACGAGTATATTATGAAAATGCGCGACTGGAGCCGTGCTTACGACTGGGTTCAGGGGCGCGAAAACCACGGACTTTTCTGCACCGCACGGACCGACGAGCGGGAAGACGAGTTCCAGTGGGTAGGGCCACTCGCGCCCATCAAGTGGACACTGTTCGCGGCACCGGATTCCGATATTGAACTCAACTCACTGGAGGAAGCCAGGCAGTATAAGGTTGCTGGTTACAAGGGTGACGTGATGTCGGATTACCTGGTGAGTGAGGGTTTTGAAGTGATCATGAGCGTGTCGGGTGAACAGAACCCGCGCAGACTGACACTGGGCCAGGCGGATCTTTGGGTTACCGACGGGTTGGTGGGCCCTTTGGTGGCCGAGGAAGAGCACGGTATTACCGGCCTGAAACCGGTTCTGGTGTTCAGGGAAACGCCGATGTATCTGGCGGTGAGTAATCAGACCGATCCCGGGATTGTCGACGACTTGCAGCATGGGCTGGATGAGGCCCGCGAGAGTGGCGCTCTGGATAGTATCATCAGCCGTTATCAGCCCTGAAGTTAACCGGGTAACAAATACTTAACCCGCTGGAACCGGGTTAAGTTCTGCAGTTGGCCTGGGCTTGTGCTAGCTTTTAACGTGTTTTCCGACAAAACCGGTGGTGTTAATGAGCAATCCCAAGCATACCCTTTTCTGGATGACGCTTTTCCTGGCAGTGGTCGTGGTGGTTTGTGCCTTGATTTACAGGCCGCTTCAGGAAGCGTTCATGGCCAACTGGGTGTTCAATCTACTGATCGTCTGCGTGCTGCTGATTGGTATTGTAATCACTTACCGCCAGGTATTCGTGTTGTTCCCGGAGCTGAAATGGGTTGCACAGTTCCGTACCGGAAACGCCGGGCTTTCAGTGCTGCAGGAACCCAGATTGCTGAAACCGTTGGCGCGCCAGCTTGATGATGATGCCAAGCGGGACCGCTTCTCCCTCTCCACCATGTCGCTGCGCACCGTCCTGGATGCTATTCACAGCCGTATGGACGAACAGCGTGAAATAACCCGCTATTTTATCAGCCTGTTGATTTTCCTGGGCCTGCTGGGCACTTTCTGGGGTCTGCTCGGCACCATTAATTCGGTGGGAGAGGTGATAGTGAACCTGGATATGGGGCAGGAAGATTTCGGCGAGGTGTTTGCCGGGCTTCAGTCGGGGCTCCTCAAGCCGCTGGAAGGCATGGGTACGGCGTTTAGCTCATCGTTGCTGGGGCTGGGTGGCTCACTGGTTCTCGGTTTTCTCGATATCCAGGCCGGGCACGCCCAGAACCGCTTCTACGACGGCCTGGAGGAGTGGCTGACCGGCGTAACGAACCTGGTGGACCGTGTTGACGATGCACCGCAATAACAGGGCGGCGCCATGATCGGCTCCAGACGTCGCACCCGCAGCAACATCAACGTATGGCCCGGCTATGTGGATGCCCTGTCAGCATTGTTGATGCTGATTATATTCATGCTGCTTATCTACGTGGTCAGCCAGCTCTATCTCTCTCAAACCTTGTCTGACCGGGACTCAGAACTTGCCAGGCTGAACAGTCAGCTGGCGGAGATTTCCCGTCTTCTCGGGCTGGAGCAGGAGCAGACAGCGGCACTTGAAGAGGAAATGGCGGCGGTGCAGAGCAGTTACAGTGAAAGCCTGGCCCTGAATGACGAGCTTCGGGAAGAACTTGATGAAGAGAGGGCGCAGCGACTGGCGCAGCAATACAATGCCGAGGCCCAGGCTCTGAAGGTTGAAGACCTGCAGCAGGCGGTCTCCGGTGCGAAGGCTGAACTGCAGGAGGAAGAGCAGCTTACCAACGCCCAGCGCGCAATCATTCAGCGATTGTCGAACCAGATCGCCGCGCTGCAGGATCAGTTGAGCCGCATCACTGCTGCTCTGCGGCTGCAGGAAGATCTGACCGCAGAGAAACAGGCTGAATTGGACGAAGTAGGAAAACGCCTCAATACGCTGTTGGCGGAGCGGGTCAACGAACTCGAGCGTTACCAGTCCGAGTTTTTTGGGCGATTAAGGGAAATTCTGCAGGATAACGAGAATATCCGAATTGTCGGGGATCGTTTCCTGCTGCCTTCTGAACTGCTGTTTGCGTCTGGTTCAGCCAGCCTCGGCGCGGAAGGTCAGCGGGAACTGGATAAACTTGCAGAGTTGCTGCTGGATGTTGCATCCGAGATTCCTGATGACATCGACTGGATTCTGCGCATCGATGGCCACACTGACCGCATTCCGATCAATACTGAAGAGTTTCCTTCCAACTGGGAGCTTTCCACCGCCAGGGCGGTTGCCGTGGTACGTTATCTGGCCGCACAAGAGGTACCTGAGAACCGCATGGTAGCGGCCGGATTCGGTGAGTTCTTCCCTGTCGATCAGGGCAGTTCCGCTGAAGCGCTGCAGCGGAACCGCCGTATCGAGATCAAACTTACCGATCGGTAAAGCATTCAGCCGGCACGCCCGAAGACCCGCTCGAAAAAGCCCGCCTCCCGGACGTCCGGAACCGGCAGGTCGCCGTTGCTTTCCAGGGCTTTGCGCCAGAATCGGTCGGGGTCATCCAGGTGGGCCGCCTTCTTGCGTTCATCCTGGCTGTAGGAATTGTGGTCGCCACCAATGCCGACTTCCATCAGCTCCTGACACCAGAGGTATAGCGCACAGCGGATAACCCGGAGGAGTTTGCAGTAGCTGTCTCTGCTGATGGTGATAGCCAGCTCGGCGCTGAGGTTGATCCGGGACTGCAGTGTGGCCATTTCCTCTTTGTCGAACACAATGCGGTTGCCGGTGCCTTTCTTGCAGCTGAGGCAGGTTTTCTCCAGCGACTTGATGCCTTCCAACATATCCCGGTGTCCGAAGTCCTGCTTTTGCTTGTCGTCAACTGGCGCTGGAATCCAGCCATATTGGGGTGAGCGGGCGACGATATGGCCCGGTACGTCACGTCGGTAGGGTGGTAGTGCAGCAGGGTCGCCATAGCCGTCGAATTCAGTCCGCATCCAGGCTGCCATGGTTCGCTGACGAAGCATCATGGCCAGGGTGATGGCCGAAGGCATGATGTCTTCAAGTAGCTCGCTGCCGTCCTGAAGCCGTTCGTCCAGGTGTTCAACCGCTGCTGACATAGTGATTCTCCCGTCTCCACGGGCAAAAGCAGGAATTGCTCCCGCCCGATTGTTGTTTTTGTCATGAGCTCCGGGCAGCACAGTTCCGGAACCTTTGTTTAAAAATTAGGCGCTATTGGGCATTTCTTCCGTTGTAGAAAAGTAGCCCCTTTGTTACTGGAAGTAATGGGCTGCTGACGGGTATCCTCATACGCCTTTGGATTCACTAACTTATCGGCCTGAGCCCGAGTATCACTATGTCTGAGCTGGCGTTGTACCAGTATGTGCTGATTGCGCTGATCTTTGTCTGGAGTGGCTTTGTTCGTTCCGGGCTCGGGTTTGGCGGTGCGGTATTGTCGTTACCATTTCTGCTGCTGGTGCTGGATCAGCCGCTGGTTTTTCTGCCGATCATTGCCGTGCATCTGCTGGTGTTCTCATCACTCACCATCTGGATGAACAACCGCAAGTCTTCAAGAACCGACGAAGACGGGCGGACATCGGCTGGTACCGTGGACTGGAACTACCTCTGGCGAATTCTGGCGATAATGATCGTGCCCAAACTGATAGGCGTGTTCGGGCTGATTACTCTGCCGTCGGATGTCATGAGCACCATCATCTTCGTCATTGTGGCGCTGTATTCAGTGTCCTACATACTTGATCGACCTTTTCGCAGTGGCAGCCGCGCCGTTGACACCGTGTTCCTGATGGTTGGCGGATATGTCAGTGGTACGTCGCTCATAGGGGCGCCGCTGATTATTGCGGTGGCCGCCCAACACCTGCCGAAGGAAAGATTAAGAGACACCCTTTTTGCCCTCTGGTTCATTCTGGTCGTTATCAAGATGGCAGCGTTTGTGTGGGTCGGAATTGATCTGCAGCTGATCCACCACCTGTGGCTGCTTCCCTGTGCTGCCGTGGGACATGTGATTGGCCTGTACGTGCACGACCGAATGCTGAGGGCGGAGACGCCGATATTTTTCCGGGTGCTTGGCGTGGTACTGCTGATCGTAAGCAGTATCGGCATGCTGAAGGTGATGTTTCCGGGCTAGCCTAGCGTGGCGTCCAGAAACATCATCACCACAAACCCTCCCAGCAGCGAAAACGTGGCCAGGGTCTTGTACTGGCCGCGGTGGGTTTCCGGAATAATCTCATCGCTGATAATAAACAGCATGGCACCGGCAGCAAAGCCGAGGGTCCAGGGCATGATGGGTTCGGCAAGCCACACCATGGCGCTGCCGAAAAGACCGCCCACGGGTTCCAGCAGTCCCGTCAACACAGCGATAAAGAACGCCTTGACCCGCGAGTGCTCGATAGCCAGCAGTGACACTGCGACCGCAAGACCTTCGGGAATATTCTGTAGCCCGATGCCAATCGCCAGGGCGGTGCCATTGCCGATATCGCCTCCAGCAAATCCCACGCCGACAGCCATGCCTTCGGGAAAGTTGTGCAGGGCGATGGCAATGATAAACAGCCAGATTCGGCGGATACGGGCGCTATCCGGGCCCTCACGCCCCAGGGTGAAGTGCTCGTGAGGTAACCTCTGGTGAATGCTGAAAAGCAGTCCGGCGCCCATGAGGAGCCCGGCAATCACCATCAGTGCCGCTATCCAGGTTGCTCCGGTCAGCTCTTCACCGTATTCGATGCCGGGCAGCAGTAGCGAAAAGAAGGATGCCGCCAGCATCACGCCGGCGGCCGCGCTTAACATTCCGTCCTGCAGTTGCGGTGTGAGTTTTCTCACCAGGAATACACCCAGGGCACCAACCCCGGTGCCCAGGCCTGCCAGCAGGCTGGCCGTTGCGCCCAACAAGACCACGTTGATTTGTTCCAGCATCTGCCTCCATTTGGTTAGAGCAGTGTCCTGACCGCATGCTGATCAGGGTGTTACCAACAGATTAAACGTTCACCATATTGTTGGCACGCTTGCGAGTTTTGGCTTATACCTTGGTACGTTCGAATATCAACACTGTCTCAGAGGGCAATGGAGCGTCATGGTTTACTGGTTGATGGCAAACCCCAAGGCCGGGGAGCAGGGCAGCCGGGGCGCGGATTTCTGGCGACAGTACCTGGAAGCCGCCGGTATTCAAAGTATCAGGGACTGTAGCCTTGCAGACACCGCCTGGACAAGCGAGATTGGACCTCGTGACTTTGTGCTGGCAGCCGGTGGTGATGGCTCAGTGAATGCGGCGGCGGGGTTTTGCCTGGAATCCGGGGCTACCCTCGCGGTGCTTCCGTCCGGCACGGCCAATGATTTTGCCCGCAATCTTGGGCTTCCGGAGGATCCTCAGCAGATCTGCGACCTGGTCTCTGCAGGCAGGACTCGCATGGTAGACGTTGCTGTTGCCGAGCAGGGAATGTTTCTGAACGTGGCCCATATCGGCCTTGGCACCCTTCCCGTGCGGGAGTCTTCCGGAGAAACCAAGCGGATTCTGGGGCGCTTCAGTTATGGTGCGGCGTTGTTGCAAAAGTTGTCGGCTTACCGCGGGTTCCACGGTGTTATTGAAACCGAAAAGGGTAAGGTTGCTGGGCGCTGGCTTACCATCGCCGTCTCATCCGGTGCCTTTTTCGGCGGTGGAAACGAGATCCCCGAGGCATCGGCCGGTGACGGGCAACTGGACGTGGTTGCGGTACGTCCCCGCTCGCTGTTCCAGCTCTTGATGACGTTTCTCACTGTCCGGCTGAGCCGGAGTTCGCCGAAGCGAACCAGCACGGTTGTGCAACTGAAGAGCCCCGAGGTGACAATCGTCACTCGTTCACTCAAAACTGTCACCATGGACGGAGAAATCGCCGGGAAGACGCCTTTGACGGTCAAATGTCGGCCTGCCTGCCTGAAAGTGGTCTGTGATGAACTGGTCACCACCGGGAAGTAGGCAGACTAGGCATTAGCGTCCGCTGTCGGTGCTTTCAAAGATCTTGTCCGCAGAGGCGGCGACAAATCCACTGTAAAGTCGGCCATCGGGCCCGGGATGACGCAGCGCAAACTCGTAGAAGCAGCTGGGTATGGCCGCTGCCTTGTCTGCGAATTGTACTTTGGCCCTGTCTGCCATTGTGGAGGACTGCTCCAGCAGTTCTTCCGGAGACCCTTTGATTTCGCCGCCTGAGCTGTTCACCCGATACCCATTGTCTTTGAGCACCTGATTGATCTCCGCCACCGTTCGGAAGCGACTGAGAGCATTGATGCTTACAGTAAAATGGTTGGCGCGAAATCCCCACGCGGCCACCCAGGCGGCGTACTCGCTCTCTCCCAGCAGGGCCTGATAGGTGCTGTGGTCGACGTTCCAGTGACGGCCGGAATACAGGAAGTCGTCAGCGGTGACTGCCTCCGGGTCCATTTGGTTCACCAGATTTTCGATGATCGCTTGCAACGATTCGGAGCACTGCTCGACCAGCAACTCGGAAATAAACACTTTAGGGGCGGTTGGGTCCGGGTGCTCGTAGTGTTTGGCGAAGAGCTTCTTGGCTTCAAAGTGATAGTCGCCTCCTTCCTGGTAACCGAGCGCCAGAAAGTGCGCAGCCAGCTTGTCGAGGTTCACCTTTTCGAGGTTGTAGGTACGCAGGGCAATATGGTCATTGACGATTTCACCGCCCTGAGTGTCGTCCAGCAATCGATGGATATCCTCGGCCGAGGGGGTCACTTCGCAATAGTTGTCCCATAGACGGCCAAACAGTGTGTCTCTATCGGTGTGCATGGAGCGCCTCCTGTTGTTGGCGGACCGGAATGACCGCCGTTTGCCTGTCAGTGCTGGCGGGTGCGAGTTCCATAAAGCTTGCCCGCCCGTCGTTACCCAGTTGGAGTGCATTGGCCACTGTGGCCGGCACTTGCAGCAGGTTCCGCGTGGGCAGATACCTGGCGGCAGCCGAGATGGTGGCACGGAATCCATCTGTTCCGGTATTGGTTATTGCCAGTATCCGGCCCTGGCCGTCGGAATTCCAGTTTTCCAGCGTCGGTTGAATGTCGTCAACAATCTGGGTGCGGCAAGTGACCGAGGCCGATACCGAGCGGATGTCAGCCAGTCTGGCTTCTACCGTGGGCCCACCATCGAACGGGTCGATATACCCGGTGTGCCGGAAGCCCTCGGCCTCGAGCATGTTCAGGGCAGGGCGGGTGTTATCGTGAACCCGGCCGATTACCGCCCGCGCGTTCTCGTCCATCAGGCGGGTGTAAAGTGGATGCCGGGGCATCAGGTCTGCAATAAAGCCATTGTCCCCGGTTCCGACCATGCGTGTGACCGTATCGAATTCAAGATCCACGAAATGGCTGCGCAACCAGTTCCAGAATGGTGACTGCCCCCTTTCATCCGCCACGCCCCGCATTTCCGCGATGACTGTTTCCGCAAACCGTTGAGGGTGTTGCGCCATGAACAGGAAGCGCACACGCGAGAGTAGCTTGCCGGCTTGCGCACGGCGAAATTTCGGCCTCAGGAACAGTGTGCAGATTTCACTGCAACCGGTGTAGTGGTTGCACAGGTTCAGCACCTCAAGCCGGCGGAGCAGGTTCAGTTCCGGCGAACGGTGTACCGCCATGCTGCGATGATAGTGATAGAGCGGCCGCCGGATGCCAACCGAGGCCTCAATACCGGTTGTCCCCATGATGTCGCCGGTTTCGGAGTCCTCCAGGACGAACAGGTAGCTTTCGTCACCGGGTGAATTCACGGTACGACCGAAGCTTGCTATGGAATGGTGAATTTTCTGCACCAGGAAATCACGATCATCCACCAATGAGGTAAAGCCGGGGCCGGATTCCACAGCAATCTGCTGTAAGGCGGGGAGGTCCGTCATGGCAACCGGTCGAATAATCATCGCGACATTCTCATCTGTTATTGGCTCTTTGCCGGTGAATGTTGGTGAGAACAGTATGATGAAGAAACCTGCCAGTATGTAGTTTCAGAATATCAAAAATGATAGATTAAATGTGCAAATTGATATAAA
Organism: Marinobacter sp. ATCH36; assembly: GCF_023555055.1. Classification (GTDB taxonomy): domain Bacteria; phylum Pseudomonadota; class Gammaproteobacteria; order Pseudomonadales; family Oleiphilaceae; genus Marinobacter. Next base: position 1,614,147 of record NZ_JAMJPL010000001.1, read on the forward strand.
GGTTTGGCAATATGCTTAACAAGCAGGACCAACAACTGTTATTGAAGCTCCGCCAGAATGCCCGCTCCAGTATTTCTGACCTTGCCCGGGCTCTGAGCGTCTCGCGCTCAACTGTGCAGAATCGAATAGCGAAGCTCGAAGCCGGTGGTGTAATTCGTGGCTATTCGGTGCAACTGGGTGGGGAGTTTTCGGCCAATCAGGTGGAGGCACATGTGTCGATCAAGGTCTTTCAGAAACTGACGTCGCGGACCAATACCGCCCTTGAGCAAATAAGCCAGGTATCACAGCTGTATTCGGTCAGTGGCGAGTACGACCTGATCGCTATTGTTCAGGCACAGTCGCTGGAAGAGCTCAGCGCAATACTCGACGAGATCGGCAACCTGGAAGGGGTGGAGCGAACCAACTCAGCGGTGGTGCTGGAGACGCGTTTTCGCCGCTGAGTAGCTACTGGCGTCAGTCAGTGGCAGTCTGCGACTGCTCATTCAACAGGGAAGGCTTCTTCAGCGCCTTGGCGAACAGGTCTTTCTCTTCGGCAATGGCCAGTGCCGCTTTTTCAGCCATGGCTTCGTCCATGCCTTCAACCCGCGCCTGAAGGAACTGGGTAATTTCCTCGGCCAGTTCCAGTACCTTGTCCCGGGCGTCGGCTTCAGCTTTGGACGAAAAGAGCATTGTGTCAGGGTGTTTCAGTGCCATCTCCAGTCCGTCCCTCTCAGAGTAATACAGCGCCTGTACGGCCATGATGTTCTCCAGTGTGTTTCCGCACGTTTTCGTGTCTGGTGGGGTTTATTGATTTACCGAGAGTATATCGAACAGGTCTGTATATGTATACAGTGTTTGTCGTGGCTTGGGGAGGGGACAAGCAGATGCGGCGGCGGAAGTATGTTAGTGTCTCGGAATTCAGCAACTGGCCTCCATACTCATCAAGGAACCGATACGCTATGCACCACCCGAAAATTGCCGTTCCCGGCCGAATTGTCTTCCGGTTAGTGGTTATGTCCATGCTGGCCCTGGTATTGACCGGGTGTGGCATAAACAACATTCCAACCTATGACGAGCAGGTCAAGTCAGCCTGGTCGCAGGTAGAAAACCAGTATCAACGGCGTGCAGACCTGGTCCCGAACCTGGTCGAAACCGTGAAAGGTTTTGCCGAGCAGGAGCGAGAAACCCTGACGGCGGTGATCGAGGCCCGGTCCAAGGCCACATCGATCCAGGTAGACGAAAGCATTCTCAACAATCCCGAAAAGCTGAAGCAGTTTCAACAGGTGCAGGGAGAGCTGAGCAGCGCGTTGAGCCGTCTGATGGCAGTGTCCGAGCGGTACCCTGATCTGAAGTCCAACCAGAACTTTCTGGCGTTGCAATCCCAGTTGGAAGGCACAGAAAATCGCATTGCGGTGGCAAGGCGGGACTTTATCCAGGCGGTTGAGCGTTACAATACCGAGATTCGCACTTTCCCGGGCCGTATCTGGCACAGCTTCCTGTACAGCGAGATGGAGCTGAGGGCCAACTTTGAGGCAACAGCTCCCAATGCGGAAGATGCACCTCAGGTGGAATTCTGATGCCTGTGTTGTTGCGTCGGATAATCGTATTTGTAGCCTTGACCCTGTTTTTCCAGGCTGCAATGGCCCAGTCCACCCCTGACTTTCCTGAGCTGACGGGCCGCGTGGTCGATCGCGCCGAAATGCTTCCCGAGAAGGTTGAGGCCAACCTCGCCCGGATGCTCGAAGCCCACGAGCAGGCGACCACCGAGCAGGTTGTAGTGGTTACTCTTCCTGATCTGCAGGGCTACGCCATTGAGGATTATGGCTATCAGCTTGGCCGGCACTGGGGTATCGGTCAGGAAGGTGAGGATAACGGGGCTCTGCTGATTGTTGCTGAAGATGAGCGACGAATCCGTATCGAAGTGGGCTATGGCCTGGAAGGCCGTCTTACAGATGCCACCTCCGCCACTATTATCAACCAGATTGTTACTCCCGCATTCCGGGAAGGTGATTTTGCCTCTGGCATAGCCAATGGTGCTGCGGCCATGGTTCAGGTTCTGGGTGGCGAACCCCTCGCGGTGCCAGAGTCGCGGCGTTCCGGTGCTGAAGGTGACAAACCCCATCCTGCACTGGGTATTCTGTTTTTCATCATCGTGTTGGTTGTGTTTTTCTCGAGCGGCCGACGTGGTCGTAGCGCCATACTGGCTGGCGCTCTTCTCGGTGGGCTTGGTGGTGGTCGCGGTGGCGGTTTCGGAGGTGGCGGCTTCGGCGGCGGAGGCGGTGGCTTCGGTGGCGGTGGAGCGTCCGGCGGCTGGTAGCCATGCCTTGCCACAAGGTGCACAAACACGGAACCCCCTGATTCAGCAAACTCGGAACAAACATGACGCTATTAACAGACAAGGAACAACAACAGGTGGCCTCGGCCATCTCAGACGTTGAGCGGGAAACCGACGCGGAACTGGTTACTGTGCTGGCGGATGCGTCCGACAGTTACGCCTACATACCGCTGCTCTGGGCAGGCATCGTTGCGCTATTGATTCCTGGCGCCATCAATTACTTCACAGGCTCCCTCGGCGCCGACTGGTTGCTGGTGGTCCAGTGGGCCACCTTTCTCGTGCTCTGCCTGTTGCTTCAGTTTCCGGGAGTGGGGCATCACCTGATTCCAAAACAGGTGCGTTTCTGGCGGGCCTCCAATATGGCCCGCAGGCAATTCCTGGAGCAGAACCTGCACCACACTGAAGGCGGTATGGGGATGCTGATTTTCGTCTCGGAAGCCGAGCATTATGTGGAAATACTCGTCGATCAGGGGATCGCTTCAAAGGTCGGCGACGATGTGTGGGATGGTATTGTCAAAACCTTTACCGACAGGGTGCGCAGCGGCGATACTCTGGCAGGCTTCCTGCAATGTATCGAAAGCTGCGGGCAGCACCTTCGGGAGCAGGTGCCCGCTACCCATGAGAAAAACGAACTGCCCAATCACCTGGTGTTAATACCGAAACGTTCTTGATGCCCCTCAAAGCCCAGCCTGATTTCGTCAGGCTGGTTTTACGGCGAACCCCTGGCGCGGGAAGTGCACGTGTACCTGGCCGACCCGTTTATGGGAGCGCCCGAGTACCAGTGACTGGTTATCGGCGTACACCAGTTTGCCGCTAACCGGATCCCGCCCGTAATCATCCGGTGCGACCTCTACATTCTTTCCGACAAGCGGGTCATCACCGGCAGCTTCTATAGCCCTTGGCATGGCGTCACGGGCGACGTTCAGCGCCTGCTCGGCAGTGATTTCCCGGAAATCTCCATGACCGAAGGCTCTCATCCGCTCCATCCAGGCCTGTACTTTCGGATAGTCACGCAGCCAGGGTTTTTCGGCCAGGTCGCACACAAACCAGAGGCCATGGTAGGCGGAAAAATCGGCGATACAGGGGCTGTTTCCGAACAGGAAGTCTGCTCCCAGCATGGATTCCATTTTACTGATATGACTCAGGACTTTCTCTTTGGCCTGGGGGCCACGGAGTGCCTTTACCCGGGATTTCCTGCCCATGGCAATGCGGTCTTTGAGAAAGCGGAGCGCGTGAAACAGAGAGGTTTCCCTGACCAGCTTTTTCAGCATGCGACCGTCGCTGGCGGCGATTACGCAGGCCAGGAATACCTCCAGATCGGTGCTTCGCACGAAATCGACAACTTCCTGTGGTTGTCCCGCCAGACCCAATTCTTTTTTGCCGCTCAGCCGGACAATCTCATCGGCGATGGCACGGCTGTCGCAAATTACATCTGCGCCACTCTGGGCTATCGGAACCTTCCGGTAGCCACCTGCCAGAATCGAGAGTACGGGCCTCGGCGGCATTTCTTTCACGGTTACGGACTGCCAGGAAAGGTCGGCATAACCGAGCATCACCCGGATCTTTTCGGAAAAGGGTGACATGGCATAGTGGAACAGAATCAGATCTTGCATGGGGCAGAACCCTTCCTTGTTGACAGTATCAGCTGACGAGGTAAGGAAGGGTACGCTGGAAGATGCCCTGGCGGAAGCCCCGAAGGTTGTCCGGGTGGGCCACTCAGGCGGTCAGGAGCCCTGCTGATGCGCAGTACAGGAAAGCGACAGCGCCTGTGCAAATTAAGGCCCAGGCGGGAAAGATCAGTGACGAGCGGGTTGTTGTTCTCAAAGCTACCTCCAGAGTAACCATTTTTGTTGTTGTCCATTACGCTTGCCTTAACACCGTAGACCATGATTGATATATGTCACGACATAGTTTGTGTTGCGAGTCGCATTTTCTCGGTTTGACAACGAGGTGATTCCGCGATGAGGGGAGCTTGAGGAAACCGCAAATACAGGTACTATGCTTTAGTCTGATAAAAATAAAGTGATTCCAGACTATAACAACAAGGAGCCATCGATGGCTGTAGACAGTGCAAAGCAAACCTCCCTCCATTGCCTTTACCATTGGGCAGAGAAGGCCCCCGATAAGGTATATCTGACGCAACCCTTTCCCGACGGAACCACTGAAGATATCACCTGGAAGCAGGCTGCAGATCAGGTTTCCCGGATGGCCGCTTACCTTGGCACTCTGGATATTCCCGAGCGCAGCAATATTGCCATTCTGGGTAAAAACAGCGCGCACTGGATTCTGTGTGACCTGGCCACGTGGGCTGCGGGGCATGTTTCGGTTCCGCTCTACCCCACGTTGAACGGTGATACAGCGGCCTATGTTCTCGAACACAGCGAAGCAAAACTGCTGTTCCTGGGCAAGCTCGATGGCACAGCTGACGGCTGGAACGACATCAAGGGCCACATTCCTGATGTCCTGCCGATTATTTCTTTGCCAATGTCGCCCCGTGACGATACCCCGAAATGGCTGGATATCATCGCAAACCAGGAACCGGCGGAACCAAAGCTGCCCCATCCGGACGATCTGGCGACCATTGTTTACACCTCTGGCAGTACTGGGCGACCGAAAGGCGTGATGCACAGTTTCCGCACCATGATATCCGTGGCGGACGGCCTGCAGCAGATCTTCCCGGTCAGTCAGGACGAGCGCATGCTTTCCTATCTGCCGCTTGCCCATGTGGCAGAACGTGCCGCAGTGGAAACCCAGTCACTTTACTACGGCTTCCATCTGTATTTCGCCAATTCCCTGGAGACCTTCCAGGAAGATCTGCAAAGAGCACGCCCTACGCTGTTTTTCTCGGTGCCGCGGCTGTGGATGAAGTTTTACCTGGGTGTCAATAACAAGCTGCCGCCGAAGAAGCAGAAAATCCTCTTCAATATTCCCCTGCTAAACCGGTTGGTGAAAAAGAAAGTGCTCAAGCAACTGGGGCTCGACCATTGTCGCGCGGCATTGACCGGCGCCGCACCACTGTCTGGCGAAATCATTGCCTGGTACCGTAACCTGGGTCTGGAATTGCTGGAAGTGTATGGCATGTCAGAGAATTTCGGTTATTCCCATGCCAACCGCCCCGGCTCAGCGAAGCCTGGTACCGTGGGTGTCACCAACCCGGGCGTGGAGCACCGCCTGGCAGAGGGCGAGGAAGTTCAGGTGAAAAGCCCCGGGCAAATGCTGGGCTATTACAAAAATGAGGAAAAGACTCGTGAAGACATCACCGACGATGGATTTCTGAAGACAGGTGACATGGGAGAAATTGACAGTGAGGGGTTCCTGAGAATTACCGGCCGAGTGAAGGACCTGTTCAAAACCTCCAAGGGCAAGTACGTGGTGCCGGTGCCCATCGAGAATAACTTCAATCACCCGAAAGCCGAAGTTGTTTGCGTGGCCGGTGCCAATCAGCCCCAGCCCTGTCTGATGGTGCTGTTATCAGAGGAAGCGCGCGAAGAGCTTGAAGCCGGGGGCAGCCGCGATGAACTCGAGCGGGAGCTGGCGGCGGAGCTGGATGCGGTAAACAGCAAGTGCGAATCCCACGAAAAGCTGGCCTTCGTGGTGGTGGTGAAAGAACCATGGACCATGGAAAACGGCATGCTGACGCCGACCATGAAGATCAAGCGAAACGTCATCGAGGACTACTACAACCGCAAGATGGATGAGTGGTTCGGCAAAAAAAAGAAGGTGATCTGGGAGTTCTGATCCCTGAAATGAAAACACCGGTGGGTCTGGATATCCAGGGCCACCGGTGCTTATGAAATCTGTCTTCCTTTACAGGTGAGGGCTTAGTGCCCGCCCTGCATCATCTGGGGCATGTCCGGCGTTGCGGATGGTGCCTTCTTTCTCCAGGAATTCACTTTCCGGCTGATTACCTGCACGACCTGCTTCGCGGCTGCACGGGTGTATTGGCGCCTGACATCAGTACTGTTGTGGAGGATACTGGATGGCTGCGGGTGTACGGTTGCGATATGGTGTTGAGTCATAGCGCCTTCCTCCTTATCTGGTGAATTGAAAAATATTGGTTAGCTGACTATGTAAATGACTATACACCTTCTTTTTTGCAGCTTAAATACGTTAAAATCCGTACTCACGTTGCAAATATGCAGTAGCTATGGATTGGGATTATCTTCGATATATTCACGCACTGGCAATAGGTGGAACCCTCGCCAAAGCCGGTGAAATACTGGGTGTGCACCAGACCACAGTGCTTCGCCGTCTGGACCAGATGGAGGAACAACTGGGCGTTCAGTTTTTTGAGCGCAACCGCGATGGATTGCAGCTGACGCCAGTAGGTGAAACCGCGTTTCGTGCAGCCGAAAGACTGACCGGCGATATGGAGAACCTTGAACGCCAGCTTGTAGGGCAGGATTCCGCCCCAGTGGGTAAGGTCAGGCTTGCCGCTACCGATACCATGGTCAATGCGCTGATCAGCCCGATGATTGCGGACCTGGTTCGGGAATACCCGGATATTGAGCTGGAAGTACTCACCGATAATGATGTGCTCAATCTCAGCCACCGTGAAGCCGATCTGACGTTGCGGCCGGTGAATAAACCTCAGGCTACCCTGGAAGGCGAGCGTGTCGGTACCATTGAGTCGGCCATCTACGGAGCGGCACGGTACTGTAAGCGCAATCCCGATATGGATCTGGAGAATGCGCCGGATCAGCAGCTCTGGATTCTTCCCGACGAGAGCTTTAGTCACCTTGCGACCGGACGCTGGTATCGCAAGCACCTGAAAAACGCCTCTTCCATTATTCGCTGCAACAGCCTTCAGGCCATGCATGCCCTGGCGAGGGCCGGCGCTGGCCTCGCAGCACTGCCGTGTTACCTGGGGGACAGCACCCGGGAGCTGAAGCGGCTGTCCTCGCCTCTTGAGGGCGAGGGCGTGGATCTCTGGTTGATGGTCAACCACGAAACCCAGCAAATGGCACGGGTACGGATAGTGATGGAGTTTCTTACCACCAAGCTGGCAAAGCTCTCACCGCAAGTGGAAGGAGAGGCGATCTGACCGGTATTCACCAGTCGCCACAAAAAGGCCAGAACTGGTAGAAACGCCAGCACTGGAACTCTTCCTCGCAGGTCTGTAACTGGCGATGGTAACGGAAGGCCCGGTTTTGCACGCGCTCTGCCAGTGACATCACCGCCGGCTTGGCCAGGAAGCTTTGTCGCTGGTACCCGGTTCTGCCCTCATGGTAAGCAAGGTAGAGCTTCTCCGGGCTGGTCAGCGGAATACCCACGTCACGGTTGGTGAGGTGGTTGTACCAGCCCACGAAGTCCAGTGCATGTTTCATATTCGTTCGCACCACCGATAATCCGTCGCCGTTCGCCTCGAGATATTCGCCCCAGGCAGGGTCCAGGGCCTGGGCGTAGCCGTAAGCAGACGTTGGCCGGGACCAGGGGATGAAGCCCAAAAGCTGGGTGCGGGGCGGTCGGGCATGGCTGCGGAAAGAAGACTCGTAATAAACGAACGCCAGTTGTGTGGCAATGGGCGTGCCCCAGCGCTCCTTCGAGCGGCTGGCATAGTCATACCAGACCGGGTGCTCGCGGAAGATTTCACAAACGTCTTCCGGGTTTCCCGGCGGGTCCGGTTCCAGCAGGCTGAACCGGATGGTTGCCAAAATCGCAATGGCCAGGCCCAGTGAGGGTAGCCCATACCAGCGAAGTCGCGACTTCCAGATTTTCAGTCGGTTACGACGTTTCTTCATGAATGGGTCTGGGCTCTCTTTCTCCACACTACAAAATGGTCATCAAACGTCGGCCCGGTTTGCTTGCAGGTGGAGTTGGCTCCATGGCATAACAAACCTCCGTTCTCAAAGGATATTAGGTTCATGCGCGCACTATCCCAAGTTAAACCGGCTTTACTTTTTCTACTGCTGGTCTGTACTTCCGCCACGGCAAGCCCCCTTGCCGACTCGGTGCTACGGGCGTCACCCATTGATGAGATTGTCGCTCAGTATCCGGCAATGATGAGCCAGGGTGTCCGTGAGGGCCTGAAACAGAGTGGCAGGGTTGAACCTTTCATCGCCAATACGATCGGTAATGTTGTCAGCAATTCGTTCAGTGTTGCGGAAATTCGCGCACAGGTGATTGAGGATCTGAACCAAGGGTTGAGTGACCAGCAACTGAATTCGGTACTAACCTGGTACGAAACACCACTGGCAGAGAAGATTGCCAGGGCAGAGGTTGCCGCGTCCAGGCCGGCAGTGTGGAAAGACGTGGAGGCCGCGGCAGCCGGCTTACAGGAAACCTATAAAGGCAGCGAGCGCGAGAAGCTCTTTGATCGGTTCGACAGTGCAGCCCGGGCCACCGAAAGTACGGTAGATACCACCGTTGCCGTTCAATTGGGCCTGGCCTCGGCCATGGCGGTCTTCAATGGCAGCAAGGGCCCCACTTTTGAGCAGCTGCAACAGAAAATCGAAAGCCAGAGGGGCATGTTGCAGGGCTTGGTCGCCCAGCAGGTCTACGTTGGCTACCTCTATACGTATCAGGAACTGAGCACGTCTGAATTAAAAGACTACATTGAGTTTCTCGAGAGTGACGCCGGGTCGGCGTTCACCCGGGTAGTTACTAACAGCATCCAGCGTTCAATTACCGACCCGGTGGAATCGGTGGGCAGCCAGTTGACGCGGTATTTCAATCCGCAATAAACCCCGTCAGGGTTTGAAATGCGGCCGGTTTGGGTCCAGTCTCCAGTAGATACCTTTCCTCCACTCGGAGACGACCCCCATGGACTTTAACGCCTACCAGAAAACACTGGCCAATGAACTGAGGGGGCGGGAGTGTCCCTTCCCCGAGGCTGAATACGATCAGCGGCTCGAACAACTCAGGGCCAAAATGGCTGCTGGCGAAGTCGGGGCGTTGTTACTGACAGACCCATCCGATCTTTTCTACCTGACGGGTTATAGTACCTTCGAGGTTTCTGTTCACGTGGCCCTGGTGGTTACTGCCCAATCCCTGACGTTACAGGTACCTTCCATTGAGACCGGTCCTGCCATGATTACCACGCGGGTTGATAACGTTATTGGTTATCGCTGGGAGGGGATTGGGGATGTGCTGGACCCGTTGTCGAAAGCCCTGAGTGGGCATGGCAAAACGGTGGGTATCGACTATTGGCACGGCTCTTTGCGCCAGGGTGTTGTCGAAGGGTTGAAACAGCGGCTGCCGGACGTCCGGTTTGTGGATGCATCCGCCATGCTCAAGGGTATCCGCATCGTGAAATCGCCCGCGGAAATAGATTGCCTGAGACAAAGCGCCCGCATTACCGGGCAGGGCATAGACGCCGCCGCATCAGCCATACAGCCCGGCATGACCGATAATGACATCGCAGCTGTGGGTGCCCAAGCACTGCTGGCGGGTGGCAGTGAATTCATGAGCATGCAGCCCATCGTAACCGTGGGGCAGCGAAGTAGCGTGATTCACACCAACCATAAACGTTGCAGGGTGGAAGATGGCGATACCGTGTTCCTGGAGTTCGGGGCTGTCTGGCAGCGCTATACGGCGCCGATGATGCGCACCGTTGTGGCGGGCGAACCCTTGCCCCGCATGCGCTCTGTTTTCGATGGCTGCCGTCGCGTGGTGGACGCCCTGCAGGCTGCCATGGTGCCGGGGAAATCCTTTGATTCCGCCGCAAGGGCCGCTGAGCAGGCCATGTCACCGTTGGCTGACGAAGTGTTTTTCTCCGGGGTGTTTGGCTATACCGTGGGGGCGCAGTTTCCGCCGTCCTGGGTGGAAGGGTCCGGCTTTATCGCTCGCGGTGAATCGGCGGTGTTTGAGCAGGGCATGGTCTTTCACTTGCCGATTTGCCTGCGAATCCCGGGGCAGTGGGGTATCGGCTGCAGTGATACAGTTCTGGTCGGCGAGCATGGAGCGGAACCGCTGACGTCCAATCCCTGGCGGCTGGACTGAGTTGCACGATCAATCAGTCAGTTTGTTGGGCGAAGCCTGGGGCCTGGTATCGAAATAGGTGTCGTAGCGGCCGTCGTCTTTGAACGCCTTCAGGCCCCGGTTGAAGGCCTTCCGAAGCCTGTCTGTATCCGGATCATCCGACGGGAACAGCAGGAAGCTCTGGTTTTCGGAAACAGGTTCAGGGTGATGAGTAATCTGTTGCGCCTCGTCCTGCCCCAGTTCCCGGCGCAGAATGTAGTAGCCGACGCTGATTTCTTCAGGAAAGGCATCAATGCGTTCGAACAACAGTCTGCGGAAATTGAGCTCGGTGGACGCCACCCACTCCACATTAAGGACCTCGTTTTCGACGGCCCTGTCGAAGTTCAACCCATAGCTGTAACCGATACTGCCCCCCAGTCGGAGGTCTGAAAGATCCGCCATACGATTCCACTGAACAGGGCTGTCCTTTCGGTGAAAAAGCACAAAGCGTTCGTTCATGACCGGGTCGCTGTAGATAAAGTCCTGCTCCCGGTCGGCAGCGTACATCCATATAGCGGTCGCATCATGTCTGCCTGCGGCTGCTTCGCGGTAAGCACGCTTCCAGGGCAGAAAGTGGAATTCCAACTCATAACCCTGTTCTGCAAAGATATCCCTGACCAGTCGGGCAACATTACCCTGGCCGGGCTCATCTTCAACGAAGAAAGGAGGCCAGTCACCAACGCTGATAGTCAGTTGCCGCTCCTTAACATCCGCGAGTGCAGAAGCCGACCAAAAGAACATCAGCGCAACCATTTGCGCAAATACTAACTTCATTCAAATGCCTGCAATGGGAACTGCACGATAGACGGAGGGCGTCATCCGTAATGCAATTGTTAACAATATTAGATCAAACAGGGTGATACGTCACTCCAGCCTGATTACACGCAGGTAGACGGTTTTCGGTTCCGTTAAACCTGAGGCAAAAAGCCCCAGCCGCCGGATTGACCCCATATCCATTTTTCGACTGGCAGGGGCGTTTCGGATCAGGTCCAGATCCAGCTGGAAGCTCCGTTCCCCGGGTGGCAGCACCAATCGTGTGTTGAAACGGTCGTTGTAGGCGTTGTCACCCAGATCATGTTCAAGGTCGTTGATTCGCAGCGTCATCCGCAGGGGGTGATCCTGTGGGTTGTACAGCACGATCACCAGGCGGTTGTATTCCCGCCAGTCACCCGGAAAATTGTCCAGGGATACGCCAGAATAGCGGCTGGTGGAAAGGGATATCTCCAGCTCACCTGAGGTGCTGTTGTTTGTGCTGCCGGAAGCAGCGGCGATTGGCCCTTTCCAGAATGGTGAAGCATCTGACTGGCTGAAATCATAGAGTGCCGGCAATAACTGGCTGACTTTGTATTGCTGAACGGCAACCTCTGCAGTGGCACCGACCTGGGCAACCAACAGTGCGCCGACGATGATTCGCAGAGACCAGGTGGTCAGCCGTGAATGTTGGACCTGCGGCGGCAAGGGTCGGGCAGCAAGAGCCACCCACGATCCAAGCAGATTGCGTAAGATGTCCTGCCAGTCTACCTGGCGGTTGACGCCATACTGAAGCAGCTCTATACCCAGGCCGAGCGCAAGTACCATAAGTGTGGACAGGCCCCACAGTGCCCAGCCGGTCCAGAAGCGCCAGGGTTGAATGGCTAACGTCAAAAGGGCAAAAAACAGGATATGCCCGAGGTTCCAGGCGGACTTGTACAGTGGGCCATCAGTCCATCCAGGGCCGCCAATAAAGAAAAAGGGTGTGATCAGGATCACGCCCGCAAAGGCCAGATATTGCCATATCCGTGCCTTGCGGGCGGGGAAGTCCGTTGGCAGGTGTGCGCCCATCAGCTCCGGCTGGTGACTTCCAGCAGGTGGTAGCCGAACTGGGTCTTCACCGGGCCGAGAACCTTGTTCACTTCGCCGCTGAACACCACCTTGTCGAATTCCGGAACCATCTGGCCTGGGCCGAAGGAACCCAGGTCACCGCCGTTACGGCCGGACGGGCAGGAAGAGTGCTGTTTTGCCACTTCCGCAAAGTCCTGGCCGCCTTCGATGGCCGCCTTCAGTTCTTCGCATTTTGCTTCGCTGTCTACCAGAATGTGGCGCGCTGTTGCCTGTGTCATGGGGTTTCCTTTGTAAAGAAGGTGCATTGGTAATACCGAGGCTGAAATGCTGCCCGGCCTCGGCCTCCGAGGCAAGCAGTTTTTATCCGTGTTTCTGCTGTCTCACGATTTCGGCCGCAAACCTGTACAATGCCCGCTTTTCTTAACCGGCCTGCGCCGGCAATCACTATTGATAGGCTTCCTTCTTGATTTCCACCGCGAACATTACCATGCAGTTCGGGGCCAAGCCCCTGTTTGAAAACGTCTCCGTCAAATTCGGCAACGGTAACCGCTATGGCCTGATTGGTGCCAACGGCAGCGGCAAGTCCACCTTCATGAAAATACTTGGCGGCGACCTGGAACCTTCCGCCGGCCAGGTCATGGTGGACCAGAACCAGCGACTGGGCAAACTGCGCCAGGACCAGTTCGCCTATGAAGACTGCACGGTTATCGATACCGTCATCATGGGCCACGAGGAGCTCTGGCGGGTGAAAGCAGAGCGGGACCGCATCTATTCGCAGGCGGAAATGACTGAGGAAGATGGCATGGCCGTGGCAGACCTGGAAGTCCAGTTTGCCGAAATGGACGGCTATACGGCGGATTCCCGTGCCGGGGAACTGCTGCTGGGCCTGGACATTCCCCTGGAACAGCACAATGGCCCGATGAGTGCGATCGCACCAGGCTGGAAGTTGCGTGTGTTGTTGGCGCAGGCGCTGTTTTCCGACCCCGATATCCTGCTGCTGGATGAGCCCACCAACCACCTGGACATCAACACTATCCGCTGGCTGGAAAGCGTACTGGTAGCACGGGACAGCACCATGATCATCATTTCCCACGACCGCCACTTCCTGAACAGTGTATGCACTCACATGGCGGATCTGGACTACGGAGAGCTGAGGCTGTTCCCGGGCAATTACGATGAATACATGACCGCTGCCACACAGGCCCGGGAGCGCATGCTGTCGGACAACGCCAAGAAGAAGGCCCAGATTGCGGAGCTGCAGCAGTTTGTCAGCCGTTTCTCTGCCAACGCCTCCAAGGCCAAGCAGGCGACGTCCCGGGCACGCCAGATTGATAAAATTCAACTTGAAGAGGTTAAACCGTCCAGCCGGGTCAGCCCGTTCATCCGTTTTGAACAGACCAAAAAGCTGCATCGTCAGGCCGTAACGCTTCATGGGTTTACCAAAGGATTCGAAAACGAGCCGCTGTTTGAAGATCTGGATCTTAAAATTGAAGCCGGCGAGCGCGTGGCGATTATCGGCCCCAACGGCATCGGCAAGACGACGTTGATGCAGTGCCTGGCCGGTAAAATGGTGCCGGACAGCGGCGAGGTAAAATGGACCGACAGTGCCCAGGTAGGGTACTACGCCCAGGACCATTCCGATGATTTCGCCAACGATATGACTCTGTCTGACTGGATGGCGCAGTGGACGCCGGATGGGGAGCAGATGGTTCGTGGCACCCTTGGCCGCATGCTTTTCTCGGGAGATGAAATCAGCAAGTCGGTCAAGGTGATTTCCGGCGGCGAGGAAGGCCGCATGTTGTTTGGCAAGCTGATTCTGCAGAAGCCGAATGTGCTGTTGATGGATGAACCCACCAACCACCTGGATATGGAGTCTATCGAGGCGCTGAACCTGGCGCTGGAAAACTACCCGGGAACGCTGATTTTTGTCAGCCATGACCGGGAGTTTGTGTCGTCACTGGCGACGCGCATTCTGGATCTTTCCGGGGGTGGCGTGACCGATTTCAGCGGCAGTTACGATGATTATCTGCGCAGCCAGGGCTACTACTGAGGTACGTTGTAGCATTGGTGCGAGCGCGAGCGGACAGGTCTTGCCAAAATATGCTGTGAATACATCCATGTACGCTCGGCTCCGCCATCCATGGCTACGCACGATTTTGGCAAGACCTGCCCGCTCGCTTTACGTGCCTCAGTGATTTCCAGCATCCATCCGCGTAATCAGATCGTTCACCGCATTGGCAAACTGTACCGGCGAGTCTTCCTGCAGGAAGTGGCCGCCGGTCAGGGTGGTGTGGGGCTGGTCTTTGGCGCCGGGAATGCGCCCCTGCATGTAGCGGTCGCCGCCGCGAGTAATGGGGTCGCCGTTGCTGAAGGTGGTCAGGAACGGCTTTTGCCACTGTTCCAGTACCTTCCAGGCAGCACGGTTCGCTTCGCTGGCGGGATCGTCGGGCTTCACCGGTACCAGTTTCGGGAAGGCGCGGGCGCCGGCCTTGTATTTTTTGCTTGGGAACGGGGCGTCATAGGCGCGGCGTTCGTCCGGCCCCAGGGTGCGGAAGCTGCCGGTGTTGATGATGCGGGCAATGGGAAACCAGGGGCTGTAAAGGGCAAAGTTCTTCCATAGCTGAAAAGCCTTCGGCACCGGTTGGTCGCCGGTTGGCAACATGCCATTGCCGACAACGATGGCACGGAAACGGTCCGGGTTCTCGGCAGCCAGGCGCAGGCCCAGTAACGAGCCCCAGTCCTGGCAGACCAGGGTAATGTCCTGAAGGCCGGTCTGGTCCAGGAAGGATTGCAGCCAGTCCATATGGCTCTGGTAACTGTAGGCGTTGATGTCGGTGGGCTTGTCGGACTTGCCAAAGCCGATCAGGTCCGGAGCGACCACGCGATGCCCCGCGGCGGCGCAGATGGGGATCATGTGGCGGTACAGGTAAGACCAGGACGGCTCTCCGTGCATCATCAGCACGGGTTTTGCGTTGGCGGGGCCTTCGTCCACGTAATGCATCCGCAGGCCATCAACTTCCAGGTAGTGGGGCTCGAAGGGGTAGTCGAGCAGGCGGTTGAAGCGTTCTTCCGGGGTGCGCAGTGCGTCCATTTTGCTTTCCTGTTTCGCCGATAGTTGTCGCAGAATTATTGTAAGCTTGCTTAACATAGCACAGACTCTGAGGAATCTGTGGGCCAGATCTGAAGTTCAAACCAGGAGATTTTTTGGATAAGTCAGTGATCGAAACAGCAACCCGGCAATGGCTGGAAGAGGTGGTGATCGGCCTGAACCTGTGCCCATTTGCCCGCAAGGAACTGGTCAATAACCGGATCCGTTTTGTGGTGTCATCGGCGGATTCGGAAGAGGCGCTGATAGCAGATTTGCAGGCGGAACTGAGGTTGCTTCATGAACACCTGGAAATCGAAACTACCCTATTGATTCACCCCGGCACCCTGACGGAATTCGATGACTACAACGACTTTCTGTCGGCCGCGGACGGGCTGCTTGAACTTCTGGAGCTTGACGGGGTTTACCAGGTTGCCAGCTTCCATCCGGATTACCGCTTTGCGGGCACCGGGCCGGAGGATGCGGAAAACTACACCAACCGCTCGCCTTTCCCAGTTCTGCATCTTCTGCGTGAATCCAGCGTGGCCGGGGCGGTGGACAGCCACCCGAACCCGGATTCGATCCCTGAACGCAACATTGCGCTGATGAAACAGCTTGGTGCCGAAGAGTTGTTTCAGACGCTTTCGCGGATCCAGTCGACCAGTACAGATAGTTAGAAAACAGACCATGACAGACGGGGTTTTCCGGATCTGTACCGGTCGAAATACCAGCGAAGTGAATCTGTAACCATTGCGAAAAACCGTTCAGGATGAACAGGCTGATAACAGCGCAAGAGGGGGAACAGCCATGACTACTGCACAGGTTTATTCGTCGACTCAAAAGGGATTTCTTTGCTCTTCACCACTTGCGGCCGCGAAACCGGTACACCCGGTCGGAAGAGTGCGCAGTGCGGGCATGGCGGTTTCTTTCGTGGGGTTTTTGACGCAGATGATCCAGACCCGTCGCACCCGGGGGCAGCTTGCCCGGCTGGACGCGCACCTGTTGGCTGACATCGGCGTGAGCCAAGCACAGCGACAGGAGGAACTGCGTAAGCCGTTCTGGAAAACACGCGCAAGCGGTTCTTGAGCGCAATGTAGATTCTAAAAGTCAGCCCTGCCGCTTGGGTGTGTTTTCCGGTGATGCCTATTGGCAGGACCCTGTGCGCTCCTTAAAGTAGGGTGGTGTTTAAACAAGTGAGAGTTTGATGTCTGCAATCCACCAGCCCGCTAAAGGCGTTACCATGCCCGCCGATGATCGCCCTCTGGTGTTACATAAACCGGAGGAGGCCGGTGCCATGCTGGCAGAGTTCATCCACCGGCATCCTGGCCTGATGATACTGACCGGTGCTGGCGTCAGTACCGCCTCTGGCATTCCGGATTATCGGGATGGCGAGGGTGCCTGGAAACGCAAGCAACCGGTACAGCATCGGGATTTCATGGCCAGCGCGGAGGTGCGGCAGCGTTACTGGGGCCGCAGCCTCATTGGCTGGCCGGTGATACGGAATGCCCGGCCCAACACCGCTCATCGTCATATTGCCGAACTGGAGTTACGCAATCACAGCCGCCTGGTGGTGACCCAGAATGTGGATCGGTTGCATCAGCAGGCCGGTAGTCGTTCGGTGACGGATTTGCACGGCAGGGCAGATGAAGTCATCTGTATGAGCTGTGGTTACCGTTGCAAGCGGGATGAAGTGCATGAACGCTGTGCGGATATGAACCCGGAATTTGAACAATACACAGCAGGCGCCGCACCGGATGGCGATGCGGATCTTGAAGTGGATTTCTCCCGGTTCAGAATTGCCGACTGTCCGCGTTGCGACGGTATTCTCAAGCCGGATGTGGTGTTTTTCGGGGATTATGTACCCAAGGATCGTGTGTACTCGGCGTTGGACACCCTCAAAGCCAGCGACGGCCTGTTGGTGATCGGTTCGTCGCTGATGGTGTATTCAGGCCTCCGCTTCTGCCGTTACGCCCGGGAATGGGGCAAACCCATGGCGACACTGAACCTGGGCCGTACCCGCGCCGATTCAGTAGTGGACCTTAAAATCAACGCAGAGATCAGCGAGAGCCTGGCAGCAACCCTCGGCCAGCTCTGATGCTTCGGCAACTACCTATACGCATCTGGTGGCGATTTCATTAGCTTGCTTAGATGAACGCCAGTACATATTCCTACCAATTCAAGCCCGAAAAAGTCCGTGCTGAGTTTTTCCGGCTCTTACCCATCTCATTCTTCGTGGTGGCATTCGGTGCTGCCTTCGGTTTGGCGGCGGTGCAAAAAGGGCTGGAACCCCTGCAGGCCATACTGATGAGCTTCACTGTGTTTGCCGGCGCGTCGCAATTTGCTGCCGTGGATATGTGGGGCAGCGAAGTTTCCCTGATTCCATTGATTGCCGTGGTGTTTGCCATCAACTCCCGTCACCTGCTGATGGGGGCTTCGTTATACCCCATGCTCCGGGACATGCCTCCTGGCCGCCGTTACGGCCTGCTCCTGTTCCTGACAGATGCCAACTGGGCAGTGTCGGCTCAGGAATACCAGAGCGGCAAACGCAACCTGGAGGTCATTCTGGGAGGTGGGCTCGTCCTCTGGCTGGCGTGGATCTTTGGAACCTGGCTGGGTGTCTACTTTGGCGGGTTGCTGCAGAACCCGAAATCCCTGGGCCTGGATATGGTACTGGGCTGCTTCTTGCTATCCATGGCACTGGGCGGTAACAAAACACCCCGGACGCTGGTCGCCTGGACGATCGCCGCAGCCTCCTCACTGGCGGCCTGGAAATGGTTGCCACCCAACACTCACGTGGTAGTCGGCGCGCTCGCCGGCGGCGCAATCGGCTTCTTCTGGCTGGAAAAGAAACCCACTGACACCGGGCAGGCCGTTGCCGAAGACGGAGGCTCGTCATGACGATTGAAACCACCACTGCCGGCATCCTGGCCCTGATTGCCGTAATGACCGTTGTCACCATCGCGACGCGCTTCGGCGGCGTATTCCTGATGTCCTTCGTAACCATCAATCCTCGTATCGAGAGCTTCATCAACACCATGGCCAGCTCGGTGTTGATCGCCATCATCGTTCCAATGGCGTTCAGTGGAGACGCTGGCTCAGTGGCTGCTCTACTCGTAACAGCTGTCATTATGCTGGCAACCAGGAAGCCTTTGCCCGCCATTGCAGCAGGCATCGCTGCCGCGGGATTGGTGCGCTTCGCAGGTTTCACTGTACTGTAGCGCCAACCGCCAAAGCAGGGCGGAGCAGGCAAGGCCTCCCAAAAATGTGCGGAGCCATGGATGGCGGAGCCCAAGCGTACAAGGACGTATTCAAAGTGTTTTTTGGGAGGCCTTGCCTGCTCCGACCGTCTCAATGGCACTGGTTTCAGGCGCTGAAAGCGTAGATTCGGGCATGGGGTTGGTATTGCGTAAGGCCAGCTCGCCGATTCCCGGTAGTTTGATGCCGAGCCCCAGTGGGTTAACGCCCAAAGACAGGCCCAGAATGTTCAATTCCAGCCCCTCGCGCACGCCCGCCAGTATTCCGAAGTAACCGCCGAGAGAAAACTGGTAACCAGTACCACCGGGAACCTCAGAGACAATACCATCGCCCAGGTAGTCCTTACCGATGGCATGGTTGGGCAGGGCAACGTCCATTTCCGGAATCTGGCGGATGACCCAGGCGACAAAGGTATTGCTGTTGGGGCCTGGCCAGGCCTCGTATTCCGTGGGGTAGGGATACTCTTTGATAACATCGCCAAGCTGCTCAATAATCCGCTCGGCCTGCTCACCCCGAAAATCCGCGATCAATTTTGGTTGCGCTCCAAACCATGCGCGGTCCGGGTCGTCAGGCCGGGACTGGACCACATAGTGCCGCCAGCCGGTTACCTCGTGCACGTAGTAACTATTGGCGCCAGTTTCCTTGGTGCTGATCCATGTATGCAAAGAAAAATAGCCGCGCCAGTTAAAGGCACGGGCGCCGTAGACCTGAACCACTGCCGCCTGTTCCTGTTGCGGAATTGGGGCGATGCCCGAGCTGGAGCGGTCTGCCGTTCGCCAACTGCCTGAATCCTGGAGGCCTGCACACGCAGCCAGAAGAAGCGGGCCTGCAAGTAATAACGACAATGTCAGCGCGACACCTATAAAACAGCGTTTAATCTTTCTCATCGTGTCCCGGTGTAGGTGGAGGATAGTGACCAGTTTACGACACAGAAAATCTCAGAGTTCAATTGAGCGGAAAAGTTCCTGCATTGAAATTTCCCGGGTGTTTGCTGGCCCCAGTTTACTGGTATAGGCTGAAAATACAGGTATTGAAAAGAGTTTGCCTGAAATTGGCGGCCATACCGACAGGAGGTGTCATGTCCGACCATCATGTTTACAAGAAGGTGGAAGTGGTTGGTTCCTCGACAAAAAGTATCGAGGATGCTATTGAAAATGCGATTGCCGAATGCAGCAAGAACCTTCGGAATATTGAATGGTTTGAAGTACAGGAAACACGTGGCCATGTTGCTGATGGAAAAGTCGGACACTACCAGGTCGTCCTTAAAATTGGCTTCCGGATAGAGGGAAGCTGACATTCGGTAATGTGAACGAACATCTACATCTGGTAAAACCATGGGAGGTAGTCTTATGGGTACTGGGCCAAACGCTCTGTTACTGGTTGATGTTCAGAACGACTTCTGTGAAGGCGGCAGTCTGGCTGTTCCGGGCAGTGACGAGATCTTTCCAGCTATCAATCAGTGGATCAGCAAGGCACAAGACGCAGGGTGGCCAATTTTCGCCAGCCGTGACTGGCATACGGTTGATCACGTGAGTTTTCAGGATCGCGGTGGCCCCTGGCCGGTTCACTGTGTTCAGGATACTCACGGGGCTGAATTTCATCCGAAAATGGAGTTGCCTGATTCTGCGATACGAGTCAGCAAGGGAACGGCTTTCGATACCGACGCCTACTCCGCATTTGATGGCACTCAACTGGACAACTTCCTTCGGCGCCACGGCATCCATCGCCTGTTTGTCGCCGGCCTGGCGCTTGATGTCTGCGTTCGGGCGACCGTAAAGGATGCGTTGAAACTCGGTTTTGAAGTCGAGCTCATTTGTGACGGAACCCGTGCCGTTGAGGCAGATGAAGCGCCGGCAGTCCTTGAACAACTGAAACAGGAGGGCGCTGACCTGTGCTGACGCAACCCCCGCTTGTCAGACAGGGTGACCTGTCATTGATGGTCGACCTGTATGAACTGGCCATGGCCCAGGCGTACTGGTCGGAGGGCATGGATGAAACAGCTGTGTTCAGCCTGTTCTTTCGTGAACTCCCGAAAAACCGGAATTTTGTTCTTGCCTGCGGGCAGCAGAGCGTTGTTTCCGTTATTGAGGCACTGAGGTTTACCGACGAACACATTGAGCGCCTGGATTCCCTCAACCGGTTTCAGCCGGAGTTCCTGGCCTGGCTGCGGGATTTCCGGTTCAGCGGCTCGGTTTATTCGGTTGCGGAGGGTACGCCTCTGTTTCCCCAGGAGCCCCTGTTAGAGATCGAAGGGCCGATCGCCGAGGTGCAGTTGCTGGAAAGCCTGGTAATGAATTACGTGCATCTGGAGTCTGTGCTGGCTACCAAAGCTGTACGGCTGACATTCGCGGCTGAAGGGCGGCCAGTGGTTGATTTCGGCATGCGCAGGACTCACGGGCTGGATGCCGCTCACCGAGCTGTAAGGGCCTATCGCCTGGCGGGCCTGACAGGCACCAGCAATGTCCTGGCGGGTCTGGATTTCAATATGCCCGTCTATGGCACCATGGCACACAGCTTTGTGCAGGCGTGCGCCGATGAAATGGATGCATTCCGGGTATATGCCAATCTTTATCCGGGCACAACCTTGCTGGTCGACACCTACGATACCCGCATTGCAGTCAGACGAATCATCAGTTGGCTGAAAGATGACCCGGAGGCCAGTATCAGCGGTATTCGCCTTGATTCCGGGGACCTTGCTGCGGAAGCCCTGGATTGCCGGAAGATGCTGGATGAAGCCGGTCTGACAGACGTAAAAATAATGGCAAGCGGTGGCCTGGATGAGTACAAGATCGCCGATCTTGTCTCTTCGGGAGCGCCCATCGACGGTTTTGGAGTGGGTACGGCAATTGGCGTGTCGAACGATGATCCGGCGCTGGAACTTGCCTTCAAGCTGACCGAATACGCCAGCCTTCCGCGCATGAAGAATTCTCCGGGTAAGCAGTCATTTCCCGGGCCGAAACAGATATACCGGCGCCTGGGGCCCGATGGCCGCATCGTTGAGGATGTTGTTGCGGGCAGGGATGAGGTGTTTGATGGTAATCCCTTGCTGAAAGCGGTGATGAAGCAGGGACAGGTTATTGAAAGCGCCATTGGCTCACTGGATAACCAGGTTGCTACAGCGCGCAATGCCATTGATACCCTGCCCAGGCGGTTTCTTTCCCTCGAGCCAATCGGGGAGGCGCCCACCGTGATCAGTGACTTTCTGAGGGCATTGCAGCGGGATACTCTGGAAAAGGTCAGGAGGGGGCGGGAACCCAACTCGGGTTGAAGTTATCGGAGCATCCTCTGCCGGATGGCCTTAACCAGCTGATCGAGCATTTCCCTGGACTGTCCGTCGTAAAGCATGCGGAACTTTTCTTTTTGTACCGCCTTTTCGTGGTTCGAACTGGAGGACAGGGAGTCCTTGCTCAAGTCCATGAAGTGACAGGCGGCCAGGTGGGCCTTTATGTGGTTATCGATCAGTTGAGTGATCAGTTCATCGATGTCGCCATGGCAGAAGGGACGTACCCGATTTAAAGATTTGCGGGCTTCCAGCGCGGCGTTGCGTGCCTCGAGACGCAGCTCTCCGGCGTGCTCATCAGTCTCTACAGCCCGAAGAAACATACCCAGTTTGTCGTGAAGTGACCAGACAAGCGGCCATATTACCTCGTAAGCAGCTTTCTCTGCGGAAAATCGTTCACTGGCGGTAATGTCACTGCTCCCGGCCGCGCCAGGGCCATTGAACTGCGATACCCGCATTTCATCCATGTCCTGCCACAGACTGTCGACCCGCTGTTTCAACGCATCGTTGTGCTCTGACAGCCTGCGCCGGGCGGCGGTTCCGGACAATATGGCGATGATTGCCACGATCAGTGCTGCCCCGGCAATCAGAAGAACAAGGTGGTCATTGTTTAGAAGTTCGGAAAGATAGTCCGATTCCATGGCTGCACGCTCCGTAAAATGTCAGTAAGTGCCTTAACTCTGCTACTGATCCGGCTCGACTTGCCTGAAAGGCAAAGCGTCCAGGGCGTCCTCAGCATAGGCAGTGACATGCTCCGCCTCTTCCTGCGTGAACCTGGCAATGGCCTCACGGAAACCGGGGTGCAATATTCCATGCCAGGAGTGAGTTATTACCGGCTCAAACCCCCGAACCAGCTTATGCTCTCCCTGGGCACCGGCGTCGAATCGTGTCAGTGCGTGTTGAATGGCCAGCTCGATCCCCTGATAGTAACAGGTTTCAAAATGCAGATGGTCGAATTCCTCCAGGCAGCCCCAATAGCGGCCATAGAGGGTATCTCCACCATCGAGAAACAGGGCTCCGGCAATCATCTGTTCATCCTTGACCGCCATGATGATATGGAGCTGCTCTGGTTGTCTTTCCCGCAACTGGTGAAAGAAGTCACTGTTCAGGTAAGGCCGTTGCCCACGTTTCAGGTACGTGGCCTGATAGAACACGTAAAATGCCGAAAGAACGTGAGCGGGCATATCCTTGCCTGAAAAATGCCGGAATGAAATGCCCTGATCTGCTACCTGTCTTCGTTCCTTGCGGATGGACTTACGTTTTCGCGATGTCAGACTGGCGAGAAAGTCATCAAACGTTTTATAGCCATGGTTATACCAGTGGAACTGGCAGCCGATACGATGAAGCGTCCCCTCCATATCCAGCAGCTCCTGGTCCCTGCGGTCCGGAAACAGCAGATGCCAGGAATGGGCATCGAGGCCTTCAGTGACCGAGTCCAGCGCCTGGTGGATTCGCTCTGGCGTCATCCAGTCACGAAGCTTTTCCGAGAACAATAATCGCTGCCCCTGGCAAGGGGTAAAAGGTATAGCAATCAGAAGTTTAGGATAGTAATTCATGCCGTAACGCTGATAGGCATCCGCCCAGGCCCAGTCGAAAACGTATTCACCCATGGAATGAGTTTTCAGGTACGCGGGAGCGACGCCGGCGAGCTGGTCGTCCAGGTAGAACATCAGATGGGATGGCGTCCAGCCCGTGGCGGCGGTTGTGCAGCCGGACTCTTCCAGTGAAAGCAGGAAGTCGTAGTGCAGAAACGGGTTGTCCGTTCCGCTGAACTGGTGCCAGTCGTCTGCGTTAATATCACTGATGGACCGGGCGCTACGGATTTTAAGTTCAGGCGTGCCGGATTCAGGCATGGTCGGGGAGTCTCCGTGGTTTATTCCTACCATACGCCAGAATCCTCCAGATGATCACCATGTAAAGGTTATGCAAAGAAAAATGATACAAAACAGGGTTCTTGCACTGGCGTGATAGACTGCTGTCTGTAACAACGGAGGATTGCCATGCAGAACCGGGTGCTGTTGGTTGAAGACGACGAGGAGCTGCGGGAGCTGCTGTCCCGATACCTTTCCAATCAGGGTTTTGCCGTGCGAGAGGCAGCCAACGGCCAGGATGGACTGTCGCTGGCCATGGGCCAGCATTGCGATATTGTTGTGCTGGATATCATGCTGCCGGATATCAGCGGGCTGGAAGTCTTGCGCCAGCTGCGGGCGAAAACCCATCTCCCCGTTGTCCTGCTGACGGCTCGCGGCGACGAGACTGACCGGATTGTTGGTTTTGAAGTTGGCGCGGACGACTACATTCCCAAGCCCTGTAATCCAAGGGAGCTTATTGCCCGGCTGCAGGCGTTGCTGAGGCGGGTAGCCTGGGATCAGGAAGTGGGGCTGGATGAGTCAAGGATCTATGGTGATCTGAGAGTCGAGCCTGTGCACCGGCGGATCTACCAGAACGATTCCGCGCTGGACCTGACCGCCACCGAGTACGAAGTTCTGCAAGTGCTGCTGGCCCATGCTGGCAGTGTGGTGCGCAAAACGGACCTCATGCAGTGGGCACTGGGGCGGCGGCTGGAAGCCTATGACCGGACATTGGATATGCATATCAGCAACTTGCGTAAAAAGCTGGGTAATGACGACCCTCCCCGTATCGAGACTGTTCGGGGTCTGGGCTATAGCTATCGGGTGCCGATATGAGCGGCGGGCTCAGGTTTCCTCTGTTCTGGCGGATCTTCGTTTTCATCTGGCTTGCCATGGCCCTGACGATGGTCGTTGGCAGCCTGGTCACTTATACCCTGAAAGATCGTGAGCGGCAGGCCATTGAGCGCCAGGCAGGTTTGCAGGAGCTTGCCATGGAAGCCCTGGCCGTACGAGAAAACCAGGGCCGGGGCGATGCCTGGCGCTTTCTCAAAGAAAAAGGCAGTGATCTGGATCTGCACTTGTTCCTGATTGAGGCTGACCATAATGATGGCAGCCTGCCGGAGTCCATTCGTGAGCGTATGGAATCCGTCGGCTGGTATCGACAGCGCCCCGCGGTGATTGAAGTGGCAGAGGGCTATCGACTGGTTGCCTGGCCACGCCTGAATGGCGAGGCATGGCTGAACCCCCGGGTTTATCAGTGGGTGGAGCTGGCCCTGGCTTTCGTCATCATTACCCTCGCTTGCGCCTGGGTTGCCCGCCTGGTTTCGCGACCTTTGAGGCAGATGGAATTGACAGCGCGGGCGATTGCCGGCGGTGATAATTCCTTGCGGGTGGGTGATCGCATTACCAGGCGCAGGGATGAAGTGGGCGCGTTGGCAACGGCTTTTAACGCAATGACGGAACAGTTGTGCGGTTTGCTGGATCGTCAGACGCATTTGCTCAGGGATATCTCCCACGATCTTCGCACGCCGCTGATGCGTCAGCGTGTTGCTATCGAACTGGCCAGTGAGGGGGGCTTGGACGAAGACCTGATGGCCTCAATCCTGCGCCAGAACGAACGTCTTGAAGCGATGACCTCCCAGATTCTGACGCTTTACCGGGTTTCGGAGCAGGGCGAGGATATCGAACGCGAAGCTGTCCAGCCAATCCGGGTAATTAATGAAGTACTCCAGGATGCTGCCGATTACGCCGAGCACCGGGGAGTGGACTGCCATCTGACCGTTGGCCCGGAGTGCCGGAATGCGTCTGTATTGGGCGATAAGGGGCTGCTGCAACGGGCATTTGACAATGTTGTTCAGAATGCCCTCGATCACACGCCGCCAGGCAAAGACGTGCACATAGTATTGCGGGGAGAGCAGCGACATCTGTTACTCGAAATACGTGATGAGGGGCCAGGGGTGCCAGACGAGGTGCTCCCGCACCTGTTTGAGCCTTTCTATCGGGCAGATCGCTCCCGGGGTGGGAAGGGTTGGGGGCTTGGTCTCGCCATTACCCGTGACATTGTGGCTATTCACGACGGCCAGATTGAAGCCTTTAACGCTGAACCCGGTGGCCTGGTGGTGTTGCTGCGGTTTCCCATTTTCACCGGAGAAAATTGAGTTCTGCGCATTTTGTGATGCCAGGGGAATGGATTACAGTTTCGACAATCAGGGAACGTTTACCGAAACTCCGAACGTCTACTGTGCGTATACTGGGATATAAACGGCATTAAAGAGAGGCAGTTGTCATCATGAGAATTTTCCTTGTTTCGCTGTTGGTGCTGGCATTGACCGGATGTGCCAGTAACGTGGTAACAGATTACGATTCCGGCACGGTCTTCGGTAATTATGCATCCTGGGCTTTTGCACCACAGGGTGACGGTGAGAGTTTTACGTCCCTTGATGGCGGCCGCATTGAGAGAGCCGTGGAGCGAGAGCTTAACCGCAAATCCATGCGTAAGGTCGAGCAGAATGAAGCAGACCTGCTTGTCGCCTGGCAGATAGTCGAGGAAGAGCGTCTGGAGCGCACCGGTGTTGGCCTCGGTTTTGGTTTTGGCACTGGTAACTTTGGCTGGGGGCTGGCTTCGGCGCCACCGGTCCGGGAGATCGAGGAGGGCAAACTGGTTGTGGAACTGGTCGACACGGACACCGACCGCGTTGTCTGGCGCGCAGCTAGCCGCCGGTACCTGAACGAAAACCAGTCGTCCGAGTCAAGGCGCAAGCTGATCGATGAAATTGTTGCGGATATGTTTGAAAAGTATCCTCCCGGAGTTTGAAGCAACGGGTAGATCCTGAAATCAATAAGAGGGCGTTATGAAGAATCGTTCTGGTGGGCTGGTTTTTTCCACGGAACAGGGGCGTATGTGCCCCGGCTGTCGACAACCCGTTGATGATTGTGTTTGCGGGGCGGCGGCATGCCCCACAGGGGACGGCATTGTACGCGTAAGCCGTGAAACCAAGGGTCGCAAGGGCAAGGGTGTCACCCTGGTCACCGGTATTCCCCTTGACGAAAAGGAACTGAAGGCCTTCGCCAAGGTTCTCAAAGCCCGTTGTGGAACCGGTGGTACCGTCAAGGACGGCGTGGTGGAGATTCAGGGTGACCAGCGGGATACGCTGGTACCGCTGCTTCAGGAAAAAGGCTGGACGGTGAAAAAGGCCGGTGGCTGACCGTTAACCTCCCTCCCGAAAAGTGTCAAATCAAGAGAGGACATGAATGCATATACTGGTGCTCGGTGCGGGCGTTATTGGTGTCACAACCGCATGGTATTTGAGGCAGCAGGGATATGACGTTACCGTTATAGACCGGCAGAGTAATGCAGGGGCCGAAACCAGTTTTGCCAATGGTGGGCAGATCTCGGTATCCCACGCCGAACCCTGGGCTAATCCCGCCGCACCATTAAAAGTGCTCAAGTGGCTTGCCCGCTCCGACGCACCACTGCTGTTCCGCCCTCGCATGGATCCTGCCCAATGGCGTTGGGCCATCGCATTTTTGCGGGAATGTTCGTCTGCCAGAGCTGCTCACAACATACGGCAGGTGGTGCGTCTTGGCACCTACAGCCGTGAGTGTTTACAGGCACTGCGTAAGAGTACCGGAATCGAATACGATCACCTCGAAAAGGGTATTCTGCACTTCTACACCAACCCCAGGGAGTTCGAATCAGCTCTGAAGCCGGCTCAAATCATGCGGGAACTTGGGTGTAACCGCCAGGTGATTGATGCGGACCGCGCGGTTGAACTGGAGCCTGCGCTTTCGCCGGTCAAACACCGGATTGCCGGGGCAACCTATACCTCGGAAGACGAGTCTGGTGATGCCCGTCGGTTTACCCAGGCACTTGCCAGCAAAGCACAGGAAGCTGGCGTGGAGTTCCTGTTCGGGACAGAAATTCTCGGTTTCGAGAATACTTGGGACAGAGTACTCGGCGTGAACGTCATCCGTGAAGGCAAGCATCAGACCCTGCGAGCGGGCCGTTATGTGCTCTGTCTGGGCAGTTTCAGTGGCATCCTGGCCCGGAGGCTTGGCCTGTCCCTCAACATCTACCCTGCAAAAGGCTACTCCATAACCGTGCCAGTCAGGAATGAGGATGCTGCCTTCAGTGTCAGTCTCATTGATGACGAATATAAACTGGTCTTCTCTCGACTTGGTGACCGCATCCGCGTTGCAGGCACAGCGGAATTGAGCGGCTATAGCCGGGAACTCAATCTTACCCGGTGCCGGGCCATCGTCCGGCGCACAACCGAACTCATGCCAGAGGCTGCTCACTGGGAACAATCGGAGTTCTGGGCCGGGCTGCGGCCGTCAACCCCTTCCAACGTGCCCTATATCGGGAAAAGTCATTTTGGCAATCTGTATCTGAACACTGGTCACGGAACCCTGGGATGGACCCATTCCTGTGGTTCTGCGGCTGCTTTGGCGGATATTGTGGCAGGACGTAAGCCAGACGTAGACTTCGCTTTCACCGGGCTCTAGGGGTCTGTGGTCAGAGGCGAGCGCCCCACATGCCAGCAGGGAATGTGGGGCGGACGATCAGAGAGGTTTACTTCAACTGATCCCGGATCAGTTTCTTGTTGATCTTGCCAACACTGGTTTTTGGGATATCGTCAACGAAGTCAATCTGGTTGGGTATGGCCCACTTGTTGATTTCGCCGGAATCCACAAACTGCTTGAGATGGGTCTGAATATCCTCGAGAGTTGCTTCCTCACCGGGTTTTAAAGTCACCATAGCGTGAGGGCGCTCACCCCATTTCTCGTCCGGTACACCCACTACGGCGGCGCCGTCAACAGCCGGGTGTTGGCTTATCAGATTTTCCAGATCAAGAGATGATAGCCACTCACCGCCGGTTTTGATGACATCCTTGATACGGTCTTTAATAGTGAGGGTGTGGTCAGGTTCCATACTGGCGACATCACCGGTGTGCAGCCAGCCACCTTGCCATAGTTCCTCACCTTTTTCGGGCTGTTTGAAATAACCCTGTGTCAGCCACGGAGCGCGGGCAACAACTTCGCCTTTGGCCTCGCCATCATGGGGAAGGGGATTGCCGTCCGGGTCCACTATTTCAAGTTCCACCATTGGTACAGCAACGCCGGTTTTCACCCTGATGGCAGTCTGCTGCTCCAGAGGCAGCTCCATATCTTCCGGCTTGAGATGCGAGGCACTCAGCAACGGGCAGGTTTCAGACATGCCGTAAGCGGTGTACATCTTGATTCCGAGCTTTGCCCCTGCATCGCAAAGACCCTTTGTCAGTGCGCTACCGCCGATAAGCACGTGCCAGTTGCTGAGGTCGGCTGTTTTGATGGATTCGGTGCCCATCATCATCTGCATAATGGTTGGTACGCAGTGTGAAAAGGTGACCTTATGTTCCTTCAAAAGATCGACGAGCAGCTCTGGCTCATATCGACCAGGGTATACCTGTTTTACGCCCAGCATTGTAGCGGCGTAGGGCACGCCCCAGGCATGAACGTGAAACATTGGCGTCAAGGGCATGTAAACGGATGAGGAGCGGAGTAGCGGCATCTCATCGAACGCGGCAGTGACACCGGTCATGGTCAGGGTGTGCAGCACCAGCTGCCGATGGCTGAAGTACACGCCTTTCGGATTGCCTGTGGTGCCGGTGGTATAGAAAGTGGTCGCTACGCTGTTTTCGTCAAAATCCGGAAAGTCGAACTGATTGTCAGCTTTGGCCAGCAAGGCTTCGTATTCACCGATCGCATCGACAGGCGCAGCTTTTGCTGTATCGCTGTCAGTCAGTTGAATCCAGGTTTTGACGGTTTTGATGTCGTCTTTCACGCCTTCGATGATCGGAAGGAAGTCGTCGTGTACCAGTACCACATCGTCTTCGGCGTGGTTCATGGTGTAGACAATCTGCTCTGGAGAGAGGCGAACGTTGATGGTGTGCAGAATGGCACCAATCATCGGTACGGCAAAGAAGCATTCCAGGTATCGAGGCGTGTCCCAGTCCATAACCGCAACAGTATCACCGGGTTTGACGCCGGCATCGGTCAGGGCGTTAGCCAGGCGGTGGATGCGATCTACAAGATCGGTATAGGTGTACTTGCTGCGATTGCCGTAAACGATTTCCTGGTCCGGATTATAGCGCGGGCCGGAAAGCAGGAGTTGCTTGATCAGCAGTGGATACTGATAGGCGTTATCTGCTGGTGCCAGGATGCGGGTCTGTGCCATAACTCGGTACCTCTTTCTCAATTGTTTAATTTATAACGAGAAGGGACTAAATTTGACACAGTTTTACGCTGACGGAAACCTTTGTGGATCAAAAAAATTACTGATCTTCAGGCTTACTCGTAGGTGCAGAGGTAGGCGGTGTCAATGTCGGTTCTGGCTTTGAAACTGGCCTGTCCGGCTACCTCGAAAAATTCACCGGAACCGTAGGTCATCCACTCTTCCATGCCTGGCAAAAGCACGGTGAGGGCGCCACTGATGACGGTCATGGTTTCCTTCTTGTTCGTGCCGAATTCATATTCGCCCGGGCTGATCACGCCCACTGTTGCTGGCAGTGTGGAGGTTTGAAAGGCAATCGATTTGGCCTTGCCGTCAAAATATTCGTTTACTTTCAACATGAAGGTGTCTCCTCAAAAATTGGTAGATGCACTATACGCGAAATTATATTGCGACGATGTGAAAAGCACCGCGGCAGACTTTAAAGCCGGGGCACTAGGGGTCTTCGGGTGACTCGGGTTCGGGCGGAGGTGTCACGCTCTCAGGGCTACCCTCGTAGCCGCTGCTGAGCTTGTGTGTGTCGGAATCGTAGTTCTCACGGAGTTCGTCCTTCACAGTGCCGTCCCAGAGCGTGGTACCGGTGAAGTATCCGGCGCGCCCGATAACGTGTGCGGCGATGGGTGACGTGATCAGGATAAACACCACAATGGCGAAGGCCCTGGCAAATACGACGCTGTCAGCAAAAAAGAATGCCACCCCACCCATGGTGAACATGGCGCCCATGGCGCCGGCCTTGGTGGACGCATGCATGCGAGTGGGCAAATCAGGCAGGCGAACAATGCCCACCGCCGCCAGCAGCATGAATGAGGCTCCGGCTAACAGGAATGCTGATACAAGGATTTCAGTCATTCTTGCGTCCCCCCCGTTCCAGGAAGCGGGCAAAACCGATGGCTGCCAGGAATGCGGTCAGGGCTATGACGATGGCAACATCAAGCAGGCTTGAAACACCGGTATCAATGGCATGAACACCGACGTAACCCACGACAATGGACGCTATCAGCTCAAGGGCTACAACCCTGTCAGGCAGTGATGGCCCCCTGGTCAGGCGAATGAACGCGAACAGGAGTGCCACCGAGAGCATGAAATAGACAATGTTGATCACAAACGGAATCACGTGCTGGCTCCTCAGCGCAGGATTTTCAGGATTCGGTGTTCAAGTTCCCTGAGATCCTGCCGCAGCTGCTCCTCGTCCTGGAGAAACATTGCATGTATGAAAAGCACCTGGCGATCGTCTGACACGTCCAGGCTCAGGGTTCCCGGCGTCAGCGAAATGACGCTGCTCAGAAACATGATCTCGACATCGGTATGGGCTTCAAGGCGAAATGCAATCACACCGGGTCTCATATACCAGACCGGGGTGGCAACGTCGTAGGCTACGCGGAAGTTGGCTTTTACCAGCTCTTTCACGAAAAATACCAAAAATGCTGCTACCCGGGGAATACGGCTTGAATAGCCCTTGAGTACCGGTACCTGCCTTTGCAGGACCATCAGTGCCAGGTACGCAAAGAAAAAGCCCGCCATGAAGTTCATCGCAGAGAAGTTGCCGCTCAGGGCCACCCAGGCAAGTGCCAGCATGATGTTCCAGAAGAAACCGATCATTGTGCACCTCCCAGAACAGCATCTATGTAGAGTTCGGGGCTGGTCAACTGGTCCGCTGCCATCTCTGCCAGTTCATAGATGGGCTGGCCGTTCAGGCCAATGAAGAGGGTGCAGGCAGCAAGGCCAACAACAGGAATAAAGTAGGCGTATTTATGGCCGGTTTTGATCTCACCCCGCAGACGGCCGAGGGACTCAACATGTTCAGGCCGCTTTTTCCAGAATACTTCCGCCCAGATCTTGATCATCGAATAAAGCGTTAGCAGGCCTACTAACAGGCCAATGCCCGTCACCACGTAGGCCTCGGCTTCCAGGCCTGCCCGAATAACCACAAACTTTGCAAAAAAGCCGGATAACGGCGGAATACCGGCCAGTGAAAGAGCTGGTATCAGAAACAGAAGCGCAAGCATGGGGCGTTCTTTGTACATGCCGCCCAGGTCTTTCAACTCATAACTCCCCAGTAATCGGTAGACGATGCCACTCACCAGGAACAGATTCGTCTTAACAATGATGTGGTGCATGATGTAGAACACGCCCCCGATAATTGCCAGCGGGGTAAAGAGCGCGAGCCCGAGAATCATGTAGCCAATCTGGCTGACAATGTGGAATGACAGAATTCTGCGAAACTCGAATTGGGCTGCGGCTCCCAGAACACCGGTCAGCATCGTCAGCGCCGCGGCCCACAGCAGGATGGTGTGGGTGTATTCCACATCCTGGGTGAAGATCAAAGTGAATACACGGTACAGGGCGTAGACCCCGACCTTGGTCAGCAGCCCGGCAAACAGGGCAGAAACAGCCACCTGCGGGGTGTGGTAGGAGGCAGGAAGCCAGAAAAACAGCGGGAATGCTGCCGCCTTAATGCCAAAGGACACCATGAACATCATCGATATTACCGTGACCATGCCGGGGTCTTCCAGTGTTGCCACTTTCTGGGCAATATCGGCCATGTTGAGGGTGCCGACGGTTCCGTAAAGCAGGCCGACCGCAGACAGGAACATGGCGGACGAGAACAGGTTCAGGGTGACGTATTTGATGGCACCTTCCATCTGCGCCCGTTCGCCTCCGAGGGTGAGCAGGGCGAAAGAGGCAAGCAGCATGACCTCAAACCAGACGAACAGGTTGAAAATGTCGCCGGTCAGGAAAGAACCAGCCACCCCGGCCAGCAACAGGTGCATCAGCGGATAATAACCGAACTTCTCATGCCCGCTGGGCGTGGACGCCAGTGAATAGATGGCAATGGCAAGACCGATGATCCCGGTCAACACGATCATGATCGCACTGAGTATGTCGGAGACGAATACAATACTGAAGGGTGCCGGCCAGCTCCCCATTTCCATCACCAGGAAGCCCTGGTCAATGGTTGAGCGCAGCAGCCAGACGCTGGCGGCGAGCAAAAGGGCCGTAGCCAGAACCGCCAGGATGCGCTGATAGCGAACCGAGCGCCACAGTGCCACTGACAGGGCGCCGGAAATCAGCGGAATGAGAATCGGGAGGACGAGTTCCAGGTTCAAGTGTCCGTATCCTTCATCTGGTCGAGGTCATCGGTTCCCACTACTTCATACGCGCGGCGTATAAGAACCACTGCGAAGGCCAGGACGCCGAAGGCGATAACGATGGCGGTCAGTATCAGTGCCTGGGGTAACGGGTCAGCAACCGCACCCAGGGGTGCATCAGCCCCTTCCGGAAGCAGGGGAGGAGCCCCCCTGGTCATGCCGGAGACCACAAAAATGAGAAGATTGGCAGCGTTACTCAGCATTATCAGACCGATGACCAGTTTGACAATGGAGCGTCGCAGCATCATGTAAATCGCTGCCGCGAAAAGGATGCCGACAACGTAAGCCATCAGACTTTCCATAATGGCCCTCCTTTTGAATGGCTGCATTGGATGTTAATACCCTGGTTCATTCCTCCGACTCCATCAGGTTGATAACAAATGTCATGATGGTGCCAAGAACCGCCGCGTAAACACCAATATCGAAAATCAGTGGTGTTGACAGCTTGAGGTAGCTACCTCCGGGAAGCGGTAACTCCCACCAATGAGCGGTCAGCATGGGCTGGCCTGCCAGAAAGGCAGGAATAGTCGAGGCGATGGCAAACAACAGCCCAGCAGCCAGGAGATCCCTGGGGGCGACCCGAAGGATACGGCGAGTGGGTTCCGAGCCAAACGCAAAGGCATAGAGCACAAAAGCACTCGCCGCTACCAGTCCTCCAATGAAACCGCCACCGGGCTCGTCGTGGCCACGGAGCAGCAGGAAGACGGAAAACATAAGCTGCAATGGCATGATAAACAGTGCAGCGGTGTGCAGAATCAGGGTATTGGATTTCATGGTTTGTACTGATCCTCCGCCCTCAGTTTGATCATTGAAAGCACACCGAGGGCGGCCAGTGACAGAACGAAAATCTCGCCCAGGGTATCCAGGGCCCGGAAATCCACCAGAATGACGTTGACAATGTTGCGCCCATGGCCCAGCGTCCCGCTGTTCTCGATGTAGTAGCTCGAGATGCTTTCGAAGTATTGAACATCCAGTGCGGCGAGAATCAGCAATGTCATCACTACGCCTGCAAAGGTAGCTACCGCAAGGTCACGGTAACGTTCGAACGGCGAGGACAGGTTGACGAATTCCGGCAGCTTGAACAGCACCAGGACCAGCAGGATGACGGTCAGCGTTTCCACCAGTAGCTGGGTGATGCCCAGATCGGGCGCACTGAACAGGATGAATGTGAGGGCAACGCCGAAGCCGAGCACGCCCATGGATGCAACGGAACCGAGTCGGGAGTGAGTGGCGCTGGCAAAAACCGCTGCAACGAGCAGTAGCAGTGCAATGCCCCACTCGTAGAAGTGGCTGTCTGTCAGGTCCAGAGACACGGTGATGCCCTGTTTGGTCAACAGTGTGTAACCGGCAAGGCCAAAGGTGACTGCCACCAGCAGAAGCAGGTAAAGACCGAGTACCCCGTTCTGCAACACCCGGGTTTGCCAGGCTGCAACAACAGTAATGCCCTCCATGAAGCGGAAATAACCAGCCTCAGGGCCAAACCGGGCAGCGGAGGTGTTGATGGCGTATATGGACGGTTGCAGTCGGTTCCAGCCAGCCAGCAGGCTAAGGCCCAGCACCAGACTGCCGATCGAAAGTATCAGCGGCACGTTGACGCCGTGCCAGAGTGCCAGATGGGTTTCTACCGCTGCACCATTCACGCTTCCCACCGCAGACTGGAGCAGGGCGCCCTCGGGCAGGAACGGAGCCAGGCCAAATACCAGAGCAATTACGGACAGCACGGCGGGCCCCACCAGCATGCCGAAGGGTGCCTCATGAGGTGTCTTGGGTGTATTCGCGACCTTGCCGAAGAAAGGCTTGATCGCCACCAGGCCCGCAACGCCAACAATCAGAACCGCGGCGGCGACAGCTGCCGTGGTCAGGCCCGCGGACCAGAGCGGGGAGTCAAGTAGTGACTCGAACAGTAGCTCTTTGGCGATAAACCCGAACAGGGGCGGCAGGCCCGCCAGTGACAGCGCTGCCAGACAGGCAATCACGGTGGTTACTGGCATCGCCCTTCTCAGTCCGCCCATGCGAGTGATGTCCTTGGTGCCGGTTTCGTGATCCAGGGCGCCGGCAATCATGAACAGTGCGCCTTTGTACAACGAGTGCGCAACCAGGAAGCAGATAAATGCGGTCAGGGCGAGTTCGGTACCGACGCCAATCAGCATGGTGAGTGTACCCAGGGCCATGATGGTCGAGTAAGCCAGTACTTTCTTGATGCCGGTGCTGCTGAAAGCCAGGTAGGCTCCGGTAAACATGGTGGCGGCGCCAAACAGCATCAATGCCTGGCTCCACAGCTCGCCCTCGCCGAGGGACGGATTCAGGCGTGCCATCAGGTAAACGCCGGCTTTCACCATGGTTGCAGAATGCAGAAAGGCAGAAACCGGTGTGGGTGCCGCCATGGCGTTGGGTAGCCAGAAATGGAACGGCACCTGGGCGGATTTGGTAAAGCATCCTGCAAGGATGCAGATGACCGCTCCGGTATAGAAGGCGTGTTGATGGAGTGCCAGATCCGACGCCAGAATTTCAGACATCGAATAGCTGTCGCCCATGATCGACAGAAGGATCAGCCCTGCCATGAGCACGAGGCCGCCGCCGGCGGTCACAAACAGGCCCTGAAGTGCACATTTGCGGGCTTCCATGTCTTCGTGGTTAAAGCCGATCAGCATGTAGGAGGTGATGCTGGTGAGCTCCCAGAACACGAATATCGAAATCAGGTTGTCAGAAAGCACCAGTCCCAGCATGGAGGCCATGAAGGACAGCATGATCACGAAGAAACGTGCCAGGTATTTATGGCCGGCGAGGTAGGCGCCGGCGTAGATCAGGATAAACGTGCCGATGCCGCTGATCATCAGGGCAAATACCAGGGAAAGGCCGTCGACGAGAAAATTCAGATTGATGCCCAGACCCGGAAGCCAGGCATACTCCAGAACGATCGACCCATTAGCCTGAACTTCCGGAATCAGGCTGGCGAAGTAGGCGGTAAGGCTGGCGGGCAGTATCGCGAGTGTCCAGCCGATGTACCTGCCCGTCACCCGGTGCAGCGCCGGTGCCACTATCGCCAGCAGAAATCCTGATAACACAGCCAGTAGCATGTTCAGATTGCGCTCCAGTCAGGCCCGTGAAAGTCGGCTGGATCGCTCCGGGGGTGGAAGCGGATCCGCAGGAAATGGTCGACATTACCCTGTATTCAGACGCCTGAGAGACTATCTGACACCTTGATTAAAGGCAAGACAGGTTGAAGGCGGTCTGATTGCAAGCATAGACACCCGGACACGGTTTTGCAGATTTGTTGGGCCAGAGTGGTCGGGCTAAAAGCCCGAGCTATCATCGGCGACGATCAGAAATCACGGCGATCCTGGTACGGTTTGTCCGGGGAACCGGAATTCCGTGCTACCGCGATACGTTGATTGGCTCGGCCCAGCACTTTCTTTTGCAGTTTGGTTTCCCAGTCCAGCGCAACTTTGTCGGCGGCGTTCCAGCTTCGGTTGAAAAGCAGTTTGCTGGCTGCGACTGCATCCGGGGAGCGTGTAGCCAATTCCCGGGCAAACACCATGGCTGCAGCCATGGGATCGTCGCTGACCTGGCTGACCAGGCCCATGGCTTTCGCTTCTGTGCCGTCGAAACGGCGAGCGGTCATGGTCAATTCCTTGGCCAGATCAATGGGTATCAGTTCCCGCAGACTCACGGTCAGGCTCATGTCCGGTATCAGGCCCCACTTGCTCTCCATAATGGAAAACTCGCAGTCGGCCGTGGAAAACCGGAAATCGGCACCCAGCGCCACCTGAAAGCCGCCGCCGAAACAGTAGCCATGGGTGACGGCAATCACAGGGGCCGGCACATCCCGCCATAAATAGCCCACGTCCTGGGCCAGGTTACTGATCTTGCGTCCAGGCTTGATCAACAGCTTGAGAAAATTCACCGGGTTTTTTGACACGGTTTTTACATCCAGGCCAGAGCAGAACGCCTCTCCGGCCCCTCTCAGAATAACAGCGCGTACGCTGCGGTTTTTTTTCAGAGATTTTGCAGCCCGGCTAATGGCCTCGAACATGGGCATGTCCAGACCGTTATATTTTTCTGGCCGGTTAAGTGTGACGATAGCAATGCCGTCCTCTATATCAATCAGTACCCGTTCAGAATCGCTTGCGCTCATACCGTCGTTTCCATGTCATACATTAGTCGTAGGCCGCTATGCTACCATGTCGCCTCCTGAAGGAGAGACTACATGACTGCAGCTTACCCGAATCTGCTCAAACCCCTGGACCTGGGGTTCACCGAGTTGAAAAACCGTGTGCTCATGGGTTCCATGCACACCGGTCTGGAAGACCGCTTCTGGAATATTCACAAGCTTGCCCGTTATTTTGCCGAGCGCGCCGAAGGTGGCGTGGGGCTGATGGTAACCGGTGGTTTCTCTCCTAACTTTGTTGGCCAGCTCTCGCCACTGGCATCCACCATGAACCACCGTGGCACGGCCATGCTTCATCGCCATGTTACTTCCGAAGTTCATGACGCCGGTGGCAAAATCTGCCTGCAGTTGCTGCACGCCGGCCGTTACGGTTACCAGCCCTTCAGTGTGTCAGCGTCTGCCACCAAGGCGCCCATAACACCCTTCAAGGCGCGCGCGCTTTCCACCAGGGGTGTGGATAAACAGATCAATGATTTCGTCGATGCTGCCAGGCTGGCGCAACTTGCCCGATACGACGGCGTTGAGGTGATGGGCTCCGAAGGCTATTTCATCAACCAGTTCCTTTGCGAGCGCACCAACAAACGTACCGACAAGTGGGGTGGCCCCTTCGAGAATCGCATGCAGTTGCCGGTGGAGATTGTCCGCCGGATGCGGGAGGCAGTGGGTCCCGAGTTCATCATTGTTTATCGCCTGTCGATGCTCGATCTGGTGGAAGGCGGCCAGACCTGGGATCAGGTGGTTCAGTTGGGCAAGGCCATTGAGAAGGCCGGTGCTACCATTATCAACACTGGTATTGGCTGGCATGAGGCCCGGGTTCCCACCATTGTAACCTCCGTGCCACGCGGAGGATTTGCCGATGTAACCGCCAAGTTCTATGGCGAGGTGGACATTCCGGTGTGTACCACCAACCGCATCAATACCCCGGAAAAAGGCGAAGAAATCCTTGCCGCCGGCAAGGCTGACATGGTGTCTATGGCACGACCACTGCTGGCGGATTCGGAGTTCGTTCGCAAGGCCCAGCAGAACCGCAGCGACGAGATCAACACCTGCATCGCCTGCAACCAGGCCTGCCTGGACCATGTGTTCCAGCTCAAACGTGCCTCCTGTCTGGTCAATCCCCGTGCCTGTCACGAGACCGAACTGGTACTCACGGTGGCGCCGATCAGCCGCCGAATTGCGGTGGTAGGGGCTGGGCCCGCCGGACTGGCTGCAGCTACCACCGCCGCCAAGCGGGGGCACAAGGTCACGCTGTTCGAGGCCGACGAAAAAATCGGAGGCCAGTTCAACTACGCCAAGCGCATTCCGGGCAAGGAAGAGTTTTACGAGACCCTGCGCTACTACCAGCGCCAGATTGAAATTCTGGGTATCGATCTCAGGCTCAATACCCGCGTGAACTCGGAATTGCTCAGTGAAGCCGGGTTTGACGACGTCATCATCGCCACTGGCGTAAAACCACGGACACCAAAAATTGACGGCATCGATCATCCGAAGGTGCTGGGCTACCTGGACGTACTCCGCCATAACAAACCTGTCGGCCAATCTGTGGCGGTGATTGGTGCCGGCGGTATCGGTTTCGACGTCAGCGAGTTCCTGACCCATGATTCTGGTCGCCATCCCGAGGGTGAACAGGTCAGTGTTGCCGATTGGCAGGCGGAATGGGGCGTTGATCCGCAGTTTGAAGGGCCGGGTGGACTGGCCGAGCGCAAGCCTACATCGGGACCCCGCAAGATCTACCTGATGCAGCGCAAAACCAGCAAGGTGGGCGGCGGTCTCGGCAAGACCTCCGGCTGGGTTCACCGCAACAGCCTCAAGCATCGGGAAGTAGAGATGCTGCAGGGCTGCAGTTACGAGAAAATTGATGATGAAGGGTTGCATATCACGCTATCGGACAAGGACGGAAAGGTAACGCAGAGCCAGGTACTTGCTGTGGATAATGTGATTATTTGCGCAGGGCAGGAGTCATTTCGAGCGTTGTTTGATGATTTGGTGAATCGCGGAATTCAGGCTCATCTGATTGGCGGGGCGGATTTGGCCGAAGAGCTGGACGCGAAGCGGGCTATCCGCCAGGGGACGGAGGTGGCTGCCCGGATCTGACCGGGTGGACAATTTTGGTCACAAAGTGAGCGCTTTTATCAGTCTGGTGTCGGTGGCAGTCAGTTACCCTTACAGTCGCTGACAGTGCTTATCGAATGGCTTTCAAGGCCTCGCTGATAGCCTCGGCCTCGGCTGACAGTACCCGGTATCGCAGGCTGTCGGCCTGCTGGCTGGCCTGTAGCAGCTGCTTCTGCTTCATGTCGTAAAGGCGGCTCAGCAGATTTGATTGCTGGTTTCGTTGTAGGTCTGTCATGGTATTACCCTCCGCGGGAAATAGCCCGTGTCAAAATACTTTACGTTTGGCACCGACTTTCGGCCTTGTAATCAGAATGAAGCATAACCCGGGCCAGATTGTCGCGTCGGTTCGCTACCGACCAAACCGGGCCCGGTAAACACCGGGTGCCAGGCCAGTGTGCTTTCGGAACAGACGGCTGAATGAGCTGACATCCTCGTAACCCACCAATCGCGTCACTTCCTCCACCGCCGCCCGCGAATTTTCCAGATGTTGCCGGGCCGCCTCGATTCTCAGAATCTGCAGATAACCCGTCGGTGTATCCCCGGTCGCCGCCTTGAACCGGCGAATCAACGACCGCTCGGTTAAACCAGCCAGCCCGGCAAGAGCCTGCAGCGTGACTGCTTCCGTATAATTCGCATCCAGCCAGTCCTGTAATTTCAGTATCGCTGCATCGGAATGGTATCGCCGGGCCTGCAAGGCCCCATAGGGCGCCTGACTCGTCCGCCCGGCATCAATCACAAACGCCTTCGCCAGCTCCCGCGCTACCTTCGCCCCGGCATAACGCTCCACCAGATAAACCCCCAGATCCCACCACGCCATACCACCACCGGCACAGGCAATATGCCCGTCCACCGTGATCAGCTTTTCGGGCTGCAAATCCACCGCCGGAAAACGCTGCCGGAACTGATTACTGAACCCCCAATGCGTCGTCGCCTGCCGCCCATCCAGTAACCCGGCCTCGGCCAACAGAAACGCTCCAGTGCAGTTACTGGCCACACGAACCTGACCAGAAGGCGCTTCCCGGAAGCCCCCGAGCCACTGAATCAACTCTGGATTTGCCTCCAGTACCTGAACAATCGGCGCGCCGATTGTTGGTACTACCACCAGGTCCGCTTCTGCAGGCTGGGCGTTCCATTCACCATCCGGCAACAGCGTGATGCCATTGATGCAGCGACAGGGTTTGCCGTCCTGGGTTAAAAGACGAGTAGTGAACTCCTGCTCCGGCGACAGCTCATTGATCCGCGCCCAAGTCACCCCCGCCAGCCGAAACAGGTCAATAATTCCGGTGATCGCACTGGCAAGCGCACCATCAAAACCAATTACTGCAACGTTGTACAAGACAGACTCCCAGGTCAGGACGTCGGCGGGAAGGGTCTCCCGGGACTGTCGGCAGCAAGGATGCTGCCGTCAAGCGTACACGGATGTATCCACAGCGTGTCCCGGGAGACCCTTCCCGTTGGCGGCCGTCTGGCGAACACTTCATGAAGATACTCCGAGGTATAAATGGCGACATCAACCATGATTATGTCATTAACGCCGGTTTCAACAAAAACAACCGTGTGAGAGGCTATACGCAATAAACAGGAGACCAGAAATGACCGACACCCTGATCGACCGCCGCGACCTGGCGTTCCAACTCTACGAAGTACTTGATACCGAAAGCCTCAGCGAACGCGAACGCTTCAGCGAACACAGCCGCGACACCTTCGACGCCGTCATCGAAACCGCCGACAAAATCGCCCGCGATAAATTCGCCACCCACAACAGTGCCGCCGACAAAGACGAGCCAAAGTTCGTGGATGGCAAGGTAGAAATGCTGCCCCAGGTCAAAGAAGCCTTTGACGCCTATGCCGACGCCGGCTTCATTGCCGGCCGCTACGACTACGAACTCGGCGGCATGCAACTGCCGGAATCCGTCATGGCCGCCTGCAATGGCTTCTTTACCGCCGCCAACCCCGGCACCGCCGGCTACCCGTTCCTGACGACGGCTGCCGCAAACCTGATCCGCGTGTTCGGCAATGACCAGCAGAAAAACACCTTCCTGCCGCATATGCTCAGCGGCCGATTCAGCGGCACCATGGCCCTTACTGAGCCCCATGCAGGCTCCTCCCTGGCAGACATTCGCACGTCGGCCTCGCCAACTGATGAAGGCCACTACCTGATCAAGGGCGCCAAAATCTATATTTCCGGTGGCGAGCAGTCCATCACCGAAAACATCGTTCACATGGTCCTGGCCAAGATCAAGGGCGCGCCGGCGGGCGTGAAGGGTATCTCCCTGTTTATCGTGCCGAAATTCATTGTTGACGAAGACGGCAACCCGAAAGAGCGCAACGGTGTCAACCTGGCCGGCCTGATCCACAAACTGGGTTACCGCGGCACAACCTCTACCGCCCTGAGCTTCGGTGATGATGCCCCCTGCCATGGGTATCTGGTTGGTGAACCCCACCAGGGGCTGAAATACATGTTCCAGATGATGAACGAGGCCCGCATTGGTGTCGGCTTCGGCGCTGCGGTAATTGGCTACCGTGGCTACATGCACAGCCTGGAGTACGCCAAGGACCGGCTTCAGGGCCGAAAGCCTTCAGAAAAGAACCCGGAAGCACCCCAGGTGCCAATCATTGAACACGCTGACGTGCGTCGCATGTTGCTGGCCCAGAAAGCTTACAGCGAAGGTGGCGTAGCCCTGTGCCTTTATGGCGCGCGCCTGATGGACGACCAGCACACCCATCCGGATGAACAGAAGCGGAAAGAGGCTGGCAAGCTACTGGACTTGCTGACCCCGGTGATCAAAGCCTGGCCATCCGAGTTCGGCCTCAAGGCCAACGATCTGGCCATACAAGTGTATGGTGGCGCCGGCTACACCCGCGAATATCCGGCAGAACAGTGCTGGCGGGACAACCGGCTGAACCCGATCCACGAAGGCACCAACGGCATTCAGGCGCTGGACCTGCTTGGGCGCAAGATCTGGCAGGACCAGAGCCATGGCTTACAGTTACTGATGCAGGAAATGCAACTGGACCTGGAAGCGGCCACCACCGACCGTTGTCAGCAGTGGGCACTCTCATTGAGTGAAACCCTGCAGCAAGCGGTGAAAGTCACCCAGAGCCTGGGTAAATCCCTGATGTCAGAAGACCCTGATCGAGTGCTCGCTAACGCCTCGTGCTATCTGCACCTGTTCGGCCATATCGTCGTTTCCTGGATGTGGCTGCGCCAGGCCAACGCCGCTGCAAAGGCGCTGGCGTCTGCCAATAGCGACGACGAGCGCAGTTTCTATCAGGGCAAACTGCAGGCTGCCCAGTATTTCTTCCATTGGGAGCTACCGACGGTGGCCCAGGATCTGGTTTTGTTGCGGAACCAGGACGATACCTGCATGAATATGAAGTCGGAGTGGTTCTGAAACTGGCGGGCTGACGAAATCTGAACCAGACTGTAGGCATGCCCCGGCTCTGTCGCAGCATTTTGCGCTCCGGGGCATTTTTTTCTGTCCTGTCGCTATCCACAGGGAAAAGTCTGTCATGACGTCAGAAAATGCCTCTAACAGCTATCACCCAGTGCGATGTGAAATTCATAGCCTGCTCAGAGAGTACCTCACTTCCTCGAAGCTGGCGGAAATCGTCTATCGTGATGATGCCGGCCAGGTCCAGACCACTCACGATGTCATTCGTGACCTGTTCAGCAGGGCCGGTCAGGAGTTTGTTTTCCTGGGGCGCGGGCACATGGTCCGGCTGGATCATGTACTGACGCTTGATGGCAGAGCAGTGGCTTGTACTAATTGATCTCTTCAGGTTATTGCTTTTCCTAACTTATTGTCTCTGCTAACAAAAACGTAATCAGCAGGTAATTGTGCCGGGGTTGGTCATGGCCGTAGACTTATCGCTGTTGTTTTCACACTCCAAACCAAATAAGGGACATGGTTATGAACAAGCTTACATTGAGCGCGCTGGCACTGCTGATGACGCTGGGCCTCGCTGCCTGTAGCCAGGACGACAACGAAGGCGCGGACTTCGAGGAAGCTGGCGATAACGTCGAAGAGATGGCGGATGATGCCGGTGATGCTGTCGAAGAAACCTATGAAGATGCCACCGGCCAGAACGACAGCGCCTGGGATGAAACCAAGGATGCAGCCGACGACGCCGCCGAGGAAACCGGCGAGGCAGCTGAAGAAGCTGGTGAGGAGATGGGAGAAGCGGCTGAGGAAGCCGGTGATGCAATGGAGCAGTAAAGCTATCCGGACGCCATGGGTGTCCGAGGACCTGCCTCATTGGTCGCATCGACCCTGTCAACACAGAAACGGCCACCCAACGGTGGCCGTTTCTGTTTGCGGGGGGGCTGATACCGCTACACGGCGATCTCGCCCCCGTCTTCCCGGGTAATCACAACGGTTGCTGATCGCGGCCGGGTTCCCGCTTCGCCCACCTGGGTAGCGTCCCGTGAGGGGGCTGGCCAGTTGCTCCGATCCGTATTGAACTGATCGGCACTGCCACCTTCACCCGGGTGTTGCACGTTCACGAACAGTGTGCGTGCATCCGGAGTCAGATAGATTCCGGTGATTTCACAACCCTTCGGGCCAACAAAAAAGCGCTTCAGTTGCAGGCTTTCAGCGTTCTGCCCGACGAACGATGTCACCGTTGACGTAGAGGAGTTGTTGTCAGTGGTCATGATGGTTCTTCCACTACCATCGCCCACCGTGCCCGGGATCGCTACCAACATCTGGTTGTTCGTGGTGTCTCGAAGCCCGCCATCGTCGGTCTGAATCCAGACCAGACCGCGATGATCGATAAAAATACCGTCGGGGCTGGAGAACTCGTTGTCGGCTGTCAGGCCGGAAATGTTGTAATCCGAGCCACGGTCGGCACCAGAGCCAAACAGGAAGATGTCCCACTCGAAAGTGGTTGCGGCATTGTTGCTGCCGGCTTCCTTCCAGCGAAGGATATGGCCATTGGAGTTG
This sequence comes from Marinobacter sp. ATCH36, assembly GCF_023555055.1. Taxonomy (GTDB): domain Bacteria; phylum Pseudomonadota; class Gammaproteobacteria; order Pseudomonadales; family Oleiphilaceae; genus Marinobacter. Next base: position 1,658,357 of record NZ_JAMJPL010000001.1, read on the forward strand.
ACTGCACGGGGGTTGGCGGCATCGGCATCGTCGGCGGGGCGATTGGACTGGTTGCCGTTGGTGAGCGTTATGTAAACCTCCCGGTTCATTGGGTGCACCGCTGCCCACTCCGGCCTGTCCATCTTTGTTGCGCCGACGATATCGGCAGCAATCCGGGTGGCAATCATGACGTCACCCTGATTTCGGAAGGGGAATTCAGGGTTGTTCTCATCCAGCCCGTTGACGCCGTAACCCAGTTCCTTCCATTCGCCGGTACCGTCGTCACTGAATATCGCCACGTACAGTTTGCCATCATCAAGGTACTTGTCGCCGGCAGCCAGGCCGCCGTTGGCGTCGGCGGGATCCCAGTTGGCGTTGGATACATACTTGTAGACGTATTCGCGACGGGCATCATCTCCCATGTAAAAGACCAGCGGCTTGCCCGCTTCTGCCGGGGCAGCCCAGGCACCTTCATGGGCAAAGCGGCCGAAGGCAGTCCGTACCCGTGGTTTCTGGGCGGGACGGAAAGGATCGATTTCCGTGACATAACCGTGCAGGTTGGGCTCGTTCCGGTAATCTTCCAGCGCAGTACCGGTAGTGGCCGTTGCGTCGAACCGTACATAAAGATCGGTGGCGCTCGCAGTATGCCACTCGCGATTAGACCAGGCGGCGCCAATGGCGTAGCGGTTTACAAGCGCATTCTCAGCTTCGGTACGGTTGCCACTGTCGTCGCCCCGAACAAAGTAGGAGTACCAGTTTTCTTCGGCAGCCAGATAGGTACCCCAGGGTGTGTACCCGTGGGCACAGTTGTTCATGGTGCCCCAGCGTTTGACGCCCTGGGGGGAGCTCTTTGTGCGCAAGAGCTCGGAACCCGCTGCTGGCCCCTTCATTTCCACTTCGGTAAAGATGGTGACCCGACGGTTGTACTGGGAGTCGCGAACCACTTCCCAGCGACCTTCGTTCCTGCGGACCTCAATACAGGAAACGCCGTGGCCGTTCATCTCACGGTCCACCTCGGTCAAGGGACGGCTACCGCCATTGTCGGCAGCGGCAGTAACGCCGTTCTCATGAAGGGTATTGTCTTCCAGGTTTTCATGGTTGATGCACAGGATGCCACGGTCTGACCTTTCCGGGTCGTAGCGGCCGTCGTCGGAAATACCGAAAAACCACATGCCATCGTGTTCATCACCGGAGCGACGATCAAAATCTACATCAGTGCCGTCGTTCAGAAATTCGCTGACACCTGCCTCAATGGGGTCCCCCTTGGCAAAGAGCACCTCTGCACGATAGCCGGCCGGAACCCAGAACCGACAGTGTGGCGGCCGATGCAGTGCCGGTGAGCAAACGGCGACGCGAGAACCGGGTATTGACGATTTCTTCTAAGCTTGTGTTGTTACTGAGGTTACTGTCTTCAACTGGATGGTGCCCCATCGCTCTCTCCTTGATATCGGAAGCAAAATGCAAAAGTATCCGCGCCATTGGCCGTTAACCTTATTGGCACTCAGTGAAGAGGGTCGAAGATTGGTATGACAGTGAGCGGAAAGAACCATGACAGTTGCGTAAATGTTTTGTTGCAAAGCAGGAAGGATTCGTTTGCTACTAAGGTGCGTGCCACTGTTTCACTAAAGTAGCAGTTATTAACACAGATCAATTCATTACTCTCACGAGTGATATTTAATAAAAAGATGTATTCACGAATAATGATAATAAAGGGGTGGCTATGGGCTTTCTCAGTCGACCTGTTGTACTTGTGGGGGCGTCGATCGCGGTCGTTGCTGCCATCGTGTCCGTATTGGTGGCGCCCTTGATAGAGATGGATGCTTTATCGGTTTTGGCGGGCCTGGTTGTTGGACTGGTGGCCGCCACCGCTTACCTGGTATTGCGGGTACTGGAACCCACAGAGCAGTCGCTCAAACTGCTAAATGACGGTGAGCTGCCTGATGACAGCCCCCTGGGTAAACAGTGTGCCCGCCTTCTTTCCGAGGCGAAGGCCGGCCGGGCTCTTATCGAAGCGCTGTCTGGAAGTGCCGACAAGAGTGCGATTTCGGCAGCCCAGGTGTCATTCGCAGCGGACCAGTTAAAGGTTCGCCTCGACCGCCAGGTCAGTGAAACTGCACAGATGTCGGAGTATGCCGGGCAGATTACGGAAAGTGTGCGCGAATCCGCCCAGCAGGCCACCGACGCAGCCACCATGGCGCTGCAGAATCGTCAGGTAAGTACGGAAGGACGTGAGGCGCTGACCTCTGCCATCGATAGTGTGCGCGCTGTGCATGAACAGTCCAGTGAGAACCTGAGGCTGATTCAGGAGCTGAATGAGAAATCCAACAAGATTCAGGGGGTGACCACCACCATCCAGGGCATTGCAGAGCAAACTAATCTGCTGGCTCTGAATGCGGCTATCGAAGCGGCGCGTGCGGGCGATCAGGGTCGTGGGTTTGCAGTAGTTGCCGACGAGGTCAGGCAACTGGCCGGTCGAACCGCACAGGCAACTGGCGAAGTGGCGGAGACGCTCCAGGAAATCAGGTCTGACACCTCCCTGATTGTCTCGCGGATTGAGAATCTTGCCAAAAGCGTGGAGGCCGGCCTGGAATCGGTTGAAAGCGTTGGTGAGCGCCTGGATCAGATTCGTGATCAATCCGATCGGGTGCAGCAGCAGGTGGCTCGAATTGCCGAGATCGACCAGAACAACGAACAGAGCCTGCAGCAGGTCTCTGGAGCTATAGATACGGTTCGTGACCAGATCACGGAGAGCGATACCAGCGTGGCCTCCCTGGCCAGGCAGGCCGCAACCCTCATGGAACTGGCTGAACAGGCAAATGCCGCATTTGCCCTGAACAGCGATGAAAGCTATCACCGAACTTTCTATGATCAGGCCCGGCAGGGGGCTGACCGTATTGGAAAGCTCTTCGAACAGGCGGTTCGTGACGGACAATTGTCGGAGAACGCTCTTTTCGACAAGAGGCGAGACCCCATATCGAATACCGATCCTCAGAAATACTCAAGCAGTTATGACCGGTTTACAGACCAGCAGCTTCCATCGGTACAGGAAGCGGTCAAGACAGCGCATCCGTCCATGGTGTACGCCATCGCGATAGCGCCTGATGGCTACGTCCCTACCCATAACCGCGATTTTGCCCATGCACCGACGGGCGATCCGCAAGTAGATTTGGTAAAGAGCCGCAGCAAGCGGTTGTTCAATGACCGCACCGGCGCCCGGTGCGGCAGTCATACCCAGAGTATGCTGCTGCAGACCTACCGTCGGGATACCGGGGAAATCATGCACGACCTTTCAGTGCCGATCTACGTCAACGGCAAGCACTGGGGCGGTTTCCGTCTGGGTTACAAACCGGACAGTCAGTGAATACCACCGGCTTTCAGGCGCGGATGCTGTGATACACTCCCGGTACGCAGTAAGAGGAGAACCCCTTGTCCGAGCCTGAATACATTCCTGCTGACAGTGACCCACTGGTCCGCCGTGAGGAACCGAGTCGCAACCTTGCTGTGCTGGTCTATATCCTCCAGGCGCTATCGTTTTTTGTGGGAGGGATCACCGGTCTTGCCGGCGTTATCATCAATTACGTCAAACTTGACGATGTCAAGAACACCTGGATAGAGCCTCACTTCCGTTGGCAGATACGCACCTTCTGGATTGGTCTGCTTTGGACGGTTGTCGGCATTGTAACCACGCCCCTGATTATCGGGTGGTTTTTTCTGCTGGGGATAGCGATCTGGATCGTCTATCGTATTGTAAAAGGCGCCCTGGCACTGAATGACGGCAAGGCCCCTTTATGACTGAAAGCTATCAGGTATCGGTGACTTCTTTGAGGCGCACGGCACTGAGCGTTCCGGCCAGCCCCATCAGCCCCAAAAGGAGAATTACCGCCGTCTCCGAAATCATTGAGATAAGCGCCGTCAGGCCACCTGTGGCCAGTAGCAGCAAGCCGATAACGGTGTTGCTCACCGCCGTGTAGTCAGTTCGTTTGTTGCCTCCGGCCATGTCCACCAGATAGGTTTTTCGCCCGAGCCGCACGCCCGCATGGGCAATGCTGAGCACGAAAAAAGCAATGGGATAGAACCAGATGCTGCCAATCGTGGTGCCAAAAACCATCGCAGTCGCACCCACCACCAGGCATATCCCGCTGGCCATGGCGCCGCCACGTATCATCACCCTCCGGCTTGAGACGTCTGCTGCCCAGCCCCAGAAACTGGCGCTGAGTGAGCTGGCGAGGCTGCTGGCCAGCAGAAAAATGCCCAGCATCCAGCCGATATCGGACTCTTTCTGCGCCAGAACAACAAAGTAGGGGGAGGCCAGGGCTGAACAGAGCAATAGTGCCCGGGTGACCACGAACTTCCGGAACGGAACGTCATCGCGGAGCAGGGACAGGCTGCTGAATGCCTCTGCCAGAGCGTTTCCGCCGCCGCTGGTCTCACCGTTGTACTCTTCAACACCGGCAAACAGAAAGCCGGCAATAATCCAGAGCGCTGCGGCCAATAGCAGTAGCACCGAGTAAAAACCGATCGTTGGATCTCCCCGGTCCCAGAACAGCAGGGCTGTCAGGATAACGGTGGCGGTGCCGCCGATCGTGGATGCCAGCCCGGACAGCCGTCCACGCCGGGTTTTAGGAATGCATTTGCCCTGAACGTCCTTCATGGAAACCGAGCAGAAGCCACGGGCCAGGGAAAAAACGATGAGAGCGGCAATGATTCCGCTGCCTGCGGCATAACCCTCCATAAACCAGACGCTCGCAGCCATGGCGACAACACTCGCCGCCTGGCCGAAGCTTCCGAGCGTCCAGAACCATTTGCGTACCGGCTTTCTTCTCACCCATGCGCCGATGACCATCTGGGGAATCATCGAACCGGATTCCCGGATTGGCACCAGCCAGGCGACCAGCGCAGGCGCGCCAATGGCACTCAGTAGCCAGGCCAGAACGGTTTTGGGGCTGATCAGCAAGTCGCCCAGTTTGGTCAGCACGTTGCTGGCCAGAATCAGAAAAAAGTTGCGGGGCACTTCGCGGCATGCTTCTTCGGGAATATCGGTGCAGACGCGGGCATCTTCCTCATTGGCAATCAGGCCGTACAGGTGCTCTGCAGTGTCATTTTTCGGGGTTGGCAAAACGGTGTCCTCGCGGAAAACAGGGCTAAAGGATATCAGCCGGACACAGGTTCTCAAGTCTTGCCTGCACGGTTTGACTGTTGCCTAATAGGCGACCGTCAACCGGGAGTCCTGATGATGTTGAGTTACCTTCATGCGTTTCACGCCGGCAATTTCGCCGATATCCAGAAACATTCTGCGCTGGTGCTGGCTTTGCGAATGATGCAGGCCAAAGCCTCCGCCATTGCCTGCTTCGATACCCATGCAGGCAGTGCGAGCTATGATCTGACTGGTGACCGGGCGTTGAAAACCGGTGAAGCAAACTCGGGGGTTCAGAAAATCTGGCGCAACCGGGCGGAACTGCAGTCAGATGACTGGAAGGCTATCATTGATGAATTGGCAACCGGAGCCGGGCCCCACGGAGAGATTGGTCGCTACCCGGGGTCTCCTCACTGGTTTCGCTCGTATCTGCGAGAGCAGGACAGCCTGACCGCTTTTGAGTTGCATCCGGCCGAAAACCAGACCCTGGCGCAATGGGGTGCTGGACTCCCCGGGGTCAGGGTTTGCCGTGAGGATGGTCTGAATGGGCTGCTTCGTTGTCTGCCGCCCAGGCAGCCAAGGCTTCTGGTATTGACGGATCCATCTTACGAGGTGAAAAGTGAGTACGAAGGCGTGGCCGACACTCTGACGCGGGCCTGGCAGAAATGCAGGCATGGAGTTTACCTGATCTGGTATCCGGTTCTGGCGGGCAGGCCCCACGAAAGGCTTTTAAAGGCAATATCCGGCGGCCCTGTGCGTAAGGTGCTTCGTAATGAGATAATTCTTGATCAACCACCGGAACGTGGCATGTCCGGCTCCGGAATGCTGGTGGTCAATCCACCCTGGGGTTTTGACCGAAGGCTCGCCGCGATGATGGAAGCCGTATCCACCATCGAAGGCCTGGGGATTACATCGATGGTGGACTGGCTGGTGCCTGAGTAAAAGGATTTGTCCGTTGAGTCAGGCTTCGGGAACTTCCGACTCAGCCTTATCAACCATCTCCATAAGCCGTTGCAGAATTTCTTTCCCCCGGTCCCCAGCCATGCGGGTATAGGTTTCGCGAACCGGCAGGCTGGCCTCGCGGAATCGGTCGCGTTCTTCTTCGGTCAGTTCTATGGTGCGAATGTCGCTGTTCTGCCGAATGGTTTCAAGGCGACTGGCATTGAGCTCCGCCTGCACTTCCCAGGCAAGAGGTGTAACCTCGTCCAGCGCGTCTTCAAGCCACTGTTTCTGGTCTGTGGGAAGATCGTCAAACCATTGCTTGTTGGAGACTACCGAAGTAACAAACTGGGCAGGCCTTGCGAAGGTCATGGTGTTCTGGACTTCATAAAATCCCATTTCTTCAATGGCAAAAACCGGATTTGCTTGCCCGGCAATGCGTCGTAGCTGCAGGTCGCTGTATATCTGAGCGTACGGCGCCGGAGTGGGTACTGCCCCGTAGGCCTTATAGGCCTCAACCGAGATCTTCGACGTCATGGTGCGGAATGCCAGGCCGTCAAAATCGGCGGGTGTTCTCAGGGCTTTGTTTGCGGTCCAGACCATCCATCCTTCGGGTACGAAACCGTGGAGCTTCAGGTTCTGCTCGGCGTAGGGTTCGCTGAACTCCCGCACCAGTTGGTCACTGGCCAGAATGTCCCGATTGACAGTCTCGTCGTCTGAAAGCAGGAAATGGAGGGTGAAGACGCCGGTTTCCGGGACCACGTCAGCCAGATGTCCGGGAGATGCGAAGGTAAGGTGGACAGAGCCCTCTCTGGCCAGGTCGGTCAACTGGATGGACGTTCCAATCGAACCGTAAGGAAAAATGTCGATCAGAATATTGCCGTCTGAAATGCTCTCGATACGTTCTTTCAGTTCCAGCGCGTAGTGGTGCTGGACGCTGCCCTCAATTTCTTCCAGGGCGAACCGCCAGGTGACCGGATAGGTGGGCTTTTCGCCATCATCTTCACTGGTTTCGGTTGGCGACGGGCTGTCCGAGCAGCCTGCGAATAGCAGGATAACCATCGCAAACATTGTGGTTCGCCAATGGCAGAGTTTTCGCATTTCCTGTCTCCGGCTGTTGTTAGCTGATCCCTGTACGCAAGGTACCACAATATGCCGGCACAGTGGCTTGTTGCTGGCTGTTTACACAACGAAAAGACCCCGCAGTTGCGGGGCCCAGGACGACACGATCGCAGAGTGTCGTTTACATCAGTGCGTCAACGCGATTCCGTACTTCCGGTTCGCTGTTGTACGCAGTCGCGATTGAGTTGTACGTCGGAATGTCCATACCGGCGTCCTCAATCACGGTCACCATCTCATCGTTGGCTTCCATCTGCAGTTCCTGAGCTTTCTGCTGGGAATCGGCAGCCTCGATTTTCTCCATGTATTCGTCACGGATGCCGTTGATACCTTCCTGAGCATCGACGAACTGCTTCAATTCCTGGTCGGAAAAGTTGGTGTCCTGAGTGCCCGCAGAGGCCGGATCACTGTATCCACCGTCGGTGTCAGCGGATTCCGGGCTCTGCTGGTTTTCCTGCGCGAGGGCAGGACCGGCAGCGAGCAGTGCCAGGGATGCGGTCAGTGAAACGAGAAGCTTGTTCATAACTCTCTCCTTTTACATTGATGGGATTGCCTGCAACCACTACAAACAATCTTTTGGAACCGTGAATCAGGTTCTGATTGATTTGTAGTTATGACCTTTCAAGCCCCGTGCCAGGTTTTAATAATAGGAATAAATCCTTTAAAAACAGTACTTTAATAAAATAATAATGTTAAGGGTGCGTAATGTGTGTTGTGGCGAAATGTCACATGTGGCATAGGTGTGTGACACTTTGTCGGAGTTCCTCATGAAACGGCCTGTGCTCACCGCGCAAAAGATGTTCCGCTCATTACGACTGACCCTGGTGCTGAGCATCGTTGTTCCGCTAATGGTAATCAGCGGCCTGGCTATTTATGTGGGGCTTGGCGCTGTGGAGGAGAACCTGAATGACCGTCTGCGGGAGGATCTTGAGCTTGTTGCCCGTGCTGTCAGCGGACCGCTATCACAGGCCATGTCCGACGGCGATGAGATTGTCATGGGCGAGTCACTGAAATCGATATTCCGCATTGGCCGGGTGTTCGGGGCGTCCGTATTTGATGAAGATGGTCAGCAGGTTGCCAGTCTGGGGGTTGCTGATACCGATGTCACCCGCAGCGACAGTGCTGAACAGGTTATTGCCAGCGGTAAAGTGGGTGGAGCTTTTCGCCAGGTGGACGGGGTTTCTGTTTTTTCCCAGTTCACGCCGCTAATCGCCGCTGATGGGCGGATCCAGGGCCTGCTTCAGGTGACCCGTAAACGCAGCGACTTTCACGAACTGGTGGCATCCAGCCGCATCTGGGCCGTCACTCTTTGGTCAATGGTATCTCTGATGGTCATTCTCGTTGTGGTGCTTGGGCACTATGGCGTGGTCGGGCGTCATGTCAGCCGGCTACTGGAAATCATGGAGGGTATGGCGCCCGGGCGCTGGCGGGTTAGTGAAACGCCTGCCGGCCCGCGCGAACTGCGCCAGATACATGAAGGGCTGCATGATATGGGGGAGCGTATGATGCGTGCGGAAACGGAAATAAAGGAGAGCGTTGAACGTGAGCGCGAGCTCGCCGAGCAACTGGAATACCAGGAAAAAGTCGCCATGATCGGCCGCGTGGCAGGTGGCGTTGCCCACGAACTTGGCGCACCACTGAGCGTCATTCAGGGCCGCGCCAACATACTGGGGCGGCGGGATCTGGCTGACGGCGACAGGCGGCACCTGAAGGATATCGAGCACCAGGTCGAACGCATGACCCTGATCATCCAGCAGTTGCTGGATTGTTTCCGACACGTACCCGATTCCCGCCGCGAGACCGATCTGGTAACCACCGCGAAGGAAGTGATGGCCCGGATCAGTGAAGAACCCAGGTGCCAGGGTGTAGAGCTTTACTCACAGCTTCCTGACTGTCGGGCCGAGATCCTGGCAGAGCCGACTCGCCTGGAAATGGCTTGCGTGAATATCATCCGCAATGCCTGTCAGGCAGCCCGCTCGAAGGTGACGGTCAACCTGGCCGAGCACGATGGCCTGTGGGAGTTGCGGGTGGACGATGACGGGCCGGGAATAGAGCAAGACCTGCGCGAGCGGATATTCGAACCCTTCTTCAGTACCCGTGCCGCCGGCGAAGGAACCGGTTTGGGGCTTGCTGTGGTGAGTAGTGTGCTCAAGGAGCATGGGGGCCGTATCGAGGTCGGGGTGAACTCCGAAGGTGGATGCCGGATGTCCACTTTCTGGCCGGCTTATAAGCCAGATGACACCCAAGGGGGGACGAACCATGGGGAATAATCCGTCCTCAATCCTGCTGGTGGAAGACGATGCCAGCTTGCGAACATTGCTGGCGGAAGAGCTTGAGGTAGATGGCTACCGGGTCAGCTGTGCGGGAACAATGGATGAAGGACGCAGGCTCGCTGCGGAATCCGGGCCTGACCTGATTGTTTCGGATCTGCGGCTACCGGATGGTGACGGGCTTTCAATCCTCCGGCAACTTCAGGCGGAAGGCCAGTCCGTACCCTTTATCATCATTACCGCTTTTGGCACTGTTGATCAGGCAGTGGACGCGCTGAAGGCAGGAGCTGATGATTTTCTGACCAAGCCGCTCTCTACCGATCACCTGAGGTTAAAGATCAAGCGGTTGCTGGCCCATGCCGCTATTACCAGCGAACTTGCACGCTACAAGTCACAGACACCCGATGACACATCACTGGGTCTGGTGGGTGAAAGCCGGCCAATGATGCAACTGAGGAGCGAGATCAAACAGGTCGCCAGAAGCCAGGCGGCGGTTCTGATCAGCGGCGAAAGTGGAACGGGCAAGGAGCTCGTTGCCCGTGCTATCCACGATGAGAGTGACCGCAGTGACAAGTCGTTTATCCCGGTTAACTGTGCGGGCATTCCGCAGGAACTGATGGAGAGTGAGTTCTTTGGCCATGAGGCGGGCGCTTTTACCGGTGCGAAGTCCGCGCGTCCGGGGCTCTTTGCAGAGGCCGATGGCGGGACGCTGCTGCTGGACGAGATCGGGGAGATGCCCCTGGCGTTGCAGGCAAAGTTACTGCGGGTGTTGCAGGAAGGCACTATCAAACCCGTGGGTGCCGACCATGAGGAGAAGGTGGATGTACGCATTATCGCGGCCACTCACCAGGATCTTATCAAGGCTGTGGGGCAGGGAAACTTCCGCGAGGATCTGTATTACCGGCTGGAAACCCTGACCCTGATCGTGCCTCCGCTCAGGGAACGTGGGGACGATGTGGATTTGCTCGCCATGCACTTTCTGAGGGACTCAGCGAAGCGACACAACCGTGGTTTCCTGCAATTGAGCGAGGTGGCATCGCAGATCCTCGCCGACTACCCTTTTCCTGGCAATGTCAGGGAGTTGAGCAGTGCCATAGAGCGGGCGGTGACCTTCTGCGATGGCGACATGATTCTTCCGGAGCATCTGCCTGCCCGTGTACGCAAACGCCAGACGGACACGCCTGAAGCAAGGCCCGGACTGCCGGAGGGAAATCTTGCAGACTGGCCCACCCTGGAGCAGGTTCAGCAGGACTACGTTGGGAAGGTCATCAACGCCGTAGATGGCAACAAGCGCCGTGCGGCGCAGGTACTGGGGGTCAATCGTCGCACCCTGTATCGCTGGCTGGATAGCGAAAAGGACGAGGCCAATGACTAACCAGAAACAGGCCATGCTGTATGGCCTGGGTACGGTGCTGCTGTGGTCTACCGTTGCCACTGCATTCAAGCTGTCGTTGCGGGAATTGAGCCCGATACAGATGCTGGCGGTGGCCTGTTCCGCGTCGGTGCTGGTGATGGCGCTGGTGTTGCTGGTTCAGCGTCGCTGGCACCTGGTTTTCCAGCTCAGCAGGCGCCAGTACCTGCAGTCCATCGGCATGGGGCTGATTAACCCCTGCCTCTATTATTTCCTGTTGTTCGGCGCCTTTGATCGGCTCCCCGCCCAGGAGGCGCAACCTCTGAATTATACCTGGGCACTGGTGCTGGCCTACCTTTCGGTGCCTTTTCTGGGCCAGCGGCTGAAGCCAGCGGATATTGTTGCCGGGCTGGTCTGTTACAGCGGTGTAGTAGTAATTGCCACCCGCGGTGACGTCCTCTCGCTGACATTCTCTGACCCACTCGGGGTTGCGTATGCGATCGGCAGCACACTGGTGTGGGCGTCCTACTGGATTGTCGCAACAAGGGATACCCGGGATCCGGTGGTGGGGCTGTTTCTCAACTTCCTGTGTGGCCTGCCGGTGATTATAGTGATCTGTGCCATGACGTCAGGCTTCGACTTCAGTGCAGGTACCGGGCTTACTGCCGCCATCTACGTGGGAGTGTTCGAGATGGGGGTTGCCTTTGTTCTGTGGTCTTATGCGATGAAAAAAGCCGAGAACACCTCTCGGGTGAGCAACCTGATTTTTATTTCCCCGTTTCTGTCGCTGGTGTTCATCTATTTCATCCTTGGCGAGATTATTCTGCCGTCTACTTATATTGGTCTGGTGTTGATCGTGGCGGGCTTGTGGATTCAGCAACGGAAGGCCCGGGACAAAATGGCCAGGGCATCGTCAGCATGAGTCAATGGTTTGTCTATATGGTGCGAACGGCGAAGGGGTCCCTGTATACCGGCATAACCACGGACGTGGCCCGTCGATTTTCCGAGCATCAGGCAGGTGCTCCGAAGGGCGCCAGAAGCCTCTGGGGAAAAGGCCCGCTTGAACTGGTCTTTACCGCCGAGACTCGGGACAGGGTAACCGCTTCAAAACTGGAGTGGCAGATCAAGCGTTGGCCACGCTGGCAGAAAGAGGCGCTGGTTCGCGGTGAGGTGTGCCTGCCTGATCTGACCGTCTGAACCACCTTATTTGCGGCTCCGGTATCAGGTGATGAGGTGTCGCCGGATAAACTGGCCTGCCGTTGCCAGCGCCTCGGATGCCCGGTCCAGTTGCCCGGCATGCACCTGGAAAACGTGCCAGAGGCTGTTGTAGATTTCCAGACGGGTATCAACGCTGTCCCGGTTGGCTGCTTCCGCCAGTCGCTGGGCGTCGTTCAGCAGGATTTCCTGGCTGCCCACCTGAATCAGCAAGGGGGGCAAGCCGGACAGGTCCCCATAAACCGGGGAAACGTAGGGGTTGGCAACAGGCTCATTGCCGCAATACAGTCGGGCAGCCTTGTCTATCCAGCGCCTTTGCAGAACCGGCTCGCATTCCGGGGAATAAAGATGGGCATCGGAAAGATCAGTCCAGGGGGACATGACCATCAGCGAAGAGGGCAGGGGCAGCCCCCTGTCCCTCAGACGCATTGCCAGTGCGATCGCCAGCCCACCGCCTGCCGAGTCGCCCGCGAGGCTGAGAGATGCTGGCGGGTGACCTTCCTCAAGCAAGGCCAGATAAACGGCTTCTGCATCGTCCAGTGCGGCCGGGTAAGGGTTTTCCGGGGCAAGCCGGTAGTCAGGGACGATCACCATAGCGCTACTGGCTCTGGCCAGATGCCCGGTGATTCCCCGATGAGTTTGCGGGGATCCAATAATATAACCGCCGCCATGAAAATACAGCACGACCCCCGTGGGGTTTTCGCTATGGCAGACCCGCATCATGGCAAGGCCTTCGGCCTCGAAGTGTTCAAAGCGCGTGCCACGTGGTGGAACAGAGGTCAGATAAGCCTTGCGGACCAGGCTGCGCTGAATGCCTACAGGAACGGCGGGATGCAGCAAAGGCCGAACCAGCCGGGTCATGGTCTGGCGCAAACCGGCTTCCAATGCAGTTTGTATCATTGATCGCTCCGGGGCTGAATTGAGCTGCGATAACATAGTCGTACCGGCCTGCTTCTGCAATGGCTATGGTGACACCGCTTTAAGGCCTAAATGGCCTCGTGGTGTGCTAACCTAACGCGTGAGCCTTTGGCGATTGCCGTGGCTGTTTGGGATATGGCAAATTCGTACTATTCATTAAAGGCGTCTAACTCTACGTGTACTGGAAAACAGATACCATAGAAATACCGAATTGGAACAGGGCATCGTTGCTGGAAAGGCTGGAGCCATTCGATCCTGAACGCCGGGAACCGCTTGCCGAAGATATGGTTGCCTATTGTCGGTTCTACGGGCTGGATCTCTGGGTGGAGCACCCGGATGTTTCCTATCATCAGGGTTATGTCCTGGCAGACCCGCACCAGGTTATGGTGCACTACTTCCGGTTGCCTGAAGTAAGCCAATCCAAAGGCACGGTGTTCATCCTCCATGGCTATTTCGATCACGTGGGCCTCTACAGTCAGTTGATAGACCGTTGCCTGAGCGCGGGATTTGATGTGCTGGCCTACGACCAGCCAGGGCACGGGCTGTCAAGTGGAACCCCGGCGGCTATTGGCAGCTTCCTGGAGTATCAGGCCGTGCTGACAGATGTAATGGCCAAGGTGAGGAGCAAGGTTAGAGCGCCATGGTACGCGGTGGGACAGAGCACCGGGGGCGCTATACTGATTGATTACCTGCTGACCAATCACCATACTCCCCAGACCTCTGATTTCCGGCGGGTTGTGTTGCTGGCTCCGCTGATACGGCCGATGGGCTGGCTGGGTGCGAAGGTTCTCCACAGCCTGGTCAAGCCCTTTGTATCACGGTGGGCCCGTGTGTTCGCCGTCAACAGTGGGAACTCGCGTTTTCTGACGTTCCTGAAGGAATATGATCCGCTCCAGGCAAGGGCCGTTCACGTGGATTGGGTGTCGGCGCTGAGGCAGTGGGTGCCTCACATCGAGTCTGCCCGTCCAGTCGATTTCCCGATTACGGTAGTGCAGGGAGAGAAAGACCTGACTGTAGACTGGCAGCACAATCTGCGGATCCTCCGCAATAAATTTGCCTCGGTTAAGGAACTCCGCATACCGGACGGACGTCATCATCTGGTAAACGAAGCTAAGGATCTGCAGGCAAGGGTATTCAACACCATTGTAGATACCTTTGAAGGCGACCATGACAGCTTCCTTTCGGAAGCTTGTTAGGGAAAACACAGAGCGGTGAAAGGCCGCTAACAGTCATACCTTGGAAAGACTCTGGAGAGTACCGTGAAGAAAACGATTGTTGCTTTTGCTGTCGCCACCGTGGGATTGGGCGGCTGTATGACATATGACCCCTATACCGGGGAAGAAAAGACTTCGAGTGCGACCAAAGGTAGCATCATTGGGGCTATCGGTGGTGCGGCCGTTGGCGCGGCGACATCCAGCGGCAGTGACCGGGGCAAGGGCGCGCTGATCGGTGCTGCTTCCGGTGCTGCCGTGGGTGGTGGTATTGGCTATTACATGGACAGACAGGAAGCCGAGCTGCGTCGCAAGCTGGAGGGGTCCGGTGTCCGCGTGGTACGTAATGGCGACGAAATCGAGCTGGTCATGCCCGGCAATATTACCTTTGACGTGAACCAGTCCACTATCAAGCCGTCTTTCAGTAACACTCTGGAATCTGTGGGACTTGTGCTCAAGGAATTCGACAAGACCATCATCCAGATCGAAGGCCACACTGACAGCACTGGCTCAAGGGACTATAACCAGCTGCTAAGTGAACGCCGCGCGTCCTCGGTGCGGGACTTTCTATTGAACCAAGGCATTGAGTCCAAGCGCACCCGTGCGGTTGGCTACGGCCCGCGTTACCCTATCGCTTCCAATGATACCGATTCTGGCCGCGAACAGAATCGCCGCGTTGAACTGACGCTGGTTCCCATGCAGTAACCAAAAAGCCGGGACCAACAGGCCCCGGCTTTTCTGATGGTCTGCGTTGCTGAATCAGAACAGCACGCGACAGCGAATGGTGCCTTTCACTTTCAGCAGTTTTTCCAGTGCCAGCTCGCCGTATTCCTTGTCTACATCGATCACCACGTAGCCAATGTCTTCGGTGGTCTGCAGGTATTGGCCACAGATATTAATGCCATTCTCGGAGAACACCTGGTTGATTTCGGACATTACGCCCGGCACGTTCTCGTGGATATGCAGCAGGCGGTGCTGGTTCGGGTGCGAGGGCAGGGCCACTTCCGGGAAATTCACGGAGGACACGGAGGTGCCGTTATCGCTGTACATGGCCAGCTTTTCCGCCACCTCGCGGCCGATGTTTTCCTGCGCTTCGATGGTGGAGCCGCCCACGTGGGGGGTCAGGATCACGTTGTCGAATTCCCGTAGCGGAGAGATAAATTCCTCGTCGTTGGACTTGGGCTCTACCGGGAAGACGTCGATGGCGGCGCCCAGGAGTTTACCGCTGCGCAAAGAGTCGGCCAGGGCGTCAATGTCCACCACGGTACCCCGTGAAGCGTTCATCAGAATGCTGCCCGGTTTCATCTGGGCAAACTGCTCGGCCTTGAACATGTACTTGGTGGCCGGTGTTTCCGGCACATGCAGGCTGACCACGTCGCAGGTGTTCAGCAATTCCTGCATCGTGCCCACCTGAGTGGCGTTGCCAATGGACAGTTTGGACACCACATCGTAGAAATACACGTCCATGCCCAAGCCTTCTGCCAGCACGCTGAACTGGGTGCCGATGTTGCCGTAACCAATGATGCCCAGCTTTTTGCCGCGAATCTCGTAGCTGTCCTTGGCAGATTTCAGCCACTCACCACGGTGCGCCTTGGCATTTTTCTCGGGCACGCCGCGCAGCAAAAGAATCGCCTGGGCGAGAACCAGTTCCGCCACACTGCGCGTATTGGAAAAGGGCGCGTTGAAAACAGCGATACCGCGACGGGTTGCTGCATTGAGGTCGACCTGGTTGGTGCCAATGCAGAAACAGCCTACCGCGACCAGCTTCTGGGCGGCTTCGAATACCTTTTCGGTCAACTGGGTGCGCGAGCGAATACCCACAAAATGAGCGTCGGCAACTTTTTCGACCAGTTCGTCTTCGGCCAGTGAATGCGTCAGGTACTCGATGTTGGTATAACCGGCCGCGTTCAGCGTATCAATGGCAGACTGGTGTACACCTTCCAGCAGCAGGATGCGGATTTTGCTCTTTTCAAGAGACGTATTTGACATGGGCGTGCTTCCGAACCTTTCGTCACATGAAATGACCCGTGAGAGCCGCTATTGGCGGGCGGGCTCACAGAACAGGGGCGGTATGATACCATAAACGAAGATTTTCACAGCGCGTCAGGTTACCTGAATCAACTCTTTGCGCAGACGCTCTGACTAACCCCTTGCGAGACCGGATTATCCATGAACTCTGAACAGATTGTTGCCTCCCTCAAAGCCCTGATGGAAGCGGGTCAGGCCCCCGGAAAAGTGCTGACTGACGCAGCCGACCTGGAGAACTACGGCAAGGACTGGACAAAGATCTACCCTCCGAAACCGGTAGCCATTGTTCTGCCCAAAACCACCGAGCAGGTGCAGGCACTGGTGGAGTTTGCCAACGAGAACCAGGTAGCTCTGGTGCCTTCCGGCGGTCGCACAGGCCTGAGTGCCGGGGCTGTCGCGGCCAACGGCGAGGTGGTCGTAGCGTTCGACAACATGAACCAGATCCTGGATTTCAGTGCCAGCGACCGTACTGTGAAATGCCAGGCGGGCGTGGTCACCGAACAGTTGCAGAATTTTGCCGAAGAAAACGGCCTGTATTACCCGGTGGATTTCGCCTCTGCGGGCTCCAGCCAGTTGGGCGGTAACCTGTCCACCAACGCGGGTGGAATCAAGGTGATCCGCTACGGCATGAGCCGCGATTGGGTTGCCGGCCTGAAAGTAGTCACTGGCAAGGGCGACATACTTGATTTGAACAAGGATCTTGAAAAGAACAACACCGGCTATGACCTGCGGCACCTGTTTATCGGTGCTGAGGGCACGCTGGGGTTCATTACCGAAGCCACCATGAAACTGTCCCGCAAGCCGGATAACCTCACGGTGCTGGTGCTGGGCCTGAACGATCTCACCAACACCATGGATGTACTGCAGGCCTTCCAGAAGCAGATCGATTTGACTGCTTACGAATTCTTTTCCCATCAGGCCATGGAGCATGTGCTCGCCCACGGCCAGGTGCAGGCACCGTTTGAAACCGAGGCGCCTTACTATGCCCTGCTGGAATTCGAGGCAGTGTCTGACGAGGTGATGGACGATGCAATGACGCTGTTCGAGCAGTGCATGGAAAATGGCTGGGTGCTGGATGGCGTGATCAGCCAGAGCGAAACCCAGGCGAAGAACCTGTGGCAACTGCGGGAACGTATTTCCGAGTCCATTGCGCCACGGATACCGTATAAAAATGACATCTCTGTTGTGGTTTCCAAAGTGCCGGGATTCCTGCAGGAGATCGACGCCGTGGTGACCGAGCATTATCCGGATTTCGAAATCATCTGGTTTGGTCACATCGGCGACGGTAATCTGCACCTGAACATCCTCAAGCCCGAAGACATGGCGAAAGAGGATTTCTTTGAGAAATGCCAACAGGTTAACAAGTGGGTTTTCGAAATTGTCCAGCGCTACCAGGGCAGCGTATCTGCTGAGCACGGCGTGGGCATGACCAAGAAGCCGTATCTGGAGTACACCCGCAGTGCTGCTGAAATTGCCTACCTGAGAGGCATCAAACAGGTCTTTGATCCCAACCGGGTGATGAACCCCGGCAAGATTTTTGACTGAAAGAGCTGTGGCGGTGCGGGTGGTTCCCGGGAGCAACCGGAATGGTAGAACAGCTTTCCGAACGTGAAGGCGACTGTTTTCTCCTGACCCCCAACCAGTCCATGAGCTGGAAGGGCAATATCCGTATCTGGCTGGCGGCCTTGTGTCTCTCGCTACTGATTTCCACGGGTATGCTGCTGATAGGGGCGTGGCCGGTATTGCCATTTGCCGGGCTGGAGCTGACGGCCCTTGCCGCAGCCTTCTATTACACCTCCCGAAAATGTCAGAAACGGGAGGTGCTGACATTTGGCCCGGACCTGATCCGCCTCGAAAAAGGCATGACCCACAAGGAAAACGAGTGGGAGATGCCCCGCCAGTACACCCGCGTGTGGCAGGATATGCCACGTCATCCCTGGACACCCCCGAAACTCCATCTTCAGTTCCGCGGGGAGGAAATTTCCCTGGCGCCGTTCCTCAATATGGATGACACCGAGGAGTTGGTTGCTATTCTTGAAAAACACGGGCTCAGAATTCAAAAGCGGCGCAGGCCGGAAAAGCTCTGGTTCTGACAGTTATCCATACAACAATAAACGTGGTGTTCTATGAAGGATCACATCGTGGTACTCACTGGCGCCGGTATGAGCGCCGAGAGCGGTCTCTCCACATTTCGCGACAATGGTGGTCTTTGGGAGCAGCACAGTGTTTACGACGTTGCTACGCCAGAGGCCTTTGCCCGCAACCAGGAGCTGGTGCTTCGCTTCTACAACGAGCGCCGCCGGCAGTTGGAGACAGCACAGCCCAACGAGGCTCATCGCCTGCTGGCGAAACTGGAGCAGCGCTACCGAATAACCATCATTACCCAGAACGTGGATAACCTTCATGAGCGTGGTGGTTCGAGCAACGTTATCCACTTACACGGTGAACTCACCAAAGCCCGCAGTTCAAAGCATCCGGAGCTGGTCTACGACATTGGTTTCCGGGACATCAATCCCGGCGATACCTGCGAGCGCGGTGCCCAGCTTCGTCCCCATATCGTCTGGTTCGGTGAGGAAGTGCCGATGATTGAGGCCGCTGCCGGGATTGTCCCCACAGCGAACCATCTGCTGATTGTGGGAACCTCGTTGCAGGTCTACCCCGCTGCGGGGCTGGTGGACTTTGATGTGCCGGTGACGGTGATCGACCCCGGCGAGCCGGCAAACCTTTCCCGGGCCAGGGTTATCCGTAAGGGAGCCTGTGAGGGGGTGTCCGAGTGGGCGGCCGGTCTCGGAAACCGCTGAACAGTATGCGAAAAAAAGAAGCGGAATCCCCGGCCGCTCAGCCCGCTGCTCTGTGCAGATAGGTATTAAGCTCGGTGCGGAACGCGGCCTGCACTCCCAGCCTCTTCATCATCCAGTAGTGCCCGGCAATCATGCGGTCAATGAAGATACTTTCCACCGGCGGTTTGAAATAATCCAGGTACTTGAACACGGTGGTGGTCTTGGCGGCGACGTCCTTGTGAAGTTCGGATTGGGCGAAATCGTAGGGCGTATCGCTGTTGAAAGGCTGGATCAGTATATCCCGCCACATGGCGTAATAGGCCTCGTCCACCGCGGGCTGGGATTCCACGCGCGCGCCGAGATCGATCAGATGTCTGTCCAGGCCAGCGTAATCCTCGTCCAGTGCCGATAACAGGGCCTTGCGATAGGACTCAACAATCTCTGGCTTGAGTTTTTTCACACAGCCGAAATCGTACAGGATGATGGTGCCGTCCGGGCGATAGGCAAAATTGCCCGCGTGGGGATCACCGTGGATGCACTGGTAGCGAAACAGCTGGTCGGCCATCATGGTGAAGATGCGGCGGCCAATCAGATTGATAGTGTCCTGATTGTATCTTTCCGGTGTTACTTCGCTGATGTGGTCGCCTTCCACCAGCTCCATGGTCAGTACCCGCCGGGACGAATGGCTCTCGAACACTTTTGGAATGATGATCCAGTTGTCCTTGGCATGGAAGGTCTGGAATTCTTCCAGGTTGCGAGCCTCGTTTTCATAGTCCAGTTCTTCCTTTAACCGCACACGGATTTCACCGAACAATTGGTCTACATGCTCCTTGGGCATTTTTAGCAGGCCACCCAGTTTCAGAGCCAGCCGCAGCTGTTTCAGGTCGCTGTCGCAGGATTCGTCCACGCCCGGGTACTGTACCTTGATGATGACATCCGTACCGTCGTGTAGACGAGCACGATGAACCTGTCCGATGGACGCAGCAGCGTAGGGTTTTTCCTGCAGGTATTCGAACAACTCCGACACTGGCTTGCCCAGCTCGCTTTCAATTTGGCCCACAATCACCTCGAAGGGCATGGGCGGGGCTTCTTTCTGCAGGCGCTGCAGAGCGTCCGAGAATTCCCGGGGCAGGAAATCCTGGGTCTGGGACGCAATCTGTCCCACCTTCATCACCGCACCCTTGAGCTCGCCGAGAGTGTCGACAATCTGGTCTGCCATGCGAGTGTAACTTTCGGAGCGGGCGCCCTCGCTGTCTTCCTCGTTACGGAATATCCGTCGCGCACGTTGCCCGGCATAGTGACCAGCCACTGAGGCCGTCATGCCGGCAAGTCTGAAGAATCGTCCACTGCGGGTAGTAACCGGTTTCTTTGCCATGCCTGAAAGTCATCCTGGAAAGCTGATGGTCGTGGCGTTGAGCCCAGTCTTGAGTCACCGCACCCACATTAGAGCACGGTGGTCTCCACAAACAAGGCATCTTCCAGCTCCAGGGATAATATTTGCCCTGACTCCATAGGTCCGACGCCTTTGGGCG
This sequence comes from Marinobacter sp. ATCH36, assembly GCF_023555055.1. Taxonomy (GTDB): domain Bacteria; phylum Pseudomonadota; class Gammaproteobacteria; order Pseudomonadales; family Oleiphilaceae; genus Marinobacter. Next base: position 1,678,833 of record NZ_JAMJPL010000001.1, read on the forward strand.
TGCCGGTCAGCACCACATCGCCGGGCATCAGCGTGAACTGGCTGCTCATGTGTACGATCAATGGCACAATCGGGTTCAACATATCCCGGGTGTCGCCGGTTTGCTGGCGTTCACGGTTTATGTCCAGGGTAAACGTCAGGTGGTCCCGCCGGAGCCGATCAACGGAGATGAACGGCGACAGCGGGCAGGCGCCATCAAAGGCCTTGGCCCGCTCCCAGGGTTGCCCCTTTTCCTTGAGCCTGGTTTGTAAGTCCCGAAGCGTCAGATCCAGAGCCAGGCCATAGCCGAGAATGGCGCTTTCGGCCTCACTGGCGGAGGCATTGGTCAGCGGACGGCCGATCAGAACGGCCAGCTCGGTCTCGAAATGCACTGCGCCCCGGTCGCGGGGGAAGTCCAGTGGGCGGGTAATGTGCACGGCGGATGTCGCCGGTTTGATGAACAGCAGGGGCTCGTCCGGCACAGGGTTATTCAGCTCCCGCGCATGCTCGGCATAGTTTCTGCCGATGCAGACGATCTTGCCCAGCGGCAGGTGCACTGGCGTCCCGTCTTTCCAGTGATGCTGATAATCTGGCATGGCAGCCCCCGTTGCAAAGAGAGTCGCCGTTGCGGCTCTCTAGTCGCCCTCGAATGAGCACACAGTATAAACCTTCAAGCCTTCTTCCTGCAGCTTGCGTGAGCCACCCAGGTCGGGAAGGTCGATCATCGCTGCAACTTCCACGATTTCGGCACCGATGCGGCGAATCAGTCGCGATGCTGCCAGCATGGTGCCGCCAGTGGCGATAAGATCGTCAACCAGAACCACATTGTCACCGGGCTTGAAAGCATCCTTGTGCAGCTCCACCGAGGCGGTGCCGTACTCCAGTTCGTAGTCTTCCACCAGCGTGTCAAACGGCAGTTTACCTTTCTTGCGGATCAGCACCAGTGAGGCATTCAGCTCGTAAGCGAGTGCCGAGCCGATGATGAATCCACGGGCGTCCACGGCGGCAACAGCATCAATCTTGTGGCCGTGGTAACGGTGAACAAAAGCATCGATCAGCTTACGGAACGCAGTGCGGTCCTGCAGCACGGTGGTGATATCGCGAAAGGCGACCCCTGGCTTGGGCCAGTCAGGCACCGTGCGAATGGCTTTCTTGATGCTTTCTGCAAAGTAGTCCATAGCTATCCGGGCTCTGAAAACGCAGCTTACGCTACGTCCAGGAAGGTGAATTTCAGGATGAAGACGATTGCGATGATCACGACACTGGCGTTCAGGTCCGACCAGCGGCCGCTCAATGCCTTGAGAATGGCATAGGTAATAAAGCCAAGGGCAATGCCGTTGGCGATGGAGAATGTCAGCGGCATCATCAGGGCGGTTACTACTGCCGGGGCGGCTTCGGTGACATCGTCCCAGTCAATCAGCTTGAGGCCACTGGCCATCAGTACTGCGACATACAGAAGGGCTGGCGCCGTGGCGTAGGCCGGAATAATGCTGGCAATGGGTGACAGCAGCAGGCAGGCGAGAAACAGCGCGCCAACAACAACAGCGGTCAGGCCGGTGCGGCCACCGGCAGAAATACCGGCGGTAGACTCGATGTAGCTGGTGGTTGTGGACGTACCCAGGGCGGCGCCGGACATGGTGGCTACGGAATCGGACATCAGTGCACGGCCCAGGCGAGGCAGCTTGCCGTTCTTGTCCAGCAGGCCACCACGTTGGGCAGCACCGATGAGAGTGCCGGAGGTGTCGAACAGGTCCACAAACAGGAAGGCGAAGATCACGCTAATCATGCCGACATTAAGTGCGCCGGCCAGGTCCAGTTGCATGAAGGTGGGCGCCAGGCTGGGTGGTGCAGAAACGAAGCCTTCGTATTCCACCATACCTATCGCCATGGCAGCGGCGGTTACAGCAATAATTCCAATCATCACCGCACCGGTGATCTGCCGGAACGAAAGCGCGCAAATCAGCACGAAGCCGCCGAAGAACAGCAGGCTTTCAGCGACTTTGATATCACCAAGACCAACCAGTGTGGCGGGGTTGTCGACAACGATACCGGCGTTTTTGAGGGCAATCAGTGCCAGAAAGAAGCCGATGCCGGCCGAAATGCCAAAGCGCAGGGACAGGGGGATGCTGTTGATGATCCATTCCCGGACTTTGAAGAGGCTGAGCAGGAAAAAGATGAAGCCGGAGATGAACACCGCCCCCAGTGCCACCTGCCAGCTATATCCCATGCTGCCGACTACGGTGAACGAGAAAAAGGCGTTCAGACCCATACCAGGTGCGAGGGCGATCGGGTAGTTGGCCCAGAACCCCATAATCAGGGTGCCAATGGTGGCGGCCAGACAGGTAGCAACGAACACGGCACCGAAATCCATGCCGGTGGCTGAGAGAATACTTGGGTTGACCACGATGATGTAAGCCATGGTCAGGAAGGTGGTAAAGCCCGCAATCACCTCTTTACGAACGGTGGTGCCATGGGCCTGGAGTTGAAATAGTCGTTCAAGCATGACGGGTGCCTGCCTTACAGGGTGCTAATGGGGAATGAATGAACCGGTTTCAGGGATTGCGTGAAAAAACGGCAATGTTACCGGCTGAAGCTGTGAACGCCAAGGGATGATTGTTCATTGGTGTCCTGATCAGCCATGTTGCCGCGGTCGCTGCAAACGGATATCGAAGCGTACCGCCAGCATACGGATGATGACGATAAAGAGCAGGCCAATGGTCAGGGCCAGAGTTTCGTTGTCCAGCAGCCACTGGCATGCAAAATACAGCCAGCATCCCGCGAACGATATGGAGGCGTAGATATGGTCCTTGCGGAAAATATACGGTACTTCATTGCAGAGGGTATCGCGCAGAGCGCCGCCAAAAGTACCTGTCATCACGCCAAGCAGGGAGGCAATAAACCATGAATGGCCCAGGTCCAGCGCAAGTTGGGCGCCGAGAATGGAGAAGATACCCAGGCCAATGGCGTCCGGGAACACGATTCGCGATGCGCGAATGCGTTCTGCTCGGTGCCAGTAGCTATAAACAACCGCCATGCACAATATCAGTATCGGCTGTTCCTGATGCTTGATCCAGTAAAGCGGATGATTGTCCATCATCAGGTCCCGCAAGGTGCCACCACCCAGTGCTGTCACGAAGCCAATGGTAAAAACTCCCACCGGATCCATGTTCTTTGACCGCGCCACAATCATTCCGGAAATGGCGAAGGCGACCACTCCGATCATTTCAAGCACGTAGATAATATCGAACATGTCAGACCCTGAAGGGAAACCAGTTTAGGACGCCGTCCCGGTTAGAATGCGCGCAGGATAGCCGAAAAAACGACCGGATTCATCTTGGGGAAGGTGTATCGGCGTAGCATTTTGTAGAGGACTGACGACATTCCTGAAGCAGGCCTGTAAAAGGGTCTGTGATCCACAAACAGCAGTTCAGGCGTATTTGAGGTTCACCTTAACCGTTTGCTGCAGTACGGAGTGAATGCTATGTCACTGATGCGTCTGGCTTATGCCAGTGAAGCCACCTTTGAAGCCAAACCCGTGGAGAAGGGGGTAGAGCCTAACGTCGCCCGAATCTTGATGGAGTCACGCCGCAATAATGCCAAAGGCGAGATTGTTGGCGGTCTGTATTACGGTGACAATCGATTCTTCCAGTACCTGGAAGGCGAGGAAGACGCTGTTCGTAATCTCTATGACCGAATCGCCAGGGACAGCCGGCACCGTAACGTAACGACACTGCTGGAAGAGCCGCTCGAGGCCCGGACCTTTACCAATTGGTCAATGAAATATGTGCCCCTGTCCTCCGACGTTAACCGGTTTCTCGACAAGCACAACATGGATGAGTTCAAACCATCGGAATTCAATCGCAGCCAATGCGAAGAGATGGTCAGGCTGATCCGCGATTCGAGCCAGGATGGGCGGGTAATCAGCCACGACGTTAAACGCAAAGATCGAAGCCGGCAGTCTGCCATTCCCAAAGGTATTGGTATTGGCCTGGTGGTAGCCGCCGTCGGTGTCGTTGGCGCAATGATATACGCGAGCACAATGCTTTAAGGCAGTCGATCGGGGCTGATAAGTCTGGCTAATCCAGTGAAATAAGAGTTCTTTATTTGCTTCATGACGCGACTCTGTTTAGGTTGATAACCATCAACTGAAGTCATCCTTTGTCGATCGACGATTAACGGAGTTACAACATGAGAGCGATTCTCTGTAAGGAATATGGTCCTGCGGACAAGCTGGTAATTGAAGACGTGGCCAGTCCCGTGGCGAAAGGCCATGGGGTCAGGGTACGGGTCAAGGCTGCGGGCCTGAATTTCCCGGATACCCTGATCATCGAAGGAAAATACCAGCTGAAGCCGACCATGCCTTTCTCACCTGGCGGCGAAATGTCTGGTGAAGTGATTGAAGTGGGAGAGAAAGTCACCCGGTTCAAACCTGGCGACCGGGTTGCCGGCCTCACAGGCTACGGCGCCTTTGCCGAAGAAGTGGTGGTCCCCGAGCACAACATCCTGCCCATCCCCGAATCCATGTCAGATAAGAAAGCGGCGGCTTTCTCAATGGTTTACGGCACTTCCTACTACGCCCTTAAACAGCGCGCGAATATCCAGCCGGGCGAAACCCTGCTGGTGCTGGGTGCCAGTGGTGGCGTTGGCCTGGCAACGGTGGAGCTGGGCAAGGCCATGGGCGCCCACGTGATCGCTGCGGCCAGCACGGCCGAGAAGCTGGCGGTGGCCAAAGAGGCCGGTGCCGATGAGCTGATCAACTACACCGAAGAGCCGCTGAAGGATGCGGTAAAAAGGCTGACCAACAGCAAGGGTGTGGACGTCATTTACGATCCGGTCGGTGGTGATTTCACCGAACAGGCCTTGCGCGCCATGGCTTGGAACGGTCGCCACCTGATCATCGGCTTCGCCGCCGGCGACATCCCGAAAATTCCGGCCAATCTGACGCTGTTGAAGGGCTGTTCGGTCGTAGGCGTGTTCTGGGGCAGCTTCACCCAACGCGAACCGCAGACCAGCGCCCAGAACATGATGGAGCTGCTGAAGCTGTTCTCCGAGGGCAAGATTAACCCCAGAATCAGCGAGGTCTACGACTTCGAGAATTACGAGAAAGCGCTTGGCGCGCTGACCGGGCGGACGGCTACCGGGAAGATTGTCTTGAAGGTCGGCTCCTGAGTCTTGCCTTTTTCTGGCCTCTGGATCCAGTCTGATGGTTCTGGTGATAGGCCATGGCTGACAGGCTAGCCTTTGGGGTCAGACCCCAGCCTGTGTGGTTTGGCGGTTGCATCGGAGGGCACCCCCTCCCAAAAAACGCTTCAAGCACATATATGTAGACCTCTTGTTGTGCAAGCCCCAAAGCTATCGGTGGTGTCAAAGGCTAACTGGGTAAAACTGCGCACGTATATCCGGCCTTTATGATGAGCCACTCTGGTGGCTCTGGCCTCA
>NZ_JAMJPL010000020.1 GCF_023555055.1 Marinobacter sp. ATCH36
GGCCTGCGTTATCGCCCACCGTGCCGATGCCGCGGATACGTGCAGTGGTTTGCGCAGCGCTCTGGGTACTGGTGACGATCAATCCCGGCACCAGCACCTGCAAATCCTTGATGTCGTGGACGCCGTTGTCCAGCAACAGTTGCTCGGGCAGCACCGAAACGATGATCGGTACGTCCTGCAATGCTTCTTCGCGCTTCTGCGCAGTGACCGTCAAGGCGGCCAAGGTCGCTGGTTCCGTGCGTTCGGCAGGCGCGTCACTCTGCGCTTGTGCGTACAGCCAGGGCGCGTGCGTCGCTACGAAGATGGCAAGCGCAAGCCTGCCACCGCGTCGGTGATCGATATGCATTGGGTTTCCCGGCGGTGAGGCGGTGAGACGCTGCGACTGCATCATGCGGCGACGGCCGCGAGATATGTCACAAGCAACGCTACCGTTCGCGCATCTACGC
>NZ_JAMJPL010000021.1 GCF_023555055.1 Marinobacter sp. ATCH36
GAAGCAAATCGTGCAAAACCGTCCATATCAGCCCAGACACCGCTACCGCTAGCAATACGGCGAGAGCAACCCAATAGTGATACGGATGCAGACGAATGCCTGTCCCTTTCAGGGGATGTCGATGCGAGGATTGCGTCATGATGCAACAACGTGTGCGTGATAGCTTGATAGCGCGCGGACCGTGGCGGGCGCCGTCGTACCGGCAAGCATGGCGACCTTGGTCAGTGCGTCCGCCCAGATACAGCGGGGGGCAATGACGGTGACCGTTCGCTCTGCGCAAGGCGCTTCCATCGGCGCTTGTTGCGACCGGATGGATGCTGTACCAGGGGGCAGTCCGAAGCTTTCTGCGAAATAGTGACCGCTGGTGGCCACGGCCCCGTTGGTGAGCCGACCGAGTAGTTCTAGCCGACCGGGCGCGTTGGCACTGCGTACGTGT
>NZ_JAMJPL010000022.1 GCF_023555055.1 Marinobacter sp. ATCH36
GTAAGGTGTATCGGGGAATTGTGCTTTCAGTTCTGGAACTAATGGGCCGTTAGGACCGGTTTCAAAACTGGTGGTAAGAATAGTTGGTAAGTTGAAATACTTAGCCAGGTCACCCAGCGCCAGCACGTTATTTTTAAACTTATCGGGTTCGATATCCCGTACAAGGGAAAGTAAACCAGCCTGGTGATCAACAAGCAAAACGGCAGCATCATTTTTATCAAGACGAACATACGGTTTGGTCATCCTCTTCTCCTTTCGAGAGTCAGTGGTACGTCTGAAATCGATCAGACGCGATGCATTGCTCTGAAAGCATAGACGGGAAATATGAGTTTGCTGTGACCATGAAATTTTTCGACTGAACGAAGCGTATGAAATTTGTGTTAGTTCAATAAAAACAATCAGATGAGACTAATCA
>NZ_JAMJPL010000023.1 GCF_023555055.1 Marinobacter sp. ATCH36
GCGCAACATCGTCAGTGGCGTGGTTTCCGAAGGCTTAATCACGATTGAACAGCCTGCTGCCAGTGCTGGCATCACCTTCCACATACCAATCATCAACGGAAAGTTCCATGGCACAATTCCCGCCACTACGCCAACCGGCTCTTTACGCGTCCAGGCCTGATAACGCGCCCCCTGGGGTAAGGGAATCGACCAGTCCAGCGTTTTACCCGCGATTTTGGTCGTTAACCCGGCGGTATAACGCATCCAGTTCAGCGTACCGCCCACTTCCAAAGCACGGGAAATGGCAATTGACTTGCCTTGCTCCAGGGTTTCCAGTTGCGCCAGCTCCTCACTGTGCTGCTCCACCAGATCAGCAAAACGTAGCAGAATACGTTCACGCTCTGCGGGTAAT
>NZ_JAMJPL010000024.1 GCF_023555055.1 Marinobacter sp. ATCH36
TTGAGGTCCCTGAAGAGCCGTTCAAGACCAGGACGTTGATAGGTCGGGTGTGTAAGCGCTGCGAGGCGTTGAGCTAACCGATACTAATTGCTCGTGCGGCTTGACTATATAACACCCAAGACAATTGTGGATAACGCAAGAGACAAGGCGAAAGCCAAAGCTCTGAAATCAATATCACCGTTCTATCTCGTCCACCCAGTGATCAACCGTTTTGCCTGACGACCATAGCGGTCTGGAACCACCTGATCCCATCCCGAACTCAGCCGTGAAACAGACCAGCGCCGATGGTAGTGTGGCTTCTGCCCATGTG
>NZ_JAMJPL010000025.1 GCF_023555055.1 Marinobacter sp. ATCH36
CACATGGGCAGAAGCCACACTACCATCGGCGCTGGTCTGTTTCACGGCTGAGTTCGGGATGGGATCAGGTGGTTCCAGACCGCTATGGTCGTCAGGCAAAACGGTTGATCACTGGGTGGACGAGATAAAACGTGTGATGTTGATTTCTGTTGAGCCTGAGCTCTGCGTTATCCGCAATTGTCTTGGGTGTTATATAGTCAAGCCGCACGAGCAATTAGTATCGGTTAGCTCAACGCCTCGCAGCGCTTACACACCCGACCTATCAACGTCCTGGTCTTGAACGGCTCTTC
>NZ_JAMJPL010000026.1 GCF_023555055.1 Marinobacter sp. ATCH36
TCCTCTTGGGTTGGTGGTTTTGGTTCGCGCTTAAAACATACCAGATCCAAGAGGATTTTTTTATGCCTGATCAATAATATTAACCAGAAATCAATGAATTATGAGTTTCTGGATGGGCACGAGTTAGTGCCCATCCAGAAACACCGTTTTCCGGTGATCTGACGTGCTCCAGGAAGAACCAGTGTGAGTGAGAAGCTAAAGGATACCAGCGATGCCTGAATTATTGGCGTCATTGGTTGTTATT